>CAYTGM010000003.1:0-269370 GCA_964437365.1 uncultured Candidatus Sumerlaeota bacterium | reverse complement strand
TCACTTTTGTTCGTTTCTTCAGCTCTTTAATAGCTCGTTCAATGAGGTTGGTTGACCCCAGTCGACTCGTGCCTTGCTCGCAGAAGATGCTGGCTGCGAACAGTGGCTCTGAGCGCCTGAAAGTCTAGAGTGAGCATCACTATGACTGTGTCTTTTTCCATGCAGGTCCGCCATCTTCTCTCACCAGCTATTTGACCACTACTTTGAATATCACTTTTGACGATCTCTCGGATCTGGCCTGTGCCCAACTCTGGTTGAGGTAAACTTCCTGAAAAAGTTACCCACAGCTTTTCTTTTCCTTGCGTGGATACCCCTTTCTGAAGCACAGATGATAAAAGCAAAGATGCTTTCGAAATTGTGATTCAAAGGAAGTCCCTACGTTGATCCCTCAAATTCAGACCATAGTTCATCCTGTTTCTCAGCACGAACACCCCGCAGCTCTCTGTGGTGCCATCACTCCTCTCTTCACGCCTGAACGACTCGATGGAAAGATTGACTTTGATGGTATAGAGGCTCTCACGGATTATGTCTGTGATAAGTCCTCGGTCAGTGCTATTGTGATTCGCTCCACGGAAGGAAGCATCTGGGCTTACAAGGAACAGGAAGTCTATGATGCGATTGGATGCGTTCTGGCCGTGGCGAAAGGCAGAAAGCCAGTTATCGCCGGAACTGCAGGGATTTGGGATGGGGATATTAAGAATAAACCTCGTCCTGCGGTCTATTTTCGTCAGGCGATCAAGTTCAGTGAGTGGGCTTTGACGCGGGGTGCCGCGGCTGTTCTTCAAGCCGTGCCAGCTTTTCTTCCCGGAGGTCATGATTACACTCCTCAGGATCGCATTCTTCAATTCTTCAAGGATCTCGCAAAGTCCCTGCATGGACCGATGATTATTTGTCATCAGGCGGGCATTCCCGTTAGCGCACAGCTGACCCCATCTCAACTGGCAGAGCTTTCAAAGATTGATAACTATCTGGGCCTTATTCACTATACGAGAGATGCCAGTCTGCTGTCGGAGCTCGTTCGTCTTTGTGATCCGCGCTTCTGTGTTGTCTCAGGCCATGAATCGGTTGCCATTCCCGCGTTTATGAGCGGGGTCAGTTCGTCTGCGGGAGCTTTGTCGACTTTACTTCCAGAGCTTGTCAGTGGAGCGTGGATTTCGCTGGAGGAGCCTGATTTACCGCTGGTCTGGAAGGCTCAATCGGATCTGCTCCGTCTGAGAGATGCGCTGCATCCCTATGCTTTGCCCGAGATTGGATGCGCGATTCTGTCGAAAATGGGGGTTAAGATGGCGGGACGACCGAGAGCGGGCAAGCGAGCCCCACTCAACGTCGATCTGGATCGCGCTATACGAGAATTCGCCCGGGTAAGAGCGGCCTATATGTAGCGTGTTCTGAGTCTAGGATAATATCCATCAGGTGGCAGTTGTTTCAGGGAATCATCCCTGGAGGGCGAGGCTTTCGCATATCACTCTAATCGGGTCTTAACAGCTCAATCATTTCTATGTGAAAAGAATCCTTCATTCACGTATTTCTTCACTTGCTCTATTTTAACGGAGAGAGAAACGTCGTGAATAAAATAGCATGTGGAGTCACAGGAATGTTCGATTTTTTTCGAGGTGGGACCAACTTATCAAAAGTAGTCAAATCATTTTCGTTGTTAATAATGTCATCGTCGCTCGCAGCGCCTTTGGGTGCTGAGCCTCACGCAGGCTATTACACGCATCCTGATATATATGGACGGACTATCGTCTTCTCATGCGAAGGCGATCTATGGTCTGTTTCTGAAAACGGTGGAGTCGCGACGCGGCTTACCAGGGGAGAAGGGTTGGAATACCATCCCAGAATCTCTCCCGACGGGACGAAAGTAGCCTTCTCGGCAACCTACGGAGGGAATGCCGATCTATACGTGATGCCCATTGAAGGTGGTGAGCCCGAACGTCTCACCTGGCACCCTTACACAGAATCCCCCACATCCTGGACACCCGATGGCCGGAATATTATATATCAAAGCGCGATGCAGCATCCCTTCTATGAAAGGAATACGTTCAGCATTTCGGTAGAAGGAGGGGTTCCTGAACTCTTCCCTCTTGGCACTTCAAGCCATGCCGTTGTTGGCGCCGATGGGCGTACTGTTGCCTTTAATCGGAATTTTGTTCAGTATAGAACATGGAAGCGCTATGCAGGAGGTCTTGCAGACGACATCTGGATCGGTGATCTGCAAAGAAAGTCATTTCGTCAATTAACAACGTACGCTGGCAACGATCTGTCTCCTCAGTTCGTTGATGGACGCGTCTTCTTTCTGAGTGAGCGTGATGGCACCCTGAACCTGTGGTCTTGTACCGAGCAGGGAAATGACCTGAAGCAGCATACCTTTCACAGTGAATACGATGTCCGCTATCTTGAGTCTGATGGAAGAAATCGGCTCATCTATCAGTATGGATCAGATCTTTTTGTCTATAATGCCGACCAGGAAACGGAGTCGTTCATTGAGATAACCATTCCAACGGACAGGACTCAAACTCGCGAGAAAATCGTTGAGGCAAAGGATTACCTTGAGGACTACGATGTGTCAAACGATGGCAAGAGAACGGTCATCGCAGCACGTGGTGAAGTCTATCAGGTTCCGGCGAAAGAAGGCAGGACAATTCCTGTTGTTAAGACACCCGAAGCAAGAGAACCCAAAGCTGTTTATGCAGGCGACGAAGATCAATTCATCGTCTTCATGTCAGATAGAACAGGTGAGTACGAGCTGTATCGCGCAAATGCCAAGGATGGCAGTGATGTCGAGCAAATCGTCAGCAGCTCTGAGCGTCCGAATCCTTTTCAGCCCATGTTTGAACTCGTCGTTTCTCCTGATGGAGCAAAGGTCGCTTTCGCAGATCAAACAGGGAGGCTTTATTGGACCTCTGTAGAAGATGGCGGACTGAACGAAGTGGACAAAGGCGAGGTCTGGGAAATCAGGCATTACAGCTGGTCACCTGATTCGCGCTATCTTTCTTATGCAAAAGATGAGATCAATGAAATGCGCCGTATCTTCATCTATGATACGGAGAATGAAGCAAGTCAGGCGGTGACTCACCGCATGTTTGACAGTTACAGCCCTGCCTGGTCACACGACGGAGAGTATTTATTCTATCTGTCCGATCGATCCTTCAACAGAGTTCGATCTGCATATGAATACGAATCGGTCTATACAGACGCGACGAAGGTTTATGCAATCCTCCTGACGGAAGATGCGGAGGATCCCTTTCGCACGCCTGACCCTTACAAAGAGGAAGAGTCCGATAAAAAGGATGACGAAGATGAAAAGGATAAAGATGATGAAGACAAGGAAGAAGAGGTCGATCCTGTCGAAATAGACTTCGAGAATATCTTCAACCGACACATCGTTTTTCCCCTGGATAACGGTAGCTATAGTGGACTGACAACGACTAAAGACCGCGTCTATTTCATTTCTCAGAAAGATGGCAAATATCATCTCGTTAACTATAAGTATGGAGATCGTGAAGCGGAACTGGAGACATTTGCCGAAGAAATCAAAGGTTACTCTCTTTCACGGAAGGGCGATTTCCTTGTATTGCTCAAGGACAAGCAATTAATTGTTTCGAAAACTGATGCAGACAAGATAGACGATGAGGCTCCTAAACCGAATCTCTCTGCGCCTAGAGTACACGTGACACCAACTGCCGAATGGGAACAGATCGTTGATGAGGTCTATCGCTATAACAGAGACTTCTTCTATGTGGCAAACCTGGCAGGCAACGACTGGAGAGCAATCGTTGAACGCTATAAGAGATATCTTCCGAAAATCTCCAACCGGACAGAATTGAATGTATTGATCGGTAACATGATCGGCGAGCTAGGTCATGGACATACATACATCTGGAATGGTGGCGATGTCGTTAAGATCGATGGACCCAAGACGGGGTTACTTGGCGTTGATTTCGGAACAGACAGCAGTGGAGATCAGGTTATTCTCGAGCGTATTTACAAAGGAGAACGCTGGAACCCGAAACATGATGCTCCTTTTGCAACGGAAGAGGGAATGAACATTGCCGATGGCGCAATCCTGCTCTCGGTGAACGGAGAGGCAGTTTCCACAGATAAGGACCCCAACTCGTATTTTTGGGGCTATGCAGGAGAAGAAGTCCTGGTCGAAGTTGATGATAGGAATGGCAGTGGAGAGGTTGTTGAGTGCCGTGTGAAGCTTCTCGAGAATGATCGGGCACTTCGCTATTATCAGTGGGTTGATGACAATAAGCGCTATGTAGGAAGGCAAACACGTGGTGAGGTTGGCTATATTCACCTTCCAAATATGAGCGATGATGGTCTGGAGGCTTTCTTCAAACAATATTACAGCCAGATAGACAAGAAGGCGATGGTTGTAGATGTCCGTTTCAACGGAGGCGGAAATGTCAGCCAGTTGATTATTCGCCGGCTGAACCAGGAACTAACAGCGATGTGGCAAACTCAGCACTTCAGCGTTCCCGGGCGAGTGCCTTCCGATGTCTTCGTGGGCCCCATGGCGTGTCTGATTAATCAGCGTTGTGGCTCGGACGGTGATATCTTCGCCCGTACCTTCAAAGTCAATCAGATGGGACCGCTCATCGGGACGCGCACCTGGGGCGGAGTTGTTGGAATCGATTTCAGAACTTCTCTCATCGATGGTGGAATCGTGACTGTTCCAGCATACAGTTATGTTGATCTTGAGAAGGGCTATGACATTGAAAATTACGGTGTTGAGCCTGATACAGTGATTGAAATCACGCCAGAAAACGAACTTGCGGGAGAGGATCCTCAGATGGATGAGGCCCTGGAGTTCCTCACTGAAGAGATGGAGGACAGGAAGTATCAGCAGCTCAGGTTGCCTACCCAGGCACCGGATCGCTCGCCGGAATACTTCCGTGAACTCAGCAGAAAATGGATGAGAAGGCCATAAACCCGGGATCTGGTGAGTTTAACCTTCGAATTTGACCGGTTTTCGGTTGGCGATGATCCAAAATCTTCCCTAAGCTTTCAACGCGGCAGAGAGGCCTGAAGGTTTCTTTGCCGCGTTTTTGAGCTTTCAGGAATAGATACGAATAGAGAATCGTCTCACGTGGAAAAACCATCCATTTCAACCATCATTCGAAAGCCCTGGGGAATGAAAATGCCCCTGGGGAAGGCAAGTGAAGCTCCCATCAGCCAGGAAGGGGATGCGTTCTGGTGGATCGCAGTAGCTCTTAAGAAGCAGGCAGAGATTTTTCTGCTGGCATGTCTCATTGCTGTTCCACTGATGTACCACCTGAGCTTTCCAAATGATCTGGCCTTGAAGCTGCAGGAAATCTTTAGTAATAATTATTTTTTCAATGAACAATTGAAACCTTTCATAACAGGATCACTGCCAACCCTGGAAACCAAGTTTTCTGTCTGGGCTCTACTTGGGTTGTTTATGGCAGCTGCTTTTTTTCTTTCCAAGGTTTTCGAATCCTGCACCGTTGGACGTGTCTATTTTGAGAGTCCAGATAAACAGAACTCATCAATTCGCCGGTCTCACAGATTTTTTCCGATTCTATTCTTCTCCGGGTTTTGCATCTTCGCTCTCTTGTCTATACTCTTCTGGCCTCCTGGTATTCCATCTGAGGCAGTAGGGCTTTCTGGAGCTGATGGTGGCGAAAGTTTTTTTGCAAAATTAGGTGGAGGCGGTTTTTTCTATTCCACTGTCTCCTGGTTGCAGATTATCTTCGTCTTATTCTTCTTTCTGGTCGCTGAAGATATGATACGGGAAAGGCTGTATGTACAGAAAATCCTGACAGTCATTGTCTCAGTTGGAATTATCAATGCAACGATGGTCATCTTTCAGAAGGTTGAATTTGACCCCGTGATGAAATTCTGGATCGATTTCAGTGATGAAAATGCCCGCAATAATCTGGGCGGATTTATTGGCCACAATACGGGCGTTTCCAGTTTCCTTATTACCCCAACTCTGGTCTCCATCATGTGGATGCTGTCCATCCAGCCGAGAAGGCGTAAGTTATTACGCGTCTCACTGTTGTGTGGAATTCTTATCATGTCTCTTGCAATCGTCCTGGCTCAAAGTCGCGCTGTGCTTCCGATCGTTGTTGCTTGTGGCGCGCTCATGCTGTTCTTCCTTTGGAAAAAATCTTGTCTGAACTTGAATTCACGCTTGTATATATGGTTTCCGGTGGCTCTGGCGTTTATCGTTCTGACGCAGATCATTCCTTCTCGGTTTAATCCACTGTACCGGCGGGATGTAACGCTTGTTGAGCGAGCAGCTGAGTTCCGACCGGAGCGCCTGCTGACAGAGACTCGTCTGAGAATTCTTGCCGTTTCCATGAGTGAGTTGCTCCCTGAGTCACCTCTGATCGGCCATGGTTTCGGTTCGTTTCAGTATGTCTATCCGACAGCACAAGGTAATTACTTTGCTGACCCAGATAACAGGAATACACTTCTTGCACCGACTCCCTTGAGGACCCAGCGCGCGCACAATGAATACCTGCAGATTCTGATCGAATCGGGAATCGTCGGACTCGCCCTACTTCTTGGAGGGCTCTACTTCCTCATTGCTGGTGGGCTTAAGGTTCTCAATCGAACCCTGATGCCCTATCATATCGCATCGCAGCTGGCCATCATCTTTTCGATAGTCGGAATTCTACTTCATGCCTTCGTTGATTTTCCGCTCAGAGTTCCTCCCATCGCGCTTCAGCTTGTAATTCTGCTGGCGATTTGGAGTGCTGGAGATCGTCTTTGGATTTTTCCTCTCAATCCGCCTCATGATGAAGATGACACTGAAGAGGAATCAGTTCGCCAAAGTCTTGGCGAGAAAATGCGAACTGTGCTTCCGGCCAGCCTCGGCAAACCAGGATTTATTCATGCAACCTTGTACGTCATGGGAGGTTCACTCTCAGTTGTAAGTCTTGGAATAGTCGTCCTCGTTTCAGCTGCGGCGATCGGTCCTTTTCAATCGATCTCAAGTCTGGCACTACGTTCTGGCAACCTTCTGAATTTTTACAGTTCCAATCAGTCAGCTGAGGTTGCACTCATTCAAGGGTGGAATGACGCCCACGCAGCGAGAAGAATTGCCTGGATAGACGGAGACACGAATCGAGTAAACGCCCAGGCACAGTACTTCAGAGCTATTAAATTCTATGACCTGGCTGATGAAATGGCTCAGGAAGGCAAGCTTGAGTCAGCTGTGAAAACAAGAAACTATGCATCCACACTTGCAGAAACCGCTTTGACAGACGTGAACATGACTCTGACAGAACAAAATCATCACGGTATATATTGGCTCAGACATTTCATCCACCGTCTACTGCACCAGAACCTTGATGGTCAAGAAAAGCGTGCCCACTATGAGGCGATGATTCTCGACCTCTATAAAACAGTGAACATGAATCCAGGAGACTTTACTGCTCTCATCAGTCTTATCGATTTTCTGGAAAGAGATGCGACAAGAAACAACTCTGAAATTGTTCGATATATGCAGACGCTTCACTATTTTCATCCCGAGGTGTTTGATGAAAAGATTTTCTCTAAAGTTCTTGATCTGATGTGGGTAGGGTTTGGCGAAGAAGCAAATGATCGATTGAGGAGAATCGTAGAAGCTGTGCCATCAGAAGATAAATATGCTCGACTTCTTCCAGCTACCACACTCGCTGCAGGCAGGACAGAGGAAGCGAGAAGACTCGCACTGCGAGCTCGTGAAATGGCAGAAGAAACTGACGAGGGTAAAATGCAGAAAGAGAATGCAACGATGGTGTTACTGCAGGTTGCACTTCTCAATGGTAACAGGGACGAGGCTGAAAGCTACTTGAATGAAGCCTCCAAGTTTCAATCCATATCCCGGGCTCAATACCTGGCCTATTCACTTTTCCTCAATGAGAAAGATTCCGAAGAATATGAGGCAATCAAGGGAGAAATCCATCAACTGTCGAAGACGAATCATATGGCTCCTCAAATTACGGGCGTTATCGCTCTCGACCTTGCTCGGGATCCTGAGGAAGCAGTCTATTGGCTTGAAAAAAGATATCGTGATACCTCATCAGCACCACCAATGGATATGCAGGGACTTATATACTACGCTCGGGCAAACAGGCTTTTGGGTAACTGGGCTCTTGTAGAAAAGTTAATACCAGAGATAAGGCAAAAAGAAGCCAGTTCTTTCGTTGAAAGAATCGCATGGAACTATGCTGCCAGGCTTTCAGAAGAAGCACGGCGAATTCAGGGATAAGGAACGCGAGGCTACCATTAAGCCAATGAGTAAACCGTTGCCAGAAGATAAATCGTTACTATTTGTTTCGACTTCGCCTCTTCTTGAAGATTTGATGGATACTCTGGCGATTAAATGCCCCCTTATCATAGAAATTTCTCCCGGACTGGGAGGTGCCTGGACTGAGCCCTCGGGTTCCATGGAAGTCATCAAGTTCGGTATGCCTGATCATCCTGAATCAGAATACTTTAAGTATTTCAATGAACGAGTCAAAAAGCACAATGCTCTTTCGCTGGCGATTGAGAGAATCGTCTATGCAAGAAAGATCTCTGAGGTTGTCTATGATGATCCAGGATTGAAAGAGACTATCAAGTTTGCCACGCGTCTGTATCAGGCTGGAGTACATCATTATTTGGTGTCGGACTGGATGGAACTTGCGGCGAAGTTCTCAAAGAATGAGGCAGGCAGTCACTGATGCTTTCGTCCCTTAAAGAGAATCAATTTCTACGTCAGTTGCGTCTCAAATCAATGGCTGAGATGTACTTGCTTCTTTTGGGGGGTGGAATATTTACACTCTATCTGATCTATTTCATCCTTGCGAGAAACTTCAATTTCGCTTTTATCATGGTCGGAGGGGTCTTTGCTTTTTTAGTAGCCTTCCTTGGTGGGACCCGATTCTGTTTTCCTCTCTACTATGCAACAACATTCGGAGCTGCCATATATCTACCAGGCCTGCCTGTCTCGTTGAATAAAGGTCTTGCAGCACTCCTGTTTCTGGCCGGCGCCTTCGATTTGATACGATATCGCAAGATCTTCCCCGCCGGGATGGATCTTAAAGTCTTTCTTATTAACATTGTCTACATCACACTGGCCGCTTCAATCCTGAAACCTGAGGCAGGGTTTTATCCGGTTCAGCTTCTATTCTATATGTTCCCATTCTTTCTTATATGCATGCTCTATTGGAGACTGGAATGGCTGTTCAATCTCTTCAGGTCTTTCTTGCTCGTCACGGTTTTCGTTGTGATTTTTCCAGGGATTCTGGAATTTCTTTCAGGGATGAACTACAGTATCGGGGCCGGGTTTCGACCAGGGAATGGGCGACCTGATGGACTCGCTAAAGATGCTATTGTCTATTCGTTTACAGCGATGTGGATGATCCCTATGGCATTATTTTTCTTTTCTATCGAGAATAAATGGGCCAAGAGATGCTATTATGGAGGAGTTGCTTTTTTTCTCGTTTTCGTATCGCTGATTACACTCAACAGACAAACACCAATTATCATGGCAGGAATGTTTGCAACTCAGTTGCTGTTATTGCGACACCGTCATAAGGCATTGTTGATGGCAGGAGCAGCGTCTGTGTCTGTCCTTGCTGCTCCTCTGGTCTTTAAGAAGCTGGCTGATCGGTTCAGTACCGCGACGAATATTATGATGGACCATTCTCTGATGTTCCGCCGAGACAAAATCGTGATTGCGAGCGAGATGTGGAAAGAGCACTGGCTTTTCGGTGTCGGTCATAATCATTTTCATGTGATCTGGAGAGACTTTAAGCCTAAAAACAACCTTCTATATCTCTACTATGATAACCGCGCACATTTTGTTGATGCTGGATATATACAGATTTTCACAGAGTATGGTTTGATTGGGTCACTTCTTTTTGTGCTTTTGGTTTTTGTGACATCTCACAGTTTCGTCAGGGCCTACCGTCTCAGTCTGAGGTTGAAGAGTGCGCTCTACACAAACCTGCTTGCAGCTGAGGCAGCCATGTTTGCGCAGTTCTTTATTGCGAATATTATTTCGGATGTCTTTATGAGGCCCCGGACAATATTCCTCTTTGCTGTTTTCTTTGCAACAACGACTCTTGTGACTCGTGCCTGGTTTGAACAACAAGCAGAGGAAGCGAGCCCCGCTCAGCCTCGAGAGATCCCGGGGTAACTGGAATGAAATCCCCCGTCAATAGTGCAAGAAATTGCTTCGCGTTCTGTTTTCATGACCCAGAGCCAACCGGTGCATCCCAGTGGCTTCACAAATACCTTCTCAGTGAGCAATCCATCGATGGGAAACATCTCGCGATCTTCCCAGCAAAGAGTCCCCTCGAGGACGCGCTGAAAAAAGATTATTTCATCGACCATGTGCACGTAAAGTTTGGAGACCTTTCCAACTCCAGTAAAAGAGACACGATTCCGGTGGCCTGGAATCGAATAGATCTTATCAGGCAGTACTTGAAAGCCTTTCGAAAATTCCATATCACCAAGGTCTATGTAAATTCCAGCTATCAGATAGCACCGATTATCGCTGCTCGACTATTGAGTCTTCCTGTTATCGTTCACGTACATGAAGCCTGGAATACAGGAGTGACTTCGAAAGTGAAGCAGTTTGTTGTACGCGAACTATGCAGAGAGGCTATTTTTGCAGCGAGGAAGGGGATACGTCTTTTCGGTCCTCCAACGCCCACCTCGCACTGGTATTTTTCTCCCAATGGTGTTCCTGAGGACCTGTGTAAGTTGCGAGAAAAGCGAGCAGCCACTCGCAAGAAGCTCGGGTTGCATGAGGATGAGTTCGTCTACCTCTTTCTTGGAATGCTCTCTAAGCGAAAAGGATTTCCCGATTTGATGAGAGCCTGGCCATCGGTCTACAAGAATAATCCTGCAGCCAGATTGCTGGTAGCCGGCGGAATCGACAAGTTCGAAAAGGATCCTGTTATAAGCAGAGTCGGAGAAGCTGAGATTGATGGTATGAGCTATCTGGGGTATCGCAATGATGCTCATGATCTTATTGCCGCCGCAGACTTGCTTGTTCTTCCAAGCTACGGAGAAGCGATGCCCATTTCTATTTCCGAGGCGATGATGATTGGAACACCTGTTCTGGCGCGCGCCGTTGGAGATATCCCCTGGCAAATAGGAGGAAAACGCGGCTATCTCTTCAAACGTAGCGGTCATCTTGATCTCCTGAAAAAAATGATTCAAATAGCTGGAGACTCAAGAGGTCGGTGTCTGCGGGCTTCAAGAGCCCAGGAGTTTGCGCGACTTAAGCTAGTGGATCATCATCAGTATAGACAAATTACAGCGATTCTTAAAAGCAGTTGATCGATCATCGATCAAAACAGTTTCCTGTTAAGCATGAATATTGGGTGGATCCCCCGGCTTTTCCAAGACGGTTTCACCACCCAATCATTAAGTTGCTGATTGCTTCAATCAGTTATTAAGTTCTGCTTGCACCGTTACTTTTTCAGCTGAATTGCGTCGGCGATGACAAATTCTCCAGGCGTCGTCCAGCAGGATAGCTTAACGTGGTTCGTTCCGTAATTAAAGTTGAACGTACCAAGCGAAACCCACTGTCCACCATTCTGCTTCTGGTCAACGGTGACAGTTGTTGATCCCTGGCTGTGATAGATGATATACGGAGCACTGGAGCTTCGGTTTGCACCAGATGTCCAGCGTGCTCGTACTTCATAATCACCAGCCTCCTCCAGGAAGAAACTGAATGTTGCAGCGTCTGAAGTCGCCTCTGTTGCTCTCGCATGATAACCTTCATAGAGGTATCCAGGAACGCTTGTGCTCTGAAACCAGTTGCTCGATCCGTTGAAGTTGTCTTCACCGTCATCGAAAGTGATAGTCTGCGAAATGATCGAATACTTCACGGCATCAGCCGAGACGACACTGCCCTGAGTGAAATCATTATATAGACGAACCTGGTTAACCGGACGTCCTGGATTTACCAACAAGCCGTCGGTAAAGCTGTAGGTTCCCAGAAGATTCCACTGCCCGCCATTCTGCGTCTGATTGACGGTGACCGTATCAATCCCCGTGTCGTGGAAAACACTGTACTTCGCATCCTGAGCGCGATTAGACCCAGAGGCCCACCACGCATATACTTCTGCTTCTGTTTTAATGTATGGAGAAAGGTAAGGTGTGAGTTCATAGGCAGCGCATTGAAGATCCTCTGGGTTTTCTACTTCATTTTCCCAGACTTCTTCTTCGATGGCATTGCCATCCCATGAAGTTGCCCAAAGTGTTGGGCTGTTATCGTACCCCGTAGCAAAGCTGCTTGTCAGCCAGCCATTGGACATACTGAACCCGAGATCTCCCTCGGCCATTCCGTTGGGGCCGTCGATGATGATGTTTGTTTGTTGTGCGTGGATTGTGCTGATGGCTAAGGCACTAAGAATCATACTGCCTGCAAGTGCAGGCCTCGCGAATGCTTTCATCATGTTTTTCTCTCTACTCAAAAGTCATAATTTCAAGCTCCTCACCCCCGGCCAGGTTGAATCCATGAGAAGAACTTGATGATACCACTGTCTAACGATGAGTAAGTGTGTCTATACCTCGGTGGAGGTGCAATTGAGAAGTTGATTTCACCCGCTAAAAACAGACAGGAATGTCACTGGTGAAGATACAACGATTTATCTGAAGGCGGTGACTTCTCGAAGGCAAGTTGATGAATGAGCTTTTACCCAGAAGGGTTCAATGCAAAGATAATCCCGTGTATAGACAAGGAATAAAGTTGTACCCCGGTTTGAATGCGCTTACAACAAATTGCTCAAGATTGCCCATCTTGCGCTCTGTAACCGATTACTTCTCTATCGCCAGCTCAGAGGTTAATCCCACATCAACATGCAAATCACCTGCGGTCGATAACAGGGAGCTGCTACAGGCCGCTTCGCAAGTAATCTGTTCAAAGACATTGGACGCGCCTTGCTTCTGATCATTCTAAGGTGACCCACCCTGCAAACCTCCCATGCTTTCCACAGAAGCGAAGAGCCGTCTCGTCGAGCGAAAGTGATTGGACTTGCGCACTTAAGATACAGGAGCGATTCAACCTTCAGGATTTATAAAAGGTATCCAATACTCAGGAATATTATCATGGAAATATCCATTCACATCGCCGACGGTGAAAGTTTTTCGTTCGTCCAGCCTGATGAGCAGGAAATTCAGAAAATCTTCACAAACGCTCAGCCAAACAGGATCTTCACCAATAAACAGATCCTCGTTTATGGTAAAATGGCTGTCTCCAGCTTTAACGCCTCGGCCATTGAATACATCGAGTTCGACACGGACAAAGAGGTGAACTGGCCGAAAATACAGCAACTCAATGAAGCTCACATTGTTGATGAAGAGGAATTCAAGAATATCATGACGATGCTGAGTCGAAAGTATAAGGGCACCCGCGACGATATTGGAGTCGGGGATGAAGTCCACGGAGCGATGGAGCTTATTCTCAGAAGTGGTAAGAAGCTCTTTGTTGGGTATAAGACGACTGCAAAACAGGGCGTTGAGGCGCGTCAGGGTCTCACCCATCTCTTTAACCAGCCCGCTCTTCACTTTGATCGCTTTCCCCAGGGTAAGATTATCATTAATACAGAGGCAATAAGTCGCTATGCCATTTACCCGGGTCCACCCACGGCACCGACCAACTCTTGGGTCGCGACCCGTAAGGGAGAGTCACTTTCGGAAATGATGAGTATGGAGCAGATCGATACTCGTGATCTTTTTAAAGACGAGGAAAAGTCCTGACCCTGATCCAGATTATCCTGCCAGGCAAGACGAAGAACGATTAAAGAAGGGTCAGCCTCAGCTGGCCCTTCTTGCTTTTTCTCTCACAAAGATAGAAGTTTTTGATCGCTTTCGTATAGGCGAGTATCTCTGATACAGATGCTTTTTCGACCTCACTTAATTTGCCAGACTTAAATCGATTGAACACAAGCCCCTGCACAGGAATGTCATGCTTCGCCAGAGCATCGATCGTAAGAAGCGTGTGGTTAATTGTTCCGAGCTCTGTTCTCGTCACGACAATCGCAGGCAGGCCGCACGACTTTACCAAATCCACAAATAATTTTCTGGTGTTGAGAGGAACGTATATACCTCCAACTCCTTCAATAACCATACGCACGCCCTGTCGATCGCAATGGGTCTTGAGTTTCAACAGTCGGCTGCGAAGTCTTCTGAAATTTAACTCATCTCCGTCAAGGATTGAGGCTGTGTAGGGTGCCATTGCTTTCTTGAAGCCGTAAATGGGGGTAAGCGTATCCAATCCCAGTGTCTTCTGGTAGGCTTCTCGTCCCCCTTCAGAAAAGAGAGGCGAGAGTTCCTCCAGATCCTCGTAGTGCCTTATTTTGGATCCCGGGGACTTTACTCCTGTGACAACAGGCTTCACAGGACAGACTTCCTCTCCATTAGACAGGAGCTCCAGCGAAAGAAGTTTTGTGACCTCTGTTTTACCAACGCCTGTGTCCGTTCCAAGAACAAAGAATGAAGACGCTTCCAGTGATGTATATAGATCTTTGTCAGCTTTTCTCTTTCCCACTTTTAGTCTCCTTGCGCGATCGTCAGAAACTGCTCAACGTCGAGGCGATGTTCCTTGAAGAGTTGCGAAGTCAACTTCCCGGGAAGTCCATTCGCAATCAACTTGTTCCCCACCTTGGTCAGGGGCATGACTTCCATCAGTGAGTTCGTGATGAATGCTTCGTCTGAACCATGAAGGTCTTCCACAGTGAGATGCTCCTCCTTGTAGGGTATTTCAAGACGATTGCAGATGAGGTTTATCTTTAACCTGAGAATCCCTGGAAGAGCACCATCTTCGACAGGGGGGGTATAGACCGTTCCATCTCTTACAATAAATAAATTGCTCATCGAGCATTCGGCTAGAAGACCATCGGTGTTCAGTAGAATGGCTTCATCATAGTTGTCCCGCTGTGCATAATGCCTTGCAAGCAAGTGCTCCTGGTAGCTTGTCGACTTAACCTGAGCTAATGGTGAGTGGTGGTTGATGGGAAACTTGTTTATCTGTGCTGTATAACCGTGCTCGCGTTGTTGATCGAATATTTCTGCATTAAAGCCAGAGGCGTGTACAATAAGCGTTGGGGCAGTCTGGTTAGAACCGATCAGGGGGCTTGGTCCCATTTCACCACGACTCAACGTCACACGCAAACGTGCGGTCTCAAGGTTGTTTGCATCGAGGATCTGGTGGCATATAGACAAGAGGTCGTTTGGGGCCATGTTCCAGGCAATTTCGAGAATGCGGGCACTTCTTGCAAGTCGAGAAAAGTGGGCTACATGAAACAGTATCTGTCCCCGCTCACACCGTATCGTTTCAAAGACCCCATCTCCCAGCAGCATCCCACGATCAAGCGGGTCTAACGAAGCTTCCTGGTGTTCAACAAACTGTCCATTCAAATAGAGAATAGGCATATTCGCTTATTCTCCCGACAGTTGAAAATCAGTGGTATAGCAGCTGGCAGCGGAAACCTCACCCTTCTCGATAAGTTCAAGCTCTTCCATTTGCTGAACAAGAGTTTGCCATCTATCAGCGGTCATTGCTCCAAGGTTCTTTTCTGTTACAGATTCTGTAAAGACAAGAGGCTGCATCTGTTCGACTCCAAAAGCGAGGATATCCATTCCCATTTCCGGGTTGAGAGAATTAATAACCTTATTTGTTTCCTCGTAGTCCTTCATGTATGTCTGCCAGCCCTTAATAGAGGCCCTCGTAAACTTTTCGACAAGCTCCGGGCGTTCTTCCAGTAATTCGTCAGATGTGATCAGGCAACTGGTATACACATTGAACCCAGCGTCAGAAAGCATAATATTGTATGGATTCGCTCCGTTTTTCTTTGCAACGAATGGCTCGCTGAAGACATAGGCCTGTTGACCAAAATTCTGGTCGTTCAGAAAAACACTGATACTTCCAGGATAGGGAACAATCTTCACATTCTCAAGCGAACTATTTGCTTTGATGAACTGAGCAAATGCACCCTGCATATTCATGGCCAAAGTCATATCTGTTAGATCTGATAACTGACGTTTTCCACTTTCCTCATGTACCATAATGCAGCGGGGGCTATTCTGGAGTGGTGCATTGAGTGCAACCACATTCGCTTCAGCCGCTCGCGCAAAAACAACCCTGTCAGCATTCATCACACCAAACTCGACCTGTCGCGTGGCCACTCGTGGAGCAACCTGTACATCAACCCCACCCGATATAATCTCCACATCCAGCCCTTCTTCTTCATAGTAGCCCAGTATATCTGTAGCGTAAAAACCACCATGTTCTGCCTCGGGGAACCAGTTAAGAACAATGGAGACTTTTTCAAGAGCTTCACCATTACTCCCTGTGACTGGTTGTTCATCGCGATCCTGGGAACATCCCGAAAAGATAATCACTATAAACGAAAAGTATAAGATGAATGAGATTTTCATAGAAAGACCTTGTCTATGCATTGTTTAGTCGTTTCTCCATCTGAGCAAAATCAACCGACCCGATAAGCTGACCACACCAAAGATGAAGAGGCCAAGCAAAGTTGAGGCGATAATCGCTGAAAACATCAGGTCCAGTTTCAGCTGGCTACTTGTGAGGTAGATTAAGTAACCAAGTCCAAACTTATCCTGTCCATGACTTCCGAACAATTCGCCGATGATCGCTCCAATGACAGAGAGCCCGCTTGATGTCTTTGCTCCTGTGATCAAGTAGGGAACAGAGTTGGGTAGCTGCAACTTCAAGAGTTTCTGCAGTCTGGAAGCACGGTGAAGTTCAAAAAGCTCAACCATGGAATTATCCAGCTCGGTCAGTCCCGTAGTGACGTTCGTAATGATCGGGAACAGACTGATGATAGCGGCAATGACAATGATGCTTTGAATCTCGGGTCCGAACCATGTAATAATGAGCGGCGCGATGGCGATGATCGGAACCGTTTGAAAGAAAATCGCGTAAGGATAAAGGGCACGTTGAATCATTACAGATTGTGAGAAGAGAAAGGAAGTGAAAGAGCCAATTATCAGGCTGATAAGGAAGCCCGAAACTGCAGCTACTCCCGTGAGATAGCTTCCCTGCAAAAGTCGTTTGAAATTATCATCCTTAAAAGTCGCTTCCCAAACTTTAGCAGGGAGTGGTACCTGGAACGGCTTGAGGTCGAAGACTTTGACAGCCAGGTGCCAGAGAACAACAAAGATAACAAAAGTCAATAGTGGGGGAAGTATATACTGCAGAAATACTTTCGAAAAAGACTTCATTGAGAGGCCTCCTTCAAAGAACGGCTTACCTGACCATATAGTTCAGCAAACTCACGGGTTGATTTGATCTCCGGCTGTCGATCAACTTCCAGATCAACAGGTATCTCCTCAAGGATTGTCCCGGGGCGTCTACTCATGATGAGCACACGATCTGCCAGGTATATCGCCTCAGCCACGTTGTGGGTGACAAACATGGCCGTAAAGTTATTTCGCTTCCAGAGTGAACGGAGCTCAACATTGAGCGTTTCTCGCATGATGTCATCGAGGGCGCCAAACGGTTCATCAAGAAGGAGGAGCTCGGGATTGGTCACCAGAGCGCGGGCAAGACTCACACGCATCTGCATCCCACCGGAGAGTTGATGAGGATAAGCATTCGCAAAGTCCTCCAATCCAACCAGTTCAAGTAGCGAGAGGACACGATCTTCAGATCCGGCTTGCTTGTCGTTCTTCAATTCGAGGGGGAGACGCACGTTTCTAAGCACCGATCGCCAGGGGAGAAGCGTTGGCGCCTGAAAAACGAAGGAAACGCTATCCTTTCGTTCCTGCTCGTTCTGAATCTCTCCCGAGGAGGCTTTCAAAAGCCCTGCAATGATCCGCAGCAGCGTTGACTTTCCGCAACCTGAGGGACCGACGATCGCCACGAATTCGCCCTTTTGGATCTCAAGATTTATGTCCCTGAGGGCAAGAGTACCGCTCGAGAACTCCATCTTGAGAGACTCAATGTTCAGATGAGTGGAAACGGGCGGATCTCCTTGTTTCGTAAATGATGAGAGATTAGTTGCGCGGCAATAGAGCGACAAGAGTAACTGTTTCATGTGCCCTGTTGTGTTGTCAGGGCAGGAAGAGTGCCGCTTTTAAGGGTTGTAAGGAGATTGGAGCGGCTTTCCATCAAGGCACGAGCCCGAGCGTGATTTTTCGCCCTTCCTGCTTTTCGGGACGATGCCGGAGCGATGTCGGAGCGATGCAGGTCCGATGGGCATCGGACCGAGAACGGTTCAGGATCGCCGCGGTATCCCTCCTATCCGGGGGGCAGGGATACTGTAACTCATTGTCTGCAAATTGAAGTGAGCCATCGGCTAACACTTTTCGGTGCAAACCTTAAACAAGAAGGAGGCAGAGCAATATCCCCGATTCGTCTTCTTCAATCATGATATCCAAGTAAGGTATTATGTCGTAGTCCCGGTATTATGCGTCGCCACAAAGTGCTGCGGAAAGAGTCCCCAGCACCTCTGTTGTGTCCTCGTGGAAGACCCAGTCAGCCAGATCGTCGTAGGGGGTTGGATCGCGGTTAATGATACACAGTTTCGCACCATTTTCGAGTGCTATCCTTGGAAAGAGGTTTGCCGGGCTGACCATGAGGGAAGAACCCACGACAAGAAACAGATCGGATTGTACCGAGGATTCATAGGCTCTCTGAAGGGAGTCCTGTGGAAGTTGCTCTCCGAAAAGGACAACGTCCGGTCTGAGAAACGCATTGGTTTCTGGGGCATAGCACTCCTTCCCGTGTTTGTAATTACCTTGTCTATATTTCTCTTCAAAATCATCATGATCTGGAAGAAGGTGACGACTGTCGAATTTCTTACCGGATTCAACACAACTGACGGTAAGCAGGCTTCCGTGGAGTTCGATCACATTCTTTGACCCTGCTCTCTGATGAAATCCGTCCACGTTCTGCGTAATGACAGATTCGAGAAACCCTCTTTTCTCAAGTTGTGCGATAGACAGGTGCCCGTCGTTCGGACTTGCCTGCCAAAGTTTTTTGATACGCCATTGATAGAAAAAGTAGAACTCATCGGTATTTCCGTATAGCGACTCGAGGCTTGCTAACTCTTCGGGTCTTGATTTCCAGAGTCCCTGTTTTGAACGGAAGTCGGGGAGACCTGAGCCGGTACTCAAGCCCGCTCCGCTCAAGATTGTGGCTTTCGTGTTCGGTCTCCAGTAGTTGATAAGTTCGTTGATCATGGATTCTTCTTGTATGTGAATGTTTTTGGGCAATCAAGCGACATTATCACCTGGGTACCAGGCAAACTATAGAATGACAACCTGATATGCTGTTATCGTGTGATTTTACTTGATGAGTTGAGCTGAGCGTCTAAGTTGATGGTGTTACTGATAGTAAAGGCAAAAAAAATATGACAAATGATTTAATTAAAGAAAACCTGCAGGCTGAGTATCTCCTTCAGCTTGAACATACTTTTGGCGCAAATAACTATTCACCTCTTAATGTCGTTCTGTCCCGAGGGGAGGGTGTCTGGGTATGGGACACAGAAGGCAAGAAATACCTCGACTGTCTATCAGCGTACTCAGCTGTGAACCAGGGACACTGCCATCCGGTCATTATAGACGCTCTCATCAACCAGGCGAGAAAATTGACGCTCACATCTCGAGCGTTCAGGAATGATCAGCTGGGGCTTTTCTACCAGGAACTTAGTGAGCTTTCTGGATATCAAAGAGTTTTGCCGATGAACAGCGGCGCAGAGGCCGTAGAAACTGCTATTAAAGCCGTCAGGAAATATGCATACGAAAAGAAGAACATACCGGAAGGTCACGCAGAGATCATCACGGGTACTGATAACTTCCATGGAAGAACTACAACAATTGTCGGTTTCAGTTCACACGAGGGGTCACGTTCCGGCTTCGGACCATTTACGCCAGGGTTTGTAACTGTCCCATATGGGGATATTACTGCTGTAAGGAATTCGATCACAGCCAATACGGCTGCAGTCCTTCTCGAACCTATTCAGGGAGAGGCTGGTATTATCATGCCTCCTGAAGGCTTCCTTAAAGAGTTACGTGATATATGCACAGAGAATGATGTCCTCTTGATTCTTGATGAAATACAATCTGGACTTGGGCGCACGGGTAAACTGATGGCTCAGGACCATGAGAAAGTGCGTGCTGATGCAACCGTTATCGGAAAGGCTCTCTCTGGGGGAGTCTATCCTGTTTCTGCGCTTCTTGCAGACAGTGATTTAATGGATGTCTTTACGCCGGGGGATCATGGGAGCACTTACGGAGGGAACCCGCTGGCCTGTGCCGTTGCACGAGCCGCACTTCGTGTTCTTGTTGAAGAGGGAATGATCGAGAACTCAGAGCAGCAGGGAGCGTATATGCTTAAAGAATTGAGGAACCTCAACTCGAAGAATGTGAAAGAGGTCCGCGGACGAGGGCTGATGATCGGTGTTGAGCTTCACGAAGAAGCAGGCGCAGCCCGTCCTTATTGTGAGAAGCTGGCAGAGCTGGGTATCTTATGCAAGGACACGCATAAGCAAACTATCAGAATTGCACCGCCACTGGTTTTAACGCGCGATCAGGTTGACTGGTTACTGGAAAGGTTCTCACAGGTTTTAGGCTGACCTCGGGGGGCTCACCAACTTCTTCGCGAGGAGACAATGCTCAATGAAGTTCAGGGGTTGTCGAAGGGCATGGAAACTCCTGAGTTTCGAACAAATTCCCTCTCCTTGCAGAGAACTTGACAGGAATCCAGGACTGGTCTTCATTCAGGGATTTTCAGGCACTTCAATAAAGCCCTCACAATTACCACGCTTCTGTAGGATGCTAAGTGGGCGGTTCTCACTTGCCCGTCATGGATGGATCCACACATTCTCCTCTTCATAGGATGTATCGACCCCATGCAAGGAACACCTTGAGAAATGTCACCGAGAAAAGAAAACCCCCGTCGAGTTGCTGTCATCATGGCAGGTGGCTCTGGCGAGAGGTTCTGGCCTCTATCGCGTCAGGACAGACCAAAGCAGCTGCTCAAGCTGACAAGTGAGAAGGAAACGCTCATCGAAGAAGCGGTCAGTCGAATCTCACCACTGATCCCTAAAGAAGATATTTATATAGCTACCACAAAGCGACTCGTTAACGCGATAAAGAAGGCAAAGCTCCCTATCCCCACGAAGAATATCCTGGCCGAGCCACACAAGAGGAATACAGCCGGGTGTTTGTGCTGGGTTGCTTCTGAGTTAAAAGCGCGCTACAAATCAAATGAAGTGACTCTTTGTATTCTGACATCAGATCATCAGATCGGGACTCCTCCACGTTTTCGTGCAACGGTGAAGAAGGCGATGGAATCAGCAGAGAAAAATGACGCTCTGGTTACGATCGGGATTCCACCGACTCGACCGGAAACTGGATATGGATATATCGAAGTCGCGAATAAGAATTCCAAGAAACCCAGCCAGGAAGTGGTTCAGTTCAGAGAGAAACCAAACGCCCAGATTGCAGGAAAGTATTTGAAGAGTGGTAAGCATTTCTGGAATAGTGGGATGTTTTTCTGGCGACTATCCGTCTTCATGGACGAGATGAAAGATGCGAGTCCTGTTCACGGAAAACTAACAGAGAAAATTGCCGAGGCACTCGCAAAGAAACAGTCAAAGAAAGCAGATAAGCTTTTTGCTGAACTCCCAGATATATCGATAGACTTTGCGCTTATGGAGAAGGCCAAACATGTTGAAATGGTTAAGGCCACCTTTCCGTGGGATGACGTAGGAGCCTGGGATTCTCTTGAGCGCTCCCGCAAAGTTGATAGTAGAAATAATGTGATCGAGGGTGACGCCGTCGTTCTGGATACAGACGAGTGTATCGTTGTCAACGATGCTGGCAGTAAGTACCTTGAGGTCGGCGTGGTAGGCGTTCGTAATTTAATCGTGATCGTATCTAAAGATGCGGTATTGGTTACAACAAAAGAACGCGCTCAGGACGTGAAGCAGATTACTCAAGAGCTTAAAAAGAAAGGCAGCCGTCAGGTTTGACGGCTGCCTTTAGTATCTTTATATTTTCAGCCCGATTATTTCTGAGGATGTTCTGATTCGCGGGCATCTTCAGGTTTTTCAAAGAGTGCGGGGTCCCAATCCATTGACTTTATCCCATGAACTGTGGCCTCACCTATTAGTTCTCCGTAGACACCCTCTTCTTCACTCCAATTGTAGAACTCCCATCGATGGGAGATCTGAGCGCCTTTGAAGTCTTTGTACTCACTATAGACAACCGCGTGAGGCTCCTTCTTGTCCAGATCCTTATCCCCTGAGAAAAAAGTCACAATATAGGCAAGGCATTCAAGTTGATTTGATTCTTCATCCTTATAGATGATATACCAGTCATCTGGCGCGTCTCCAACGTTATCGCCAAACGTCAATTTCACCACGTCTTCACCCTGCATTTTCATCATCTGGTGATGCGTGCCGGGGTCGGTCAGTTTCATGGGAGCAGCGAGGAAGTAAGGCCAGGTAAGCAAGTCGAATCGAGCATTGCTATACTCAGAATCGGCCGGTGATACCCATGCTTTTTCCCCGTCAAAGACAAGCTTTTCACCAGTGTCGAGCTCGAAACGGGAAACTGAAACGAAGGGATCGAAGATCATCGTACCCGCAAACCGTTTCTTTCCGCCAAAGTTGACAGTAATATCGGCAGCGATCAGGTCCTGCTTGTACCAGCTATCGAGATCATGAGCCTCTTCGATCGATTCGAGAAAAGCTTCGGTCCCTTGTTGCTGATGATGATCGGCCTTACTCAGCGCCGGGAAGAGAAGAAGGGTGCCAAGTGCTAAAATACTACCTGTTTGTGAGACAATTTTGCGCGCAGAAATCATGACAGATCCTTATTGATTTGAGTTGGACTAGAGCTCGACGACATGCAGAAAGTTTGTGTGCCTTGTCTGTCCCAGGGGTATGCCACCAATGACAACGGCACGTTGGCCATGCCTTGCAACCCCATGATACAGAGCAGTTCGCTTAACTTCATTGATCAGCGCATCGATCTGGCTCTTTTCGACTTCCTTGTCATCAAGGTGGGACATCGTTCTGGATGTCACTCCCCATGCGAGGCACAGTCGATTTACAGTATCTGTATGGGTTGAACATGCAAAAATCGGGACAGATGGCTTGAAGCGCGAAACATGGAAAGCTGAGTAGCCGGTAGAGGTGGGTACGATGATCAGGTCGAGTTTCAATGACTCAGCAGTTTTCACTGCAGCCTCTGTGATAGAATGAGTGACGGAAGGAGTTTCACCTTCCTCCATAACCCATTCGAGGCCGTGGTTTACTTCCATAACCTGCTCTGCTTCATGTGCAACAGTATTCATGATTTCTACGGCTGCGAAGGGATAATCTCCAACTGCCGTTTCCCCTGAAAGCATCACCGCGCTGGTACCATCGTGAATAGCGTTATAGACGTCGGTGATTTCAGCTCTTGTTGGGCGGGGACTTGTCACCATTGATTCGAGCATTTGTGTTGCTGTAATCACGGGCTTCGCATGGCGGTTGCAGGCATGGATAATCTTCTTCTGAGCGGCAGGGACTTTCTCCATTGGGATTTCTATTCCAAGATCACCCCGGGCAACCATTGCACCATCTGCGAGTTCCAGGATTTCGTCAAGGTTATCGACCGCCTCTTTTTTTTCAATCTTCGCGATGATGGGAATATCTTTCCCCTCAGCCTTAATAGCAGCTTTCGCTTCCTGTATATCTTCTGGGGTTCTGACAAAACTCAGGGCTAGTACGTCAAAGTTGTTCCTGCAGGCAAATTTCAAGTCGGCCTTATCTTTTTCTGTTAATGCGGGAATTGGCAAGCGGGTGTCAGGTAGGTTGACCCCCTTTTTGGATTTCAAAATTCCATTGTTTAAGATGTTGCATATAACGTTAGGTCCTTCGATATAGTCAACGAGGAGTGCCAGTTTCCCATCATCCAGCAGGATTTTCTCCCCCGACGTTGCAACTTCATGGAAACCAGAGAAGTTGACATGGATACGCTCGTCCGATTCGTTTGTGACTTCCTCCGATGTCAGGATGAGTCGTTCACCTTCAATAAGTTTTCTCTCTCCTCCGAAAATATTACCGACTCTAAGTTTGGGCCCCGACAAATCACCAAGAACTGCGTAGGGTCGCCCCACTTCCTGTCCCGCTTGTCTGATTGCATTGTAAACTGATAGATGATCTTCTTGTGATCCATGGCTGAAGTTCAGTCGAAAGATATCTGCCCCCGCATAAATTAATTTCCTGATCTGTTCCAGCTTTTCCGTTGCTGGTCCGATTGTACAAACAATTTTAGTTCGGTGGTAGAGTCCCGGAGCTGTATTCTTAAGTCTTACCATTTTATGTGTCATACTTCCTTATTCAATTCACTTAACGATGCAAAGCTTGACCCGTTCGGATCAGGTCCTGCAATTTGAATTATCCTGAATGAATTCAAAGTTCAATAAAGCGCACCTAACCAATGAACATCCTTCTTGTTCTGCCAACTTACGAAAAAACTGATCAGAACAAGTATATCTACGAACTTTTTCAGCGTGTCCTGCCCCTTGGGGAAGTCTTCGCAGAAGTTGTTGCTCCAGGAAGGGATACTCCACTGGTCCAGCAATTCCACCAACTCGGAATGAAGATTCATCTTTCGAACTCTCCAAAAGAAGAAGGCTCTGAATCGATTGAACCATTGTTAGAAAGCCTCCTGGAAGAACAAGGACGATTCGACTTAGTTCTTTGCTTTGATGTCTTTCCTTCAAAAGTATTGAAGAGTGTGGGTACTATACAATCGACTATACCATGTGTACATCATGTCTCAGGGGTCGGAGTGAAATCGTCTCCCAGTCTACTTCAAAAGATAGTACAGTCTTTTGCCTCAACAAATGAGAACGCGACTTGTTCCGCGTATATCGTCGAGGATGAGGCTACTTGTGATCAGCTGAAAGAGTCACTTCCGTCCGACAGGCTCGTACATCTTGTGCCAAGAGGAGTCGACGCAGTCAAAACTCACCCTGTTTCTCAAACGAGAAAGCGGTTTTATCGTGAGCTTCTCAACATTCAGGAAGATAAGGTACTTGTCTTCTGTTCAATGGCAGAAAGAGCCGAGGATTCGGCGGAGAAGCTTTCTATCCTGGAGTCAGTTTTAAATGTCTCACCAAAAATAAATCTGGTACTCTCAGTTCCAGAGCAATACCTCAATAGCTATCGTCAGCTGAAACTAATGAGAATATACGACGGAAACCTCAGGCTTGTGAGTTCCGTGAAAGCAATTCAACAAGAGTTTCTAGCATCTATGGACTGCTATCTTGAACTTCCCGGAAATAGCTGTCCCAGAAATATGGTCATTCAGGCAATGTCCGCTTCTCTTTTCACAATTCTCCCTGAAGAAGTCGCATTATCGAGCTCCTTGTTCAATGAGAATGTCGCATATCTCTATAACACACAGGCGATGAATATTGATGTCGGCCTTGAAATTCTGATTGATTCAAAATCACAGGCTCAAGATATGGCACTCAAAGCACGTGAGTCTATACTTGAACAACGTGAAATGAGTATTATTTGTGATATGTATATGCGAATCTGGCAGTCTGTCACAAAGTAAGTATACCACTGTTCTTGCAGCTTGGTGAAAGTGTGCAACAACGATACAATACTTGTGGAACAAGTTTTGCCCACAGGTTCTGGCATAGTGATTGCCCCTTACGTATTCTGTACTTTTCTTATTAAGGAGCATAAATATGTTAAACACAGTTAGAACTGAAAAGCTGGTACAGAAGAAAACTGATATTAGAGATAATCCTGTCGGGATTCCTAAAGAAGCTGTACAACGTATCGTGGCCATGCTGGACAAGCATGTAAGTAGCCTTTTCGTACTTTTTCACCAGTATCAGAAACATCACTGGAATGTAGAAGGGCCACAATTCCGCGACTTACATCTATACCTCGAAGATTCCTACACACGCGTTCATAAAGATCTCGACCGCCTGGCTGAGAGAATTACAGCACTTGGGGGGCTACCCACCAGTCATCCCACTTCACTCGTTGAGCAAAGTTACATCGAACATGAACCTGAGGGTATGTACTCTATCAGAGATTCTTTGACCAACGATCTCGAGGCGGAAAAAGCAATGTCTAAGGAGCTTAGAACTTCGATTCGCACATGTGATGATCTCGACGACTTCGCCACCAGACGACTACTGGAGAAGGCGTTAGAGAAGGTGGAGGATAGAGCACACCATCTCGAACACTATCTGGAAGATGACCGGTTATAAGGTCAGCTAAATTAATATAAGGGAATTCCAACTTGCCTTTCCTTCGGGAAAGGCATTTTTTATGTGTAATGGAGCGACAATGTGAAACGTGTATTACTTGATCCTATATTGCGATTACTGATTTATGAGCGCAAAAGGCATCCGCGGTCTTTCAGGGATGAACTGCCACAGCAGATGGTTGATCTATGTTACCGAACGAGGGAAGGCGATCAGCATTCATTCTATCTGCCCCCTTCTCACCTTGCTCCTAATGAACCTCCCGAGCGGCTGATTGTCTATTTCGCCGGTAATACATCAAACGGAACAAAGTTGCTTGGGGTCGCAGAAGACCTTAAGATCCCGACTGCAGGGCATCTCTTCATTGAATATCCAGGCTTTGGTATCAATGCGGGGCTCCCGACGAGGGATGGAATAACCAACGCCTCGATCAAAGCACTGGAAGCACTCTGTGAACACCTCAGCTGCAGCGAGGAACAGCTGCTGGAGGACATGCGGATTCTCGGCTACTCCATGGGAGCCGCGACTTGCCTCGAGTTTGCGCTCAGAAAAAAGGCCAAAGGGATTCTCCTGCTCGCTCCTTTTACGTCCATCTACGACATGGCCGTTCGGCGTGTTGGTCGGCCGCTGGCCTCTCTCGTTCCGGATCGCTATGATAACAAGAGGGCGATCCGACGGCTTTCAGAGCAGCATTCACCGCCGGAGATTCACGTGTTACATGCTTTGGACGATGATATTATTCCCGTTTCAATGGGAAAGCATCTGGGTCGCCTGGGTTATCCAAACGTTCATCTTCATGTTTTTGAACGAGGCGGGCATAAAGACCTGCTCGATGTTGGAAGACAGATTATCGTCTCTGAATTAAGGAGATAGGAATTGTTTCCTTGCGCTCGGCAATTCTCAGTGCAGAACCTCACGAATCCATGAGACAGGGGTTTATGCACTTGTCAGCTCAGAACAAGAATAATCGTCCACAGAAAAATCAGGTTGTAGAAGTAGAATTTGAGTCTGTCGTCTATGGCGGACAGGCACTTGCTCGCCATGATGGCTATGTCATCTTCAGTAAATATGGAGCTCCAGGTGACACGGCCAAAGTACGGTTGACCAAGTCAAAAAAAAGTTATGGCGAAGCTGTCATCGAAGAAATCGTTCGCCCTTCAGAGATTCGAACAGAACCCCGGTGTCCGTTATTCGGTTCCTGCGGTGGTTGTTCCTGGCAGCACATGTCTATACCTGAACAGGAGAAGTGGAAAGAGCGCATCGTTTCCGAGAGCTTGCGGACCCTGGAAGCTCATGAAGAAATTACTGTCAAACCCATTGTGAGCAGCCCATCTACCTGGCGGTACAGAAACAAAGCAGAATTTACATTTAAAATAAATGACGAAGGGAAGCTTGTTGGCGGGTTCCACACGCCCGGTAACTGGTGGCAGATTCTGGATGTTGAGAATTGCTATATACTTCCTGAAGAGATGGAGAGAATCCTTCGTGTTTGCATAGATGAAGCGAAGCGACAAAAGTTAACTGCCTGGGACTCGAGAAAGCATACTGGTACTCTGCGCCAGATCGTTATCAGGCATTCAGTCCATGAGGACAGCTATATTGCTCTTCTGCTCACCGGCGATCGTAAGCTTGACTTCAAAAAGTTCTCGGGCGCGCTCATGTCTGAAGTGCCAAAGCTTAAGGGCGTTGTGTGGGGGATTAATGCTGGAAAAAGCGATGTCGCCAGGGCTCAGGAGGTCATTGAGACTTCAGGAGAAGAAACTTTTGACGAAGTCCTGGGTTCTTATCACTTCCGCGTTTCTCTGGCTTCGTTCTTTCAGACGAATACTCTGGGAGCTGAGAAGTTGTACAGTCTCGCGAAAGATGCTCTGGAACTGAGCGGAGAAGAGAGTCTGCTCGATGCATACTGTGGGACGGGCACCATCGGTATATACTGTTCAGACAAAGTAAAGAATCTATACGGAATCGAGATCGTTCAGGAAGCCATCTGGGACGCACGATCCAATGCGAAGGCGAACAATGTAAAAAACGCTCTCTTCATGGCAGGAGATATGAAGCATACATTGCCAGTTTTACTCAATGCGGTCCCTGAAAGAATCGACCGGCTTGTTGTTGATCCTCCTCGGAGTGGAATGGATAAGAAAGCGTTGAAGAAGCTCCTCGCGCTGCAGGCTCCCATCATTGCTTACGTCTCCTGCAACCCAACAACGATGGTGCGCGACCTGCAAGAAGCACAGGAAGCAGGGTATGTTATCGAGTACGTGATACCCGTTGATATGTTTCCGCACACTTATCACGTGGAATGCGTGGCAAAGCTCCGACTGAAGACGAGTCGGGGCTAGGTTCCCGTTAATGCGGTTTACTTCCTTTTCTTTTTTCGACGGTTTTTTTTTGGTGATTTAACACCGGGAGCTATGCGCTGAAGATCCGGGTTTTTTCGAACTTTTTGTTCATGTGCTTTCAGAAGCTCACGCTCAAAATCGGCCAATGAAGAGAGTGTCAATTCCTGCTTGTTTCGGAGTGCTTCATGTGCCGTTTCTTTCAAATCTCTTGATGCAAGAATCAGGACCCAGATCAGCACGATCATAACTAATCCAACATATAGAACTATCTCGCGGGCTCCGCTGAACTCGCTGGCTTCAAAGTAATCATAATATGCTGTGAGGGCGAACAGGAAGATGAGAAGAAGAAGCCCCTTCGCCCGACGTCGAAATCGCTTGTATAGAGCATCGACATCTTTCCCTGCCCGCTTTTCCTGTCCCAGAGTAAGTATCTCCCGGCAAAGCAGTGCTGCGCATAAGACCAGGAGGAGACAAAATACAAAAACCATAGATAGATTCTTTAGAGAAATCTCCCGTGTTGTATCTCCTTCCTGTTTAAAACGAGATGTTCTCTCTTAATTCTCTTTGCTTTCTTTCTTTTCCCAATACTGACGATCCGCAGCTTTTTGCAGAATGATTGGCATCTGAGACTTCATATGTACTTCACGGATTGCGTTGGAATAGATTCGATCATAGTCAGGCCTCACGCGTATATCAATCAGGCCCTGATTATATGCGCTGATAACTTCTGGAGATTCGCCCACACAAATCAGCCTTGCGTCAGGAAACATGCTTCTCAGCTTGAGTGCCCACTTTTTGGAATCTTCAGGCGAAAGTATGCATACAACTTCGGGTGGTGTGAGCGACTCTGTATAGGCGTTTAAGTCAAGTTTTGTCAGCTCGATTTCAGGCGCCACGTTCTTGAAAGGCTTCTCAAAGGTTTGTAGAATCCCTTCTTTGAGATCTCTGATGGAAAGGTCTTCGTTGACTTCATCCAAAACATATGCAACTTGAACTGCATTGTTGCCAACCAGTCTGATAGCTGCTTCTCCAACTCGTTCGCCATACATGATCGGTGTGTCCACGACAACGGGCGGGTTAACTCCACGGGGCAGGGTCTTTGAGATCAGGGCAAACTTACGTTGAACAAACTCTGAGCTTTTAATGAACGGGGTGATTTCTGTCGGGTCGGGAGCATCGACAAGAAAGATCTCAACTCCTCTTTTTGACAGGACGTCTACCTGTTCCTGCAATGTACGGGCGGTTATCGGAGCAACATTGAGCGGTGTTTTGCCCATCCGGATCGACGAATCCTGCATGCCGAGCAGAAATGCTGCGAACTCGACTTGGTCTCTCCTTGTAGAAATCAAACCATTCTTCGATGAGCTTGTGGTCCCCTTAGCATTATAGCGGGTTTCAGTGCTTATCTCCAGTGTCGCTTCGGGCATTCTCGGCTCAGCGCTGATAGAAGGCCTCGTTTCCAAATCAATAGAACCCGTGTAGCTATAGATAGTTTCACTTCTTTGAGCGTAAGACACTCCTCCGAGTAGTAATATAGAAAAAAGTGTTACCAGAATCTTTTTTGCGCTCATGCGACGTCTCGATCTCCTCGATTTTTGATCTGTTGTAATAGACTGAATCTGTTATGCGTTGGTTTGTGAGTCTGGTTCTGGCTCGATAATATCTCGGCCCTGACGAACTTCATCAAAGCGGCGTTGCATTTCCTCTGCCTGCCTCAGTTTGTAGTCGTACGGTTCTCCAGATCCACCAGAGGTGAGGGCAAGCTTCAAACTCTTTTTATTCTTAGGAATTGATTTGTTCAGGAAAGCTTTTGCTTTCTCAGCGGTGACGTCTGATTCCTGGACGCCCAACACTTGAGCGAATTGTTTCTTGATTCCTTCATCAAGTTCTCCACCCTGCTCGATCTGTTTCAGAATCGATGACTGTGAGGCGATGGCTTCAATGAGCTTGTCTTCATTCTCATTCGGAGCTTTCTCGCGGGCCACGATAATTTGATAGCCTCGCGTTTCTTTTCGACGGGAAGAGAACTTGTTCAGGCAGTAGTCCAGCATTCGAAGCTCATAATTAATCACTTCTTCTTGAGAGGGATTCGAACCCGACTCCATCAACTGACCATAATAGGCCGCTATTTCGTCAGTCAGGCCGTTCGCTTCGATGGCTCTCAATATGCCTATTTTCTTATCGAACCGAGCATGGTCAACAGCATCTGCCAAATCCCACCAGATATACGTCTGGATCAACGTGACAACAGTCTCCAGTGATTTATCGATGGCCCTGAAGTGAGTGCGCATGTCATGGATTTCCATGGAACCACTGGTGCGATGTCCTTCTGTTTCTTTTTCTTCAACGATTTCCCCAAGCAGGCAATTCTGTGATTTCGAGGAAAAAAGATCACGAATCTTCTCTCGGTGATCAGACAGCAATAATTCAGCAACGTGATAGCGTACAGGACCATAGGCTTTTTCGCCCGTGAGACAAGTCTTCAGGGTCGTTAATTGCTGCCAGACGACATCCTTCCAGATTGGTTCAATTCGTGGGTTGATGCGGATGACCTGGTTATGTCTGACATCAAGATACTGATGGATGCGTTGAAGAATTGCTTCCGACGCTTTTTTCTGTAAGGATGTTTCAGTGCCCGCCATTTAGATCTCCTGAGAGTATTTCTTAATCGAACCTTCAAGAACACGCCTACCGATCAAAGGGTAGAAGAAACCTTTGCCGAGATAGACCATGGTGGCTCCTGCCAGCCCGATGCATCCCGCAATGGTCGTGCATAGAATAAAGAGAAACGTGTTCACCATCTGGAGAGTTTCCCCAAGCCCAGGGCTCAAAGCTCCAATGAATCGAATCATAATGGAGCAGAGAATCCACGTAATCAGAGGAATTAATACATAGATCTGAAACTGGATCGCCTGTTGAATGTGGAAGACCAGTTCTCGGCTGCGGTTCTTGAAGTACAGCCAGATTGAGGAATTGATGATAAACCCCCAAACAGGAATCCAACCCAGAGCATGAATGAGAGCTCCCCACGGACGCTCTTCCGGTCGAACGATAGCGATTGATTCGTCGAAATGAGGGGTCTGTGAAGCCATGATAACGCGTCTTTCTTTTTCCGATTAGGAAGTGTTGAAACCGTTACCTCCGGAGGCAATGGTTTTTCCACAACCGAACAAACGGCTCAGGAAAATAAAGATGAATTTGATCGAAAACCTCAGTCCTCTTCCTTCAAGTCCCGATTCATCAGATTCGAGACAGCCTGCATTGGCTCCCACTCTCCAGCGACAATTCTCACAACTGCGTCTGCCACAGGAACATCAAGCCCTTCTTTGCCCGCCAGGTGCACAACGGCCTCAGCTGTTTTCACTCCCTCGACCGTTTCACCGATTTCCCTGATGGCTTCCTCCACCGAGATACCTTTTCCTAGAGCCTCGCCAAACCGACGATTACGCGAAAAGGGGCTGAAACAGGTTACGCAAAGATCACCAAGGCCAGCCAGGCCGGCAGTCGTTTGGTCATCGCCCCCGAGAGCAGAAACAAAGCGCCTCATCTCCGCAAGGCCCCTCGTCAGCAGAGCACTCTTGGAGTTCGCCCCGAACCCAAGTCCATCCCCAATCCCGGCTGCTATGGCGATCACGTTCTTGTAAGCTCCAGCATACTCCACTCCCAAGACATCGGATTGTCGGTATGTCCTGAACGAACCTGAAACAAACCAGTGCTGAATCTTTCTGGCTACTTCCTCATCGGCGCACGCCGTCACCACGGAGGTAGGAATACCTTGAGCCACTTCACGTGCTATACAGGGACCACTTACCACACCAATGCGTGAGCCTGGTAGATTTTCCTCAATGATCGCCGACAGGGGTTTGAGTGAATTCAGATCAATCCCCTTGCTGCAAATGATAGAAATGGGAACCGGTATCTTCAGATCAGCCAGTGATCTGGCTACTTGATGTGTTACTTGAGCGGGTACAACAAAGACGGCGGCATCGCATTCACCAACCGCTTCGCCCAGATCATTTGTGAGGATGACATCAGGAAGTTTGAGCTCTGGAACCCCTGGGGGATGTCCCTCCTCTCCAAGCCGGATTGTTTCTGCCTTTGAGTGGCACCAGAGGCGTACTTCATGCCCATTGCTTCTCAGCATAGCGGCAATGGTACTGCCCCATGATCCTGCACCAAGAACGGCTATACGAGCTGGATTATCTACGATTTCAGTCATACAGGATTATTGACTTTCTCCAGAATTAAACCGGGAGATCTGGTTACGAACAGATTGCTCCAGACCTCCCAAATCCATTATATAATAGAGGCCTGCTGCCTCTTTGATGCGCATGGTTGTCTCGTTTCCACCTCGAGGTAAGACGCCCACTGTAATCACGCCATCGCCGGCTGTTCGACTGGTGGTTATTTTGATGATACCACTCAGTGGTGGGTTTCCGACCACGTATTTCATCGCCTCTCCCCGAAGACCAGTGGAACCTAATTTATCGTATGATTCTTGATCGTAAAGATAGTTCAATCGGGCAATGTGCTTTGCATTGTCGTTGAAGAAATCACGAGAATCCGAATCAAAGAATTCGAGCCAGGCCTCAACCGTCGAATTGTCAGGCAAGGCTGCATTCGTTCCGACATAGGGAGAAACGAAGGATGTATAGCCACGTAAAGTCTCATCCGGGTCGGAGAATTGCCTTCTTGGGTCAGACCCGAAGAATACCATATAGGCAACCGCACCAAGAGCGACGATTGCCACAATCCAGAAACCGAGTTTAAAAAGTGCCTGTCCAAGCTCGGGTTTCTCTTCTTCAGCTTCTTTCTTCGACTGTTCTTCCGCCATCGGAGAATCCTCCTGTGGTTATATTGTTTACCAGTACCCTTTGGTTAATAAAGGAGGTACTCTTTTCTCAACACCTTAAACTCATCAAGTGAAGGCTGAAAATACTCAATCACTTCTTCGGGCGTCTTTCCTTCTTCTGTCAACATGGCCCAGATCTTATCGCTTCCAAAGAGTGTCTTGAAACCGCCAAGAGCTTTGTAATCAGGAGCAAAGAACTCTTCCATCGTTTGAACCATGTGTAATCCTGTGCGAATCACGTCAAGTTTGTCACGATCATAGATCACAACGAAGATACCTTCACATCTTTCTCCCTGATGTTTGTGCCATTTCGCTGTGGGTGTAAAGGTGTAGGGGACAAAGCGCAGTCCAGGCAGATTTTTTTCATTCATTGCTTTGGCAAGTTTCTCACCATCCATGTAGGGAGCACCGTACATTTCAAACGGCCGGTCGGTTCCTCTGCCACAGGAAATCCATGTCGTTTCTGCTGCACCAAGTCCAGGGTAGAGAATCGCCCCGGCCAGAGTCTTCATATTGGGCGACGGATTTTCCCAGAGAATTCCCGTTTCATCCCAATACATCCATCGTTCCCATCCGCGCATGGGAATAACCGTAAGATCACACCCGATATCGAAGTGATCGTTGAAAAGCAGACTCAGTTCTCCGACAGTCATGCCATGTCGCGTTGGAATCGGATAAATGGCCGTGAAGCCACCGGTAATATTCTCTTCAGCTACAACACCCTCCACGTTGATTCCGTTAATCGGATTGGGGCGGTCAAGCACGACAAATTCAATGCCCTGCTCCTTACATGCTTCCATTCCCATCGCCATCGTTGCTATATATGTATAGAAACGCGTACCGATGTCCTGAATGTCGAAAACAAGGACATCGATTCCTTCAAGCATTTCAGGTGATGGCTTTCTATTCTCTCCGTACAGACTGTATATTGGCAGTCCTGTTTTCTCATCCCTGCCGTCGGAAACCTTTTCGTCTGCAGTGCCTCTTAAACCGTGCTCTGGGCCGAATAATGCTACCAGCTCCACATCTGGTGCTTCATAGAGAAGATCGATGGTGCTGACATTATTTCGGGTGAGCCCCGTATGGTTCGTAATCAGTCCCACCTTCTTTCCGCGAAGTTCCTGGAATCCATTTTCCTCCAGAATATCAGCTCCCAGGTAAACACCTCCCTTTTCCTTCATGAGTCCCGGTGTTGCTGGAATCGAAGAACAACCTGACAAAACAAGCAGAAATGCCAGTGCACAACAGGTTGAAATGATGGTTACCAGCGAAGAACGACTCTCCTGATGCATGAAATTCACCTCTTTAAGTTAATTTGAACGACTCTCATCTTTGGTAAGCGATACCTTTTCTCGGCTTGCGTGTCTAGGAAAGAGAGTCTATGGGAAAGAAATCATTGAGTGAAAGGGTCAAACCTGATGATCAAAACTTTGAAACTTGTTCCCGCCTTATTTCTTGGACTGCTTGTCGGACTGTCTATATTGCCAGGAAATACCGGGGCCGACGTTATTGTTCCCAAAGGCCTGGAACCAGGAGATACGATTGCCCTTGTTACCCCTGCGCGAAGTTCCAATCAAGACAAGATCGCCACCGTCGAGGCCGGGCTGATTGAACAGGGGTTTAAAGTTTGGAAAGCAAAGAACATCGAGGAGAGTTTCGGATACCTTGCAGGAAACGATGAACTCAGGGCGGCGGAAATCATGAGGGCCTGGAAAGACCCCGAAGTCGATGCACTCTTTTCACTTCACGGCGGTTATGGAACGACAAGAATCATCGATGACCTTGACTACGACTATATCCGGAATCACCCGAAGATCCTCACCGGATTCAGTGATATTACCGGACTGCAACTGGCCATTTATAGAAAAACAGGGCTCGTCTCCTATCATGCTCCGACAACAAGTTATGTCCTCTCTCGTGACGAGGAAGCGCGCCCCTTCGCTACCAGATCCTTTTGGTCGACTTTAATGCGCGATAATAGACAGAACCTTCCGGTCTATACAGATGATCATATCAGCTCGCCCATGATGACCATCGCGCCGGGTACCGCAAAAGGTCGTCTCGTTGGTGGCAACCTTTCACTTGTTAACGCCCTCATGGGGACCCCTTTCGAAATTCAAACAAAGGACAACCTGCTCTTTCTCGAAGACGTGGGCGAAGATCCTTATCGTATTGATCGAATGCTCTCTACACTCAAGTTGGCTGGGAAGCTGGAAGAACCAGCAGGGGTTATCCTTGGTGTCTGGGCAGGGTGCGATGACGACTCAGGCAGGGGATTTACTCTGATCGAAGTTTTTCATCAATACTTCGGCGAGAAAGAATATCCTGTGATCTATCGTTTCCCGACGGGGCATATCAGGGAAAACGCGACCCTACCCGTTGGAATCATGGCAGAGCTTTCCACGTCACCTCCCACATTGAAACTACTGGAACCGCCCGTTCATTGATTTTTAAACTGCTGTCGAAGCTCTGAAATCTCTGCGTCAATTGTCTGGTCCAGTTCGGCGAGTGCGCAGCTCAGCTCCATCCGGTCCTTCTCACGCGATTAAGTTGGATGCCGCGGCGATCCTGGAGCGTTCTCGGTCCGATGCCCATCGCTCCTGGATCGCTCCGACATCGCTCCGGCATCGTCCCTGGCGAGGGGCGAACAAGTACCAGCTATGAAAGAAGATCCAGTGGGCGAAATTAATCAGGTCCCCCCAATCGGGGGTGGCGGCAGCTGGAATCGATGTTAGAGATTATTCTTCGCGATTGCTTTCCTGACCAGGGATAAGCCCGAGAGCTCTAATCAGGCAAGCCAGACCGCGAGAACTAATGTCCTTGCTCTTAACCCTTGTTCCTCTTTGTCTATTCTTCTACTGGCATAGTTTTCCAGAATAGGTACCTCTTCGATGAGAACGAGTACCTTGTGCCTGCGACGAACCAATGTCAGCAATCGACACAAATAAAAGTAGTAAAACACAGTGTGACAATCTTGAGGTTCCCCCCACTTCTTTCATTGTGTCGGGCGGTCCAAAACTGCTCATCTTAATAAATTTGAAACAGGAACAATTTTTTTCTGGAGGCTGATCATGGCAGCACAAAAGAAGAAGGCGAAGAAAGGTGATGTACGAGTCATTCCTCACCTGGTTATCAGTGGAGCGGTGGATGCGATTGAGTTCTATGAGAAAGCATTCGATGCGAAAGTTAAGATGAAAATGGATGGGCCCCATGGCGGGGTGATGCATGCTGAGCTGGAGATCGGTGGCTCTCAGGTCTATATCTGCGATGAGTTTCCCGAAATGGGAGTCTTGTCTCCCAAAAGTCTTGGAGGAACACCCGTTGCCATCCATCTCTACGTTGAGGACGCTAAAGCCTGGTTTGCGCGTGCCCAGGAGCTGGGAGCTACTGTTCTGATGCCTCTAGAAGATACGTTCTGGGGAGATCGCTATGGTAAAGTTCTCGATCCCTTTGGCCATGTTTGGAGTATCGCTCAGCAGATTAAGAAGATGACAAAAAAAGAGATTGCTGAGGAAGCCTCTCGTTTTTTTTCCGGTCACTCGGGCTGACCCAACAGCTCCGTTCAATGTCGACGATTGAATCAGTCTTTCAAATGTATTTCTCGAGCGGCTCTCACAGGATCATGCTAGAAAGGGAGCCGCTCATTCCATCGCGAATTGATCCGTTTTGTCTCTTCCAATCTCTCAAAGATTTTTTCTCCTTCCGTTTTTTTTCTAATGACATGTGAGTCCGGGCCGTTTTAACTGAAACGTTGGTAATCTCGCAGTATTCGTTGATCATGCACAAATGAGTCTGAATGAGTATTAGAGGACATTCAAGAGAGCTTAAGCCCCAGGAATTGCTGCACTACGACCTTGTTTCGGCAGTAAGCCAGATGGTTGTTGGGACCCGCTCCGTCAAGAAGCTCGGAGAGGAGCTGACAGAACTGGTTCGGAGTTCATTGCAGGTTGATGCCTGTATCATCAGAATTATTGAAAATGAAGAGCTCAGGCTGATAGGGTTTAGCGGCCCAGAGGGATCTATCCTCGCAGAAAAGATCGCCTGCGATTCTGGTATCGCCTTGAGGCTTACTCAAAACAAAGAACCGATCATCATTGAAAACGCTGAGGCTGATCCAACGACAGCTGAACTGCACGATCGTGCCAAGGATAAGCAAGGACACTTCGTGTTTCGTTCCTATGCGGGAGTACCTCTTGTTCTTGAAAATGAACTGGTTGGGGTGATTGGCATTTATATCTGCGAGTCTGACCGAAAGTTTTCTCAGCGTGATGTCAATAACCTGTCCGTTATCGCAAATCAGTTGGCTGTCGTTGTTCTTAATCAGCGTCTATACCAGGAACTTGAACTTGCAAATGAGAACCTGAAACGTCAGGTTGCGGACCGAGAGGAAGCCGAGAGTAGGCTTCAGCATATACAGCTCTTTGACCCTCTCACCGGGTCTCCAGGGCGCGTATTGTTTTTTCAGTATCTGAATCAGGCTCTCTCCAGGTCAAATGATTCTGCTCACGATTCCCTTCAGTTCTCTCTCGCCTGTATTGATATAGACAGGCTGATAGCTGTAAACGAAGCCTTGGGAGAAGAAGCAGGTGACCAGGTGATTGTGGCGATTGCTGATCGGCTCCTTGAGAAAATCGGAAATACAGATATCCTGGGACGTTTGTCGGGAGACGAGTTTGTTCTTCTTCTTGAACATGACAGGTCAAAAATGGACCTGGAAAAGTTTATGGAGAGAATTATCTCTGTCAGTGATGAACCTCACCAGCTTGGTGGGCAGGAAGTCTATATATCAGTCAGTGCTGGAGTTGTTGGCGACATTTCCTCTCTGGAAACTCCAGAAGCGGTGATGCGCGTTGCCAAAGACTCGTTGCAGGATGCAAAAGCAAATGGTGGAAAACAATATCGTATTTTTGACTTCAAGAAAAGAGATGGTAAAGTAAGACGATTGAGCCTTGAACTTGATCTGAGGAAGGGTTTTCTTGAAGAGCAGTTTACTGTCCACTACCAGCCTTTGGTTGAACCTGAGCACCTGAGTCTCGTAGGAGCAGAAGCATTGCTGCGCTGGAACCATGAGAGACGTGGTCTTGTCTATCCGGACGACTTTATTCCTGCTGCAGAAAGGTCTGGTATTATCAAAGAGATTGGTTACTGGGTCCTCCGGGAATGTGCGAGACAGCTTGTCGAATGGAAAGACATCTCAAACACCCCAAGCTTTATTACGGTGAATATTTCATCTCTGCAACTTGTGGATCCGAATTTCGCCGACCTATACTTCCGTGTATTATCAGACTACTCGCTGGGTCCCGATGCAATTCATCTGGAGGTTACAGAGTCCATGTTGATGCGTCATCCGGGTCGGTGTATACAAAACCTGGAGACACTCAGTGATGAAGGAGTTTCCATCTGGATTGATGACTTCGGGACAGGTTATTCTTCTCTCGAACAGGTACACCGACTGCCTCTGAGTTATCTGAAAGTGGACCGCAGCTTTATTCGACGTACGCACGATGCCATGTCGAAGCGACTGGTTCAGTCGATCATTCACTTGGCTAAAGATTTCGATCTCAAAGTAGTTGCGGAAGGTATCGAGACAGAACAGCAGCATGAGTTTGCCCTTGGGAATAACTTCGATTACCTGCAGGGCTTTTACTATGGAAAGCCAATCGGAGGTGAGCAGTACCCTCTTGCAGAAGATTCAAGGGCTTGATTTTCAATTCGCCTCATCCCGCCATTTTCTCATTTCGTTCAGTACGTGATCTTGAACTGCAGATCCCGTTAACCTGACCTTTTCGCTCCAGCTTCTGTTTGACGAATCGTGGGTCATAATAATTACTGCGGGTATTTTGTATAGACGGCCAAAGGTCTTCTCGACAACAGGGTTGGTGGCTTCCATGCGCACGCAGTGGTAGTTATTCGCCAGGCTTAGAAATTCAACATTCTTTGCAAGGTCAGCTTCCGTTTTTCTGGAAAAGCTGTTACGGCTGAGCGTGATGAAGACAAGGAGTGGCTTGTAATTATCCGAGAGGGCGTTTTGCACTTCCTGATGTGACATCCAGTTTATCAATGCTCTCTGGTCACCTCTGGAACCTAGTGTGTCAGCTGCGATAAACCGAATCTCAGACACTGTTATGTTCGCTGGTCGTAGAATGGGATTGATGCTGAAAGACCTGATCTCTCCATTCCATTCAGGATGATTCTCGAGCTCGAACGTGACGGTCTGGAACTCATTCGTAAGGTTCAAGTCTACATCGACTCTTTGTTGCTTGCTGTAAGCGCCAGGTTGATTGGCTGCCCAGTTGAGTCTTGCCGTGTTGCTTAAACCTTCGTCTATATTTACATCATTGTATCGGATTTTCATTTCCAAAGCCTTGGTTTTTTCACTATCGATATGTATATCGGGCATCATGATGGAAATCCCCGCTGTTTCAGAGGAAAATGTCATCCCCTCATCAGAAACCTTGGGGTTCCCAGGAACAAAGGAGGGAACGAATTCTCCGATATTCCAACCTGTCTGAGCTTCCTCTCGAGAGAAATTCCAGGCGGGAACTTCTGCCTCTTTCTCTTCCCGCAGCAAGGTGACACTATCGATGATGACTGTTCCAGCTCCAAAGAGAGGATCGACGCGGATGGATTGAATGTCTCCATACCATAAGAGTGACTGGTCCAGATCAAGAGGAACAGAAACGAAAGTATTTGCTGGAGGGGACGCGCGAAAAACTGACTCCGCCAAGCCGAATAGATTTGATGGGTCTTTCGAAAAGTAGACAGAAAGGTTGGTGTATCCAGTGGGGTTTACCTCGGGCATCGAGTTCATTCTCACGATCATCTTGTTGAAGGTGGTTGCCTCGAATTGCACAGGACGAATCAGGACAATTGATTCATTCTCGATACCTTGAACCTTGAGCCCTTGCGATGTTCTTTCAAAGGCGGGAGTACCCTGTGATGTTTCTTCTACAATCCATCTTTCAGCTTCTTGAGGGTTCTTCAGGTCGAAGACCAATCGATCGCTCTGGGCTTCTGCAGATACGGTAAGCCTCGCGAAAAAAACGATTAAGTAAATTGTGAAAAGACGGTTCATGTTGTTTCTTTCCTCACGTTCATGTCTTTTATTCCACTTAAGTTAAGGACAGACTTTTCAACAGGTCGAGATGAAAATCAACGAACAGTCAAAAAAGAATGTCCTGGATTGTGGATGACGTCTAAAGGTGGAGCGGTGTTAAGGGGGTTTCATCTCTGAAAGAGCTGACTTGACGGTCATCCGTCCTCTGGCGCAGCAATCATTCGCTGAATCATGGAATGCAAGGCGAGTCCCAAAATTAATCGCTGTTAGGATGACGGGAAACTCAGAGGTTGAAGAACGAAATGACCCCGCATGACCAGGTTGATCATCAAACTCAAACTCGGGGTAGTTTGAAGCAGGTCTTTTTCGCCCTGTTCGTTCTCTGCATCTTGTTTCTGCCTGTTTATTGGCTCTCTGCCTTTCAGTTTTCGAAAGGCGTGGATCTGCTGGCAACACCAGGCAATGCCCTCTTCGATATGGATACGGGAAGAGTCATCATTGATTGGACAGGCTGGGAGGAGTCGGACCGGGCACGGACTCACCCCCTCTACAAGTATCTCGCCCTTGTTGGGATCCCTGTTCATGAGGTGATTTTCGGTGGAGAAAGTCCTCAGGATGCAGCGAGAATCCTCTGTATTCTCGGAATTTTCCTCCAGGCGATCCTGGCTGGTCTGCTCGCTTTTCAGCTGACCAGGGGAAGTGTAACTGCAGCCGCCTGTGTCTCAGCGGTTTGTCTGATTTCTTTCCCTTCGCTTTTGCTTGCAAGTATTCCGGATACGGCAGCTATTGCAGGGATTTTCGCCATCCTTCCCTTTAATCTCTATTATTTATTTCGCGGGAAAAAGTTCACCTGGTATGAGATGGCCTCCTGGTTATTCGTAGGGATCTTCTCCTTTGGAATAACTGTTTCCCAGGTATCATTCTTCTTCATAGCCGGAGCATTCCGCCTTTATGAATGGCATGATCGAAAGAATGAGGGGCTGACAGGAAGGTCTTTCTGGCAGCCTCTGATCGTGAAGGCCAGCGTCTGTGTGCTCACTCTTGTGGTGGCAATCTGGCTCACGATGTTCGTTCAGACCGCTATTTTTGGGGGGTCCATCAAGCATATCAAGGTGACTAAGACCATCGAGAAGGAATTGAAATTCTTCGAGACTGATGAGCTGCAACGAGAACCGCATCGAAGGGTGACTCGTCTGGCAGGGCAGTTTGTCCTCTTCAATTTCGCTTCTCCGGAGCCGGTCATCAGTTACTGGTCGCCCCCGCGAGAGGACAGACAGTTCCTTTCAATCACGCTGGTGGAAAAGAGCCTTCTAAGTTGGCCGTGGTGGCTCTGGCCCTTTCTGGCGATTCAGATTTTGCTTTATGTCATCTGGTGGAAGCGCGCGGCGATGCTGAAATGGTATTTGCCCATCGTCCTTGGATTGCTCGGTCAGTTCTGTCTGCACTCCGTTTACGGCCGAGAGTTTGTGATTTATGGTCTGAACTGGCACTTTCTCTTTGTTTCCCTTCTATTGGGGTCCTTCTCTGATAACACTTGGGGGCGGCGTTGGATGGGGACGTTCGTTGGGGTCTATGTTGTCTATCTGGCAGCCTCCAATCTATATGTACTCGACCGTGTTTTTCAGATCTACCTGACAGAGTTTCCCGTTCAGGAGGCATTCTCGATCATAGAAATGCCGGAATGAGTTTTGTTCCTTAGGTCTCGATCGCAGGAGAATGGGCGATTTCCCTTGAAGCTGATCAGTAGCGAGGGGTAATCGCCCAAGCACTGGAAGGTTGTAACTCGTGAACTTGAAGCCAATCATTACCATGATTCTGACTCTTGCTGTCCCCATGGGAGTCGCTGCACTGATGATTAATGTGGGAACCGGACCGACTACGGAGCGTGTCGCCGAAGATTTCACACATGAGGATGTGGAAACACGTAAGAATGCTCTCAAGTGGATGACAAAACTGCGTCGAACCATGTTGTATGAGCTCGTGTTACCTGCACTTGATGACCCGAACTCGAGAAATCGCGAGCATGCACTGGGCGTACTGGAGAAGATGAAGAATCCGGACTCTCTGCCACATTTGAAGAACGTCCTGGATCGAGCCATCGAAAAGGGAGACTGGGATGAGGCAGACTCTGCACTCGGGGCGATGGACAATATCGGCTACCCACAGGTGCTTCCCTATCTTTGGCCCTACCTGGAACACCCCAACAAAGACTTTCGCTATGAAGTTGGAGAAAGTGTCCTGGACCTTCGCAAGTCTTTGAATAAGGAAGTGTGCTTTTACAGTGTAGGAGATAAGATTTATAATGAGCTTGGTCATGTCATCTATAGTCAGGCCGAGATGTTTCCTCCTGGCGAAGAGGACGTTGAGGAAGGGCCCAATATCCCCAACGAGGTGCGGTTCTTTTGAATTGGGAGAAATATACGAAAATAACTGAGATCGTTGGCAAAGTCTCCGATGTACTATTGATTCTAGTCATCATTTCTATTGTCTTTAATACAACAAACTCCTGGCTTGTCTATAAAATGGGCTATGGGTTTCTTGAAGATCACTTTCATTTCCTCTTCTGGATATTGATCGTTCGCCTCGCAACAATCATAGATTTACGGAGATTTGTCGCTCTGAGTCATTTTCAGAAAATCTATACGGTGGTTCTCACCGGTGTTTTTCTGCTGTTTCTTCGTAATTTGATCCTCACGAATTTCTTTTCTGCATCTGAAGCGATTGTCATTACGAGGGGCGCTTTCCAGGGGGCCAGCGATAAAGAGATCGCTATTGATATTACTGAACATAATAAATGGTATCCACGAGCAAGCTTTGTGTATGAAATTATGGAGAAGGTTCCGGAAGATGCAGGCATTGCCTACATCGGTGATCAACGCGCCCATATTATCAGCTACCTTCTTTACCCCCGTCGTGTATATGTCTTACCAAAGCTACAGATTGTTCTCAATGAATCTATTCAAGACAACTGGACCTGGAGCGAGCTGGAAGATCCCTTTCATCCTCAGGAAGACCCTTTGAATCCCGTAGACTATGGGTATGAAATCGGGAATCCGGATCCGCAGATTCAGGAAGATCTCCAGAAAATGATTGAAGAAAAAGATATAGAATATATCGTCTATTACGACTCGCTCTGGACAGATAAGAGTTGGATATACAAGCTGGAGAAAGAATGATTTCCTGGCTTCTTGTTCCCATCTATCTTGTATTTCTGGGTTTTCTGGGAATGGCTTTTTGCAAGGGCTTCTTGTGGAAGAGCGAGAGGTTTTCTGCGGAGCTCTGGCTACCGATTTCTTTCGGCTTGGGTCTGGGAGTTCAGGCCATCGCTTTTTTCTTATCTCTGATTCTGATCGGAAAAGTTTCATTTCTTCTTTCGATCATCCTGATCGGCGTTTCCCTTGGAGCTCTTTACGGTTTCCGCTTCTACTGCAAAGATGAAGCATCCTTTGAATTCGGTGGTTGGGATTTTCCCGGGCCGGAGTCATCCAAGGGGGAAAGAAACCTTTGCTTCGCGATAGCTGCCCTCCTGATTTTCTTTCTCGGAATTACCTTTACCAACGCAGCTCAATATCCATTCACGAGCTATGATGGTCGAGCTATATGGAGTTACAAGGCCAAGGTCCTCTTCTATGAAGATACAGTCTTCACAGAAGCTTTCACAGATCCTTTGCGTGTTCACTATCATCGAGACTATCCGCTCATGATTCCTTTCGCTGAATATGTCATCTATAGAATTGTTGGTGATATTGGAGAGCGACAGGTGAGACTTCTCTTCTCTGCCACCTTTGTCTTCACGGTTCTATTTATATACGGAGGGTTAAGGCGACTTGGTATCAAGAGTTTGCTCGCAATTCTGGCGGCATTCTTCTATTGTGCGACTCCGTTCAGGGATGACTGGTCGGAGCGTGACGGGGGTGCCTTGAACTCAGGAGCCGTGGACTTACCTCTAGCATTCTTTGCACTCGTTTCCATCGTTTCATACCTGCTGTGGTGGAGAGAACGCAAGCATTGGCAGTGGGTCGTTGGCGTACTCTTCAGTGCTTTCTGCTTTATGATCAAGAAAGAGGGTTTGGTTATTTTCGCTGTTACCTCAGCAGCCAATGGGGTGATGGCGTTGTTTTCAGGTTCGGAGTTCAGAAAGAAAAACATCCTCGCTGTCATCGGCTTTGCCGTCCTCACGCTGGTTGTTGCTTCCCCCTGGTTCATGGTCGTAAAACAGCTCCCAAATTACTACGATGAAGATTATGCAGAAATGTTTAACGCTGAAGTCTTAACGACCATGCACACGCGACTGAATGTTATTTTCTATACGCTGAATAAAGAGATCTGGAACGTGGAAAAGTGGAACCTCTACTGGGTGGCACTTGTTCTTTGCTTCCCTTTCTTTGTCTTCGGGTGGTTTTCAAGGCGCGAATACTATCTCGACGTAATTCTCATTGCCTGGATGATGAGCTACCTTTTTGTCTATATGGTTTCCCCGTTGAATCTTGTGTATCACCTGAACACATCGACGAGTCGACTCGCTTCGCATTTTCTTCCTGTTGTACTCTTTCGCCTGATCCTGTTTTTTGCCCTTCGCAATCCTCTTATTGAATACAAAGAGAAGGGAGAAGTGTATTGCTAGGAACCCTTCTTCTCAGTCTCCTTTATCTTGTCGTTGTGGTTGGCTCAGGTTTTCTTGTGACCATGTGGATCTTCGAGCGCGACAGGAAGTACCATGCTGAATACTGGCTGCCTGTCAGCTTCGGTCTGGGCCTTGGTTTTCAGTGTTCTACTTATCTGCTTTCCATGTTTCTTTTCAATTACGCATCGGTGGCACTCTGGGTAGTGCTCAACCTTTCTTTCTGTGTTTTGAATGCATTTCTTTACAGACGTCTTGTGCCTCTGAAGAGCTATACAGGACTCGATATCATCAAGCCAGTCGATAACCCGAGATTGAAAACCTTATACTTTCTGGGAGTTGGGCTGCTACTGGCCTTCTTTGTCACCCTATTCTACAACGCCATGGACTATCCCATGGCCAGCTACGACGGGCGAGCAATATGGAATTATAAGGCAAAGATTATCTATCACGAGAAAACTGTCTACACAGAAGCCTTTCTCGATCCTCATCGAGTTCACTATCATCCGGATTATCCACTTCTGGTTCCACTCTCAGAGTTTGGCTATTACTCTTTCATTGGTAAAGTTGATGAAGACAATGTGCGGTTTCTGTTCAGCTCGTTCATGGTTTTCTTTGCCCTGTATATTTATGGGATGATCCGCCGGTGGGGGAGCAAGTGGGTTGCCTTGTTCGTAACACTGGTGTTCGCCGGGGCGCCTTTTCGAGAATTCTGGGTTGTGAAGGATGGAGGCGCCATTAACTCTGGCGAATCTGATTTCCCGCTCGCCTTCTTTGCCTGTATAGCCATTACCTCCTTCTGGATTTGGTGGACTTCGAGACGTCGATCGGTATTGATCCTTGGAGCTCTCTTCACGGGTTTCTGTTTGATGATCAAGAAAGAGGGGATGGTCATCTTTACGATGATGATGTCCGTTAACATCGTGGCACTTCTCGCTGCCCGTGAGAAAACTCGACTCAAGCGGCTCATCCCTCTGGCGGGCGCCTTAGCGGGAGCAATTGTGGTCGCTCTCCCCTGGATACTTGTGGGGCCTTCGCTGAAAAATATTTACGACGAAGACTACTTTGCTAACATGACGGTAGAAACGCTGAGCTATGCTCCATCCCGTCTACCTGTTATCTGGGCGATTTTTGAGAATGATGTCACATCGATTGACCAATGGAATTATACGTGGCTGGTCTACGCAGCTATTCTTCCCATCTTGCTCATTGTGGGATTTAAGACCCGTTGGGCCTTCGGTCTCCAGCGTCGATGGCATTATTTTAACGCCGTGGTTTTCATCTGGTTGACCGGGTACATCATTGTTTACCTGCTTTCACCCCTCAATCTCATCTTTCATTTGAACACTTCGCTACGCCGGTTATTGGCTCACATTTATCCGATTGTGCTTTTGGAGCTCGGTTTCGTCATCGCATTTCTGAGCCGATATTTTCGTCTCAATCATCGCTGATTGGGAATAATCGGCGAAAAACTCCTGAAATCTCGTGTTTTAAAAAAACAATTATATATTGATAACGCATAATTTTGCTAAATATTCAGTTCGGGCTTGCCGTTCACGGGAACATCGGCCCAAGTTTCATAGTCAAATCACGGATAACCGTGAATCAGATACAAAACACCACTAAAGTGAGAGCTTGCAGCAAAAAAATGAGTTATCACCGATCTATTTTATCACTAATCGCCCTCGTTTCCACACTCATCTTCTCATCCAGCTCAGCACCAGCGAACAGCAGTCAGGACGTATCGAATTTCTTCCTTGCCAAAGGCCCCTTCTCGTTGGAGCTCAACGCGAACGAGGACTCGATAATCGATGCTGGTGACATGGGGTGGTTTCAACGCGGCGATACCCTCTATCGCATTAATGCAGGGGGACCTGAGTATCAACGGGATGGAGTTGTCTGGCAGGCGGACACAGGTTTTTTTAATCAGGGGCAGACATCCTCCACGGCAAACGGCATTGGTGGAACCCTTGATGGAGCACTCTATCAAACCGAACGCTATGATGATCTGGGAGGCCCTGACCTTCAATATCAGTTCAACGTGGCTCCTGGAAAATATGCCGTTCGTCTACACTTTGCAGAAATCTTCCTGAATTCACCTGGAGCTCGAGTCTTCGGTGTCGAGCTTGAAGGCAGAACAGTCGAGAGTGGACTGGATATATACGACGAAGCAGGAGGCGCCTTTCAGGCACTTGTCAAAGAGTACCAGGCATGGGTTTTCGATGGTGAAGTGACCATCGATTTTCGTCATATTACAGAAAATCCCAAAGTCTCTGCCATCGAAATTGTTGAGGTTGTAAGACCTGCAAATCTTGGCACCACGGTTCTTCGTTTGAATGCCGGCGGCAATGAATATACCGACCCTTTCGGACAGACTTGGTCTCCAGAAGGAAGCTTCGTTTCGGGTGGAACAACTTTTTCAGCAGCTGTCCCCGTTGATGGAACAAGTATGGAAACTCTCTACCAGTCCGAGCGTTACGGAAACTTTGGATATGCCATTGGCCTTAACCCAGGAAGATATACTGTTCGTGCACACTTTGCAGAGCTCTCTTTCAGCCAGGCTAACCAGAGAACCTTTAATCTCTCTATTGAAGGGCAGCAGGTTCTTTCTAACTACGATATCTTTGTCGACGCAGGCTTTTCCCGGTCCCGCATTCAGCATTTTGACGCATGGGTTAGTGATGGAACTCTCAACATAGATTTTTCGAGTGTTATTAACAATGCAAAATTAAGTGCGATCGAGATTATTGAGAACAAAGCTATGCTCGGTGTGACTCCCGATGTCGTGGCATTCCCTCGTGTCGAAGTCGGCACGCCAGAACGTAATCAGGTCGTAGCAATCACCAATACAACCCCTGTTCCCGTCTATATTACTGGAGTAGGGATTGATCCCATTCCCGGAACTTCGGCAACTCCAGTTACTGTTCAGTTTCAGGGTGTCTTCTATACGGGAGGTGCTTCTCCAACTACGTATCAATCGGCTGGCTTCATCGCACCTGGAGCAACAGACTTTCTTCGGGTTTTCTACAGCTCGGCAGCGAATGCTGTGACCCAGGCCTCTATACGTCTTCAGGGAACAGCCAGAACGATCAACATCCCTTTAACGGGTGCCGTTGGAGACGAGGACCTTCATCCATATCTCAGGCCGGTCATTACCGTTCCACCTGTGATCGTCGATTATAACCAGGACGGAGTTGAAACCGTTGCTCTCAGTGGTGAAGGGTCTTTCAGTCTATCACCAACAAATCCCATTCAGACCTACGAGTGGCGAGACGGAGCAAACAACCTTTTCGCAACGGGCCCAACGGCCTCTCCAAACTTCAATGTTGGCAACGATCTGACAGTGAAGCTTACGGTGAAAGATAACTCTACTCCCGCTGAGATGGCCTCCACCACTGCAGAGTTTGACATCGTCCCGACATCCCAGATTCCCGGTGTTCTCGTTCATCTTTATCTGAACGAGGGATCAGGCCCTGAATTCATCATTGATAACCCACCCGCAATTGCAAACTACGCATATGTTTCGAATGCCTTCTCTGTTGCAAATGTGAACGGCCAGATAGGACCCAGCGATCTAGACAGCAATACGATGGTTCGCATGAGAGGAACAATCCAGGTTTCTGAAGGCGGCAGCTACGAGTTCATTACCACAGGCGGCACTGCTTCGACGATCATCGTCAATGGCTCAGAGGCTAATGGCCCCGTGAACCTCGCTGCAGGAACAGTTACTGTTGATGCAAGAATCGCCGTTCCTCAGCTTGCGAATCTTCCTGTAGAGCTTCGCTGGAACAAGAATGGTCAGGGTGCTCAGGCGATTGCCTCGTCTCTTGTTACTCACGACCAGTCAACGGTTCGCCCAACAATCAACTCTATTACGCCCAATACAGGAAACGTTGCGGGTAACGAGCAAGTCACGATCACAGGTCTTGGCTTCTTCCCCTACGGCAGCGTGGATGTCACCTGGGCTGATACGGTAATCGACGAAAATAGTGCGACAATCAATCCCACATCAATTGTGCTAAATACTCCTCCTGGAAGCGGACTCGTATCAGTACGTGTCAACAACCCTAACGGAACAAGTAACACCAGGACCTATCAGTATATTGACCCCAACGTTCCTCAGATCTCTTTCAGCCTAACGGACCTTGCCTTTCTTACCGGCCCAACCTGTGCCGCCTTTGGTCCTGATGGAAGGCTCTACGTAGGTACGTTCAACTACAACGACGACAGTGGCGGCGGTGCGATTTATGCCTATACCTTTGACGACAATTATAATGTAGTAAATACACAAACCATCAACAAGATCGCAACTCTCTCGAACGAGGATGTACTTGGTATCGGATTCAATCCCTTCGATCCTCCAGACCCAGTGCGGATTTACGTTGGGCATTCAGAGCTTTATGCCATCAACGGTGGAGCCTGTCCGGGGAACGCGTTCGCTTCTTATCTTGGTCGCGTTACACGCCTGACCGGACCCAATTATGATTTTGATGAATCAATCATTCGTCATCTTCCTGTATCTAACCATGACCATGGTGTTAATGGTATAGATTTCGACAACGAAGGTAACATGTACGTTGCTGTTGGTGGAAATACCAACGCAGGCGTCAAGGCGTGCTCAGAAAGTGTACTGAGCTCACTTGGTGGACTTCCCGAAACTCCCCTTTCCGCAGCTATTGTGAAGGCGGAAATCTGGAGAAATGACTATAATGGCGAGCTGACCTATGTTGAAGATCTCGGTGGCGGCCTCGTTATTGAGAACATGAATCAGCAGTTTGGTGAAAGCGTTGAGATTGGCAACGGAACTGGGGTTTCTGTTTACTCATCGGGCTTCAGAAATCCATTCGACGTAATCTTCACCACAAAGGGCTATATGTACACCGTAGATAACGGTCCTAACTTCGGCTTTGGTCCAGCATCCACCAGCATCAGTTCTCAAGGTCCAGACCCAGAAGCGCCTAACGAACTGAATTTCGTTGAGCAAGGAATGTACTACGGTCACCCAAACAGAAACCGTGGTCGAAAGGATGCCCGACAGGCTGTCTATAGAGGACCCTTCCAAGCTTCCATCCCTGGAGTTTATCAGGCTCCAGCTGCGATCTTCAACCCTGCAGCAAACGGGCTTGTCGAGTATCGCTCAAACACCTTTAACGGTCAGATGCGCGGCGATCTGGTTGTCGTTGAACGTCAGAATGGAAATACCTATCGCGTGAAGATGTCCCCTGATGGTCGTACTGTAACACAAACAAATGATTTTGTTGATATGAATTGTCTGACACTTGTCCAAGGTCCTGGAGGTGTGATTATCGGCACTTCCTTCTCCGGTAACAAGCTTGTCATCGCGAAGCCTAATGATCAAAATGTCACCTCACTCCAGGTTTATGATATCCACCCCTGGAGAGCTCCTGCGACCGGAGGTCATCCTTTTGTTATCGGTGGCAAAAACTTTGGCGACATTGGAAACACAAGTGTGACCATCGGTGGAATACCAGCGCAGATTACATCTGTTTCACCAACACGGATTAAAGGAATTATTCCTGCCAACAACTTTGCACCAGATGAGCTCCTCACCGTCTCTGTGACCAAGGGCGGAAGTACCGTTCAGCTTCCTGACGCTTTCCTCTATCTTGGTGGAGACAACTCCGACAACGGAGCTCGCGGACTTGTTGAAATCGATCCAGGAAGCAACATGAATGAAAGCTCCACGTATATTCCCAACTCATTCAAGCTCTGGAATATTTCATCGGGTAATCAGAAAATCAATAAGGTGACGATCGATCTGAGAACCGCGATCTTCCCCGACATGGTTTTTGATCCTTTTGCCAATGCAGGCGACTCTGTTGGAAAAGCTTTCGAATTGAATGCGAACTCCGCTGGAGGTTCGATCACTCCCAGCTATGTGAGCGCTCATGACGGCGGTTTCGATATCCTTGAGATTGCCTTCAACAGCTTCGACCCCAATGACAACATCACTTTTTCCATTGATGTGGACCCCACGACTATCAATGGCTCGAACCCTCCCGGACCTAACCATTCGGGTAGTATTTCAGGTATTGAACTCATTGGCTCCACCGTTACCTTCGAGTTCGACGATGGTACAGTCCTTACAACACAACCATTCATCAAAAATGGAAGTGATACAGGCTCCGCTAACGCTGCCAAGCCCATCAAGGCTGCTACACCGTCTATCGAGGTACTCGGAGTCACCACAGTTCCCGCAGATACCACTGAAGCAAATCATACCGTTCGTATCAGTGGACCCAATGGTTCTAATGTTGAGCTTCTCGTGATTGAAGCTTCCCTTTACACGGCGGGCGTTCCCGGAGGCGGCTTTGACATCGATCCCTACGAAGCAAATACTGTCACGAAGATCACCGAAAAGTTCGCTACGATCACAGCGAATAACTTTGTCGATGTCCCAATCACGCTGACCAAGAGCGACAATGAAGGCGGATATAACTACATCGTTGCTTCGATCAGAGATGGTGAAGGTGACTATGGGTCCGTTTCAGAAACCATTGTACTGAAGTACGACTAATCCATCAAACGACATACTCGCCAGGTTTACTTAACTGATCGAGAATCAAATAAGGAATCCCTCTCCTGAGCATTAAAGCCGGAGAGGGATTTCTTATAGTGAAGTCGTGCTTTCGCTCAGGTAAGCAATGTGCTCTTATCTTGAAGGGGAGGCCTACATGATTGGTGATAAAACTCGAATATTTCCGAGGGTAAAAGTCCCGTTACATCAAGACACAGGTTCATAGAAATCGTAAATTCTCGACCACATCCACCAGCAAAAACTTACAGCAAGCTTTTTACACAATCTCCACTACGGTAGCCTTACCGGATGACGGACGTCTGTTCGACGTCTTATCTACGTCTTACCGACGTCTTGAGACGTCCGTCAGAGGTAGGAACGTGAAAGAACAAAGGTTGGTCACCCTGTGAGCACCCTGAGAGTTGCTTGAGACAACAGCTTCGTGAAATTGATGAATCATGTGGATCCTTTACGATGCAGCATCCGTCTATACTGCTCTGGGAGCAGTCCTGCCAGTCTTGACCATCGTCATGGATCTCTGTGGGTTTTTCAGCGAAAGAGAGAATACTTCACGATACAGTAGAGAGCCCGAAAGCCATCCTTCATGCCGATCTTCTTGCCCTCGTCATAAGTTCGGCCGCTGTAGGAGATTCCTACTTCGTAAAAACGAACTTTTTTCTTAGCAAGTTTAGCCGTAATCTCTGGTTCGAAGCCAAAGCGATTCTCTTCGATATGTACCTTCTGGATGACGGAACGACGGAACATTTTGTAGCACGTCTCCATGTCCGTCAAATTGAGGTCAGTAAACATGTTCGATAGAGTTGTGAGGACGCCGTTACCAACACGATGCCAGAAGTAGAGGACACGGTGAGCCGAGCCGCCGAGGAAACGTGACCCGTAAACGACATCTGCTTTTCCGTTCAGAAGTGGTTCTAAAAGGAGATAGTATTCATTAGGGTCATATTCGAGGTCCGCGTCTTGAACAACGACGAAATCACCGGTAGCTTTCTGAATACCCGTTCTGATGGCTGCACCTTTTCCTTTGTTCTTCTTATGCTGAATAACCTGTTGAACCTTATCTTCCAGCTTTGGGTAGAGGTCCTTAGTGCCATCCGTGCTACCGTCATCCACCAGAATGATTTCTTTTTTTCCGCCTTGTGGCAGTTCAACCTCAAGGGTTACGTCTACAATCTCTTCGAGTGTTGAGATTTCATTGTAAACGGGGATGATGATTGAAAGGGTGTAGCTCATAAGACGTGCACTCCAACTTGAACGGGATTGTGACTCAAGACATCACGTGGGTTTCACAACAAGATAGTGTTCCCTTCAGTGATTCCGATGGCGGCGCTGAAGTTCAAGCGAAGAATTCACTCTATCTGCCCGAAATGTGAGAGATGACTGAAAGTTGAATAAAATCTCTACAAAACTCCATGCACTCATCACCAGACTGGATGAATTGGCTGCACCGCTTGAGAAGTTAATGGGAAAAGCGGAGAGGATAGCAGGCACTCGGGCATTCCACGTTATTGCGTGGACAGTAATCGTCTTGATTTTTTCGGTCAGACTCTTCCATCTATCAGCCGACTACACCACTGATTATGACTACTCCAGGGATGGAGTCTTGTACACGGATGAAGGCTGGTACTCAGCGAATGCCTATGCGTTTCACGAGCTGGATGGATGGTACCGACCCGGCGAACTGAATTTCGCTGTCAATCTGCCGATCCTTCAGATCATGCATGGAGTTTCATTTTCTCTTTTCGGGAGTAATATAACGGCAGCCCGACTCACCATCATTTTCTCTCTTGTTGGTTATCTGGCCTTCCTTTACGTGATCTTAAGAAGATTCGTTCACCCCCTTGCAGGTATGCTCGCAGTCTTGTGGATTGCTACAAACTACTTTATGTTCCTTCACTCAAGGTTTGCACTGGGAGAAATACCACTGACATTCCTTCTCCTGGCAGGGATCTATACGGCTTCTTTTTCGAATCAAGAGAAGTACTTCGAGTTTACCATTCTTGGAACAATTCTCTGCTGCCTTGCCTTCTACACCAAGACAAATGCCATTGTTGGTTTCCCTGTTCTGGGTCTGACGATTGTTGCTGTTAACTGGGATTCAGGTTTTCCATGGAAAAAAGCACTGGTTTCTGCAGGGACATTGGTCCTTTGTTATATGCTTCATTTCTTTCTTCTGGCAAGACCTTACGCTGAAGATTATGAATACTTTCTCACTCTGAATATCGGTGCGAATGCCAAGTTCTCGATGCAGGAAACCTTTGGCTTCATGGTTCACCTGGTAGATAAAATGCAGCTGATTGATAAGCCAATATACGACCTGCTATTCTATCTCGTTCCTTTCCTGTTCATCGTGTCAGGCAGGTACCGGAAGAATCCACTCGTTTTACTGAGTCTTGGAACAATTTTGATGTATATCGTCATGCTTTCCCTGTATTCGATCCTTCGACCTCGTTACTGGCCCGTGATTGTTGCGCCAGTTGGAATACTCCTCGTCGTGTCAATCTCGGAACTACTCAGGCTTTCCCGAAAGCATTCAAGCGTCCTGCTCCTTGTTTGTCTTGTTTTTCTTTGCCTGGTTTTATCCTGCATAAGAAACCTCTCTCAAACCGTTGCCTATTTTCGCGACGTGGATTATTCGTTTTCAGAAATGTCCGCTCAGATAAAGGAAACGTTGGATAATGACCCAGATTCACGGAATGTTCTTCTCGGACATTTCTCGAATACCATCTCTCTCTACGAAGATATTGTGCCGGTGAATGATCGGTTCGCTCCCACCTCACTTGAGGAAAGAATTGAAGAATATAAACCTCTCTACCTTGTTACAGAATCTGGTGTGTTGGAAAGAGATCATGCCAATCAATGGGCGACTATATCGGCTGAAGAAGGTGGGATACGGATGAATGCAATCTCGAAGTACTACGACAGAGTAGAATTGATAAAGCTCTTCGATACCTTTGATAATTACAAGGACTGGCCAGTTGGTTTTTACAGACTTCATCCAAGACAGAGCGTGGATGAAACCTGGAAGCCAGTTTCTGGAACGATCATTGTTGATATGATGACTGGAGATGAGAAGAGTCTCCAATTCAACAATGAGTAGAGAGCATGATTCATGACGTTATTGATGAACATCCTTGAGGAATCTTACTTTGTCTTGTACGAAGCGGCTCCTTACCTGCTGCTTGGTTTGTTCATCGCAGGGCTTCTCAAATCATACATCAGTGACAATCTGCTGCAGAAGTGGATGAGTGGAGAAGGTTTGGGAAGTACGCTACGTGCGAGCTTTATCGGGATTCCACTACCACTCTGTTCCTGTTCAGTCATACCTGTGGCTGCTCAGATCAACAAGGCCGGAGCGAGTAAGCATGCCACCGCTTCGTTTCTAGTATCCACACCTCAAGTAGGAGTAGATTCCTTTTTTCTCACCATTGGACTCATCAATCCAGTCTTTGCTGTCTTCCGCGTTGTCGCAGCCTTCTTCACAGCTGTTGTAGCTGGTATTGTTCAGATCTTTTCTGGAAGGATCATCAGAGAGGATCCAGCGGCTGGAAATACGGAAGATATATCCAGTTCATGTTGTAGTACAAAGTCGTGCTGTTCGCCCGTCCATAAAGGTGAGGAGAAAGGTAACACCGGGTTTATCAGAGGGCAGAGATATGCATTTGGTTCACTCTTTCCCATGATTGCTCCGTCACTGGCCTTCGGGGTTTTTCTGACGGGCTGGCTATTGACCATTCTTCCGGAGGGAATTCTCGAACAATACCTGGACGGTGGATTGGGAGGAATGATTCTCGTCTGTCTGTTCAGTACGATGCTTTATTTGTGTGCTTCCGGATCAACGCCCCTCGCTGCAAGCCTGATTGCAAAAGGCATGTCACCGGGAACCGCCCTTGTGTTGTTGCTCGCTGGTCCCGCAGTGAGCCTTGTTTCTCTCTTTGCGATCAAGAATATGCTTGGTTTGAAGAGAAGTATACTGTTCATACTGACGATTATCGTTTGTGCAATCTCTGCTGGGCTATTCCTGGACTTTTTAACTGTCTATGCAGGTCTTAGCGCTACCGATGTATCTCTCGTCGGAGACCACGAACGCTCATCTCTCATAATGCATATTGTTGCATTCGCATTCTTCATCATGATGACGTGGTTGATGCTTCTGGAAATTGAGAAAAAAGTTAGAGGTCTACTCAAGAGATAAATTCGACCAGGATTTGCGCTACTTGAGAATGTCTCTTGGGTCGGTTGCGATAAACTGATATTTTAATTCTGACTCAAGGTAATGACATCGAATTACTTTTCCGTTGGTCGTATCTGTCTCGTCAAACTGAGGTCTTGCGTATCCCAGTCTCTTCGCCTCTGATGTATAGAATTCCTGGCGTGTTGGATGTTCGGGGCAGCAGGCATTCAACGTCACACCTACTTTCCTTTGATAGATGAGTGTTGAAAGGATTCGGGTAGCATCGCTTCGCCCGATCAGATTTACGGGGTGATGCCCTCCCGAGAGTTGGGTCTTCTTCGCCAGCTGGCGAGCAGGGTGTCGGTCTCCTCCGATGAGACCGCCGAATCGGACGACTGTGAGTCGCTCTCCAAGTACTTTCCTCAACTCGTTTTCAGCTTCCAGAACCGCTTCTCCACCCTTGCGGTCCGGGTCAGGCTCGGTGGCGTCGCTGACTTCACCCTGCTTTGAAGCAAACACACCGGTTGAGCTTGTATAGATAACCTGTGTAGCGTTTGAATAGCGATCGATTCTTTCTGCTAGAAGTCGCATTTCTTTGGGATAAATTTTCTCGAAGCCCTCTCTCTTGCGACCTGGAGGAATTGTGACCACAAGTGAGAAGCACTCAAAGAAGTTGGCCGATGAAAAATAAAATCCTTCTTCGGGAATATTGACGCGTACTTCATAGGCTTCCATGCCAGCAGTATGCAGCTCGTCTAGACCCGATCTTGAACGTCGAGAAGCTTTGACACGGTAGTCTGAAGATTGAAGCTCCTGGCAGAGAGGAAATCCCAGCCAGCCTGCTCCCAGAACGGAAACTGTAAGCATCACTATGCTCCGGTAATTTGCTTGCAAAGATAGGCTACGAAGAAGGCGACGGGCGTACCGACAGCCCCGCCCAGGATCGCCATGAGAAGGCCAACCGGTGCCATTGATTGATTGTAAGCAGCCGCCACTACAGGTGCAGAAGCTGTGCCGCCGATGTTCGCCATGGAACTTGTCGCACCCAGAAACATCGGGGCTTTGACAACCCGGATGCCGATATACAGAAAAGCAATGTGGATGATCAGCCAGACAAAACCTAAGGCAAAGAAAATTGGAATGTCGAAAATCGCGTTCAGGTTTGCTCGTGCACCATAAGTCGTCAGCAGAATATACAAGCCAACATACCCGATGCTTGAGGCACCTGAGTGGTCGAGTTTACGGAGGGGAGTTGTGCTGAGGAAAAGACCCGCTGCCGTAATCAATAGAATCCCCCAGCCGTAGGTGCTGATGATTGGAGAAAGAACTTTATTTCCAAATTCTGTACCGTCGATCCTGCTGAAAAGAGGCCCACCAAGAGCGAGGCAAATCTGACTTACGACAAAAGCCGCAGCCACCATCATAGCAATATCTGAGATTGATGGACATTTAGCGTTCTCTTCGTGCTCTTCTTTCAACCTGGAGCTTATCTCTTCTATGACGGAAGTATCGGCTTTATGTTTCTTATCTATCTTCTGCTGATACGAGGAAAGTGCGATGAGTATACCAAGCCAGGAGTAGGCAAGTACAGTATCGACAATAATCAGCGGTCCGACCAGATAGGGCGGTGTCTTTACAGACTCAATAACCGCAGTCATGTTCGGCGACCCACCGATCCAGGATCCAGCAAGCGCACCGACACCTTTCCAGGTATCTTCGGGAAGGGCATCTGGAGCAATCATCGTAAACAGCCAGGTGCTGATTGTGGCTCCTGCGACAATCCCTGTCGTTGCAAAGATCATCACAATAACAGCTTTGCCGCCAAGCTTGACGATGCCACGTATATCAGAGGGAATGAGTAAGAGTACCAGGATCGCTGGAAGAATAATCCTCGACATGAACGGCGAATAAAGTGACGAGGAATCGGGTATCAGTCCGAGCGTTGTCGCTACCATAGGGACAAAATACATCCAGATGAGCGGAGGAAAGTAGGTGAAGAATTTTTCCAGTGCAGCAAATCCCGAAAGCCAGTATATACCAGCAACTACAGCTGCTAGAAAACTGAAGAGAACGACTGGGTCCTGAATCAGTGGAATCGCTATCTTGCCACCGTCAGTATTCAGACGAAAAGCCTGCAGGTTTGAGTCGTCTGCTGAAACTTTGAAAGCGCTTTTCCGTGGCCGCATGATAGTGGAACCCGGGAGCTGAAATTCGATTTTTCCCAGTTCAATTGTTTGGTTCAGTGTGATTGCCTCTGACGGAACCTGAAAAATGATGCTTTCGCTTTGTGCTTCTATTCGATATCCGATCCTCAGGTCTTTGGCTTCCTGCTGCTGACTGATATTGATATCAGATAGAATCCACCTTTCAGCCTTTAAGCTGATTTCAAGCTCATTCGGCTTCTTTCCTTCGATCTCGAGACTAACAGGAAGACTTACCTCAGTACCCGGTTTGCCCTGTATATTACCGATCATCACGTTAATCTGTGGTGATTGTGGCTCTTCTGACTCGTCTTGAGCCTGAAGCGATGTCGCAAGAAAACTGAAGATGAATGACAATGTTAGGATTAATGAGCGAGAAATCAAAGACTGCAAAGCACTAAACCTCAAAAATTAGTTTGAACAAATGATAACATAAGCACTGATCGCATAGCAGAGCATGAGAGACAGAGGATCAACCTCTTTGTCAGTCGGATTTTGAGAGAGAAGTGGGGGAGAAGTTCTTCAGGCAAGCACAGCAGGGGTTCTGCTGTTAACGACGCCAAGCGACTTTTCCAGAAGCCATGCCGAAGAAAGAAGTTTACCTTCTTCAAAAGCTCCTGCGAAGAGCTGAACACCGATTGGCAAACCGTCCGATGAAAAACCTGCGGGAAGGCTGATGCCACAATAGCCAGCGAGGTTCAGGGAAAGAGTATAGATATCGCAGAGATACATCTGAAGGGGATCATCAGTCTTCTCTCCACTCTTGAAAGCAGGTATCGGTGATGTTGGAGCGATGATCAGATCAGCCTTTGCCAGTGCAGCGTCATAGTCGCGTTTGATGAGTGTACGCACCTTTTGAGCTTTCAGATAATAAGCATCATAGTACCCTGCGGATAGAGCATGGGTTCCCATCATGATACGTCTCTTGACTTCTTCGCCGAATCCTTGTGCGCGGCTCTTGCTGAACATTTCCACCACATTCTCAGTGTCTGGCGTGCGAAAACCATACTGCGCGCCATCGTATCGAGCAAGATTGCTTGATGCTTCTGCGGTAGCGATCAGGTAATAGCAGGAGATGGAGTGCTTGAGGTTCGGCATGGAAACATCAATGATCTCAGCACCCTCTTCTTTAAGCTTTTCTATCGTCTTCTCTATACATTCGCGAACTTCAGGGTTCAGGCCATCGCCTTCAAACATTTCTTTGGGGCGTGCAATCTTCTTCCCTTTAAGTGAACCCTCTTTCAGCTTGTTGAGTATAGACGTATGCTCAACGTTCGCTGACGTCGAGTCTTGCGGGTCGTAACCGGAAATAGCATCTAAGAGTATGGTTGCGTCTTCAACATCATGTGTCATCGGACCAATCTGGTCGAGAGAGCTGGCGAAAGCCACAAGCCCGTAACGGGAAACTCGGCCATATGTCGGTTTGAGTCCAACAATACCGCAGAAGGAAGCTGGTTGACGTATAGATCCACCGGTATCCGATCCAAGCGAGGCAGGCACCTGTCCACTGGCTACTGCTGATGCGCTGCCGCCGCTGCTTCCACCAACCACACACTCCGTATTCCAGGGATTGCAGGATCGCCCAAATGCAGAATTCTCTGTAGAGCTTCCCATGGCAAACTCATCGAGGTTGGCTTTCCCGATGATGATAAACCCTGCTTCTCTGAGCTTGCTGACAGCTGTGCCGTCGTAGGGAGGTACGAAGTTCTCAAGGATCTTGCTGGCGCAGGTTGTGCGCGTCCCCTTGGTAATCATGTTGTCTTTAACGGCGATCGGAATGCCGTCCCAGGGAGACTTGGGCATTTCGTAGGCTCGACGACGATCAGACTCTTCAGCAGCTGCGAGAGCTTCGTTTTCCATCACCGTAATGAAGGACTTTAATTGAGGCTCAGTTCTTGAGATCTTCTCAAGATAATCTTTGACGAGATTAACCGAATTGGTCTCGCCGGTGGATAACTTTTCTGCCAGTGAGTGAAGAGTCTCTAGGGCCATGGGTTACGGATATACCTGAACTATCGTGGAGTAGAGTTGTGTTTGAAACGAACTCGATTGTCTAGACAATCTTGGGGACGCGGAAACAGTTGTCTTCTTTCTCCGGAGCATTGGAGAGGGCTGCTTCGTTGCTGAGGGAAGGACGCACGGAGTCCTCGCGTAGAACGTTCTTGAGCTCGAGTGGATGAGCAGTAGGAGGTACCGAATCGGTATCCACCGCCTGCAGCTCCTCTACATAATCGAAAATCCTGCTGAGCTCATTCGCGTACTTTTCCTTTTCCTCATCATTGAGATGAAGACGGGAAAGGAGGGCGACGTGTTCGACGTCCTTCTTAGAAAGTGACATTATTCTTCCTCGTCGCCACCTTCTGCGTTTTCAACTTCGTCTTCGGGCTTAGGCTCAGGCTTATCCAGCTTGAGATTGGCAGCTTCGAGTGAGAGCTTCTTTTCGCCCTCTTCCTGAAACTTGATGATTACTTTGCTGAGCTCGTCTTCACCATATCGGGCGAGAACTTTACCAACGCCAAATTTCTTGTGGCGAACGATCGCTGCAGGCTTAATTTCTGGCTGAAACATACGATAAACTTTCCTGAAAAGGTCTTGAAACCACCCATCTTGTGACGGGACAGGTAAAAAGCCTCTGAATGAGGTCGTCGGACAAGCGTTTTTTCGCTGAAATCCTCACAGTTGCTGAAAATAGAACAAGTGGCTTTGCTCAGGAAAGGCCCACAAAAGAGAAAAAGTCGTCATTTGAGTACTGAATATCTGTCCAAAGAGCTCCAATTCAGCGGGGCATGGACTTGATTTACCTTGTTTTTCCCCACCAACCTCTGTTTGCTAACAATCTTATCAAATCGAAGACCAGTATCACACTCGAGGAATCTGCTCATGCGTCTCTATCATCTTGCGCTGTTAATCGTCATCATTCTTTCGCTTAGTTCCTGTTCATCGCTTCTCACGAAGGCGTCCCCACCCAAGGAGATCACACGAATCGGTCTTTTCAATATCAGGGAACTATCAACGGAGAAACTGGACACTCTCGATGAAGAAGGTAGAGGAGCCGACGAACAGCTTCTGGCGGCTGCTTCAATCATACAGAAAGTGCGACCGAATGTCCTTGTTCTCAATGAGATCGATCATGATTACGACGGGGCGACCGGCAGGTTCGCGGCTCTTGGTTGTCAGGAGGGAGAACCTGACCCCGATTGGACGCTCGAAAGAAACCCACGGAAGTTTCTGACTCGCTATCTTCTCCAGGGAAATGACCCCATCGATTATCCATACATATATGTCGCCCCCTCGAACACAGGGATTCTTTCAGGGTTGAATCTCAACATGGACGATGTTCTGGGAACGTGTGCAGATATTGGAGGACGAGATTACGGAAACGATTCATTCGGATATGGAAATTATCCCGGTCAGTATGCTATGGCTATTCTCTCACAGCATCCGATTGATAAGACGAAGAGTCGCACCTTTCAAAAATTCCTCTGGAAAGATATGGAGAACAACCTCTTTCCTGATGATTTCTATTCAGAGGAAATTAAGGAAGTGTTTCGACTTTCAAGCAAATCTCACTGGGATACAGTGGTTAATATCGATGGAATGGATATACATCTCCTTGCAAGTCATCCTACCCCTCAGGGCTTTGATGGTGGAGAAGATCGTAACGGGAAAAGAAACTTTGATGAAATAAAGTTCTGGGTGCATTACATCGAAGGTCGAGAATCAATCTACGATGACGAAGGAGTAGTGGGTGGACTTTCAGATTCCGACCCCTTCATTATTGTTGGCGATTTGAATTCTTCTCCCTATTCCGGATCCAGGTATGAGGATCACTATGCCGTGGAACTTCTGCTGGATCATCCAAAGATTAACGATGTGACAGACTTTCAAACTTCTCGAGGTGCGGTCTATCAGCGATCTGCCGGACCTCCGAATTTCTTCGAAAAAGGGACGTTTGGATACGGTGAACCTCGGCAAATTGACTATGTCTTGCCATCTCACGGTCTGGATGTTGTCGGCGGGGGAGTCTACTGGCCGGATCCGGAATCTGGTTCAGATGGATATGATGAAGCAAGTAGAGCCTCTGATCATCGATTGATCTGGCTGGATATACTCACTCCGTAGCGCTGATGTTTCTAATTGCTTTAGAATTCTGAACAAATTGTTGGAATATCTGATGTCCGAAAACACCAGGAACGAGCCAAAGAAAGATAATGATGTAAATAATGGCTTTAATAAAAACGGCAATACCAGGGTCGTCTAAGCTGGAAAAGAATTCAATACGACCTCTATAGCTCTCGTCGGCATAGTAGCCAAGGTATATGTATATCAATGTCCAGATGATCAGCCAGGTTCCAAGAAAGGATCTTTGGCAAGTTCTCAAAAGTGTCAGCCAGTGAATTGCCCTGATGAAGAGAATACTGGGAAGAATATACAGGATGAGGAGTAGCAAGGTGTCCCACAGCCTGTAGTAGTTGTCAATCATGCCAACTCCCGTAAAGATTACAATTAGAAGAATGATCGTATAATAAACTGATGAGCGAATTAAGAAAACTTTTCTTATGTTGTCTGGGTTAAAATCCCAGGTACTTCCCAGGCCCAATCTCTGCTCCTGGTGTTGAATGAGAAGCGGAAGAGTACTCAGGATATAGATGACCGTATAAGGGGAATAAAGGTAATCCAGAAGAAGATACCAGATGTTAGTGTTCTGACGCGAGATCAATGGGGTTGAATCTATCATATATAAAAGGAAGAGGGAGAGAAAAATGATGATACACAGGTGAAGGATAGCGCGGGGTGTTGTAGCCAGAAGCCTCTTCTTCAAGGAAGGAACATTTCCGATGAAAGTCCCGGAAGATTTAGATGATTCACTTCCCAGGTATGGCTCAAACTCTGCGATATCCGGTAACAGCTTTGATTCAAGTCGCAAACCCAGATATTTCCAATAGCGAATATAGCTGATTGACAGAGCCAAAGTAAGAGCAACAAAGAGGCAAAGAATGACGCCCGCCTCAGACGAAGGACTACCCCGACCAATAGACTGAAGTACAAATGTCACCGGAAGGCTCAGAAGTACCAAGACAACAACCAGAGCAATAATCTTGAATGATTTTGACCGCTTAGAGAGTCTTAAAATGAGAAAAGCCACACCGATTAGAACAAGCACTCCGAGCAGGATAGAAATCACTGGGTAGGACTGGAGGTTATTCCAGATGTTTTCAAAGATCACTCGAATGGTTACTGTGAAAGGGCCTCTTGGATCAAGTATCCCCGAATTGAAGTTAGAGCGATCAACGTACTCTAAAGAATAAAGCACTGCCGAAAAAGCCACGATCAGTGTGAAGAAGAAATCAATGAAAGACAAGCCGAGGAAGCGGAGGATGCTTGGGAGAACCCTTTGGGGATAATCTATCCAGGCGGTTGAAAGATTGTTCAGCAAAATAAGAGTCATAGAAATATAACTGAAGAATGCCAGAAATAGCCAAAGGTACTGAACCAGGCGTGCAGGATCAGCCTCAATATATAATGAAATGAATGGAATGATACATAATGGCAATTGTATCAATAGATAGCGTCTTCTTGCGGGGGCGAGAAATCCGTAGGCTATCTCATCACGTGATAATCGGCTCAGATATATCTCTTCAAATCGATCGCTCCGCATAAAATTTCTCGTCATCAGATAAAAGAGCCATATTGCAACAAAGAAGAGTGGCGTGCTGACGAGAAAGGAATAAACGGCAGCCATCTCTGACATTCTGTCGACCAGAGCTGGGATGACTAAAAAGAAAAGGAACAGTAAAGCATGAAAAATCGCAAAGAAAACGTACTCACGCTTTACACCCTTTCTTGTGTACAAAGGGTTTGAAAATCGGCTTCGCCAGAGACTTATATATCGTTTCAAATCACACACTATAGGTTAAATACGTTTCTGTAGATCTCCCGAGTACGAGCAAAGTCATGTTCAAGCTCTTTGGGTCCCTTTACCCGGGACAGCATCAACTGCTCGCTGATGCCCCGCTCAAACTCCTTCTGTTTCTGAGCATCAGAAGGGTAATGGTCCCTTGTTGTTTCCCATAGGAGTCGATGCAAACGCTGAAGGGCTCTCAGATTTGACAAGTGGCTCACCAAAAAGGTTTTATCCGATTGGGGTATCTCGATGTCATCGCTGAGCTTCTGCAATGCCTCCTCCGTTCTCAATGGGAAGAGTTCAGGGGCCTCTGACGGGCGATTCAATTGAAGATATTGCACCAGGAACTCGATATCAATGACACCGCCGGGACTATTCTTCAGGTCGAGAAAAACTGTTCTTGGCAGTCTTGTTGCACTCTCCATGCGCTCACGCATCGATACAATCTCTGGTGCCAGGTGCTCGATGGGTGAAACTTCAGTATATATCTGATAGAGACCCTCCAGTACTTTCTGGCCAAACGGAAGGTCCCCGGCTGCTGACCTTGACTTTGTGAGTGCCTGCCATTCCCACAGTCCTGCTTCTTTCAAATAGTAATCTTTGAAACGTTCTTCTGCAGCGACCAGAGGTCCCGACTTACCTTCAGGGCGGAGGCGCGCATCCACTTTCCAAAGCTGGCCTTCGGGAGAGATAGCACTCATATAAGAGATGACCCGTTGACCAACCTTGTCTATCCAGGTGACAGCACTTGCGCCTTTCCATGGGGCATCTGATTCAGTAACAATGGCAATATCAAGGTCACCTGTCAAATGCACCTGTCGATCGCCGAGTCCTCCAAGTCCAATGATCGCCCAGCGTGTTGGAAAACTCTTTTTATAGTCATCTCCCAGGATCTCCCGCGCTGCTATATCAGCGACTCCTTGAAGGACCTGTTCTGCCAGCATGGTTGTTCGCTCAGCAGCCGTTGCTGATGATGTAATGGCGAGGATTTCCTGCACACCAATCAGAAAGCCTTCAAGTTGCTTCCATTGTCTGATAACTTGCAGCCGATCTGATAAATCTGCTGCTTCTAATTTCTTGTGTAGACGTTCAATCGCCTTTAGAGTTCGATTCTCGTCTAAACCATCACCATAGAAAAGGTCGTCGAGCCATTCCGGATGAGCCACAAGTTGACGTCCCACAAAGGATCCGTAACCAAGTGTTCTCAGGAATAACTTCAAAATCGCTGTGTTGGAAAGACAGAGTTCGTAAACCCATGTATATCCCTTTGCGGCACGAAGAAGCAAATCGAACTGCCTTACAGCCTGCTTGGGTTGAGCAACGTATGGAAGTTCTGACATAACGTGAGGAAAGAGTTGCTCGAACTCCTTTTTCCCGCGTGCGCTTGGTGCGTATTCACTTGTACCAACCGCAAGGGACTCAAGAGCGCGGTAGCCTTCCATATCTCCCAGCCCCACTGGTTCCAACTCTTTAAGGATTTCTGGGGGAGGATCACCCTCATTCATCAGAAAGTCGAGCATGCCTGCTTTCTTTTCTTCATGTTCTTCGTGAAAGGTTTCCTCAAAACGCCTTCGCACAAAGTCGCGCAGATCAGAGAGATCCCTTTCAAAGTCTTCCCTTTTGAGATATCCGCATCGTATAGCCAATCTCATGCGGTCCTTAGCCGAGGAAGGCATCCTGTGTGTTTGCGCTTCATGCATCATCTGGAGCGTATGCTCTACGCGTCGGAAAAGGTCATAGGCTTTTCTAAATCGTTTCGCGTCTTCTTCTGGCAGGAGGTTTTCTTTAACGAGAATATCGAGAGCATCAATCGTCGGCCGCAGCCTGACAGCTGGATTGTTCTCACCGGCGAGAAGCTGGATGGCTGAAACAATAAACTCAATCTCACGAATCCCCCCCGTTCCTCTCTTGATATCCAGCCCTCGAGAAACTTCATCCAACGCTTCAAAATCGATCCGTCGTTTAAGGCGCGCCACTTCTGAAAAGAGGGCATCTTTGGAGTTGTTCTGATAGACAAACTGGAGAATGACTTTGTCAAAGTTTTCTGCAAGAACTTCTGACCCAACAAGGCACCGTGCTTTTTGGTAAGCAATGCGCTCCCATTGTCCTGCTTGTGAGTTCAGGTAGGCAACGTATGCGGCCAGCGATCTCACAAGGGGCCCCTGTATTCCTTCCGGACGGAGTCGCGCATCAATCCTGAACATGAAACCTTCTGGATTGGGATCGTTCATGGTCTTGATAAGATCCTGAGACATCTTGCTGTAGAACTCGTGATTACTGATCCGCCGAACTGTCGCGCCGCCAAAACCTTCAGGAACCCCATCAGTCTGACCTTCTTCGCTATAGATGAAAATCAGATCAAGATCGGAGCTGAAATTCAACTCTCCCGCACCCAGTTTACCCATGCCGTAAATACAGTAGCCAACTAGCTCACCGGTATTTTCAGACTTTGGCTCACCGTACTTTTTGACAGCACGCTCGTAACAGTCCTGGTAGGCGATCTCTGTGATGGCCTGTGCCATGTTTGAAAGCTCATGACAGAGTTCTCTTGTATCACCCATCTCTCTGAGGTCGCGAATCCCGATGCGCAGCTGTTCTCTCTTCTTATACTGTGTCAGACGTATATTTCGTTCCGACTCGGTCTCTGCTCCTTTCATCCACTCAACGAGCTCTTCTCGATAATGCTCGAGTTGTTTTTCTCGATGGAGACGTGACCTCCGAAAAATCCAGTCAAGATATTCCGGATGCGTTATAGCTATTTCGCTTAAGTATTGACTGAACGAAAAGAAAGAACAGAGAAAGTGAAGGTGTTCGGGATTATCCCTCAGGTCAGAAAGTACTTTCTCCTGATTGTGCGTCACATTGCGCAGGTATCGATCAAGATGTCTCAGCGCCATGCTTGAGTCAGCAGCGAAACTCAGTGCTCTTAAGATATACGCTCCGAATCGCGACGCTGAATCTTTATCTGAAAGCAGGATCAGCAGATCTGCCAGAATTGACAGGTCCTCTTCACGCTTCTCGTTTGGCCAGCTATGAGCTGTCGCTGCTCTGGAGAGAAATGCTTCCAATCCCTCTCCTTCGTTCGGTGTCAGGTATGGAAACCTGTGGGCGGCATCTTGTATGTCGGGCATAGAGGTCTACATTCCTGTTATACCAGTCTGAGGTCTTTATTCGTGGCTGTCATAAGTCCAACTGTATACTCTCAGTTCATTAAGTGTATTTGCAATGTTGGGGTTAGCACTCGTTCCTTCTCCGATCAGGTAGTCAAAGCTGAATAGCAGTCCGCTACCATCAACTTCCTGCGGCGCGAAGAAGAAAACAGAATACTCCTTGAAGATGCCCATGGTCGGAAGGTCGGCGGATTGCGAAACAGCTTCGCTCACTGTATAGGTTGCAAACTCAAGATTATTGCTGTTCACACGGTAGCGAAGAGAGGGGATCTGAGTGACTTCGTTTTCAGCGGCGCTCGTCGTCACACGAAAGACAGCCTGATAGAGTGTTCCACCTGTTGCCGTCAGGACGGGCGAGGCAGAATCCCAGTAGCCAAATGTTCCCGGTACGTCGACGCCCTTTGCTTCCTCAATAATTCCACCACCGATTTCAAGTCCATTTGCTGTTACAGCTGATTCGGGAGATGCAAGCAAGGGAGCCGCGTCTCGAACTACCCAGCCTTGCGCATCGTTTTCAAAATCAAGAGCCAATAGTTCTGTTCTCGTTCCCGGCATGAACTCTTTCAGACTCACTGAATCCAGACTAAACGTGTTCTGAATAGAATCGCCTCCATCAAAAGAAAGTGAATCAAAGCTGAGAGTGAGCGTGCTGTCACTTGCAAGCGGCTCAAAGAGAAGTTCATAGTTCCGTAAAGACAAACCAGGGGAGAAGCCCCCGTCGCCCTGTGATATAGCTACAAGACTGTGAGCTCGTTCAAAGTTTCCTGAGTTGCTTCTAAGGCGTAGTACAGGAGCCTCGGCAGGATCAGTCTGGTCCGATTTGACAGAAAACGTTCCAAGCAGAAGTTCCGGTGCAGGCATCTCTCCCTTCAGCACACTTCCGGCTCTGTCTATAAGGGGTGAAATCCAGTAACCAAAGCTGAGCAACTCAGAGGATTCGATCTGAAGCGCTTCGTCCTGAACGAATCCATTAGGTACAGGAAATACCTGTGTTCCTTCGAACGTCCAACCTTCACTATCATTTCCGGGGTAATCATAAGTCACTTCAAAAGGGGTGGGAGAGGGAGTTGGCGACGGCGTTACGGTCGGTGTTGGACTTGCTGTCGGAGAAGGGGTAGGTGTCGGTGTGGGAGTTGGTGTTGGGGTTGTCTCTGGTATGACATTCAGATCAAAATCCAGGACCGCGGGGGATGACTCTAATACTTCGTTGTCTTTTTCAAAAAGAGTGGTCACAGAGAGAATCTTTGCCTGCACATTGAAAGCCGATGTCAGTACAAACACATCTGTTGTGTCGACTGATTCATCCATGTTTGTCATCATGTTTGTATAGTGGACCCGATAGCCGGTAATGTTTGGCCCCACTTCCTGGGCTGCCTCCCACTCAAGAACAACGTCAGGATCTGCTGGTTGAGGTTCTCTTGGATTTGTTGGAGCAATCGCTCTCCTGAGAATCTCCATTCCATCCAAAACGTAGTACTCGCCGGCAGAGGTAAAGGAGTTATTAATTCCGTCCGCGCGCATTGCATTCGGAATATAATCCAGCATCCCATCTCCGTTCAGATCAACGTAGTGGGTTGAATAAGCGAACAGGTCAAAGTTGTCAACGCCGCCAATGGTCAGATAAGCAAGGTTGTCAGAAACTTCTGAAATACTCTCATTGTTTGGAGATACTTGAATAAAGTCAGGAAGTGTTGGGAAGTTCTGACCACCGAAAATGATCGACATCGATCCCGCATCGGTGCGCCCCTTGTAGTGAGCCTGTGGCACTGCATAGAAAATATCTGCAATCCCATCACAGGTGACATCCAGCAGTTCCGCAGTATCACCAGCGATTCCTGAGCTTTCTGTGCCATATATACCAATGACATAATTCATCGGTGGGTCGTTCACATCCAGCGAGGTCAGACCCCTCAAGAAGTTACCACCAGGGAAAATATACCCTGACCCCGCCTGGGTATTTGTGGAGGGGTTTTTGCCAAGTAACGCCCCGACAAAAAGATCATCCACCTGGTCGCCGGTAACGTCACCAACGAAAAGTTCCTCGCCAAAGCGATCGTTTGAATTCTCCCCATAGAGAATCGTGGTTTCAACACCCTGCGGAAGTGAATCCACATCTAATCGGCGGTAATTGCGCAGACCTGCCGCGTCCCAGAAGATAGTTGTTTCACCGGCGTTAGAGCGATTCTCGTTGGGACCATCGCCGCCACCAGATCCTGTATAGTTCAGTGGAGAGGAACCAAAGAATAAACCTGAGCGAGAAACACCTGCTGATATGATAATATCAACCTGTTGGTTGTTGTCCAGGTCTCCAGAAAAGTTTGTGGCCCCGAAGAGATCGCCGGGGTCAGAGCCGTATATAATCGTGATGGCATCTGAAGTTGCTTCATCTCCAACCTGGATAAAGGGTTCCTGAGGATAAGCCAAATCAAAATCCCACGCGATGATTGCGGCGCCGGCATTGATTTCTCCGTTATTGTCACCATTGGACAAATCCATTCCGATAACCACATCATACTCATCGTTGTCATCTATCTTTGCAATCGTGAACCAGCTGCCGAGACGGTCGTAGTTCCGTTCACCAACGATAAACTTGGCTCGTTGGTCTACGGGGAGGTTTGCAAGATCCAGCTCTGTGACTGTGTCTCCCCACTCTTCACGACCATACAGGAGAACTGCCTCGCCGCCTGCTTCTGACTCACTTCTAAAGACACCGTGAGAAGAGCCGAGAAAAAGGTCGTCATATCCATCGCCATCCACATCTGCGACATCGAATTCAACCCCGAGGAGAGAGGCTTCCTCAGCACCGTGAATGATCAGGGTCTGTCCATTGTAATTGCCAATGTCGATAGAGTCACCGAAGGTTCCATCGCCGAAGATCACGATAACTTCCCCGTTCGAGTTCCGACCTTTTGTGCTGGACGAAAAAGCGGCTCCGATCGTGTCCTGAAAGCCGTCGCCATTAAGATCCCCTGATTGCATGGGAACCCCTCGCTGACCGCCGAAAGCATTTCGATAGTAGATTGTAGTCAGGTTTGGATCAGAGTTATTGACCGATTCCCGCACATCCCATTCTAACCCTCCAGTCTGTGCGTTCAAAAGTCCTGCAGTACTCATCAGCAATGTGAATGCTGAGAGAAGAAGAAGTCGCTTCATGATGTCCTCGCTCCGGAGAAAGTTTCAGTAAAGTTGACCGAAGCACAAGTTCGGGCAAGACGATTAAACAGAAGGGTAGATAAAAATGAATATTTGGGCGGAAGAATCACTGTTGCTACAGAGGTTTAGGAATTCATATTCTAAATGTTCAAACATTTCAGAATAGTTTTCGTCTCCGGAGGAATCGATGAATTGGAAATAATCACACAAGAATTTGCAAGAGTCATTCGAGCTCTCATGAAATTAAATACTGATTATATCGATGAGGCCGAAGAGCGTTATTCAAAAGAATTTCGCGCCTTACCGTTGGGCGTGGGGTTGTGGTCCTATACGTTTTTGACACCCGAGGGAGAAGTCATCTCAACTGGCTATGAACCGGATGAGATTGAACGTACCAGTGATCCGCAGCAGATCCTGAGATGTCTGGTTATTGGTTCGCGCCGTTATCCAGAGCTGTCAGGGCTTGTTCCTGCTCGGCCTGAATCGGCTCCAGATTGTCACGCTTGCAACGGGTCTGGGAGATTTGGTGCAGGGTCATGTCCTGGTTGCGGAGGGATTGGCTGGACTATTGGCAAAGATTCATCACCGTGACAATCTTAAGTAAATAATACCTGGGTATTGAAGTAGGAATCTGTGAAAGGATTCCGAACTTGTGAATGAAAGAAAGAAACAAGTATTGAGAGAACTCGTATCGTGCGGGCGGTTTGTTTCTTTCCTATTTTTCATTATGTCGCTTCAATTCTTGAAGGATGGATGGGCCGCCATCCCCGCAATAATCGCTTTCACATTTTTCGGCTTTCTGGTTGGAGTCTTTTCAGCAGCCCTATTGATGCTCTTAGACAAAGCAAGAGGTCAGAATGCGGAGATCAATATCAATTCGTTGAAGCGCGAGACTGATTTAAGTGACTGCCCTGTGACTGCGAGCCTCGATCACGATGAGTGCGATCACGATGAGTGATGCTTGAATGTGGCCGACTTCAGGTTGTTCGCCACCGTCGGATAGGATTGCGGTATTTCGATAATCGTCCTCTGAAGTTCGCACAGTCCACCAAAGGGCTATTCACATTCTCCATCTTCGGCGGTGCCTGACCACGATATGACATACCAGTATTGAAAGTTCATAGTTAAGGCCCTTACTACCTGCATGCAACCTGCTTGCTGGTTGCTTCTAACCTGCATTCGGATGCAGGTAGGAACCAGGGTGCAAGGAAGCTGAAACAAGATTCATGCGGTTAGATAAGAATGAAAACTGTTCCATTAGGCGTCGATCCCAGCTTCATCTTGCGATTTTGAGGTGCCCAGTCCGAATTCCGGTGGGAAAGGCCTCGGTCAGCAGGCAGGGGTCGTCTGTCATTATTGAATGCTGAGTTTTTCTCGTCACCCCAAACGACCAACCTCTTTATCCCGAGCGAAGCGAGACTTTAGCCGAGCCTAGTACTTTAGTGCCAGGTGCACTGTTTCTAACAGTGTCCCCTCCGCAAACCGTTGAAACGGTTGTTCATGTTTGGATTCCAGTGATCCACGGGTTGAAACCCACGGCTTGGCCAAAGCCTTACTTTGTTCGGGAGCTATTCACCGGACTTATTACTACCTTAAAATACACGATCACTAGCCGAGGTCGTGACACTCTTCGAGATCATAGACCTGGCGCATTGACAAATGAGGGACGGAAGCCACAGCCTCACTACCCTCTGCCCCTTTAACAGTTGACCATCCCAGAGCATCCCCCTGACAACCTTCAACAGATTACTGGCGGGCATGACCATGAGTGGCGACATAGCCATCAAGCTTCAATTCTTTATCTTTACCTATCCCATTTTCCTGTTTGCTCTCAGCTTTCATGAGGCAGCCCATGCCATCACTGCCAAATGGGGAGGCGATTTGACGTCGGCTTATCAGGGGCGCGTGACATTAAACCCCATCGCCCATTTTGATCCAGTAGGTACTCTACTGATTCCTTTGATGGCTGGTCTCTTTACCGGCTTGCCTTTGATCGGATGGGCGAAGCCTGTACCCGTTGTTGAAACCAATTATACACGAGGCCGAAAATACGGGGTCATTGTTGCTCTCGCAGGTCCCTTTTCAAATATCTTTCTCGCACTCATCACAACGGCGCTTATCCAAATTTATCTCGTCGTTCTTTTTCACTTTTCCATTACAGATATCCCGTTTCCCTTCGCGGCCTTTGATTCAGTTCGCCAGCTTCTCTTCTATTCACTTTTCATCAATCTTGTACTGGCGTTCTTTAATCTCATCCCACTGCCTCCTCTCGATGGATCTCATGTACTCTGGTATTTCTATATTGAAAATAGACCACATCTATATGAGATCTTTCATATGGCCAGGCAGTTCAGCTACATTATCCTGATCGTTCTAATCAGTACGCCTATCGGCACGTGGTACTTCCAACTAACGGTCGGGAATATCGCTGGGCTTCTTCAGAGCATCGCAATATGGCCGCTTAATTTCCTCAGCTAACTTCAATCAACAGGATCTTATTCAATGTCCTCATCTACAGACGAAAAACAAATTCTACTTTCTGGCAGTCGCCCCACTGGGCTCCAGCATATCGGCAACTACGTGGGTGCGCTCTCGCAGTGGTACGAGCTGCAGGATGAGTGTCAGTGCTTCCTCATGATCGCCGACTGGCATGCGATGACCAATAACTATAACGATCTGTCACCCATCCCCGAGAATATACGCAACCAGGTGCTCGACTGGCTCAGCATCGGTCTTGATCCGAACAAATCCACGATCTTCGTGCAGTCCGCCGTCAAGGAACACGCCGAGCTGGCACTTCTTCTTGGTATGTTTACACCGCTTGGACTCGCTGAGCGCTGCACCAGCTGGAAAGATGCAGTCGTCGAACAAGGCATCGAGGAGCTGCGTACATACGGATTCCTGGGCTATCCCGTTCTTCAGTCCGCGGATATACTGATGTACCAGGCGCACATAGTTCCTGTGGGTAAGGACCAGGTTGAGCACATTGAGAAATGTCAGGATCTGGCAGAGAAAGTGAACCACCGCTACGGTGAAGTGTTTCGCGTCCCTCAATGGAGACTAAGTACGGCTCCCGTTCTTCTTGGTAACGACGGACGCAAGATGTCGAAGTCATACAATAACTGTATTTATATCTCGGAAAGCCCGAAAGATAAGTGGGAGAAAATCCGGACGATGAAGACGGACCCGGCTCGCGTTCGCAAAACCGACCCGGGGGATCCGGAAAAATGTACTGTCTGGGATTATCACAAGGTCTTTACGCCGGAAGAAAAGCACGAGGAAATCGTTCATAACTGTAAGACAGCCGGCTGGGGCTGTATGCAGTGCAAGAAAGTGCTGAACGAAGCGATGGACGAAAAGTTTGGCCCCGTGACCGAAAAGCGCGCCGAGCTGGAAGAGAAAGACGACTGGCAGGATGTTCTTCACGAAGGGAACAAGAAAGCCCGAGCTGTGGCGAAAGAAACGATGGCAACGGTGCGGGAAAAACTGCATCTATACCCTTCTGACGGGTCGTGAGGGTTTAGTTCACCACGAGTCTAGTTCACCACTGAGGCACGGAGACACAGAGAAGAGCACTCGGACAAGTAGGGGGAAGATAGACATGAAGAAGATCGTTATTGTTGTTGGTGCTGGCTTTTCCGCTCCTGCTGGACTTCCAGTGATGAATTGCTTTCATGAATCATCTGAGGAATTGTTCCGAGGCCTTTCAGTTGATGAAGAACTTCCAACGGATCGAAAGCGTGACGGGATTAAGATTCTTCTTCAAGCTAAGAAGGATTATCTGGATTTTGTTGAACATATAAAAGCGTTAGAGAATTCAAATGATTACCAGGTTGGCAATATCGAACTCATGTTTCGATATGCTGAGATGTTGGAGAATGTAGGCTTTTATGAGAAGAATCCACAGTTCAAGAATATCCTTAATTCATTAAAGATTTGGACATGGAAGATATATCATCGCTGTCCAACCCATAATATCGAGAATGTAGACCGAATAGAGATACTCAAGAAATATACAGACTTTTGGCAAGACGTCAAAAAGATAAGAGCTAAGGGCTATGAGGTTGATATCATCTCCTTGAATTATGATTTGCTACTAGAAGCAACAGCTCACAGCTCCTCAGCCAAGGTGTGCTACCCCTTTCAACAGGACGGTATCAATGACCCACCTATTGATGAAGGTGTATGTAGTCATGAAAAGTTCGTGATTCCCTCATACGCTGAAGATTGTACTACAATTTCAAAATTACATGGAAGTGCCAATTTCTTTAAGTGCAAATCTGATCCTCATGGTATATTGTTAGTGTCTAGCCGTATCGCGAATGCCTGTCCGATTGGAGGGCGAAGTCTTCCCGTCATATGTGGACCAATGGTCGGGGCTGAGAGCCGACCGCCTGCGGTTTTGGCTGAGGGTTACTTCGGTTTTCTGAATGGGGTTAATTCCACCGAGACTGACATATCAAAGCTCGATTACCTTCCCGAAATAGTCACTCCAACTCTCAATAAACTCGCACCGAATCCTGCAATTAAAGAACTTTGGAAGTATTCTTTCGAGAAAGTTCAAGCTGCGACGGACCTCGTTTTTATAGGTTATAGTTTCCCCAAGTCAGACTTATATTTTCACGACTTTTTCGACTTATCCCTAAAAGGTTCTAAGCCACAAGTCTATATCATTAATAGAGAAGAAAAGTATCCTGATGGATACAAATCTCACTTTAATGATGATAAGATAGAATACATCAAAAAGGGTTTCGATGGAGGATTGCCTGTAAGCCTCCTCAATGAGTTCCCAAAGTACTGATATATAGACTTAAACCAAGAAATCAGTTCTCTTCCTCCGTGCCTCCGACTCTCCGTGGTTTAATTCTTTTCGTTCAAAGTCTCCTGCCATACGGCGATCATCTTGGTGACGTATGCGTCTAGACTGAACTTGCCCAGGGTTCTTTGCTTCGCGGCCTGTCCCATCACTTCCCGTTGCTCATCCGTCATTTCTTGATAGGTGTTCATTCTCTTCGCCAGGGTTTCTGCTCTTAAGTCTTCAAGCAGGAAACCTGTCTTGTTGTTGTCGATAATTTCAGGTATGCCTCCCACGTTGCTGCCGATGCTCGGTTTGCGACAGGTACCTGCTTCAATGATGGTCCGGCCAAACCCTTCTTCCGAAGAGACCAGAAGGTTGCAATCTATAGACGCATAAAGCCGTTCAATGTCGTCGCGGAAGGGAAGCCAGAGAACACGTTTCTTCAGTTCTTCTGTGGAGTTGATCTTTTCCTTTAGCTTCTCTCCGTATTCTTCGGAGGATTTGAAAGCGTCTCCAGCCAGAAGAAGAGCAAGGTTGGATCCCTTCGAGACAGCCTGCTCTAACGCCTCGACAGCCATCAGCTGGTTCTTTCTTTCAGAGATCAGGCCAAAAAGGCCGAAAAGCGTCGGGCGGTCTTCGAAACTCCCGAGCCACTCGGTAACCTCAGGAAGGGGATCAACTTTCCCGAGAAACCTGTCCAGCTTCACACCGTTATGAACCACACGTGTTTTCTCGTGGACGTCCGGTGCACCCTCAAACAGGGAACGGACCGCTTCTGAGACACAAACGATGCGCGAGCATTGGGATAGCTCGTAATTGGTGATCTGCCGCGGTGTGATTCCAAGACGGACATGGCCCACGACTGGAACGGGGGAGGTCTGGATCCGATGGGCCTGGGGGAGAATGTGAAATTCGTTGGCGTGAATCAGGTCAGGCTGAAAGGACCGGAACGTGGCTTTCCCCTTCGGAATTTGACGGAGCAGAGAAGTGATTCGCCCCTTGGCTTTCCGCCAGGCGCCCATGGGGGCCACGGAGACGGGAATCCCCATTTTCTGGAGCTCGTCATGGATGCCTCCGGTTCCCGAACAGAGCACATGGGGGAGAATGTGGGGAGGAAGGCCCTGAATAAGTTCGACGAGAGAGCGTCTTGCTCCGAGAGGGCGAATCGAGGGTGTCAAGAATAGAACCTTCAAAAAGTGTCCCTCTGACTTTTTTCAAAAATTGATGAAATTTGTGAGAATATCATAAGTTGTTTATTTTGAGTTGTTTACGAATTTGACGGTCAGAATTAAATGTCAGTGAATTTCGAGATTGGCGGGCATTCTATCAAGAATTGAATACAATATGTAGCAGTCGTAATCGGTTGCACCACATATATTGTGCCCCTTCAATTCCCACTGAATTTCACCCTTGAATTTTCGTTTCGTTCCTTGACCTCGTAGCTCTTCATGGGGAGTTTGTGGTCATCCGGTGGGGATTTGTGGTAAATCTGGTGGAAATGTGGTTGAAAGATCAAATTTGAGCGTTCTCCTTACAGGTACACACCAGCAGACCATTGATGATCGTGGCCGGATTCCATTTCCAGCGAAGTTGCTCGAGACGTTCCGTGAGCTTGCTGGGGTTGGGCCTAAAGACCCGGTTGAGGTGATTGTGAGTATTACGCCTCAACAGCGGCTAGGGGTTTTTCCGAAAAAAACGTTCATGGAGATTATTGAATCTCTGGAAGAGCCCTCGAAGTCGAACCAGGAGTTGGAAGCGCTCAAGTTGAGTTACCTCAACTCGATGTCGGAAGCGACGCTTGATAAGCAGAATCGTTTTCGTATCCCGGCGATGCTGGCAGAGGTTTTTGGTCTGATGGGTGAAGTTGTTGTTCTTGGGAGTGGGGAGTATATCGAGGTGGTGAACAAGGATACCTGGAAGGCTCAGTTTCTCGCAAATATGGCGGATATGAAGTCGCAGTCTTCCGTTTTGAAGCAGGTTACTGGAGCTGGGGAGAAGAAGTAAGTTGGGGGACTCGTCTCCGGAATTTGGGCACGAGCCTGTGATGGTTAAGGAGGTGCTGCAGGCGCTGCAGCTCTCGCCAGGTCAGGTGGTAGTAGATGGTACAACTGGTCTGGGCGGTCACAGTGAAGTAATGGGTGAATTGATTTCTCCGGGTGGCTGTCTGCTTTGCATAGATCGTGATCCGGAGATGCTCAAGATAGCAGAAGTGCGTTTGCAGGATAAATTTCAGCAGGATGATTTGAACGTGAAGTTTTTGAAAGGATCATACGAAGTGATGGCGACGGCGCTTCCCTCCCTTGGTTGGGGAGATGGAAGAGCAAATGCTGTTCTCCTTGACCTTGGTGTGAATTCGCTTCATCTCAATCAGGCTGAGCGTGGTTTTTCGTTTTCTCAGGATGGTCCTCTTGATGGTCGCTTTAACCCTGAAGAGGGTGGTCCAACAATCGCCGACTATATTAATTATGCGTCGCCTGCTGACCTGGAGCGCGTCATGCGCGATTATGCTGATGAGCGTTATGCCCGGCGTATTGCGCAGCGCATTGTCCAGGGCCGTCCTTTTGCAAGAACGCAGGAGCTTGCAGAAGTTGCGCAGGCTGTCTATCCAAAGTCTTACAAGGGGATTCATCCCGCGACGCGCACCTTTCAGGCTTTCCGTATGGTAGTAAATGATGAGGTTGGTCGTATAGAGAAGGGTGTTCGGGCTGCTGTGGAGTTGCTCGCGGTCGGCGGAAGATTGGCTGTCCTGGCTTTTCACTCTGTTGAGTCAAGACTTGTTAAGGAGATTTATAAGGAATATGCATCTCCTGTCGAGTCGAAGGGCGACCCTTATTCGGCACTTTCCTTTGAGGGTGTAACGCATCGAGCATTCAAGCCTGTAAAGTGTACTGCTGAGGAGGCTGAGGTGAATCGTCGGTCACGCAGTGCAATTCTGCGGGTGATTGAGCGTGTGAAGGAGGGCTGTCATGGGTGAGTTTTTGATAGGCGGCGCTTCTTCAGAGTATAAACGAAAGCTGCGGTTTTCTTCAAAGAAAGATGCTTCTGAGCCTGTAATGGTTGGGCCAAGGTTTTTGTCGATTGTTGTTTGTGTTGGTGCGTCGCTGGTGTTCCTTGGCTATCTTTCGGTTTCTCATGTTTTTGAGATTCGCGATTATGAAATGGAAAGTCGTCGTATGCAGGCGCTGACGGAGAAGGTTCGCATGGCGGCGATCGAAGCGGAGGCGGAAGTATCTTCACTTCAGGGTGCTGGCCCGTTAAGGGAGCGCGCCCGTGATGAGTTTGGAATGGCTGCTCCAACTGTTGTTGAGCAGTTGGTGGTTCCTGGCGCAGTGCAGAATCGCTGGGATAAGGCTTCTGAAGAGGTGGCCGTATATCAATCGAAAGGGGGGTCAATATAACTTCGGTTGGGCAAGATCAGAGGCTTGTTCTCGTCATCGTGCAGCTCATGGCCATAGCGCCTTTTTCCGCTCCGGATGTATAGAGTCCAAGTTCTCTCGATAGAATGTCACAAGCAGATCACTGGTGTTACTGTTCCCGTTGGTAGTTCGTTCCTGTAGCAGTTCCCGCTCCCGTTGAATCGTGTCATTTCTGTCAGCTCCAGCGCATGTTCCAGTTACCGCAGAAGAGTAAGCGATGGCGTACGTAAACAGGTTTTGCTTGCCGGCGCCAGATTTGCGGAGAACGGGCCTCTGATCCTGCCTTATCGCAGTACCTTATTTATAGACCGATAGACAGGCTTCGTGTTTTCGAAGACCTTTCTTTTTTGTCTATCCAAACTTCCCGCGACGACGGAGAGGCACACGACGTGACTTTGCGCAAAACTCATCGCCTTCGCCTCGTCTTTCTCGGGCTTGTTTTCGTTTTTCTCTCCTCTGTTGTTGTGGCACGCTTGTACCACCTTCAGGTAGTGGATCACGAACGGTTCGAAAAGCGAGCCAGTGGCCAGCAGTTGAAGACGATGGTTATTCACCCTTCGCGGGGAACTATCCTGGATCGTCGTGGAGAGCCCGTCGCGCAGAGCACGGCCCGTCATACTCTCTATATTAATTCAAATCTCTTCTCCGAAGATCGCTTCGGAGATGATTATGAAGTATTGAAGGCGGATGTTGCGAAGCTTCTGGACGTTGAAGTGGAAGAACTCACCGAGAAGCTCTCCGGCTCGGGAACGACGCTTCTTGGAAAGCGTCTGACGACAGACGTCGCGAAGGAAATTCAGGGAACATTCAAAGAATATGGTGTGCGTTCGAATTCCTACTGGTTTGATCGTGAATCCCTTCGGATCTATCCAAAGGCTCTTGCATCATCCATACTTGGCTTTTGTCGTCGGGAAGTTGAGGGTGATATAGACGGTTTGGCCGGTCTTGAACTCTACTATAATGATTATCTTCGTGGGACCAAAGTTGAAACGCAAGCTCCAGTCTCTGGGCTTCTTACCTCTGAACATGAAAAGCAGTTCCTGGAGCCGTTGAAAGAGGATGAGGCTCTTCAGGCGCAGGGGCACCAGATGAAGCTTACTCTGGATATGGCTCTTCAAGAGGATGTGGAAAAAATTATCGCCAGGACTGTTCAAGAGTTCGAGGGGGATACGGGTGGCGCAGTTGTGATGGACCCCAATTCGGGAGGGATCTATGCGCTGGCTACTTACCCAACATTTGACAATAACAAGTTTGGATCTTTTCCTGCCGCACACCGTCGAAACAGAGCGGTTACCGACCCCTTTGAAACGGGATCTGTGATCAAGTTATTTACTGCGGCAATTCTTATTGATCTGGGTCTCATCACGCCAGACACGCTGATAGACTGCGAAGATGGCTATGCTGTTGTTGACCGCAGGATTCTACGCGATTCGCCGGGACATTATTTAGGTGTCGCAACTTTCAGAGAAGCTCTTCGCTGGTCCTCTAACATTGGACTCGTGAAAGCTGCTCAGGTTCTCGAAAATGAGCAGTGGTATGAGTACCTGACAGCGTTCAGCTTTGGCCAGAAGACGGGAATTGATCTTCCGGGTGAGGCAGGCGGCATTCTGCGTCCACCTCACAGATGGGATCGATATAGTCGAACTTCCCTTCCTATGGGATATGAAATGTCTGTCACCCCGGTTCAGGCGGCTGCTGCTGTTTCTGCTCTCGTTAATGGTGGTGTCTACTATACGCCCCACGTTGTCTCTGAGATTCGGGATCAAAAGGGACAGATCGTGATGAAACGCAGCGATGAGCCAGTTCGTCGAGTCATCCGGCCCACAACCAGTGAAGTGGTTACCATGATGATGGAGGATATTGTTCTGAATGGTACTGGCGATGAAGCTGCTCTCGAAGGGTATCGGGTTGGTGGGAAGACAGGTACCACCCGAAAGAGCAGTGTCTTCGACCATCGAGAATATATATCTTCATTTGCCGGTTGTTTACCAGTCAATAATCCACAGCTTGTCATCTATGTGTATGTAGATAATCCGAAGACCGCCTATTATGCTTCGAAGGTGGTTGCTCCCGCTTTCGCCCAAATTGCCCAGGCTTCTGTGCTCCACCTAGGCATTGCGCCGATGACAAGAACTGAACAGCAGGCTCATACTGAAGTTGCGTTGCAGAAGAGCGAAGCAAATCAGAGTCTTACTGAGAGATCTATTCTTGGAAGAATGCCTGACTATACAGGAAAATCGATCAGAGAAGTCAGAGCCTCTTTGCCAAAAGGCGTTCAGTCGATCAAGTTTCAGGGGACTGGTGTTGTAACAGATCAGTTTCCCCTGGCCGGAGATCCCGTGGACCAGAGTACACAGGTGGTATTGAATTTTTCACATGAAGTAAAGCAGCTGGAAGAGGTTGAGAGTGAGGATGATGGAACAAACTCGTCGTTCGCGGAGGCACGGATAAGCCGGTGAAGATAGATCGCCCTTTAAGAATATGTGACCTATTGCAAGAGTCGAACCTTGCAGAGGTTGAAGTCGACGGAAACACGGATGCCCGCATCACAGGATTAGAGACAGATTCCAGAAAAGTACAGAAGAATGACCTGTTCGTCGCCATTTCTGGAACGCGTATAGATAGTCATATGCTCATCCATGACGCGGTTGCAGCGGGTGCATCTGCCGTTCTCACCGAGCGGGAAGTTGGTCCATTGCCCGGGGTTACGGTTATCAAGGTGAAAAACAGTCGGAACGTGCTGGGTCATCTGGCACATGCCTGTTTCGGTAATCCTTCACGTGCCATGAATCTGGTTGGGATCACTGGAACAAATGGAAAAACGACAACCTGCAATCTCCTATACTCGATATTAAGGAATTCTGGACATATTCCAGGTTATGTCGGTACACTTGGTTCTTACTTCGCGGGTGAGCATCGAGAAACTCGAACGACGACCCCGGGTCCTCTGGAGCTGGCAAAAATCTTCAAGGAAATGGAATCAAGTAACGTTGATTCTGTTGCCATGGAATGCAGCAGTCATGCGATCGATCAGGATCGTATCGGTGGGCTTTCTATACGCATTGGTGTTCTTCTGGCCATCACACAGGATCACCTCGACTATCATGGTACCTTTGAAAATTATAAACAGGTGAAGTTTGACCTGATGAGAAGATATGTCAGTCAGGTCAAGGGTTCAGTGGGTTGTTTTAACCTTGATGATGAGAATGTTGCCGAATTCTATCAGGAGTACAAAGGTGATTCCCTTGGTTTTAGCATGCAGGGACGCCCAGAAGCTCACGTGAAAGCGACGGATATTGTCTATTCACCGTTTGGGACTCAGTTTACACTACAGATAGGAAAAGAATCATACCCCGTTCGTTCTCCACTGATCGGGGAATTCAACGTATCTAACATTCTTGCGGCTTCATCTGCTGCAACCTGTCTGGGTGTAGGAGGGACTCAATTGGTATCAGCGATTGAAGTCGCTGATCCGACACCGGGGCGTTTTGAGAAAGTTGATGAAGGGCAGCCTTTTACAGTCATTGTAGATTATGCGCATACTCCGGATGCTTTGGAGAGAACCCTTCGGACATGCAGAAAGCTCTGTCAGGGACGACTGATTGTTGTTTTTGGCTGTGGTGGAGATCGCGACAAGAGGAAACGTCCGATCATGGGTCTGCACGCAGGCAATCTTGCTGACTATGTTGTTGTGACAACAGACAATCCGAGGTTTGAGGATCCTTCTGTTATTTCGCGTAGTGTCGTGGAAGGGCTTCTGCAGACTCCGCTGAAGTCGAGTCGCTACGAGGTGATCGACGATAGGGAAGCGGCTATACAGCAGGCGATTTGTCTCGCCGGTGATGGTGATGTGGTCCTCATCGCTGGCAAAGGTCACGAGAAGTATCAGGAAGTTGAAGGTGTCTTCAGGCACTTTGATGACCGACGGGTCGCTGAGAATTACCTTCGCGACATGGAAAAGAAAAGACTGAATTTCAAACCTGGAAACGGTGTAGCAAGGGAGCCGATCCTATGAATTTAACTCTTCTCGAAATCGCAGAAGCAACGCGCGGAGTCATCCGCATAGGAAACCCCGAAGATGTGGCTCTGAAGCTCTGCACAGACACAAGAACGCTCAAGTATGATGAACTTTTTGTGGCGCTCAATGGTAAGAACTTTCGGGGAGAGAATTTCCTCTCTCAGGCGATAGACAAAGGAGCCATGGGTGTTGTCACCGAACTGGACAGAGTACCCGACGACTTTCCTTTGAACAAATGTTTCGTTCAGGTTGATGATACAACACAGGCTCTCGGAGATATCGCGCGTGCCTGGCGGGATGTAGTTAACCCGACTGTCTGTGCGCTCACAGGGTCAGCGGGAAAGACAACCACGAAAGAAATGCTCGCCTATCTCTGCCGGGAAGATTTCGATCTCCTTGCTACACAAGGGAATCTCAATAACCTGATTGGACTTCCGCTGACTCTTCTTCGACTGAAAGAAGAACATTGTCTGGCTGTTGTAGAAACAGGGATGAATCAGGCAGGTGAATTGACAAGGCTGGCAGAGATCGCGCGCCCTGACATTGGAATCATTACGAATGTTGGAAATGCTCATATAGGTAACTTTGGCAGCGTTGAGAAGCTCATAGCTGCGAAGGCGGAGTTGTTTGAAGCTATGCCTAAAGACAGCACCGCTGTTATCAATGCGGACTGTCCTCACTGTGCGATCATGAGTGAAGCTTTTGATATACCCTCCATGGTTATTACCTATGGCCAGAATTCAAAATCAGATGTGCAGGCAAATAACCTGAAACTTGAAAAGCCCTATGGGTATCGCTTCCGTCTTCGTATACTCGACTGGGAAGATGAGATTCTTCTTAAGGTTTTTGGTCGCTACCAGGTTTCAAATGCTCTCGCTGCAGCAGCGGGCGCAGCAATTATTGGTGTAGACCCCAACTCGATTGCCGAGCGTCTGGAGCGGTTCGTTGCACCCTCAATGCGAGCCAACACAGAATGGCTTGATGGAAGCCTGATTATTTCCGACTGCTATAATTCTTCACCGGACGCAACGATCACAAGTTTGAGATCATTAAACGACCTCAACCAGATGAACCGTCGACTGGCTGTTATTGGAGATATGCATGAGCTTGGAGATTTGTCGGAAAAGTATCACAGACAAGTTGGAGAAGCTGTCGCTGAGGCGAAGATTGATTATCTTCTTACCTACGGCGAAATGGTACGAGCAACCGAAGAGGCCGCAGAGAGCCAGGGTATAGCAACACGCCATTTCGAGAACAAAGAAGAAATAGCTGATTTTCTTCATCATAAGTTGGAGAAAGACGATGTCTTGATCATTAAAGGCTCACGAACTCTTCAACTTGAGGAAGTCATCAGGCGCTTGAAAGAACTCCGCTCAGAGGCGCGCACAGGCTTGTGTGACAGTCACGAATTTGAAAAAGGAGATTTAAGCAATAGCTGATGCTCCATTTTATCGGACAGTTAATGCAGGATCATGAAACACTCTCATTTCTGAGAGTGCTTGAGTATATTACTGTTCGTTCAGCTTTTGCGTTTCTTTTTTCCTTTATATTCTGTATCGCTTTTGGTCCCGCGACGATTCGTCGACTTCGTAAGATGCAGGCGATTCAATACATACGCGTTTCCAGCGGTGAAAATGCGATCAGTCTGGATGAAATGCATTCACACAAAGGTGGGACACCCTCTATGGGAGGAGTGCTGATGCTCGGTGCTATATGCGCATCGATTCTCTTCTTCACGGATTTGTCTCAGCCCGTGGTGTGGCTTGTTACCCTCGGAACACTTGGTTTTTGCTTTATCGGGTTCCTTGACGACTATTTGAAAACAGTGAAGAAGAATTCAGATGGTCTATCAGCAAAGAAGAAGTTGATCAGTCAGGTTCTGATTGGCGGGGCTTTTGCCGTTCTCTATCTCTATTGTTTTCCTGAAGTCGTTCAGTATAGTTACATGACCGAGTCTGGGAAAGCGGTGATCAACAGTCCTGCTTTCGTCTTACTTCCCTTTATGAAGGAAGCGATTATCTCCCTTGGTTGGTTCTACTTGCCTTTTGCGGTGTTCGTTCTGACAGCAAGTAGCAATTCCGTTAATCTGACAGACGGACTCGACGGGCTTGCCGCTGGTGTGACACTTTCAGTTACACTTTGTTTTGCGATGGTTGCTTATCTCGCAGGGCGTGTAGATGACAGCACCTACCTGTATATTCCTTATATTGCCGGTGCAGGCGAACTGACGGTTGTGCTTTGCAGCCTGGCAGGAGCGTGTATGGGATTCTTGTGGTTTAATGCTCATCCTGCCGAAATGTTTATGGGCGATACCGGCTCCATGATGCTTGGCGGACTTCTGGGGTCAGTCGCTCTATTGACGAAGCAGGAGATTCTTCTGGTTCTGGTTGGTGGTGTTTTCGTGGCCGAAACGCTCAGTGTTATTCTGCAAGTTGGCTCCTACAAGTTAAGAAAGAAGCGTATATTTCGTATGGCTCCCCTTCATCATCACTTCGAACGTGGCGGTGTACCAGAGAGCAAAATCATTGCGAGGTTCTGGATCGTGTCAGCTTTGCTGGCGATCGCAGGACTTGCGACACTCAAAATCAGATAAGGAGATAGATCGGAAAACAAATCCATTTTAGATAAAGCTGAACTCATTCTCGTTCCAGTTCCAGTTCATTCTCAAGTTCAAGTTCTACGGAGGCTTTACATGCAGTTACGTCCATTCCCTTACCAACGTGTATGCGTATTCGGTGCCGCTCGATCAGGCGTCGGAGCGATGCACCTGCTTCGACATCATAATGTCGAAGTCACCCTCGTCGACGAGCGTCCAGCAATGGAATTTCGTTCGTTAATCAGACGTCTACGTCGTCTTTACGTCACGGCCCATTTTGGTCCCGTGAAAGAAGATGTTTTGCGTGGATGTCAGGCTCTCATTGTTTCACCCGGTATTCCACTGACACATCCTCTCGTGATGGATGCCATGGATCGTGATCTTCCTATTATTTCCGAGGTCGAGCTCGCGTCGTTCTTTGCTGCAGCACCGATCGTTGCTATTACCGGAACCAATGGAAAGACCACTACAACTACCTTAGCAGGTCAGATGGTCACCGATGCTGGAATCAATGCAGTTGTTTCCGGTAATATCGGCCGGGCATTTTCCGACGCGGTTCTTTCTTCACAGGATATATCGCGGAAAACGATTCTTGTAACGGAAGTTTCTTCATTTCAGCTCGAATCTATTGAAGAATTTCGACCACATGTTGCCGTCATTCTGAATATCTCCCGCGACCATATGGATCGTTATCCATCTATGGGTGATTACATCGAAGCAAAGTTTCGCATCACTCAGAACCAGGAAGAAGAAGATTTTCTCATCCTGAATGAAGATGACCCAATTACCATGAAGGCCGCAGAGGAAACGATTGCCCAGGTCTACACGATCTCGCTCACAAAGGAAGTGGAGCAAGGTGCCTATGTATCAGACGGCCGCATCTACCTGAAGGAAAATGAAGAATCTATCTTCCTCTGCAACGTTTCTGATGTACCCATGCCAGGAGAGCACAACGTCCAGAACACACTTGCATCGATTGTGATCTCACGTTGCCTGGGTATTGAAATCGATTGTCTGCTGAAGACAATGGCGAAGTTTAAAGGGGTCGAGCACCGGATCGAATTTGTTGCTCAGAGTCCTGAAGGTATAGACTATTATAATGATTCAAAAGCGACTAACGTGGATTCGCTTGAAAAAGCTCTGCTGAGCTTTAAGAAGCCCGTGATCCTCGTCGCTGGCGGAAAAGATAAGAAGTCTGCTTATGAACGCTTGAATCATCTGGTTAAAGATCGTGTCAAAGCTCTCGTTCTTATCGGCGAATCTAAAGACCTGATCAAGCGCGCATGGGGTGATCTTGTCTCAACCCGTGAAGCTGGATCGATGGAAGAAGCAGTGAAAATCGCAGCAGGTCTTGCAAGGTCAGGCGATGTCGTTCTCCTTTCTCCCGCATGTGCAAGTTTCGACATGTTCAAGGACTATGAGGATCGAGGTCGCGCTTTTAAGCGCTGCGTACGAAACCACCTGGGATTGTAATTAAGGACGTGCTTTACAAAGGTCTCCGATGTCTCGAGAACCCCGCTGCGCTGATGGCACTGATTGTCATGATTCTCATGACTGTTGGACTGGTCATGGTATATAGTGCGAGCGGGGCTCTTGCAGGCTTCGAAGCCAGTGGAGCTCAGTTGACCGCACCTGCGGAGCAGCAAACTTCAGAGTTTCTCCCTCACCATGGTGACAAGTACTTCCTGAAGCAGAGTTTCTGGGCTGTTCTTGGAATAGGGATTGGTTGCTTACTACTTAAACTTCCCATAGAATTCTATGAAAAGAACGCGCTATACATTCTCTCAGGTTGCCTTATTCTCTTAATTCTTGTTTTTGCAAGTCCGCTCGGTATTGAGGCGAATGGTGCTAAGAGGTGGATTAGGATTGGTCCGTTCACCATACAACCGGCGGAATTCGCGAAAATTGGACTCGTCATTTTCATGGCGAGATTCCTGGCCGACAAGCGGGACCAGATCAATGATTTGAAAAGTGGGTTCTTGCCCGCAGTTGGAATTATTGGTCTGTTCACTGCCTTGATCGCACCGGAGAAAGATTTCGGAACCATCGTTTTAATGGGAGCTGTCGTTCTTGGAATGTGGCTGCTCGCACGTGTAAAAACATCACATATTCTGAGCCTTGCCGCCGCTGCAGTTCCTGTCTTGCTCTTGTTGATTTTTCAACACAGCTATAGACAGAAACGTATCCTTGCCCTTATTTATCCCGAGAAATATGCCCTGACTGAAGGCTTTCAGTTAAATCAATCGTTAATTGCTGTGGGATCGGGTGGCGTTTTCGGATCAGGTCTGGGTTACGGCCACCAGAAATATCACTTCCTGAATGCATCGCACACCGACTTTATTTTTGCCATCATTTGCGAAGAACTCGGACTTCTAGGCGCAACCTCTGTCTGTTTACTTTTCTGTGCCTTTATCTTTACCGGGTTTAGAATCGCCTATAAGGCTCCGGATTACTTTAGCGCCATGGTAGCGGCAGGTTGCACCATGATCGTAGGTGGGGCAGCCTTCATGAATTTCTTCGTTGTACTTGGCCTCGCACCAACCAAAGGCATCGCTCTTCCCTTCATATCTTACGGTGGTTCATCTCTCCTCGCAAGTATTGCCTGTGCTGCCATACTGATCAGTATCGGAAACTATACGCTTCAATCCAACGGCGCCAAGGAGGCTTTCTAAAGTGGCGAAGACCTTCTACATAGCAGCCGGGGGAACTGGCGGACATATTATCCCCGGGATCATCATTGGCCAGAGGTTAAGTGAAGCGAATGAGGACCTGGAGGTACACTACCTGTGCGGGTCTCGGACCATTGAGTGGGAAATCTACGAGTCGAATGGTATATCGCCAACGGTTCTGAAACTGGATAACCGAGGCAACAGCCTTGTGCGATCCGTCAAACTCATACGAGACTTTTTCACCATCTTGAAAAGTTTCTTCATCAGAAGGCCAGCAGGAGTTCTAGCGATGGGCGGAGCAGTATGTTTTCCTGCCCTCACTGCAGCCATTCTCCTTCGTATCCCGATATTTCTGCACGAATCAAATCGCATCCCAGGTCGCGTCATCAGGGTCTTTGGAAAATTTGCGCGAGTTGTCTTCACAGGAATGGAAGGGTGCAAGGGAGCAAATGTTAAAGATTTAGGTAATCCCGCGAGGAATGCCGTTCTATGTGATGAGGAAAAGAACACGGTTCTTTGTTTTGGTGGGAGCCAGGGTGCATCCTTCTTGAACGAGAGTTTCAGATCTGTTGCCAAAACTCTCAAGAGTGATTTTCCACACCTGACTTTCAAACTGATCTCAGGTGCGTCGAAGGAAGTTGAACCTGCTGCTGAGCTTGAACTTGTGCAATATGACAGTGATATACCGATGACACTAGGTACATGTATACTGGCGATCAGCCGTTCAGGGTCAGGGTCTATCGCTGATCTGGCTGCAGCCGGAGTTCCTGCAATCCTGATTCCATATCCTTACGCGAAAGATAATCATCAACTTGCTAACGCGGAATGGGTTGCTGAAAGGGGTGGCGCCATTGTTCTCACTGAAAATGAAGTTGATGATGAGAGGCTTGTGCAAGAGGTCCGATCTCTCCTCGTCGATTCCGCGAAACGTGAAGGGATGGGCAAGGCACTCAAGGCGACACATCGACCTGATACTCCCCAGCAGATTGCCGAAACAATAGTCAGTCATCTCCAACTGAAATCTTCAGAATCCGCATCACTATCACCAAGGTATAGATAAATGTCGTATATTGCACCCACTGATGTCTCAGAATTCTCTCTTGTAAAAGGGCAGGGAAGACAGCTCAAGACTGCACATTTTCTCGGTGTTTGTGGGGCTGGAATGATGCCTATTGCCCATGCACTGCTACATGAAGGCGTCAAGGTCAGTGGCTCTGACATTGATTTGACGAAAGGAAAGGACCTGATTTCCAAGGGAGCGACATTACACGAGGGGCATCATGAAGATAATCTCAATCCGGTAGACGCGATTGTCTATTCAACAGCAATCCCCATGAATAATCCTGAGATTCTGAAGGGCGAGCAGCTTGGAATTCCCCTGCTACACCGCAGTGAAATGCTCGGGCTTTTCCTTCAGACGAAGGAATCAATCCTGGTTGCTGGTACCCATGGTAAGACAACAACAACGGCTATGTTGACGTTGCTTTTGGAGGCGGCGGGGTTCGATCCCTGGTCTTTCGTTGGTGGTAAGGTTGATGAGTTCAATGGCAATCTCAGAGTCGGAACTTCACAGTACGCAGTAGCAGAAGCTGACGAGAGTGACGGCAGTTTCTTGAAATTGCCTCGTAACCACGCCATCATCACAAACATCGAACCTGAACATTTGAATTACTGGAAGACTGAAGAACTCATGTATCAGGGCTTCGAGGAGTTTATCTCATCTCTGAACGGGTCTTCCAAACTGGTTGTTTGTGTGGACGATCCCGGAATCAAGAAACTCCAGGGACGCGCGAAAGGTGCGTTTATTCCTTATTCACTTGAAGATGACCAGTGTTGCTTTTACGGCGAGATCATTCAGGAGTCAGGTACAGGGACAAAGCTGGCTATCTATCAGTCTGGGAATTTCCTTGGTGAGGTTGAACTTGCTGTTCCGGGAAGGCACAATGCATCGAATGCTACAGGAGCTATCGCGCTCGCGCTGTCTCTTGGGGCTGAGTTCAAGAAGATAACACACTCTTTGAATACCTTTCAGGGTGTTCGTCGTCGATTTACAAAATCGCAAAGCGAGGCAGGGTTTCTCATCGTAGATGACTATGCTCATCATCCTACTGAGATAGAAGCAACGGTCAAGTCGGCCCGGTTGCTTGCTCGTGAACGGGGCGGTGAGCTTTATGCTGTGCTTCAGCCCCATCGATATACACGAACAGCTGAGTTTTTTCACGATTTTGCGCCTTCGCTCCATGGTGTTGACCACTTGATTGTTACGGATGTTTACGCTGCAGGCGAGAAAGAAATTCCTGATATAAACGGAAAATCACTGAGCATGGAGATTTCAAAAGTGAATATAGATTCGGAATTCATCTCTGACTTTAAAAACATTAAGAAATCTATCTATAAACGAATAAAAAAGGATGACATTGTTCTTTTGCTCGGTGCAGGTTCTGTCACCAACCTATCGGACCTCCTGTCCCGTTCTTAATTCGCACCGCTGTTTCGGAGGCACCTGCTTATGCTAACCAGTGACTGGATCAACGAATTTTCTGATCTTCAACACCATCCCGGAATTACTTTCTTTCAGGACTTTGAACTGACAAGAAAGACATCCATGAAAATGCAGGCACGCGCTGCGCTCTTCGCCAGTGTGGAATCGCCGCTCGCCTTGCGTCAGCTACTTCTTCGTGCCCGACAGCTTGATATCCCGTATTTCATGCTCGGTGGAGGGAAGAATACACTCTTTGCAACGAGCTATTTTGATGGTTTAGTCATTTCACTAGGCAGAAACTTTTCCACAATAACCAGACTGAATGATAACTGCATTCGAGCAGGCGCAGGCGTTCAGCTCCCAAAGCTCATTCGGTTTTCACACGAGTGTAATCTAATGGGTTTTGAGTTTCTTACCCAGGTTCCTGGAACCGTTGGGGGAGGACTCGCCGGAAATGCAGGCGCAGGCAACTGGGGTCTTTGTGAATTTGTTGATTCCGTCTATCTCATGTCCCGAGAGGGATTCATTGCGTGCGTCAAACGTAATCAGTTTCGCTATTCCTACAGGCATTCGGATCTTCGTGATGCGATTTTGCTCGAAGCAGATTTCCGACTCGAACCTCTCAAACGGTTTGAAGCGGATAGACGAATCGAGGAGTTCAAATCCAAGAAGGTCAATCAGCCATACCATATCCCTTCTTCGGGTTGCATTTTCAAGAATCCGAAAGACTCATCAGGAAAGTCAGTCAGCGCCGGAAAGCTGATCGATGATTGCGGACTTAAAGGTTACCGGATCCGGTCGGCTATGGTAGACCAGGGACATGCCAATTTCATTGTGAATGAAGGTGAGTCCACTGGCGAAGACTTTCTCGCTCTTATTACGCTGGTTCGAGATATCGTGAAAGCAAAGACGAATATAGAACTTGATCTTGAAGTCCAGATTGTCGGAGGACCTCTAACAACAGCGATTCTTAGTTGAGCAGATAGATTGACATGCCAAAAGCATCTCGTTCGAAAACATCGCATAGCCGAATGGTCAGAAGACTGGCCCATCGGTCCCCTGTCCCTCGGACCTTCACAGAAAAACTGCTCTTCCTTCTCGCCAGGTTTCGGTTTTTCCCAACGACTTTGACCATGACGCTTATCCTCCTCACAGGGGGCTTTGCCTTTGTAAACTTCATGAATCAGTCAGAATACTTCCTTCTCAGCCGTATTGATGTTCGCGGCAATGAACGGCTCAGCAAAGACCACCTGGCCAGGCATTTTCGAGAGTCATCAGGGGTTGAACTCGGTGTCAGTACCGGCCTCGTTGATGCCCATCATTTGGAGGCTTCACTGGTAGCCCTTCCTGAAATCCTTGACGCAGATGTTAAAAAGCGATGGCCCAGTGGGCTCTCAGTTCTCATTAAAGAGCGCGAAGCGGAAGGAATACTGATTTCAAGTCACGGAAACTTTGTGTTCGACAACAAAGGGTATGTTTTCTCTGCAGCAACTGTCAGTGATTTTCAAAATAATGATCTGCCTGTCCTGACCGGATTCTCAGACTTCTCTGCAGAGCGGGGTGTGAGCCTGCCTGCCGATCAGATGAAGTTTATTCAAAGGTATGATCAGGTCATATCGAAAGCTTCTCCTGTTATACACAAACGCATCAGCGAGTATCACTTTGAAAGAGAGAAAGGACTGACTCTTGTCCTCGAAGATGGTGCTCGATATCATTGCGGGTACCGACCCCCCGCAGAAACGGGTCCGATGGTTGAAGTGCTGGCGCTGAACCAGAGCCATGCGGAGTCGATCAAAGAAGCTGTGCTTCTCTCAGATCGGTTCGTCACAATTAAACGAAATCTTTCAATAGAACTCGCTGAAGCGGAGTCTTCTGAAAGTCAATCTACACACTAGAGCTGGATCAAATTTATGTCATTCCCTGACTTGCTGGGCAAACTCAAAAACGACACGATTCATGACGGAGACAATGATCACCGCCCATCAAAGAAAGTTCCTATGAAACTCCCCACAGAAAAGCAAATCTTCACCGGTGTAGACATAGGAACGACCAAGATCTGTGCGATTATTGGCGAGATAGACCCTTCCGGAAAAGTTACGGTCCTCGGCGTCGCATCTACTCCCAGCCAGGGACTTCGTCGCGGAGTTGTTATTAACCTTGAGGAAACGGTTGATTCTATCCGCATAGCTATTCGCAAGGCCGAAGATATTGCAAGGGTCAGTGTCCGAGATGTTTTTGTCGGTATCGCGGGAGGACACATTCAATGCCACCAGCTGAGCGCAGAAACAGATGTAAATAACCCCGAGCGAGGTATCACAAAATCCGATATACGACGTGTGATTGACAAAGCAATAGAGAACCAGGTTCCTGTAGAACGGGAAGTGCTGCACACGATTCCCCAAAGGTTTATCATTGATGATGGGCCAATCATCGATCCTATAGGTTTCTCTTCAAGAAAACTTAAAGCAGAGGTCTTGCTTGTCACCGCTGCTGTTACGTCTGCCCAGAATATTATCCGAGCTGTTAGCCAGGCTCGTTATCGAGTTGCAGGCATCTATCTTGAACCACTGGCCAGTGCCCTCGCCGTCCTTTCACCACAAGAAAAAGAACTCGGAACGGTATTGATTGATATTGGTGGAGGTACCAGCGACATCGCCATCTGGGTCGATGGAATGGTGCGCTATACGGGGGTTGTCCCTTTTGGTGGTGACTCGATCACAGAAGACATTTCGAAAGTTCTTAAGATCAACCGCTACGATGCTGAGAATATTAAGAAGAACGAAGGTCACTGTCTCCCTCACTTGATAGATCCCTCTGAACCGATTAAGGCAAGTGCGAATGTTATCGGGCGTGAAATAACTGAAAACAGACAGTTCCTGTGTCAGATTGTCGAGAGTCGTATGGAAGAGATGCTCTTGATGGTAAAAGATAAGCTTGAAAAGAATCCTGCATACGAGCAGGTGTACGGAGGTGTTATATTTACAGGCGGTACATCTCTGCAATCAGGTATATGCGAACTCGGGGAAAAAATATTTAACCGTCCTTGCAAGCTCGGGTCGCCAGCAGGTCTTTCAGGTTTGTCTGGTGGTGTTTCAAGTCCGATCTATTCAACTGGTGTTGGCCTCGTTCTATACGGTCTTGAGCATGAACGGGAGCAGGCATACCTCGATGGAAACGCCTTCTCGAAGATCGTGAAGAAGTTGAAGAGTTTCATCGACTGGTATGGGTAATGAACCACTTTAAGTGTATAGTAAGTATGTGATCACACAGCCCGCTTATGGGACATGCTATCTCTCCTGTGGTCGCACATCTCCGAATTCTATCGGGAAAACCAGCAACCAGCAATCCATAATCAACTGACATTTTGATCATACAATACTGAGAAAGAACTTTTCATCAACGGCATGACATCTGCCCTCAAGTAACTACCGTCTTATTTTAGACAGTTGATCACAATTCTTGGAGGCTAATGGATGCAGAAACCAAATTTCCTTGCTAGAGAAGTTCGCAGTGGCATCTTGTGCTTGTCTGCCACCCTTGTTGGTGCAATATCGTTTGCAGGAGCACCCCAATCAGGACAGTACCGTGCGCTTCACCTGTCACCCAACGCTGGACCAGTTGATGTTTTTGTAAACGATGCGATAACATCTGCTACCAATCTACAATATTTAAATGTTAGCGATATACTTGAAGCACCTCCCGGACAATATGACATTGATGTTGTTCCTTCGGGGCAAGGTGTTGGTTCGTCTGTCCTACCTATCGACAATTTTGACCTGATGGCGGATGAACTCTATACCTTTGTGGCATATGATAATGTTGAAAGCATCAAAGGCCTCGTAGATACTGCAGTTAAGCCAGCAGAAATCCTGGCAGGACGCATTTCTCTTTCTGTCTATCATACTGCACCAGGTGTTGGAGATGTTAACCTCCTGAACCTTACGTCAGGCACACTAGATATCTGGGCTGAGAATATCAGTTTTGGATCTGCAATTACCACCCAACCCGGGGCTGGACAATATACAATTGCATTAGATACGGATGACGACCTGCTTCCTGATGTCATCTATTCCCTTCCGGATCTACCAGCGCTTACTTCAGCCACTGTCTTTGTTGTTATAGATCAGGAACTTCCAAAGCTTTTCGTAAATTTCTATGATAATACAACGGCACTAATTGCCCCTGATCCAGTTGCACAGGTTCGTGTTGCTCATCTTTCCCCAGACGCGCCCAACGTTGATATATACCTGGACGGTGAAGGCCCGTTTCTCAGCGACGTTCCCTACCAGGCCGTATCAAACTATTTCGCGGTTCCTGTCGGAAGCCGGACATTTGATATTGTTCCAACAGGCGACCCTCTCACTGAATCTGTTGTCAATCTACCTAATATCCCTGTTGAAGCAGACAAGAACTACACAGCCTATGCCTATGATCTGGCCGCAAATATAAAAGGTGGGGCTTTTGAGGATGATTATAGTCCCCGCACATCTGGAAACTTTCGCGTTCAAGCGATTCATACCGCAAACGGGGTTGGTGAGGTTGATGTTCTGAACGTTACCTCCATGGACGAGAACATTCTGATTCCGGACCTCCCCTTTGGCGGCACAAGTGGCTTTACAGAATTGCCTGAAGGAGAATATCGACTTGGTCTCGATGCGAACAATGACTCCTATTCAGAATTTAGATTTTCGTTGCCGAACATCCCCGAGGGACCCGTTATAGACCTCTTTGCTGTTCGTGACGATGTCATTGGTCCTTACCTCTTTGCAGTCTTTCCTGACAGCTCGACAACCATTATTCCCGCAGACCCAAGCAGCAGCATACGCTTTCTCCATGCATCACCTGACGCGGAGGGCGTAGATATCTATATCAATGGTGTTGGCCCCGTCCTTACAAACGTCTTCTTTACGAATGCCTCAAGCTACTTTTCCATAGATCCTGATGCGGTCACGATTGATATTGTACCGGCTGGAGATCCTCTGGCAAACAGTGTACTTAATCTCGCTGACCTACCTGTGGTCGAGAACGAATTCTATACAGCAGCCGTGATTAATGAATTGAGCTCGATTGAGGGGCTGCTACTCGAAGATGATCTCAGTGCTCCGCCGGCCGGGGATTTCCGCGCTCGCGCTGTCCATGCAGCTACCGGAGTTTCTGATGTCGACGTCCTGGCAATTGGCCCGCCGAATTCCGTGCTCTTTTCAGATCTGCTGTTTGCCTCTGAGAGTGTGTATGGCCTTTTGGATGAAGGGCAGTATACAATCGGACTTGATCTAAACAATGATGTTTTACCTGAGTATACATATGAACTTCCTTTCATAGGTGAGGGTAACGTTCGGAACATATTCGCAGTGCGAGGATTCGAAGAACCCTTCTTACTTATTCAGGATGATGACTCTACAGTCACACGCATTGATGCAGTAAGACCTGATGAGGTCGAATATACGTTTGATACCGGAGATGAAGCGTGGACCTTCATGTCGCCATCTGAATTTTCAGCATCCACGCCGAACTCTTCCAATGGCTCACTTGATATTTCACTTCCAGATAACCAGCTCAGCTTTGCCTTTTGGGAATCTCCGCCATTCCTGCTGGATGATGATGAACCTGGTATAGAGCTGAAGGGTGAGATTCAGGATAACAGAACCTATCGAGTGGAATATACTGTATCGTCAGATGTCAATGACCCTGCAATTGCGCCAACGGTGAGGTTAAGAGCCTCCAGCTCTGATTTCATCAAGGGAGATGTTATGACATTCACTTCGAGTGGAGACGGAAGTCTTTCACCCAGTATAAATGGCATGCAGGAATACGCCTTTCATTTTTTCCAATCTCCAACGCTCGATCAGTTTTTACTCAGCTTTGATGGCCTTAACTTTGATGCCTTGAACGCCGCCACTCCTACCTTGAGCCTTGAAAGCGCGCGTATAGAAAACCTGGGTCCGATGAATCTCGATGCAGGGCAGACAATTGTTGAGCTTGACCTGACTCAAGGAACTCAAGGGTTTACGCAGAATGCTCCTCAGCCGTTTGTATCTCCACAGTTCTTCTCAGGCTCATCTGGTCTGACGATATCAGGTCCAAATGCGGCCACGATCGAGGATCCTGTGTTCGGATTCTGGGGACTCGAGACGAATCAGCCAATAGACGGAGGCGAAACGTATATCGTTCGCTTTGATCTGCGATCGGCAGCACAGGACCCTACTCTCCTTCCTGTCATCAGGCTTCGTATCAATGAGTCCAGCTATAAGGTTGGTCAGTATATCAATCTAGAGCCGATTGCCGGACGCGAAAGTCAGCTTCCTCTCGATCAGGAGCTTAAGTCGTACTATCTGATATTCGAAGCTCCGATGGAGATTGATCAGGAAAACTGGACTTTCAGTTTTGATTATCTTGCTACTTCAGCTCATGGAACCGATCCTACCGTTTCCGTCTCACTCGAGAGTCTGAGAGTAAATCAGCTGTTGATGATGTCTCAGTAGAGCGTAAACCTACTGGTTTAGACAACAGTCAGTCCCCGGAGATCTCTTCGGGGACTTCTTTATTTTCCCGGTTCGGATAGGCATGATTGAAGGTGATTCCATCTATCCATCTGGGTTTTATTCATTTGGGCGCCTTGTACAGGAGATGATCCGCGGGTCGGGCTTCTCATGAGGAACAGACCTTCAAGCCGGGGTAGGCTCAATGTCGGGGTAATGGGGGGATGATGGAGGTATGATCGTGATCATGCCACCATTGAGGCGACATTGGCTCAACATCAGGCATGACGGTGTGAAGGTGGCGGTCGTTCATTTTAAAAAAATAACCCTGGGACTACTCTTCCCCCTCCCAAGATCTCTCCCATTGGCGGGAAATCTCCTCGATTCAGGTATCGTGAACTGAAGTTCGCCTACCTGTCTTTAGGATTCGCAATCATTTCGATCAGGAAACCTGAGGTTCAGACCTGAGGGGACTTCAACGGTTTGTAATGGGAGCTAAACTCTGTCTTGCTGATCCGAGTCACACGGTTCGATCTTGCATGAGTAACACGTGATGCATGAGCGCGTCACGAACCGCGCTGCTTCGTCAGGCTTCTGCGCCACCACTGGGAAATCAGGTCCAAAGCGATAACAACAACGAGAATCATTGCCAGCCCTGCAAAAGCAGCATCGAATTCACGCCATTCAAAGTGATACATGAGATCCTGACCGATTCCTCCAGCACCCACGACACCCAATATACTCGCAGAGCGTACGTTGTATTCGAAGACAAATAGACAGGACCCAACGATCGAAGCACGAGCCGCAGGAAGTATAGCACAAAGGAAAGCCTTCAGCTTTCCAGCACCTAATGCCTGTATAGCCAGTGCTGGGCGGTCATCGGCATTCTCGATAGCCTCATAGAAGAACTTGGTCAGATACCCCACTGAATAGGCACCCAATGCGAGAACCCCTGCCACAGGTCCAAGTCCTACGATAGAAACAAATATGAGGGCGAGAAAGATTGAAGGGATGGTTCTTAGTGCATTTAAAAGGAAACGAACCGGGTACCTTATTGTCTTGTTAGCCGCTTGTCTTGCTGCCAGTATAGATAAAGGAAGAGAGGCGATAATCCCGATCGCTGTCCCCAGAACAGCCATGTATATCGTCTCCAAGAGAGAACTGAAAAGAGTGGACCATGGAAGGCTTTTTAATGCCTCCATGTTGTCTGGGATAGACTTCTCTATCAGGTCAACGACTCGTTCGCCAGCACTTCCTATAATCAGTCCGGACGGGTTTAATTGCCATGCTGATATTGCAATTGCTGCCACGATTGCCGCTGAAATCAGGAGCTTTCTTTGCAGACCTTTTCTTTGAACGTTTTCATCAAGGATGCGGTCCTGGTCATCTGATGCCAGGGGCTGTATAGTCGAGCCCTCGTTCTCTTTGGCCTGGTCGATCTCACCGTATTGTTCTTTGAGTTTTCCCTCTTCCATTGTGAAGCGACGCTCGAATTTCAGGGAAGAATCGAAAAGATGGTGTGCCGCCAGCACGAGGGCAAAGCCATACTCTTTTTGAAGCTTTGCCAGCAGGTCTAGAATACGTGTCCCCTTTTCCTGGTCGAGAGCTGCAGTTGGCTCGTCGGCAAGAAGTAGATCTGGTTCCGCACACAGCGCCCGCGCGATCGCTACACGTTGTTTCTGTCCCCCAGAAAGTTGTGCAACCGGTGTATGAGCATATGCTTCCAGACCCACCTCCCGGATGAGCTTCATGGCACGGCCCTTCAAGTCGTTGGGAAGACCCAGGAATAAATCCTTCACGGAGAACTCTGACGGAGAACCATAACACACATTCCGAAGTACCGAATGCTCTGGAACCAGTCTTAGGTCCTGATAGATTAAAGAGCTCCTGATCGCGCCTTCTATTGAACCTGAGCTTGGCTGGACGCTCCCTTCAAGAAGACGCAAGAAGGTTGTCTTTCCTCCTCCTGATGGACCAACAAGCGCAATACACTCACCTCTATGTATAGAGCAGTTGGTATCGCAGAGAGCAGGCAGCGATCCCTTCGTGAAATACACAGAGATAGAATCAAGGCGCACCAGAAGTGATGCGCCTTTCGTTTCAGTCTTCTCTTCTTGTTGTTCCATCTCTACGGACAATGGTTTTTACTTTACCAGACCTTTAACACCCAGTTTTGTATTCCTGATCGCCTGTGCAGCTCCTTTGATGTGTTCCTCTTCATCGACTTCAACAAACTTTGCCGCACCGTAGACATCAGAGAGGAGCTCTGGCGAATTCTCTGAAATAGAAAGGATCGCTTCCTTAATCTGACTCTTTATCTCTTGTGGAAGATCAGACCTGACCGCAATCAGATGTGTGGGTACGCCTGGAGTTTCTGTTAAGACACGCAATTCAGAACGTTTGTCATCAGGAAGATAGACCTTTGCCTTTTCACCCTCCATGGTATAGTCGCTTACGGCACAAAGATCTGCCTGACCATACAGAACGGCAAGCAAGGCTTTATCGTAGCCTCCGGCAAAATTGACCTCTGAGAAGAACTGATCGGGGTTTTCTCCGGGTTCAAGAAAACCATCATTTACGAGACGAGAGTAGGCCATCACATAACCAGATGTACTGGTAGGAGAGGTAAACATCATTCGTTTCCCTTTGAGCTCCTCAAGTGACTGGTAGGGTGAATCTTTTTTCACAACGAAGACTGAATCGTAGTCCGTGCGGCCATCACGCTCTTCTGCGAGGATGATCTCCACGGGAGCTTCGTTCTTCGCCAACAGATAGGGAATCGAGCTCAGGTAAGCAACATGGGCCGTTTCGCTGACGAGAGCCTGGACGCTCGCTCCATAGCTCGATGGAATCACGATATCGACAGGGATGCCGATCTTCTCTTCCAGCGCCGCAGAGACCTTATCGGCTGCAGCTTGCAGCTCCTTTGGGTTCTTCTGCTTCTGGAAAATGACAACAATCTTCTCAGGAGCCATCGTTTCTTCAGAATCTTTTTCTTCCGCTGAAACGGTATGAGAGGTTGCTAAGGACGCCATAAGTCCAAGAGCAAGAATGCTGGATGCGATTTTTTTGAAAATCATAATATGCCTTTCGAGAGGTGAAACTGATTCTGTTCGGACTCAAATGAGTGGGAAGCAGGGCGGCGTGCAAGGTCAAAGAGGCAGTTGCCGACGGTTTCATTGAAAAAGCATCATTAAACATGTTTATTAAAAAAAATATCAACTCACCCAAAGTTGTGTTTGACATGCCAAAGAAAAACTGGCCATTACCACGCCCGCAGCAATAGAACACCTCAGTAATTAGGATGACTTTATGAATTTCACAATGAAACGACACGCCTTCACGCTCATTGAGCTTCTCATTGTCGTTGCTATTATCGCAATCCTCGCGGCAATCGCGGTCCCGAATTTCCTCGAGGCTCAGACACGCTCCAAAGTCTCACGCGTTAAGTCCGACCTGCGTACCCTCACCGTTGCGGTCGAATCTTACCGCATCGATCATAACAGGTATCCTGAAGGAACAGACAATCCGAATAATTATCCGCAGGAAATCTCTAACTTCCTGGGACCCCTCGCTCCAGGCTATTACACATTCAGAACCCGCGGAGGCGCAGGAGGCTCAGGAGTCGTTGGTTCCTCATTCTTCGGAATCACCACACCGATTGCCTATACGACATCGGTTCCACTCGATCCATTCGCACTTCAGACCGGTGGGAATCTGACCTATGCCTATCGTCCCGCAAAAAGTCAGGGAAATGGCTATATCATAACAAGCTTCGGCCCTGATGCCGATGTGCTCGATGCCAACGGTAAAGGAACGACAAACCCTAATCCCCTTTCTACTTTCAGCGATACGAAGAGCCCCTCACGAATGGGTGATATCAATGAGCGCGCCGTTATACACGTCATTGAAGGAACCGACCCAGCTCTCATTTCAACGGTCCAGGCCGGTGGTGGACTTCGCATCCTCCTTGAGGATCTCGCTTACGATCCAACAAACGGAACGGTAAGTGATGGCGACGTCTATCGTCTTGGCCCATAAGTACCTTTAATAAGGCCATACGCGTTAAATCAAGAGCGGTGATTCCATGGGGACTCGCCGCTCTTTCCTTATTTTAGCCAGATGGTCTCTCTCTTATCGACGATAGGTGATTATTGTCCAGGTCATTCAAGTAAGTGATCTTGGTTAAGTTGTATTTTCAATAATCTGGAAAAAATGCAGAATGTGGTTTGGCGCGGCTCTCATCGAAGGGAGGTAGAAGCGACTTGCCAATCATTCACATTATCGAATGACGTAAAGCACCTTATAGAGCTGATATTGTGCAGGTTTTGAGGTTTTCCGGTACTCTGAAGAGACGGTTGGACCGGTGTGAATTTAAAAGAAAATTTTGGTAGCTTCAAAAATTACAAAAAATTATTTGATTTCAGGACTGGCCTGTGGTGCATCTATACAATCTAAACAAAAAAGGATGTTTCCATGAGATCCTTCGCTCTCACACTAGCCGCCATGTTGCTGGCGGCACCGATCTCTGCACAGATCACTTCTGAAACAGAAAACAATGATTCGGAAAGCCAGGCCGACGGACCCCTCGGTGATGGAGTCCCTGTCCAAGGGGATATTGCCAATCGAACAGATATTGACTGGTTCTACTTTGATGTTTCTGGTCCGGGTAGCATCGATATCTCCCTGTCCCACCATCACCGAGATGATTTCGACTGGTTTCTTTACAAATCCTCGGGTACCTTTGTCGCGAGCGGTGAAACTTCATCAAGCCCGGAAACAGGAAGCTATACCGCTACCATAGCTGAAAGGTACTGGGTCAAAATTGAGTCCTATCGCGGTAAAGGGTCTTACGACCTCGTTGTCAATTTCCCAGAGGGATCAAATCCTACTCCTACGCCATCCCCATCTCCAACGGCTACTCCAACGCCAACGGTTACCGCGACTCCAACCCCAACACCGACAGCCTCCCCCTCTCCAACTCCTACCGTGACACCTACTCCTACAGCTACTCCAACACCTTCGCCTACCCCTGCCGGTGATTGCAACTATGGGCCACGACCATCCAAACCCGGACCACTGAAAGTCTATCAAACCGGCAATATGGATGATGCATGTATAGCACCACTCTCAGGTCCCGGACTCTTGATTATGGGCGGCAACTTCGATATCAGCGAAGCCTTTACGAATCGCGCGAAACCTATTGTTGAAGGCGGTGATGTCGTTGTTCTTAGAACGAGTGGGTCAGATGGCTATAACGATTATCTGAACGGCTTACTTAACCCTGATTCTGTGGAGACACTGATCGTCGACTCAGTATCAAAAGCCAATAGTACCTACGTTCAGTGGGCCATCGAAAGCGCTGAGATGGTCTGGATTGCCGGTGGAGACCAGTCTGACTATTTGAACGCCTGGCAGGGGACACTCACGGAAGATGCTATTATGTCCGTCTATAACAAAGGTGGAGTAGTGGGAGGCATCTCAGCCGGGAACGCCGTCCTTGGTGAATTCATTTACGACCCTGATGGGTTACTGGGGATCTACAGCTCAGAGGCCGTCAGTGATCCTTGTCATCAGTACATGAATATTTCAACGAACTTCCTCTCTTTTCCGATTCTCGATAATGTCATTACAGATTCACATTTTCAGCAGCGAGATCGCATGGGAAGGTTAGCAGTCTTTATGGCTCGTATACGAGAAAACGGACTTAACCCAACAAGCAATGCCATCACAGGACTCGGTATTGATGAAGACACATCGTTCTTTATCGATAGTAATGGTGTTGGCCACGTAGATGGTGACTTCAATGTCTATGTTCTTAGAGAAGACAATCAGACAACTCGTGATCAGGTTCAGTGCGGCTCAGAAGTCATTTATCAGAATGTCTTGAGAACGGAACTCTCAGTTGGGGACACCTTCAATTTAAACACGGGGGCTAATACTGGGACTACGACTCAGTTGAGTATAGACGGTACACAGAACAACTTCTATTCGCCGAATAATCCTTACTAGATTACCTTTTTCATCTCCTTCCTTCTCTCTCACGTACGCCCGGTGATTCATTTCATCGGGCGTATATTAGCTTTTGTGCCTCCTTCGGGAAGGGTTATGATAACTTTACTAATGAAAATGTATATAGACAAATGCTGACTCAGGGGCAAAAGTTTGGAAGCAGTATTTGGAAAGACTCACACGTGATCATGCCGCTCACGAGCCTGTGCATCTCCTAAACCAGTCGCAAAGTTCGACGATGCTCCGGGATAAACTTTGAGTCCCTATCACAAGTATTGTTTCGAGGTGAAAAAATCGCAGGAAAGTAGTAAACGAATATAAACTCAAATCCCTATAAATGCTTTTCTTTCTCTATAATCCTGTTAAAAGCAGCGAACTTGTGGTCGTTGAGACCCTGATGTTTATGACAATTGTTTGGCAGATCCCTAAGCCTCTTGACTGGAGCGCCAGCATTGCTCTTGGTGGAATGTTCACCTGAATGGTGCAAAAACACTCTCTCAAAAAACGAGGATTTACCCTATGAAAAAACTTTTTCTTTTGGCAGCAACCGCTCTCGTTGTTCCAGCATATTCTCAGGATTACAGCTCTCCGAGCTTCTCCCTGATTGCTGACAACGCAGCATTGAACACAGCAACTGGGTCGACGGTTTTCAGCGATGCAGATTCCGAAGACTTCGCCCAAATCGCTGTAGACTCTGCAAACGATACTGCTTATGCAATCCTGGCTACCAGTGGCTTTAATGAAGTTCTTGTCAGTATTGATCTTACCAGCAATAACCTCACTCTCGTTGGTGCAAACGACTTCGAAGACAGCAATGTTGACGGAGACACAGACATCGCTTTTCAGCAGGGTGTCTATTTTGATTCATTCAACGGAGTGATCTACTTCGGCGATGATCGCGACAGCGGAAGCTTCTCAGACAATGAGATGCACTCTGTTAACGTCACGACTGGCGTCACTGATGAGATTATCAGTGCAGATGCAAACCTTACTCAATGGCGTGGTATCGTACAGCTCAACACAACAACTTACGCCGTTGCAACGGATGACGACTTTGGCTCTGTTGAGCAGGTGACTCTTGTCGACATGACAGGACCTTCAACAAGTGCCGCTGTAACGGCAGCAGACATGCCTGGGACCGAGGCAAACGTTGAAATTGAAGCGATCGCTGTAAACGCTGCATTCGAGCCTCATGTTTTGGATACTGGTAACGGCCAGATCGTTCGAATCGAGAACATTACCTCAACACCGATCGTTACAGATGTGACTCCTGCCCCGTGGACTTCTCTGGACCTTAACACAGATTGGTACAATCTCGTATTCACACCGGGCGACGACATCATTGCCACTGACTCAAATGGACTTGTTATCTGGGATGGATCGACCAGCTACTCTGTAACATTTGCAGACATCGAAGCAGCGCTCGGCGTAACGGCAGTTGAGTTCAATGCTGGATCAGGGGTTGTTGTTTATGATGAGAACAATCTGGACCCTGCAATTTCTTTGATCGTTGCTGATGCGAACAATGCAGGAATTTATCGCATTGACTTTCCAAGCACAACAGACGTGAGCGACTGGAACATGTTCGACTAATCTATTCTTACCATCGTTCATCCAATTAAGATCTCCCGCGGTCATTAAGGTCGCGGGAGAAGTTGTATATACTCCCCTTCTTCAATTGTCCTTGAGAAGTTGATTCAGCCTTGATGACTGGATTGATGGTTTAGCGACAGAAAACTGTCAGATCAGGTGCCGATCTGTTGAACGCTTCAGATCGCACCAAGGTATCAGGCTCGCCTGAAGGCGCATTTTGCTTGGTACATGTGGCTATCAAGACTTGACCTGTTTCAAGACGGAACAATTTGGTTTCATCCCACGACCTTCTCGAGTATTTGGTTGATTCTCAGCCGCTTGGTGTATTGAGCCTATCAACGCGAAGCGACGGTGCGCTGAGCGTATTCCATCCTAGAGTTAGAGCAGGCCCTCCGCCCGAATGACAGAACCCGTAAATTCGCTCTTCAGCCCCGAGGGTCCCATTGGCTGGCTTATCCAGCTTGATTACTCGCTTTTTCGGCTTATTAATGATTCGATCAGCCATCCCGCTCTGGATTGGTATTTCTCTACGATCACGGATTTCGGTCTGTTTCAGATTCCTCTAATGGTGGCTGCGATTGCGGCCATGATCTTCGGAGGGAAGCGTTTTGCCTGGGCCATCGTCCTTCTTGGTATCAGCGTTGGTCTTGCCGACTTGATCGGTCAGGATTTCAAACTGACCTTTGATCGGCTCCGTCCCTACTGGGTTCTGGAGAATGTGAACCTTCCGGCCGGGGGAGGAAATTCACGTTCGCCCAGTTTTCCGTCAAACCACTCGGCCAACAGCTTTGCAGCGGCGACGATTCTTTGCTGGTTCTTTTGGCGAAAGCTATACATCGCGATCCCAATTGCTTTGATCGCTTTTTCAGTCGCTCTCTCCCGTATCTACGTTGGGGTGCATTTTCCGTTGGACACCTTCTTCGGAGCATCCATTGGGGCGGGCTGCGCTTCAACCGTGCTTTACTGCAATGATCGGCTTCCTGCTCTCTCGTTTTCAAAGGAAGGGAAGACAACCTTTTCCTACAGAGGTCTCGGAGTTCTTCTTCTTATCCTTCTTTTTGTATATCGATCATCGGTTATGATTCGGGAGGACTACGGGTTAGCTCCATTCGAAGCGACTTATATAACATCACTAGGTTTCATAACAAGTCCGTTTCTGACGCTCTTCGCAAAATTGAGTCATCAGGCAGGGGTTGAGTCACTCTTCTTGTATAGACTCCCGGGAAATCTTTGCTCTCTCTTTCTTCTGATTATTCTATACCGACTTATGGAAAGAAAAACGAAGAGTGAAAGCCTTGCATTTTTCTGTACTGCTTCACTTGTAATCATGCCCTTCTTCTTAAAGATTTCGATGTCTCTGAACGCGGTTATCTTTGGTCTGTGTGGACTCATTCTTCTCTATGCTGATTTCGAGGGAGAGGTTGATGAGGAAAGAGAAAACTATCGCTCTCTCTTTCTCAAGAGTCTGCCCCAGATAATTCTCGCACCATTGTTCTTTCTGCCGGCCCTTGTTTATTTTCGTGTCACTCGAAGGATGAAGCGAGTGGTTGATCAGGTCCATTCTGAAATGACATTAAAAGTGATGGACCTGTCGCCCTATGCGATCAGCTTCCTTGTCCCTTTCATGGGGTATATCTTCGGAGCCGAGTGGTATGATTACAGAATGTTTCTGCTCTATCATCCGCTGATCATCTTCCTCATTGTCTGGCGGGTTATCTGCCTGCGTCCAGAAGACGCTGACTTGCGTCTGAAAAACCTGCGTCTATCGATCACCATCACCAGCTCGATGATCCTCTTCGCTGTCACAGCTCTTGTCGTTGGACTCGTACCTGTGAAGTGGGGTGTGTTTGCACTGCTCTCGCTGCTGCTCTTTCACATCCCTGTGGTGCTTGCGCCAACGGTCTTGAAAGATATTCAGAAGCGTTTTTCTGGCAGAATCTCCAGAAAATTGCAAGCCGCTAGCGTTACAATCCTTGCCATCGCCTGCTTCGCCGTTATCCCTGTGACCCATGAGAGATCAACCTGGGAATCGTATATGAAGAGTCTTGATCCAGAGCGTGATGGGTCGATGGCAGAGTGGGATGTTTTATCCCCCCTTGTAGGGAAGCGTCAGCTGATAAAGGCACTCCAGGATTATCGAGATGAGCAGGAGGTCACAGGTACATTCTTTGTCCTGACAAGGAACCCAGAACTTGTTCGCTATATATACTTTGCTTTTCCTGAATTGCCTGTCGACCATATCAAAGTGACAGAGGAGCAAAAGGACAGTGGACGACGCTACGAGATCGCTCTTGTCGATACAGAAGAATGGTCAGATGAATTGACAGCTTTGTTCTCTGGAATTGAAGGGTGGGCTGAGAGTGAGCCTGTTGAAGCGGAACTCAAGTTTCGACGCTTTCCCTACTATACCCTGAAGCTTTCTGTTTATCGACGAATCGATAGTTCGCGAATGTAAGTGTTGTGATCGGTTTTGATACTCCACTGACTCTGCCTGATATTTATCTTCAAGCAAGACCCAGCGCTTTCTCCACCTTGCTCACTTCTGGTGGTTCAATCCAGACAACTTCTCGCTGTTTTTTAAACCAGGTAAGTTGACGTTTGGCAAAATGTCGAGTCTCCTTCTGAATAATCTCAACGGCATCTTCCAGCGTGATTTCTTCCTCGAGGACGCGAAACAGATGTCGGTATCCCAGAGCCTTTTTAGCGGGGGAGTAGTCAGGCAGGTTTAAGCTGTATAGATACTTGGCTTCCTCAAGCCACCCGGCCTCGATCATCCGGATAACCCGCTGATTGATGCGTTGATACAGTTGCTTTCTGGGCCAGGTGATGACCGCCAGAGGGAGAAGGTTCTTCAGCTGATTGCGTCGTACCTGATCTTCGCGATACCATTCACTAAGCGGTTTGCCGGTCAGCTCAAAAACCTCCAGGGCGCGCATAATCCTGACAGGATCGTTCTCAGAAATCTGTTTAGTTATCTCTGGATCGACTTCTTGAAGCTCTTTCCAGATTTCACCGAGCCCTTCCTTTTCGATCCGATGACGTAAATTAGCTCTCAGCTCTTCGCTTTTTCCCGGACCATCAAAGAGACCTTCCCGCAGTGATTGGATCCACATCCCGGTGCCCCCTGCAATGAGTGATCGTTTGCCTTTTTCCTTGTAGAATCGCTCTGCCACCTCCCTGGCGGATTCAATAAATGAGGAGGCTTGGTAATGTTCCGTGGGGTCAATTTCACCGATCAGGCCGTGGGCAACGCCTCTCATTTCCTCTCGTGTGACAGCGCCCGTGCCGATTTCCATTCCTTTATAAACCTGCATACTATCCCCTGAAATGATTGCGAGGTCATGTTTTTGGGCAATTTCAATGGCCAAATCGCTCTTACCACTGGCCGTTGGACCGGCGATAATGCCCACAAAATAGCTGTTTCTTCGATCATCCGCTTGCAGCACGAACTCTGCTCCCTTAGGTTCTTGCGGAAATTGGAGAGGATTCATTCACTCGGAGTAAACCTTTGTATTTGAACGATTCAGAAAATAGCAGGACGAAAGCGAATATGATCAGATTTATTCTTGCTCTGCTGGTGGTACTCTTTTCAACCACAAGAGGGCAAATTTCAGCAGCAGAGGAAGAGTTCGAACTTCCCTTTGAGATCTTGAAGCCCTCTGAGCTTGAGCCCGGTATGAAAGGCTACGGTCTGACCGTATTCTCCGGAGTTGAGACAGAAAGATTCGATATTGAAGTGAAAGGCGTCATGAAAAACGCCTTCGCCGATGGTGATATGATCATTGTCGAGGCCAAGCACCCCATCATCGAAGGACACGGTGTTGTCGCGGGCATGAGTGGGAGCCCTATCTTTGTGGATGACAAAATGATCGGAGCACTTGCTTACGGCTGGGGCTTCTCTGTCCGCGGTATATGCGGCGTGACGCCGGTCACAAGCATGAAGACTGTCCAGCCACTCATTACAGAAGAGCCGAACTTGCCAGAAGAAGAACTTCCTACCAATATCAGCTATTGGCCGGAAGCTGAGAAAGCTCTGAGCGAAAGGGGCTGGGAATTTTCACAAGATAGAGATGAAATCCGAGTCTCCAAAGCAGAGCTGGCAAAGTTTGGTCTCGATTCGCTGCTCGAAGATGAAGACTACGGTTCATTCCAGCCTTTGTCTATGCCTCTGGCTGTCAGTAGCCGCAGTACACGCGTCCAAAAACTTGTTCAGGAAACTTTCTCGCCTTTAGGTTTTCAACCCTACATGGCAGGTACAGGTGCAGCTGGCTCCGATCCGGATAGCGGAAAATATGCGGATAAGATGCCGGAAAATGGAAGTGCATTCAGCGTCCTTCTTTGCGATGGTGATCTTCGCATGGCAGGGTTAGGGACAGCGACATGGGTGGACGGTGATCGCCTTGTTGGGTTTGGTCATCCCATGTTCGGCTTAGGGTCTGTTGATGCTCCGATCGCAATCAGCGAGGTTATCACGGTTGTTCCCTCACTTCTTCGTCCTTTCAAGCTGGGGAATAGTCTACATCAAGTGGGAGCTCTCAGGGAAGATCGACTCCCTGCTGTGGGTGCTACACTCAATCAAAGATCAAAAATGATTCCTTTGTCTATATCTATTGATGCAGAAGACCTGGGGCGTAAGAGAGACTTTAGTTTTCAATTGTGGAATAACAGGAATTATCTCCCAACCCTCTCGTTAATCTGCTTTCTAGAGGCGCTGGACGGAACGAGTCGCTCCTCTGGTCCCATGGGACTTGATTTTGCCTATACGATTACACTCGAAGATGGCAGAGAGATTAAGCACCAGTCCTACGCTTCAGGTGCAGGATCTGTGAGTATGTTCACAGGTTTTGAGCTGATGCAGGACCTGGGGACGCTCATGAACAACCGGTTCGAGCCCGTTAGCGTAAAGACCATTGATGTAAAAGTCGTGATGGAAAGCGTTATGGATATGATGATCCTGGACGAGTATCAGGTTGATCGTACGGACCTTCAGGCCGGAGATACCTTCCGGGCAAAAGCAACATATATGCTTTGGCGAAAAGAGCCTGTTGAAATTCCTCTTGAACTCAAGCTACCAAAAGACCTTCCAGACGGACGTTATGAGATACATCTGATGGATGGTGATAGTCGGACAAGTCTTGAATATCAACTCAATCCGGATTTAAGAGAGATAGACAGCTTTGATGATCTGGTGGAGAAAAGACCTGTGCAACATCCAAACGATCAGGTTTATCTACTTCTGGTCGATCCAGAAAGTCAGACAGTTGTCAGAGGACAGAGTCTGGCGCAGCTACCCGATTCGATCACAAAAGTAATGAAGGCGAGCTCAAGAGAAGGTACCGAGTTCAGTGAAACAAATGCTCAAATTCTCGACGAGAAATCACAGAAGTTTGACCGAATGGTTGTTGGCAATCGTAAGACGTCTATTACGGTTGGAGAAGCATCAGACCGACCACAACAAATGATGAACACATTTTTCTTCAGATATTGATTTGAAAGGGATCTAGATGACGCTCATGACTAATAAGGTTCTCGGGGCTGCTTTCGCATTTGCAGTTGGGATGTGTATCAGTATTCCGGGATACGCTTCAGCAAAAAAAACACAAAGCTTTGAAGATGATCAGGTTGCAGATTTCAGCAACGGCGACATTACAACAAGTACGCTGACTCAAAAAGGCACTGTGGAAGCACCCTACTATCGTAAGAGACTTTCTACCGTTGATGCAGATATTGTCTGGGACCTTGACCAGATCAAGGACACGGTCTATCTGGGCACGGGAAATAAAGGGAAAGTCTTTCGGATGGAGAAAGACCAGGAGCCAGAGAGCGTTCTTGAACTTGAAGAGGCAGCGATCTTCGCTCTTCACAAGAAAGACTCTTCCTCACTCTATTTTGCCGCGAGTCCAGGTGGTGATCTATACGAAGTTGAAAATGGTGAAGAACCAGTAAAAGTCTCTTCGCTCGGACAGAAAATTGTCTGGGATATGGAAAATTGGGGGGACGCTCTGGTCGCGGCTACCGGCAGTGAAGCGATGGTGGTCAAAGTGAATGATGATGCTTCAACAGAATCTCTTCTTACTCTCGATGAAGTACAGAATATTCTTGATATAGAGTATGATCCGGAAAGCAAAGATCTTATTCTGGCGACTCAGGGACCTGGGTATGTCGGTCGATTGAATCAGGAGGGCGAGTTCAGGATTCTCCTCGATCCTGAGCAGGAAGAAGTCCGGGCCACGGCTGTGTTGGAAGACGGATCTATTGTCGCCGCAGTAAACGGTGTTCGGTCGCCCAACGAGAAGCTTCTGGAAAAATCTCCGGCCAATCAGCCACCTCGAGGCAACCAGGAACCACGACCTGCAAGTTTTCTTGCCCGTATCTATAAGGACGGTTTTGCGGAAGAATGGTGGACCTCTCCTGAATCTCCGATTCATGCGATTACTTTGATGGGTGATTCCTCTGTGATTGTTGCAGCAGGAGAAAAGGGAAAGCTCTATCGGATTGAAAACAATGGAGAGACGACTCACCTCGGTGTGGCCCAGGACAAGTATATCACTGTACTCAAAAACACTGATGGAAAGATTCTGGCCGGTACTGGGTCAGAAGCGGCGATCTATGAAATTTCGCCCAGTAAAAGAATGCCGGGATACTTCGAGTCGCAGGTCTTCGACGCCAAGGGGATTGCCGAATGGGGCACGCTGAATTCTATCGTTCAGGGTAAGAGTGGAGCGGTGACTATCGCCACAAGAACGGGAAACACAAAGGATCCAGACCAATTCTGGGGTGACTGGTCTGATGAACAGGAACTGAGTACCGGGCCTCAACCAACCAATAGTTCCAAAGCCCGCTTCCTCCAGTATAGACTGACATTCGAACCTGACGGGAATGAATCTCCTGGAGTTGATTTCATCAAGGTCTATTATACTGAAAGAAATGAAGTCCCTACGCTTAAGGATCTTGAAATCAAAGAGCCCAAGAGCAATGGTCAGCAAGGGCCAGCAAATCCGAATGCTGCTGCAGCTCGTCCGAAGTCCTTTACAGATGCGCCTCCAACGACTCTCGAAGTTACATGGAAGAGCAGCGATCCGAATACCGACCCTCTCTCTTATGATATATATTTAAGGAGTGCTACCTCTGACAGGTGGATCTCCATGGAAGAAGATCTGGACGGCGAGAAGTATGTTCTAGAGACTGTCACGATACCTGATGGGCGCTATCGGCTTAAAGTCGTGGCGAGTGACAGGCTTGGAAACTCTGCAGGTGAAGCTATGGAAGCAGAAGTTGAATCCGAAGTCTTTATTATTGATCATACAGCGCCTGAGGTAACAGCTCTACCGGGTACGAAAGACGCCGATGGTTCGATGAGTCTGGTTGTCGAAGTCAAAGATGCGGTTGGCCCAATCGACCATGCGGTTTGGCGTGTTGGCTTCAAGGAGCTTCAGTCCGTTTTTCCTGAGGACGGCCACTTCGATGAGAATGAAGAGACCTTCAACCTTGAGCTCGACAAAGAAGCTCTCGAGTCAGGGATGATCACCTTCATTGTCAGTGATGAAGCGGGCAATATTGCACGACGGAGAATCTCTGTTGAGTGATAAAAAGCAGCAAAGTAGAACTCTGAGAGAAAGACTCTCACGGCACGATCCACAGCTGACGATCCCTGCCAGCGTGGCGGTGGCAGAAATGCCCGCGGGTGTAACAGTTTCCTATGTCCATGAAGGGTCGCTTGCGGAAGAAGCAGGCCTCAAAGTTGGAGACATCATCTATACAGTAAATGATCATGAAATCAGGGACACTGTTGATTTCTTTTTTCACAGCGCAGAGGAAGAAGTAGAAATTGTCTATTCTCGAGAAGAAGGAGAAAAGCAGGAAGTTTATCTTGAGAAAGAGACTCCTGAAGATTTCCTCGGACTTGAAGTGGAGCAGTTCACCACTCAGAATTGTGGCTGCAATTGTGTCTTCTGTTTTGTCCACCAGCTCCCGGACAACATGCGAAAGTCGCTCTATGTAAAGGATGAAGACTATCGTCTGAGCTTTATGCAGGGGAGCTATATAACAGGTATGAACCTGAAAGATTCAGACCTGGAACGTATAGCAGAGCAAAGGCTCTCCCCACTCTTTCTGTCCGTCCATGCTATTGATGAGGAGATCAGAAAGTGGCTGCTCGGTTTGAAAAAAGCGCGACCGATGCTTGAGCTCCTTGAGTTCTTCCACAAGAATAGAATTCAGATCCACACGCAGATCGTTTTGTGTCCTGAACACAATGACGGTGAAGAGCTTGACCGAACCCTTGATACGTTACTCGGCTTCTATCCCACTGTTCAAAGTATCGCTATTGTCCCTCTTGGGATGACCAAGTGGAGAGACGGGCTTCCTGACCTTAAACCCGTTGATAATGTTTACGCCAATAAATTCTTGAAAGCTATACGTCCCCGTCTGCGTGCGATCGAAGAAGAATACGGAGAACCTGTCGCGATGCTTGCCGACGAATGGTATTTGATCGCCGGGCGCAAAGCACCATCGTATAGCAAGTACCCCGACCTTCCCCAACTGGAAAATGGTGTCGGAATGGTCTATCACTTCTATAAGGACATCAATAAGGCGCGACGCATTCTCCCTCCGAGTATTAACAAGGAATGGCGTGTTGCAGCGATCACTTCTACTCTCAGTCCACCCGTGCTTGAAAGAATTATCAATCTTTGCGAAAAATGCAAAGGAATCAAGATCGATGTCATTCCGGTTACGAACACTGTATTCGGAGAGAGTATCCATGTGACCGGTTTGCTGACAGGCGCAGACATCGGAAAAACCATCAAACACACACCTTTTTATGATCAGTTTCTTATTCCCGGAAACTGTCTCCGGAAGTATGATGAACGTTTCATTGATGACCTGACTCTTGATCAATTGAGAAAAGACACAGGAAAGCTGATCAGCCCTGTTCTTGGTGGTTCTTTGGATTTCGTGGAGACCATTCTGGAGGCAGCAGCTGGTTTTGAGCACCATGAAGTTAAAGATCACCCCTTCCTCGAAAAGCATTGGTCTAATAACTGACTGAACGGACCTGATCGTTTTTTCATCGAGAAACAAACCTGTTTACAAAAACAGGGATCTGTTTATATTAGACTCAAACAAGAATAGAAAGAGGTTAATTGTGAGGTATATTCAGAATCGAGGACTCCGCCAGCTCAAGGCGGGGAGTTTTGCCCTGACCTGTATGGGGATGTTATCAACAACACCATTTAGTGCTCAGGCTCTAGAGGCAGAGAAAGAAAAAACCAAAGATACAAAAATTACTGTGGTTGATGGTGAAGGGAATCCAATCTCAGGTGCCGAAGTCACGGCGAAACTGATGATCAGAAATCACGAGATGCCTGCACAATCATTATATACAAATGATGAGGGCATTGTTCATTTTGACAAGTCCGCCAGCCCCCTCCTTAAAATGGCAGAGTCGATGACTCTCTATGCGTCCGCAAAGGGATATGGCTTCGGGAAGCAAAGTACAGCACTTCCAGACGATGATGGGAAGGTCTCTATCACTCTGGAAAAGGGGCTCGAATATATTGTTGAGATTTCCAATCCGGCTGGCGGAGCAATAAGTGATGAAGAACAATTAATAGTTACTGTTCAGGATTTTGTGCACTCAAATATCCCGAGATACCTGGAATTCGAAAATTATCCAGGCCAAATTAATCTTTTTAATCCTGAAAAGATTTCCAGTAGCGAGTTCAAAATTACCGTACCAGCGGATACAGACCCGCTTTATTTCGTCTACTCCAATCCCGGTCAGGTCTATAACCTCCGTGCAAATGGCGTGACTCTCGATGATTTTGAGGAAGGTCGATATACGATGACGATCCCCGAAACGGGAAAAGTCAGTGCCTCCTTTGAAATCACAGATGAACAGAGAGAAGAATTTGGTATTGGAGAATCCAATATCTTACTAAGCCGCACCATAGAAACCCGAGGAACTGATGGTGGCTCAAAAGGGGCGATGGTCGGCGTCATTTCTGAAAGAAGTACCTCTGCAGAGTCTATCAACGCAGAATGGGATCATCTTGCTCCTGGTTCCTATAGCATCTCGTTCTCTGCAGGTGAGAAGGGAAGGGTTTGGGATCGTCAATCTTATTCCCATTTTTCAGAATCAAAGTCAATTGAGCTGAAAGCGGGAGATCATGAAACCGTTACGGTCAAGTATGACAAGAAATCTCCGAAAGACTTTAAGGGTGAAGGCAAAGCAAAGATCACGTTTGTGAGGAGATCTGGTGAACCCGCTGAGGGTGCGAACTACGAAATCACTTACTATGATGAGAAAAGTCGCCTGCGAGTCCCCATCGATGGCGGGCGGGTTCCATCCGACGGAGTCATAGAACTGGACGAACTCAAGGTTGGAGATGGCCACAAATTCCTGATCAAAGTAGATCGGAAAAATCTGGCAGATTTCAAAGTCCTGGATGCCTCAGAGATCTATACACAATCTGTTGAGTTGCCACCAGGTGAAGGTGACCAGATGGTCGACCTCACACTTGTCAGCATGAATACAGGCGATGTGAAGTCACTCTCTGAGCACAAAGGAAAAGTAATCTTCCTTGAATTCTGGGCAACGTGGTGCGGCCCCTGCCAGGACCCAATGGCAAAGAATCAAAAGATTCTTGAAGAACGCTCAGCTGATTGGGGTGATAAAGCAGAAATCGTTGCAGTCAGCATAGACAATGATATGAGTACCCTTAAAGCTCATGTTGCTGATAAAGGTTGGGATGCGGTAACTCACTATTGGGCTGAAGAAGGAGGTCCAGGCTGGGGGAGTGACGCCGTCAAGGCTTACGGTGTAAGCGGAGTGCCAACAGCCTTGTTAATTAACCAGGCCGGAGAAATAACCTGGCGAGGCCATCCGGCTTCCATTGATGTCGAAGCTGAGATGGACAAGCTTCTGGAAGATAGAACCGCTTCAATCCCGTAGGGTTTCAGAGTTCACAGTCTTGAGAAAAGGAAGAGAGCGCTCAATTTCGAGCGCTCTCTTCGCTTTTAATAGATCGTTGTGGACTGCTCAGAACCCGGAAACTTTTCACCACACATTGCCAAGCTCTCTTAGAACTTTAGGAGGCTGAATACACGTTACCCAGCCATCGATATCCGTTGTGTAGACATTCTCGTCAATGTCAACGGCGGGAGAAGAAAAGACATAGAGGTCGGGCGTGACTTTATAATCCCAGAGTTTCTGACCTGATGAGGCTTCATAAACTTCCAGCTGTCCAGTGCTCGTCAATGCGTAGATCTTATTATATTTGTAGGTTGCCGGGGCTGGTATTCGACCCAATGTAGTTGATCCCTCCCAAAGAACATCCCCTTCTGTTGAGATCATCTGGGGAGGATTTGAGACGCGACGAATAAACAAGCCTGTGCCAGGGACATCTGTGATGGCTGTGACGTCTTGAGTGACACTTCCTAGGAAGTTGCCTTCCAAGTCATATTTCCCCAGGCGATAACCTCTGTCCGGGTAGTAGATATAGTCATTGATCACTGCGCCCGGGGCATCGGCAGGACCATAGTATCGTGTGAAGTAGCTTCCCTCGCTCTTCCTCTCCATATTCATGGCCGAGCCTTGCTTCCAGATCGTCTCACCTGTCTCTTTATCAAGCGCATAGACATATCCATCCCAGGCCCCGAAGATTACATGAGAGGCATTTAGTGTTACTGGAGCTTCCACACTGTATTGAGCATCCTTATTCACCCATCGCAAACGTCCCGTGAATGCGTCGATGGCATACACTTCGCCAGCGTTGTTACCGAAATAGACATAATCATCATCGACAACTGGTGAAGAGAAAATCCCCGCTTCGGTAGGAAAGTCCCAGGATAACTCCCCTGAGTCTGACACGGAGTAAAACCGACCATCACCCGAGCCAAAGAGTATATACCCCAGATAATCGATAGGAGTTGAAACAATTTCACCACCCGCTTCAAATGTCCAGCGGGTACTGCCACTCGACTGTTTTAATGCATAAAGCTTTCCTGTTGTTGAAGGTACATAGACGGTCTCATCATAAATAAAGGGATTCGCCTTGATCCCTCCGTCCAGCTGCTTTCTCCATTTGGCAACACCCTCTGTGTTGTCTTCATCCCGATCCACAAAGAATGGGATTGTACGATTATAAGTCTCGGTTGAGGAATCGAACTCAACCTTCAAATAGTGTGCACCATTTTTCAAATTTCTCTCGAGGATGCGACCTTTCAAGGAGCCACCAGAAAGCTCTGCGTCTACCGGAGTTTCGCCATTCAGCAAAGCCCTTCCAGCTCGCAGGTTAGCTCGAGAAAGATCGGTAGAAGCAGAAACGGAGATTCGGTCACCTGTATAGACGCCATATTCAGATGGCGAAGAGATGTCTATTTCTGGATAATCCGTTTTTGATTCTCTTGGCTTCTGAAGGAGCTTGCCGGTCACCTGATCCGTTTCACAGAATCTAAAAGCAATTGTGATGAAATCTTTATCAAAGTGGACAATATTGAACCCATCTTTTGAATTATCGGCGCCTTTTGAAAAGGTTGATCCACCATGGACAAAATCAATTCCATCGATTTTTTCGACACGGCTTGAATGAGTATGACCAACCAGAACTGCTACCACGTTATTCTTGCGAACTCTGTCGAGAAAACGGTGCTGCTCGTAATCCGAAGCGAACCCGCCTGTACTGATAGGATGATGAAAGAAAATAATTACAGGATCTTCCTCATCAATGTCATCCAGCGTCTCTTCAAGAAACTGAAGGGTGTCATGTGAAAACGAGGGCACCGGATCCTGAATCGTTGCCGTATTCAGACCGATAAAGTAGACTTCCTCATACTCGAACATATAATTGAGTCCACCATAACGCTTCTTGAAGAGATCTGTGTCGGTGACCCAGGTATTATCATGATTTCCTGCCACCCAGAATTGAGGGATCTCGAGTTCTTCCATAAATTCATCGATGACCCCCAGGGTAATTCCTGGAAAGCCATATTCACTAACATCACCGGTATTGATCAGAAACTCGGGATCGGAGATCAGATCTGGGTCGCGATAAGCATCCACCATCAAGTCTTTCAGCCCAATGGCTTCTCTCATGCAGAGATAGCTTCTCTCGGCACTGTAATCGGAGAGCGGCTCGAAGAAAGGATTCACATGCGTATCAGACATATGAATAAAGGTGAATTCGCCAACGGGAGCGAGTCGCGCGGGAGATTCAATCCGTGTTTCCTGATTTCCCATTTCTTCCGCAGTGCGATTATCAGAATCACCACCCAAGAGACCTGATATGAGTGAAAAAAGAATAAGACCAGAAGTACTTGTCATAAAGTTGAAGGTTTCCTCGTGAATGTACTTGGCGCATGATGGATGACTCTGCGTTCGCGTCGAGTGAAATCATGGGTCCATCTGTGATCAGAAAGCCTTCTCTCCAGGCTCAAATCCTCGACCAGAAGAGGCATAAACCAACGAGAGAATCTGATGCGGGAGATAGCAGTTGCGAAACTCGGACAGAATAATCTTCAGTTGTCATATTGGTCAGAGGAGTGGACTTAAAGGATGCTGAATAAATTATTTGAAAATTGCTTGATGAAACTTCATCGAATCACATGTCTAAACCTGGTACTCATCATCTTTGCTTCACTGTGCACAATGGTGACAGCGAATAATCTGGAGAGGAGTCTTTACTGGGTTGAGCCTTCCTGGCCGGGGCAGGTCAACACTCTCATCAAAGATGGTTGGGATATCTGGGAGTTTGAAGGCGATCGACTTCTTGTCTATATGTCCAAAGAGGAAATCCGATGGGCTGAATCGAATGACTTCATATTAATGGAAGCAAAGGACGAAAATTCTTCTCTGAAGAATTCACTGAAAGGAAGTACAGAGTATTTGACGTTTGCCGAGTATGTTTCTGAAATGGAACGCTGGGTGAACGAGTACCCGGATATTGTCAGTCTTCAGTCTCTCGGTAAGAGTCATGAAAACCGCGATGTATGGATGATCAAAATCAGTGATCAGGTTGAGAGCGATGAAGATGAACCTGAAGTCCTCCTGATTTCTCTTCAGCACGCCCGTGAGTGGCTCAGTGGAGCTACACTACATGGAATGATAGATCGACTGCTTGAGAGTTATGGCACTGATGATCCAGCGACTGAATATATCAACAAGCTCGAGTTGTATGTTATTCTTGTTGCGAACCCTGATGGTTTTGTCTATACGCATACCGATCAGCGCCTCTGGAGAAAAAACCGGCGAGTCAATGGGGATGGGACCTTTGGGGTAGATTTGAACCGAAACTGGGATTTTCGCTGGACGCAGGCAAGCTCCAACAGCTCCTCCAACCTTTATAGAGGACCTTCACCCAACTCCGAACCTGAGAACATTGCCCTTAAGAATTGGGTCGATTCCAGAGGAGACAACCTGATTGGATTCTTGAACTATCACACCTATGGTCAGCTGATTATGCACAATTGGGCTTATACAACAGCGGATCCTCCCAACCTCGATTTCTCAGGTCCCCTCGTCCGAGAGATGGAAAGACGTATAGAAGAAGTTAACGGAACAGACTTCCTCGGCGGGTCCTGGGCGCAGACCCTCAATTATTCTGCTGGCGGATCTACAAACGACTATTTTCATGCCACTCTGGGAATTCCAACAATTACGTTCGAGCTTCAGCCAGACACCTCCGGTCAGGGTGGCTTCGCCCCTTCTGCTTCATATATTGAACCGAGTATAGATGAGAACTACGAAGGGTTGCTCGCCTTCTTTGCATGGATCTGCGATCAGGTTGATCCCACGATTGAATTTAAAGCCGGTATTCCAGAGGTCGAGATATTGAGCTCTAGCTCTGTCAATATTTTCTGGGAAACTTCCAAGCCCTCGACGACAAAAATTACATATGGAAAGCCTGGTACTGTAAATAATGAGCTGATGGACAACAGTCTCCGAACCTTAAATCATTCTAAGACTATCACAGGTCTTGAGGCCGGAACCCTTTACTCCGCCTACACAACCAACGAGGCTCTCGGCGGGCAAGTGGTCGAGTCAGAGCTATTCTCTTTTCGAACCACAGTCCCTCCATCACCACCTGTTTTGCAGTCCGTCGTCTGGAATGGCACTGACACTGGTACGGTCCGTTTTGAACCGTCATTGTCTCCCAGTGCTGCCGGGTACCGCATCTACACGTCCTCTCAGGGGTACTCATGGACGCTTCTGGGAGAGGTCCTCTCACCTCCTCCGGGCAGTATAGATTTCAACTTCCCACTCTTAATTGGTGAAGGATTGAAACTTGTAAGAGCTGTCGCTATCTCAGGCGGTCCTGAGCCCGTGGAAAGTCTGCCTTCTGATATTTACTCTGTCTATGCAGGTTCGTCAGACCAATTTGTTCTCATCGTAGATGCATTCGATCGATGGAACTCGAACTCCTGGTCGAACGGACGTAACCATGACTTCGTTGCCGACCACGGTAGCTCCCTTGCCGCTTATCCGATTACACATATGTCCTGTGCCAACGAAGCTTTCCCCACAGTTCTCAATGATCCATCCTATGAATTCGACGCCATTATCTGGTTAAATGGAAATGAATCTACCGTTGATGAAACACTGAGTTCCGCCGAGCAATCGCTTATTGAATCGTATATAGATGATGGGGGAAATTACTTCATTTCCGGTTCAGAAATCGGATGGGATCTTGGGAGGACGTCTCGACCCCAGGCCGATCAGGATTTCTATCGGGGTATTCTAGGTTCCGTCTATCTTGCAGATGATTATCGCTGGCGCTATGTCCTGGCAGACAACCTTGGTGGAATCTTCGACGGTATAGAGATGCAGTTTGGTGGAGATGCCTGGGGAACCTTTGATGTGCTTATTCCTGATCAGATTACAAATAGTTCCGGGCAGTCTCTAGTGAACCTTACAACATCGGACAATCGAGGCACAGCCCTTCAATATGACAGATCCAACACAGGTGCGGGAAAGGTCGTCTATCTCAGCTTTCCCTTTGAGATCATTACCGGTGAAAAAGCCCGGAATGAAGTTATGAAGAGGGTCCTCGACTGGTTCGCCTTGGAGCCTGAGCCTACATCCAGTGGCTGGATGTTACGCTAAGGATATAGAGCTCAGTCGGCTGAATCGTTCTTCGGTTCTTCTTCGGTGGGCTGTTCTTCGGAAGATTCTGCGGCTTCTTGAGTTGCTTCATTCTCACCATCTGCTTTAGGAGCAGGAGGTTCTTCATTCTTCTCGGCGTCCTCCTTAGCCTCTTCCTCTTCAGGGCGCTTCATGGGTGCATTCAGAATGGACTTCAGCTGACCAACTGATGGGAGTGACTCAAGGTTACTCAGTCCAAAAGTCTTCAGGAACAGCTTTGTTGTTCCGTAAAGCGGAGGGCGACCTGCAACTTCACGACGACCAACAACTTCGGCGAGCCCCGCGTCCTGCAATGCCCTGATTGCGGCACCGCAATCGACACCACGAATCTGTTCTATCTCGGCACGCGTCAAAGGTTGCTTGTAAGCGACGATGGCGAGCGTTTCCATCAGCGATGGAGAGATCCCGCTCTTTTTCCGGTGCTTATGAAGACGCAAAACCCAGTCAGCCACATCGGCAGAGGTCGCAACCTGCCATCCTCCTGCAACTTCCATGAGCGTCAGACCTGACGTTGGCTGATTATACTTTTCCTTAAGCGTTTCGAGTCCTTCGGTGACTTCTTCTTCCGGGACCCCATTCATGAGAACCGAGAGTTTCTTGACTGTTAAAGGGGTTGTGGTCGCAAATAGAAGAGCTTCCAGACAGGCAATCACCTCTGTGCCTCGAGGAACCGCCAGTTCCGGGTCGAGGGCATCAGGCTGCTCGTCTTTTTCCGCAGATTCCTTCTTCTCTTCTTCTTGAACGTCTTGATCTTTATCTTCGGTGGTCTTCTCAGCCAACGTATATCACCTTTTCATCCCAGGGTTCGATCAGGATATCTTCGAACGAGCCTGCTTGAGCCAGAGTAATTTCTCGGAGCTTCGCCATTTCCAGAATGGCCAGGAAGAAGCATACCGCCTCTGCCTTGGAAACACATGTCTCGAAAACCTTGGTGAAATTTACCTGTTTTTCGATCCGTAGTTTTTCCCGTATATCGACAACCTTTTCCTCAACGGTATATTGTTCTGCGGTAACATGGTGTTCCTTGTCCGTGCGAACACGCTTTAAAACTGTGGCAAAAGCATCGAAAAGGTTCAGGATGTCCTGGCGGGGGAGCTCTTCCTCCGACCCGGGAATCACTGGCAGGACATTGGCCCGGTAGTAAAGCTTATTGTATTCTTCTTCTCGAGTACGGAGTTCATCAGCGAGCTCCTTGAACTTACGATATTCAACAAGACGACGGATCAGCTCCTGAGTGCTCAGGATTTCATCGATTTCCTCTTCATCGCTAAGTTCTTCGGCCTCTGGATCGCGCGGCAGCAAAGCTCGCGACTTAATATTCATGAGCGTCGCGGCCATCACCATGTATTCCCCGGCGATCTCTAAGTCCAGCTCCTGCATTGCTGAGAGATAATTCAGGTATTGCTCGGTGATCAGAGAGATCTTGATATCATAGATCTCCATCTCGTTCACTTTCACGAGGTGGAGCAGTAGATCAAGAGGGCCCTCGAAGACGTCTAACTTAATTCTGTGGGTAGAGGACATAAGCTTTAGCGTCGGAATCCGACATCTTTCTTAGCGTTAAACCACTTTTTTGTATCCGAAAGGGAGCACGATGCAAGGCGGAAATCAAGCAATAGAAGCTGTGGAGAGATTGTGGATAACTATTCGGGGAGAATTGAAGGCTGTTTCATCTAAAATCCCGCGAATGGTTGGGTAAGACCCTACTGTTTTCACCAGGAATTTTGATTCTCAGACGGCTCAAGCACTCTTTGGCCGATCAGATACAAGTTTACGAGACCTCAGGAGGTCAAACCAGGGGTACGACCTCATTCCGATATCTGATCGATGTCTGACGGACGTCTCAAGTCGTAGGTAAGACGTAGATAAGACGTCGGACAGACGTCCGTCACCCGGGGAGGGCCATTTGAAAGGAGGTTGTTAGAGAGACCAACGCGGGTGTCTCGCCCCCCACCCTCCCGGGACCGCCTGATCGTTATCACCGTGAGTGCGGATATCCTGATCCACTCACTCCTGCTGAAGTCTTCTTTCTTCCAGCGGAGGTAGCGCCGGTACTGGATAGCTTGGCTCATGCTGATACCAAAAGGTGACCGTGGTCACGTCGCCTGCCCTTGCCTGCACATCCCATCCATGGTTGCGAAAGACAAGGATGAGATTCTCCTCAAAGTGGATAGGATCAACAAAATGAAATCTATATGCCGTGGTCAGGTTTTCTTCATTCACACTGACTCCATGATAGAGTGATTTGTCCCCTTCTCGATATCCCCAGGATGTTCCGAAGTAATCTTCGCCACCGATCCCAGGGAGTGTTGGCCATACGGGTCCGAGAGGCTGGTTGGAAACTCCCCGCTTTTCCTCAGGCGTTCTATTTTCAGGATTTGCAAGTTTCCGATCCCACTCGATGAGGGCTTCCCATTCGTCCTCTTCGACGTCTATATGAAAGTCTTCACCTCCTTCCACCCAGGCACCTCCACTAAGTCGATGAGTGGTGAGTATTGTTCCAAGGTATCTACCTTTTCCCAGTATCTCGACAGCACGGTGGTGTTCGCCTTTAATAACAGGATTTGATCGACGCCAATGTGCATGAAGCCGCCCTGCTTCCTCTGGCAATCTGTCTCGCTTCTCCCAATTTACCAGATGAAAGAGTGTCGCTTCTTTCTGCCCCTGATTTTCTACTTCGATGCGAGCTGTTTCAAAGGGCATTGGGATCCAGCAGTTTAAGGCCGCATGGCCGGGCAGGCCTGCAGGGATCATTTCCACAGCTGCTGATTTGACTACCACTTCTCTTCCGAAGCTGGAGCCAAAAAAATCAGCGAGCGGTACTTCAATCGATGGGAAGTCTTCACCATCCCAGTAAGCCCTCAAAACCAGGTCGGAGTAGATGTTCTTTTGATCGCTCATGGTTGTGAACCAGAGATGTTGGATGATCCCAGCTTCTGATGTATCGAAGATCGTGAGAGTTTCTCCGGGCGGAAGAGGATCAACGGAGGCGCTTCGGCTGGTCTTATAATTCTTGATCAGGTACACTGCCGAGGTGTCACTCTTGTCTGAAGCGCAGCCTCCTGTGACCAGGGTCGTCACGATCATTAAGAAATAAAACAGCGAGAATTTTCTCATGAAAATCGACTTTCGTTAGGATACCAGGCAGATTGATAAATCTGCTTTAGCGAGGCAAGAAGCGAATGAGCAAGAGGTCGGTATTGACCGTTCAAAGTGTCTTGAGACAGATTTCGAGCATGGCAAAATTGCCGAGTTGTTGAGTTTGAAGGATCATAGATTCATGAGTAAGTACGTCGTCGCTGCCCTCTATAAGTTTGTCGATTTCCCCGACTTCACGGAATACCGCGAAGCACTCTTCGATCTTTGCGTTGAAAATGAGGTCAAAGGAACGCTGCTGCTGGCTGCGGAAGGAATTAATGGCACAATCGCCGGGCCAGAAAAAGGAATTGAAAATGTTCTTTCTTTCTTGAGAGACGATAAGCGATTCGAGGATGTTGAAGTGAAGTTCTCAATCGATGACAGTCAGCCGTTTCTTCGCACCAAGATCCGACTCAAGAAAGAGATTGTTACTCTGGGTAAGCCTGAGGCGAACCCTTTGGAAGTCGTTGGGGAATATGTCAGCCCTGAAGAGTGGAACGATCTGATCAACGATCCTGAAGTCACACTCATTGATACGCGTAATGATTATGAGGTTGAGCTGGGAACATTTGAGGGAGCAATCAATCCTGATATACAGACATTCCGTGATTTTCCCGAGTATGTTGAAAAGAATCTGGATCCTGAGAAACACAAGAAAGTAGCAATGTTCTGTACCGGTGGAATACGTTGTGAGAAAGCGTCAGCGTATATGCTTAGGCACGGGTTTGAGAATGTCTATCACCTCAAGGGCGGAATCCTCAAATACCTTGAGGATGTAGAAAAGGAAAACAGCAAGTGGGAAGGGGAGTGTTTCGTTTTTGATCAGCGCGTCTCTGTCAATCACGACCTTGATCGTGGGAACTATGAGCTGTGCTGGTCATGCCGAATGCCCATTAATGAGGAAGATAAGAAGTCTCCTATGTACGAAGAAGGAGTAGCTTGCCCACATTGCGCAGAATCTCTTGAGGAGGAACGTAAGGAACGACTGAGAGAAAGAAAGCGCCAGATTGATCTCGCAAGAGAGAAGAATATACCTCATATCGGGGTTCCTACAAAAGAGCAGATACGTTTGAAGCAGCTCAGGCGAGAAAAAGAACGACAGGAAAAGGCGTCTGCCGGCGACAGCTGATCGCGAGAGAGCTCGATGGTTTGATAAGTTTCAACTTGCGTGTTTAGAAAGAGGACTGATATCAGTCGAGCCACCCAAATGACTTAAGAAAGTACCTCGACCTCATGAGCAATGAGACACCTGACAATCGTGGTGTAGATTCTTCAGCAGAAGGCAAGTCTTCTTCATTTCCTTTTCTGCCAAAAGGCCGTGAAGCTTCGAGCGTTTCGGAGAAGAAAGACGAGCCAGGGGCAAGGGACCCATTTAATTCAGGAGCCGCGCCACCTCCTCCGCCTCCTCCTTATCAATCACCAACAGAAGATAGTGTGGTGCCGCCTCCTCCCTCCGTTTCACCAGGAGCTGATGTACCCCCACCGCCCGGAGGATACAATAGCGACACCGGTTCCCAGGTAATTGACTATGGGGAAACGGCAGACCTGGATACTGAAGCCTCCAAGAAAGCCCTCAAGTATGGTTTGATCGGGATAGGAGCCTTGCTTGCACTGATTATCGTCGGGGGTCTTATTTTCGAATGGGTCAGGCTGTCAAATATGGAAAAGAAGACAGGTTTAATGACCTATGCCCTTTATGGTCAGACCCGCAATAAGATGCCGATTACCGGACTTGCTGTCTATGAGTACATTGAAAGTCATGGGTCTATTCCTGAAGGAGATGAGATTGCGAAGATAGGGTATGATCCTGCATATATGAGAGATGGATGGAAGACTCCGTTCCGTATTAACGAAAACCTTATTATTAGTGCTGGCCAAGATAAAGAGTTCGATACCGAAGATGATTTTTGGATGGACTACTATTCCATGGAATTCGATGGATTCTTTCCAGATATAGACGACCTTCTGGAAAATGATGCTCTTCCAGATGAAGTCAGAAAAATGCTGCTTGAGATGAAAAAAGAGCAGGAGAGTCAGGACGCCATGACCGATTATGAGGCGTCAGGCTACTAGGTTTTCATTTAGAATTCTACTTTAGATGGTTGCAAGGGTGACTTGTGAAGTGCTAGTCTTCGATACGCGCATAACTTCGTTTCGGAACGCGTCCTTCAAATTCATCCAATGCAGTAAGAAGTGACTCCGCTGATGTAAAGCGCCCTTTAGGGTCTTTCTCCAGCATCTTCGCAATGATGCTCCAGAGCTTGTCAGAAATCTCTTCAATCTGAACGGGCTTCGTAAATCGATGGTGATAGGGAATCGAGCCACGCGTAAAGGGAGGCCTGCCATTGACAAGCTCATAAAACATGACACCAAGAGAATAAAGATCACTGGCCGGAGTCAGTGTGTCATTGTCAAATTGTTCAGGGCTCATGTATAGCGGCGTTCCGATCACAGAAGAGGTTGAACCACTAGGATCGTGCTGGGCATATTCTGCGATTGCAGCGATCCCAAAATCGCTGAGTTTTACACGACCGGAGGAGGTCAGCATGATATTTGCCGTCTTTATATCCCGGTGTAATACGCCTTCGCTGTGAGCATGTGCAAGAGCACGAGCGGTCTCTCTGATAATCTGTACCGCTTCTTCCTGGGGCAGTTTGCCTCCCTGTTCTTTGAGGAAAGTTTTCAGATCACCCCCACCGACATATTCCATACAAATATGCTTTCTGCCGCCTTCTTCTCCGATATCATGGATACGGCAGATATTCGGATGAGCAAGCTTGCGCGCGGCCTTTGCTTCATTCCTGAAGCGCGCGATTGCTTCATCGTCTGTTGAAAAATGCTCTGGCAGAATTTTCAGTACAACAATTTCATCAAGTTCATTGTCATAGGCTTTATAGACAAGGCCCATCGCACCGGAGCCGATTTGTTCCTGAAGTTCAAATCGTTTCTGCGCTGTCTCAGAGAGTTCGTCAAAAATCTGCTGCCTCTGAGAGTCGTTTTCCATCGTTTTTGCCTGCTCCTGATAAAGGGAGCGTAGCTGTTCGAGAAGACCGCGCTGAGGTCCTGCGACTTGAATCGCGTCATTAAGAACTTCTGCAGCGAGGATCTGTTCATCTTCTTCGGCGAAAGCTCGGGCGAGATTTTGAAGTGCGCCGAGGGCTTCAGGTGTATGTTTGACTTTTCTGAGAGTTGTCCAGGCATCTTGAAGATTGCCTGATATAGTCTGAAGCCGCCCCATGGTAATCAGGGCGATTTCATTCTCAGGCTGCTGCCTGATAACGATCTCTGTTAAAACGCGAGCTTCGGCAATATCATTCAGTTTGATGTATAGCTCTGCGGTTTTAATGGCCAGTTCCCAGTCGAGTTTCTGTGAAGACTGAACGAGCTGCTTCAGCAAGTCTGCGTATTCAGATATAATATCAATATTCTCGGGAGCTAGCTCATGAGCCTTCTTAAGATCTTCTCGTGCTTCTTCGATCTGTCCAGCTACGCGAAAGAGAATTCCGCGCTCAACATAAGGGCGGGGTGAGTTGGGGTCTATATCAATGATTTCCGAATAACACTGCAGAAGCTCGGGGAAATGGTGCTGATATTCCGATTGTAAATGTGCAAGAGCAAGCATCGCTTTCTCTGGACGTTTTGCAGCGATATGAATTCTTGCATAGATCAGAGCAAAGTGCGGATTATTTGAGGTAACAGACTGTGAGGACTGCAGCAGGTTGAGGATTCTCGAGTGGGAATCGGGGTCATGCTCCAGTATCCAGTCGAGACGTTTCACCGATTGAGAAACCAGTCCCTTTGTGAGTTCGATCGCAGCTGTGTGTAGAATAATCTCCGGGTTTTCAGGTTCAATCCTGAGAGCTTTCTTTGCTATGTCATAATACTGATAGTCGGTTCGTCCGAGGCGTGCGTTCGTACTTGCCATTTCCAGGATGAGGTCATCATCAAGGTTCCGGTCCTGCATCAGTTCCTGATAGGTGTCAGCGGCTTCTTCATAGCGATCACTAAGTGTTAAGACCTTTGCAAGTCGTTGTTGTACGCGTTTATTCTTTGGGAAAGCTTCTGCCAGTCTTTGAAGAACGGGGAGATCCTTCTTGTTCAGGAGTCCTGCACCAGTGATCATTTCATTCATGGCAAGTAGGAGATTTGGAGGATGTCTATCTGGGTCCACCGCTCCTCTCAACTCATCGATCACGCTATGCGAGAAGCGTTCGGCATCTGCCAAGCCAATGACACTCCTCAGCAGGTTGACCGTTTCGTCGTCAACACGGTCTGTTGTGATCAAGCGTATAGCGAGTCCAATCGCTGGCTTAGGATTTCCTTGTGCAGCAAACGCTTCTGCTACAGCTCTTTCAAGTTTGAGATCACCCGGTGCGAATCCTTGAGCTCGCTGCAGGAGAGCAAGCCTTCTTGGATGATTGACCTCGAGATCAATAAGAGCTCGCGCACATTTCAAAATGATTTCAGGTTTAGTGTCAGGTTCACTAACAGCCTCAAGAAGTATGTCTATATCGTCTTCGGTTGGTCCAGGAGGAGTCAGTAGACCTTCCGCGAGGCGCACGAGAATTCTTCGACGTGTTTCCTTCGTAATTCCTTTGGGAAGCTGATGGCCATATCTGGAGTTCCAGCGCTCAATCATCTCACGGTACAGGGATGCTGCATTTGCAATCTGACCGCGGGACCAGAGGATATCAGCTCTCGCGAGTCTCAAATCTGACATATCCGGATTCAGTCGGCAAACGTCTGCCAGAAGCTTGAGGGTCTGGTCGTCACTGGAGCCTTCCGACAAACGACATCTCACCAATCCGAGTGCGATAGGTCCAGCGTCGGGGGCTTGCTTGTGTGCCTGCTCAAAAAGAAGATGCTTTGCTTCCTGCGGCAAGCGAGCCATCTTGGCAAGCTGCTTTCTGGAGAAGTCTTTCGAGAGGGCAATTGACCCAAGCCTTAACGCCTCTTTGTCCCTCGGGTTCATCGAAAGAAGAACAATTGCCGAGTCGAGAGCTCGACCAAGGTCCTTTGTGTCTAGATAGTAAGACATCAGTCCGAGGTGAGCCCAGGCGCATTCAGGGCTGAGCTCAGCTGACTGAATGAATTGCTTGATACTTTCTGGAGCTTTAGGCTGCGTCTGGTATAGGTGCTGACAATAAGCGTTATGTATATCCGGACTGCGTACCCCCAGCTTTAGGGCTTTCTGATAGATATTCAGGGCCTTTGGATCGTTTCTGGAAACGTTGGAGTAGGCAGTGGCTAAAGGTAATACAATATCATCCGTTATTTCGTCTGCTGACTCAAATTGTTCGAACAGATCAATGACTTCAGACCAGTCACTTCTGGAGGCAGAAGCGTGCCCCAGGAGTTTAATCATCTTGTTTCGCTTTGCGCTTGTCGCGATAACCTTTCGATAGATTGCCAGTGCCTCTTCACTGGAAATCTCCTGATCTGCATATGCGTTTCCAAGAAGTTCCAGAGCACGAATATCATCACTTTTCTGGCTGCAGTAAGCTTTGAAGAGTGGAATATCTGAGTCCAGTATACTCGCTTCTTCTTTAAGAGCAGAAACGAGCGCGTTCATGATATCTTTGTCGTTTGGATAATCCTCGTGTAGCTGGCGAAGCATCTGGAGCCCTTGAGCGACATGCCCGGGAGTGTGGAGGAGCGCTTTTCCAGCCCAGAATTTAAGTTCTTTGTTCTGTGGGTCTTCGACCAGTGCTTCAAGAACCAGTCGTATATTACTCACTCCATGAATTTCTTCTTTAACGGTGAGCAGGGCCATTTGCGTTCGAACGTCTCTACGCTCCGGCAAATGTTCAAGGGCACCCTGAAAGAGTTCAACTGCCAGCGCATCATCTCGGTTTGAGTCAATCGCATCTGTAACCGCGTCATCGAGGCATTGGATGAGCATGCTATACGCCTCTTCACTCTCATGGCGATTCTCCCAAAAGGATTCCTCAGCATTAGGAAAGAATGGGATGAAAGTGAGAGCACACTGCTCACGTGCCTGTTGATAGTTCTCGTGCGAACCCAGGCGACGATACTCCTTAAAAATTCGGTGCCAAAGATCAAGACGTCCGGGTTCCATCTGCGCTTTTCGCATCAGGTAAGCAACGTTCGGCTCATCGATGGATTGTCGCTTAAGAAGATTGGTAATGATCTCATCAAGCCAGTATGAATCGTGAGAGAGTTGGGCTTCCGCAGCGCACAAGAGTGGTAAGCGATCAAGACTCTGCTTGTCGAAGACATCCCGCAGCTTAAGTATTGGCTCTCTCGCTTCTTCATTAGACTTAGTCTGGTATATCTGCGAAGCAGACTGCACAGCCGACTCTATGGCTTTGCTTCTGACCTTTTCGTCTGAGAGATTCTTAGAAAATACCGACCGAAAGAGCACCTAATTATTATCCTATATTTCTTATAATCGTGGATCTCAAAATCCAACGGAAAATTCTATTTACCAGGCTACTTCTCTTAACAAGTAGCTTATTAATTAGAGAGGACTTAGGCAAGGGATTCCTTCGCCCGTCAAGAACAAATTGCACGGTGAAACATTAAGAAGGCGATCTCATGCGACCACTAAGAAAACGGACCAACCACTCAAAAGGTCCGCTACGCCATCGACTTAAATACATGTTGCTCAGAACTATCTGAAGGCAAATCACTGACGAACCGATCAGATACAGTTTCAAGTAGCCGAATTCACCAAAACGCCCAAGCCCCCAGAAATGGAAAAGAAACCCCAGCATGAGACTTTGAAGAAGGTAGTTCGTCAGGCTGAGCCTGCCCAGACACCCGATTGATTCCGTGAGAGGTAACAGGACTTTCTTCTGGTAGAGCCGGGCCAGGCTCCGGACATAAAAGTAGACGAGGAAAAAACTTCCCAGTTGCCCGAGGGTAAAGGAGAGAAAGCGATCTTGAATGGCTTCAGTTTTCAGATAATAGGCTCCCACCATCGTGATTGTCAGTCCCGCTGCTCCCACCAGAAAGTCCCAAGTTCCAATTGGAGTATCAAGAACTCTAATGAGATGCTTTTCCGAGCATAAATAACTTCCGATCAGCATGTAGAACAGAACGATCCACAACAGGTTCGAAAAGAAGCCCCAGATAATTTCCTTATACCTGTCTATCTGTACCCTGATATAGTTCAGGGCAGGGCCGTGTTTCATCGCCTTGAACTGAAGGGTGATACCTCCCCATTGTGAATGATTTAAGAGCTCCTGAACTTTATCGCCTTCGTAAGTTTCTGTAGAACCTTCAAGGCTTGAAATAACAAGTGTCTTTTCTGCCGCGGTGAGTTGATCCTCATAGGATTCTAAAGGGAAGGAAAGGATTGCCAGCAATGTCAGGGTTAGAAGCGTCCAGGCAATCAGCAGAGAAAGACCTGCCATGATTAATCGCAGGAATGGAGGTTTTCCCAGGAAGAAGAGAGTTGTCGTACCAGCGATCGCATACCAGTGGATAATGTCTCCGTACCATATGAAGATATGAAGAAACCCAATGACAAATAAGAGCAGATGCCTTTTGAGAATGATAGCGCGGGGGCGTCTACCGGTGCCCTTCGTATATCTATCATACTGAATGGCTATGCCGATACCGAACAAAAGGGAAAAGATTCCATAAAACTTGTTCTGTACAAAGAGATAGACAGTCTGAAAAGCTAGAAAATCGGACCCATTGGAAATCGGCCAGGTATGGGGATTCATAAAGGCATCCCCCGGCAGCGCAAATCCACTGATGTTGACAAATATGATCCCCATCAATGCGATACCCCGGATGAAATCCAGTTCAGGGATCCGACTTTGATTGAACTGCTCCTGTCTTCGTTTCATCTCTTGAATCCTGCCAGAGGTACCCTAAGCCTTGTACAAGCGAAGTGAGAATCGTCTTGCCCGCTTGAGAGTTACGTTCAGTCTGGGCTTCCTTGCCCCAAAATGAGGGTACAAACAGTTAAACTTGTAGAGCTAAAGCATGACAAACAATAAAATCTTCGCCATTGTTTCTGTAGTCGGATCTGATCAGAAGGGGATCGTCGCCAGAGTTTCAACACATCTAGCTCAACACGATGTGAATATCGAGGATATCGAGCAGCGGGTGATTCAGGGGATATTCCTCATGAATATGCTCGTTGATCTCTCTGACCTGACGATGTCTCTGGACGACCTTGTTCGCGAGCTCATCAAGCTGGGTGAGGAACTGCACGTTGAGATCAAGCTGAAGCTTCTGAGCAACCGCAAAGAGAAGTCCATGGTGATCATGGTCTCGAAAGAAAGTCATTGTCTGGAGAAGCTCGTCGAAGAACTCACTGAGGAAGGAATTGATGGAAGGATCTCGGCAGTCTACAGCAACCACGAGGTCTTGCGTCCCATCGCTGAGAAAGCAGGAATCCCCTTTAAGTTCTTTTCTAACCCCGATCGTGAGAAGCGCGACCAGGAAATCCTCGAAGAACTCGATCGGGACAAACCCGATCTGATTGTACTGGCGCGGTATATGCAGATCTTACCTCCGGAATTCGTTACAACCTGGAAAAATAAGATTATTAATATCCATCCTTCGCTTCTTCCCTTTCACCCCGGTGCAAACGCCTACCGTCAGGCCTACGAATTCGGCAGGAGAGTGGCCGGGTGTACCGCTCATTTCGTCACAGAGGAACTCGACGAAGGACCCATTATTCTGCAGGATGTCTTTCGTATAGAAGTTGGTGAAGATACACTGGATGATGTGAAAAGAAAAGGACAGGCCCTTGAATCTGTTGTCCTGTCCAAGGCCGTTCAGCTTTATTTGAACGACGAATTACTGGTACGTGATAATAAAGTTGTCTTCAAGCCCGGGCTTGATTTTTTCAAGAAGCATCAAGCGATGTAATCAGGAGGACAGAGAACCATCTATACAGCCTGGCCTCTGTCCTCGTCCTACTTTTTCGACTTTTGAAATCAGTCTTCGAGAATCTCAACCTGCGCATCGTAAGGTTTTCCATCGATTGCTACTGATACCTTCATCATTCGTCCGGTAGAGGCAACGGGCTGCTGCGCTGCTTGAGCGGGTTTCGCCGGGGTGGCAGATGGAGCCTGCCTGGCTTGGGGCTCCTCTGATGTGGGGCCACCTTCTTGAATCGATTTCTCATAGAATTCCTGCCAGACCTTTGGAAAGATCGCATAAGAAAGGACATCATCGTCGTTTCTGGCTTTTCCTTCTACTTCGCTCTTCAGTTTATCCCATTCATTTGGAAGATGGTCAGCTGGTCTCGAAGTAATTGGTTTCTGGTCACCAAGGACTTTCTTCTGAATCTCTTTGTCAACAGGGACGGGAGTCTTTCCGTACATTCCCTTAAAGACATCTTTGCTTTGTTCAGGCACAGTCTTGTATCGTTCTCCCATGAGTACGTTGAAGACGGCCTGAGTTCCAACAATCTGACTTGTCGGCGTAACAAGGGGGATATATCCCATGTCTTTCCTGACCTTAGGAACTTCATCGAGTACTTCATCAATTCTCTCAGAACACCCCATTTGCTTGAGTTGAGACTCAAGGTTGGACAGCATGCCTCCGGGAATCTGGCTGATGAAAATTCTGGGATCAGATCCCTGGAAATTAGACTCAAAGTCAGCATATTTTGGTCGGATTTCACGGATATACTTTGCAATCGGAATAAAGTCTTCCTGCTTCAATCCCGTATCATGAGGTGTTCCTGCAATCGATTCTACCAGTGCTTCCGTTGGTACATGACCCGGCCCGCCTGACAATGCACTGATAGATGTGTCAACTCCATCAGCTCCTGCGTCTATAGACCGCAACAGAACCATGGGAGCAACACCTGTCGTTGCATGGGTGTGAACGTGTACAGGTATAGACACAGCTTCTTTCAACGCCTTCACCAGGTTGTAGGCAGGGACAGGAGTCATCAAAGCGGCCATGTCTTTAACCACCAGCGAGTGACACCCCATGGATTCCAGTTGCCTGCCCTGCTCTACGAACATGTCCAGAGTATGTACCGGTGAAACCGTATAACAGATCGTTCCCTGCGCATGGGCTCCACCTTCTCTCACCTGGCTGACGGCAGTTTCGAGGTTACGCAGATCGTTGAGAGCGTCGAAAGTTCTGAAGATATCCATCCCGTATTCGATACTCTTGTCGACAAACCGTCTTACTACATCGTCTCCATAGTGCCTGTAGCCGAGGATGTTCTGACCCCGAAGAAGCATTTGAATAGGAGTTTTGGGAAGTGCCTGCTTCAACAGACGTAATCTCTCCCAGGGGTCCTCGTTCAGAAATCTCAAACAGGAATCGAAGGTGGCTCCTCCCCAGACTTCCAGCGAGTAGTAACCAACTTTGTCGAGTTGCTCACATATCGGAAGCATGTCGTCGATTCTCATGCGAGTCGCGAGCAGAGACTGGTGGGCGTCTCTAAGGATGAGTTCTGTAATCTTTACTGGTTTTGTTTTGTTTTTATCAGACATTATCGATCACTCCTATTCCCAAATGGGAATATAAGGCTAGAGGAGTTTCTTCCGGCGGCACAAGAAGAACGTGCTCCACTGGACCCGGTTTTTAACCAACATCGGTGCATGGTGATGAAGCTCCATGATGTTGAACGGCTTGCACTTTTGTTCGAATGAGGAAAGTAGAGATCAGAATATGGGGTGCTTTAAAGTTTGATGTAGAGTGAAATTCCCGCGTCCCGATCCATGGAGCCCGACAGCGAGCATTAACATTGATGGCCTGAAAGTCCTGAGCCAGCACCACTTTTGAGGGCTTTTTCATCCTTCCAGATCCACGATTCTTAGTGACGACCTACCTGAGCCGTTTTGAATCAACCGGCATATCATCATGGGTTCGGATGAGGCTCGCAGGAGACTTAGACGAGTCACAGACCATAGCGATGGTCCGAGCATGGTCCGAGCATCGAGCGAGCATGGTCCGAGCTCAGGGCGGGAAGAGCATGCTTCACCCATTCAGGGTCGAGCTGCATCCTCTTTGCTCGTTGCATTGTTTCCCGTCGTTCTGCCCCGATTATATCGAGTTTGACTCCTTCGACTCTATGGTCGGCAATCTATCCACGCTTGGAATGGCGAATGCGGTCAGTCTTTCCTGCTTAACTTCGAGCAGAATTTCCCGACCTCTTTGCGGATCTGTGCGATCCCTGCTTCGGGAGTTCCAGCCCGGACACATTGGGATTCCTCTTTGCCCGGAGTTTTGCAGGTTGCCGCTTGAATCAATTCCAGCTTAGACCGCGAATGAGGTTTATGGACCGTACTCGCGCGGATTATTCTCCAATTGGCACTCTTCTTTCATCCCGGCATAAGGCTGTAAAATGTGGCGCTTAAACCGGTATTCTACATAACATAAGGATAATAACTCTCTCCTAACTATCTATTCTATGATAAGTTTCCTGTGGCTGATCCCCTTCTTCGGTGCTTTCCTTCTCCTTCTTTGTCGGCAGGTTGGGTTTGGGAGCGCACAAAAACTTGCTCTCGGAGTTACTGGAGCAAATCTGTTATACCTCATTCTGCTGACGACAGGGTGGAACCCTGATCAGATTCCTCAAGAAAGTCTAAACTGGATTCCTGAGGTTGGACTGAAGTTGGATTTCTGGTTGGACGGCCCTGCTCTTTTTTATTCATGGCTGGTTTCTGCTATTGGGTTTCTGGTTGTTCAGTATGCCGGTCATTACATGAAACCCGATGATGCACCCTGGAGGTTCTACACGTCTATACTTCTCTTCCTTGCTGCAATGCAGGGGATGGTCATCAGTCGTGATTTCCTTCTCATGTTTGTCTTCTGGGAGGTTACCTCACTTACCTCATTTCTCCTGATAGGTCACTGGCACGAAGATCCGGAGGCGAGGAAAGGTGCTCGGAGGGCTCTCCTCATTACAGGCATGGGGGGCTTGTCTCTAATGGCGGGCCTTGCAATGCTTGGTATAATGATGCAGCAGATTACTGGAAGTTTCAATTTGCATATAGATACCTTCTGGGAACACCGAAACCAGATAAATGTTCATCCTCTGGTAACCCCAACCCTCATTTTCATCCTTATCGGGGCGCTAACCAAGTCGGCCCAGTTCCCATTTCACTTCTGGTTGCCTGGGGCGATGAAGGCGCCAACGCCTGTCTCGGCTCTTCTGCATGCAGCAACGATGGTGAAGGCGGGTATTTATCTTCTCGGACGTCTCTATCCTGTCTTCAGTGACCAGTTTCTATGGTTGTTCATTCTAGGTGGGGCCGGTACTCTGTCCATGCTGGTTGGTGGATATCTGGCAATTACAAGCACAGATATAAAGAAGCTTCTGGCATATTCAACGGTCAGCCAGCTTGGGCTACTGACAAGCTACTATGGTTTTGGTTACCAGCGTATAGGCGGAGAAGAACTGCTGAAGCTGGACCTCCTTCTGGTCGCATCGCATGCGCTTTTCAAAGCGGGGCTCTTCATGATATGCGGGATTATTGACCACGGCACCCATACCCGTGACTGGACGCAACTTGGAGGCTTAAGAAAGAAGATGCCGTGGACAACTGTCTTGACTGTTGCCGGGTGCATCAGTATGGGGGGGCTTCCGTTTTCTCTTGGATTTATCGCCAAAAAGCTTTTTCTGGAAGCAGGGCTGAAATTACAGTCCTATTCCCTCGCGATTGAAGATGTCTATATTGCTGCTGCATTAGTTGCAAGTGTTCTGACCGTAGGTTACTGTTTCGTGCTCGCGGTGAAACCCTTTTTCGGTAAGCCCCGAGATGAGAAGATTTACGAATCAGCCCATGAGGGAAGTGCGGGGTTTCTCTTTGCTCCCGCTTTATTGATATCTCTCTGCATTATTGGCGGAATTTATGTTCCAGTTCTTGAGAAACCGCTGAGCGCGGTGACCAACACCGAATATTTTGCCAGTAAGACATACTTCAATGTCGGCTGGTTTAAGAAAGCAGACTTTCTGTTCTGGATCAGTATGGCGATGTATTTCGTATTCGGTCCCTTGATTCTCATTTTTCAGAGACAGATACAGGGTATGTATCAGTGGCTCGGTTCACCTGCCCCAGTGATGAAATTATCTGATCTGGCTTTCGATGACTGGCTTGCGCGCGTTGCTTCTATTCTCGGAAGAGCTGCCAAGCCAGGTACACATCAATATACACTTTCCATCGTGATGATTTGTCTGGTTGGAGTTGCAGTTGCCAATCTTCAACCTCTCAGTTTCACAGGTATAGATTTCTTTTTTGAAGGACCTAGCCTGGTTGCTCACACGAGTCTTCTGATTCTCATCGCTGTGGGGGCATTGGGGATGGTATTGTTTAGCGCTGCCTATGCACGAATACTCTCTCTCGGACTCGTGGGGCTGTCCGTTGCAGGAGTTTTTGTGATATACCGTGCCCCTGATCTGGCGATGACACAGCTCCTGGTTGAGCTTGTAGTTCTTCTGATGTTTCTAGGTCTCGTTAAAAGGATCGACCGGTTCCGACACAAGGAAGTTGAAGAGTCAGGGAGGAAAGCCTTTAGATTTGCTCTGTCAGTTCTTTCAGGACTTGTCGTGGCCGCTGTGACATATACTGCAGCCAGCAGCGATCCAGCGACACTCTGGAGTGACAGATTATCACCAGCGAACTATTACCTCTCCAACGCTTATTACCCTGAAGTTGCTGAGGAGCACAGCGGGGGAGGCAATAATGTTGTGAATGTGACCCTGGTAGATTTCAGAGCATTCGATACGTTCGGCGAAGTTGCAGTGCTGGTGATTGCTGCCCTTGGGGTATTTGTTCTTATTTCAGGGAGTATCTACAGTAAGAAAACAGCAATGGAAAAGAAGGTTTCCGCGGGTAAGAACCAGAAGCTTTTCGCCATAGAGGTTTCAGGGAGAATGATCTCGATCATTTGTGCTATATACGCCTTTGTCCTTTTTCTTGTGGGGCATCAAATGCCCGGAGGAGGCTTTATTGCAGGGCTCCTTGCGGCCGTGATATTTATTCCTCACATGCTCAGGGCTAAGAGTCTGAAGGTTCCAGCTATTCCGTCTCTTCTGGGAGCAGGGCTTGTGATCATTGTTATTACAGGCCTCTGGCCTGTTCTCGCTGGCGAGCCTTTCTTGAAGAGTGCGTTTGGAACACATCACCTGCCTCTTCTGGGCGAGCTCAAACTATCTTCTGCAATCGCTTTCGACTCAGGAGTCTTTATCGTGGTTTTCGCTGTCACACTTGCGCTGATGCAGCACTTTGCTTTCGCCTCTGTCAAAGGTGAGAAAGGGAAAGTTCTATGAATTTCCTTTCTTCTCTGCTGGTCGGAATTCTGTTCAGCGCTTCTGTCTATATGCTTCTTAAGAAGAGTCGGTTTGAGGTCCTGCTGGGATTTGCCATGCTTTCCAACGCGGTTAACCTCGCAATCCTGTCTGCTTCAGGATGGTTGTCGGACAAGAATCCGCCAATCCTTGACGGAGAATATGAAAAAGTTGCGACAGATGATGGTTATGCTTATATCTCGACCGTCAATCCCGAACAGTATGTTGATCCCATACCACAGGCGCTTATTCTTACTGCAATTGTGATAAGTTTCGCGTTGATCAGCTTCTTAATTGTTCTCATTGCCAAAAACGAAAAGGCTGACCAGGGAGTTGATGAATCATGAATGTTATTCTCGCTCCGATCCTGATTCCAATTTTCTCAGCTGCGATTCTTCTGCTTCTCTACCGGAATTACGAAATACAGAGATTGATAAGTGGAATCGTGCTCCATGTGCTTTTCGTTGTTTCACTTCTTCTAATGAAGCAAATACTCGTTTTCCAAAGAATGACAGTGGATCTCGGAGATTGGCAAAACGGTCTCGGTATCGTCTTATATCTGGATATCTTTGCTGCGCTGATGATCTTCTTGAGCTCTTTAATCACCCTGGTTACCTGGTGGTTTCATCGGCTGGGAGCAACGATACCAGAGGCCACGAGGCGCTATTTCTATCCGCTTCTACTGTTTATCTGTGGAGGGGTGAACTGGGCATTTCTGACCGGGGATCTCTTCAACCTGTTTGTTAGTTTCGAACTGATTCTGATCTGCAGCTATACACTTCTGGTCGACCCTTCTCGTGTGAGTTCGGTGCAGGAAGCGTACAAGTTTGTCATTGTCAATGGTGTTGCTGGCACACTCTTTCTTTTGTCCTGTGGCTTGATCTATGGTCACTATGGCACGCTAAACCTGGCCGAGTTGTCAGTTCGCCTTGCTTCAGAAGACGTCTCGAGAGGACCACTCTATGGGTCTTTACTCTTGATTGCTTTTGGCTTGAAAGCGGCAATCTTTCCTCTCTTCACCTGGCTCCCAACCTCTTATCCAGGCATACCTCTGGGAATACTCCCTTTTTTAACCGGCCTTCTAACCAAGGTTGGTGTGTATACGATTTATCGGATCTACCCTCTCGTCTTCATGGAATCAGGAGCCGAGTGGTTTCAGCCTCTTCTTCTTGCTATCGCTGCCCTGACAATGCTCGTTGGCGTTTTCGCTGCCCTTGGACAATGGTCGATGCGAGATATCCTGAGTATTCACATTGTGAGCCAGATTGGTTACATGATTTTCGGAGTCGCTCTTCTTACACCTCTGGGATTGACGGGAGGTATTCTCTCAATATCTCACAACATCATCGTCAAGACCGCTCTGTTTCTAATTGCTGGGGTTGTGGTGCTGACTTACGGGACGGATCGCCTCAAAGAAGTAAGTGGAGTGATTGGAAGATCTCCGTTTCTCGCAATCCTCTTTCTAACTGCAGCGATATCATTGGCGGGGCTTCCACCAAGCAGCGGGTTTTACAGCAAGTGGATTCTCACTCTTGAAGGCCTTGTGACCGGTCATATCTGGGTTACTGCAGCGGCAGTGGTGACTGGATTATTTACTTTGGCAAGTATGGTGAAAATATTCCTCTATATATTCTGGGGGGAGCCGGAAGAGAGCGCCAGTCATAACAAGAACGGAAAGAGTCCAACAATATATGTAGCAGCAGGTCTTGTTACCTGTGCGGTTCTCTATGTCTTGTTGAGTCCTCAAATAACTGAGATCTCATCAAAGGCCGCTGAACAATTGCTCGATGTCGATAGCTACCGTTCTGCTGTTCTCAAGGGTGCCTATCAGACCTATGCCGTCACTGCAGAAGGAGACCTCAATTGATATACGTTGTTCTTATTCTGCTCTCAGCTCTCTCTGCATATTTTCTTGATATGTTTCATGTTGGAGGTATGAGTCTGACCTGCGCCATCATTGTTGGGGGCTGGTTGCTCTGGAAGAGAAAGATATCGCTGCTGAACACTCTCAATGTTTGTCGATTCCTTCTCGACTTCATTGACGATTTAGTCCGATCAAATCTGATTATGTTATACGACGTTATTACACCGACGGACCTTCACAAGGTTCGACTTGTCCGAGTACCAGTCGGGGATATGTCAGATGTCGAGATCCTCATTCTTCACCATCGTATTAATCTTTCACCAGGAACGCTGGTCGTTCATATTGATTCCCGGAAGAAGTATCTTGTTGTGCATGAAATGTATGGATCTGGAGAAGACAGAGCTGCGCAGATTCGAAAACCTATTGAGATCCTTCGAGGAAAAGGGAGGAAAACCAAATGACAGCCGAGATCTTTTTTCTTCTACCCCTGTCGGTTTGTATGATTTTGCTCCTTGCATGTTTTCTCAAAGGGCCTGGGACACTCGATCGTCTGGTGACATTCGAGTCGCTATCTATAATCAGTATATGCCTGTTCGCGTATCTCGGCTGGATCTATCAGTCTGAGTGGTTCTTTGATGCGTTATTGGTTCTTTCGCTGATAGGTTTTCTATCAACGGTAGCAGTCGCACTCAACCTTGTTTACACGGAAGAGCAATGATATGACTTTTTTCGCTTATATACTTCTGGTGCTGGGTGGCATCTTTCTCCTGGCTGGTTCCTTTGGTGTGTATCGATTTGATGACGTCTATCTGAGAATTCAGTTTTCATCCAAAGCACTTACCTTTGGGCTCTGTTTTTTTCTCGGTGGGATTGGCCTGCTTATCTCCGGCGAACAGGTTGTCTGGAAGATCATCCTGGCAGTCATCTTCCAGTTTCTGACAGCTCCCATTGCTGCCACAATGGTTGCTCAGGCTGCCATGCGAAGAGACCAGAAGCCCCAGTCACTCGAGAATGAAGAAGAGTATCTAGCCTGTCAGAAAGACCTGGTCAAATTCAGAACGAATACGTAAAAGGGATTTAATAGTCTGCGCGTCTCGCACGACCGGTCGCCCAGTCTCGAATCCCTTGTATTTCTTCTCTCATGGTGGAGGAAAGAGGGTAAGTTTCTTTGAGGGATGTTGCAATGTCTCCCATCTCAACCTCGCGGTCTTCACTCAACGCAAGAAAGAGTGAAGCAACAACAGCGGCTTCGATTTCCGCACCCGAAAAACCCTCTGAGAGCTCGATCAGAGGATCAAGATCAAGTCCAACGCTTTCTGGCTGGTAATGCTTCAAGTGAATCTCGAAGATCTTTCGACGGGTTTCTTTTTCAGGCAGGTCTACAAAGAAAATCTCATCAAACCTTCCCTTACGCATGATTTCTGGGGGAAGGATACTGATGTTATTCGCCGTCGCGACCACAAAGACAGGACTCGACTTCTCCTGCATCCACGTTACCAGGGTTCCAAACACACGCTGTGTTGTTCCTGAATCGCCAGAACCAGCTCCCTTCAGCCCGCTCAGACCTTTGTCTATTTCGTCAATCCAGAGCACACAGGGAGAAACGTTTTCAGCGAGTGAAAGGGCCTGCCGTATATGCGACTCAGATTCGCCAACGTAGCTTTGAAATACGGCTCCCATATCTAACCTGAGTAGTGGCATTCGGTAAAGCGAGGCGACTGCTTTCGCACTCAAAGACTTTCCGCAGCCCTGCACTCCCATCAGAAGAATGCCTTTAGGAGAGGGAATACCGTACTCTCTCGCTTTCTCTGTAAAGGCGAGTCTGCGCTTAAGAAGCCAGTCCTTCAAGTTTTCCAGTCCACCAATATCCTCCAACTTCTCTTTCACATCAACATATTCCAGAAGTCCCGACTTTCGTACGATCTGTTTCTTTTCAGAGAACACGTGAGGTACTTCTTCCGGGCCCAGCCTTCCCGTTTTCACCAGAGTCTTTGCGAAGACATTTTCAGCTTCTGTCAGCGTTAGTCCCTGTGCCGCCTCGAGGATTTTTTTCCTCTCCTCAACACCTTCGCTGATATAGAAATCACCACTGTCTTTCACTTCTGACTCTATACGTGAGAGAAGATCTTCCAGCTCCTGCAGTGATGGAAGAGGGAAATCGATGATTGTCAGGTCTTTTTCTAATTCTGCTGGAACTGAAAAGGGAGGAGCGAGCAAGATCACTGAAATATATGTAAAGCGAAGAGACTGAGCCAGGTCTCTCAATCCACGTTTGACTGCGGATTCTTTGAAGAAATTGTGGAAGTCCTTCAAGACGACAATGGCTGGCTCTGAAATATCAAGAATTTCTTTAAGAACGACTGTCGGATCTTTCGTTCCTTTTTTTCCTTCAGTCTTCGGGGAAAGTGCCTGTCTATATCTAATCAGCCCTCTTGTGATCGACCATTCGAAGAGGCTCTTCTCAAGGTTCCCTGCGATCTGATTGAGATTTAACATGACCCGCTCTTCTTCCCAGGAAAGTACAGCAATTAGCGGGTAGCGGGCTCTAATCAGTGTTTCCACTTCTTCGGCAGCCGGTGAGAGAGGAAAATCACCTGCTCCTCGGGTGTCCGGCAAGTCATGCTGATCAGGTTGTTGCTCATTCATTTTGAGTGCTGTTACCCTTACACTTAATTTCCAAAAGGTCTAGAAGCGGGGCGGCGTTTCTTTCACCCACCATTCTCAGAACCTTGTCATATAAGGACCATGCCTCGTCACATTCTCCCGCTTCAATCAGGATAAAGGCAGCATTCATTGCAAATGTCGGGTCTCGCGGAGCCAGCTCAATCGCTTTTTTGGCAAGTTCAACTGCGGGCTCCAGCTCGTACTGATCCGCATAGAGGAACGCCATCTGCATGGTTGTATTCGGTTCTTCCGGGAATAGGGACAAAACTCTTTTGAAATCCTCCATGGCAGCTTCAAAGTTCCCAAGGCGTCTATAAGCTGTCCCTCTCACAAAATAGCCATTCCAGAAATCAGGGTATTCTAGCAGTAGTGGTGAGAGAACCTCTATCGCATCTTCCATATTCGCTTCCATCGCCTCCAGTGTCCGCTCTGGTTCGAAAACCTTCTTGCGAGCTTTCTGGAACTCTTTTTCAGCGTCAGGATATCTCAGTCTGAACTTTTCCCACTCAACAGCCTGAAGTATTTCGCTGTTGGCAGGGTCTTTTTCTAAAGCGAGTTCTTCAGCTTTATTGTAGTGAAGGAGAGCCCCCTTTGTTCGCCCTCTTTCTGCAAGAGAGTTTGCCAGGTAAAAGTGAAACTCTTCAAAGCCAGGTTGGAATTTGATCGCTTTTCTGTACAGATAGCTAGTCGCCCTGTAATCTCCCTGGTCGAACAGGTATTTCCCATAAATAAGGATGGCCGACTCCTGAAAAGGTTCGGATTGCAAAGCTCTGTCGATATACGTGTCAACTTTCTCCAGGTCTCCCTGCTCTGTTGCGGCCTTAACAAGGTTGCTGTAGAGAACGCCCCAGTCTGGGTTTGTCTCCAGTGCACTTTCCCAGGCGGAGATCGCCTCTTTGTAGTTCCCGCGCAGTGCGAGGGTCACACCCAGCTCGTTGAGAGCTCTCCCCTTCGGCGCTCCTGCTTTCAGTGCCCTGCGAAATGCTACTTCTGCTCTCTCCAGGTCTGGACGAGGCGTGCCCCTTTTAGAAATGATTCCGATCCAGAGCCACGGACTGTAAATGTCTGGATCAAGCTGAGTTGCACGTTCAAAGGCTTTCAACGCCATTTCATCATTGCCGGCCCTTTCCAGAGCTTCCCCATACGCTGCCCAGATATCCGCAATCTCGCCATGAGCGTTTGCAAGTATTCTCAGTTCCGCGACCCTCTCATCCACGGAAATGGATCGATTTTCCAGGAGCGCAAAGGCCTGATCGACGGGGGAGCTGGATTCATTCTCGTCTTCAGCTTCAGACAAACTCGTGAGTCCGAGCATGAAAAAGAGAAAAAGGATTCTGAAGGTATTGCTCAAAAGTCCAAGAGAAAGGAATTTCATATAGAGTCTTGTAACCACCTCATCTAATCTGTATCGAACCCCAACAGTTAATTAGGCTGAAGCTGATCTTTAGCGTGGGCAAATGGATTGCCGGTTAATTTAGCCCGAAATTTCATGGCGGAAAGACCTCCTTTTGGCGGTCACGAGACTCCAGAGGAGTAAGTTCTGTTGAAATTTCTCTCGCCTTGCACCTGACTGTCCATTAAATCTTCCGGCCCCCTACATGGGAAGAGCGCCATGAATTTCACCTCTCCCGTGAGGGCAATGTAACGGAGTCAGAAAATTGAGTACCCTGAGAGAGAAAAACCAGTCCGCCAGCCAACTTAATAACTGGTCCACCAATAGCTGGAAGGATAAGCCAATCCTTCAAATGCCTGATTATCCAGACATGGATGCTCTTGAGAAGGCATCAGATTCATTGTCCACGCTCCCCCCTCTCGTCACGAGCTGGGAAATTGAGCGGCTGAAATCGCATCTTGCAGAGGCAGCTGAGGGTAAGCGATTTATCCTTCAGGGTGGTGATTGTGCAGAGACCTTTGACGAATGCAGTGCACCCGTCATTACCAACAAATTGAAGATACTTCTTCAAATGAGTCTGGTACTCATCGACGGTCTAAGAAAACCAATCGTCCGCATCGGGCGTTTCGCAGGACAATACGCCAAGCCACGAAGTAAGTCGACCGAGACAATTGATGGGGTAACTCTTTCCTCTTATTACGGCGATCTGATCAATGGCTCAGAATTTACACCTGAATCACGGCTCCCAGATCCGCAAAGGCTTGTAAAAGCTTATCACTACTCCGCGATGACCTACAATTTTGTGCGGGCCCTTATTGATGGTGGCTTTACTGACCTTCACCATCCCGAATACTGGAACCTGCATTTCCTTGGCAAAGCTGAACTTCCCGAGGAACTTCGTGACACCTACCTTCGTCGCGTTGAGAGATTAGGCAATTCCATTAAAGTGATGGAGGCACTGACATCTCGTCATATAGACAAACTCACTCAGGCAGAGTTCTATTCGAGCCATGAAGGCTTGAGTCTCTATTATGAGTCAGCACTGACACGTCAGGTTCCTCGCCGCGAAGGCTTCTATAACCTTGGCTGCCACCTTCCATGGATTGGCGAAAGAACACGTCAGCTTGACGGAGCCCACGTTGAATACTTTCGAGGAATTCAAAACCCGATTGGCGTAAAGCTCGGACCAAAGACGTCTCCTGAAGATCTTGAAGGACTCCTGAAGATACTTGATCCGAAAAAAGAACCCGGACATATCGTCCTGATTGCAAGAATGGGCCAGGGCAAAGTACGTGAAGTCCTTCCAGAGCTGATTAAATCTGCAAGTAAGAACGGAAGAAAACCCGTTTGGGTCTGTGATCCGATGCACGGTAACACTTATGCTACAGAGTCAGGTATTAAGACACGCCATGTGGATGCGATTCTAAGCGAACTTGTTGATTCTATTGAAGTTCATAAGGACTGCGACAGTCATCTCGGCGGAGTACACTTTGAACTCACAGCCGGAAACGTCACCGAATGCCTTGGTGGCATGAGTGGCGTAACAGAAGATGACTTGTCAACCCGCTATGAGTCGCTTTGCGATCCTCGCCTCAACTACGAACAGGCAATGGAAGTAGCCTTCGCAATCGCCGATAGTATGGAGAACGGCAAAGGCTAACCAGGTCTTCTAAAATAAGTATATACAAAGAACTCCCCCTTCTCGATTTGAGAAGGGGGAGTTTCTGTTAGAGGTTGTCTGGGTCGACTACTGTTTAATCGAGTGTCCAGCTGGCTATGGAGAAGGAAGACAGAGTGACAGCAATATCTGCCGCGTTTCCACTTCCAGGAGCGACCAGGTAATCCAGTGCGAAGATCAACTCCTCATCGTGTATCTCAGGGGGTGCGATGAAATAGACCGAGTAGTCCTTGAACTCGCCGGAAATTGGAAGGTCAGCATTCGTATCCACAGACTCTGCAAGCGCGTAAGTAGAAAACTCGAGGTCTTCACTGTTAACACGGAAGCGTACCGTTGGAATTTGACCTCTTTCTTCCTCAGAAGCATCACTTGTAATTGTGAAAGTCACTTCATAGATCGTGCTGCCGGTTGCTGTAAAGAAGTTCGTCCCGGCAGGTGATGACCAGAACCCGTAGGGATTACTATCTGTCACACCACGACCAGGAACTCCACCGATCTTCAGTCCGTTACCAGTGACTTCGGTTGGCGCAGCAGGAATCGCCGGCGCAGCGTTAACTGGAATCCAGCCGTTCGTTTCACTGCCTTTTCCACCGAAATCAAGAGTCAAGAGCTCCGTTTTGGCATCAAGGAAGACGGGACTGACTGTCGCTGAGTCCATGCTGAAGACATTGCTGAGTGAATCTGCTGGGTTGAAAGTTAGAGATTCAAAAGCAAGACGAACTGAAGCATCATTCGCAATCGGAGCAAAAAGAAGGATGTAGGGGCGGAGGGTGGTGTCAGGTGAGAAATCAGCCTGGCTTTCTGATTCAGACACGAGAACATGGGCCCGTTCAAAGTTACCAGAGTTTGTCCTGATACGAAGTGTCGGAGCCAGAGTTCTATCTGTTTGGTTTGACTGAATACTCATCTCCAATTCAAACAGATCTGGAGCTTGTTGCAGGCCTTTGGGCGCTGGAAAGAGCTCAATAAGCGGAGAAGTCCAGAAACCAAAGTTCAAGATCTGAGTTGATTCAATGTTCAACTTCTCATCTGTAATACTGCTGGAAGGAATCGGATAGACGTTTGTTCCACCGAACACCCAGCCTTCATCATTATTACCAGGAAAATCAAAGGTTACAGTGACCGGACCCGGCGTAGGTGAAGGTGATGGGCTTGGTGTCGGCGAAGGAGTTGCTGTTGGTGTCGGTGATGGCGTCAGAGTTGGAGACGCGGTTGGCGTTGGAGTCGGGCTCGCCGTCGGCGAAGGCGTTGCCGTAGCTGTTGGCGATGGGCTTGCTGTTGGTGTCGGTGTCATCGTCAACGTTGGTGTTGTGGTTGGAGACGGTGTAGGTGTTGCCGTCGGAGTTGGTGTCATCGTCAACGTCGGAGTTGTCGTTGGTGATGGGGTGGGTGTCGCCGTTGGAGTAGCCGTCGGTGTTGGAGTTGGAGTTGCAGTCGGTGTCGCCGTAGGAGAAGGCGTCGGTGTCGGGGAAGGAGTTGGCGAAGGAGTCGGTGTCGGAGTAGGTGCTACATCCAGAAGATCCACGATCAACTCGTCCATTGGGTTCGACTTGTACCAGAGATCTTCAGAGGCTGCAGAAGGGACGACAGGAATCACAACAGGTCCTTCTCCAGACACAGGAGCGGATACTGTCAGTGTCTGCTCACCTCTCCAGTTTTCTGGAGTAAATGTCAGGATATTCGGACTGAAAGTGAGTGCCGATGTATTCGCGAAGGTCAAGTTTACAGGATGTGTTGGCTTAGCACGAAGTCTAACACCTACGTCCATAGATGCTCCGCCTTCTATTACCTGAACAGGTGAGGAGTTATAGGCCACACCAGGGAAATCCTGAAGGAACATGATATCATCGAGAGCAAACTTCCCGATGAGAGGATCTGACTGAGCCGCCGCACCAAGAACCTGTGCATTGAATTGAATGGTTCTCAGGTTTGTCCAATCATCCAGCTCGTAAGATGCAAGTAGAGGAGTCAGGTCTGCTCCCGCGGAAAACAGTTTGATGAGCAGGTCAAAATCTGGATCGATCTTGAATATATCCGTGTCTTTGATAGGAACCACGAAAGACTGCGGAGTCATCGTCATTGGAACCCCGACGATCTCATTTGTGTTCGGATCCCATGGACCTGTTACTGATTGCTGAGCGATATTCAGATCAGCTTCATTAATGGATCCCGTAAAGATAGTTCCCGGGTCGGGTTCTTCGCCAAAAGTAACTGTAAAGACAGTGTCATCTGGTTTGGTTGGACCTTCAACATACCACCCCGTGAACCTGAGATAGGGGAACGGGTCAGCGTCGAAGTCGACATCATCCCGGACGATTTGAAGACCGAGAGTCTGAAACGCGAGGGTCGGAGAAGTTGCCCCGCTTGGATTCACACCACCACCGGTATCCTGAAATCTGATCGAGCCATCTGTGACTCCCGCAGGATAAATATCGTTAACACCGATGACAGCATCACTGATAGTCCGTAGCTTATACTCATTGCCTGGAGTGCCTGCCTTCCAGTTGTCGTTACCTTGGTCTATACCATTGTAAATAGGTCTCCATGTGGATGAACCGCCCCATGGCCTGACACCAACCTGAGTGAGATCAGGATTGTCAAAATCATCAACAATGACATCATCATCAAGTGCGTTCGCGTCGACTGTAATGCTTAGATCGGGCAGAGGGTTGGTCGAGTACCACAGGTCGCTTGTTACTGCATTCGGACTGGAGATCTGTGCGACCGTCTCCTGTAGTCCCTGGATGCACAGCGTTCTCGAACCTCGCCAGTTTTCCGGAGTAAATTCAATCGATGATGGTGAGAAGGAGAAGAACGACGTGTCTGTAAAGTTCACCGTAACGGTGTCTGTTGGACGAGCCGTCATTGTGACGTCTACCTTCACCGGAGCTCCGCCAGCCGTTGCGATCACGTTGTCAGGAGTGATCTGTATTTCAGGGTATTCCTGGAGGAAATATATATCATCCAGGGCAAACTGAAGATCCAATGGATCAGTGGTTGCAGCGTCTTCCTTTACGACTGCTTGAAACATTAAGGAGCGTATAGCGCTGAAGTCATCCAATGCGAGGCTTTGAGGAACAGGATTGAAGTCGAAAAGTTGAAGAACAGCTTTTGTATAGTCTTCAAAGAAAGGGTCGACCTTGAACTGAGCCGGATCCTTGATCGCAACGACGAAAGACTGAGGTGAGGACGTCATGGGAACACCGACTAATTCATCGGTATTTGTATCCCACGGTCCGGTTATGTTTTTGTAGGGTTGATTGAGAGGTGCTTCATTGATTGAACCTGAACCAACTATACCATCTTCTGGTTCCTGGTTTACCTGAACAAAAAAGACCGTATCGTCTGGCTTACTTGGAGTCTTCGTATACCATCCAGTAAAGCGAATAAAGTTGTAATTGGTCGCATCAAAGTTCGTATCTTCACGCAGGATTTGAGAACCCATCAACTGAAAGGCGAATTGAGGGGCAGGTGCGATAGATGGATTAACACCACCGCCCTGGTCCTGATAGCGGTAAGATCCGGAAACAACTGCTGAAGGGTATATATCATTCACTCCAGGGGTTAATGTGTCAAGAGAGCGAATCTTATATTCATTGCCAGGAGTCCCAGCCTTCCAGTTGTCATTACCTCCATCAAAGCCATTCTTAAGAGGACGCCAGGTAGCGCTTCCCCCCCAGGGCCGAACACCAACCACTGTCAGGTCCGTTTCGTCTTCGAAATCATCAACAAGCACATCATCGTTGATTGGGTTGGCGAGCACATTCAGAAGCAACGGATCTGGACTATTATTAGAATACCAGAGATCTGTCGTTGTGACTGTCGGCGTGATGTCTGGCATTGTGCTGACCAGGCTTTCATCCGCAGCAACTTCAAGTTGTTGAGGAATATCCCAATTGTTGGGAGTAAATGTGAGGGAGTTACTTGAGTAGGCGAGACCGCTGATACTTGGAAATTCAAGAGTCACATCATCGGTAGGCATCGCTGTGAGGCGAACAGGAATAGAAAGCGGTGCTCCGCCGCCGATCAAATCAAAGGGGCCATTCCCAAAATCATACCCCGGGGCTTCTGCCAGAAACATAATATCATCTACAGCGAACTTCACTGAGAGTGAACTTCCCTGTGCATCGGCTCCACGAGAGGTGACATTAAACTGTATAGAGCGAATCGAGGAAAAGTCATTGAGTGCCAGATCTCCAGGAAGTGGCTCAAAGTCAACTCCCGCATAAAGTAATAATGAGAGAGTCTGCAGGTTTGGATCAACTTTGAATGCGTCACTGTCCTTGATGGGAACAACGAAAGAGGTTGGTGTCGTTGTTACCGGAACGCCATCAAGGGTGTCAGATAGCGTGTTCCAAGGTCCCAGTGCCAAAGGGGCTGGTCCAGACAGAGGAGCTTCGTTGATACTTCCGGTTCCAACCGTCCCATTAATTGGTTCTCCACCCAGGGAGAGTGTGAAAGCCGTTCCCGCTTTATTAGGTGGCTGTGTATACCAGGCGGTGAACCGTACATAATCGTAAGCTGAAGCATCAAAGCCTTCATCATCTCTTGTAATCTGAAGACCCATATTCTGAATTGCAAGTGCCTCAACAGTTGCACCGGACGCGGCGATGCCATTTCCTGTGTCCTGATAATTGAGTGCGCCGGAAATGACAGATGCGGGATAGATGTCATTAATGCCGGGGGTTGTGTCATTGATCATGCGCCACTTGTATTCGTTACCGGGAGTGCCTGCTTTCCAATTGTCAAGACCCTGGTCTAGACCATCATAGAGCGGACGCCATGTTGCGCCCCCTCCCCACGGTCGAGTTCCCGGTGTCGTGATATCGGTGTCATCAAAATTGTCGACAACGACGTCAGAGTAGCCGATGCTCGTAATCCCACAAAGAGCAGCCGTTAGCATGTAACCGCTTACTCTCTTCAAATTACGGTGTCCTTTCATTTGTTTCCCCTTTCATTGGGTGTCAAAATGCATTTAAGCAATGATGCCAGAATTGAAGATGTATATAAAGAGACGTGAAAGAAGTGTCTAAGGCGCTCGCACTCTTTCACGTCTGGGTTATTTGACCTTAATCAACGATAAACTGATCAAGTTCGACAGGGAGGGCAGAACCGTTAATCTTCGTTCCAGGTGATCCTTGAGAACCGCCTGAACCAGTCGCTGTCGTATGACCAACGAAACCGCCCGATATGTCCGGGTCGCGCGTTAAGGACTCGTCATTGTTGCCTTCTGATCCGTAGGTCACTGTATCCACAAGCTGAGACACTTCATTCTCTACCGTTACCGTATCTCCCGTATTGTTCAGCGAGAGAGAGCCACCTGCTGTATCTACAAAGTCTCCAGGAATTCCAGTGGGAGTCCCACCGCCAAAGATGACGACAGTGCCATCTGCTGGTATGATTGTTGACGCCGGAAACGTATATTGAAGACCTGAACCATCAGAAATCGTCCAACCTGATATATCAAGGGAGCCGCCCGTTGTATTGTATAGCTCAACGTATTCGTCTTCAATCACGTCGAGCGTGCTGTCTCCATTGGAGTCGAATCCCGTTGGATCTGCCATGATTTCATTAATGATTAAATCGCCTGCATTATTTTCTGTTAATGCAACGTTCAATGAATCCAGTGTTTCATTGCCATACCACAAATCGCTCGTTGATACTCCTGGATCGTATGCCTCGTTGCTGGTGCCTTCAATTGTTCCTGTGTCTATCGCGGTAACGGTCAGTGGCTGAGGCGTATCCCAGTTTGATGTCGTGAAAATCAATTGATTCGGAGAAAACTCGAAAAGTGAATTATCGGGGAAATCAAATGTAACATCGTGACTCGGAAGAGCATCGAGAACAACATCCACGCTGTCAGACCCGCCTTCAGTCAGTGCCAGGGGATCGGCGCTAAAGCTCAGTCCTGGAAGGTTATCCAGAAACATCGCATCGTCGATGGCGAATGAGACACGGAAACTGCCAGTTTGAGCAGCAGCGCCCTGAACAAGAGAGGCGAACTGAATCGTTCGTATATCCGACCAGTCATCGAGGGCAAGGTCCCCAGCAGACAGCACCGGTGCGCCGGAATTGCTGTTCCATGTGTCCACTTGAAAAGCTTCGAAGTCATCATCAACTTTAAATATATTCGTATCCTTAATATCAAGAATGAAAACCTGAGGAGCACTCGTCACACTCAATCCTTCAAGTGTGCCAGTACCTGAATTGTAAGGGCCCATGGCAAACTTCGCAGGTTGGTTCAGAGGAATAACTCCGAATAGTGTTCCAGCACCTGGCTCCTGACCAAAACTGATGATCATATTCGCAGAGGATTTGAGAGGATTTGGAGTGGGTGCAGCCGTTGAAGCATCATCAAGCCAGGCTGTTACGCGGAAGTAATTGGAAGAGGTTGCATCAAAGTCAGCCGTTTCCCGTATAATCTGGAAGCCGAGCTGCTGGAAGGCTTTTGAAGCGGTCAATGCACCTGAGGCAGTGATGCCTCCACCATCAGCTGCTGTATCGTGGTTGTAACGCATGGATCCAGAAACGATGGCAGTATCATAGGTGTCGTTATTTCCCGGTGTGGTATCACTTATCGACCTGATTTTGTTTCCTTTTCCAGCAGTTCCCGATTTCCAATTATCGTTACCGCCAGCTGTTCCGTTGAGAATGTTTCTCCAGGTTGCCGTGCCTCCCCAGGGTCTGTCTCCGACACTGGCTGGGTTGGAATTGTCGAAGCTGTCGACGAGCGTATCAGCGTTAAGCACAAGAGGTGTGGTTAAGGCCAAGCCACCCGCTGCGAGCATTGTGGAAAGAAAATTTGATTTGATGGGCTTCATCAGGGATCTCCTTTAAGGGTTAAGTCAGATTGACAACCTACGGCGGAGATCAAACTGGAGATGAGCTCGCGCGATAAGCGATCGTAATAATGGACCTGTGGCGAAAGGTACCAGATTTATACCGAAGATTTCGTAAAAAAAGCTGAGAAATCTTGAGAGATATCCTGAGAACGTTGGAAAATTCATCTCAACTGTCAACTCAAACTGAGAAGGAAAATTCTAAGGAGTAGAAAAAAATTCCCAGGTTCCTCCGCACTATTGACCTAATTCAAGCCTTATCAGTCTTTTAGGCCACTATTCAGGGTGGCTCATCTTGCGCGTGTTTCCCTATTCTGTATAAGGGAAACCCTGATGGGCTGATGGGGGATGTTACTAGTTCTTGGCGCCTTCCAGCCTGTTTTTGAGTTTCGCTACGTCCTTAAGCAAGGCAGATGGAAGCGTTGTTTTTAAGGACGCGGGTGGTCACTTTGGACTGGAGCGGTTTGTTTTTAGACCGACTTCTTCCAGCTCCGCGAGGTGTTACGAATCAGGAATCAGGGCTAAAAAAGAAAAAGCGCCATCGGAAATCACCGACAGCGCATCAAAAGAAACTGAACTTTAAGGGAACTGGTTAAGAACTGGAGCTCGATGCGGTCTTGGCTGCTGTGCTCTTCTTTTTGGAAGTAGATTTCTTCTTAGAAGCAGACTTCTTCGCGGGTGCAGTATCCTGCTTTGCTTCTTCAGGAGTAATTTCCGTAAAGAATTCCTTGTTCTCCATCATCTTATCAATCGCGAGCTTCATTTCGCGGTACACACGCTTGTAGACCTCGAGAGTGGCTCCCATTGGGTCTGTAATCTGATAATTCTTCAGATCACTTTCAGCGTATTCTTTCAGGAGAAATGTCTTGTCCTTGGCGTCATCGCTCATGCGCTTGGCGTGCTGAACGTGGAAGGGAGTCATTCCGAGGATGATGTCCGCTTTTCTGATCAGTTCATTTGTAAGAGGGGAGCTTCGATGACCGGAGATCTCGACATCCTGACTGCGCATGACCTGCTGCGCTTCAGCAGTAGGAATTAATCCTGGGATCGTCATCACGCCTGCTGTCTTTATATCAAGCTCCTTGATCCCTTTATCTTTCATGACTTTCTTCATATATCCCTGGGCCATAGGTCCGCGGCATGTGTTTCCAGTACAAAGAAAGACGACGACTTTTTTCTTCTTTTTGCGGCCGAGCATTAAACTCATAGTTTGAAATTACCTCAATATTCCAATTTATCTTTTGAAGGTGACCAAATCTTCTCTTAGGTCTTATATCTTATGACAAATCTTATGGAATGTCAGGATGATACAAGTGACTCATCTAACATTTATACTCCGGGGGCCAAAAAGCTGTGAGAAGCCTCCAGAGGTGGCATACTACGCATCATTGGTGCCTTCCGATGAATTGCAAGCGTTTTTGTGTTGAATTCACCACACCCTCACCAACAGAAAAAATTACAACTCCGGAACCCCCTGAACTTCAACGAAGATCCCACTTTTTACCGCCCTTTTTCGGAGCTTTTTTCTCGAGGCCTTTATCAGATTTCTTCTGATGGCCCGAGACCTTTATGGAACGTTCCCGCTTCACTGTCACATCTCGTTCTTTCGAATCACTTTTTTCAATGAACAATCCACCCTCTGTTGGATAGAACATCATGACACCGATAGCAGCGATGAGGAGGAAAGTGACTCCCCCCAGGGCACGGTTTCCATCTACCAAGTCGAGCACCCCAATCAGTCCGCCGACGATCAGGTGAGGAACGAGAAAGAGTTTTGGGTATGTTTTCGGAGAGCATGCCAGCAGCATCAGCGTGGCGAGAATTGTCTGTTGTGGGAACAGGCCCATCGGAGACTTGAAAACACCTCGAAGAAACGGTGTTTCTGGCCAGAATGGGAAGAATATGGCCAATCCGAGGCCCGCCATTAACGCTAAACGAATCCACTCCTGCTCAAAATCAACTTTCCAGTCCACCCCGTCCATCAGCCCGTAAACCAGGGTCAGCGGACACAATAGAAACGCGAGGTAGGGGAGCAGTTGCCCGATGCCTTCCGATCCCCCCGCATAGAAGGACGACACCAGATAGTGAAATGCGAGACAGAGTGTCAGGAGCTTGTTACCGGGTTTGCTCAGCCCATTGAACACAACGATCAGACAAACAAGCAGCGTAAAGCGAGCAGGAATACTGGCCGCGCCCTGAGTGAGAATCGTATAGGCATAGAGTTCTGAGAGGGTTTCAAAGGTCATGGATCATCCGGAGGAGAAGACTTCAAAGAAGGTGGAAAGTTAGTTCAGTCGACCAGAGGGACTTATTCAATTCAAGTTCGCATGACATCAAGAGAAGTTTCGACGGGGAAACTTTGTCAGCAATGACCTGCTTCCAGACCTCGGGTCGATAGAAGATCTATCAAGAACTGATCAAGGATGGAACCATTCCAATGCTTCCATGATGCATCGAACATGCATCGATACTGGTAGCATCGGCCGAAATATGAAAGGGGATCAAGAGCGAGGGGGCGAGGTCTGTTCTGAAAAGGAGTACAGGAATACCTTCTATCTTCAATTCCGCTGAGAAACTACTTGCCGTTGTGAGTGTTCGACCTTTCTCTAGCGATTTGATTGTCAATTTATAGAGACACGGATGGAGAGTATGCAATTAAGCCTGAGAGAACTGGTAGCCGCGAGACCGTCATGGGATGGTCCTGTGCAGTGCTTCACGACTCATCGCAGTTTCGACGAGGATTATCAAACTGAGTGGAAAACGGCCGGTGAACAGTTGGCTTCTGCACTTTCCGGTGATTTTGCTCAAGTTTCCATCTGGTTCGCAGGGCAGATCCACAGCGGAGAGGTCACGCACGTTTCTTCTACCTTTGGGTTTCCTCAGCTGAATAAGGCACCGAGCTGCGATGGGCTTATCACGAATGAAGAAAACACAGTACTGGTGATTCGCACGGCTGACTGTGTTCCTGTCGTTGCTGCGGATCAAAAGAACCGCGTGGCAGGCGTAGCGCATGCCGGCTGGAAAGGGACTCTGGTCAATATTACCGGGAACCTTGTTCAGAAAATGCTGAATGCAGGCGCCAGTGAAGAAAATCTTAAGGTCTGGATTGGGCCCTCCATTTCTGGCGAAGTCTATGAAGTGAGCCCCGAGATGATCGAGCAATTCAATGATCAATTCGCTCATCTGGGAAGCTTTGCTAAAGGCCGGTATCTGAATTTACCACGACTCAACCTGCTTCAGGCTGAGGCATTTGGGTTGAAACCGGAGAACCTCCAGAGTTCTGATTGTTGCACTTATTCTCACGAGGAGATTTTTCACTCGCATCGTCGCAATGGTAGAAACCGGGGGCATCTCTATACCATCTGCGGCATTCTTCCCAGTGAAGAGCATCCTCCTATCTTCGATTCAGCGGGTCTGATCTAAATGGCCAATGGTCTAAAAGACGCCTATACGGTCCTCTATGTAGACGGAAATTCTTTTTCCCTTGTCGCAGGACATCTGAAGGATGATCGCGTTCATATTTCAGCGGTCGAGCACCTTGAAGTGGATCGCCTTCTGGAAGTCAGCAAGCGACTTCGCCACCAGGTCTTCATGGACGTCGATCTATACTATTACAAGGGCGCCGATCAGATTGGTAAGTTTCTGCAGGATAATCTGGAGAAGAAGGGTTTTCAGAATCCTGTCATTCTGGCCGTTGCTCCCGATCGATTCTCTATTTTCGATGAAAAAGATGAGACGCTGGGAAATACACTTGGGATGCGCTGGCGGTCTCTCTTCAAGGCACAGGTTCCTCGCAACCCTTACAGTTACCCGCTTTCCTTTCTGTTCCAGACCTATCAAGCTTCTACTGGAAGTTATACACGTTTTGGTGTAGGTCCCTTCTCCCACCTGGCACAGGCCGCCGAGATTTTAAAGAAGAAGTCTATCCCTTTCGAAGGGTTTATCCCCGTTGCACGCGCCACAACACAGGTCTCAAGACTCTTACGTGATGCACAACCAGGAAGAGATATTATCCTTCTTGATGTGGGCAAACTAAGATCGATCTATACAACAAGTCTGCAAAGCGGTGATGTTCATCATTACACGATCCCCGTTGGTCTCGCACGAGATGATAATCACTATTTTGAGTCTTTTACTCCCACTTTCGCACAGCTGGAACAGCTTGTGAGCACTCAGGGGCAGTTGCTGCTTCCTCCAGAGGTGACGCCATCTCCACTCTTCAATGCACGCGCCTCGACGCCGATTGTAGACTGCACTCGTTTTGCCAACCAACTGGCACTTTCAGCGCTCCGGGTGACAAAAGTGCAGCAGAATTTAGGCAAATCCTCCAGCCCTTGTTCGATCTTCCTCACTGGAGTGGCAAGTCGTCTCCCTGGGCTTATCGAGTACCTGAGAAAAAGGACGAAGGCAGAGATTGCGCATTTTGACGAAGTTGTATTGGACAAGATCGTTCCAGGCGAAGGAATAAGCCCTGAAGATCTATCGAACAATCTTGCGGGTGTCGGAGCTCTTTGTGAGGTGTTTCGCCCGACCAACCGTTCTCTGGGGATCCTGGGCTATAACGTCAATCAGCCTGAAATGAATCTCGAATCGGATACTCTGGGTCTGGAAAACCTTAAAGAACGGCTCTTGTACGTCATGGAACGCCCAAAGACCTGATTTGAATACCTCCTGAGAGTTCCTGCTTCCTTAATCACCTTTCTAAGTCCACAAAATTCAATAACCTGTAGAAATCCTGCATCTAGCTGTTGTCATCGGACTGAGATTGGCAGAAGCTTTGAATATTAAGATACCCTGAGGTGTCCATTAATGTTAATGATAACTCCCAAAAACCTGGTTTTCTCTGTCATCATCACTCTTTTCTTGAGTGATGTGGTCATTGCAGAGAATGATGGTAATAGCTGGAACAGGGAGAAGAGGGAGAAAGTTGAGCAGAGCGACGACCGGGGATGGGACTCCAGAGAAAGAGGCAATCGCTGGCGTGAGTTCGATTCACAGGCTTACCGTTTCAGAAAAATGGCGATGAAAATGAAGTGGGTACATGATGAGTCTAGACGCCTGAACTCTGAAGAAGAGCGGATCGATGAAATGGAGGAAAGGTACAGGAAAGAAACAGAAAAAGAAGACGCAAGCACCGAAGCAATAGAGAGACGTTCACGGATCGTTGACGTCAGGCGTGAACTTCTCCAGTTAGAAAAAGAAGAGTTCCTCTATCGGTTGAAGGAGGATTCTGCAAAAGCGGCTGAGCGCATAGAAGCGATTCTCGACGAACCATCGGTTCAGGAGCGGGAGCGTCTGCACCAGATGCTCACAAAGATGGACGAGTTTGTGAGCAAGGTCCAGGATGCAAAGAATTTCGATGAGCTTTATGGCTATATCCACGAGGAGCGCGGTATTTTCGACCGTCCCGCATGGATGGGAGAAGAGTTTCGTCAGAAACGTAATATGGAAGAAATCCAAGCTTTGAGGAAACGTCTATCGGATCTGGAGCGTGAAACTTACGGGGATTTTGGTCCACCTCCTCCGCCCGGTCAGCACGATCCTCTGGTTGGCCCTCCGCCTCATCCGGGGATGATGCATGAACCTCATCCCATGCCGGGAGGTCCGCCACCAATGGTTGATGAGCGGCAACAGGATCGCAGAAAGTTTAACGGCCAGAAATAGGAACTCACGTTGATAGAAACGTTTATTACCTGCCTATGAACCTCAAGAATAACGACCAGAGACACACATTCAGAATTTCTCAATACCTTGCTAGAGCAGGGCACGGTTCGAGGCGCAGTTCAGAAGCCTTCGTTACCGGAGGACGGGTGCAGGTTAATGGCAAGGTTGAAACAAACTTGTCTACACGTATCGATCCAGACAAAGACATTGTGTTGCTTGATGGAAAAGAAGTTTCGGTTCGAGAGCAGAAAGTGACTCTCGCCGTTAACAAGCCAGAGCAGGTGATGGTTACCCGCAAAGACACTCATCAAAGGACAACGATCTACGATGTTCTTGATATAGAAGATCAGGCTCTCCTTTCAAAGCTGATATATGTAGGTCGTCTTGATTTTGAAACAACGGGTCTTCTGATCATGACCACAGATGGGGACCTCGCCCATAAGCTGACCCACCCCAGCAGTGAAGTCATCAAACAGTATTTCGTTCTGCTTGATCGTCACCTTAGTGAAGATGAACTAGTCCAATTGCAACAAGGCTTGCTGGTTGATGGGAAAATGACTTCTCCATGTACGGTCGAATATTCTACCCCGAAACTCGGTCTTCCTGAGTATTTTGTTTATATACACGAGGGGAGAAAACGCCAGGTTCGGCGTATGTTTTCAGAGGTTGACGCGGACGTCCTTAGACTGGAACGCCTCGCCATCGGGAAACTTCGACTTGAGGACCTGAAGCTTTCCCGAGGAGAATCTGTTCAGCTCAGCGATGATCAGGTGAGGATGCTCTACAAGTGAGCACTCAAGATATTAAACATATGCGAAGGGCCCTTGAGCTCGCATCGAGGGGAAAAGGTGAAACTTCACCGAACCCATGTGTTGGAGCCGTACTTCTCAATGCTGAAGGAAGTGTTATTGGTGAAGGGTATCATCACAGGGCAGGTGAACCACATGCTGAAGTCATGGCCATTGAAGATGCACTTAGCAGAGGGGGGCGTCTGAAGGGTGGAACGATATACGTTTCTCTCGAGCCTTGTAATCACACAGGTAGAACTCCTCCATGTACTCAAAGGATTATTGATGAGGAGATCTCTCGTGTAGTCGTTGCTTGCCTGGACCCTCATTCGGAAGCAGCAGGAGGACTGGAACGACTTAAGGAGCATGGAATTACTGTTTCCAGCGGCGTGGAAGAGGAAAAAGCTATTGAGCTTAATGCTGGTTTTTTCTGCTTTCATCGACTCAATCGACCTCTGGTTACCTTGAAGTGGGCAATGACTCTGGACGGATGTATATCTGTTGAGGATGGTGATTCAATCTGGATCACGGGTGAAGAAGCGAGACAGACAGTTCAAAATTCTCGCTTTGAGCACGATGTTGTCCTGACAGGAATAGGGACTCTTCTGCAGGATGATTGCCGATTGACGGTCAGGAATGTCGAGTCTGAAGCGCTGAAGAGGAAACGTCGCGTCGTGCTTGATGGCCAGCTCAGAACTCCGATTAATTCTCAATTTGTTCAGGAAAGCAGGATTACACCAGGGAGAATCTATACTCAGGAAGGGTCGGACAAACAAAAGAAGCGCGAACTGGAAAATCAGGGAGTTGAGATTGTTTGTTGTCCTTGCGGGGAAGATGGACGGCTCGAATTAAGTTTTGTTCTCAATGATCTTCATGAGGAAGGTTTTCTTAGTGTCTATATTGAAGGAGGGCGGCGCATTGCAGGGTCCTTTGTAGAGCAGAGACTGGTCGACAGGGTGAATTGCTGGATAGCTCCGAAGATCTCGGGTGGCGGACAGAAGCACCTCGGGCCAGTTCGTTTCAGCAATCCATTGGGAAGAATGGGCGATGCGATTGATCTGGAAAGATGTGAAATGCAGATGATCGGGAACGACTACCTTCTGAGTGGGTGGCTTCACTCGAAGATTTTTCCGTAGTCTTCATTCTCTTAAAGCCGTTGCAGCCTCAGAGAAACTGTCCCATGCTCTTAGGTAATATCGCGAATCGATGAGAATGTATGCTCGGTCGTCAGGAATCGAAGTCAGATAAGCAAAGATCTAATCCGCTGGATCCAAAAGGAAGGACGATCAGAAACCATCGTTACCTTCTGGTGGTTTGTGGTGTCTTTGTGCTTCTCTGCCTCCTGACCATGCGCGTGGAGCGCAGAAAAGACTATGGGCTCACCCGGATGCATCGCCTTTGGGCTGGGAATTCCCCTTTCGCGACGATCGACTCAATGACGATTCGTTCAGAAGAGCTTAGTCGCGAATTTGATCTAACTTCTGAAGACATTGATCGAGCCCAGTTTGTTGTCGAGTCGTATCTGAACAAGCTGGAGGCAGAGTCACCCTACACGCTGGAGCGCATTTTCAGCGTTACCGTGGGTGATTACAGGTATTACATCGGCTGGGTGATCATCTTAGATCTGTTTCTGGCTGTTCTGACTGGTGCTTCTGTTTATTTCTGGGATCAGATTCGAACTGCTCAGCTTCATATCACTTCTCAGGAGGTGCGCCATCGGAAGCTGAACGAGGAGCTGGAGGCAAAAGTCAAAGAAAGTGTCGCGATTATTGATAAGCTGAATCGCCTGCAAAGTCGTTTCTTCGAAACACGTAAGCTGGCATCAATCGGGAGGCTTTCCGCGACTCTGGCACATGAAATTCGGAATCCCCTGACAATCATCAATTCTTCCATGGATATCGTTGCTGAAGATGCTGAAAAGGACAGCTCGGCCGAGGCTGCGGTTAATCTCATTCGTGCTGAAGTCGAACGAATGGATAAAATCCTGACGGAGCTACTGAGCTATGCACGGCCGAAAGTTCCTCAATTGGAGAAGCATTCTCTTCGCGAGCTTGTCAGGCACTGGTTGCCACCGGTAGTCGAGGAGCTCGAAAAGAGTGAGATTCAGCTGGTCCCTCAGTTGGAAAAGTTCGACACCAAGGTGCGGGTTGATGCGGATCAACTCTACCAGGTTTTTCTGAATATTGTTTGGAATGCACGTGATGCTCTGACTGGAGTTGGCAATCCACATATTTTTGTTACTCTCGAGGAAGGAGGAGATAAATATGCGCGACTTATCATCCAGGATACCGGACCCGGGATGGTTCCTGAAACACTCGAGCAGATTCGCGAACCTTTCTTTACGACGAAGACGCAGGGTACCGGACTTGGTCTTCCTGTCTCTATACAGCTTGTTGAAAGTATGGGTGGCAGATTATATATTAAAAGCGAAGTTGAATACGGAACGACAGTGGATATATACCTTCCAAGAGCCGATGTCTCTATACCACAGAATACTTCAGAAGATATTCCACTCTTCCACCTGCTGGATCATGATGATGGACAGGTTCCACCGCATAAACCAGCAATTCTTGAAGAGTTTGACGAAGCAGGAGAAAAACATTAATGCCTAAGTATCGATTGTTAATTGTTGATGATGAACCACGAATGACTCAGGTGCTGGGAATGCTTGCCGAGCGATGGGGTTATGAGGTCAGGACTGCCTCAAGCGGAGATGAAGCACTCAAGATCCTGCAGGACTATGCCGCAGAGATTATCGTCTCGGATCTTAAAATGCCGGGCATGAGTGGCAAAGATCTTCTCGACCATGTTCGATCAAGGTTCCCAAACGTATTTTTCATCATCATGACCGCCCATGCTACTGTCGAGAGTGCTGTTGAAGCTATGAGACACGGTGCATTCGACTATATCATGAAGCCTTTCGAAAACGAAGAACTGCGCCTTACCATCGAAAGGGCTGCCGAGTACGGACAGTTAAAACAGGATAATGCGTATATGCGCCGGGAACTTGGCGCACGCTATCAGCTGGATAATATTATCGGTGAGTCAAAGCAGGTGAAAGCTGTTCTGCAAATGATTGAGAAAGTTGCGCCGACTCGTGCAACAGTCCTTGTAACGGGAGAAAGTGGGACCGGGAAAGAACTGATTGCGAAGGCGGTACACTTTCGAAGCACAAGGGCAACGAACCCGTACGTACGCGTCAACTGTGCTGCCCTTGCTGAGACGCTTCTCGAATCAGAGCTTTTTGGTCATGAAAAGGGTGCTTTCACTGGAGCCATGAGAACTCATCGAGGCAAATTCGAAGAAGCTGATGGGGGAACGATCTTTCTTGATGAGATCGGGGAAACCTCAAACAACTTTCAAACGAAGCTCCTTCGCGTTCTGCAGGAGGGAGTCATTACCCGCGTTGGTGGAAACCAGCCCATCAAAGTTGATGTCCGAGTCATCGCAGCAACAAATCGCGATCTTGAAGAGCGGGTTCGTGAAGGCGAATTTCGAGAAGATCTGTACTTTCGACTGAATGTTGTGCCTGTGCATATTGCGCCTCTTCGAGAAAGGGAAGGCGATATTTCTCTTCTCGCAGAGCATTTCGTTCGCATCGCTTCGGAAGAGAACGGTCTTCCTGTCAAGTCGCTCAGTGAGGAGGCGATTGCAGCCCTCACTCAACACGACTGGCCAGGAAATGTACGAGAGCTGGAAAACACCATTGAAAGGGCTGTCATCCTTTCCCGGGAAGGAGTAATCGAAGCTGAGGATCTTTGGCTTACTTCGAGTCAAAAGCCTGCAGGGTCGCTTATTCCGGCAACTCATTCCACAGATGACGGAGAGGTCCGCCTGCCCCAGCCCCTGCTTGAGAAACCTCTCGCTCATTTTCTCGATGAAATGGCGAAAGTGAGAGTCCTTCATGCTCTTGATGAGACAGGTTGGAGAAAGCAGGAAGCAGCGGAGATTCTTGGGATCGATCGGGCAACTCTTTACCGGCAGATGAAAAAGTTTAACCTTTAGGGTTTGAAGTCCTTTCTTGAACCGGCGTGATTTCCCTGAGATCGTTACTTGAAATGGGAATATCTCTTTACGCACGGATCAGGTTTTTCCATCATGAAAGTCGAGACTAGAGGACTGAAAATGAATAAGTATGGCTAAACCACTGGTTGGTGTTGTTTTAGGTTCGAGGGCCGATTTCAATGTGATGCGCAGAGCACTGGAATCACTTCGGGTGATGGGCATTCCCTACATCCTTGAGATCGGATCACCTCATCGCTCGCCGAACCGACTCGTTGAGTTTGTTCAGACGGCGGGAGAACAAGGCATTGAGATTATTATTTGCGCTTCCGGAGGGTCTGCCAGTGTAGCAGGTTTTCTTGCCAGCTATACAACACTTCCGATCATTGGTGTACCCGTAGATTCTACTCCTTTGCGTGGACAGGATGCACTCCTGAGTATGGTTCAGCAGCCCCCTGGAGTTCCCGTTGCAGTTGTGGGAATCAATAACGGCGAAAATGCTGTCCAGTTAGCAGCACAGATTCTTGCCCTCAAGCACCCGCAATTCAGAGATGTTCTGGCTCATGGTCGGTTGAATCTCCAGAAGAAGATTGATACCGCCAGAGCCGATCTTCTCCACGAATTCCCAGACCTCTGCGATCCACTCCGCACCTCACCCGCCACGATGACTTCGCGAAGAGACAGTGATGAAGATACTGATCCCGGGTCCGAAGGGGAAACGCCCGAACCGGCCATCCCAAGCGAAAGAACACGGCTCAAACCTGGTTCTATCTATTTCCAGAGTTCGAATAACCCACCGGCGCAAAGCCTGGTGCAGACGCCCGAGCCTCAGGAACCGTACGCCTCTATCTCCGACGCTGAAAATGTTACAGAGGATTCCAGCCTGAGCAATGACAGTGAAAACCTCTTCCCAGACAGCCCCTGGCTCAACGAACACGAGGATAAATCGGATCTGCCAGCTCCTCCTTCCAACGACGATCTGACATCGGTGCCCGAAGCTAGAGTTTCTGAAGACGTAAGTACCCGGGAAAACTTCCAAGCTGAGCTCGGCCCCATGGAAGATCCTGATAAGACTCCGGTAGACCCAAACTTTCATCAGTCACTCAGCAAACTTCCCGGTTTTGAGAAGGCTTTCTCCGTTGTAGAGACAAAAGTCTTCGACATCGAACACGAGGATCCAAATATCGATATTCTCTCTCACGCGATGATGGTGATCCTTGAGGGGGGCATCGTTGCATTTCCCACGGATACTGTTTACGGCTTGGCCGCCGATGCGACGAATTCTGAGGCCGTCAAGCGCCTCTATGAAGTAAAGGGGCAGAGTAGTCAGGAAAAGAGTCTCTCCGTCTTAATTCACTCAATGGATATGTTGGATGTTCTTGTGAAAGAGGTCCCACCGGGAATTGAGTCCACATTAGATAAATTCTGGCCAGGCGGATTGACCGTGATCTTTCCCAAGCACCCAAGTGTACTCAAGACAGTCAGCGAGTCACCAAACATTGCGGTGCGGATACCCAACGACGACATTCCCTTGAAACTGATGGAGATGGTTCAGCGTCCCCTTGCAGTTATCAATGCCGCCAAGGGCGAGAATAATCCGGCGACCGATGGATCCCAGGTTCATGGTCGTTTTGACACGAAGATTGAGTGTATTCTGGATGCGGGAGCCTGTAAAACGGGAACTGCCTCTACGGTGCTCAGTGTTATCACGGAGCCCTATGAAATCCTTCGTGAAGGGCTCATTCCCGTGCGAGAAATCAAGGATGTCCTGGGTGATCGTCTGAGGGACATTTAACCCCCTTCTCTCCTTCTAAAAAAAGGGATTTGGAACGATATTGAGGCTTGAACCTCAGGCTCGATGAGGGGTACCTTTACCTCTTCATGGTTGGGAAGTAAGTCCTCCTCAGACTCTTGCAGCTTTTCCTGATGAAAAACGTGCTCCAGCCGTGCTATTTCCAAGATAATTGTGACTGATGAAGAAGAGTTTCTGAACTTATGGCAAAGAAAAAAGAGCAACAATACACCGAGGCATCGATTCAGGTGCTGGAAGGTCGCGAGGCCGTTCGTAAACGCCCTGCGATGTATATCAGCAATACTGACGCACCCGGACTGCACCACCTCGTCTGGGAAGTTGTCGACAACTCCATCGATGAAGCGATGCAGGGAAACTGCGATCGAATTGATGTGAAAATACATTTTGATAACTCTATCACGATTTCTGATAATGGTCGTGGTATTCCAGTCGGGCCTCATCCGAAGATTAAAGATAAATCAACCCTTGAGGTTGTCCTGACCACCCTCCACGCCGGGGGTAAATTTGAGAAAGAAGCTTATAAGTTCTCCGGCGGTCTACACGGTGTGGGCGTTTCTGTTGTTTCCTTTCTGTCGGAGTTTCTCGAGGCTGAAGTTAAACGTGGAGGAGAAACTCATCTCCTTAGACTTGTAGATGGTGGACTGCCTGAAGGGCCGATCAAAGTGATCGGCAAAGCAAAGAAAACGGGTACGTCTATACGCTTTAAGCCCGACTCCAGAATCTTTACCACAACGGATTTCAGCTTTGAAACCCTCTCCTCGCGTTTTCGGGAACAGGCTTTCCTGAACCCCGGTTTGACGATAACAATTGAAGACGAACGCTCCGGGAAATCTCACAGCTATAAGTTTAATGGCGGCATCATCGAATTCGTCCGACACGTGAACTCAAAGAAAACTGTTATCAACAAAAAGCCGATCTACTTTAAGAAAGACCGAACTTACGAAACCAAAGATGGTAAAGAAGATACCATTGAGGCTGAAATTGCACTTCAATACGTCGACTCCTATGATGAGAAAGTTTATTCTTTCGCCAATACCATCAACACGAAGGATGGTGGCAGCCATGTGACTGGTTTCAGAAAGTCTCTGACTTCAACTATAAATAAATACGCACAGAAGAACGATCTTTTGAAGAAGTTTAAAGACGGTCTTACCGGCGATGATATGCGTGAAGGGCTCACAGCAGTGATCAGTTTGCGCATCAGTGATCCTCAGTTTGAGGGTCAGAATAAAGGCCGATTATTGAATGTTGAAGTTGGCGGACTCATCGAGTCGATCGTTAATGAAGGCCTCGGTGAGTACCTGGAAGAAAATCCGAAAGAAGCAAAAATAATTGTCGAGAAAGTACTCCTCGCTGCACGCGCAAGAATTGCTGCCCGAAAGAGCCGTGAAATGGTGCGTAAGTCAGCCATGGAAGGCGGGGGGCTTCCCGGTAAACTCGCAGACTGCTCAGAAAAAGGTGCTGGTACCGAGTTGTACCTGGTGGAGGGTGATTCTGCGGGCGGTTCAGCGAAACAGGGACGCGATAGACACTTTCAGGCAATTCTACCTCTTCGTGGAAAGATCATCAACGTAGAGAAAGCTCGTATAGATAAAGTTCTTTCTAACGAAGAAATTCGCACGATTATTACCGCTCTTGGAACAGGTATACGGGATAATTTCGACTATACAAAGCTTCGCTATGATAAACTCATTATCATGACAGATGCCGACGTCGATGGTGCTCACATTAGAACACTCCTCCTCACCTTTTTCTATAGACAATTCTCTGAATTGATTGAAAAGGGTCATCTGTATATTGCCCAGCCTCCACTCTATCGCGTCAAAAAAGGCAAGATGGAAAAGTATCTGGATAGAGATGCCGACAAGAACAAGTTCCTTCTGGATGAGGGCGTCAGCAACGCCCGTGTCTCCATCATGGAGCAAAATGGGAAGAAGCAGACCGAAAACGAGTTGTCTAAAGCTCAAATTAAGACCTTTTCTGATGCGATGCTTGGTCTCGAAGCTGTGTCCACCGTCATTACCCGTAAAGGCCTCGCTCTTGAGGCATACCTTGAGGCAAGAAATGAGAAAGGTAAGTTTCCGGTTGGGATGGCCGTCGTGGATGGTGAATTTAAGTTTGCCTATTCAAAAGAGGAATATGCTCAGCTGGATCCGGAATCCGCAAACGGAAAAGGATCAGGTGAGGCAGACGAGGACCTGTTCGAAGAGGACGTTGAACAAGATGCTGACGCGTCTACAGATCCAGGTGAGGTTGAGGAAGAAATTGAAAAGGTTGAGCTTTACGAGTTTCCCGAGTCGCGTGAAGTTGAAGCTCACGTGAAGACACTTGAGAAGCTTGGCTTTAATATTGCCCTTTTCGATGTGGATCACCTCTCGAGAGGTGAAGCAACGGACGAATCATCACCTTATCGTGTATACGGAAAAGATGGCGAGCCCATTCCTTCCTTCTCTCTCGTCGAAACCATGGAAAGTATCAAGGACCTCGGAGCAAAGGGCTACAGCGTCCAGCGTTACAAAGGTCTCGGTGAAATGAACTCGGGTCAGCTCTGGGAAACAACGATGGATCCTGAACGCAGAAGACTTCTGCGCGTGACCATGGAAGATGCTGTCGAGGCGGAGCAGATATTTACAACTCTTATGGGTGATCAGGTGATACCTCGCCGGGCTTTCATTCAGCGGCATGCGCCAGAGGTTCAAAACCTCGACGTGTAAGCGAAAACAACCATGAATTTACACAGAATCTCCCCTGCTCAGCCAAGGCTAAGCAGGGGAGTCGTTTATAGACCTTAATGTATAAGCCCCTGCTTCGGCCCAATTGCACAATACTCTTTAAAGACCCCTTCAGTTCGTAGAACTTGTCCTGAAGAAATGGTCGGACCCAAACAAATGATAGCTCGCTTTTACTTCTTTATCGCCTGCCTGCAACCTGCTTCCGAATGCAGGTAACATGCAGGCCGAAAGCAACTTGAATGCAGGTAGGTCCGGGAATCGGACGGCAAAACCCGACGAGAGGCCCTCTTAGAGTGATCTCTTGAAGACGACTTTATCGGTTGAAGGAAAAAGAAGCCGAGGTGCGGAAATTCAGGGTGGATCAGAAGCCAGAGTTACGTTTCCTCTGATTGTTCTGGGCTAGGATTCTCTGCTTCCTCTGAGTGGTGGCTCTCTTTTTCGGGAACTTCAATGAGTCTCTCACCGCAGATTTCATCAACTTTATCCCCGAAAATCCCTCTGATCACGTCTATGCTGTCTTGAGGTGGTGGGGCCTGAAAGTACACATACTCCCAAGTCTCTGGATGCCTGAACCTCAACGTATGGGCATGTAGCCAGGGGCGCTGATAGTGCATCAACAGGCGTTTGATATTGTGTTGCTGAGGAGTCAGACGCTCAAGGCATCTGTTTACATGGCCATCATAGGTATCGTCACAAACGATCGGATGACCGATATGTTTGAGGTGAATACGAATCTGATGTGTTCGACCTGTGTCCAGCTTGCATCGAACAAGCGTGAATTGGTGAGAGCGTGCTAATGTGGTAAAGTGACTTCGCGCGAATTTAGAGTGTGTCCCGTCTATCATACGTCGTAGCCGGTTCGACGTATCCATACCAACATCTGCTTCAACCGTTTTCTTCTCCCACTCAGTATCTCCAATAGCCAGTGCCAGATAGCGTCTTTCGACGATACGTTCGATGAGTTGTTTCGCGATCGAGTTCATCGCCCTTTCTGTTTTAGCAATTACCATGAGTCCTGTTGTATTGCGATCAAGACGGTGAACAATTCCCGGGCGGCGTCTGCCATTGATTCCAGGTAGATCGGGAAAATGATGTAGGATTGCGTTTACCAGGGTTCCATCCGGGTTGCCTGCACTGGGGTGGGTAATCAGTCCAGGAGGCTTATTAACAATGATGAAGGAATCGTCGTGATAGACAACATCGATGGGGATATCTTCTGGCCATGGCCAGTCATCTTCAGGAGGCGGCCAATTCACAGTAATCTTCTCGCGACCGATGAGCGTATAGCTGCGTTTCGCTTTCAGGCCATCTACGAGTACATGCCCATCTTTAACAAGCTGTTGGACTCTGTTTCTTGAGGGTGCACCGGGAAGGCGTGATAGCCACGTGTCCAGCCGCGTGCCAATACTTTCAGCGTCCGCCGTTAATTCCTGTGGCGGAAGCTCTGGGTTTTGATCGATTTGATTTTTCACAGGTTTGAGTTATGACTCGCTTCGTAAATGTCCTTCGTCATCTCAGACATAGGTCCCGAGAAGGCTTGTTTAAGAAGTTCCACCATTTTTCTTTCATTTGTTTTGGCATTTTTGAATGGTTCGAAGTACTGACTTCTCCCCGAATAGCGTTTGTCTAGAAGAAGTTCCTGGGTCTTCCAATTGAAGAATCTCACTCGGAAGCTTACCATCATTCTATTATCCCGCATTCCAAGGAGTGCATCTTCATAGCGAAGAAGATAATCGAGATCTTTTTGCTCGAACATTTCGATACCAGTAGCATCGAGCGCTTCGTCCATCAGGTCTTCTTTCGACTTCTTCTTATCTTTTTCGTCACGGACTTCTTCACCGGATTCGACTGCTTTGAGCTCGCTCATGATGGTATCAAGATCTCTCAGCTCTGCTTCAGTCTCATCCTCCGAAGTGAGCATCTCAATTTCCTCGGTGTCTTCGAGTGGTGCCTGATTTGTTTCTTCAAGAAGAAGCATCAGTCCTTTGTGAGTCGTAATCGTCCCTGGGTCAGAGAACAGACCACGAATGCGGCCGTGGGTCTCTGCCTTGTAGGCTTCCAGGATGTTAATCTCGTATTTACGGGCTTCCCATAACTTGCCCAGCTTAATCTTATACGTTCGGTCAACGATGTTGTCGGGAAAGGCGATAATGCACGACCCTTGGATCTTTCTGTTAGCCTCGTTGATCGGTGCTCCGATAGGAATGCGAAGCTCTTCCGCAGCGCAGCTGATGAGGAGCGCACTCACTGGAATAACTACAGCAAGCAGTAGCGCGTTAAGTGTTTTTATGTTCATGAGTCGTTTGCCCATTCGTGATTTCATGAAGAGTCTTTCACACGACCCCGGTAGACTGCCAAAGGTTTTTTCTTTCCTTTCAGCTTTACCGCCTCGGCGGGGAGGAGTTCCAAGCCAATCTCAGAAAAGATTGATGCAGCTGATCCACCTGCATCGTTAATAGTTTCGCCTCCGATTATGATTTCTCCCTGGTCGGCCGCTGACTGCAGCCTGGAAGCAATATTCACTGCATCTCCCAAAGCAGTGTATTCAATTCGAATACGACGCCGACCAACCAGACCTACGGTTGCTGGGCCCGTGTAGATTCCTGTTCCTGTTTCAAATTTCAGTCCCAGCTCCTGCAACTCCTTCGACTCCGACCACTGCATGATAAGTTTCTGCAGTTCGACGGCGGCTCCGATGGCTCGAACTCCGTGGTTCTCTTCTTCCTCTGGCAAGGCTCCAAATAAAGCAAGGACAGCATCTCCCATAAACTTATTAACCTGGCCATCATATTTGAAGACTGCTTCCGAGGCACTGTCGTAGAACTTATCCAGTAGGTCCAGTACAACTTCAGGTGGCTGTGACTCTGTCATTGATGTATAGCCACGGATATCGACGAACAGAACAGTGATGATTTTTCTGTCACCCCAGATGGCCGTATCTTCGTAATTCTTGAGGATTTCTTCACCGACTTTGGGAGAAACGGATTTAAGGAAAACATCACGAACCAGCCTGCGGTCACGGTCCTTGACAACGATCAAATAAGAGAAAAAGCCAATAACGGCAACGAATATTCCTATAAGAGGTCTGCCTGTTTCCAAAACAACACCCAGGGTCTGGAAAGCATAGTACTGGAGGAAAGTAAGAACAATAATGAAGAGAAGCGTAAAGCGAAGCGCCCTGTTAAACGGTTGGCTATAGTATATAAAGACAAGGATGAAGGCAATAATTCCCTGAAGTAAAAGGTTCAGCCACCCGGGCGAGCGAATCAAAAAATCCCTCTTGATAATATTGTCTATAATGTTCGCGTGGAGTCCGACCATAGCGAACTGCGACTGAAGCGGGATCGGTTCAATATCGGTTGCGCGTCCTCCCGAAACCATCTCTCCAACCAGGGAAATCTTGCCATTATAGGCACTCTTGTCTTCGAGCTTCAGAAACTGGTCCAGTGAAAGGCTTCGGTCGAAGAAAGACTCTCCCTCTCGGAAATTAACCAGATAGTGTCCGCGGTCATCTATAGGAATACGGATCGGTGTTGTCGTGCCTGATGGCGTAAATTCGATGTCCCCGTTTTTTGTCAGGAGAACATCATCAAAGGAAAGGCCGAAGTGCTTCAAGACGATCGAGAGCGAAAAATGAGGGAAGTAATTCCCTTTGTACTCGTAAAGCAGAGGAACGGATCGGACAATGTCTTTGTCCCCTTTTTCCACATTCGTAAACCCCATCGAATCGGCTGCCAGCATTAAGGAAGGGCTAAGCATCCTGATGTTTTTCGCCTGATGAATATCCAATTTGTCTAATTCAGGAAAGCGCCTTCCTATCGACTTTTGAAAGCAGATGTCTAGAATTTGATCTCTGAGGTATCTCACCCATGTGAGAGTATTCTCTGTTTGGTCAATGAGCTCTGGATCTTCACTTCCCCCACTCAGGTCAAGTGTAGTATAGAACTCTTCCAGTTGACTCATATAGACATCCAGATCCAGGACTGCTGAGCCAAAAACCTCAGTAGGGTGATCTTCTGGTGCATTAACATACTCCAGAAAGGATGCCAGGTCATCTGGGCAGTCAGAGGAAGGTTTGACCTTAAAGATCGAGTCCTGAAAGTGATAGGCCAGTGTTACAGGCATATCTCCGCTTCTCATAACAGAGGAGAGTATAGGGTCGTTTTCTAGTTCACGAACGAAAAAGAGATCCATCGCTACCTGCGACGCTCCTTCTCTTCTGAGCTCGTTTATAAGTTTCGTATAAATACTTCTGCTGTACAGATCCTGATCGTATATCTGAGTGTCTCTATCAGTTATCCCAATGAGGGTGACCACATCGTCGATGGGTCTTGGGTCAACCTGGCTCCTCAGCCGCATTCGGATGTCGTAGGTGATCTCTTCGAATTGTGAGATCAGTGGAATCGGCAGATATAGAACTGCCAGGAGCGGTATGAGAGAGAGAGCTGACAGAATGACGAGGTTGGGCTTGCTGTCACCTTTCCTGGTCCCGGTTCGACGTTTGATAATTCTGGAGTAGGTGGTTGCCATAAGTGAAGAAAGGATTCTTCCTCGAAGATCTCGCTGAATATCTGCCATTTGAATCTGGAAGATCGATGAAAGACTCTCGAGCATCATCGGTCAGAGGCAATGAGAAGATCACAGAAAAAACGACCCTGCCGTTAAACTTTTCTGAATGTTCTGGGGTCAATTACGTATAGAGAATAGGATGAACCTTATGACCTACTATGAACATGTACTTAATGTCAGGTTATGGTGGGGAAGAGGAGATTCCTTTACAGATTTGCACCCGGAAAGCGATACCTTGAGAATTTTTTCTTGTTCCATAGCATTTCTCTTGAGTCTAGAGCTGAGTGGTGCATTCATGATTAATGTAACGAAAGTTTATTCTTTTGGGTGATCAACTGAGATAATACTAAACTCCTGAACAGCTTTCTGGTAGATCACCGGGACGACTTAAACTTTCCAAACGAATTAAACCGAGGAGACTGCTCATGCCCGTAAACATCACCGCCCGTAACGTTAGTCTGCCAAAACATTTTCAAGAGGTTGTGAAAAAGAAAGCGAGGAGATTGAAAAAATTCTTTGATAAGGTCGACAAGATTGAAGTGGTTTTTTCACAACAAAAGCAGACCTGGCGATGCGAGATTGACTTTCACGCGGCTCCTTTTGACTGCCACATTTCCGGAGAAAACGGCAACTACGGTAGCGCTTTCGATAAAGCCCTCAAAACTGCAGAACGCACGATTAAAAACAGAAAGAACCGGATGATCGATCGAAGAAGAAAGATTCCTACAGAAGTCCTTGAACCTGCTCCTGAGGTTGAAGATGACTTTGAAGAATTGGAAGAGATGGAGGAAATGACCGGGTCATAAGCCGACTGAAGTCAATTCCAGGGGAGCGACAATATGTCTAAGTAGAAGCTGCACTTCGACCTGAACTGGGGTGCAGCTTCTTGATTTTTGAGAGATTAACACCCGATTGCGTCTATGATTCTGTCAGGGACGGGATTTGCATTGATAGACCACTGACAGGGTGATTAAATTTGTTTACCTTTGAGGGGTAAGTTTTCCTATGAGCGAAATAGAAAAAAAAGTTCGGCAAATCCGATTCCGACTTAAAGTATTCCGAATACTTGACTGGAGCTTCTGGGGGCTGATTATCGGTCTCTCTCTGGCCGCTCTGGTCCTTCTAACACTTAAGCTCTTTGAAAATACTATACCTGTCCAAGTCGTAATACCCAGTATTATCGGTGGGTCACTCTTCATCTCTCTCATCATAGGGGCCTTCTCCAAACTTGGCCTCTTCGAAGCAGCCATGAAAGCCGATCAGGTTCTCAGCCTGAGAGAAAGACTGTCCTCTGTTCTCGCGCTCTCCCGAAAAGAAGGGGTCAATCGCGATGCCTTCGAGGCCCTTGAGAAAGACGCTCAACAGTATGCTTCTTCAATTCAGGTGGGAAAAGACTTTAAGTATCAGGTCCCTTCTCATGCGAAGCATTCTATTTGGCCAGCTCTTGCTCTCGTCGCACTTTTCTTCGCACCGCAATTTAACCTCTTCGAGAGTCCAGCACCTCCACCAGCCACTGTGGAGAAGAAGGTGTTAACCGCTGAGGAGAAGAAAGAACGTGAAAAGATAGTTCTTGAAATGAAGCGGCTCGCAGAAGAAGTCGAGAAGAAGGAGGAAGAGACGCTTCTTGGCACAGACAAAGAAGTTAAACTTGCTGACAAACTTGAGAAGCTCTCCCGGGACTTGTCTCAAGGTCGCATCGACGACAAAGAAGCTATCGCCGAGATGTCACGGATGAACGACGAGCTTGGCCTCAAAAAGAATGAAATGAGTAAAAAGACTCAGCCCTTCAAGCAAATTAAGGGTCTGCAAAAGTCAAAACATATGCAGGACATTCAAAAGGATCTGAAGAACCAGGACTTTGAGCAGGCAGCCCAGAAAATGGTCCAGATGGCTCAGCAACTTCAGCAGATGGATACACAGCAGTTACAGGAATTGTCGCAGGAACTGGAGGATCTGTCGGAACAGATTCAAGAGAATCAGCAGATGGCTCAGGCGATGAAACAAGCTGCGCAAGCTGTTAAACAAATGGCAGAACAAAAACAGCAACAGCAGAATCAGCAGCAAGACCAGCAGCAAGATCAAAAACAGAATCAGTCCCAACAAGCGAATAATCAGAAGCAGAACCAGTCAGGACAGCAGCAGAAACAGCAAGGTAATCAACAGCAGTCAGCCAACTCTGGTCAGAATCAGCAGCAACAACAGCAACAAGCTGGGAACAAGCAAGGAAATCAGCAAAGCCAACAGCAGCAGGCTCAAGCCCAGAAGCAAGGACAGCAGGGTGGTCAACAACAAGCTTCTCAGGCAATGAGCCAGGCAGCTCAGGCTATGCAGCAGATGCAGCAGATGCAGCAACAGATGGAAGCGATCTCGCAGATGCAACAATCCATGAGTCAAAGTATGGCTCAGGCGATGAACTCTGGGAGTAATAGTCAGAGCTCTTCCTCTCCTGGCCAACAGGGCCAGTCCTCATCGCAGCCATCTCAAAGCTCGCCGCAGAATGGTCAGACTGGCCAGAAGTCCTCCTGCCCCGGAGGAAACTGCACCGGGTGTGGAGCAGGCAACTGTCAGAGTCAGGTTGCCATGCAGGGAGTCTTTTCCGAAGGCACAAGCCAGAAAGAAGGATTCGGAAGTGGTGGTCCTGGTCGAGGTAACGGTGGCAACGTTCCTTTTGATAACTCCATGGCTGGAGGCTTCAAGGATGTCTTTATCCCAGGCCTGAAGAATGAAGATGGAGAAATTATCGCGGTCTTTGAGACGAATGCTTCTGCAGCGCCTGGAGAATCAAAGATCAGTTATTCACGCGTCCCGCAATCTTACAAGCAGCAGGCTGCGGATACAATTATTCAGGAAGACATCCCCGTCGGAGTCAGAAATAAGGTTCTCGATTACTTCGAATCGATTAACTTCGGCGCGGAAGAGAATGCACAATAAGTCTCTCAATAGATAACTAAGGAAAAGAATAAGTAGAGTGCTAACTGGGAGGCTCAGGCTCCGAATCACGCAAACGAATCGCAGTAGAATACAGACTCGTCCTCTTGGTCAGACTGCTCGAGCATTTCTTGCTTCATTGCTCCTCGGCTCTCTTTTCCTTGGCAGTTCTTGCAATGAGAGAAAAGACGGAGAAATTCTTTACGATGATGACCTTCATGTTGTGGGTAAGCTCGGACGTCAGCCCGGCCAGTTTTCGAAACCGAGAGCCGTTGCTGTCACACCTGAAAACGAAATTGTCATTATAGACAGGACCGGTAGAATTATCCTCTATGACCTGGAAACGCTGGAGTTTCTGCGGCAATGGCGATTGAACGCCTGGGACAATGGGACACCCACCGGGGTTAGCATTGATCCGATCGATGGTGATATCTGGGTCGCTGATACTCATTATCAGCAGATACTGAAATATACACCTGAAGGCGAGCTCGTTTTCAAATTCGGCGAGGCCGGGGAAGACCCCGGTCAGTTTATCTTTCCAACCGATATTACAGCAGACCCCGACGGCAAAACCCTCTGGGTCACTGAATATGGTCGCAGAAGTCGGATCATGAAGTTCACCCGACAGGGAGAGTTCATTGAAGAGTGGGGGAGTGAGCTCTACGAAAGTCTCGAACTTGAAAGGCCCATGGCGATCTCTCTTTCCTCTGACGCCCAAGAGCTCTATGTCGTGGATACAGGAAACCATCGGATCAATATCTATGACCGCAATGGTAAGATCAAGCGACAGTTCGGAGAACTGGGCAGCGCGAAAGGTCAGATGAAATATCCTCTAGACCTCTCAGTAGCACCTGATGGAACCTTCTATATCATTGAATATGAAAACTCTCGATTAAGCCGCTATTCACCAGATGGAGAATTTCTTGGCAACTGGGGAGGCCCTGGAAATGGGGCGGGCGAGTTCTTCCTTCCCTGGGGGTGTGCTGTTGGTGAAGATGGGAGTCTGGTGATTGCAGACACTAACAATCATCGTATTCAAATTCTGAGAAACCCGGAAGAGTACTTCACATCGGAAATGCAGCTGGCATCGATTAACAATAAAGACGAGGAAACGCGAAAACCGTGATACGATTTGCCGATCCCGTCTATCTATGGCTACTCCTGCTCATCCCTCTTTTCTGGTGGATGTCAAAGCGCCTGAAGCTCATCTCTCCCGGTAGACGCTACACTATCATTGCGGTCAGGACGCTGATGCTCCTTTGCATCATCTTCGCACTTTCGAAAGTAGAGTGGAGAAAAACTTCAAGGGATCTGGCTGTCTTCTATCTGGTCGATCGTTCTGAATCTATACCCTCGAATCTGCAAACCAGTCAGGTTGAACTAATCGAGACCCTTTCCGAAAAAGCGACCACCAAAGACCAGTCTGGTGTCATTGTCTTCGGGCAACGACCCTCCATGGAAACCTCCCCGGTCCCCGGCTTCGACTTTGAAGGTGTCCTGCGCTCAACGGTACCAGAGGAGCGCACAGATATCGCCGCCGCTATGCGTCTTGCACTCGCCACCTTTCCGGCAGATCGGATGCGCCGCATGGTGCTCCTCAGTGACGGAAATGAAAACCTTGGTTCTTCAATCGAAGTCGCTCGTATAGCTGCCAATAATGGCATTCCCGTCGATGTTATACCTCTCAACTATGACAGTCGTAACGATGTCAGGCTGGAAAAAGTCGTAGTTCCCCAGAGAACTTCCAAAGAAGCTCCCTTCGATCTAAAGGTCTATCTTGAGTCGGAACAGGAAGCCCAGGGGTTGCTGCGCATCTACGAGGATGATCAGCTTATTGTTGAAGATACTGTGCGAGTCAGTCCCGGCAGAAACCCGCCCCTTGTTATTTCTCGCCGCCTCGAAGAAGGCGGTTTCCACAATTACTCTGCAACAATTGAAGTTCAGGGCGATTCAAGACCTCAAAATAACTCGTCAAAAGCTTTTACTTACCTGAAGTCAGAGCCTAAGGTCCTCATTGTTGATGGCAGTCAGGATCCAACACGGGATGCGCGTTACCTTCTGGGAGCCCTTCAAGCTGAAAGTATAGATGCCGAGTTTATGCTTCCAACTCAGATGCCAACAACTTTTGAAGACCTTCAACGCTATGATACACTGATCCTTTCAAATGTCGCAGCCAGTAATATGAGCGTTGCTCAGATGCAGATGATCGAACGCAGCGTTCATGACCTTGGTGTTGGTCTTGTTATGATCGGTGGCGTTAATTCCTTTGGGGCAGGTGGCTATATTGATACACCGATCGAAAAAGCACTGCCTGTATCCATGGATATTAAGCAGAAGAAGCTTCTTCCAAACGGAGCTCTCGTTGTCACTCTTCATACTGCGGAAATGGGAAGAGGCAACGATTGGGCGAGAGAAATATCACTCGCTTCTCTAAACGTTCTATCTGCTCAGGACTACTTTGGTCTTAACTATATCGGAAACAATCCAGCGGGAGGCGGTTGGGGGGAAACATGGCTCTGGAGTCCCGGACTTCAAAAAGTCGGAGACAAACGCGCTATGAGAACCGCCATCAAAGGCGTACAGCCCATGGATGCCCAGGCCTTCGATGGTCTTCTGCGCATGGCGGCTGATGAGCTGATCAAGGTGAACGCGCAGACAAAACACATTGTTGTCATCAGCGATGGTGACCCTGCACCTCCAACACAATCTACGGTTAATAAAATCACCGGAGCAGGCATCACTGTTTCCGGCGTTGCCGTTAGCCCACACGATCCAAGAACTGTTCAGTCCCTCAAAGACATGGCCTTCTGGGGAAAAGGGAACTACTACTACCCTCAGACCAACAGCGAGCTCCCGCGTATATTCACAAAGGAAGCGACCATTGTTCGGAAATCTCTCATCAGGGAAGAGACCTTTACTCCACGCCGAGGAGCACCAAGTGAAACAATCCTCGGCATGAGTGGGTTCCCACCGCTTGATGGCTATGTCATTACAACGACAAAAGACCTGGCGATCGAAGCTCTCTCTACAGAGTTCGAAGATCCACTTCTTGTTCACTGGCGTTACGGTCTTGGTAAATCTGTCGCCTTTACTTCAGACGCTAAAGACAAGTGGGCGACAAACTGGGTTGCCAGTCAGACTTTCGCGAAATTCTGGGCGCAGGTTATTCGCTGGTCACTGCGCGAAACGAACAATCCTAACTTTGATATTACAACACAGATAGACGGTGGAAAAGGTAAGATTGTCGTCGATGCTGTTGATGAAGAAGGAAACTTTCAGAACTTCATCGACTTTGAAACCACGGTCATCGGGCCTGACTTCGAACCTCAGAAAGTCACTGTCAGTCAGGTTGCTCCCGGACGTTATGAAGGAGAGTTTCCCGCTGACGAAGTTGGTACATACATGGTCAGTATGGTCACTGAAGAAGAGGAAGGAACAACTCCTCAGTTCCTCACCAGCGGCGTTTCACTTTCTTATTCACCTGAATACGAAACAAGTCGCAGCGCTCCTGAGTTTCTCCAGAAGATCAGCGAAGCCACAAATGGCAAGTTCATTGAAGAAGATATAGAAAGCTATAACCCTTACACTCGCGATCTCGTTCCTGCTCAACGGCCCATCCCTCTCTGGCCATGGCTTCTGTTGTTAGGAACGGTTCTTCTTCCAGTAGATATCTTCTTCCGTCGTGTCTATCTCAGTGCTGCAGACGTTGCGCTGTGGATCAAAGAGAAGTTCTCAATCAGAAGAAAAGCGAAAGATGCAGAAGCTCAGCAAGGTCGCCTGGCTGGTCTCAAAGAAGCCAAGTCTCGCGCTTTGAAAGATCGTGATGAAGAGAAGAAAGAGAAAGAGGCTCGCAAGGAATTCCGCGAGCGGCTTGCTCAGAAATCTCAAGATGGCAAGAGTACAGGAAGCGTCTTCGAAGAACGTAAAGATGCAGCGCCTGCTGTCAGGGACCGCAAGCAGACCGTCACTGCCGACGATGGCAATAAGTCAAACAAACCGCAGCAGGGCGGCATGAGTGCCCTCATGGAAGCTAAGAAACGCGCACAACAACGCAGGAAGAAATAGGACCAGAAAGAAAGGTATACACAATGAGCGCTGAAATGGAACGACAGGCAAAAGAATTTAGAGAGGTCTTTGAAAAGCTTCTCTCTGAAACTCAGAAAATGATTGTTGGGAATACTCCCATCATTGAAGGCGTTCTCACCTCACTCTTCGCTGGCGGTCACGTCCTGCTGGAAGGGGTTCCCGGTCTAGGTAAGACGATGCTGGTCCGAACACTTGGTGAAGTTCTAGATCTTCCATTCAACCGTATTCAGTTTACGCCCGACCTGATGCCTGCTGATATTGTGGGAACGAACGTTGTCCAGGAAGACTCAGAAACGGGTCGACGGTCCCTTCAGTTCGAACCCGGTCCAATCTTTACAAACCTTTGTCTCGCCGATGAAATTAACCGTGCAACACCGAAAACACAGTCTGCCATGCTTGAATGTATGCAGGAAAAGCAGGTTACCGTCGCCGGGAAGCGCTATACACTTGATCAGCCTTTCTTTGTTCTGGCGACTCAGAACCCTCTGGAAATGGAAGGAACTTATCCACTTCCCGAAGCCCAGCTTGACCGTTTTCTTTTCAAACTCCTCGTTCCTTTCCCCGGCAGACAGGAACTCTCAACGATCCTGGATAGAACAACGACGAAAGACGTTCCCAATCCGCAGAAGATCGTTGATCGCGAAACAATTCTGCGTTGGATGGGTTTTGTGCGCGAGATCATCGTGGCACCACATGTTCAGGATTACGCAGTGAGACTGGTTCTCGCGACTCACCCGGAAACAGAATACGCAACGGAGATGGTCAAACAGTACGTGCGCGTGGGCAGTTCTCCCCGCGGTGCTCAGTCGATCATCATGGGGGCTAAGATTAAGGCTCTCCGTGCAGAGAGATATAACGTCGCGTTTGCAGATATAGCTGCCATCGCACTCCCTGCTCTTCGCCACCGTCTTGTGATGAATTTCGAAGCAGATGCCGAAGGTGTTACTGCTGACGATGTACTCAACGAGATACTGAACACTCTTCCAAGAGAAACGAAAGACCTGGTTGCAGGATAAGATTAGAGAAAGCTGGTTCTAATGGCCGTAGACCCGAAATCACTCCTCGATCCCAAACTCCTCTCCCGTCTAGACGCGCTGGAAGTTCTGACGCATCGTGTCTTCCGCGGAGGACAAAAAGGAGAAAGACGTTCCCGTCGAAAGGGAACATCGGTCGAGTTTGCTGATTATCGTGACTACGTTCGTGGTGATGATACGCGTTTCATCGACTGGAACATTTTTGCTCGTCTTGAACGACTCTTCATCAAACTCTTTCTGGAAGAAGAAGACCTGGCCTTTTACCTGGTCATTGATTCGTCCAAGTCCATGGACTTCGGCAAACCCATCACCAAGTTTGAGTACGCGCAGAAAATCGCCGCGGCTCTCGGATATATCGTCCTGAAGAATCAGGACAAAGTTGGCGTCACCGCCTTTAATGAAAGAGCTCAGGATGTTCTGCGCCCCGCGCGAGGAAAAGCCCAGCTTCCAAAACTGTTAAACCAGATTGCTGCTCTTGAGCCAGGAGACAGAACAAGTCTTGGTGATTCGATCCGTGATTTTGTGAATAGAAACAGTCAGTCCGGGGTTGTCATCCTCATCACTGACTTCCTGGACGAACAGGGCGTTGAAGAATCTCTCAAGTATTTCTTCATGCGCAACTATGAGGTTTATTGCATCCATGTTCTTTCTCCTCAGGAAAGAAAGCCAGAGGTGGGTGGCCACCTCGAACTCATCGACGCCGAAACCGGCGAGCCACAGGAAATTTCCGTCACAGAAACGCTCGTAAAGCACTACGAGAAAACTCTCGAAACCTTCTGCGCTTCTATACGTGATTGGACTATATCCCGTGGAATGACATATCTGCCCGCACAAACAGACGAGCCCATCGAACAGATGCTGCTGAACTACCTGCGAAAGAAGGGGTTGCTTCGATGAATTTTTTCTCCGCCTTTTTGCTTCCGGGTATGTTTGGACTCCTGGCACTCGCGCCTGTGATCATTGTTCTCTATCTGCTCAAGTTGAAGAGAAAGCCGGAGATCGTTCCTTCTACACTTCTGTGGCGTCGTTCTGTCCAGGACATGATTGCCAACGCACCGTTTCAGCGTCTTCGAAATAATTTACTCCTCTGGATCCAGCTTCTTATTTTGCTCATTCTTGTAGCAGCACTTGCAAGACCTCTGCTGCGTCTATCAGGACTCGGCGGTAAGTCGATTATCCTCCTCGTCGACATGTCTGCCAGTATGCAGACCGTCGAAGACGATGGCAGAACACGACTGGATAAAGCGAGAGATCTAGCTTATGATGCCATCGACGGCATGAGCACCGGCGAGACCATGTTGGCAAGACTCACTTCACGCGACGAAATGATGGTCATGGGTTTTGCCGGAAAACCGGTTCCTCTTCAACCAATGACCCAGGATAAGTCGGCACTTCGGGCTGCTGTTGCCTCTATCGAACCAATGGATACAGAAGCTGATCTCACTGACCTGGGATATATTCTTGAAGAGAAAACCATGGTTGTGAGAGAAGGGGCGCTCGAACCAAACGAAAACGCTCGCGTCATCCTTATCAGCGATGGAGGCCTCGGACCGACTGTCTCCTCTCTTGTTGATGTGGTGAACCTCGACTATACTTCCGTCGGTGAAGTGGAAGACAATGTGGGCTTTGCCTCCATCGATGTGCGCGAATCATTCACCGGGCAGTTTGAGTACCAGGTTTTCGCCACGATTCTGAACTCTCGCGATATTGAGGAAGAAGTCTTTGTTGAGCTTCAGGTGCAGGGGGAATTGCTCGACATCAAGAAAGTCAATATTGAGCCACGCGAAACCGGAAACGTTGTCTTTACCGTTGGCGAGGATGTGCGCGGTCTTGCAACTTTGATGATTACGGATCACTCTGACTCCTACGAACTTGATGATATCGTCTATGCGAATATTGCTCCTCCCAGTGAAATGAAAGTTCTACTCGTTTCTGATAGCGGAACTTTCATTGAGCGCTACTTCGCAGTCGATAGCAAGACGACTGTGGAAGTTGTTCGTCCTGCTGAGTATACCCCGAAAGATGATTACGATATAACCGTCTTTGATGGCTTCTCGCCTCCATCGATCGCACCCGGGAATTATATTTTTGTTAACGCCCTGCCACCCGACGGGAATGGCTATACGGCAAGAGGTGATCGTATTACGCAGCCCCAGGTGATCGACTGGTCACTCGTTCACCCTATAACAAAGGATTGTAACTTTGAACGACTAATCATTGGCGAGATGCTGAACTTTAACCATCCTCAGGGCTCCGTGTCACTGGTCGAAGCCATTGATGGCGACATTATCAATTATCATGAAACGGATGTTCAGAAGATCCTGGTGATCGGTTTTGATATTAATCTCAGCTACTGGCCTGTGGATCGTTCCTTTCCGATCTTCATGTCGAACGTTGTTGATTACTGGTCGCGTACAGGGTCATCCAGCACCAAGGCCGCCTTCACCACTGGTGAAACGATACCTATTATTCCTCCAAGAGACGCCGCCACCGCAGAAATACAAACACCTTCGGGAGACGTCATCGAATACGATCTTGAAGGTCAGTCGACAATCTATCTGACTCAAACGGAAGAGCGCGGTCTATACACCGTTTCTTACGACGACGGCTCCGTCCAGACCATTCCTATTAATGCAATTTCTCTCCTGGAAAGCGACACCAAGGTCGTCGACGAACTCCAGATTGCCGACAAGGTGATCGAAGCCAGCGCGGGCGAAGTGAAGACCCAGCAGGAAATCTGGCACTGGCTGGCGATGCTGGCCCTCGGGTTCCTCCTCCTTGAGTGGGGCATCTACTGCCGCCGATCGTTTATGTGATTGTGGTTTGAGGCATTAAACCTATCGAAGAGAAAATGAAGAACAAATGAATGTTGATGTGCTTTTAATGTATTAAGGAAGCGAGGTCGATAAGGTAAATCTGCTGGCTTAAATGGTCCCTTAGGATGATCCATTACAAGATGGATAACCGGCTATACCAGGTGCTATCGGTTTCGCGCAGAAGAGCCTCGCCCAATAGTAGTAAAAGACCAAAGATTGGATCTAGAGAATAATGGGATACCCTAAATCACTGGAAGAAACGCTCAAAGAAGAGAATATAGACAAGATTATTCAGGGGATTCGGGCGGACCCTAAATACACAGTGAAGAACCCCTTTAATAGGGATTTGTTGGATGCGCTGGCACGTGGGGAACGGTTCGATGTGATCAGGAGACTGCTTGAAGTTCAACCTGCTTTAATCAATCCGCAGTTTAGGGACCCTCGTTTGAGGGGTTCACTTAAATACAATCCACTCAAAAACGCAATTTTTTCCGGATATGATAAAGTCGTGGATCTATACATAGAATTTGAAGCTGACTTATATGTGAAATCGTCTTACGAATTAACCCCAGCTCACTACTCGGCAAGATATGCCTCAAAGTCCTTCATCAAGAAATACAAAAAGGCACTTTGGCATGATGAACCTGATGCCTATGGCTTAACCCCGGATCAGACCCTCGCACATCGAGAGATTTTCGATGCTATCGAGGGGGGGGACGACAAAAAGCTTGAGAGACTGTGTAAGAAGCATCCGAGCCTTGTGGATCAAACCCGAGCTTATTTAGAGGACTTGTCCGAAAGATCCAGAGGAATGCCGCTAAGGTTTTCACTGGACAAGAACAATATTCAAGCGATGAGAATTCTCATCAAATACGGCGCTTCGGTGATTCCGCCAAAAGGAGGGCTTAGCTTGCTGCCCGGGCAGTTATTAATAAGAACACAAAGGCGTATGAACTGCTTATCGAAAGTGGGGTTGACTTAAAAGAAGACTTGGTACCACTTGATACTGCTGCTGCAGAGGGTAGTCTCAAATGGGTCAAAAAATGTATTAAGGACGGTTCCGACCCGGCTGGAATACATAGAATTATTCACTACAAGTTCGACGGAAAAAAGCATCAATATAATGACGAAGGAGACATGACACCTCTTATTCGCGCTGCCGGTTGGGGAAATGCCGCCATGGTCAAATACCTTCTTGAGTTTGATATAGATCTTAATGTCCGAGATGGAAGTGGTCACAATGCATTGGAGCGAGCAAAGCAAGCCAGGTCAGAGGAATGTATTCAACTCATTGAGGAGAAAATGAAGAACAAATGAATGTTGATGTGCTTTTAATGTATTAAGGAAGCGAGATAGATGAGTCCGAAAAAGTCACTTGAAGAAAGAATTAAAGAAGCTGATATAGATGTTATAATTGCCGGTGTTAAAAATGATCCAAAGTATATCTTTAAGAATCCATTCAGTAACAATTTGTTTTCTGTACTTGCTCGATTTGGACGGTTCGAAGTACTCAGAAAAATGCTTGAAGTCCAGCCAGCGCTGATTAATCCGGAATTCCGTAAACCACGCAGTTTGAGCAAAGCTAACTACCATCCACTCAATGAGTCAGTTCTTCTTGGGCATGAGCTAGCTGTAGATTTGCTCCTTGAATTTGGAGCAGACGCATATAGAAAAGGAGACTATGACTTAACGCCGGCACATTTTGCTGCAAGATATGCCTCAAAATCCTTCATCAAGAAATACAAAAAAGCGCTTTGGCATGATGAACCTGATGCCTATGGCTTAACCCCGGATCAGACCCTGGCACATCGGGAGATCTTCGATTCTATCGAAGCGGGTGACGACAAAAAGCTTGAGAGACTGTGCAAGAAGCATCCGAACCTTGTGGATCAAACCCGAGCTTATTTAGAGGACTTGTCCGAAAGATCCAGAGAAATGCCGCTAAGGTTTTCATTGGTCAAGAACAATATACAAGCGATGAGAATCCTCATTCAATACGGCGCTTCGGTCATTCCGCCAAAAGGAGGGCTTAGTTATGCCGCCAAGGCAGTTGGTAATAAGAACACAAAGGCGTATGAACTGCTTATTGAAAGTGGGGTTGACTTAAAAGAAGACCTAGAACCACTTGATACTGCTGCTGCTGAGGGTAGTCTCAAATGGGTCAAAAAATGTATTAAGGACGGTTCAGACCCGGCAGGAATACATAGAATTATCCACTACAAGTTCGACGGAAAAAAGCATCAATATATTGTCGAAGGAGACGTGACACCTCTTATTCGCGCTGCTTCTGGGGGACATGCCGCCATCGTCAAATACCTTCTTGAGTTTGATATAGATCTTAATGTCCGAGATGGAAGTGGTTACAATGCACTGGAGCGGGCAGAGCAAGCCAGGTCAGAGGAATGTATTCAACTCATTGAGGAGAAAATGAAGAAAAAATGAGCGTTGATATTTATCTATACAAAGTCTCATGGAAAGAATTTACAGCAGAGTGGGAAGAGAATAAGTGCCTGGTAGATGCCTGCGAAGATGCAAAAATCGTGTTTTCAGAAAGCAGAACCGACATCAATCTCGCTCTCGAAACAATCGCAAGAATCTACGAAGCTGAGGAGCTTTCTAACTTTACAGAAGAAGTCTATGATAGTTTGCGAATTCTATATGATGAAGAGTGGGGATGTCTCGGATATCAAGAAGACGTCTTTCGCAAATTACATCTTCGAGATCTTCATGTTGTTGCCCCTCCCGAGCTTGTCAAGAAATGGTGTGATGACCTCTTCTCTCTGGATTTAGATTATCTGGATAAGGCGATTATCAAAGATACTTTCGCAAGCGGTTATAAAGTAACTAAGCGGGATTATGTGCCATTTCGAGCATATACTCTGGCTCTGCGAAAGATCTACGAGGAAGGTGCTGGACTCCTGGCAGGTAACTACATTCAGGGAGTCGAGAGAGAACCGGGAATGACACAAATCCCCTGGAATCCAAAGAAATTGAAACCGCTTTGAGTTAGGATGGATGCGTTCTTGTTCGGTGACCCACAGTAGCCTTCACTACGTTTCGGCAACTGTGGGCTATGCACTCTAACCGCAGCCGCGGTATTAATAGAAGATGAACAGCAGTAAGTTGAAAAGATACTCCATCTCTTGTCTATCTTGTACATCTTGTCGGGATTCTTGATCATTATTGGATTGCTGCCGCGGTATGCATGAAGAACCATAGTAAGTGAAAGACGAACGATGGTGGCAGGTTTTGGAGTGCGAGATTCTTAACCCCGCCTTGGTGCTCGAAGTTTTACTTCGAGCAAGTCATTGAAGTGTATATCAAAGGATATAATAATAGACGAGGCAAAGAGCCAACTGCGCCGAATCGGCGTTTGGCGTTCCCAGGGTAGAGATCTTTTCAACTTCCAATCAAGCTGAGCTTGAAGAGTCGGAGATTCAAAGGAAAAGAAGACTCCCTATATACCGCGGTAGCGGTTAGATTACCAAGCCCCGGGTTGGTGAGCATAGCGAGCCTACCCGGGGTGAAGATCCCCATCCATAACAACCCCGACAGGGGTTGGTTCATCACCCCTCAACCACAAGCCTGCGATAGAACCGGCTTTCCCCGGGAACAAAGTCCGACGTCAATACCAGCAGTTTCAACCCGAGCGTATCCCCAATCTGATATGCGTCCTCCGTGTCGACTTCGATCGCTTCTGAAAAAGCCGATGAATTGATATACGACGTTCTCGTATCAGCCAAAGGAGTTCTCGCTTCCCGTTCATTTGCTAATCGTATCTGAGACTTCAGTGGGGGCGTAACGCGATAATGCCAGACGGCAAAACCTGCCCCGTAAGGGTGATCAAACACGAGACGAAGTCGACGACTCGAGACCCATTGAACCTGAGGCTCAGCGACTGGCAGGGTCCTGTTGCTCGCTTCTGGTGCCTCCATTAGAAGGGTTTCTCCTGCAAGCACACGATGCAGATTCACCTGACTGAAGGCTGCGTGAAGCTTCTTAGGTATTCTCACCGATCCCTCGGACCTGTCTTCCATCGCTCGTATATAATTCCGCCAATCTGTCGCCTGTTCAAACGTCAACAGGCGATATGCTTTCGCTGCTTTCTTCAGGGCAGCCTGGCAGGCACTTTTCCGTATCGTATTCTTCGGTGTTTCCTGACTCGGATAGCGAAGAACGGTACGACCCTCCAGCGAATAGATCGACGGAGCATCTCCTTCTTTTCCCAGTCGACCTGTTATAGAACGGAACGGTGCTTCCAGATTTACCTTTGCCATCTCTCTTCTTACCTTTCATGTATTCGATTGCTCAAGAGGCTCCGTTTTTCTGGCTTTTTCGGGCCTGTTGTCAAGAAAGCCAGATGTAAAAGATATGTAAAATATCGAGGAAGATCAGTAGAAACCATTCCCGTATCGACGCAGGACGTGCGCACGTTCAATTCAGATTCGAACCATTCCAGTGGTTCCATGATGCATCGAACATGCATCGATACTGGTAGCATCCCCCTTCAGGATGCCTGTCATCAGAAATTCACGTGCGCGGGCGAGGAGATATTGAATAGTTCTTTGACTACTGAGTAAGTAAAGCACAGCGAGTGGGGTTACTTTGAAATGGATACTTTCAAAAAGCTTTTCCTCATTCACTGATTAAACAGACACACGAACTAAAGGAAGACGTTATGTCAGAAAAGAAAGAACGTGATATTGAGAAAGCCTACTCGACTTCGGAGTTTGTCGCGAAGCTCCGTCGTCTTGCGGACTCTCTTGAATCAGGCGAGAAGTTTGAAATCCAGATTGCCGGAGAGCGTATTTACGTTCCCGTCCGCGCCGAGTACAACCTCGAGCATGAGCGCGAAGGTGACGAAGAAGAAATCGAATTTCAAATTAAGTGGAAGAACGAGCCCAAAGCTTGACCGATCTAAGTTGTTAAGTTATAGATCTAAGGAAAGTAAACTTCTATCTATTAGCCTATCGTAAAATGGAGACCGTTTTGATGTGCACCTCGCCTGCAGAATCGGAAGTGAACGTAATAAGAGAAGTATTAGATGGACTAGAGTATGGATTAATTCATCGTATACAAGAAAATGATAATACTGTACATGCAGAGGAGAGGTTTTGTAATATCAGTGAATCGGCACATAAGGAATGCTTCCAAAGTTATTTAACAAGGCCGTTTGCCAATGGATCTGGTATGTCGGTTCTTTCAACGGGGATCTTTATGCGGCGTTTTGAACGTGCAAACTGGAAGAAAGAAGGGCAGTTCTATGAAGACTTGCTGATATATTGCCCCCAAGCTAAGTTCCCTGGTAAAACCGACCTTAAAGGGGAGCTTTGTTTTGCCTCTCTTGAGGAACTACCTGATACCTGGAATAAATATACGAGCGAGGATCTAAAAGATGCTATATTAAGACGGACATGCAATTATTATATTTCTGGGCGATATGAACTAAACACAGTAGATATTTATAATATTCTCAGATCGATTTCGCTACAAGCATACGAAGGTACAGAGAGCCGGGGGAGTATATTTCTGTCTGCGAATGAAACACCAATCGATATTGACCTCAAGTTGGCTGAATCGATCGAGATCAAACTAACTGATATAGCGCCGCTACGGAAACTCCTAGAAGTAACCAACGAGGAGAATTCAGTTTTCATTTCCAAAGGAAAAGTTTTGGGAATCTGCAATATCGAAGGTACACGAAAAGATACTGGCGCGGTAATAGAGTTTCAAGGACGCTACAGTTGGAGATTCATTGAAAACGGGGAAGATACCTTCATCTGTAATAATGGACGACTAACATATAGAGGGAATACAAAAATCGACAACAAGGAATCGAAGCCTGCGAAATATTTATTCAAACCAGTTGCCAATAGTGAATTCTTTATTAAACTATCAAAATATTTACAAGATCAGAAGAAAGGAGCACTGATAGCAGTTTCAAAAGAGCCGGATTGTAATAGACTCTGTCCCCCTGGGATCAAGGTTGAGCCCAAAGGGTATCCAGCTGAACTCATCTCGAGGCTTGCAATACCTGATGGTGCAGTAGCACTGGACTTCGAAGGCATTACCCATGCCTTTTGCATTATATTAGACGATAACCAGTTAAAAGAGGAAGACTTACCTCCGTCATTGAAACCACAATACGAGAGAGGAGCGAGGTTTCATTCGGCTCTAAGGTTCGTTATGGGAAGTGAGGATCGGTTTGTTATCTTGAAGTCGGAAGACCGTGATGTCGAATACATAAGCCGCGAGGGAATAGTCAAAATAGATTTTGCTCAAGATTAACCAATAATCGAATTTCAAATTAAGTGGAAGAACGAGTAAAAAGAAAAAACACCACGAAGTGTGATTCCGTCCAGGCACTTCGTGGTGTTCTGATTTTTTAGATGAGATTAAGGTGCAGCGACGTTGAATGGAACCGGTGATACTTTCGTTTCTCCTGTCGGGTTAAAGACAAACACCTGACGTGGTCCAATTGCGGCCGTGTTTTCAATCTGAATGGATACATTGATTGTGTTGGAATCAACAACCGTTGGCGTTCCAACCACTGTGATACCCTGACCAAAGAAGACCTCTGCTCCGTCAAGGAACCCTTCACCGATGATCTGTACGTTCAGGGATTCTCCGACAGCTCCGATATCAGGCTCGATATCTGTTATAGACATCTGATCAAAAAAGTACTGTGAGAGTTCCATCTCAAGGACAGTGATCTCAACGGTCGGGTCGTTTCCGCTCTCTGAGGCATAGAGATAGTCGAAGGAGATGTACAGGTCGTTTCCGCCGACTTCCTCAGGTACAACAAACCAGAAGAAGTGCTCCGCCGTGTTGCCGTTAACGGGCAGAGGAGGATTGCTTCCCACAGATTCGAGGTTGAGGTAGCTCGAATAGTTCAACGAACTGTCGTTCACGCGAATTCGGAACGTTGGAACACTCTGCGCTGCGATATCGACGATATCGTTTACAGCATCTGTACTTGTTCTGACCTTAAGAAGGAAGACTCCTCCGTCTTCCGGCAATGTATAGAGATTATCGGCTGTCCAGAAACCAAAGATCGTCGGTGTCTCAAAGTCATCGTCACCTCTGAGTACATTGTTTTCTCCGCGAATGCTGAGTCCACCCTCGGAAGAGTTCGATGCGGGTGCCTGAAGGTTCGGAACAGTGATAAAGCTAAAGCCAGGGTTTGAGCTGGTGAAGTCATAGTTGGCAATAGAGACCAGATTTCCATTTGCCTGTGGATCAATGAGTCGCGCTGTCGCATTAGTCAGCGTGAGCGTCGGGGTTGTAGCATCATCGGGAAATGCGTTCAATACGTCAAAGTCCAGGCGGAAATCAGTGATGCCTTGATCTATCTGCAGCAGGTTTGTGTAGACAGGAGCGGTTAAGGGTGAGTTGTCCCCCGGTGGGAGCGGAGAAAAGACGCTGTCACCAACAGACTCTGCTATCGTTACGGATGCTTCACTGAAATCAGGAATAGACACACGTGACCTGACAACGGGGTTGTCTTCGCGTACTATCTCGTCGGTAACAATTGTCATTTCAGTCATGATAGCTTGTGTGGAGGAAAGACCCTTCGTGTCGATGACAACCGGGTTATTCAATTCGAACAGGGGTGATTCCCAGAAGGCAAAGGCGTTCACGTTGGATCCCATGCTTGTGTCGAGCCCTTGCAGGATTGAGTTATAGGCACCCGTTGAAGGTGTGAACTCAATCGGTGAAACGAACACCCATCCTTCAGGATCGTCAGCAAAGTCGAAGATCTCGATCAGGTCTGGCGTTGGACTTGGTGATGGTGTCGCCGTCGGCGTTGGGGTTGGGGTAGCCGTGACAGTTGGTGTCGGTGTTGCCGTTGGCGATGGAGACGCAGTCGCCGTCGGAGAAGCCGTTGGACTCGCCGTGGGTGATGGTGAAGGAGTGGCCGTAGGTGTAGCTGTCGGCGTCATCGTTAACGTAGGTGTCGTCGTTGGTGAAGGAGAAGGTGTTGCGGTCGGCGTGGCCGTGATACTCGCCGTTGCCGTTGGCGTCAGAGTGACTGTTGGCGTTGCCGTGGGTGTCATCGTCAGCGTTGGAGTGGTTGTCGGAGATGGAGAAGCCGTGACTGTTGGAGTGGCTGTAATACTCGCGGTAGCCGTTGGTGTGGGAGTAACTGTCGGCGTTGGCGTTGGCGTTGGTGTCAGGGTCAACGTTGGGGTCGCTGTCACCGAGGCCGTTGGCGTCGGAGTGAATGATGGAGTTGCAGTAGGCGTCATCGTTAATGTTGGAGTGGTTGTTGGCGATGGAGAAGGCGTTGGTGATGGAGAAGGAGATGGTGTTGCTGTCACTGAGCCAATCGGAGTTGCCGAAGGTGATGGGGACGGAGAAGGAGACGCCGTGGGTGTTGGCGAAGCAGTCGGGCTCGGAGAGGCAGTCGGAGTAGGGCTGGCTGTTGGTGATGAACTTGGTGATGGGGAAGGAGATGGAGTTGGGCTTGGTGTTGGAACGGTCCCCGTACCCAATACAATATAGACAGGGTTTGGTGCCAATGTGAGAGAAAACTCTATTTCATTAATGAGTGGTCTGAGTGTAGGACTGCTGACCTCTGTCCAGCCTCCGGTAGGCGAGGCAGATGTAAAGACCTTAAGGTTGTTCTCAAGAATACCATTCAGCTCCGAATCCAGATAGCGCACTTTGCAATCGAAGGCATTCGTAGAAGTGACTCCCTGGTCTACTATCCAATATGCCCCCGTGGTTGGACCGGGAAGACCACTGACATTGCTTGAATTTCTATCAATGGTGACTTCAATTTCATTAGTCGTTCCTGGAGCTCTCTCAGATGCTCTCATGACTGCAGGTGGTGCGAATTCAAGTCGAGAATCAGGAAAGTGGAAAGCACCATCGCCGATGCTGCCGAAAGGTACGAAAGAAGAGTTAAATAAATAGGTATACCCTCGATAGGTTGCTGACTCACTTACAGCAGGGCCGGGACTATAGACAGTATATCCCTTAGCAGCACCCGAAGAGTTGCGAGTCTGGACGAGGACTTCAGGCAATCCATCTAGATTTATATCTCCTGTCGCAGAAACAAAGTACCCGGTTCGCTCAGATCCTGTTTCAGCTATAATAGTAAACTGGCTATCGACTTCTGCCTGATTCGTTAGATCAATCGGGTTATCATCATTCTTTCCGAAGACGACGATAGCCTCCCCTTCGTTAAGTACGGTCCCTCGCGAAGAGCGATTCGTTCCAGATTCATCTGGGAAGCCGATCAGAAGATCTTGAAAACCATCCCCGTTGAAATCGCCAATTCCTGAGAGACGACGGGAAGGGAAGTTTTCATGGGCTGGAATGATAATGGGGTAGCCGTAATCAGGTGCAACTTCTCTCGTTACTTGAGATTCTTCAGGGAGGATGATTGGAAGTGAGTCGCTCTTGCTTCTAATCAGGTACAAAGTATCGGTTGTTGAAAAGCTTGTTCCGCCAACGACAAAATCATTTCCATCTATACCATCAGCATTACCAGCGTCGGCCAGGTAGGAGCCAAAATCTCTAATGCTGTCTGGTCCATCAATTTCATAGCCGATATTGTTGGCAGGGTTGGCGATATCAGTTACCAGGGTATTAGATGTCGAAGTGCTTCCGAAGAGCACATACGCTCGGCCGTCAGTATCTAGTTCAGCTCCTCTTTGAGGAAACGAAAATAAACCACCAGGTGCTGCAGGTGCACCGAAGAGGAGATCATCAAACCCGTCCCCATTAGAATCCTTAAGACATTCAAAACTTCCGCCCAGTCCCAGAGTCTTGTTCTGAGTGTCTTCGTGAGAGATCACGAATCCATCCGTGTTTAGTTCATCGGCTAATTCTTCCACAGAGATATTTTCAGGAGTTGAAGTTCCGAATATAACAAAAAGGCCGTCATTAGGAACGCCCAATACAGGAATGCCGCGCTCTTCTTTGCCTTGTATTAAGGAAAAGTCTACAAATCTATTGGAGCCAAGAACGATATCCGAATATCCATCTGCATTAAAGTCGAAGCCTCCTGTGAAATGGTCGGAGATTATATTCTCGAAAAACGGATTAACGTCGATGATAATACCCAGACCATTATTCGCCGGTTCGAGTTGAGCTCGAGTTACTGGAGTTTCATCCGGCTTGCCAAAAACGACAAAGACTTCGCTGGTATAGACAATATCTCCTCCGGGAATGAGTAAACGCTCATCCCTCAGATTATTATTCGCTGGCCCTGTCACTGTGTGTCCGACCAGGATGTCGTCATAGCCATCACCATTGTAGTCGCCAGCTGCAGCGATACGGGGCCTGATTGAAGACTGATCTGTACTGTCGAAGCCAGTGAAGATGAAACCCTGGTTGGGGGGTAATGATTTTCCAATGAAGATGATGTTAAAGAAAGCCAGGTCTATCGTCGGGGTCGCTGGGTTTCCATGTACAATGTAGACCTTATTGCCGCCTCCTCCCGTGGTACCGCCTACTCCTCTAACACCGAGGGCCGTGTCATTGACAAGAACCGCAAAATCCCCGCGCCCGTCTGCGTTGATATCACCTGCACCGACAATATCCAGAATCGTATGGTTCGGGTTCGATGATGTAATCGAAATCCCGGCCGTCGTTATATCATCAAGTGACACCGTGTTTGGAAAGGTCACTGCCTGCTTGGGAGAGGCAGCAGAAACGCTCATGATTGAAAATATCAAGAGGATGAGGGAAAAGCAGAGATGCTTAGACGTCGTTCTACCGTGGGGTGTCCGTAGCACACCATTGTTGACTGATCCCTGAGAAAAGGTGGGCATAAATGGTTCTCCATTGAATATTATTCGATATTGGGCTCTTGTTTAATAGCATAGGTCAATGGGAGAAGTCCTTAAATGAAGAACCCCCGCCTTCGAAAAGGCGGGGGAGTTGAAGGGTAAGGATTAAAAGGCGCGATTAGCGCTCTTCGATGTTGGGGATAAGCTCTGAAAGAGTCATACCGACGATCGTGATACCAACCGTTGGATCGTTGCCACTTTCAGAGGCATATAGATAATCGAAGGAAATGATCAGATCATTGTCACCGACTTCTTCAGGAACAACAAACCAGAAGTTGTGAGTTGATGTCTGTCCGTTAATAGCGAGCGGAGGATCCTGACCGACTGATTCAAGGTTCAGGTAGCCTGAGTAGTTGAAACTTCCATCGTTCACACGGATGCGAAGCGTTGGAACGGTTTGCTCAGCGGCCTGTTCGTTGTCGTCTACAAGGTCAGTTGTCACATCAGCGGAGATGACAAAGGTGCCGCCTCCCGCTGGTAATGTGTACAGGCCATCTGCCGTCCAGGAGCCGAAGATCGTTGGCGTTTCGAATTCGTCATCACCGCGCTTCTGGTTCGGATCAAGTCCACGTGTATAGAGACCTTCAATATCGTTGAAGGTAGCTGGAGTCTGGAGTGTCCCCGGGGACTCAAATACAAACCCTGGGTTATTGGCTGTCAGGTCGTAAGTATTGATCGCTGACAGTTGGCCAAGATCGAAAGGAAAAATGATTTGAGCACACGCCTGAGTAAGTGTCACTGTAGGCATCGGTTCGTCGTCGGGGAAGGCATTAAGAGCGTCAAAGTCGAGACGGAACTCATTTAGGCCAATCGGAAGCTCGACAAGTGTCGTATAGACCGGGTCCACCAGAGGATCATTGTTTCCTGGAGGCAGCGGCGAGAAGACACTGTCGTTTACAGATTCGGCGAGAACAAGAACTGAGTGGCTGAAATCAGGGAAAGAGGTACGTGCCCGAATGACCGGGTTGTCTTCTCTGATCTGTACGTCACTCTTCACGCTCATGGTTGTCTGGAGTGCTCGGACAGGAGCCTTGCCTTTGGCAATGTTGCCAGGATCTGAGAGTTCAAAGATCGGTGATTCCCAGAAGGCAAAGGTATTTGTGTTTGCTCCCATGGTGGTGTCGAGACCATCGAGAGTTCCATTGTATTGACCCGTAGATGCTGTGAACTCGACCGGTGATAGGAACGTCCATCCTTCTTCATCAGCGGTAAAGTCGAAGCAGAGCTCATTCGGTGGAGTAGGAGTCGGGGATGGTGTTGGTGTGGGACTTACCGTTGGAGTAGGTGTCGCTGTTGGGGTGGGCGACGGTGTTGGTGAAGGCGTCGGCGTTGCCGTTGGACTTGGTGAAGGTGTCGGTGTTGGCGACGGAGTCGCGGTTGGAGTTGGCGAAGGTGTGGGTGTTGGGGAAGGAGTCGGTGTAGGTGTTGGGGTGGCAACGGGTACACCTAGTGTAACGTAAAAGGTACTTGGGGGGGCGATCAGTTCAAAGTTTGACTGATTTAGATTGGACTCAGCACCAAAGAAAACGGGATTGGTCCAGGGACCTGACAGAGAAGGCGCGATATATACTTCCAGTTGAATTTCATCCATACCGAGAAGCTCTGTGTCAAGATACCTCAATGACCCTTGAAAGCCGGCAGCCGATGGTGAAGTGATCTGATCCACTGTCCAGTAGGCATCGATAGGCATGGCAGGAAGATTTGTGATGCCAGTATTCTCCCTCGTAAGGGTGACAACAATGCCTGTTGTCGTTGGTGTATCTCCTCGACCAATAAGAATCTGATCGAGAGGTTTCAGCTGCATTCTGGAATCAGGGTAATGATGGCTGCCATCTCCCAGAGTTCCGAAATCACGTAATTCAGCTCCTGTTGACTTTGGAAATCCAGGATAGTTTGCAGAGGTAGCGGTTGCTCCGGGACTATATACGACGTAGACTTTGGATTGGCTTAATACGCCGCCTTTTACTTCAGAGTTTCTAATATTCATCTGGCCATCTTTCACAGCTGTAACCAGAAGGTCAGGCAGGCCGTCTGTATTGACATCCCCCATACTGGAAACCACAAACCCAGCAGCCACGGTATCTATTTCTGCAACAATCTCTATGACAGGATCAGAAACGGGTTCTGTCGTAAGATCTATTGTATCACCTGTTGCCTTGCCGAAAGTGATATAGGCTCGACCCAGCCCTGGAGTCGTAGGGAGGTCACCTTTGTTCATCAAAGCTAGAGGTTCTGTTGGCTTACCAACAAGGATATCAGCAAAGCCATTACCATCAACATCACCTACTCCCCGGACTCTCTCCGAAAAGGAAGTTTCTCCGGCTAATTCATTGAGGATGGCATAGCCCTGGACTGAATCTGGAATAAGTCCCTTCTCTTCTCTGATCACGTTGCCAGGGTATATATTACCTGCGAAAACAGGGTCTCCACCGCTCTTGGCGAAGATTGAGTAATACACATCTGTTCGTGAACCAATAAACTCACCTTTGAGGTTTGCCTTAGGATTCAAACTTCCACCAACGATGAAATCGTTTGCACCTTCTCCGTTGATGTTACTGCCTGCAGAAACAAAGGCGCCAAAATCCACCAGCGATTCTGGGGGGATAATTTGATATCCTGAATCATTCAAAGGGTCCACTATGTCAGGGACAAAGACATTATTTACATCGGCTTTTCCGAAGACGACATAAGCACGACCTCGTCTGTCCAGAGGCTGCAAGCCTTTGCTCTCATCGCGCAGAAACTGAAAGCCATCAGGAGCATTGGGTGCGCCTATAAGTAAATCGTCATAGCCGTCTTCATTTGTATCACCGATACAGGCAACTTTGACTCCGAATGAGGTTCCTGCTGTAGGATCACCAATGCCAAAGCCGCCGGTGTTACCTTCATTAACAATAGAGCTGAGCATGATCGGGTCTGTCGAATCAGTGCCGAAAACAACCGCAATCGCCCGGGCAGGCGTAGGGTCTACACCACCTCTGATCGGGATACTATTCAGACCAGTATCGACTGTGATGGCTATATCTGATTTGCCATCACCGTTAATGTCTGATCCGCCTGCAACCATCGGTTCGATAACGGCATCACCTCCGGGCGGAAGGATTGGAATTCCCAACGGGGCTAATGGACCTCTAGGGCTGACATCGATTGTTCCGACATTGACAGGTAAGGAATCCTCTTTACCGAAAACGACGAAGGCTCTGGTGACAGGGGCATTACCGTTGAGGCCCTTAGAATCTTTCAAAACAATTGAGGATCCCTCAGTGGATGTAAGAATAATATCATCGTAGCCATCCTCATTGAAATCACCGGCAGACCCGAAGGAGTCCGATAAGCCGTACTCGGAGAATGCTATATCAAAACCCGTAATAACGAAGCCGTTGGATGCTCCATTTCCTCTCGATTTGAGGCTGTTGAAACTCGCGATATCGATCGTCGGTTGTGCCGGGTTTGAGAAAACGACAAAGAGCGTATTACCGTTGCCGAGTGACGGTGTTGTATTCAAGTCGTTAGCAAGGACAAGTACATCGCCTCGTCCATCGTTGTTAATATCACCACCACCTTGTGCTGTGATCAGGATAAGTTCGGGGGAGGAACTCTCAATCGTCATACCCTGTTCAGTGAGGGGATTTGCAACATCATTCAGTTGAATCATTGTCGGGATAGAGAACGTTTTTGATTCGTTGGCAGCTACTTGTGCCGGCAGCGCGATGGCACAAAGGTGAGCCAGAGCAATTAAGAGAACGCTCAAACAATCTCGAGCATTTCTCTTCTGAACACTTTGGTCGCTACCGTAAGTTTGACCGTTACCGGCGCTACCCGAGCGACTCCATATCAATGGGGACATCTGTGACCTCCAAAAGGTGGGGTTAGAAAAAGTTTACCCGCGAAAATACTGTTTCGAAAATCTGAGTCAAGGGTAAGCACTTACTTAGTAGCGATGGTATCGAGAAACTCATGGTTAACCCTTGATTTGATGCAAAAAAGTTCCCTGGAGAAGAGGTTCTCTACATAATTTCTTGATGATTTTTGACCTGACATTCTAAGACCTGAAAGAAAAGCCCCCGCCTTCGGAAAGGCAGGGGCCGGGGTCCATTGGTGATTGATGTTCGTGGTTTAACGGGCTGGGGCATCCGGGACAAACTGTGAGAGCGTCATGCCGACGATCGTGATGCCAACCGTTGGATCGTTGCCGCTTTCAGAAGCGTACAAATAGTCGAAGGAAATGATGAGATCATTACCACCGACTTCTTCAGGTACAACAAACCAGAAGTTGTGAGTTGATGTCTGTCCGTTGATAGTGAGTGGAGGATCCTGACCAACTGATTCAAGGTTCAAGTAGCCTGAGTAGTTGAAGCTGCCGTCGTTTACACGAATGCGAAGTGTAGGTACGGTCTGCTCAGCAGCCTGCTCGTTGTCATCTACTAGATCAGTTGTTACATCAGCGGAGATAATAAACGTGCCGCCACCTGCTGGTAATGTGTACAGACCATCTGCCGTCCAGGAGCCAAAGATCGTTGGCGTCTCGAAGTTGTCGCCTCCACCACGAGCTTCAAATGGGTCAAGACCGCGAGTATACAACCCTTCGATGTCATTGAACGTTGAAGGAGTTTGCAGCGTTCCGGGAGACTCAAAGACGAAGCCTGGGTTGTTTGCTGTTAAGTCATAGGTATCGATGGTTGTGAGTTTACCAATGTCAGAAGGAATGATAATCTGAGCACAGGCCTGAGTGAGTGTTAGCGTGGGCATCGGTGCGTCATCAGGGAAGGCGTTGAGAGCGTCAAAGTCGAGACGGAACTCGTTTAGCCCAATCGGAAGCTCGACCAGTGTTGTATAGACCGGGTCAACAAGTGGATCGTTGTTTCCGGGAGGAAGTGGCGAGAACACACTGTCGTTCACAGATTCAGCAAGAACGAGAACGGAATGGCTGAAATCAGGGAAAGATGTACGCGCCCGAACGACCGGGTTGTCTTCTCTGATCTGTACGTCACTCTTGACAGTCATAGTTGTCTGGAGTGCTCGGACGGGTGCCTTGCCTTTGGCCAAGTCAATACTAGGGTCTGAGAGAGCGAAGATCGGTGATTCCCAGAAGGCAAAGGTATTTGTATTTGCTCCCATGGTGATGTCGAGGCCATCGAGCGTTCCGTTGTATTGACCAGTCGAGGCTGTGAATTCAGCTGGTGAAAGGAACGTCCATCCTTCTTCATCAGCGGTAAAATCGAAGCAGAGCTCGTTTGGTGGAGGAGGAGTTGGTGACGGTGTAGGTGTTGGGCTTACCGTTGGTGTAGGACTTGGCGTTGGTGTGGGCGTCGCCGTAGGAGTAGCCGTTGGAGTTGGAGACGGTGAAGGTGTTGGAGTCATCGTCAAAGTAGGTGTTGTCGTTGGTGACGGAGTCGGGGTTGCCGTGGGTGTTGGAGAAGGTGTTGCTGTTGGGGTTGCCGTTGGAGTCGGTGATGGACTTGGTGACGGTGACGGAGTTGGTGTAGGAGTCGCCACGGGAACACCGAGCGTCACGTAGAACGTATTCGCAGGACCATTGATTTCGAAGCTTGCCTGGTTCAGGTCTAAATTGATGCCAGCAAAGCTTGGACTTGTCCATGGACCTGTTACGTCAGCTGCGATATACATCTGTAATTGGCTCTCATCGAGAAGCATGAGCTCATTATCCGTGTATCGAAGAGTGCCTGCGATAGCCACGGAAGCCGGAAGGACTTGTTCAACGGTCCAGTAGCTGCTGATCGGCATCGCGGGCAGATTCATGATCGGTGTTGTATCTCGGTTAAGGGTCACGTTCAAGGTCTTCGTTGTCGGGGTCCCACCTCTATTCAGGATTGCAGTGTCCAGTGGTTGAAGCTGCATTCTTGAGTCAGGGTAGTGGTGGTTGCCGTCGCCCAGTGTACCAAAATCGCGGAGAGGGCTGTCAGAGCCTTTTGTATATCCAGGGTAGGTTGCTGAGAAGGCTGCTGGTCCCTGACTATAGATCATATAGACTTTTCCGATTGGAGAGAAGCCGCCTCTTGGAGGAATTGGGAGTTTCTGCTGTTGTTCTTTGGCGGTTACCATGAGGTCAGGCAGGCCGTCCGAGTTGATATCTCCCAGGCTGGAGACATGAAGTCCCATATCCTGTGTCTCAAACTCGGCGACAATTTCGATAACAGGGTCCAGAATCGGGTTTGCTGTTAGATCTACATCAAGTCCATCCGCTTTGCCAAATGTGACATAGGCTCTTCCAAGGCCGGGTGTTGTTGGCACATCGCCTTTAAAGCCTTGTTGCGAAGGGAGAAAAGGCTGTCCGACGAGTATATCGGCAAAGCCGTTTCCGTCAACATCACCAACACCACGGACACGTTCTGTGATTGATGACTGACCACCTGTTTCAGAAAAGATTGCATATCCTGCAGGGTCTTGAACGATGATTTTTGAGTCTTTAAGTTCGAAGCCTGGGTAGATGGATTCAGCCAGGACCGGTTCACCACCATTCTTGCCGAAAATGACGTATAGAACAAGTTGCTCACTGCCGAATCCCTTCTCGGCCAAACTGGCGTTCTCAAATCCGCCAACGATGAAGTCGTTTCCTTCTAATCCATCAATGTTACTGCCGGCAGAAACAAAAGCGCCAAAATTAAACATATTTGAGGGGGGAATGATTTCATAGCCAGCATCATTCGAAGGCTCTTCGAGGTCGCCTACAAACACATTGTTGACGTCTTCCTTACCAAAAACGATATATGCGCGACCATCTGTGCCAGAATTTATCAGACCGCGTTCATCTTTCATTTGGGGTGCGTTGCCATTAGGACCCGTAGGTGCTCCAATAAGTAGATCGTCAAAACCATCGCCATTTGTATCACCTATACAGGCTACCTTGATCCCGAAGAATGTGCCTGGAGTTGGATCGCCAATACCAAACCCCCCGGTGTTTGCTTCGTTAACGATCGTGGCGAGAGAAATCGGGTCGCTTGAAGTTGTCCCGAAAATCACTGCAACGGCAGTCGCTGGCACTGGATCTCCTCCACCCTTTGCCACATTGATCGGAGTTGGATTAACATTCACGGATACAACAACATCGGATAGACCGTCACCATTAATATCAGATCCACCTTCGACCATGGGTTCGATATACGCATCCCCAGGAGGAGGAAAGATTGGAATGAAAGAAGGGTTTTGTGGCTGGCCACGATTCATGAGAACGAGTTCGCTCACGTCGACAGGAGCTGAATCATCTTTTCCAAAGATGATATAGGCTCGAGTAATGCGGTTGACAGGTAAAACTTCTCCCTTCGATTCGCGAAAAAAGATCTCCGAGTCGCCTTCACTTGTTGCGATAATAATGTCGTCGAAGCCATCTCCATTGAAATCGCCGGCGGAGGCGTATGGCTCTGCGCCAAAGGGTGTGATTCCAGTCTGGAATCCGTTGATCACAAAGCCGTCAATCGCGCCGCCTCTCGGTACGCCTTGATTGAGTGTTGCCAGGTCGACGGTGGGGTTGGCAGGGTTGGAGAATATAACGAAAACCGTGTTCCCTGTGTTAAGGGTTGAAGTTGAATTTGCGTCGTTGACGAGAACGAGAAGGTCACCACGTCCATCATTGTTCACATCACCAGCGCCAGTGGCAGAAAGAATACTCAGGTCGGGTGAGGAGCTTTCTACGGTAATGCCAAGATTGTTTGTCGGTTCGGCGACTTGATTGAGAGAAATAGAAGTAACGATTGCAGTCGTCTTGCTCTCGTCTGCCAAAGCCGAATGAGTCACGAAAAGGGAACTGACTAATGCGGCGATGATGAGAAAGACTTGAAATCGAACCATGCTTTCTCGTGTTGGATTCTTGCGCCGAGTGATTGAACCATGTTCATGCTCACCTGGGCGATTCCAGATTGTTGGGGACATCTGTGACCTCCGAAAATGGTGTTAAAAAAAGTTTACCGTCGAAAATACTGTTCTCGATGTCCGAGTCAAGGGTAAGCACTCACTTTAATACTAAAGTCACATTTATAGCCACGGTAAACCCTTGTTTTGAGCTGAAAATTTTCGCAGGAGCTTCTAAAGCAGCTGAATTTCTCATGGATTTTTAATCTGAACAGAAAGGTTCGCGGAATACTACACTTGCCGAACATGGAAGATTGCCTGATTCTGAAATCTTAAGTCAGAAATTAATCATGCTCGGGATTGTTTTATGAAAGCTAAAGTTTACTTTTGCCTGTTTGCCAGCCTCGCGCTAAGCACACCACTTCATGCGGAGTGGACCTCCTACCTGGGTAATAAACACACTACCCGCTCTGTCGGAAAATCAGAGGAAGCTGGAGGGCCCCTTCAGCTCAAATACTTCCAACCCTTGAACAATGAATCGATTCTCTACCAGCTTTTCTTTGACCGGGAGACCATCTATGTTAAGTCAAGGTCATCCATCGAAGCCTTCTCATATTCTGACTTCAACAATGAAACGGGGGATTTCGAACCGGGAGAATTTCTCTGGGACTATACTATTGAAGATACGAACTTTGATTCTATTCAATATGGCGCCGGAGTTACCGACCGAGTACTTTTTACAGAAACCTATTTTCGTCAGATAGAGGGGGAATTCACTCTAGGAGTGAATCTGAGAGCGCTGAATAAAGAAGATGGGTCAGAGGCCTATACACTGAATTTTCCTGATCATAACGACCCGGAATTGCTTGTTCGGGACCGCTCCTTTGTACTCGCCCTGGATCTTCCGGATAATGGCATGCGGCGCATACAGCAATACCGCTCTGATGATGGTACCCCTTATACGTACTTTATAGACACGCCTGATCGTGGAGATAATCTTCCTTTTTTCGCAGACAGGACAAGCGGAAGAGATTATTTGTGTTATGTGGATGGAAATGATATCGTTGCAACAGACTATGGTCAGGAAATTTGGCGATATACGGACCTTGATAACAGCTCCACACTGGATTACAAGATTATGTCGGCTAATGGGAAGGTTGTTGCCGTTCAGGCAGACCGGGTCCTGGTCCTTAATAGTGATACAGGTCAGTTCCTTTATAACGAGGAACTGGACTTGAGAGACTGCACTCTTGATGAGACGCGTGCTGCCCTTCAAGGCGATCTTCTCGCAGTCTTTGGTGTTTGCGAAGAGGATTTGCTTGTCTGGAATGTTGCAGAACAGCAGGAGGTTTGGAGGGCTCAGTCTGGCCGGGAAGCTGGAGCTGAAACAATCGCCATCGGAGGTGACACTATACACCTTTCGAGTGCATTTGGAAACGAGTTTCGCCTTCGGACATATAACCTTATTGATGGAACTCCTCTGGGTGAGATCGACGAGATTGCACCCTTTTCTTATCATGTGGCCGTCAATCGTGGTCTCGTCTATACGGTTGCGAATTCTAATACAATTCCGATTATTCAGATCTATGAGAGAGAACCGGCAGATCTTCTGATGATCAATGACTCGCAACCGGTCTGTTCGGCTATCGATGGAATCCCATTTACTCAGAATTACCGAATCGTGAACTCTGGCCCCGGGATAGCCGATAATATTCAACTGACATTGAACAAGCTGAGAGTGGATGCCATGGTAAGCGTTGACGGCGCTCCTCCAGTATCGAGTTCAAGCCTGGACCTTGGTAATCTTGAGCCTGGTGAGAGTATCGAACTCGCCATTGAATTGACACCTAATTCATCAGGAGAAGTCAAGTTTACCGTTTCCGCCAGCGCTGATGTACGGGACGCTGATCCTCAAAATAACCAGGATCGTATCGTGTTTGAGTCGGCTCCTGCCCTGTCGCCCGAGTTCGATCTCATCGTAACTGATATAGATATTACGCAGGTTGTGCAAAATGAAATAGAGGATGTTCCTCTCATCAAGGATAAACCAGGCGTTGCGCGTGTCTATCTCGATACAGGAGATGATGTTGTGAACTCCACCTCGATCCAGCTCTTCGGTTCGCGCGGCGGAGAAGCGCTTCCTGGATCTCCTCTGGAATTAGAGAGTGAGTGTCTTGACCTCAGCTTTCAATCCTCTTCAATTCTGGATTACAGTACCACAGCCAATTTCAACCTCCCACCTGAATGGATGTCTGGAACGATTGACCTCAGGGCAGTTGCAGATCCTGCCATGACTCTGCCCGATAACGACTTTGTTAATAATGATTATACAGAGTCTTTCTCATTTAATACGGTTCCTCCAATATGCATAAAGTCATATCGAGTGCGGACATCTCGCGATGGGGGTGGGGATGTGACCTCCAGTTCGCGTGTTGGTTCTGACTTTCTCCGTCGCGCAGAAGCCCTACTGCCAACCACGGAACTCCGTCTTTTTCCGCAATCAAACGTCCTGGAAGAGCTCATGTTTTTGAGCTATGGTCCCTACGAATTGCCCGACGACAACTGGAAGGTCCTCAATACGCTCCAGTGGCATAACTTCTTTTCCTTCGATAGTGATTCCTGTGATGATGATGGTTCCATCACTCTTCACCTCGGCGTTGTCGATGAGGATGTGGCTGGAGGATTTAACGGAGTTGCTCGTCTGGATACCGAAGTGATGGTCACGGCGATGCGACCCGTGGCAAACAGCGTGACAGAGAGCTTTAACCTTCCCTACGGAGGACGTACACTCGCTCATGAGATAGGTCACTGCTATAATCGCAAGCATATTGCCTGTAATGGTCCGGCAGATCCCGTTTCTTACCCTTATCCACTCTGTCAGTTCAGCCCCTTGTCTGGCAATAACGCAAGTATGGGTATAGACATGTTTGATCCGAACGCCCCCTTCGCTGTTGAACCAGTGGATCAAACGGACACTTCTGTTGATGAACGGGGAGATCTACTTTCCTATGGTCAGCTGAGATGGTCCTCCGATGATACCTATAAGGCGATGTACAACTATAATGTTTCAAACAGGCGCTCACTGGAAACGAAACAGATCCCGGATCAGAGCTTACTTGTGATCGGGGATCTCGGGAACGAGAAGTCAATAGATGGATCCTTCCTTGTTACCTCGGAAGAGGTACCACAGAAAAAACTGCAACGAACCTATTCAAGACAAAGTCGTGCACGGCAGGCAGGGACTGACTATACAGCACGACTCGTGGACGGAAGTGGCAACGTCCTTCAGTCTGTCCCTGTTCCCGCTGAACCGATATCCGATTCCGAAGATGATGGACGGTTACTCTTTCTTGCAGCGCTCCCATGGGACGATCAAACCAGCAAGCTTGAAATTCTTGAAGACAGTACTGTTGTCTTAGAAAAAACTGTAAGTGCCAATACACCTGTTATCTCGGTTGATGAGCCTACAGGTTCAACAACCGTGTCTGACACGCTCACGATCGAATGGACGGCATCCGACGCTGATAACGATGATCTTTTTTTCACGGTCCAGTACAGTGCAGACCTGGGTCAGAGCTGGCAGGCCGTCGCAGCAAACATCGAGGGAGATAGCTACACGATGCCGGCCGACCTCTTGCCAGGTGGTGTGAACACATGTGTGATTCGTGTCATCTGTACGGATGGATTCAATACAGCAAGTGCAATGTCCGATCCCTTTGACGTGACCCCCAAAGATCCTATTGTAACGATTGTGAACCCAAAGGATGGAGGCTCATACTCTAATTCATCACCGATAAAGTTTTCTGGCTATGCATTTGATCCTGAAGATGGATATCTGGAGCCTGGAAGTCTCGAATGGGAGATTGCTGGAGTGGGGCCTGTTGGAATTGGCAGCGAAGAGAGTTTCTCTTTAGATACTCTTGAACCTGGAAGCTATACAGCAACTCTTGTTGCGACTGATTCTGATATGCTCGAGAGCATGACCGCTGTTACCTTTGAAGTAACTGCTCCTCAAGGTGACAGCATTGATATTGTAAAGCAGCTTCTTGGAATTCAAGCTCGTGAAAAGAACTTTGATGTTAATGGTGACGGAATTATCGATGCCGCAGATCTTGTAGAATAGTCTACACGATCCTTTTGAACTGCTTGTCCAGTTCCTGCTTGCCGAGGCGGACGATCGTCGGTCGTCCGTGAGGGCAGGTTAGACTTAACTTCTCTCTCTTGATCTGATTCAACAGCTCCTGTTGCTTCTCAAGAGAGAGGATTTCTCCTGCTCGTATAGCGCTGTGACATGCTGTTCTGATCATAATACGATCTCTAAGATCGTCCAGTGCATTGATTTTTTTCTCGTCTTCCAGATCTTCGACAAGCTCAAGGATAAGTGGCACGGGATCAAACTCAGGCAGGTCGGTTGGAACGGCATTTACGGCCCAGGTTCGAGGGCCAAATTCTGACAAATCAAATCCAAGTTCCTGCAGCCGCTCTTGAAAACCCGAGACAATCTCACTCTGGGCAGGAGACAGCTCAATGGTGATAGGAACAAGGAGTGGTTGCTGGTCTATCTGACGATTCTGTTTCTTCAGCTCAAGATAGACAAGGCGTTCGTGGGAGGCATGCTGGTCAATGATGAGAAGGTCGTCACCATAGCGTGCCATGATATATGTTTCGGAAACCTGTCCGAGTGCTACCGGTTCAATGCCTTGTCGCCAGAAACCTGGGTCGGGATATTCGCCAGGTCCGGCAGCAATAAGCTCGCTTCCGGATCCTCTTTTGCGATAGACATTGGGTATTCTCTTTGCAGCTTTTTCTTCAGTAGGATAGCTTACAACAGGTTCATTTCGCTCCCTTTCAACCAGCCAGTCCGACTGGTTCTTTACATGGCTTTGCTTTCTGTCAAAGGCACGTCTGACCAGCTGATCAGGAGATGTAAAGAATGATGGTGGGCGAGAGTTGGACTCTCCGGTGCCAGAAGATGCAGAGGTTCCTGCTTCCTTGCCTGGTGTGCCCTTATCCTGTTCTTCTGCTCTTGAGGGATCTATACGATCTTCCAGCTGAACTTCCCCAACAAGTGTACGTGAGCCTTGAAAAGCTGCTTCGACAGCACGGTAGACGGTTCCGGAAACCCGCCTTTCGTCCTGAAAGCGTACTTCCTCTTTTGTTGGATGGACGTTAAAGTCAACTTCGCCAGGTGGGATTTGTATAAAGAGTGCAAACACGGGGAAGCGACTTGTCATCACGAATCCTCGGCAAGCTTGCTCCAAAGCTCCAATAATCTGCTTGCTGGAGAATGGGCGCTCATTGACGAACAGGTACTGGCCACGGCGATCTCCACGTGCGTCCAAAGGGTGAGCCATAATTCCTGTCACATGTATATCGTCTCTTGCAAAGTCTACAAGAATGGTCTCGCGTTTGATCTGTGCACCCAAAAGTGAGCGGAACCGGGCGGTCAGGTCCTGTCCCTCCGGCAAATCCAGTAATTCTTTAGTATCTCTTCTGACCGAGAAAGCAATGTCAGGTTGAGCGAGCGCCTGGCGTGTAATCGTGCTCATGATCGCGTTCATCTCGCTCACTTTGGATTTGAGGAACTTCAAACGTGCCGGTGTATTGTAGAAGAGGTCACGAACTTGAATTCTTGTTCCGGGGGGGCATCCGAACTTTTCGATCTTTTCGATGTGCCCACCTTCCACCAGAATTCGACTGCCCGAGAGATGATCCCTTGGTCGAGTTTGAATCTCAAGACGGCTGACACTGGCAATACTTGGTAGCGCTTCTCCTCGGAATCCACGCGTAGCAAGTGAAACGAGATCCTGTTGAGTTCTGATCTTCGACGTAGCATGTCTTTGCAGACAAAGTTCAGCATCTTCTCTGTCCATCCCAATGCCGTTGTCGCGAATCTCCAGATTCCGAGCTTCATTGGTCACGCTGACTTCTATACGTGAGGAGTCGGCATCAATGGAGTTCTCGACAAGCTCTTTAGCGACGCTCGCCATTCGAACAACGACTTCACCGGCAGCGATCTGGTTGATAAGCGTCTGCGGCAGTATTTCGATCGGCAATGGAGGTCTCCCGGCAATCAGTACATGAAGAATAAATCTGAGTCAGCAGGAGGAGAGAGTGGCGGAGTGATCCTGATGTTGTCAACCCATGTGCCTTCCTGGAGGTTGGGGTTGCCAGGATGGTTCTCTCGGAAACCGACCTGAAAAGCTCCGCTGACCGGTCCACCATCGGGGATAGGCCCATTATAGACGAGTTCAGAGTTTAGTTCGACGAAAAGTTGAAAGTCCGAGGGATTTTCTGGTGCGACGGTTAGTGAGAACTCGGCCCATGTACCCGGGGTTACGTCAGATTGTGCGGCGGAAAAGCTCGCAAGGAGATTCACAGGATTAAGGTCCTGGTTATCATGAGTTGCATGGACAAATTCGAAAGTTTGAGGATGATCGGGTCTCCCATTGGCGAGATTGACGTCTGAACGGTTCTCATAAATAAGCCAGTACCCCTGCTCGTAACCGTTGCTCCCTGAAAAATCAGAGAAAAATACACCTCCCTGTCGTCCGCAGATACCAACAGCAACCGCTTGTTCGGGATGCTCCGGGGGAGGGATAAAAAGTTCTCCACGTACTGTATAGCCAGTATCAAAGGGAGGAGTCGTTCCAAGTGATGAATCGCCGAAATAGGAGATAACACCACCACCGGAAGTATCCACGCATCGGAAGACATCTCCTCCACTGGGTGATGGTCCAACTCCAGATGTCCCAGTTGTGGGAGACTGAAAAGTCTGATAGGCAAAGTTTGGTATCGAATCAAAGTTCAGGGACGTTGATTCGATGATGTTCTTACCGTTTGGCTCACCCGGGGTTGCCTTCATGACAGAAAAATCATTCCCGTTAATATCGGTATCATTTCCGTCGGGATACCTACCTTTCGTATAGAGATCTCCACCATTGTCTGTTCCGGAAGAAATACGACCAAGCCAAGGATAACCTTCATCGGTTACTCCCATTGTTTCAAGTCGCACTAACTCGTCGAGACCCCCCCACGCTTCGTAAACAACGGAGTCGTATGGAGCGTGAACAAGAGTATTGAAGAGTTGTATCGCGCTTGGGGCACCATTGAGAAGATCATCGTCTCCTGCCGAGAAAAACGCCTGATTGTCGAGATTGGGTGTGGAAGGATCACCGATAACAAAAAGGCCTGTCCCATCACCAGAGTCGGAGATCGTTCCGGAAACTGAGTGGGTGCTAATATTTCCGTTTCCACCGTTCATCACCCGAACGGCAAAGCCCTGGGGGAGAGGACCGGCAGGGCCATGAATCTCCAGGAACTCCTGATCGTTCTGGTCATAGCGGAATTCGTTGATGGTATAATGGAGGCCATCAGGCATCGCGTGAGTGTAAGTAACGTGATCCAAAAGAACATCGAAGGATTTTGACCCTTCCACTTCAACCACAAAGCCATAAAACCCAAGATCTTCTTTACCATTTCCATCGGTGTCTATCACTCCATCACCTGAGTTGAGGATGGGCTCTTGTGTCGTATAGGGTGAAACGCTCGATGTGTCGGTCAGGTCCCACTTAACTCTTTGCCAGCCCGTTTGATTCAATGGGAAGGCGGGCGAGACTTCGATTTCATGATCAGCATCGATGATCATCAATCGAACTGAGGCGTCCGTCTCCTCTGTTTCCATATATATATACGCGCCTAATTCCGTTGAGATATCAAAGACTGCTGCGGCTGCATTGACATCGGGTATCGAACGCAGAGAGAATGAACTGTTCGCAAGGATTTCGTGTGCTATGATGACACGATTCGACCCCGCCGACTCAGTATCCACTTTCAAGAGAAGAGCATTCGTTGAGTATTCAGGGCCGCCTTCATCACCCGGAGAAACGACGATGGATCGAGCTGAGTCAAAGTTTGTATCGCCCTTGGTATCCGGGGAGTTGTTGGGGTCCGTCCACCTTGGGTCCAGGCTGTCAAATCCTGTGATGAGAAACTCGTTGTCACCGGGGCGAGCAAGAACCTCCTGAAGCTCCTGGAAGACATGGGGGTAAGTGCGAGTAATTGATTGTGTGGATCCAGCCCGTGGGTTCCAGGAAGTCTGTTCTGTCAGCCACATGCACGACCAGAAAGAAATTCCACGCAGCTTGATGCCATCAAAATTCTCTCCTCCTGTTGAATCTTCAAGGGCTAATGTTTGTCTGTATTTATAGGCGATGCCTTCCAGTCCTTCCCATGTGACCACCTGTGGGGTTCCGTCATTAAAGGTGAACCACGCAGCTTCATCACCTTTCTGGTAGTTATGCTGATAGGGGCCTCCATAGAGGGTTGTGAGCGTTGTCATGTAGAGGCCGTCGGTAAAGCCGCGACCTGTTGAGCTACTGGAGCCGCCACTGACGCCGTATTGCGTTGTGTTCTGCCAGGTTCTGCCGTAGGTGGAGTAGGCGATGACAAGTTTTTCTGGAGGGAGACCCAATTCGAGGTTGCCCGGCAAACGATAGTCACTGGTCGTCATTCTTTCGTGATCAGAAACGGCATTTGGCGCACTTCCAGTTCCCCAGTCGTACCCACTATATACGAGATAATCGAGGTAGGGTTCCATGCCAGCGATATCCCATTGGTCAGTATTCAGGCCGGGAGTTGTATAAATGCTTATTTCTTTATCCTGCATATTGCGCGAATCCAGTTCTTCGCGAAGTGCTTTGATGAAGAGAACCAATCCGTCTCGGACGTCAGGCCCCCAGCTGAACTCAATGTCCAGGTTAACACCATGATTATATGCGCCGGTATCGAATTGCAGGGCATCTGCAACATTTTCTGCCAAGTTTTGACGCTTACTCGCATTCGTCATGACCTGTTCGATGGCCCCGCCAGGATCATCATCGAAGCTGTTGAGAATAAAGAGGACTTTCGTCCCTGCAGCTTCCGCACTACCTCCTGCTTTCAGGTGAAATGAGCGGTTGTCCCATTGAGAAAAGCGGTTCGTGAGGTTCCCGTTAGAATCAAACCGGATGAAGGTTGAGGTCATATGGGTGATCGCATGCCAGCGTATATGCGGTAGTGTGTCGGGATCCTGAAGATAGGCAAGAGTTATGAAGTCCTCGTCGTTGACGACAGGTCTCGATTGCTTGTTGGGGGTCCCTTTTGGGAAGAGGGTCTTTTGCTGATACAGGTCTTCAAGAAGTGCTGTATCTAAGGTGCCTTCAGGTTTTTTTTCCCTGATCGGGTGTCCGTCTCTCTGGTTGGCCCACAGGGTAGACAAGCCGAGTACAGATAAAATGAGCGGTAATACAAGACGACGTTTCATGCGCAGGATATTCTCTCCTCACCACCTCGATAGTGCTCGCAGGTAGCTCACGAGATTAGCCATGAGCCATGCCTTTGACAGGACGTTGTTTCAAGGTGAAATAAATTCTTTGTTCTCTCTCGGGTACCTCTTGTACCTGAAACGATCTAGAATCAATTTAGACCGATTGTGCAAGAGTGAAATTCCATGGAGGTCTAAAACCAAGAACAAATCTGCTCGCTGCTATCTGGTTGCAAGTTGCTTACGAGCTGCTTGCTACCTGCATTCGGAAGCAGGTAACATGAGGCTGACAGGCAAGTTGAAACCAGAGTGTTGCCGAAATTCCTGTCTGAAATAAGGCTGGATATGAGCGCTCCCTTGCCACCTAGTCGGATATTACTTTCGGCAACCACTCCAATATGCATGGGATCTTCTGAGGTCATTTCCAGGTTTCAGGTTTTGGAAGAGGCAGCGTGAGAACCGATGGCACGCGTTTGAGGTCGAGATCGAACAAGTTGGTGCACTCAGGGCTTGCGACAGTTGTTCTTCTCTTTGCACAATACTTGAAAATCTAACGCACAAAGCTTCGCATGGCATTTTTCCAGGCTAATACACCTTTGAAAGAAGTTGATTTCGTTCCTCGTGAGCTGGTTCGCGAAGAGCCGTGGGGAGAGATCTGGCGAGTGGATATGAACAATGGGCGGAAAGCATTGCTCGTAGCCTATCCAACAGAGCTGGGGGATGAAGTCTTTGAAGAGGCTTATCCTCACCTTGAGCGCTGGCAACAACTGGCAGAGGGGACCTGCTTTCACTTCCTGAAAGCCATCAAGTTTTCTGACACGGCGATTCCATTCGTGCTTTTCGAAGATCCTGGCGGATTGACCCTTCGCGAAACCGTGGAAAAAGCTATCCGTGCCGAAGAAGAAAAAAGCGAAGAGAGCATGGACTGGGGGCCCAAAGAGCAGGGGATGATGGCGTCCTGTGCTGCAAAAGCAGCAACGGAAGCTGAAGCTTACGGTGTCGCACCTCTAGGAATGACTCCGGATACAATTTTCCATGATCCGAACGACGCTGAAATTCCGTGGAAGATTATTCCTGTGATGCCAGGAGCGCCCAGGCACATGACACAGCTGTGTGGAGGGCGATATAAGGCAGCAGGTGTGGAATCTGCACCTAACCCGGTCAAGATGCATCCTGATTCATATTCAGTTGCTTTTCTCTGGGTTGATGCCTATCGCAAAGATTTTGAAAGCCCCTTCCCGGATGTAAAGGAACTTATTCCCTACGAAGCGTTGCGGTTTCTGATGACCGAGCCGATACACCTGAAAGACGGTTGCTACCAGGAACCAAACCTGTTCGCACTTGGTATAGATCAGTGGGTAAAGAAACAAGCCGACATAGACCTTGAGGATTTTCAGAAGAAAAAGTTAAGAAAGAAGCGGGGAGTTATTATTAACTTCTTCGTGGATAATAAAAGAAAACTCAAGTACGGATCAATTGCGCTCCTGTTTTTTGCTGCTATTGGCGGATTTATATACTGGGTTGTATACTTCTCTGATGCGATTGGAGGTCCGACCTCGAGACTTAAAGCCTATGACGTCACCCAGTACTATTTTCAGTCGATTATTGCTCGGGACTTTCAGGGGGCTAATGAGCATATGTCTGGGACCGGAAATGAAGCAACTGGGGTGATGTTGACACTGATCGATGAGATGGAAGATAAAGGGATTATTTCAGAATGGGAGTATGTCACAGCGAACTATGCCATCAAGGGGGATGCTGCTATCGTGGAGGTAGAGTTTTACGATGATTCAGATCTGCACTTCGCAAATGCCAAAGTTGATATGAGAAAGAGGAGGAATGGCTTCTGGTCGGTAAATGATGTCTATTTCCGCCCTCTTGTTTATTAAGCTTTATCGATCCCTATGAAACGTCATGAAGACCTTCAACAAGATCGTTTTACCCACGCTGCTGTCAGGTGTTTCCTTGGGTCGGCCCCTTTTCTGTTGAGTAGACCGGCACTGCTGCTGCTCGCTCTGGTGCCCTTCGTCATAAATATCGTCCTCTTCTACTTTATTGTCTATGCATTAAGCGGACTTTTGATTGATCCGCTAGTTTCTCGTATAGCTCTGGATAGTGAATCATTAGATACAATTCTTTCCTGGATAACAAAGATTCTCCTGTTTATCGTGACAATTGGTTTGAGCGGTTTGATTTGTTTTCTGCTCATCATTCCGATCAATGCGCCATTTTGCGATTATATATCTGAAAAGATGGAGCGGGAGCTGCTGGTTGACAGACCGGATCTTCTCGCACCAGAGCAGACAATTATAGAGGGTATTCTTCATGCTATCAAGGACGGACTCCAACGGGTCCTGATTCTACTACCAATTATTATCTTCACCTTTCTGCTGGGACTGATCCCTTTTATTGGCCCGGTACTCACAGTCTTGATTGGCTTTATTCTCAACGCAACTTTTCTCTGCCTGGATGCATTCAGTTACTCCATGGATCGAAGATTGACTCCTTTTAATGAAAAGATCAAGTGGCTCAAGTCGCACAAGAAACCATGTTTCGTATTCGGTTCCTGCCTCGCTGTTCTTCTCCTGATTCCCTGTAACCTGGTATGGCTTCCCCTGATTTCTGCCGTCTCAGGAACCCGGATGTATTGTGAAATGGTCCTTGAATTGGAAGAACGCCGCAAAGACTGAGTCAAGAGTGCTTGCGTTTCTTTGCGGGTAGCGTAGTGTGGAGTCCTGAGAACAGATTCTACCAGTCTACCGAAAGGATAGACAAGGCGGTGCTCCTAACGTGAAAGTCTTCCTCCAACTGGTCCTATTGCAGCAGAACTGTGAGCCTGATGCATCAGCTTTTATTGAGGCAGCTCAGGCACTTGCTCTTGTGAGGGACGCTGGCATCACTGCGATGGGTCACCTTGTTCGCACGGATCAGCAGAGGCAGGAAGTTGTTAGAACATGCCGAAAGAGTGATGCAAAAATCATCGCGCTGATCATTGGCCGGAACCAGCTGGAACCCGCCAAAAAGTTTATAGAAGGCTTGCGAGGATTGCCACCATCTACATCGATTGCTGTGATGGGTAGTTGGGGTACTTTCTATTCTTCGGAGCTGACTCAAAAGGATAATGTGCAAGTGGCCTTTCTGGGAGATTGGGTTGAGGGACTTGCCGAGTATGCTGAGACTGAAATGAAGCAGGGGCTTGCGCGTTCAACACCCGGGACAATGATCCGAGACTTCCGAGGCTGGCAGATTCAGGATCAACGTGTCTATAAGCCAGATTTGTCCTCCTGGCCGCTTCCCGAACTTTCAGATTTCCGCTTCAAGGACTTTATCAAGTTACAGGGTCGGTCTATACCAATTCAAGCAAGTCGCGGTTTCCCGTTTAAATCATCTGCCTCTCTCTCACCTCTTTTTCGTCATCTTCACGAGGCTGATTTTCACTACCATACCTCATCGCCGGAGCGTGTAATCGAGTTTGCTGAATTGAGCAAAGAGCAATTTCGTGCAAGACGCTTCGAATTTGTAGACGAGTTGTTCCCGTGGATGGATGACTGGCTTGATGAGTTCACGGATCTTTGGAAGACCAGGATCGGTTTGCCGTTCTCTATTCGAAGCGCTGTTGAATATCTTGAAGAAGAGAATGTCAACCGGTTGAGACGTGCCGGGCTTGACCACGTTTACTTCCAGGTTGAGGGGGGCGATGAAGAGCTGCGGAGAAACCTGACGGACATCAACCAGACCAATGAGCGTCTATGTGATACTGTGGAGAGGTTGAGTCTTCATCAGGTGAAGTCAACAGTCCATTTGTTACTGGGCGTGCCGGGCGAAACGAGTGAGACACTGAAGGAATCCATTGAGCTGGTAAGAATGATTAATGCCTTCGAGACAACTGCAGAGCGATTTCAAGAGTGGCCTAATCCAGCTGAATGGGCTTCCACTGAGCGAGCTTTGACAGGAGGAAAGAACTCCCGGCGTACTGTTGTCAAGTATGGGGCAGATTTTCTGCAGGAAATCGATAAAGCGATACTTGATATACAGCATTTGAATACGTTAAACCGCTGTTTCCATAAGAAGAGGAAGCCTCAGGTTGATCTGGATGCTATTTCTGACTATAAGAAGATAAAGTCTTTTGAGCCTCAGCATGCTTTTCCTTCAATCCGCACGTTTCACTCTCCTTCAGGATCAGAGGAGGTACTTAGTTTTCGTGTTCCAGGAGAGATTGTCTATAAAGTTGATTATCCATCAAGGCCGGTGGTCAGTTTTGGCATCCTTCTCGAGCCTTCTCTGCCAGGTGAAAGGGTATCAGCGCCTGTTCTCTTTTCTCTGAGAGCAATCCAGGATGAAAAAGCAGTAAAGGTTTTTGAGAAGGTCTTAATTCAGGCACTTGATCCAGACAGTCGTCGGTGGCACTGGTTTAAGATTCCGATTCCTCAGATCAAAAAGGGTAAGGGAACCTTATCTCTTCGTGCCAGGTTCTATGGTTCCCATGCAGAAGGCGTTGATATCAATATCTCTGCAGGATGGGCCAAGCTGTATATCTCCTCAAAGAACAAGAAACTCGAAGGAGATATTGCCGCAGAGGAGACTGATGCTCATCAGTTCGAGTCCTTTATTGATGAGGACGAGGCTTTCACGACAGAACGGAACATTGAGGGTCAGTCCTGATAATTAAAACGATGTCTGAAGAAACTGTAGAGGTTTGCGGCTCTAAGCTGTTTCTTGTCGTACGTTGTAACGCTCATAGCGGGAGGTGGGGTGAATTCAGATGGGAGAGTGACTATATCCTGAACACATTGGAGCATTTCGCCCTTATTTTTCCCGAATTCCTTATCAACAGAGACTGGAGTATTCTGTTCGAGTAATTCAAGGAATTGGGTATAGTCGTCGCCATCCACACCAGTAATCTGTGAGAAATCAATTACAGAGGAATCAAGTCTGACGGTGATATTGGTATTCGGTCTATAGAGATCGATGAGGATTCCCGAATCACCTCCATCGGTGCCTAATTCTAATACAGCACAACCTGAGATGACTTCGAATGGGCAATAGAATGCTTCATCGCTGTAATCACGGAATGAAAGCCCACCCTGTCCACGATTAGCTGTGGCCGCATAAAGAATCAGGTGCCCCTTCAAGTCGTTATCACTGACCATCCTGGATTCTACTCCCAGGGCATGGAGCTGGCCAACAAAGCCTTCGGCGTTGGCCTTCTTCGCGAATCTTCTAATTACTGCGTAAGATTGTGTTTCCAGATAGCGTTTGCAGATGTCTTCTTCTTTGTCGATCAACCGTGAAATTGGAACGAGGGAGCTCTTGGCTTCTGCTGATTGCTGAGAGACGATAACATAATAGGTATTCTGGGGAGCCTGTTTAGCCATTCGGATGAATTCCTCGTTGAGTATAGTTGTTTATGCGGCCAATTGCTATATATTTTCAGTCTGGTACATTGCTCGGAGATTGGCTAGAGAAATCACGAAGAGGTTGAAAACTTTGCCTGACCAGCCGTTGACATTTGAGAGGCGGGGAGGAACACTCCCTCTATTCTCTATTTGAAGTTCCCGCTAACTTATTTCTCTGGCCAAAGTATGAAAGCTGAATCAAAGAAGACTTACTGGAATATTCTCCCCAATAATAAACTCATCGCTGATACGATAACTGAGAAATATCATATTCATCCTGCTGTTGCAACAGTCCTTGCTTCCCGAGGGTGGCAATCAGAGGGGCCAGATCTTGAAGAGTTTCTTTCTCCCAGGCTACAAAATCTTCGCGACCCATTCCTGCTCCATGATATGGGCCGAGGCGTTGATCGTGTTGCTCAGGCACTCAAGAATAAAGAGCGAATCTGTATCTATGGTGATTATGACGTAGATGGCGTGTCATCGACCGCTCTGTTGGTCTGTACTCTTCGATTTCTGGGTTGTGACCCTTACGTTGTTATTCCTCATCGTATTAACGATGGGTACGGGATGAACAATGCTCGGATTGAGGAGATCCATCAGGCAAAGTGTTCATTAATTATTACGGTGGACACAGGAATTACTGCCGTCGAGCAGACTGAGCTGGCAAAGAGTCTGGGGATAGACGTCGTCGTGACAGACCACCACCTTGCCAGTGATGAACTGCCTGCGGCGATAGCATTGATTAATCCTAATCTCAAAGACTCTTTCTATGAAGGTGGCCGACTGTGTGGTGTTGGCGTAGCCTTCAAATTTGCTCACGCATTGCTGAAGCAGGTAGCAAGTTCAGAGTCTGAGGCAAAAGCCTTTCTTATGAACCAGCTGGATCTGGTTGCTTTAGGGACGATCGCTGATGTTGTTCCCCTGAAGGGCGAAAATCGGGTTTTTGCATTGAAGGGAATGGAAGCGCTCCTGAAGACTCAACGTCCTGGACTGAAGGCGCTTCTTAAGAAGGCAAACTATCGGAACGGGTCGAATCCCGAGCTGATTGGTTTTGGGCTGGGGCCAAGGCTGAACGCCGCCGGAAGAACTTCTGATCCGATGATCGCACTTGAGCTCTTGTTAACAGACTCTGAGTCTGAAGCCGAGAAAATTGCAAACGATCTGGAAGCACTTAACCGAGATAGACGCGCCATCGAACAGAATATTCTGGATGGCAGTTTGATGATGGCAGAAGACTTAATGAGTTCGGAACGCCAGCACATCATGGTTGTTGGGAATGACGGCTGGCACATCGGTGTTGTCGGCATTGTTGCGTCGAGACTAACTGAGCAGTACGATATACCATCCATCGTTCTTGGTATAGATGAGGGGATTGCTAAAGGAAGTGCTCGGTCAGTTCCAGGGTTTGATATTCGAGAAGCGTTGGCTGCATGCGCTCAACATCTTCTGGCCTATGGGGGGCATGCCGCCGCAGCAGGGTTAAAGCTGGAGTCTCAGCATATGGATTCATTTCGTTCTGATTTGAATGCCTATGCAGAGGGTATTTTCAAAGAACTTGATCGAACGATTAAAATTGATGTCGATGCTGAGCTGGACGCCTCACACATCGACTGGAAACTCTTTGATGATCTGCAGAAGCTGCAACCATTTGGCGAGGGCAACCCTGCGCCAGTCTATTGTGTTCGAGGACTGGATGTCCTTTGGGAGCCAAAAATCGTCGGTCGAGGGCACCTGCGATGCAAAGTTGGGTCGGGGTCGCAGCAATTCGGTGTTATTGGATTCAATCAGGAGCATCTCAAACCACATTTTCAGAATGGGAAAGTTGATCTTCTCTGCCGCCCGAAAGAGAATGTGTATAATGGTTATCGCAATCTCGAATTGGAATTGATCGATGCCAGGTTATCTGTGGAGGATTAAAACTGAAAACTCCCCACCTGAAAAGATGGGGAGCGTTTCTATCGATTGTGGGGCCTACGCAAGGAAGTCTAACTTAATAGAGATCCCAGTTTTCGACAGAGGTTGTAACACCAAAAGCAGAGTAATCGACGCCGGTCGCTTTCCAGACACCAGGCGAATCAAACTCTTGTGATGCCCAGTAGATGTTGTCGCTTGAGTCGACTGCCAGACCGCGGAGTTCGGGGATGATATTAGCGCCAACATTCGTATCAGGATCAGCTTCAAATTCGCTCCCCTGAATCAGAACTTCGACGATTGCTCCATCAGAGCTGGCTCCAATGATCGCAGCTTCAGAGCTGAAGGAGCTTGAGGAAATCAGGACAACATCGTCGTTAGTGACAGTTAGGAAAGGTGAAAACAAAGCTGGTGTCGTAATACCAGCATTTGTCATGGCAGTGGTAAGGTCTGAATCATCAAGAAAGAGCGAAGTACTACCATTGCTTGAGTCGATTGCTACGATATCACCGACATTGTCGCCACCAAACCCGTTGGCAAACAGGAGCGTACCGTCTGAGAGAAGAGCTAAATCGGAGATTTGAGGATCAGCGCCAGAGTTGGGCGTCATGACACTATATATATCAGTTTGGGTAGCAACCTGTGTCAAGGTTGGTGCGGGCACATCAGAGGCCGACGCGTCTGCAGGTATAGAGCGAACGTCGTCGGGAGAACCAGACCCAAAGGAACTACTGAAGCCGATGTAGAGCAAGTTGTTCGTTTCATCAAGAACGATTGCATTTGCGCCAGCAGTTTCTGTATTGCTGATCATCACCTCAATGTTGCCAGGCGAAGGGATTCTGAGGAGGTTCTGTGGACCACCAGTTCTGACGATGGCGTAAAGCGTGCCGTCAGAAGCGACGGTCATATCAGTTGCAGATGATCCGCCTCCTTCACCGGTAGCTGTTGCCACATCAGCTTCTGACGCATAGACGATGAATTTGTTGGCATCTGTATCTGGAAGTGTTGTATCTGTTCTAATGATGGCATCAAAGCCGCTTTCTGAGTCGAGTGTAAAGACGTAGCGACCGTCCGGAGTAACAGCGACGCCGTCAAATTCTGGAGAGGAACCTCCGCTCAGAGCGGTAGAGTCTGATTCGGCGATGACAAGTTCAAAGTCGAGCTGGGCGAAGGCCGTGGATGAAGCAGCCACCAGCAGAGTAGATAGAAGAAATTTCTTCATGTCCAAATTAACCTTTCGTGTATAGTTGAGTGTTTGGGACCTGGTTTAAATGGGCTCGGGTAATGACTTAGTCTTGTGACTCTATTGCCCGAAGGAGTCCGGATCCGGCAGCGTAAGCTCCACCATCTCCATATTTCATTCCGCCTGCACGGAAGATACTTCCAAATGACACGGTGCCGTTTGTTGGGTCATAGATAAGCTGAATGGGGCCATCCACATCTGTGTCATTGGCAAGTATTCCGCCAAGATTGATGTAAGTGCTGTCTGGGCCGGCAGAATGCAAAAGCCAGGCTTGAGCTTTACCAAGTGATTGAGGAGAATCGACTACGACTCGATCAGTTTCATTCCATGCCTGGTAAATGTACGAGTTCTGCTGCCCAGCAGGAGCGGTAGCAGGGACAATCTGTGGCGACTGCTGTGCCGTCTGCTCGGCTGTGGGGAGGCCTACACGAAACCCAACATTAAAGACATCACGAGTCAGTGCCGTTGTGATATACGCGACTGGAGTGGATAATCTTTCAAGAATGGGAGCATCGTTAAAGGGATTCGTTATCCCAGTCACGGGGTTCCAGCCATTCAAAGAGCCTGCGATTCCAAAAACGTGGCATCTGGGATAGGCATTGTTGTCCACATAGTAAGCCTCAATCGCGGTTGCAGAAGTCCGGAGATCAGATTTGACTCGGGAGACTTTCGATCGGGTTTGTGCTTCCAGGAAGTTAGGGACGGCGATTGCGGCAAGAATTGCAATGATTGCTACGACAATTAAGAGTTCGATGAGGGTGAACGCTTTTTTCATATCGAGACGACTCTCCATGGTAGGAAGTTGGTCTCGCGTGAGCGAGGTTCCAGTCCACATAGTTGGGTTGCTCTTGCCAACGAGAAAATATCTGGCCATGGAATTGTCAAACTGTTCAGGTATTTATGTGTTTACGCTCAAAGGTTGCCGGGGCATTCACCAAGTTAAGCGATTTTTTGCGAGAGTTGCTTCATATAGAAGATGAGTAGCGGAGCTTGTTCGGTAGTTTCGATATCTCGTAAACTCAAATTCTTCAAATGTGTATAATCCTGGCTGAGCAGATAGAGGGACAGCTAGAGAGAAAAAAAGATCACTCAAACTGCCAGGCTTGTCCGCGTTGAGTCTCATTTTCATTCACCTCAGTGTCTCCGTCCATGAGATGTTTGAGTGCGAAAAGTTCCGCTCCAAAGTCAATAAAGTGCTTTTATTGAAAGTTTCTGAGCTTCTTAAGACTTGATCGTCGAAAAATCAATGGATCTTGCACTTGAAGCTTTCTTGAGTACTATGGTCCGAGTTTATCTGCTTCATTACGAGCCTCCTGAATGAGATCATTCAAGCGATTCTCAATACTTTGCAGATCGGTTTTCTTATTTCTTGCGAGCCAAAGTTCTCGATATCGGGATAGTGCGTCTTCAAGCTTATCTGCAAATTGTCTCAGTCGTAGAGGCAGATCATCTGGTTGATCGTCGCTTTTCAAGTCCATCACGAGGAAATACTTTTCTCCAAGTAGAGAATTCATCAAAGACATGTGATGAAATTCTTCAACCACCCATTTTACCCCAACACCATCCTTGAGCATTTTGGCGAAGAGGGTCTCCGCCTTTTTCCCTTCTTCCAGCAGTCTTCGAGCAATTTTATCATTTATTGGGGCCAGGAATTTTTGAGGATAACCTTCAATGAACTTGGGGTCGTTCATGGGAAGATAGAAAAGGCGCCATGTTCCGGTCTTTTCTAACCCTTCCGTTTGATTCAAAAGGAGTTCCATTGCTTCTTCTGAATACTCGCCGAAGTACTTGCTCGCCCAGCGTTTGTGATATTCTCCATCGACCGGATCCTCCGTATTCCAGGAGACCGATGCTCCGAGAATGATACCATGAAGTGAACCACTCAAAAGGTTATAGTGTCCATGATCTCCCCAGTCAGTATTCAGAACGCCTAACGCTCCGTGCTTCTTCCCTGCGGCAGCATATCTTTGTATATTCAAGGTTCCGTTATGAAAGTTATTCATTAGCTGGTTCCAGCCAGAAGTGCCTGGACACACACAGAATTCCAGTGCGGCATCTTCGAATAATTTACAACTCTCGTAGTCTGCATCTGCTTCATATCCCCAGTTTAGAAGAATCGTATCTTTGGGGATTTCCTTAATACTGTCGGGGTATTGTTTAACAATATCTCCCCAGAACATCATTTTCTTACCGTATTTCTTTGTAAGCTCATTTAACCATTTTATGTGATGGAGATAGAGTTCTCCCGGTTTCATCTGATCTGCTTTATCTTTTGTCTTACCCTTTCCGAGTGCGTAAGTTTCATCGGCACAGACGTTAGAATAGGGAGAGTCAAACAGGGGTATATATTCGTCGTGCATTTTTTCAAGAAGTTCGAGTGCCTCAGGATCAAGGCAGTTGATCGTTGCCCCTGACATCCGATTATACCAATCCATTTTGTCCCAATCGTCGATTTCGATCTCTGCAAGGTGCTTGTATTGAGGTAGACTGAGTACTCCCCCCATATGCCCAAATGATTGCAAAGAAGGGGCAAAGTCGATGCGTCTATCTCTGCAATAGAGGACCAGTTCAAGGATTTCATCAGAGTTCAAAGAATCAACACCCTGGGGAATTTCAGGGTCGAAGCGGAATGCGTATGGATGCTCTATATAAAGTTGCAGATGATTCGCTTTGTATTTACAAAGCAAGTCTACGAGACTCTTTAGTGTATCAAGGGTGGGTACTTTTCCGCGAGATACATCATAATACAATCCTCTGAGAGCAAACTGAGGAAAATCCTCGATAACAAGACAAGGGAGCTCAGAGTGGTATTCTTCAACGAGTTGAATCAGTGTTTGGATCCCGTACAGGATACCACCTGGAGTTTGACTTTCCAGCGAAACAGTCTGGGGTGTGATATTGAGTCTATATGAATCTGGCCGCCGAAGGTTTTGATTCTTTGTCTCTTTGATTTCGAAGTGAAAGTGCTTTTCAAGCTCCGTCTCTCTCAATCCGCTTCGGTCCATTAATGGAGAAACACCAGTTAACTGCTTGATGGTCTGCTGCAGGTTCCGTATAGCGATCGCTTCTGGCTTTTCCAGTTTGTCAGGACCGAAGATTCGACAACCCTCGGTGATGCGAAATGTGCCTGCGTTCAGGCTCAGGTTTCTGGGGGCGGGAATAAGATTCAAAACGAAACTCCTGATTCGGGTGGAAATTGGAATTAGCTCGAAGGGCGTGCTGTGATACTCGCCATTAGGGTACAGTAGAGATCACTGAAGTAAAGGGACAAGGATAAGCTGAGCGAGTCATCATCTGTTTTTAGAAGGATTTTCTGAGTTGTGACCGTAGAGCACAAGATGCCCTTTCAGAAGTTGCCAGTCGGGAGTGGCAAGAGTCCGTTCAACTCTATGAATCTCGCTGTATTCACGTTGGAATTCTGGCAGTTCGAACAGCTTGATGTCTGGTTTCCAAATCGGTTCCTCACCACCGTTTCTGTCAACAAGCTGAAGAACGACATAGTTGGGTCGCTGTTCATATACATACTTTGCGTCGGTTTTTTGGTGAAGTCCTCCCTCGAGGCTGGCAATGTGGCTATCTACAAGGCCCAACATATCTATAAACTCAAGCTGCGACAGGTAAGGCATAACTCCTGCCTCGCTGGCAGCAAGAACCTCGTCTTTTTCCGAAATGTCTGCCAGAAAGTTTCCCATCTCAATGAGCGGAGAGATAACGAGCCGATCACCTTCAAGCTTACCCATCCACCGATACCAGGATAACTCCCGGTTCTGGTGAGCCTGGAATACAGCATAAGGCAGAAACAAAGTGGGGATAAGTATTCTCGGGATAATACCCCAGGAAGAAGTTGTATAACCAAAGGAAAGAGCAAGAAGAGGCAATACAGGGACCAGAAACCTCCAGCCTGGCATCCAGTCTCCACCCACAAGTACGGTGAATACCGTCTGAAGCATTATAGCAAGAAACAGGAAAGCAATGAATACATTCTCATGGGAGGATTCTCGTCTATATCTAATTTCCTTAACAATCTTTAGCACTGTATAGAATGGGAAGATCAGCGCTAAGATGAGGATCAGGTAGAGACCCAGAAAATACGAAGTGGTATATTTGAGACCACTTCTAAAGTCTTCAATCAGAGACCCACCCGTCTTAGCCAAAACAGAGTTCGGGAGAAGCTCTCCATAGTAAGAGTATCTCCAACCAACAAAGAGAAGAAACATCGTGATGGCAACGACACCAGTCTTCAGAATCCCTTTTCGGGTAGCCTTATTCTGAGTAAAAATGAAAGCGGGAATGAAAAGAATAAAGAACATCGGCGCTTCCGGCCTGGTCAATGAAAGCAATACAACAAGAAAGGCGCTTGCCCAAAGTGAACCTGCATGGCCCTTGGCTGTACCAAAGGACAAAAAAGTAATAAAAAGAATCAGCAGAAGGGAATAGAATGATGTTTCAAGTCCTGAAATCGACCATATAGACAAGGGAATAAAGCTCGCCATTAAGATCGCTGTGCTGATGGATTTAGGGAAATGGTACCCGAGACGGGTAAGTCTCAAACCGAAAACAGGTAAGGCGATTAATGCAGCTGCACAGAGCCAGCCAAGAGCCCTCGAGAATTCGAAGGGATCAATGTTAAATGCTGTTGGTATTATAGAAAGAAGCAGCCAGGTGAAGTTGGAATAACCTTCAACGTATTCTCCCTGATTAAAGACAAACCCGTTGCCGGCAACGACCTGTTCTGCGTATCTAAAGGTGATCCAGGGGTCGTCGATCACGACATTTCGATGCCACCAACTGGCAGCCGTAAACCAGCACAAAAGTACCACAAATAACATCAGACGCACAGGAGGTACCGGAAGGCTGTTGTCATCCAAGGTTCTTGATTTGATCACCGTTTCTTCGTTCATTCAAATAGTCCCAAAAGGATGACTTGCCCAAAGGTCCAGAGAGCTGCAAGACTTTCTCTAAAGGCGGGAAGCAGCAGATTTCCATCCTTCGTTCTAAGATAAGGTAATCGTATCTATGACAGTGAGTGACAATCAGTTTGAACTCGACAGGTTCTGGACAATTCTGGAACCGTCAGGAATTCATGAAGGTTTTTGGGAGAGCTTTGATTATGAGTGCCAGGAATCTTTCCTTGAAAGGCTCCATGATAAATTCCCCAAAGCTTTTTCCTCAAGAGTGCTCCAGGTCTCCGAAGAGGGAAGAAAGATTCGGTCCATTCGACTTGGAAAAGGCGAGAGGCGTATACTTGTCTGGGCAAGACAGCATGGAGATGAGCCTGATTGTACAGCAGCACTAATGACAGTATTGGATTTCTTATGCTCCAACAGTTCGGATCCCGTAGCACACAGCATCCTCTCGCAGCTACAGCTGGAAGTTATCCTTATGGTAAATCCAGATGGCGTGAATCATTTTACGCGCAGAAATGTGAATGGTATAGATATTAATCGTGATGCAGTTGCCTTTGAAACGGCAGGAGGCAGGGCGCTCAAAAAGGCATTCGACGAGTTTCAACCCGATGTGTGCTTCAATCTCCATGACATGGATAACCGGAAGACCTACAATACATCGGATCTGGTGGCTGTCGCCTTTCAGGCATGTCCTTTTGGAAATGAAGAGGATAGTAATCCACAGAGAGACAAGGCAAAGCGACTTTGTTTGATGATGGCCGAAGAAGCGAAGAAGAAAGTCCCTCGAGGATGTGCTCGTTATACGGCCAACTATATGCCACGTGCTTTTGGCGATAATATGATGAAATGGGGTGTTGCCTCGGTGCTTATCGAGGCTGGGGGATGGTATCCTGATGAGGGTGGAGACAATTTCGTACAGAAGCTTTTTGCCTGCTGTTTACTTAAAGGTCTTCTGGCGACGGCTGAGGGTGAAGACCTCCAGGGGGAAACATCTGGTTACGAGAAGATTCCTCTTGATGATGGTCAGAAATTTCTGGGGACGATTCTGGAAAAGGGAATTGTCTATAACGGTTCCGGGCTCGAACCATTCTGCTCCGACCTTGCCTTCTACTCAATTCGCGAGTCGCATGAAGGCGATAAACCTTACCGGTTCATCGGGAAAATTGAAAATATTGGCGATCTGGAAGATTATGGAACTCTCCAGCGGATCAATATAGATGGTCAGTTTGTGACACCAGGAGCGGTGGCCTTCTGCGCTGATATCTCCGGTGAAACCCTTGTTGAGAAATCTGAACTTGCTTTGTCCTACGTTAAGCGTGGAGTCACTTCTCTAGTAGCTGGTTTCGGACCTTATAAAAGTATCAATGATGCCAGGGAGGCAGCTGAAAGAATAAAATCTTCCAGCCTTATATGCAACCTGTATGCATTCGAAACTCTCGAATCGATTGATGTTTTGTTGGAGCGGTGCGGACAGACTGAGTTTTATGGTGTTACACTTAAGCCTCAAAAGATTTCTACACAGGAGCTTTTCAAGCTAACAGGGGCGGATTTTACAAGTGTGTCCAAACCGGTAGAAAAGAGTTTGCCAGAAAACGTTCTTTGTCGTATCTTTCTGGTCAATACAGGTAATCCATCTGTTAATAGACTCCACATTTGCATATACAATGAAGTAGAGGACAAGAATATAGAAACTGTCGACTTTCAAGGTATTGAGTCGCTCGTCGATATCTTTCTCAAGGAAAAGACACAGGTTAGCATTTCGACAAAATTGAGTTGTTCTTCTGACTATCCCAACTTGTCCTTTCTAGATTCCTGTGGAGAGAATGATGCCTTGATTTCGGCCCTTTTTGCTATCGGGAACGGGCGAACGGATCGTGATGGTACCAGAGAATTATCAGCTTTGACCAGCAGTATGACGCGAGAAAGAATGAGAATGCTCCATGATGGTTCACGTGGGCTATTGACGATCGATTCTATTGCAGACGTCGTTACTCACAGGAAGAAGCTTGATAGGATGGAGGTTGTTCACGTTGCAGTAAACGGTCATGTTGTGATTGAAGATCAAATGCTGCAGGAGTTGGAACATTCTGATGGATGTATCTATCTTGCCAGAGATTAAGTCTTATGGAAAATGTGGTTGTCATTGATGCTGGAAACACAAATCTCAAGCTTGCTCTCTTGAGCCATGGCAAAATCGTCCATCGCTATTGTATAGAGCGCGAGACGCCAGAGTTTGTCGATAGACTTAAAGATTTCGTAATGAGCATGGATACCTTGTCTATCGGTTCGATAGTTTTTTCCTGTGGTAGAGTTTCAGACCAAGAACTGTTCCAAAGAATCCACAGAACACATTTCTCCACTTCGGACTGCTATTTCGTTACCCATGGTATGAAAACTCCCTTTGAATGGTCTTATAACGGCGGAGCGCCTGGGCCAGATCGTCTTGCGAATGCTATGGGGCTCATCGATTTATACCCGTCCTGTGAAGCTCTCTGTATAGATTTCGGGACAACAACACATATTGAGGTTGTCAAGCATTCTGGTGAGTTTATCGGAGGTGCGATTCTTCCCGGGATCACGACTCAGTTTGAGATGTTGCAATCGAAGACGCAAAGTACTCTACCGGGAGTTATACCTGCAGAAGTTAAAGATGAAAGCTTTCCAGCTGCATCGACGACAGGAGCTATAGCTGCAGGCGTGGTAGAGGTGCACTATCGAGGCCTTCGGGACTTGATAAGGTCTTATCACCAAACACTTGGGGACCGGAGTTTGAAGGTTGTTCTTACGGGAGGTGGCGCATCGGCAGCCTCAGACTGGTTTCCCGAATGCGAGGTTGTCGAAGACCTTACGTTGATGGGACTGTATGAGTTGTTCCGTCTAAGAGATTCTGTTAAAGGCCAGGGATGAGGCATTATGCAAACGTAATAGCGTATATCCAGAGCCCGATCAAAGCCAATATGAAAAGCAGGTAATAAGTAATAAGTACATCCGTTGCCTTTTGTTCGAGAACTTCCAGCATCCCCATGACAATAAATCTGGAGATGAACCAGAAAGCGAAGATTCCAGCAATGAGCTTCACCGAGTGAAGTGGGAAAGGAATCATCATGATAGAGACAACAACGCCCGGTGGAATATACGATAAGAGGGCGGAGGTAGCAATCGCTCGAGGGATGGTCAAGTCGCCGACTCCCTCATTCTTTGCGCTGAATAGCAGAACAAAAATCCCCAGAATGAAGTTCAAGGTGAGGACAATACCGATAATTCCGAATATGGCTAAGGTCCCCATCAAAGGTATTCCAACAGCTACAAGTGCCGCTCCGAGGCTGCTCTCAGGCTTTTCTTCCTCTGGATCTTCGAGGAGTGGAGAATTCTCTCCATAGACAGAATTGATGCCGTAGGGGTCATCCATGAAGTTGTTTTTCGCGGGGTTCGCGGCACCAACGGGTTTCTTGCTTGTATTCTGAACGCGTTTCTTGCCGGCATAAATCTTCTTAAGCCCTGATTCACTTCCTCCTGGATTCAGATTTAATGCATAAGGTCCAAAATCTATACGTTCAATTTGAGTGTGACTGATTGTCTGTAGTTCCTCGCCCGGAGCAGAATCCGCTTTGTGTACTTCGAACTCATAGCGCTCTGCTTTAATCTGCCCCCTCAAGACAACGTAGTTCCGAATGACTGAAAGATCAGGAAGATAGATGTGAGCGATCTTCCCCTTAGCTGTCGCTGATTGGTCACTGGGGTCCTCGAATTCAACAGCTCTCACACGTGTGGAGTCGATTCGTATCATGTTCCCGGTGACTTTTCCCTGATCATCGACCTTCAAATATTCGAATACAGGGACAGGCATTGTTGACGGACTCCGAAATCCCATCACAACAATATCTTTGAGGACAGTCTTGTCAGTGAGATATAAAGTATCAGCTCCCGCAGGTCTGAAGAGAAAGAGCCCCAACCCCATGGTCAGAAAAATCATGATTGTCTGAGTCAGCTTGCCCACCGATTGCTTGTCCAAAACCCACAATTCGTTTAATTTAGACTTACAGGAATGTCATTAATGAAAAAAAAATAGGGCACCATTCGCTCAACGTCAATGGTACCCTTTCTGATTTCTTTAATTTGTGAGACTGCTAAAAGGATGCTTCTTTGAGCTCATCGATTTTCGTCAGGAAACTGTCGAGAGGCATTGATCCAAGATCCCCCTCAATCTGAGAGCGAACGGAGAGAGTTCTTTCTTCTCTTTCACGTTCTCCTACAATCAACAGCCAGGGGATCCGCATGTTTCTTCCCAGTCGAATCTTATGACCGATTTTCTCCGCCGTTCCATCAAGCTCTACGCGAACGCCCATTTCTTTCAGCGTTTCAAATATCTCCTGACCATAGTCATTAAACTTTTCGCTGATTGTGAGTATTCTGACTTGTTCAGGAGCAAGCCAGGTAGGAAAGTTTCCGCCATAATGCTCAATGAGGATTCCGAGGAATCGTTCAAAAGTCCCATAGATCGCTCGATGAACGACTACCGGTGTTTCTTCTTCGTTCTGACTATTGATATACTTGAGGCCGAATCTTTGGGGGAGCTGATAGTCGAGCTGGATGGTGGCAGTCTGCCATTCTCTTCTCAGGCAGTCCCTCACCATGAAGTCTATCTTCGGACCATAAAAGGCTCCATCTCCTTCATTGATGGTATATTCGAGGCCATTATTCCTGATTGAGTTGGCGAGCGCATTTTCTGCCTGATCCCAAGTCTCTTTTTCTCCCAGGAAGTCGTCCGGTCGAGTAGAGAGAAAGATCTGGGAAAACTCCATGCCAAAAACGTTATACACACGCTTGACGAGTGAAATCAGGTTCGTGATCTCATTCTCAATCTGCTCCTGAGTCAGGAAAATGTGGGCATCGTCCTGACAAAACTGACGGACGCGTGTAATCCCACTGAGAGTACCGCTTGCTTCATTTCTATGCAGAACACCCTGGTCGTGTATGCGCAGTGGCAATTCTCGATAGCTTCGCTTCTTGTCTCCAAAAATCAACATGTGACAGGGACAGTTCATGGGCTTTATCGCATAAACTTCTCGACCACTTCCTGTGAGATGTACGAATTCTCCCGGAGCCTTCTCAAAGATATTCCAATGTCTGGTCGATAGAGTCGGGCTGCCGGAGAGCATGATAGACAAACTCTCACTGGTAGATGATGCGTCTTTAAGTTTACCTTCAAGCGATGCCCATTCATGAGCTGGGAGGTCTGACTCTGCCTCTGCCAGGATTCGATCAGACCAGGTTTTGATTTCCTCCTCGGACAGATCCTTGCTTTCTTGGCCTGGAACAACGAACATGTCATCACGGTAATGGTGCCAATGTCCGGAAGTCTCAAAAAGGTCTTTCTTGAAAAGCATTGGAGTGAAGACTTCAATATAGCCTTCTGATTTACAGAGCTCACTCATCATGTTCTTTAAAATCGTATAGACCGTAAAGCCGTTTGAGAGCCAGATAGTTTCGCCAGGCGCCCATTCATGGTGCATGAAAAGCTCGAGATCTCTGCCAAGTTTACGGTGATCTCTCTTTCGCGCCTCCTCCAAAAGGTTCAGGTAGTCTTTCAAGTCTGACTTCGAGAAGAAGGCGGTGCCTTTGACTCGGCTCAACTGATCATTCGCTGCATCACCCTTCCAGTAAGCGCCAGCGACACTCATGAGTTTGAACGCCTTGAACATTCCTGTATGAGGAACGTGCGGACCTCTGCACAGGTCCACAAATTCACCCTGTCTATAGACACTGATTGTATCCCCCTCTGGAATACGTTCGATCAAATCAAGTTTATATTTCTCTTTTCTTTCTTCGAAAACCGTTCTCGCTTCTTCCCTGCTAAGGACGCTTCGCTCGATCGGAAGCTTCTCTTGGATAATTTTCTCCATTTCTTTTTCAATCTTCGGAAAATCATCCACAGTGATGGGAGGGTCGGTCTTGATATCATACCAGAACCCGTCCTCTGTAGGCGGTCCATCTTCGAGCATCGCATCTGGGAAAAGACGTTTAATTGCCTGCGCCATGAGGTGTGTACATGAATGTCTAAGGACTTCCAGTGCTTCTTCATCTCTGTTCGTGAGAAGCGCGACCTCCGAGTCAGATTCAATGGGCTGAGAAAGGTCGGCGATTTCTCCATTGATTTTGGCCGCTACTGAAGCTTTCGCGAGGCCTTTACTTATGGACTCGGCGACGTCATATGGTGTGACCTTTGACTCAAATGTCTTTGATGATCCGTCTGGTAGAGTAATTTTGACGGGTTCTTTGACTTCACTCATCTCTGATATACCTCAGTTAACGTCGAAAAATCAGCTGCAACACGCAGTTCGTTTCTCCAGAAGCTACTCTGAAAAGCGGCGAGCTAGCACCGGCGAGGCGTAGTAAGGGCTAGAGAGCCCTGTGGTGGCAAATGCTGTTTATGAAAAATAAATCAGGGAACTGACCGAGGCTCAGGCACCACTATCTTTGAGTGCGATTGAAACCTTCCCCATGAGATCATGATGATCGAAAGGTTTGACGATGTAATAGGAGGTTCCTTTATCAAGAGCTTCTCGTATCTTCTGCTTATCGGAAACGCCTGTGAGAAAAATGACGGGTGTTTCGGCTGTTTCCGGCATGTCGCGGAGTTTTTCCAGCACTTCAAGTCCATCCATGCCTGGCATCATCATGTCCAGTAGGATCAAGTCGGGTATTTCTTCAGAAACTCGGTTGAGAGCTTCTTGACCGCTCCCTGCGGTCGAGACCCGGTAGTCCTCTTTGAGGGCCGTTTTAAGGATAAGGAGAATGTCATTCTCATCGTCCACAGCCAGAACATGTGGCCTGGAATCTTCAGACATGATAAGCCTTCCTGTACTTTACTCGGGGGAATGAACTGAATCGATTACTGACTATTTGCCTCATCGGGGTCTTTGCCACCGTTAATTGCATTTCTAAAAGCTTTTCCCGGTTTGAAGATTGCCACATTCTTGTCTGGGATGTGGATCATTTCTCCCGTCCGGGGATTTCTTCCATTTCGTGACTTTTTCTTCTTCACCTGAAATGTCCCAAATCCCACCAGGCTCACCTTCTCACCTGACTTCAAGGAGTCCTTAACACTGTCGAGGTATATTTCCACTGCCTGAACAGCATCCTTGCGAGGCAGGCCACTTTTTTCTACCAGCAGGCGAACTATTTCAGCTTTTGTCACGTTGGTGACTCCGATATTTACTCTCGTTAGTCTGACTCACTACCACCGAAGTCAGTGCGTTCCGTCAACCCAAAAGAGGAGGCAGGTTGGGACCCAAGTGGTTTGATTCCAATATTTTAGCTCAAATGAGACCCTATTGGTAATCAGCCACCTCGAGGTGATTTACTCTCATGACTCAGGCAGGCGGCGGAGGAGGAGGCATTGTGCCCTCATCCAGGTCTTCCTCATCTTCAATTGTCAGACTATGATGCTTGCTTTGCGTTTGGGTGTCAGAAGGGCTGCGGGGGGGGGCAGAAGGCGAAGAATGGTCGCGCTCTTGAGTTTCATCCCGTGTCTGCGCTGTTCTATCCTCATTATCAGAATCTGCCTGAGTTCGTTCTTCCTTGATAGTCCGAGGTTGTTCTTCCAGGGATTCATTTGCTCCCTTAGTTGTCGCTCTATTCTCAACCTCATCACGCGCATTCTGATCAAGGTCTCCGAGTTGTGCCTCAACATCTAAGAGTAATGAATACTGCTCAATCATTTCATTCAGAATACTCTCAATTTCATCTACCCGAGCCCAATCACCAGCGGAAAGTGCCAGGTCGTGTCGAAGCATTGATTCCTTGATTGTTTTGAGGTCGCCCTCATCCATTTCGTCCCCAGCAGATTCCAGTATTCGGATAATACTTTCCTGGATCGCTTCTGCCTGAGCCCTTCGATTGGCGTGGCGTACAAATTCCTGGTCTTCCCGATGATGTTTTTTCACTTCTTCAAGCAGGCTCTGGATTTCCTCATCGTTGAGGGCCGCGCATTCGCCATAGCCTTCAATCTGAATTCCCGTATTAACTCCACTTGTCAGGTCCACAGCGGAAACCTCGAGGATTCCATTGGCATCGATCCGAAAAGCGACCTCTATTTCAGGTAACTCTTTTGGCATCGGAGGAATTCCTGTCAGGCGTACTTCTGCAAGCGTACGATTTTCACTTGCTCGTTGTCTTTCTCCCTGGAGGACATGAACCATCACGGAAGTTTGATTGTCGACAACAGTGGTGAATTTTCGGGTCGCCTCGCAGGGGATGGAAGAGTTGCGTTCGATTAGGGGCTTAAAGACCCCTCCCGCGAGCTCAATTCCTAAAGAGAGCGGTGTAACATCGAGAAGCAGCAGCTCCTGCAGCTCTCCTTTCATGACTCCCGCTTGTATAGCCGCGCCAATTCCAACTGCTTCATCAGGGTTTACTTCAAGTGAAGGCTCTTTCTGAAAAAACTCCTTCACAATCTTCCTGACCATAGGAATTCTTGTTGAACCTCCAACCAGAATGACCTGGTCAACATCTTCCAATTTCAGATTAGCATCCCTCAATGCGTTCTTGCACGGAGGAATCAACCGTTGAAGGATCGGTTCAATCCATTCTTCAAAGACTTCCCGTTGTATATCAGCTTCATAATGCTTAGGGCCAGAGCTGTCTGCCACGATGAATGGGAGAGCAACGTGTGTGGACCCAAGAGCTGACAGTTCTATTTTCGCCTTTTCTGCTGCCTCTCGAATTCTTTGTGAGGAGCTTCGATCAAGCGTCGGGTCTATCCCTGTTTCCTGGATGATAGTATCACAGATTTCCTGATAGACCTTTAAATCGATAATGTCTCCGCCAAGATTCGTGTCACCATTTGTTGATAAGACTTCGAAGATATCCCCCGTTATCTCGAGGATGGAGATATCGAAAGTGCCACCGCCGAAGTCGAATACAGCAATTTTCTGAGGGCTATCAAGTCCGCCGAAACCGTAGGCAAGAGCGGCGGCAGTTGGTTCATTGATAATTCTAAGGACTTCGAGATCGATCAGTTCAGCTGCCCGTTTGGTCGCAGTCCGCTGCGCATCATTGAAGTGAGCAGGAACAGTTATGACAGCTGAAGTAATCTCTTCTCCCGTATACTCTTCTGCTGCTTCGCACATGCTGAAGAGAACCTGAGCCGCGACCAGTTCGGGGTGAATAATCCTTCCATCGCCCAGCTTAATTTCCGCCCGGCCTTCTTCTCCCTCAATAACATTGAAGGGAAAGTCTTCGAGCTCGTCGGCGACTTCTTCAAACCTTCGGCCCATCAAGCGTTTCGCTGAAGAAACAACGAGATCAGGTTGAGTGGTTGCCTGTCTCTTCGCAACCTCTCCTACAATAATCTCCTCGCCGAATAAAACCACAGAAGGAGTCGTTCGGGACCCTTGACTATTCGGAATTGTTTCAACTGATTCACCAATAATGTGAGCAACGACAGAATTCGTTGTCCCAAGGTCTATGCCGATGGAGCGAGCCATATAAATTTACTTTTTGCCAAATAGAGAAGGGAATACTTTTGCGAGGATGTTATTCCCTTTTTTCGAATCCTTATTTGCAAGCAAGGACAGGCGGAATTTGGCTTTGTTGTTGTCGGGATCCCACCTTAAAACGTTTTCATAAGTTACTTTAGCTTTGGAATCAATTCCAACCGTTTCATATAATTCTCCCAGGGCCAATTTGAATTCCACATTGTATTGGTCCATATCGCAGGCTTTCTCAAGACAAGCCTGTGCCCTGCTGAAACTTCCTTTAGTCTTGATCAGACAATTGGAGAGGCGGACATGGTATTGAGGTTCAGACTCTGGGTCATTCGCCACAGCAGCCTCGAAGAAAGGCAAAGCCTTCTTGTATTCGGCGTTCTTGTAAAACTCCATCCCTTTAACGAAAGCCTTCTGTGCTGTAAGAATCTTTTGAGATGCGATGTCATTCGCAGAGAGCCTTCCCGGTCCTGTGCCGGGGGCTGAACCTGTCTTTCCGGCTGTCGGCGCTGAATTCTGCGCTTCATTCTGAGCCCTAACGCCTGAAGATGGTGCGCTGGGCGCAATTTTCGTCGTCGCGTTCTTGGGGGCATTGCCAGAAGATGATCCCGGGCGTTTTTCATCATATTCTGCGCGCTTTTTAGGGTCTTTCAGCGTATTGTAGGCACGGCTGATCACTGCCAGTTTCTCGGCATTCTCACGCGCTTCCTCTGGAGATTTCGCCTTATCCGGATGGAGATCACGTGCAAGCCCGTAATAGGCTCTCTTGACCTCACGGTCAGGGGCTTGCTTATCGATTCCAAGGATGCTGTAGTAGTCTTCTGATGCCATTATTCGCTTTGTAATTGTTGAGCTGGATCTCACTGCCTGCACGACAGTTCATCGCTCATACTTATAAACTTTGTCGACCGCTAAATTCTTGGGCACTGTACTCTGTGTCAACTCATTTGGATTTTCATGTCTGAATGTCAGGGAACATCCGCCATCCGCACTTTAACCTAACGAGCACCGGCAGGTAGATCCTGTCCTAATAACTCGCAAACCCGAGCTTCGAGACTAGACCTCTCGGGGTCTGAACCTGCTCTCTTAGGAGGGTTGCTCAGATCACCTGGAAGGCCCTTCCAGATAAGTTCTCCCTCGCGAAGAAGGGCAACTGCATCACAGGTGCCTTCAAGGTCATCAATGATATGAGTAGAAAAAATCACCAACCTGTCTTCTGCCAACCCTGCCAACAGCATACGAAGACGCACACGCTCGAGGGGATCAAGCCCGGCGGTTGGTTCGTCAACAAGCATTACGCGTGGTGATTGGATCAGGAGCTTAGCGAAGCCGGCTCTCTGCTGCATCCCTCCAGAAAACTTCGATACTTGCTTATTGAGCGATTCTCGCAAATTCACGCGCGCTACAGCATTGATGATCGTTTCATGCCTTCCAGCAGGAGTGCCCATTCGGTTGATAATGTTCATCGCTGAATCAACGGTCAAAGGAGAAGGTGATAGATCTGATAAAGCTTTCCGCGCGTTCTTGAGATACAATAAAGCAAACATGTCGAGGTACTTGTAAAGCGACATGTCAGGCATGCGGCCAAGTTGTTGGGGAAAGTATCCGAATAAAAGTGAATACTTGAGGTCATTCTGCTGAAGCTTTTCACCATTGATATAGACGCTTCCACGTGTCGGAGGAAGGATACCCGATATGACCCTCATGAGGGTTGTCTTCCCCGACCCGTTCGGTCCGAGCAGGCCGAACAGCCCTGACTGGACTTCCAGGTCAATCCCTTTGAGAGCCTGTACTTTTTTCTTCGAAGCCAGGCTACTGAACTCAACTTGAATATTGCTTAACTCCAGCACAGGCTTTTCAGTATCAAACTCTTCACGAGTTGACTTGTCTATTTGGGTGGCTGTGCCTGTCTTCTCACCGTCCGTCTCTCTCACAGTACCTGTTGCAGATCGTTTTCTAGAACGAAAGACGGAAATGAGATCAAAAGGGACCATGAGCAGAATTCGTATAGCGCCAATGGATTGGACCAAGATGTACTTCATGATCGAGAAAAAGTTTTTTCTCCAATGAGGGAAAAATGTCTTTTTGCCCTTTAGAGTTTGGATTGGATGACCAAACAGGTTGACCAGAGAAACGGGGATTTCACCAAAATGAGTTCCCACCTCTGAAAGAGGCTTTCGAAGAAATGAAACGATGTCGTCGCCTATGAGGTATAGACATGGAAGAACCAGTAGTGTCAATATCGTAGCGCTTGTGAGTCCACCAATTACAACGACAGCCACAGGCCGCCATTGGTCTTCCGCTTCTCCAAAGAGAGCTAACGGCAAGAGTCCAAGGACCGTTGTGAGATAAGTCATCATGATTGGGCGAAGGCGTGTGAGTGACGCCTCGTAAATTGATCGCAGCTTTGTATAGCCCACCTCCTGGAGGCCCAAGGCTCTGTCCAGAAGCACAATCCCATTGTTCACAGCGAGTCCGATGAGCAGGATCACACCGAACGCTGCCAGGTCGTCGAGGGGCAAGTTTGCTATGTCCAGCCCCCAGACAATGCCAATTAACATCAAGGGGTTGGTGGCCAGGATTGTAAACGGAATCCACAGACTTTCAAAAACACCAGCCATGACAATGTAAACAAGGAGAGCCCCGGCAAGCACGCAGAAGAAAAAATCCTGCATTCTCTCATCCAGGCGGCGCGTCTCACCTTCGTGTTCAATGATGATACCAGCCGGGTTAGGATAGTTTTCAATCAGTCGGTCCAGGCTTTCCTTTATCTCGTCACGGTCATAACCTTCCTCATAGTAATAATCCATATCTTCAGAGGCTTGTCTATCTCTTCGGCGAATGCCGTCTTCCACAGTTGTCGGCAGGAAGTTGACAAGCTGTGATAGAGGGATCTCACCCATCGAAGCTGATTGTACCGGAAGAGAGGAAACCTCCTTTAGTGTATTCCCGTCGGCTCCTTCAATATAGATGGAGACATCGGTCCTTTCATCCCCGTTCTCCAACTGAAGGGATGAAACACTTCCTCCAGATCGAGTGGAACTGATATATCTCGCAATGGTTGCAGCGCTCACATCGAATTGCCGGAGAGCTTCACGCTCCATTTTTGCAACATATTGAAGTTCGCGATCCCACTTCTCCATCTCCGCATTCACAATTCCCGGCAGACTTCTCACGGCTTCGGCGAACTCTTGTCCAAATTCATAGATAACTTCATCGTCGAGTCCTCTGAATTCTAACTCGCCATTTGAGCCTACACGTACTGTGGAATCGTCATCTGCCCGATCAAATCTGCTCCAGGAGACCTCCATTCCCTGCAGCCCTTCAAGGCGTTCCAACGTGATAGCTCTAAACTTCTCTGTAGAAGGGCGATCTGGAAAATCCTTTTTGGGCTTCAGCTTAAGCCAAGCCCGACCATCTTCTGCATCAAAGCTTACCCCAAAGCGTTCAAGCTCTGGAAACTCGTTGAGCTCCGACTCCAGTCTGCGAACGGCCCTGTCCGTATCCGATAGCGTTGCGCCAGCAGGAACACGGAATCGCAAGGTGTGCCAGTCTCTAGACGGTTCCTGTGAAGTCGTTGCCGTGTCTACTCTCCTCCAGCTTTCCAACCAGGTTACGGAAACAACAATACCGATAATCGCCAGGACCGACATACGATGCCTGAGCACCCACGCCAGCGAGCGGCGATAAAACCGAGGCACATGATGTTTCTTTGATTTGATCTTCGTATTGCCGGACTTGGATTTGAGTATAAGCCAGGCAAGAACAGGCACCAGGGTGAGAGCAACAACCAGCGATACAAGGAGGGGGAAAACAAGTGCGAGGATCGGTTCCTTAATCATCAGACTGAACTCGGAATCAAGAAATGAAAAAGGAAGAAACACGATCACAGAAGTTAAGGTCGCTGCCACGAGACCACGACCAACTTCGCCTCCACCACGACCGGCAGAGTCACGGGCAGAGTAACCTTCTTCATAAAGCCTGAAGGAATTTTCAACGACAACAATGGAACTATCCACAAGCAAGCCAACACCCAGTGCAAGTCCCACAATGGAGAAAATATTAATACTGACATTCAACGCATAGAAGAGATTGAAGACCGCGATCAGGGAAATTGGCACTGACACGAAGACGATCATCGAAACACGAAAAGAGCGAAAGAAAACTAATGGAACGATAAGAGCCAGCAGAGCTCCAATGAGAGCCAGTCGCTTGACTTCACTCAGTGCCTCTTCGACGAAACTGGCAAAGTCGACGTCTATTTCAAGCGAAACCCCCTCCGGCAGCGTTTCATCTATTTCTTTGATCCTCTCTCGAGCTCTCCTGGCCAGATCAATCAGGTTTTGATCCGCCTCTCTCTCCAGTGTGATCTCCAGACTGTTTTTGCCGTTTGAGCGACTAATCCTTCGGTCAACACTGTCTCCAATGAATATATTGGAGACGTCCTTCAGTTTTACAAGCCCCTGCTCGTCAACATGGATTTCGGCGAGCTCCTCAACGGTCCTGACTCGATCATCCAGTCGCACATAGTGAGTTTCCTGAGGAACATCGAGGCTACCCAGATACTGATCGTCGGCTGCCGCAGCTTGCACCTTACCAATGACCTGACCTAGCTCGAGGCCATAGGACGCAAGCAGGTCTGAGTTCATCTCGACCTGGGCAATGTTACGGTTCAGACCTGAAATTTCGACATTGGATACACCATTTATGGACTTGAGCTGCGACTCAACTTTCTCAGCTGCCGTCCGAAAAAGAGTCTCCACATCACCGTCACCCCTGACAGACAGGTACATAAAGCTGCGCTGCCAGTCACTGGTTGAAAAAGGAAAAGAGTTAATCGCAACTCGCGGGTTTTCCAGGCTTTGCTGAAAATCGATCAGCTTGTCCTGCAACTCCACGACCGTATATTGTATATCCGTACCGGCATCAAATTCGATCTCAATCCAGATGCTACTGTCTCTTGTGCGTGAAGTCATCTCACGCACTCCCGAGAGCTCGGCGATGATCCCCTCAATAGGCCGTGTCAGCTGGTTCAGGTTTTCCTCTGTAGAGGATTGATTTCGGACATAGACACCGATACCAGGAAAGGTTACATCGGGAACAAGCTGCACAGGAAGCCGAGTATATGCCACCAGTCCCATCAGAACGACCGCCAGGAAAACCATCGCTGTGGTGACGGGTCTCTTAACTGATAATGTGGCGAAGGACAGCACCCTCATCTGGTGTAACTACTTTCCTGGCGCTAACTGTTCAATACTTTACGGTAAATCTTCTTTAATCTGGTACCCATGGCGTATAGACTGAATTCGTCATGAGCTCGCCTCATTGCCGTTTCACCCAGTTTAAACCTCAGTCTATCATCATTCAAGAGTTTATTGGCAGCTTCGGCAAGTGCGACGTCGTTTGCAGGCTCGACACTAAGGCCCGTAAGTCCGTGAAGGTTCACATAGGGCACACCTGTCTTCAACTTGCATGAGATCACCGGCAGTCCGCATGCCATTGCTTCAATCTGAGAAAGACCATAAGCCTCGGACGTCAGATGCGAAGGCATCACAAAGACATCGGCAGCAAAGAGATGATCAATAACCTCCTGGTCACTCAACTCACCTAGAAAATGGACGCGATCTTCCAATTTAAACTCTTCAACAAGTCGCCCGAGTTTTTCCCGCTCAGGCCCATCACCGATGATCAGCAAGTCCCCTTTAGAGATGCCTCTCATGGCTGATACCATGAATTGAAGTCCTTTGTAATATCTTAGTTTTCCCACAAAAATCATCAGCGGACGATAACCAAACCGGCGTTTGATTTCACGCCCCCTGTTTGCCTTTTCTTCCGATCGCTCAAAGGGCATCATGGGCATACCCAATGGAATCGGGTGACATTTGTCTTCAAATTTTTTGAGCACTTCAGAATACTGGACAAGCAACGGAGATGTGGGCAAAATAGCGTCGCAGTTCTTCAGGAACTGGTCGAGGAAAGGTTTATAGACAGCCATAGCCCACTTCTGTCGAACAACATCGCTGTGATAAGTTGCTACCACTTTCCCCTTCGGTCGGGACAAAAGCCATGAGACATCGGCCGTTGGGTTCGGCAGATGGAAATGCCAGATATCAGCTTTGAGGCGTTTCATTGTGCGGGGAAACGAAGGAGATAGGGGAGCAGATAAAACGCGTCCGTATTCTCCAACTTTATAGACAGGGATGCCGTTCCATCTCTGTTTTCGGCTTTCTCTTTGTCGAGAGTTGACCAGGACAGAATAATCAAACTCCCCACCGGTCGATTGAATCATCCAGTTGATCGATCGCTCGATCCCGCCAAGGACAGGTGGCCAGAAGTCTTTATAGACATGAACTATTCTTGGTTTATCTGCCATGGATTCTTTCCAGCCCCAGAGCCTCCCGTTGCATCAGGAAAACTGATCGTAGTTGAAGAGATGAAGCACCATCCTGTCGATCATGTCGCGAGCCTCTTTTGAACGATCGCTGTCGAAATCATTCACGATAATTGTAAAGGCATATTTCTGCCCGCTTCTGTTTTCGAGATAACCACAGAGCGCATGGACACTTTCAAGAAAACCTGTCTTAGCTTTCAGGCGATCCTTCAGGCCTGCATAGTCCATCTGCTGAAAACGATCCTTCAGTGAGCCTTCACCAGGCGTCGCGAAGCTGTTTATGTATAGATCGCCTGTTCGTGATTTAGCCTGCATCAATAACACGTCATTTAAACTTCTGGCTGTGACTTTGTTAAGCGTTGAAAGTCCGCTTCCATCAACCATCAGAATCCCCGTTACGTTAATACGGTTCTGACGCAGCCACTTGATAATAGCATCTGCTCCGTTTTTAAATGAAGGTTCAAGGCCAGCCTGAAAAGCAATTTCTCTCATCAGGACTTCTGCATAAAGATTCTGACTTTCTGTATTAACAACGGGTATTAATTCCTCGAGTGGAGGTGAGCTTTGACTGTCAATAAACTTACGCTCGGCGAGCTCGGAAACATCTTCCATCATTCTAGCACTGAACGGGCTGCCGTAGACTTTGATCCCTTCTTTCTCCAGAGTTTCTTGAAAGATGGTCGCAGTATACCAGGCTGGATCGTGTACAGCCGCGAAATCATAAAATTCATCTTCCGTTTGAATGTACCCCCGGGCTCTGATTTCATTGCTCTTGGCAAATCGGTAGTAACGAATCCTCGGCGTTGAGAGTTCTCTGGGGATACTTCTGACTGAGCTTGAGAATTGAACGTAATCAGTCTCCGGGAAAAGACTAAAACTGGCGCGTCGACCGGCAGACCCAGATCCTTTCCACATGACATCTACAACATTTTCATTGAAATTCAAGGCACTAACTTCTGCGCTATACCACTCACCGAATTCCATCCTCTCCCAACCGAGGCCATGAGGCTCATAAGTATAGCGTGAATCATCACCCAGAATGTTGCCATTTATCTGCTTCACTCCCAGGTCTTTGAGCTTCTTCGCCCATAGCCTCAATGGTTTGAGCAAGTCCGACTTATCTTCTTGAAATCTTGACCCAAAGCTTGGATCACCACCACCAACAATGATAACATCTCCGCTCAAAATTCCGTTCGATATGACACCAGAGTAGTATAGCTGTGTTTCAAAAGTATAGGTGGGACCCAGTATATTCAGAGCAGCGCTTGTGGTGACAGCTTTGATTGTCGATGCTGGTTTGAGTGAATCCATCCCGTTAATATCGACCAGCGTTCGACCCGTTGCTACATCACGAACAACTACGGCTACGTTTGCTTTGTATCCAAGGTCTGCTTCTTCGAATGCTCTCGTTACCCGGAAGTGAAGAGGGGAGGACTTACCTGGAAGCTCAGGGTCTCCCACCTTTGTCAGTTGAGCAGTCACACTTGTCGTGGATAAAATCCCCAAAAACAGGCTGAAAATCAGGGGAATCGAAGGCTTGCATAAGGACATATACTAAGGGTTCCTTCAAATAAGGAGAATAATCGCCATGGGTTGAGCGTCGAACCAGTCGACCCGCTCCTCATGTTGCTGATCTTTTCGGGTGCTGCAACAGGTAGTCGCTCATCTAGCAATTTCCCGAGCGAGAATTACACCCGACAAGATCACCCAAATCCAGAAAATTCGTTGATCCCCTTTTCTTTAGATTCTAATATTTGATCGATTCAAGAACTTCGCTTTCCAAGGATATGCACAAGATGACCGTTGAGAATAGAGATTTGATGACACGCCTCAGGGAAGATACCCGCCCCATGCATGATGCCGCAGAACAGCAGCCGTTCATGATGCAACTCATGAGCGGGTCTTTAAAGAAAGAAACCTTCCTCGAAGCCGTTAAGCAACTCGCCCATCTTCACCTTGGGTTGGCGAAACGCATCGAAACACTCCGGTTGAAATCAGAAACCGCTGCGAAAGTCATCCACGATTACCACATGAATGGGGCTCAGTGCGCTCGCTCTGACCTCAAATTCTGGGACCTGGACCTCGAATCTTCACCTGCCAATCCAGGCGTTCAGCAGTTCTTGAGTGACTTTGATCATTATTTGAAAGAGTCCCCTGATGCTGCCCTCGGGATGGTTTATGTTATTGAAGGATCAAATAACGGAGCCCAGATTCTGAAGAGAAAATTCAAGGAAGTCCTCGGTCAGGAAGCAGAAGGTGGGCTCGCCATGCAGGATCCTCACGGCGCCGAGCTGAGGCCACGATGGGGTAAGTTCGTTGCAGATATGAATGCACAAGGCTTTGACCAGCCGACTCAGGATAAGATCGTCGAAGCTGCAGGAAAAGCCTTCACCGATGTTGGTCAAATGTACCGGGACATTGCTTCGTAAGAAGCGTCGCCCTACCGCCCGCCAACCGATCTGATGAACTCCGACACAGAGGATTGAAGTGCCGTAAACGACTCTGCGACTCTTCTCTCAGGGGGAATCTTCTTTCCAAACTCTACAATCCGGATCCCCTCATCAGTGGCCTTTTTGACGGCCGGTTCTTCAGCGCTGCCACAGAATATGGCTGAAGCCAGTCCCCGATCTCTTGCAGCAATTGCAGCTTTCCACGGAGCTTTCCCATTCAGACTTGTTGAATCGAACCTTCCCTCACAGGTAATCAGGGCGTTCGCATTTGAAAGAATATCATCCAATCGCAAGAGATCACAGAAAGAATCAGCTCCTGGCAGGAGATCAGCTCCAATGGCTGAAAGGGCGAAACCAAGCCCGCCGGCGGCGCCTGCTCCGGGCTTGTCCCTGTGCCCCGGACCGGCAATTTTCTCAAGGTGATCTGCCCAGTGCTCCATCAGAGCACTCAGATCGTTTCTGTCATGTTCGGTCGCACCCTTTTGCTCTGCATACTTTGCCACAGTGCCATTTTCACCGAGTAATGGGTTGTCCACATCACAGAAGACGTCGATTTCCACTCTATTTAAGCGAGTACGGAGAAAATCAAAGTCGAGTGCCGGGGGATTCGCCAGGCTATCAGCCCCGATATGTGTATTGATTTTGGTGCCGGCTTTCAGACCCTCCTGAAGGTGAAAGAGCAGCCCGAGTCCTCCGTCGCAGGTGGCACTTCCTCCGAGTCCAACAAGAATTCTGCGTGCTCCCATGAGAACCCCGGCCAGCATCGTGTCGCCCAATCCCCCTGTTCCTCGTTGAAGAATCCCTTTGGGGTCTGCAGGAAGCTGAGACATACCAACCGACAGAGCACTTTCGATCACAACCGTACTGGACTGGCTGTCCAAGAGCAGCTCAACAAAGGTCAAGTCACCGGTCGGCCCAGGCACTACGATTCGCTGTCTTTGACCGGGATAAACAGCCTCATACGCGTCCAGGAAGCCATCTCCGCCGTCGCTGAGGCAATAGGTCATGAGTCTCGAAGCACCCGCCAGTCGAGAGCCCAGCTCGAGACTGCGTTGAGCCATCTTGACAGAAAGCGTTCCCTTAAGTGCGTTCCCCAGGCACACGACGGCGGGATTCCTGGGAAATCCGAAGAACTTTTGAGACGTTTCTAGTTTTCTTTCCGAGCCCATGCTCATGAGGCAGACTTCTCAATTCAGTGGTTTAAAGCCATCGGTATCATTCGTTCTCATCATCGACATCTCACCTTTGAGGCACCGTGCGCGGAGACAACATGATTTTTATCCCACGCCATACAATTCCTCCCTTGTCCACCCAGAATTAATCCGTTCTCTGAGGTGTCTTAAGGCTGACGACCCTCGTTGCTATCAAATGAAGTTTCATGGTGCAACCACTTCATGAGATTAAATGCGAGATAACTTTGCAACTTACCACGGGAAACAGTTCATGATCGCTCATGTGATGCCTCCAGCCGGTCCCCTCAAGGGAACGGTTCACGCCCCCTCATCTAAGAATTTCACGACCCGGTATATACTTGCCAGCTGTCTCGCAGAGGGACGCTCCATCGTTAAGCGCCCAGCAGTGCAGGACGACGCAGTTGCACTGGTTAAGTGCTGCCGACAGATGGGAGCCATCATTACAGCCCTGGATCACCAGGGAGAAGAAATTCCTTTCGAGGTTGAGAACGATGGAAAGGTCAGCCGACTTGAAGTCCACGGTTTCGGGTCTTCCCCTAAACTCTTAAAAGCTTCTGATCCCCTAAACCCCGGGAACGCTGGCGCTGTGTTTCGACTGTTGCTCGCTATCAGCGCTCTTCTTCCCGAGGTGGAATGGACAACGAACTACACAGAGTCCCTCGGGAAAAGACCCAATATAGACCTTGTCGAAGGTTTGAGACAGCTGGGCGTTGAAGTGGAAGCCCGTGGAGAGGATGGATGTCTTCCCATGAAGCTCAAGGGTGGACTGGATCGAATCAAAAAAGCAATCAAAGCAAAGCGTGAACAGGAAGGTATTAAACCCGAAGATCCTTTCCCAATCACTGTTTCCGGTGCTGTCTCGAGTCAGTATACAAGCGCGCTTCTCTTTCTTGTCCCACTTATAGATCAAGATGTTGAAATTCATGTTTCGGGCAGACTGAAGTCAGTACCTCTGATTAATACCACACGAAATGTCCTCTCTGAAGCAGGAATCGAGGTCGAGTCTTCAACCGAACGCCACTATCATCGAATCCGAGCTGGACAGAAATATACAGCACGTGAATGGTATACGAACGGCGACTGGCCCGGAAGCGCGGCAATCCTTGGGGCCGCTGCAGCGGTTCCAGGTAGCGATATCACTGTTGAAGGTCTATACGACGATCTTCAGGGAGAAAAAGAGTGTATTTACTTCTACCGCAATTTAGGTTGCGAGGTTGAATTCCCTCTCTCTCAAAGTCAGCCGAACGTGCTTCGCATCGCTTCGCCGAAAGATTCGAATCTTCAGGCGGCATCCATTAACGGCGATCTCACGACCGATGCGGTGCTTGCCATGATGGGAGCAGCTTTTTCAGCTGAAGGGACCTCGCGCTTCGTTCAAATTGAGAACCTTCAGTATAAGGAGTGCGATCGAGTTCGTGAACCTCTTGCCGAGTTGCGAAAAGTCTGGGCGACAGCTATCGATGGCGGAGAAGGAATCAAATCTGCAGAAAAAGCCCTGACATTCGCTCCCGATGACCAGCCAGATATTATTTACGTGACTGGAAACCCTGCTGGCTACGAAGGTGGTATCGAAGTGGATGGCCGAGGCGACCACCGTGTGATTATGATGCTGAGTCTGGCCGCGCTTCGATGCAGAAAAGGCCTGCGTATAACAGGCGCTGAACATGTGAACAAGAGCTTCCCCGGCTGGTTTTCAATTCTTCAACAACTTGGTGTGGAAGCCAGCTTCAGCGAATAGAGTCCGCCACAGATCAAATGTTACAATTTGCGAATTAGCTCTTTCTCATACGCCATTGAATGGCTTGGATCTGGGGGAGTTGAAAGAAATGCTTGAGCAATATTGGTATTTCGCGAGCCTCGGTGGTAGACGGTCTTCTGCGCTGGAAAATGCTCTGAATAAACGAATCAAGAAAGCAGACATGTAAGCACCCATCCTACATCTTTATCTTCCTTTCCCCGAGAAGCAACTCGAAGCTGAACGGAGATTCCTGAGAGGGTAAGAACCTTTCATCGGTGGAATTCGGAGTGCTCGGTCGTTAAATTCTTGATTGTTCATCCCTATTGATGAACGTAAGGTTTCTCTCGAAGGCGCCGATCCGGATTCGCTAGCACTTTACCAAACAATTCACGGGCAGCCATCAGTTTAGCAAAATGGAAACGAACGAGACGCTCAAAAGAGTTCGATCTATTGTGCTTCAGGTCTTTCGATCGAAGGTTAAGTCGACCAATAGGCACAGCATTTTGGCGTCCAGTGATATGATCCAGGTTTGGAGCAGATTGGACGGGTACGACGGGGTGGAGTTGGCCTTATCTCTGGAGGAAGAGTTTCTGAAGGAAGAAATCGAAGTAGACGACTCTTGGATTCTCTATCCGTGCGCAAAACCTCTCTTGCGTAAATGGAACTCTGATTTTTCTACTGTTGATGATTATTGTCGCTATCTATCCACAAAGATCGACGATCAAAGCGCCAACAGCTCTGAGTAGGAAGTGACACTGAGTGGAGTTCTCTCTATTTCGATAAGGAACTATCGTATGCCTTGGAAATCAAATTTGCCTGAAGTAGCAATCGATCAGATCGTCGCGCATTCTCATCAGTATAGATTTTTTGCATTATTCGTTCTATGTGGTGAATGGAGCACACCTGATCAAAGCTACGCTCAAACCCTGATCACAGCAAGGCCGCTTCTTGATGACATCGAAGACTTTGGCTTCAGGGTTCTTAATATCTGCGATGTCGATTCAGATCAATTCAGCTCATTTAATGTGGGTTACAAATTGAAGTCTCATCCAGCCATGTGTTGTTTCGCTAAGGGGGAAATGAAGACGGTTATATACGGACTTCAAAGCCAATCAGACCTGATGAGTCGCATAGAAGAATTTATCGTGAAATCGAAGAATACAATGCAGGGTAGAGAGGATTAAGAGGACCACTTGGGAGTATATCTGACGAATCCTCTTGTCTCGGAGAAGGTGTAACTGTTCGTTTTTCTCTGCGCCTTTGCACCTCTGCGCGAGAATCGTATTCGCACATATAAATTATCATTTTGTCCAACCCGCTGCTGGGGTTGGGGCGATGTGGGATTTTTACCCCGGGTAGGCTCACGATGCTCGCCAACCCGGGGCTTGGCCATCTAACCGCTGCCGCGGTATGGGTGGAAGACATTCCGACCTCATTTGCTGTGAGTTTAAGCTTCTCTGTACTTTTTGATCACCGATGTTGATGAAATATGTCTACCACACTGTGAAATTTTCTATGTGTTTGGGTGAGTGCTGCGATCTGAAAAAGCTCAGGTTCAAGATCTGAGTGATATAGAAATGAATGATAGCTCTGATTGAGTGTATCCAAGTCTCTTCTCTGCGCCTTTGTGCCTCTGGGCGAGAATTATATTCGCATATATAATTTATCATTTTGTCCAACCCGCTGCCGCGGTAAGTGTGGTAGAGTTTTTTGTGGAGCAGGATGTATCCTCGATGTGTTCTGGTCTTCTCATCAATTGAGTTCCGTCAATTATAGTATCACTATCGATCGGGGCATGAGGAAAGCCTCGTGTTGAAGCATCAGACATGATGAACAAAATTGACATGATCTTAAAGTGAAAAAGAAACTGGTCTTTTCAACTTTCAATTCCTTGCCCTGTGGCGCCACTCGAAGCTGAACGGAGATTCCTAAAACTTTCAGATCCATTCATCGGTGGAAATCGGAGTGCTCGGTGGTTAAATTCTTGATAGTTCATCCCTTGAAGCGAACTCAAGCCTTCACTGGAAAATGTCGATCCAGGTCCGCAGTCAACTCTTAAGGGAATATCGTTGAAGGGAAAAGGGCCGGTCATCGACCAGCATTGCCAGCGGGGGAGCAAAAAGATCGGAGCCTCAAAATCCCCCTTCCTACATGCTTCCTGCCTGCATTCAGCCTGCTTTCAGCCTGCATTCGGAAGCAGGTTGCAGCCTGCCTGTATGAAGGCAAAAAGAAGGTTTCTGCGGGGAATCGTGAAGGTTATCGTCTTCGGGTCTGTTTATCACAACCCGGTGACTAGCTCTCGGACCTCCAGTTCCCTGGTCTGGACCGAGGCGAAAACTGAATCTCACGGCCTGTCCGGTTTTACGCGTGATTTGCTTGAGGAAAAACCTGATAATTTCCTATCAGGGGAAATACCTAATTTTATGATTAAGGTAAACCTTGCGATCATCAGAGAAGAAGCTTCATGCTACGTGTTTGAATTGTTCTCGATACTCAACATTTAGGTGAAATATCAATGCTGCAAGTGCAACTCGAAGATCTACTGGTCGAAATGGTCGATCGCTCTTCCTCCGACTTATTCCTGAAAGCTGGTGTACCTCCACACGCTCGTGTGGATGGAAAGGTTATCCCCCTCGATTATGGTGATCTCTCTGTGGAGGATACGCAGGAGATTGCGTACAGCCTCATGACGGAGGACCAGATTGAGAAGTTTGAGCGTGTTCCTGAAATGGACCTCGCGCTTGGGGTGCGAGGCGTCGGCCGATTTCGTGTGAACCTGTTTCGTCAGCGTGGAACAGTAGCAATGGTCTTCAGGCATGTGAAGTCACCATCGTTCAGCTTCGATGACCTCATGTTACCTCCAGCGGTGAAGGACCTCTCTGAAAAGCAGCGTGGCCTCGTGCTGGTTACCGGGACGACCGGATCTGGTAAGTCGACAACACTGGCGGCGATGATCAACCATATTAACCAGACGCGCAAATGCCACATCGTGACTATCGAAGACCCAATCGAGTTCCTTCACCAGGATCGTGAGGCGATTATCAGTCAGCGTGAGGTTGGCTTTGATACCAAGAACTTCTCTGATGCTCTTCGCCATGTTCTGCGTCAGGCCCCCGATGTGATTCTGGTGGGCGAGATGCGTGACCTTGAGACTGTTCAAACGTCTATCGCCGCGGCGGAAACGGGACACCTGGTTCTATCAACGCTGCACACTATCGATGCTGTGCAGACCATTGAGCGTATCATCAACTTCTTCCCGGCTTATCTGCACGATCAGATCCGTATGGAAATGGCACTGGGTCTGCAGGGAGTCATCAGTCAGCGTCTGCTGCCTCGCAAGACAGGCAATGGTCGTGTTCCCTCCTGTGAGATTCTTGTATCAACACCAACGATCAAGAAGCTGTTGAACGAAGGAAAAACCCTGGAACTTCTGCCTACTATTGAAGAGGGCGGTCACTGGGGAATGCAGAGCTTTAACCAGGCTCTATACAAGCTGATTGCTGAGGGTCAGATTACGGAAGAAACAGCGATGACCTATGCAACAAGCCCAGAAGAACTTCGCCTGATGGTATCTGGAATTCGTTCCGGTGTGAGCAACTTGAAGCTGCAGGAAGATCAGCAAGAAGACGCCAGCCACGAACACCTTCAGAAGAAGTTCAATCCAGGCAACCAGTTCTGATTGATTTACGCTGCAATTGAAATGAAAGACCGTCTCCCCTCTGTTTCACAGCGGGGAGTTTTTCTTTATAGAATGATTCTCAATCAGGGATATACTGAGACGGTGATGAATCCATGACCGAGGCGCTCAAAGAATCGTGTTGCCTGCCAATCTTCAAAATCTAGTATACTAATAATTATAGAATACATAAGAGATATTATGAATTATAAGTCAATTGCTTGCAGTATAGTGCTGTTTTCGCTATTGCAAGTTTCAAAAAGCAGAGCCCAAGACATCACCCTGGAAGCTGATTCCCCCTCTCCCGACTCCTATTTCGGAGTTGTTGATTTTGTGGGTGACCGTGATGGTTCGGGGTTTATTGACCTTCTTGTACCGGATAATACTTTGGAAGAAATCAGGTTGATTGATTTTGAGTCGCGCAATGTTCTTCATACATTTGTACCTCCAGGTGATGGCAGATTTTTTATGAGGGAAATTGGCAAAACCGATTTCAATGGGGATATGGTAACGGATTTTGTTTTCGGTGCACCACAAGAAACCGTCGATGAGGTGTATAAGGCTGGGAGACTGTATATATACTCGGGAGCTCCGCCTTATGAACTTCTGGAGTCTTTTTCGTCTCCGTCCCCTCAAGTGACAGGTAGTTTTGGTGCATCGGCTCTACTCATCGAATTGAACGATGACGAGCACATGGATGTGATTGTTGGAGCCTCTACGGAGTTTGATGGTTCTGGAAGGATATGGGCATTCGACGGGGAAACAAAAGAAGTTCTCTGGAATACAGGCAATCCAGATGGCGGTGGTATCGGCTCTTTCGGAGCAGTGATCAAAGAACATGAAGACCTTACCTCCGATGGAACTCCCGAGATTATTGTATCGGCGCCACAAGCAGCTGTTCAACCTCCCCTCTACAATGAAGATGGGGCACTTTACATATTTAACGGCGCGACGGGTGAGCAGGTTGACTCTATCTACTTTCCTGCTTCAGACCCCTCCAGTATGTTCGCAGGGTTTGGACGTTCCGTCGCCGTAATCAATGATATATCAGGGAACGGAGTTCCTGATATTGCCACAACAGCATACGGCGCAGTGATCGATGATAAGGTCGACGCAGGAGCGGTCTACTATTTTGAGGGGCAGACTTTCGAGTTCTTGAGGCGAGATCTTCCTCCAAACCCCACTGAGTCGGGTCTCTTTAGTTTCTCCCTCCGCAAACTTTCCAATCCCTATGGAAACGGAATTGAATACCTTGGTGTCACTGATCGGGTTGGTGACGGAAACCTGCACCTTATCAACAGCCAGACCGGTGAGGTCAAATTTACGATGAATCCTCCTGGCCCGGAAGCAACCAGACTATTTGGAAGACTGACCGATGATGAGGATATAAACGGTGATGGTCTTGATGACCTGATTATCTCCGATACCGGCTACCATGAAAACCGCGGAAGAACATTGATCTATACATCTAAGGGACCAAAGATCGGATCGCCGACGAGTCTCTCATTTGGTCAGCGGGAGATCGACAGTGGACCAGGTCAGGTTGAGTTTCTAACAGTCACCAATGATGGTCTGGACACACTGAACTTTACAGGGAACGGTGTAGAGATCGACGGAATTGACGCTTCTCAATTTGTCTTCTCCACAATCCCAGACATCACCGGTATACCTGCCTTGAGCGAACGAAGTTTTGAAATCCAATTTGACCCTTCATCCGTTGGTGAAAAAACAGCCGAGCTTTTAGTCACTACAGACGATATCAACAGCCCAACTCTTCGCATCGATCTTTCAGGCGAAGGTATAGATGATCCCGATTTTCCGGATGAAAGCCTGAGGATATATTGACCGGGTCTCCGCAAACAGATAATACATGAGTCTTCCGAAATTTGATAGTACTGGCCAGTAAATAGAAATTAGGTTTTGCGCGAGGAATCAGTCATTTCTGAAGCTTTGGCTGCGGAAGATCCCGCCGCCAGATGACTTCATCCACGTCCATGCGGTGATTTACCCACCTCGCCATCACAAATAAGCTGTCCGATATACGATTCAGATACTTTGCTGTATAGTCGCCGACATTTTCTTTCGTTGAAAGCTCTACCACAGCTCTTTCTGCGCGTCTGGCAATCGTACGGCAAACATGCAACGCAGAAGCAGTTCGACTTCCTCCGGGCAGGACAAAGTCTGTGAGAGGAGGAAGCTCGTCGTTAAAGTAGTCGCAGACTTCTTCCAGAAACTTGATGTCGTCTTCGTTTATCACGACCATCTGCGGATGACGGTCATCAACACGAGTCGCCAGGTCAGCCCCTAGTGTGAATAACTTGTTACCGATGAATTCGAGAACCTGATCCATTTCATTATAGCCATCAGTACAAGTGAACTTGTCGCGTTCCATGTAGAGTTCCTGGCGCGCCCATCCGATAAAGGACATGAGCTCGTCGCTGGTGCCATAGGCATCAATACGAGGATCATACTTGGGGACACGCTGGCCTCCAACAAGTGCCGTATTTCCGTCGTCTCCGGTTTTTGTATAGACCTTCGTGATGCGCATTATTTGGATTCCTCAGGTGTGATCTTGATCATGACAGGGAGATGGTCACTGATCTCGGCCAGCTGTTCAAGGCTAAGTAGCGTTGGAACCTGCGCGGAGTCGGCAATCACCTCGTTTTTCAGGGTTTTGTCGTAGAAAAAATAATCCAGCTGACGAGATGGCGAGTCGCTTGCATGTGTGTAAAGGTAACCGTCAAAGGAAGCCGTGGCATCCATCAGCTCAGGAGCTTCCGTTTTCATGAGAAAGTATTCCGGACTGTTGTAGAGGAAGTTCATGTCGCCACCAATCAGGATATTAGAGTCGGGCTTCATCTTCTGATAGCCCTTCAGAAAGTTCTTAATCTCGATGATTTGTGTCTCTCGCCAGACTGGGTCCTCAGGATCGCGCCCTGCCTTCAGGTGCATATTGCCAAGGAGGACTGTATAGTCATCATTGAGCTTCACTTCTGCAAAGAGAAGGCGGGAGTTATACTTATTCTCTGTGCGATCAATGACGGGGTTGTAGAGTTCAACCTCTCGCAGGGAGAAAATGGTTCCAATCGGATACTTGCTGAGAATTGCTGTGTTCTGGTACCAGGTGGTTGATTCCACAGCTGCGGAGTATTTGAAAGAGTGGTCGGGCAGATACTCATCGAGAAAGAAGCGAATTGCCCGATCGCTTTCTACTTCCTGCAAGAGAAGGATATCTGCATCAGACTGCTCAATCGCCTCTGCCAGAAGCTTGAGTTGCTTATTCGATTTCCCGGAGCCATTGTCATCGCGCTCCGTTGAGATATAGGGATCATCAAAGGGGTCTGTAAAGTGCTCAAGATTCCAGGAGAGAAGTGTGACAGGATCTGGCTGCTGGGCATCGATTGAAGTGGAGCCAGCAAAGATGCAGGCGGCAGATATAATCGCAGGAAAAAAAAGGCGGGTTTTGTTAACATTCATGTTGATATTTCCGTTCTTGTAGTGATTGAAACTCAGGGGATCCAGATATACTGAAGGAAGGGCTGGTTGGCGCCCAGAATACTGCTTCCACCAACCTTGAGCAGGTTAAGCTCTGTACCGGAAGAGCCTTGCTTGTTGGCGCTGGCTGGGTTCGTCGCTTTCGCATAAAATGAAGGAATATTTTCAGTGGAAGTTCTTCGGTAAAGAACCACACGAGCATCGTCTTCATTTGTGTCTGTACGCATTTTCTCGACAACCTGCTCCATATACATAATGTCGTCGATCAGTCCATTTTCTTTTGCCTGATCCGCTGTATAGATTCGACCGTCTGCAAGCTTCATTATGGTGTTTCTATCGAGGTTTTCGCGGCCTGATTCAATAATGTTTACAAAGCGCACATACATTTCGTTCACCAGGTTCTGGAAGACTGCTTCTTCTTCCTCTCCCATCTTCTTAAAGGGACTTCCCATGTCTTTAAGCTCACCAGATTTGATGGTCTTCACGCTCATTCCAATCTTATTACCCAATTCATTGACTTGAGGAAAGGTGGCGACAACACCGACAGAGCCTGTGATCGTCGTTGGGTGAGCGTATATTTCATCAGCTGCCATGGCGATGTAGTATCCACCGCTGGCGGCGACATTGAGAAAGCAGGCGTAGATGGGAACCTTTGTTTCTTCCTTAAATTTTCGTATTTCTTCGTAGACAATATCAGAGGCTGTGACGCCTCCTCCAGGTGAATCTATCCTTAAGATGACGCCCACAATGTTATCGTCTTTCTCAGCAAGAGCGAGCTTACGAGTCACTTCGTTTACTGTGCTGGTATCGAATCCCGTGAGAGAGTCTCCGGAAGTCGTTCCACTGGTGATTGTCCCGTCGATATCAAGAACGAGGATCGTCTTGTCGCCGCCTGAATCCAGTTCTACTGGCTTGTATTCTGATGTCCCAAGGCCAAGAGGGATGTTGACCACAAAGCAGCCACTCAATAGCAAAGGGGAAAGTAATGACAAACAGAGGGTGTAAAGATACTTAATCATGTTCTGGTCCTTTAGTCAGGTGCATCCTAAGCAACACGAATCGGTATGTCAGGAGACATAGTGACGCAATGAAACTTCCATTCTATAAACTTGATGGCGCAGGAAATGACTTTGTAGGCTTTGATTGGAGAAGTCATGTCCCTGTGGAGCAGTCTGACTTGTCAAACCTTGTGAAGCAGGTTTGCGACCGATACCACGGTGTTGGGGCTGATGGAGTGTTGATTATTCTCCCATCAAGTAAACAGAGTGCGGACTTCAAAATGAAGTATCTGAACTCTGATGGCACAGTGGGTGAGATGTGTGGGAACGGAGCAAGGTGCATAGCTCGCTTTGCTGACACCATTAAAGCTGCATCTCAGAATATGGCCTTTGAAACAGATGCTGGAGACTACCAGGCATCTGTTGAAGGGAACTCAGACCTTGTTTCTGTTTCATTTCCTGATGTGGAAGAGTTGCCTCAGCGTGTTTCCTTGAGCAGGCCCGCCGAAGGTATTAAAGAGGTGGATTTTTTTACTGTTGGTGTGCCTCATGCTGTCATTTTTTGTGATGAGCTCGAGAAGGTAGATGTGATGAAAGCTGGTCGAGCTATCAGGCAAGATCCAGTCTTCGAAAAAGGGACGAATGCGAACTTTATACACGATGATGGGAAAGTTCTTCATGTGCGAACCTACGAGCGTGGCGTGGAGACGGAAACTCAGGCATGTGGAACCGGTGCGGTTGCATCAACGATCTGTCTCATGAGGAAATTGGGAAAAAGCAGCCTGATCCAGAAAGTACTTCCAACGGGTCAAATTCCTCTCGAAATCTCCGTTTCAGAGAAAAAGGAAGGCTTTGAAAAGATCTATCTGAAGGGGCCTGCAAGAGTCTCATTTACGGGTGATTATCTATATTAAGCCTCAAAACCTCAAAAAAAGACGTAACCCCCGCTGAATAAGCTAAAAATGACGTTGCGATATTCACCCCACGGAACGAGTGTGAATTAGAGTTCAAGAGAGGATTCTTAACCTCCAAGAGAATGAGCACAGACGACTTCTTTTCAACTGCTAAGAACGATACACACGCAGATGATCTTTACAATCCTCCGGAATCGGCTGAGGCCGTATCCATCCGACCTGTGCTTATGGTCTTTGATCAGAACAAGCTTCATGAATGGTTCATGATCGTTCAAAAAGAAACAACGATTGGTCGGGATCAGCAATGCGATATTCATGTTCCCGACGACACCGTTTCACGGAGACATGCGGCGATTGTTTTCGAAAATATCGACAGACCCGGAGAGGAACCCATCTGTGTTCTTCAAGACGGTGGAAGTCGAAACGGCAGTTATCTTAATGGAGACCGGGTTGAGAAGTCTATCGCTCTCAAGAATGGCGACCGTGTCTTTGTAGGGAATACCTGTATCGCTTACTTCCTTCGCACCGAACTGGAGATCAACTCCGATCAAAAGCTACGCTCCATGGCGACAACGGATAACCTGACCGGCCTGATGAATCGAGGATACATGGCCATTCAGTTCCAGCGAGAGTTTTATCGCTCAAAGAGATACGCGCGCCCTCTCTCCATGATCATGCTGGATATTGATGACTTCAAGAAGGTGAACGACTGCTATGGTCATATGATCGGGGATAAAGTGCTCGAGGTGGTAGCGCGCTTGATCGCTCCTGTAATACGCGTCCACGATCTGGCTGCACGATACGGGGGAGAAGAGTTTGCGATTCTGCTGCCGGAAACGACTCTTCAGGGTTGCCTCGTCATCGCGGAAAGAATTCGCAAGTCGATCGCAAACTATCAGCTGCCTGTGGAAGACAAAATGATTTCAGTAACGGCAAGCCTTGGAGTGGCTGAGATCGATCATACTAATGACCGTTCGGTAGAGGAAATTCTGGAGAACGCTGACCAGGCACTGTTGAAAGCGAAGCGCTGCGGGAAAAACCAGGTATGTGTTTTTGACCGAGAGAGCTCGGGCATCCTCTTTGAAGACGCGTTCATGCCTTCGTCTTCAGAGGGTAGCTGATCCGTTAATTACGTCTTTTATCAAGTCGAATACGTTCACGGTCAGAGACGTAGTCTCTTTCCACAGAGTAGACGGCAGCCTTTTCACGCGATCGAACAACGAAGGTCTTGTAGTCCTCGAGGAGTACAACCTCGCGGAATTTGCCATCGATCGGGATTTCTCTCAGACGGAGAAGTTTACCATCCACATGAGACCACACTGTGATGGCGTCCTCAGTACGGACAAGAAAGTTGGGGCTTTCTTTCAGAGGGATAACTTCCTCGATGTTGTCGGTGCTGCGAGTAGGAATGATATCCTGAACCTTGTAGGCTTTGTAGTTGTAGTAGTTTCTTTTTTCCTGGTCAAACTCGACTGTCTGAGCATCTGCGCTGCGAATAGCCCCCTGGTTGGGGAGCTTCAGTGAAATCCCGAGCATGATTGAGGCACCCACAATACCTGCGATGAGGAGGGATTTCCGCGACTTAGTCATAAATCAGACCCTTTCTGGCCAGATGGCATTGAAACCATTCACAATGAAGATATCACACAACCAATCAACTGAGTCTTAAGGTGTGTCAATGCTAAGGCATTGTATTCCGAGAAGCTTAGAGAGAGCAATTGAAGGGGTGAAGGAGAATTTAGTGGAGCTGCTGACGGGATTTGAACCCGTGACCTCTTCCTTACCAAGGAAGTGCTCTACCCCTGAGCTACAGCAGCCCTGAAAGGCAAGGGCGCTTGGTAAAGGCGAATTCGCCTCGCATCGCAAGGGAAAACATGCGTTGAAGGTCAAAGAACATCATAAATGGTCTCGTAATCAGCAAGCATGCGGTCGATGGCGAAGCGTTTCCGAGCCCAGGTTGCTCTTCTGGAGCGCAGACGCTCATCTTCAGGGAGGTTCTCGAGCACTTCTTCCAGAGACCTTTGAATTTGAGTTAGATCATTCCGTGGTACAATCCGGGAATGAGGGTCCTTCGTGCTGACAACTTCCCGATGCGCTCCCGAGTTCGTCACAAGAACGGGAGTACCCATCACGAGTGCTTCCGCATTCGAAAGGCCGAAAGCAGGATGCCCGTGATCGAGATTGATGAACAGGTCGGCAGACCCCAGTAGCGCGGGGACTTCCGACGAGCCAACCTTTCCAGCAAATCGAAGATCACAATGTTTCGAGCTATGGAACTGTCTCTTCAAATGAGATAACTCAGCGCCTTCTCCCGCGATCGTGAGGGTGCAATGCTTTCCGCACCTTTTTGCCACGCCAAGAACAGCCCGGACTACCCAGTCTATACGTTTGACTTGTTCAATTCTGGATAGACAAAGGAGATGGAGTCTCTCCTGGTCTACCTTTGATTCTGACTTTGCATCTTTAAGGTCCATCATTGGAAAACGGGAAAGATCAAAGCCTAATGGCACGACCTTCGGAAGAGCGCCTCGAAGGCCCTCCCGTCGTAATGCCTTTACAGTAAAATTTGAATCAGCGACCAAGTGAGGACGCGAGCGAAGAAAAACTTTCCAGACCGGGGAAAAAATATAGCGATGCTTCCAGCGCCAGAGTTCACTGAAAGAATGGAAATGGCGTTCAAAAAGGGGCGTCTCTGACCACAAGGTACCATGTATTGTTGTGAGGAGCGGAGCCTCAGAGCCAAGCGCATAGCGCGTGATAATTCCCGCGTAACCCTGCGCGTGTATCACATCAGGATTGATCGTCTCGACAAGAGTCTTCGCTTTTTGTGTCAACTCTTTGAGAAAGGAGAAACTGTAACTTCCTGGTGTATTACCAAACTCGAAGATTCTTCCATTTGTCTCGAGAGGTTTCAAGGCAATCTGTTTTGGTATCTTAGTTGTGACAATGTGTACTTCATGCCCGCGCCTGTTCAGGCCTGTAACCAGATCGTCTGCATGCCATTCCATGCCGCCAGTTCGGTGACAGGGAAAAGAGCGATTAATGATGAGTATGCGCACTAAATGGCTTCCATTCGCACTTGGTTAGAATGGAGTTTATTTCAAGTGGCTATCGGGCCAAGAGGAGTTTAATCATTCCTCTTTCTTGATTTCTGGGATCTCTTTCGTCTTCACATCCATCAGGGTGTAAGGAATAAGGATACGACTGCCATCTGCCTGTTTAAAGAGAAGTGCCTTTTCCGTCGATGTATTCTCAGTCTTAAACTCACCGGCTCGAAGACGGTTAAGAGCTGCTGATGTCTGGTTGTCATCCCTTCCGTGGAAAACCAGGTAGCCGTCACGGTTGTCTTTGATCAGTGCTTCTTTATCGCCTGAGAATTCAAAGAGATTCCCCAGAGTAGGGATGTTAAAGACATAATCACCCGCAGCTGTTCGTAGCTCATTTGTATAGAAAAGAAAACTTAAGTCGATCTGTTTCAGGTTCCTGATAAGCTGGTCGAGCTCGTCATTACTTAAGTGCTCCATGTTTTTTGAAATACCGAGCTGCTTGATTTCGTCTTTAATTGCAGCTTGATTATCGATATTCTCTGTCTTGAGGGCACGATCGGAAAGAGTTGAGGATGTTCCAAAGTAAAGGATATCTATATCGCCATCCTGGTCGATATCACTCGTTTGAGCATAGAAGTTGGCGTTGCTCCCATCCAATGGAATCATTTCACCCCCGACAGTAGGCAAACCGTTATTTGAGTTGTCCTGAGGAATATATGCGAGGGCCAGCACATGGCTCCCTTCTTTGCTGATGGTCGCAGGGATTGCATCCAAATAGTTCGCCTCTATGTGATCCTGCGTCCTATCGATATCAATCTCTTCAGTGTAGCTGTAGAAAGCAACAGGGGCTGAAGGTCTTACGGAATCTGAAGGGATAGATATTTGACTGGACGAGTTGGCGAGGAATTCACTGGCAACTCCGGATGGGAGGTCGACAACCTTAATTCCGGAGGTTGACTGAATGATCTCATTCAGGTTTCTCTGGTCTGGGATTCTAAGCGGAGCAGCTGTTGATCTGTTATCATTGAGTGCTGGCTGAGAAGCGTGTGTACGTTCTCTCGTACGTGAAAGGGTTCGGTTCTTGTCCACATGGAATTCTTCTACAGGGGCTGCATTTTGAGCTTCAGGGGCTTCGATCTTTTTGGGGGATGCATAGCCTGTTGCAAATTGAGGTTGTTCCTCACCCTCTGTCATCGCCCACCCTGACCTCGCTTCCGAAGGGGCTGCAGGCGCTCTGCTGGCTGAAGCGGAAGAAGCATGTTTCTCCGTTTCTGCCTCAGCTAATTGTCTCGGTACCTGGGATATGTGACCATTTGATATATCTAGTTTCAGCGCCTCGGTACTTGATTCCTTAGGCTCGAAAGGCATATACAAAGTTGTATAAGAAATGACTCCGGCAATCAGAAGTGAGGCTGCAATCACCAACGGATAGACCGGTGATTTACGAGTCTTCTGAGGGGTTTGAGACTCAGTGATGGCATCAAGGACTCTTGACTTGATGGAGGAAGGCGCCTTGATATTTTTAAGCTTTCTAAGCTCATTGATGATGCGGCGTTCCATTTCGATCTCATCGCCCAATTCAGGGTTCTGTTCAAGGTATAGACGAATCCTCTCCTCATCTGGGGAGTCCAGAGTTCCTTCGATATACTCGTTTAGTTGGTTTTCAGTTGGTTTCTCTATCATTTTGGCAAGACATCTTTGATGGGTGAATCTTCGAGGGCTTCTCTCAAGTATTTTCGGCCACGATTGATGCGGGATTTTACTGTACCTGCTGGGAGTTCGAGTTCTTTTGAGATCTCTTCATAGGACAGGTCCTCGATATATCTGAGCACCAGAACGTCTTTGAACTCATCCGCAAGCGAATCGATCGCTTTCAATAAGTGATGAGAAATATCCTTCCCTTGTAAGATTTCCGATGGTGAAAGTGCTTCATCGCGGGGTTCCCATCTCTGTTGGTTCTCTTCTTCTTTCTCTCGGTTGATCTGGTCGATGGAGACGAAGCGAGCTTTTTGTCTTCCTTGAGACATCTTGAGGTTCTTGGAGAAATTTACCGTCATGCGATAGAGCCATGTACTCAGTCGGCTCTCGCCGCGGAACTGGTGAAGGTGTCGAAAGGCACTGATCAGAACTTCCTGTGCCAGTTCCGTTGCGGCCTCTTGATCACCTTGAACCATTGTCATCGCCGTCCGGAAAACCCGGTCTTGATGGGTATCAAGGAGATCGTTGAGGGCATCTGAATCTCCAGAACGACAACGTTCAATGAGAGCCTGCTCTTCTTCTCGACTCAGTCGTTCTGTGTCTTTGGACATTGGGAAGGGTCTTAGTGTTCCTCAGGAAGGTAATAATGATGAGTGTGCAAGATGACTCAGATGAGCAAACATTGGTTTAATATGGGGTCAAGAGCTGAGCGCTTCACAGACTTTTCCTGTTGGAATGTAATTTTCTTCCCACTTCTATCGCAACTTGTTGTTTCTGACCCTGAAAAAAAAGCAAAAACCAACGGATCTTACCCTCTAATTCTCATGAAATGTTTTCCTTTCTGTTGCAACCAGTTGATACAGCTTATCTAATCATCTGAAATAGACGCCACAAGAAGCCAAAGAGGCAAAGTTTAGAACACTGCTTGTATCAGATCTAAAAACTCTCCGGCTTTAAAGTTCATTGAGGCTCAGAATTGTATGAATCAGGGAATATCAAACGGTCAGCTTAAGATCCAGGCTGCTGGCCTCAGCGACAGCGGAATGAAGAGACATCACAACGAAGATTCGCTCTCCGTTGTTCCGAATCTTGGACTTTTCGTCGTTGCTGATGGGATGGGTGGGCATAACGCTGGAGAAGTTGCCAGCCGGCAGGCTATTGAATCCATCGTCGAATTTCTCCGCGACAGCACTTTCGACAAACAGGAAAACTGGCCGATCGCACCGGAAGAAGACCTTTCTCTAAATGAGAACCGAATTGCCACGTCGATCAAGCTCGCCAATCGCGATGTCTGCAATCTGGCAATGGAACACCCTGAGTATCACGGGATGGGGACGACATTAGTGGCACTGCTGCTGGATCCCCCCAACAATACTTTAAGTATCGGTCACGTAGGGGACTCGAGAGCGTACAGACTTCGAACCGGCGTCCTGGAAAAACTGACTCTGGATCATAGCTGGGTCGAAGAGCAGCTTCAACGCGGTATTATATCGGAAGAAGAAGCAAAGAATCATCGCTGGAAAAACGTCATTACCAGAGCTCTTGGTAATAAGCTGGATGTTGAAGTCGATGTCGAAAGTCTTCAAGTTGAAGATGGCGACCTCTACCTGCTCTGCAGTGACGGGCTGTCTGGGATGATCGAAGAAACCCAGATGGAGCAGATTATGATCGATAACCATGATCTGGAAGAATGTGCCGAGGAGCTCATCAAAGCTGCCAACGACGCAGGCGGAAATGATAACATCTCTCTCATCCTCATACGGACGATCATTGATTAGTCCCTGTTTTCGAAAGCTCGTAGACTAAAAAATGAAAAGCGTCTCTTGAACAGAGACGCTTTTTTTCATGGTCAGGGTTTAGGAATCAGGCTGATTCTTTCTTCTCTCTGGGTACGAAGACTGGATCAGCTTCTTTGTTGACGAAATCTTCTGTAATTTTGATTTCCTGATAGCTTTCTGCCTTTTCAGGTAGATCGTACTGAAGATCGAGCATCGATTCTTCCATGATTGCTCTCAATCCACGTGCGCCAGTTTCCAGCTCGATCGCTTTTCGAGAAATCGTTCGCAGGGCTTCCTCTTCAAAAACCAGATTAACACCTTCCATATCAAACAGTTTGCTGTACTGCTTTGTAAGGGCATTCCTTGGTTCCAGCAGAATGGAAACAAGTTCTTCTTCGCCAAGCTGGTCTAGAGTTGTAAGGACAGGGAAGCGTCCAATAAATTCGGGAATCATGCCGAACTTCAGCATATCGCGATATTCAACAGCTCGAAGAAATTCGCCAATATCTTCTTCTGCTTTTGTCTTTATGTCCGCTCCGAATCCCATCGTTCTTTGTGAGATTCGACGCTTCACGATATCCGAAAGACCATTAAATGCTCCTCCCGCGATGAAAAGGATATTGGTGGTATCGATTCGGATGTATTCCTGGTGGGGGTGTTTTCTTCCGCCTGTCGGAGGAACATTCGCCACTGTTCCTTCGAGTATTTTCAGTAATGCCTGTTGAACGCCTTCACCCGACACGTCGCGAGTGATGGAAACATTGTGAGACGTCTTTGCAATCTTATCTATCTCGTCGATGTAAACGATTCCCCTTTGAGCTCTCTCGACGTCACCATTGGCTGCCTGAAGAAGCCTGAGAAGAATATTCTCGACGTCTTCCCCGACATACCCTGCCTGGGTCAGAGATGTTGCATCGGCGATCGCAAAGGGAACGTCCAGAATACGCGCAAGTGTTTGCGCCAACAGCGTTTTTCCGCTACCTGTTGGACCGATCATCAGAATATTTGACTTCTGAATTTCTACATCATCGTCTGAGCTTGCAGCGAGAATGCGTTTGTAGTGGTTGTGAACGGCAACAGAGAGCACACGCTTGGGACGATCCTGGGCAATCACATAGCGATCGAGGTCATCCTTAATTTCCAGCGGCGAAGGCAGTTTCTTGAGGCCTTCAGACGTTTCTTCCTCAACACGTGTTAATTCGTCTCTCTTGAGGCGGTCGTGGCACGTGGTGACACACTCATCACATATGTAAACACTTCCAAGGGTTTCTTTGTTTGTGAGACCTTTGAAGAGAGTTTTTACCTGATGTTGGTCACGTCCACAGAAGGAACACTTTAGTCGCATATTAGTTGTTCTTCAATTCCTTAATAATCTGCCCACCCTATCCGCAATTTATGGTCCGCATGCAAGGTGAAAACGACGAGGTGATTCACCTTAGCTTCCCGATAATAAATCAAATATGAATACGTTTACAGGGAAGCGGCAAGTTGAAATGAAAGAGTGGCCGAGTTTACACCCGGCCACTCACACTCCCAAGGTTATAAGCTCTCTATTATGAGGCCTGTACGTTGATTCGTTTGGGCTTTGTTTCCTCAGCCAGATGAAGAGTCACTTCAAGGACACCGTTCTTCAGAACAGCGTTAATCTTCTCGCGGTCGATCTTTTCTCCAAGGGTGAAGCTTCTCTTGTATCCCACCGTTGAGAATTCACGATATCCGACGGGTTTCTCTTCGCTTGTTTTGGCCACCGCCTGAATCGTAAGCACGTCTTTCTCAACAGAGATTTCTATGTCTTCGTTGCTGATACCCGGAACATCCAGAGCCAGCAGAATGGAATCTGAATTCTCAAAGATATCTACCGCTGGAACCAGGTAGCGGACTTTTGGTGATTTTCCTTCTGTGGACTTCTGTACTTCTGCTTTATGTTCTGGCTTTGTAAGAGTTGCTGCAGTCATGATCATTTCTCCTTAGATCTACTTCAAACGTTATGCTACTTCGACTTTGATTTGTTTTGGTTTCGCGGCCTCAGCTTTGGGAAATTCAATGCTGAGTATTCCATTTCGATATTGTGCTGAGGCTTTCTTGTCATCAACTTCAGCTGGAAGAGTCACAGTCCGTGTGAACTCGCCGCTGGAGCGTTCATTCCTGATATACCTTCCCTGGTCGTCTGTTTTCTTCAGAGGAGGAACCGACCCCTTAATGGTCAGTTCATCTCTTAGAACTGATAAGTCGACATTTTCGGGGGATACGCCGGGGACCATCACCTCAACATATACCTTGTCTTCGTCTTCTCCGACATTGACCAGAGGATAGTTCCACCCTCCGCGGTTTGAAAAAATTCCGGAGTAGGGGAGTGAGTCAGGTGTGAAGGCTCTTTCCAAGTGTCTTCTCAAGTTATCTATTTCTGTGAATGGATCTGCGAATCTCATGTTGTTGTACCTCCGTACATTTATTTTGTGCGTCATCGCTGGGTAGAGGTAATGATAAATTCCTGCCAGCTTTTTGACCTGTTTTTGCGTCGCAAAGGGCGGCATTGAGGAAGGTTTCCTGTCGCAACGGTGTCTTGCGACGTTGCATCGGTAAGTAGTGCGACGAAGGCCGAGACCATGAGGACCTCCCTCTCTCTGGTCGTCACCAAAGATACCGATCATGAGGACGAAATAAAACACTATGGCACGTTTTTCCCATATTTGTTATCCTGCATAAGTCGATGTACGAATTCTAACTACTTGAGGTAAACAAAACATGACAGCTATACTCTTCATTGCAATGATCCTTGTAATGTTGTTCTCTGCCTGGGCGAGTTTCAGGGTAAAAGGCAACTTCAAGAAATACAGTTCCGTTGCAGCGTCCTCCGGGCTGACTGGAGCTCAAGCAGCAGATCAGATGCTCAGGCATGCCGGCGTCACTGATGTGCGTATAGAACGAACAGGAGGAACGTTAACTGACCACTACGATCCCCGAGCAAAGGTGATACGTCTATCCGACGCCGTCTATTCCAGCAGAAGCGTTGCAGCACTGGGGGTTGCCTGCCACGAAGCAGGCCACGCATTGCAAGACAAGGAACGTTACGCTGCTCTCGTCTTGCGCAACCTGGCAGTTCCCGTCGCTTCATTCGGATCCAATGCGGGAATAACCCTCGTCTTTTTCGGAATGATTCTTGGTGCAGCAGCGAGTGTCAAAACCATCGGATTTCCCATCGCCGTGCTCGGTGTTGTTCTCTTCGCTGCGACCGTGATTTTTCAGATCATTAATCTTCCCGTCGAGTTCGACGCGTCTGCCCGTGCGAAGCGCGTCCTTGTAGACCAGGGTATCGTCAGCCGCGGCGGTGAAGAGCAGGCGGTCAGCAAAGTTCTGAACGCGGCAGCTCTGACCTACGTGGCGGCAACAATTGGTGCCATTGTCACACTCTTGTACTACGTCGCTTTGCTCTCCAATGCCCGCTCGAATTAACTGAATCTTTCGATAAGTAAAATACTGGTCTTTACAGGCTCCGTCTTCTGTGTTAATCGTTGGTTATTAAATAGACGGAGCCTGATCCTATTTTAAGGAGGCCAGCATTATGTCAGATTCACAATCAACCCGAGTCATTCAGGCGCTGTTACAATCCAGCTCCAGCATCAAGAAACCAGATAACGACGTTGTCCGTGTTGGCCCCGTTGTCACCATATCCCGATCTTATGGTTCAGGGGGAGCCGCCATCGGTAAGAAGCTCGCCGAAAGTCTGGAGGTTGAACTCTTTGATAAAGAACTCCTGAACAGGCTTGCTGAAGCAACTCATATAGACAAGAAGCTCCTTGAGCGACTTGATGAGCACGTCCAGGATCATCTTACTGCATGGGTCAGCTCTATCCTGCAGGGCGAGTCTCTGTTCGCTGAAGATTTTCACAGACAACTGATTCCAGTGGTACTTGCGATCGCTAAGCGTGGGGGAGTCATCGTGGGACGCGGTGCACACTTGATCCTGGCCGATGATCCCACTGTCTATAAAGTGTGTGTGACAGCCAGTCCCGATGTCTGTGCGAAGCGTATCATGGAAAGAGATAAGCTCGAACTAAAGGATGCCAGACGCAAATGTCAGAGCATTAACAAAGAGAGAGAAACGATTCTCAGGAGAATTCATGATCGAGATCCACGCGATTTGCACCAGTACGATCTTATCATCAATACAGATCATCTCTCAGTTGAAGATGCTGTGCAGATTATTTCAAAGGGACTTGAAATTCGAACAGGCATGAAACAGGAAGCTGTCTTTTAGAGTATCGGCGAGACTTATTTATTCAGCTTTTTCCTCAGTTCCGCTGCTCTTTCCAGCAACGGTTTGATAGCACCCGGGTCTTCACGAATTTCAGCGGCCATTTCTTTCAGCAGCCCCGAAAGGACGTCGAGCTGTCTGGCTATATTGTGGTGATTATGAGACAGGATCTCGTCCCATACTTCGGGACTTCCCATCGCGACACGCGTTGTATCTCTTAAGCCTTTGCCGGATATATTCTTCAAAAGGTTTTCATCTTCTTTGGACAACCCCAGCATTTCCACCAGTGCCACCGCTGCCATATGCGGGGTATGGCTGACCAGAGAGCATAGATAGTCATGTCTTTCAGGATCCACGAACATCACCCTCGATTCCAGCGCCCTCCAGAAAGATCCCAGCTTTGCCGCCCTCTCCAAATCAGAACTATCATCTGTTGTCACATAGGTTAGACCGTTCCTGAAAAGATCTGAGCGTGCATTCTTCCAACCTGTCAAGTGGCTGCCCACCATCGGATGACTTCCAATAAAGGCGGAGGAATTGGAATGATCTCGAGCAGTCTGAGCCAGAGCCAGCTTCGTAGAGCCAACATCCGTCAAGATTGCCTTGCTGGAAGCCGCATCCAGGAATTGGGGAATCTGACACTTGATTGTATCCACAGGGGCACAAAGAATCACAAGATCAGCATCATGACAGGCTTCGTCAATCTCTGTGGTCATGAAATCGACAAGTCCGCTCTCGACAACCCCTTCATGTATACGCCGTCCATGAGCAATAATCGTCTGTGCGAGCTTCTGCTCACGGGCAGCGAGTGCAATGCTACCACCGAGCAGACCTAAACCTGATATCGTTATTTTATTAAACATCATAGACTCAAAACTTGAAGATGACTTTCTCAGGCAATCACTTGAGCTCATCGCTAACCTGCTCGCCGAGGGCAAGCAAAGCGTCCAGTCGATGACGAGCGATAATTCTTTCAGATCTACCGTCTGCCTGAGATATACGGTAGAGAAGGTCTACAGCACTGTCATAATGATTTTTGAAGTTTTCTGAGGAAAAGTCGGGACCGGATGGAGGGAACATGCGAACTTCCCATTCTGCCAGATCCTGATGGAATTCTGCGAGGCGAAGAGCATGCTCGAGAGCTCTCTTTGAGTCACGGTGATTCTTAACGAGGGTTTCCAGTGTTTCCAGAGAAACGGTCGTTCCGTCAGTCAACATTTGACGATTGCTGATAATAAGTTCACTTCTTCGGACCTCCAGGTTTTCTGCCTCGCGCATCGCAAGTCCTGCCTGAAAGGGATCTTCTGTTCGTTCCGCCAGCTTGCGCATATCTGTTGCCTGTTCGCGCAAGAGAGAAATGGTTGACTCGAGTGTATCTGATACACGGTCCCTTTTATAGATAAGAAGAAGTCCATCCAGAAAGTCGGCGTTTGCTTCCGCCTCATTCTTGAGCTCTGTCTCGTAGCTTGCAACTTCTGTATAGTTCCTTACGGCGCTTTCATAATCACCGTAGAGCTCCAGTGCTTTTGCTCGACAGAAAAGAACTTCCGGACGAAGTCTGTCTGGATGAAGGTTTTCGTAGTTTGCCAGTCGAATCAGCGTCGAGCGAGCAATGGATTGTCCCGTGAGGTCCTTTCCGACAGGCTGGCGATAGGGGTCGTCGGGAGAGACCAGCAGGAACTCACTGACAACAGAGAGAAGGTTTTCATGAGGAGAATAATCCGGCAGCTTGTCAGAAGTTCGACAGGCTGTCCCCCCGAAAGCGCAGAGACCAAACACAAGTAACCACGCCATGGCCGTCCGTATATGCATGCTCACCTTTAAAGCTTAACTCCCAATCTCGGCTATCCAGGTGCGTACCTGGCCAGCATTAGGCCCGCCCATATCGATATACCTGTTCCAGCAATTGACTGCTTTTTGAATGTATTCCTGTTCTTTGTCCTTGTCCACCTGGGCCAGGTCTTCAGCGTAGAGAATTCCTAAGTCCAGAATGTATTCATGGTTTTCAGGATCAAGTTGCATCGCTTCAAGAAAATTCTCTTCCGCTGTTTCAAGGTCTGATAAATTCTTCGAAGTACCGTATTTCTTTCTATACGCTTTTCCAATACTATAAAAGGCTTCTGGGTATTCCGGTAGAACTTCGAGGGCTTTTCTGAAGTCGGCACTAGCCGTCCCAGGTCCCGCGGTAAGAAGATTGATTTCACCTCGAGCCAGATAAGCATCGGCTTCCAGTTGTGCGAGATTTTTTCGTTCCTCAGGTTCTGCGTCCTCTTCGATCAATCGCAGCACCTCCGTGAAGAACTCTTTGGCTTCGTCGTATTCCTGCTCATCTCTCAGAATGCGGCCCATCTCGAGGTTCGCCAGTCGGTCCTCTGGCCATCTCACCAGAACCTCATCCAATGCTTCTTTCGCTTCATCCAGTTCTTTCTGAAGTCTCAATGTGCGGCCAAGACCAATAGACGCCCGCGAAAGATCCTGGTTTACGTCAAAGGCAATTCTGTAATGTTTCTCGGCTGTTTCATAATCATCCCTGCTAAGTGCATAGTCTGCGATCAGGCAGTGGGCGTTATAATTCTTTGGCCAGACTTCGATCTCTTTTTGAAGTGCTTCGCGGCCTTTAAGAACTTCTTCCAGGGTGAAGTGGTTCTGAGCAATTTCAAAATAAACATTCCGTCTATCTTCATCCTCCTCGATCAAGGCCAGATAAGTTTCTGTCGACCGATTCAAAAGCTCTTTCATTTTCTCTTCTGATTCAGTTTTCTTCGCCATCGACTGAAGTGCGGCGGCTTTCAATTCCAGAAGCTCAAAGTTTCTTCCAGCTTCAAGTCCCTTTTCACACATCCACAGAGCGTGTTCCGGCTTGTCGGAGATAATCTCTCTTGCAAAGGCAAGAAAGCTTTCCTGAAATCTATCTTTCAAGCGTAAGTTCAGTTCGGGAGTCAGCTCGTAAGTCTTGAGATAATATTCAGCTGCCTCTTTCTTCTTGTTCAGCTGTCTATAAATCTCAGCGGTTTCCCAACAGATGGCCCCTTTTCTCTCTCTGGAGAGGCTCTCTTCGCCGATTTGCAGAGCTTTGATATAGTTCCGTGTTGCCTCATTGTATGTCGCAGTCGCGAATTTATAGATATCTCCCAGCTGCGCATAGGCTTCCGGTCGGCTTGGGTCGAGCTCTATCACTCGACGCAGTTCCTCCACCGCGTCGTCCAGTTCTACTCGATCGGTAAAGTTTTCCGCATTGGTCAAGTGAAAGGAGCAAAGAATATCAATGATTTCCTGTCGCGCCTGACTGTCCTGGCCGAGCTGTGAAAGAAGCCCTTCCAGTTCAACAATGGCGTTCGACTTCTCACCACGTTGCGCAGCAGCGCGTGCTCTTTCGATCAACTCCTGATAGCGACGCATTTCCGCTTCATCACGAAGTGTCTTAATTTCAACACGGACACTTTGAAGAACCTCGGGCTTGGCTCCTGCCTGCTCCGCAAGACGAAGAAAACGTTCCGCTTCCGCGAGTTGATTCTTGCGAATCATTTCCCGAGCCTGGAAAATCTCCGTGTCTCCGGGCTCGCCTTCGTCGATACGGTCCACCTGACTCATGGGGAGAGTCAGTTCAGATACGGTTGTCTGAATGGTGACCGTTCTCTCAGATCTTTGTGTTACCTGTCCTTCTATCACATCGCCATTCTTCAGGTACACGCGCGTACCTGTGGCTTCGATGCTCAACGCCAACATCGAGGTCAGAAATATGGTGTTTAGGAAACGCCGTTTCATGGCAGGATGAGTCTCCAAGCTGGGGGCTTGAGATTAAGTTGCATTAAAGGATTTCAAACCTTTGAGCACTATTCTCGCCTTGTTCTCTTCATCGTAGTCGCCATCAAGCATGGCACTTATTTAAGGATCGTCAAGACTTCATGCGCAAAAGTTCCTCTAAAAGTGCCTATTTTTTCAGCAGCTTGCCCCATTCGGCGTGGTGAGACTGTACACGAAGGGGAAGACCCTGAAGTCGAAGGAAACCCGTCGCGTCGTCCTGATTGTAGCTTCCGCCACCTTCCATCGTCGCAATCGACTCATCATAAAGTGAATAGGGGGACGTGCGTGAAACGGGAATCACATTCCCCTTATACAACTTCACCTTCACTTCACCAGTCACGTTCTTCTGAGCTTCCTTGATGAAAGCCAG
>CAYTGM010000002.1:0-386651 GCA_964437365.1 uncultured Candidatus Sumerlaeota bacterium | reverse complement strand
GGGACGGCAGTCTGAGAAACCTGCTCCGAATGAAACGGAAATCGATTCCAAAATACAGAGAGAGATTTCATGAGTATAGATCCGGTATTGCGCCCCTCTGAACCATCAACTGATTCAGAACTTGACTTTTATCGCATCGCATCCCGTCTGAGAACTGACACTTGGGATGAACTGAAGATGGCCTCGTCAAAGCTTGCCGGATCAGATAAGAACTCACCAGCCACTCAGAAATGCCTCGAAAGAATTAACCGTGCACTGGAGGTACTCAAACCTCTTGAAGAGTACTGGGCTTATCCCGGACGTCGTGCATATCGCGAATGCAAAAGGTTGATCGACGCTGAGGATTACGTTGGGTTATCCAAATTTGTGGCGCGCACTGTTCGCTGTCTTGTCAGCGATGGGTACAGACGGCGTGACTTCAAGAGTACATACAATCTGGATACCATAGAAAGCTCTGAGGGACAACGTGCTTTCGAGGGTCCTGCTCCCGAGGAAAGAGAGTCTCGCCCTTATTTTGAAACTCTGGTTGTCGATGATCTTGATGACCAGGATGAGCAGGAGCTACGATACAATATTCTCTCCATGAGAAGAGAAGAGGACCCCTTCATCTATGACATGGTCGTTGTCAGAAGCTTCGAAGATGCACTTATAGCTGTTCTATTTAATCATAATATTCAAACAGTCGTGATCCGGTACAGCTTTCCTCATGAATCTAAAAACCATCTTAATGTCCTGAGAAGATACCTGAAGCTTATCGATGATGATGTAAATCTGGAAGGGGACGAACGACAAAGAAGTCTAGAGCTGGGTGTAGCGATCAAGGAGCTTCGTCCTGAACTCGATCTTTTTCTCGTGACAGATGCGCCGGTAGAAGAGATTGCCGGGCACCTGGACAAAACGTTCAGGCGTGTCTTTTATAGACAGGAGGATTATCAGGAACTGCATCTGAGTATCCTGAAAGGTATCAATGAAAGATTTCAGACTCCTTTCTTTACGGCATTGAAGACTTATAGCCAGAAACCTACGGGTGTCTTTCATGCCATGCCTATCTCACGAGGAAAGTCGATCTCTAAATCGCACTGGATTCAGGATATGCTCAAGTTCTACGGATTGAACATTTTCCTTGCTGAGACATCGGCGACATCAGGTGGGCTGGACTCCCTGCTTCAGCCATTGGGTCCTCTGAAGAAAGCACAGAAGCTGGCGGCTCGTGCCTTTCACGCCAAGCAGACTTTCTTTGTCACGAACGGAACTTCCACAGCCAATAAAATTGTCATGCAGGCTCTCGTTGAGCCTGATGATATTGTTTTAGTTTCACGCGATTGCCATAAGTCCCATCATTACGCCCTGATCTTGTCTGGAGCTCAACCTGTCTATCTTGACAGCTACCCGTTACACGAGTATTCCATGTATGGTGCAGTCCCTCTCAATGATATAAAAGCCTCGCTGTTCCGACTTAAACAGGAGGGTCGACTTCACAAGGCCAAGATGGTTCTCCTGACAAATTGTACCTTTGATGGAATTACCTATGATCCTATCAATGTGATGGAAGAGCTGCTGGCGATCAAGAGTGACCTGATATTTCTCTGGGATGAGGCGTGGTTTGCCTATGCCTCTTTTACGCCAACTCTCCGAACGAGAACGGGAATGTGGTCGGCAAGACATCTCAAGAAAAAATACAGCAGCGATCGATATCGTGAGCAATATGCCAGGTTCAAAGAAGAACACGGCTCCCCCGATGACTGGGACGAAGAATTTGTTTTGAACACAAAGCTGTACCCTGATCCATCAAAGGTACGTATACGTGTCTATGCAACTCAATCCACACATAAGACCTTAACAGCTCTTCGCCAGGGATCGATGATCCATATCAGAGACCAGGATTTTGAGCAGAAGGCAAGTGACAGTTTCCATGAAGCCTACATGACTCATACATCAACTTCACCGAACTATCAGATTCTGGCTTCTCTGGATGTTGGGAGAAGACAGGTTGAACTTGAAGGTTATGAATTTGTCCAGAAGAGTCTTGAACTGTCGCTCACCCTTAGGGAACAGATCCATGAGAACCCTCTCATTAGAAAGTATTTTCAGGTCCTCGGCCCCAAGAACATGATCGACGCCGTTTATCGACCATCAGGCCTTGAATACTATTACCATCCAGAAAAAGGATGGTCAGACATGGAAGAAGCATGGGATATAGACGAGTTTGTACTCGATCCAACTCGGATTACCATTAGGTGCGGTGCTTCAGGCATGGATGGAGATACATTTAAACAGTATCTGATAGACAATCATGATATTCAAATCAATAAGACAAGCAGAAACACTGTGCTTTTCATGATTCACATTGGGATGACACGGGGCACGGTTGCCCACCTCATTGAGGTACTTTCTGAAATAGCTAAGGAATTACAAGAGACGGAAGAGGAGATGAACTCGACGGAGCGTAAGATCTTTGAGAAGAGGGTGACCTCGTATATTCAAGACCTGCCGCCCCTTCCGAATTTCAGTCGATTTCATTCTGCGTTTCGTGACAACCCGACGTCGAAAAGCAGGGAAGGAAGAACAAGGGAGGCTTTCTTTTATTCGTATAACGCCGATAACTGTGAATACCTCCCCATGGATGACGGGCTGAGAAAACGCGTTGAAGCCGGCGACGAGATTGTTTCAGCCAGCTTTGTGACGCCCTACCCTCCTGGCTTTCCTGTCCTGGTGCCGGGACAGATACTCAGCCTTGAAATTCTTGATTACCTGAATGTGCTCGATGTTAAAGAGATTCACGGTTATCGACCAGAATATGGTTTACACGTCTTCACAGAAGAAGCTTTAAAGCGCTTCCGGGAAGATTATGCACCACCAGCAGGTCAAAACTAGACAATCCAAACAAGGGATCAAAGCAATGACCAAGAAGTCCACCACAGCGAAGAAGACAGCAGCAAAGAAGAAAAACCCCACTGCTTCCGTCAAGAAAGTTGATGTTCCGAAAAAAGCGATGGCTAAGGCAGGCGGCCGAACCTCCATGGCGAAACGGGGGAAACTGGCCAGCAACAGATCAAGGGGCAAGAAAAAGAAACTCAAGGGTATCTCTGATATCCGGCGATTCTTCTATACAAATAAAACCCCGATCTACTTCATCAGTGCTACGAACTTTAACCTATTGAATATTGACGAGTGGGTTCGGAATTTCCGCTTCATCAACTATATTAACTGTTTTGATTATGCTCATCCCAATGCTTTCATCCCGGACGAGTTTCCTCATGAGCCCTTTGAAAGCATCGAAGATATCGTTAATTATCTTCTTCAGCACAAACAGGTCGTTGACTATATCAATTTTAGAGGACCTGGTGGTAAGGCAGCTTTTCTTTTCTTCGATGAGAAAACCGAAGAGCTGGCAAAAGAATTGAAACTGGACGTCTGCTTTCCTAAGGCCAAGTTGCGTGAAAAAGTAGATGATAAAGTGAGTGCAACGCGCATCGGCAAGAAGGCAAAGGTCCCCTCGGTTCCCAACGTCATTGCGAAGGTTAAGAGTTATGAAGAACTCCGCAAAGTGAGCAAGAAGCTCGGCGATGATCTCGTTGTCCAATCTTCATTCGGCGATTCTGGTCATACGACATTCTTCATCAGCAATGAGAAGGACTGGAAGAAACACGAGAAGGATATCATCGACGAAAAAGAAGTTAAAATCATGAAGCGCATCAATTGCCGTCAGACAGCGATTGAAGCTTGTGTGACAAGGTGCGGAACAATCGTTGGCCCACTGATGACTGAGTTGGTCGGTTTTAAGGAGCTCACACCTTACAAAGGTGGGTGGTGCGGCAATGAAGTCTTTGCTGATGCCTTTACAAAACGGATCAGAAACCAGGCCAGAAAAATGACTCAGGCTTTCGGGGAAGAACTTCGAAAGATGGGTTTTCGAGGGTACTTCGAGATCGACTTCCTCCTTGATGAAGATTCGGGAAAGCTCTATATGGGTGAGGTGAACCCCAGACTGACCGGAGCAAGTTCAATTACAAATCTCTCTGCATTTGCGCATTCCGACGCCCCGCTTTTCCTCTTCCATCTATTGGAATACATGGATATAGACTTTGAAATTGATGTGGATGAATTGAATGCCCGTTGGTCTGATCCAGACAATATAGACGCATGGAGCCAATTGGTCATCAAGTACACGGATGACAGTGTTGAGCTCATTGAAGAAGCACCAAGGTCAGGGGTCTGGAATCTTCGTGATGACTTTTCAGGTCTTGATTTCGTTCGTGTTCAGACCCACAGGCGAACCGTTGAACGCGAGAATGCGGGCTTCTTTTTGAGAATTGCTGAACCAGGAAGCTATCTATATGAAGGCGCAGACATCGGAATTCTTCTGACTCCCGGACGTTTAATGGACGATGATTTCCGTCTTACAGCTAGAGCCCAGGCCTGGGTCAGCTGGATTCGTAAGCAGTTTGTCAGTCGTCCTCTTGTTCCTGACGAAGTCCCACTCGCAACCCAGAAGGCCGAGGTAGGTGGCTTCAAAATGCTATGATCGAATACCCCTACACACCCGCCCATGCTGTTGATATACAATGGAGAAGGCGGGTACATGTATTCAAGGAGCTTCTACCGGGGTTCAAATGGCTGACCCACTTCAAGGCCTACTGGCCGTCCTATGAGAAATGGTTTCTAAAAGAAGGTGATCGCCAAAGGCCCACCTACAGAGACTGCCGCAGGATGCTGCAATTTTATATGCCTGAACTCATGCCAGTCTATGAAGACCTGATTGATCTTGCTGGAGGCTCTGACAGAGTCTCCAGATTTCTTTCTCTCTATAAGCCAACTCCTTTCATGACAGGATGTTCGCAGGCGATCTGGCCCGGAGACGAACCTGCACTCATCAGGAACTATGACTACAGCCCTCACCTTTGGGAAGCGAATATTGTCTATACAAAGTACCTGAAAAAGAAAATCATCGGAATGACGGATTGTGCCTGGGGACTCCTTGACGGCATAAATGAAGATGGACTCGTCATTTCACTCACCTTCGGAGGAAGGCGGGTTGTGGGAGACGGTTTCGGAGTTCCCCTGCTCGTTCGCTATGCCCTTGAAACCTGTGAAACAACGACAGAAGTAAGAGAGCTCTGCTCTAAAATTCCAGTGAACATGGCCTACAACCTTTCAGTGGTCGATGCCTATGGCGAGGAGATGACTGCTTATCTCGCTCCCGATCGCCCTCCCGTGTTCCGTCGCTGGCCCATTTCAACAAACCATCAGGACCGTGTAGACTGGAGAGAGTACGTCGAAATGACGGGCAGCGTCGAACGTGAAAAGCTCCTGGCGGCACAGTTGGGCGACCCAACTATGACTTTCGAAGCTTTTTCGGCCCTTTTTCTTTATCCACCACTTTTTCGCCGCGACTTCGACAGAGCCTACGGGACCCTCTATACAGCCATTTACTATCCTCAGAACCGCTCTTCCACCTTTGTCTGGCCCGGAAAAGCGCTTCCGCTCTCTTTCGACACCTTCCAGGAATGCGATTTTGAGGTTATCTATACCTAGCCGATTCTTTTATACTGTTTCTTAAGATAAGCCCCCATCAGCTCCTCCAGGTACCGCGTCTCATCACCCTGATCGGGCCACTCTGAAAGAGTGACTTCGCGATTGACCAAAGCAACAATTTCAGAGGAAAGCCGTTTGGCTTCGTGTTGGGGAATCTGGTTCGATCGGGCAAGAAAATGTTCGATGGTCTCAATCAGCTCATCACTCAGCCTGGAGAGGATGCTCTGGTCTATTCGATACTTTATGTTCTCTTGTGAATACCCCTGAAGATACTCTCTCAATTGAGTCCTTTGAGCTTCGGCAGGGGTACCTTCCGAAATGACGACGGTTCCACCAACAAGATCTCCAAGTCGTTGATGGCTTGGATGCAGAAAAGGAACAGGCCAGACAACGGGAATCTGGTCGATCAACCGGAAAACACTGCGGATGACGATACTTCCTGCATCAAGCTGGAAGCCGTTTGCCTTCACGACACGAATTCGAGCGACTTTCTTTCCGAGGGTTTGGCCGCGCATAAAAAGCTCTGAAAGACCAAAATAGAAAAAGCTTCCAAGCCCAAGAATAAGCATGATAAGCGCTGTTCCATAGAGGCTAAAGGTTCCGTTTTCATCGATAATGTCTTCACTGGAATCAGTCATGGGAAGGGAATTGACTGAAATGACTTCAGTCATCACCAGCAGAAACAGCGTTGCCAGGAGTAGAAACGCCAATAAGCCCAGTATCAGCAGATCAAGAAGCCACGCGATATACCTTGTGCCGACTCCAGCAATATCATAGGAAATCTCAACGTTTTCAGGTGTCTGGAAGGAAATCTTTCGGCCCATCGATATTTTGTCCCGTTTGTTTAATTCATGAGCGACTTCATTAAGAAACATAAGGAAGAGTGGGATCAACTCGAGATCTTGCTAAAGAAGGCAAAATCCAGCGTCAGGTTTCTTTCTGTAGAAGAGTTGGAGGACCTCGACAGACTCTACCGAAAAACAACTGTTACCTTGTCGCAGGTAAGTTCGAGAACGAATGATGCCCCCCTTATTCGCTACTTAAATGACCTGACAGCCCGTGCTCACAGTGTTATTTACCTGCCGCCTCAACGAAATACTGCCGGCAAAATCCGTCACTTCTTTCTCACTTCATTTCCTCTGGCTTTGGCTCAGAACTTCAAATATATCACCATCGCCTTTCTCCTGTTCATGGTTGGAGGCCTTGCGGGATATTTTCTCGTGCTGGAAGATCCGATAAATGCCCATGCCATTTTCCCTGCAGGTGAAACACGCTTGCCAGGCTCTTCAAGAGAGCAGTTACTCTCTATTCTACGAGGGGGTCGAGATGAAACAGGCGGTGAAAAAGCCATCTTTGGAAGCTTCCTTTTCACCCATAATGTTAAAGTCGGTCTCTTATGTTTAGCGACTGGAATTCTCGCAGGCATTCCCTGCTTCTGGCTACTGATTTATAACGGGATGGTGCTGGGAGCGTTTTTCGCAATTCATCATAATGCGAGCATATACATTGAATCCTGGGCCTGGATTCTCCCACATGGAATTACGGAGATCGGTGCTATTCTGATTTGCGGTGCTGTTGGATTGCGCCTCGGCGCAGCTGTCATCGCTCCGGGCAAATACGCGCGAGCCGAGAAAATTGTCATGATCGGCAAGGAAAGTGTGCCCATTATATACGGCATTTCATTAATGCTTATCTTTGCCGCCCTTGTAGAAAGCTACCTGAGACAAAGTAATTTAAGCGACTCTGGCAGGTTCGTTTTCGCGGGAACAACCCTGGTATTCTGGATCGTCTATATATCCCGGGGATTTATGCTCTTGAAATCTGAAAGAGCTGGAAAGTCAAAAATGATACCGGGGGAACTGACGTGAAGAAAAACAGGCGCTTGATGTTATGAAGTTGCAAGTCCCTCGCAGAGATTCTTAAAGCCTGGGCGAAGAGACTGAAAACAGAGACCGTTTGGGGGGAACGGTATTCCTGGCTACTCAAGGGCGATGGATTCGATGCCACGCCATCAATACTTAACTACTCGGCCATGATTGAAAGAAATCTTGAGGGAAAGACTCATCAAGAAGGTTCATAGCACATTGCTCTCTCGAATCGCGACAAACTGATTGATCAGAGGTATAGTCAGCTTACGTGGATCTACATCGATTGTATAAATTCCACCACTTCTCAGTATATCGATCGAATCTTTCCTCTGCCTGACCAATCTTCCAGCAAAAGCAGCGTTGCCGAGGTCTTCCATCGTTTCAACATTGGAGAGGAGTTTTTTCTCCAGAAGCGGATGCTGAAGAGCTGCAAAGAGAACGATATGGCGCTTCGAGAGTCGCTGGAGAGAAGCCCTGTACTGAACCGAAGTCTCTATATCCGACATGTCGGAAAGCACAATCAGCAAGCAACGCTTTCTTACCTTCGCCTGTAAGTGTGCGAACATCTCCCCAAAGTTGGTTTCTTTTCCATCTGGTTGAAGATCATAGACATTCTCGACAATACTTTGAAATGTTGCTTCTCCTGATAGTGGAGGCACAAACCCCTTAACTTGGTCACTGAACAATGCAATACCGCATCGGTCGCCTTTGCCTAGAATAACTCTTGCAAGCATCAAGGCGGAATCAACGGCGCGGTCGAGCTTTGTTCCTTCACCGGTGTCGGTAGCCATCAGCCTTCCGCAGTCTATCAGTATCATCGCATCTCGGTGGTGCTCAACCTGGTACTGGCGTATGATGTGCCGTCTTTGCCTTGCCGAGGTTTTCCAGTCGATCCTCGAAATATCATCTCCCTGTCTATACTCTTTCAGGGATTCAAACTCCAGTCCATTTCCACGCAACTTGGAGTGACGCTTCTTATCCAGGTACATGATTTCAGCCAGGTGGTTCGACTTGAGCTCATCATCGACGACCAGACTCTCGGGCAACACACGTACCTCATTATTCTGACTCACCTTCCATTGAATCTCCATGAGGCTTAAAGAGGTACGTACTCTAAGAAACGTGCCTCCAATAGCATAATGTCCGCGCTCAGGAAAATTCAATTTATACCTGATGACCTCTGCCTGAGAGCCATTCAAATGAAATTCATGCGTCGAATAGTTGGGCTTAGCGGCGTCGGGTACAATATCTCTGAATTTTCCAAAGATCTCGGGAGAACTTGATTCACGGGTAATTGTCACAATGATCTCACCATCACTTCCTCGACCGACCTTCTCAGGTACCTCCCTTTCGATCTTCAAGGAAGGTGGAAGTTTCCTCAAACGAAGAAAATCAAAGAATGCTGCAATCAACAACAAAAGAAAGAGAAATGCAAAAATACTGTAGAGCAGCGGAACAAAATATCCAACCAGGGTTCCCAATGCCAGGAAAACCAACGAGAGAACAAGGGTCTTACCGGGTACGATTTTCATTAGCGTGGTACTTCAATAGAATCAAGAAGCCTGACCAAAACTTCATCCTCTGATATCCCCTCAAGCTCTGCAGAAGCACTCAAGACGACTCGGTGTCTCATAGAAGGAAGAAAGGCAGTCTTAATATCGTCGGGTGTGACGTAGTCCCTACCATCAAAGCGAGCAAAACTCTTCGCTCCCATCAACAGCATCAACCCCGCGCGTGGACTCGCACCAACAGAGAGATCATCATTGTTTCTCGTATTTTGCAATAGCTTACGTATATACTGGATCAGTTCTTCACGAACAAATGTCGCTCGGATTATCTCACGCGCTTCAAGAATTTCACCAGGTCCGACGACCTTTGAAACGCCAAGCTTTTCAGGCGTATTCTGAGCTCCCGTCGCGTGGTGATTTCTCAACACCTGCTCCTCTGTATCTGCATCAGGATAATCCACAATCACCTTAAACATGAACCTGTCCAATTGGGCCATGGGCAGAGGGTAAGTCCCTTCCTGTTCAATACTATTCTGCGTCGCGAAAACGATAAAGGGGCTTGGGAGCTCATAGTCCTTTGAATCGTAAGTCACGTGAAGCTCCTGCATCGCTTCAAGAAGGGCAGACTGAGTTCGCGCTGAAGCACGGTTCAGCTCATCCGCAAGCAGGAAATTCGTGAAGACAGGTCCTTGACGAAAAACGAAATCCTTTTTTTCTTCCTGGAAAATACTCAGGCCAAGTATATCAGTAGGAAGTAAATCAGGAGTCATCTGAATGCGGCAAAAATCCATCTCCATTGTCGATGCGATGGTCCGAACAAGTAGTGTTTTTGCAGTCCCAGGTACGCCTTCAATCAGCAAATGGCCACTGCTGAAGAGTGACGCCAAAGCAAAGTCGATCGTCTGATCCATTCCGTAAACAACTTGATGGATCTCTTTCGAGAGCTTTTCATAAAGTGCTTCTATAGACATTCTTTAAGTTTCCTTGCAAGTGTTATCATTGTTCTGTTTCTGGCTTTGGTTCTTTGAAAGAAGCCCCTTTGAGAACGTGTTGATTTTGTGAAATCATTAATCTCATTGAATATACTTCTTAGCCTCTCTGCCCTTTGACTATCTTTTCTCTCCAGTTTCTGAAGGATAAGCTCTTCCGATTGAGAAGCAGGTGGCAGATAAAGTTCACTTGCCAGGCGAACTATACATGCTTCTCGATATTCCTGCAGAAGATATAAGTCCTTTTTGGAACGAAGAAAGAGGGAGGTAACTGCGGATAGATAGTCTTCCAGCCCCCTCAACCGATCCCCTTCCAGCGGAACTGGTGGCCCAAGAGAAACTGAATTCCGGTAGCAAAAGACAAGAAGACACAAGGTCGTCATCAAAACGATCAGACTGATCTGACCCTTCGTCAGAAAATAAAGAGGGTTTCCTTGAATTGACAATCCGTGATAGTATTCATCGAAGATTACTCGTGCTGTTTCGGGTGAAATCAGAGAAGCCGCGAAGGCCGCATTGTCTCCATTGGCCAAATTAACGTTCCGGAAAAGTGTCGGATCAGAAACGAAGATGATGTGCCCGGAGCCCAGATGACGCTTCCCTGCCAGATAGACGAAGGACTCTCCGCAAGAAACGGATATCACTTCATCAAATACCGTATCTCTCTCAATTTCAATTGCTTGCAGGTTTTCATCGGGAAAGGAAAAATACAGATCGTCTCTGGTGAATTCAAACTGATCACCAAAAGTCTCTATCTCATGGAATTCATCGAGATCATGTCTAGACAGATTAAATCCTGATAATCCGAGGTATTCCGACATGACTTCTGTGAACTCATCGTAGTAGCCTGAAGAATAAGAAACACTTGAATACTCAGAGTTGTCTGTTAGCACGGGCATGACGAATATCAGTTCGCCACCCTGTTTAACCCAATCAATCAACTCCACTAAGTATAGAGGCTCATTCTCAACCCATTCCTTTCTTGGATCGAGGATCACATATGTACTGTCATTGCTGATGTTCTTCCCCGGTGGAACAAGAGACCGTTCTACTTCATATCCCAAATCTGCGTAGAGGTCATATACACCTCGATATCCTTCAGAATAGGTTCCATAGCTGTCGATCCCTGTTCCTTCACTGTCGGGGGGCTGAGCAAGAGACAGGACCACATAAATAATCGAAAGGAGTGAAAGAGCGATGTAACCGAGAATCACATTTCGGCTATTGAGCATCTTTAACTCCGTTCAGGTACTTAAGGACATCTTCATAGGCGTGACGGCAAACCTCATAGTCCTCCACAGAGCAGGACTGATCTCCATACCATTTCAAATCAATCATTCTGATGAGCTTCCTGAGTTGATCGAAAACCGGCGTGTTTTTGAAGAGTCTCAGGTAATCCCGGTTTGTCATTCCCAGTTTTTGTGCTTTTCCGCTCACTTCGTGTATACGGAGGAGAATCGCACGAGAGAGAAGCCTGATCGCCAGAACATAATCTCCCTCTTCCTTTGCCTCATCTGCCTGTCTTTGCACATCCAGATACGTCAGTTTCTTCTGTTCTTTATTTGCTTGCTTTATAATAGAGGACTTTGCCCTCAGGGTAACGGTGACGCTGTATATCACATGAGACAGCAGTGCCACGGTTATAATAATCAGTATTGTTACTAAAAGAAGGAATGCAACTGGGCTTGCATCATGCAAAGCCTTGCCAAAGTTCCTCACAGGAGCGAAAAGGTCATCAATAAAGCCGAAGAACTTCGATACTAAATCCTCAACGTTCTCAGGCGATATCTTGTCCAACTGATAATCATCACCGTTCAGAATCCCCGAAGCCAGCTCGTTGACCTCTTCCTTTTCTAACTCGCCTTTTGGTGATTGAACTTTCAATTATTGGAACTCACTCTTTGGTCGACTTGAGTATCACTGGTCCGCTGGTCTTGAAAAATCAATCAGCGGCTGCTCCTGTTTTCTTTCCTTCTGATCGAGTTTATTCTTCAAGTATTCGACTCGCATCGTCACGTCGAGGTTATCACAAGTGCTCTTGCAGGAAAGGAAAAGGACGAAGTATATGGCAGATGAGACAAAGGATAAAGCGGTCATTGTTACGGCGAACATAATAACTCCGATATAAGGACCGACAGGAAAAACGCTGGGAATAACAAGAATCGATGAGGAGAGTGTTGCTGCAACAAGACCAAGGACAAAAACTGTCAAAAAGTTGGAACTATTGAAGATGAGCTTCCAGCTCCTCTGCAGCGCATCAAAGTAACTTTCCTCCTCATACACAAAGACATAAGGCACGAGGGATAGTGCTAATGCCACTACAATCCCTGGGATCAAACAGAAAAACAGACCTATTACGATGGCTAGAAACTGAAGAGTCATCGTTAAGAGATACGGAAAATACCTTCTCAAAGAGAACACGATCGCTGATTTATAGGTAGGAGTGACCCCTGAGATCCGATCCTTGAACACCCTGATCGTTGCGAGAGTGACAAGAAGCTGTGGCACAAGGGCGACGAAGAGAGCCACTACCATCATGATTAAGGCTGAGGTCAGAACCTCGGCAGGGGTCGTTTCAAATCGTTCCCATTGATTCATCGAAGACTCAAAACGAACTGACAGAATCTGATTAATTAACGAAAATGGAAGCAGGATTGAACAGGCAATGCCCAAAAGCAGTTTGAGATCCTTTTGAACAAGCTCGAAAGCGCCGTCCAAAATCTCTCCAATCGTCATAGGTCGAACATCAAATTCCACAAAAAACCCCGAATTGACTTTTCCCCACCACATCACCCGGAAAAGGATGAGTCATCAATCAGATTATGATATCGGAAAGAAATCTCTTCTCTGGTTGAGGTGAGTCAAATAAAGATGAACACGCACCACTGTTTGGAATGATTCTGAATACTGATGGCCAGAAAACCTAGAACCAAAAAGCAATCACTTCTGAAATCGCTCGCATTGTTCTTTACATTCATTGCGGGAGCCTCAATCCCTCTTTACGTATATATGACACATCTTGAGTACCATCGGGAGGCACTCACACTCACGCAGGACCCTACTGGGCTGGATATTTCCCTGATAGTCTGGGCAACTCTACTTTTTCTCTCTCCGCTGATCACCGCAATGTGCTTCATTGAAGAAGTAGTATCAAAAAAGCATTCCGCTTTTATGCAGTTTAGTTTCGACTTTTTGCTGGGCCTCACATTGACAACATACGGACTTCACCTCTTTCAGAAGCCCTATAATGCTGGCTGGAATATACGGATAGACGCGTACAAGAGCTACTTTCAAGAGCTTCAGCCCGTCGTAGACGCCATCGAAGATTACGAACGGAATCGGGGGCGCCCTCCCAAAGACCTAAGTATCCTCGTACCTGAATATATTTCAGCGATACCAGCCGTTCCCTTTCATCAAAGCGATCTCAGCTATCGCTCCCTCAAAGGCCTGCCCCAGAACCAACTTAACAGATACGATGGCACGCGATGGGTGTTGAGCATCCTGGCAAGCCATGGAGCTCAAAGGCGCGAATACCTGATCTACTATCCTGAACAGAATTATCCCGACAAAAAACACATCTGGTTTGAGGAAATTGATGGCTGGGCATACGGTCACAGGTAAATCGAACCGCAAGCCGCCATGCAATGTAGGCATTATCGTTGTTTGTACCCCTGGAAACGCTGAACGCCGGTTCGGCGTCTTTACCTTAAGAAATCTCCCATCAACTATGAGAGAAAACCAACCCTGGTGGGAAAGGGGGGTTGCTGGGAACGCCGATCGGTGATCGGCAACTTTACCTTAAACTATCCCCCACCATTCGTGAGAGAGAACCAACCAAATAGGGAAGGGGGGCTGCTGGGCGCGCGTTGATCAAGGAGATTCTCCCGGCGCCCTTATATAACAGAGAATCACTCGTTAAAAGAGCCGGTCACCGACCGGCGCTCCCAGGGAACCACAAAGTGGCGTTCCCCCAGCACCCCATACGTGGCCGAAAATCATACGTTAACTGCGCCGATCACCGATCGGCGCGCCCAGGGGGCAAAGCTTTCCCTGCATCTACCTCGTTGCAACTTGCTTCCAGCCTGCATACAGCCTGCATTCGAATGCACGGTCAATGCGGGGGCCATGCAAGGTAGAGCCAGGTTATTCATGTTCTTATGGAGCGTGAGGTGACTTAAACTGGGAGCGATAAGCAATACGTTCCAGAACGCGTCAAAATTATTACACCACGAAACCCTTGTTTTTCAGCCCCTTCTGTCAAATAAGCTGTTGCCGACAACGACCAATTAACCCATTTTTTGCATGGAGAGAATATGCTGAAGAATATATGCCTTCTTTGGCTCATATCCGCCGAACAGACTTGACTACCAATCAAAGAGCATGAAACCTCCTCGCCAGTTATGCTCGGAGAAATCAGCACACCTACTCAATCGTTAGCCCCCAAATGATGACTAAAGACAAGAAAACTAAAAGAGCCTTCTTTGTAGTACCGCCAACCGGCAAATTTATCCGTGAAGATCGCTGCCAGACGCCGATCGATCGACTCAAGACTGTGGCACTCAGGCCTCCGGTCGATCTCCTTTATGCTGCCGCTGTCTTTGAAAATGAAGGCCTCGAATGCCGCCTGACTGACTACCCTGCCGAAGAATGGGGATGGAAAAGATTTAAGCGCGATCTGGAAGAGTTCCAGCCCGATTACCTGATTCTCAGCATCACGACGCCTTCTCTTAAGGACGACCTGAAGTCGACCAAGCTCGCCAAAAAGATTAAACCAGAGATGGTGACTATTGCAAAGGGCGCTCACTTTAATACTCTTGATGTCCCAACAATGGAAGAATGGCCTCAGCTCGACCTCGCGCTTCGAGGAGAGTATGAAGAGACCTGTCAGGAGATCGCTCAGGGTGTTGAATTCTCGAAGATTACAGGCCTAACATGGCGCGATGGAAAGAAAGTCGTTCAGAACCCAAGTCGTCCCCTGCCAAAGGACCTTGATTCTATCCCCTACCCGGCTCGCCATCTGACAAACAACAGTCTCTATATTCGTCCTGATACGGAAGAACTTCAGACGACGCTGGTAACGAACAGAGGATGTCCGTTTTCCTGCAGTTACTGTCTGGCGAACCAGGTTTCAGGTTTGAAGAACCGCTACCGCTCTGTTGAAAACGTGATCGGCGAGATCAAAGAATGCGTTCATGAGCACGGCATCCGGAACTTCCTGTTCCGCAGCGACCTTTTCACCCAGAACGGGAAATGGGTCATCGAGCTTTGCGAGCGTATTAAAGAGGAGAAACTGGACATTAAATGGGCCAGTAACTCGCGCGTTGATACTGTTAAGCCAGAGGTTCTAAAGGCAATGAAATCAGCGGGCTGCTGGTTGATTGCATTCGGTGTTGAAAAAGGCTCGAACGAGGCTCTCGAAAAGATTAATAAGAAAGCCACCGTGGAGCAGGCAGAGAAGGCTCTCGAGATGACACGCGAGGCTGGAATCCGTCGCTCCATCTACATTCTTGTTGGATTGCCAGAGGATGATCGCGAGGCCATCGAGCAGGATGTTGAGTTTGCTAAACGTCTCGATCCAGATTTCCTTGAGATCTTTTATCCTTATCCGTTCCCAGGCACGCCTCTGTACAGAGAAGCGGTGGCCGAAGGTCTTCTTAAAGATGGGGAAATCCCGAAGGAAGCGTATGGTCTTCCGGCGATGCCCAGCAAGTATCTCTCAGTAGAAGAACTGGCAACGATTCGTCAGGAATGTCTCAGGAAATTCTATTTTCGACCAGGTTATGCAGCCAGAACGCTTTTCCATGCAGCCCATTCACCGAAGACTTTCGGCAACTATTTGAAAGCTGGGTGGTCTCAGATGAAAATGATCCTTGGAAATGGCTGATCAAAGAACAACTTTCTGGATTTAGTTTCACCGGTTCCGCAAAACTATCTCTTTGAAAACACTCGCTTTGCTTGACCACATAATTTCAGTCCTTGAAGTTAAGTGAGAAATCGAAACTCTACTCAGGACAGTACTTTCTATCAATGCACATTAATTTGCCTTATGGCAGTGAATCTGTGCCCATTGACGTTCCGGACAACTGGATTAACGGGCGCTGCTACCGACCCCACAGTCTGAATGAATGCCAGGATCCCCCTTCCGAAGTGTTAGGCGCCATCGGTGCTCTTTCCGGGGAGCATTCTATCGCTGCATTGACTAAAGGGAAAAATACATGTGCCATAGCAGTAGAAACTGACGCCTCGGATATCTTCTCGAAGGGTGTCCTGAGAACTGTCATCGAGATGATCGAAGATGACTCTGATATAGATAAAGCTAATATCACGATTATTCTGACGCCTCCCATGTGGGAAGTCAGTGCACCAAAAGAAATTATCAACAATGTAGAACCTTCAATCCGCGAAAGTTGCAATGTTATTGTTCATGATCCTCTTGATGCTTCTCAGTTAATCAACGTCGGCGAATCATCGAGCCTCAAATTCCCGATCACCGTGAATAAGAGCTTTGTTGAGGCCGATTTTAAAGTGGTTCTCGGAGGAGTCAGACCTGACATCGCTCTTGGATTTACTGGAGGACGGTCCATTGTTCTTCCAGGCCTGAGTGGAATTGATACCCTCAAAGCAATCTACGATTTCAATAATATCGCCAACCGCAAGACTCGCTACGGAGGCTTCACTGACAACCCTTTCCACATGACTGGGATCGAAGCTTCAAATGCGGTTAGTGTCGATCTTTCCGTCTCAGCGATCCTTACTCCTGAAGGTCATATCGAATCTATCTTTGCAGGACATTTTGCTCAGTCACATTTTAAAGCGATGCAGTATCTCGCCGAAAAGATGGAGACGAAAGTCAAAGAGCCCATGGACATCGTGGTGACAAGCGGCGGTGGGGCTCCCTTTGACAATACACTCGCCCAGGTGGTCTCTGCACTGAGCACATGTACACACGTTCTCAGACAGGAAGGAACGATCGTTATTGCTGCTGCCCTGGAGGAAGGGATTGGACCTAAACCCTTCCACGACCTTGTCTATACAAATCATACCGTCAAACGCAAGATGGAGAAGCTGTCACACAGCCGGGAGTTTACCCCAGGGCAATGGATTGCCCAGCGCTTCTTCTCGATTCTCCAGGATCATGAAGTGATTCTCTATAATAAAGACCTCAACGAAGATTCAATCTGGACCACCGGCATGACTCCAAGCCGCGACATGAACGAAGCGATCCTCGGCGCTATGGAAAGCCACGGTCAGCGCTGCAAGATCGTCGCGCTGCCTGACGGACCAAGGTGCCTGGCCGAAGTCGCGAAGTAGACTGCAAATATAATCCTCCGGCTTTTTGGAGGAGAGGTAATTGTTTCTCAGGTTCTCAAAACAACGTCAGAAAAAGTATTTCAGGCAATTAGCAGTCTGGTCGGTGGGAATGTTTGTCATTGTTCCACTGGCAATATTCATTTTTCCCTATCTGATAGACATGCCCTATGAAAGCTACTCGTCCTCTTTTTCAGACCTTTTATATCAAGGAGGAGTCGTTGTTTTCCTGATCTTATGGTCGTTAGGTGCATTCGCCAGCTTCTTGATGCAGTGCCTGAATCTCCCTACTGAAGAAGAAAAGCAAGATCAGGCTGACGATATAGACAGGTCTATCGAGGATTTCTGAAAAGCTGTCTGCTACGAGAAATTTTTTAAGAAACTTGGGCTATAGGAGTTTTCTAGAGTGACTCGAGAATCAGCTGCTCCGGGCGGATGTATTTTCATAGTTGAAATGGCTCCCGCGTGTCAACCATGCGTCCATCGCTGTTCAGCGGCCCCGGATGGGGTCGAATATGAATAGCCCCATCCGGGGCTCTGGTCCCCTGCCGACACTTTATCCAACACTCTTTTATCAGAGAATTCTCGAACACTATCGCAGGGTTATTCAACGTCTGAGGTCATACGATGGAGGGAAGCGCAGCGGAAAACCAGTCCGACAACATGCGGTTGTTAACTGTTTGCTCGTGATACAAATTTGATATCTTCATCATCAGAATCGGTTACCAAAAAATCTGCCATTTCGCCTTCTGCGGCTGATGGCCAATAAAGCTCTTTTGCTTTATCTTGGTCCTGCCAGCGAATCGCTATACCTTCAATATTTGACTCAAATGATAACCAATCATATCCATGCACCGACTGCATTGGCGAACTAATAAAAACCACAGAGGCTTCCAGTGGAATGCCGGCAGTATAATAAATCACTCTATCTTCTAGCTCGACGTTTTCTCCAGTTCGATATTTCATACTAAATACAGTTAACACCGCCGTCACGCGGCAAGTTTGGAGTTGATTTTTTGTGGCAGCGTAGCGACCGCCACAAAAAAGGGACGGAAAAATTGCTCGCGGTGCACGGCTTTGTTATGAGTTTGACTACGATAGTGCATCGAAGACAATCTCGGTAAAATATTCGTGGGACACACCCAATGCAAACGCTCCAAACTCAACTTGAGTATTTTCTGTTTTCTCTATCCAAAGCCGATCTGCATTAATAATTTCAGATAAATTATCCAAATCACGAACTCCAATAAGCCTTGCATTAACAGTCTCACCAGAGCAGCTAAATTCAAAAGATACTGTGAATGAATCACCTTCACGCTTTACGTGAAACTCATCAACAGATACTTCTTTATATATTTTTCCTAGCTCCATACTCTAATGCTCAATTGACTCATAACGCCTTTGTCAGGCGTGCTTTGGGCGAAGCGGAGTTTTCGGGTAAAGTGGCGAAGCCACCCCAAAACGGAGCGTAATCCAAAGCGTCGGCTGGACAAAATTGTTATGCCTACTTATGTTCATGCTTCTTCTGCCAGAACGTCAAATGATATTCATCAAAGTCATCCGGATTTCCCGGTATATAAAATTTAACTTCGCAAGGTTTATCAGGAAACAACAATGCCAACCTTGCTTCATAGATTTCTTTTAGCGAGTTCCCGATAAGAATGAGCTTATCCGTAGAAATATCATCGCAGCCTCGGTGATGGATGTCAGCTATATGCAGATGGTTAATTACCCACTCGACCGACTTTGGAGAACTACCTTCCTGGGATTCAAAGCCTCTTATATTTTGTACGAAGTCCTCATTAACTGGCTCATCACGACAGAAGATGTAGCCCTCAAATTCTACGAATTTTGGACAAAATACGGTCGTGTAGCCGACGGCCAACGAAAAGTTACCACTGCAACCAATCCAACTCTCTAGGTCGATTCCGCTGCCATTATTCCAGGCTTGCAATTCGTCTTTCATGCTTTCGGGTATATTCATAACTTCTCACGCATAACGTACATGGATCAGCGGGATTGGCCCGTAGCGGAGCAAAGGGTCAATTTCCGATCTATACATTTAATATCAAATCAATTGCCAAACAATTCAAGGCGCCAATTGGGTTCCCTAAAAAGTCTGATTCCATATTCAATCACGTAATTCTGGTCAAATCCAGGACCAAATATTCGACCAGGTGAAAATTCGATGTATTCAACATTCTCCGACCTCACTACCTTCGCCAATTGACATTGAAAAATCATAAGATTGACCAGTGGCGCTTTAAATTCTTCATGCGAAATAACAATCGACACATCGCCAAGATTGACGTCTATTCGTAAACTGAGCTTAAGCTTTTCTTGCTTCGCAGTGAAGGCGCGATAAATATCAAAGTCTTCGCCATTCTCTGGCAAGACGTTTAAAAACTCTATAAATTCTGTTTCATTCCAGTCGATCATATCTATTTCATTGATAACGTTAATGATCAGCCAAGAACGACCGCAGGGAGTAAATTGGCTGTATCAACTTGTTCAGGTTTACTTAATTTTATGGTTATGCTTAATGGAAATTGCCAACTCCCAGGCCTGTGATCGTAAGTCATCTAATCTATCGTTCTTCATTTTACTTTGGTCTGTCCAAACAAAAGTTCCGTTCTCAATTCTCTGGCAAATAATCAAATCATTAAATGAGCTCATGCCACCGTATGCGCCAAGTAGATACTCAATTCCCGAGTAGTCTGAATTCTCCAGTCTAGCTTTCGCTCTAGCCATCCATGCTGACCAATGAGTTTCGTTATCAGATCTGAGCAGAGCTATCAGGTCATCGAGAATGCCGATTAATCTCTCGGTTTGCAGGCCCATTTCTATATCCCACACGCCAAATTTGAGTGTCGTGCGTCAGCACGTCCGCATGAGCACCTAGTTAGGCGACTTGTTCAGTTTGTTCTTTAGAGTAACGATAAAAAATCTGCTCTTTCAAAAAGTTCCGTTAGAGTCATTATTTCTGAGAGAAGATCAAATGCCATCAGAATCTATCCGTTTCTCGAAGCTTCATTCGCCGTTGGCAGAGGCTGAGTGAGTTCAATTCTATGCCCCTCGGGATCATCAAAGACCATTCGAATTCCCCATGGGGATGACTTGGGGCTTGAAATAATTCTAATGGGGAAGCGGGATATTCTATCATGCACCTTCTCAACATCCTCCACGAGGAAACCTAACCGCACTGAGGTCGTGTCATCAGATTCACTTCTCTTTGGATATATCTCAAAAACGAGGTTTCCCAGTTCCGTGCCAAAGTGTTCAGGTCCGCTACCATGTCTATGCTTCTCCAGTGGTCGATCAAAGAGCGCGCTATAGAATTGGGCGAGATCCTCCATATCTAGAGAGCGCAGAACGATGAGGTTCAATACCATTTTACATACCTGTCACTGAGGGCAGCGGCTCCGGCCGCTGGCTTGATTTCTTAGAAGATTTACAACCGCCGATTGGCACTGATTAACACCGATTCTTTTGATCTGACAACCCGTTTCCACTTCAATGGTGGGTGTTTGAAGTTTATAATATACCCCAGTCGGTATCGAGCGATCTTGAGATATTGAGTATCTTGCCTATCCCTGCATGAACTTCCATCGCGCAACCAGCCAGTCTATCAGACCCTGCTTTGTAGAAGGGGCTATCGGTGTTCATCGGCGCCAATCGGTGGTTTATTCTCTTCTTTTAACGTTATAGATCAGGGGCGCCGCGAAGCGGCGTCCCTTCTGAATCGCCTTGTTGGGCATTTATCCTAGAGGTACTCATCACGGACCTCTTTCATGATGTATTCATAATATTCTGAAATGCTATTCGTTGCTGTTTTCAGCACGCCCTCTTCGTGGTCATATTCTTTCACACCAGAGAAAGCCTTGTCTGTGGAAATGCAGTAGTAATCGCCGCATCCTGACCTGCCAATCACCAGAAGATTGTCGGGCCAATACTCATCAATTGTTTGGCCGGAAAACCATCTTGCCCTAATGGTGTGTAATTCATGGTTAACCTCTTGGAGCAACGAGAGATCGTGAATCATTTCATTATTTTCAATATCCACAAGTACATCATTGGGAATAAGCGCTTCTTGCCTCAGGCGCGACTTGACTGATTGAAGGAATTCTATGTATTCAGATGGCGCCATCTTTAGCACGGAGTACGGGCGATCATCAAATCTATAGTTTGTCCACGCAGAGTCGTTCACTTTGCTATGCCCAACGTCAAAGTGTATCACGGAGTGAAGTGCGGAGCGTGAACCGGAGTTGATACCACTGCCTTGTTAGGTCTTTCATTTCCAGAACTTCCACCATGGTTGACTCTTAGGCTCAGGTTCTGAACTTGAGCTGCTTACAGCTTTTTCTACCTGGATTGGTTTCTTGGATGACAGTTCTTCTCTGGCTTCTGGTATCGTGAACTCCAAGTCCTTGATTAGTGATTCTAGGTCGGCAGGTTCTTCGAATTCGTAGGAAACGACTCCATCAAAATTCTTTATTAAGGCTGCAGAAGCAATAATTGCGCATGCGCACTCTGCCATAGAGCCGCCCCATCTAAACGAAATGCAATAATCTCTTCCTTTTGTTAATTCTTCGATTTCCGAAGGATCGTCGACCAACTCGGTAACTGGTCGATAATAAATTTCTATTCCTGTTTCTTTCCCCTCAAGCTTGCATGGCGAATAGCCTGAATCTTCTTTTGGTTTTAGTTCAGAGTCCAACTGAAAGTCATATCCAAGGGCATCAATAGATTCTTGCCACTCCTGACGACTTGGAATCGCTTTTTCGCTGATGAAGACATATTGTTCGTTTGCCATATTTATTTACCTAACGACATAAATAACCGGGAAACAACGGAGCAGTGTCTTTTACGGTAGAGTGAAACGAACCGGAAAAAAGGCCGCGGAGCTGTTTATCCGTGTTTATTGCATTGTTATGTGGCATCACTTTCATTGATTACTTTGAACTCATTCTTCTGAATGATACCTCTGAAAATACACCGCGCTGCTTGCTGATATGTTTCGTACCCAGGACTATCGTTTGCCACATACTCAATATACTTTACGAAAAACTCGACGCCAAACTCGCTGGCGGCATGCTCTACTGCTTGGCTAATAGCATTTGAAATTTCATTTTCATCTAGCTCACCATGGGAGCACGAACCACTAGGCTGAAGCTTTAGAAACTCTATGCTTTGAACTGCTGACTCGGACAACCTCAAACCTAGAAACACGTGACTTGGTCCAGTCACGATAGTGCAAACATATGTTTCGCCTTTTCTGTATAAACCTGGCATGACCTATCCGTTTATAGCCACATAACCAAAAGCGCAGCGGCGTGGCGTAGCCACGTCCGACTGTGGCGCCTTGTTAGCGCTTGGGTTTGAGTGCACTTTCATCTGCGGAGTGAAGATAAGGCTCACCTTCGATCTCAATAGCGTAGCTCCAAGTCTTCGTGTTGTGGCGATCAAAAGAATGCCCCTTTATCGTAGCCGTCTTCCCAGCGTGATCCGAAAGATCGCCTTTACCAACTGCGATGGTGACCACATCCTCAAAAGTAAAGCGCGGTATCACCCCTGAATCGCGCCCCCAGTCGAGTGGTTCGATGTCCAAGAATATGTCTCGAATGCCGGGAAACGTAAATTCTGCAGCATTTACCTTGGTTAGATGCGCAGTTTCGTCGTCGTGTGTCCATCCAGTGCCTAGAAATCTCATTGTGTCGGCGAATATCTGGGAGGGCTCGAGCCGAGGTGAAAACACCCTCAGCACTTCGGTAAATACAGGGACCTTCCAGTATGGCACAGACTGCCGCTCCGAAATCTCACCAAGAGTCGCGAGATGTGCGTCGATTGCTGCGACTGTCTTTTCTTTCTCGCTATCTGTGGCTTCGATGTAGATGCGGAGTCTCATTCAGTTTCTTTGCGCTAACAAGTTATTCAATGATTTCTTTTGTTTCTGTGGTTTTGATTGACTGTCAACAGCATTTGTTACGTATTCTTGATATACTTAACGGCTGTTTCTTCCAAATGGACGACAAGCCAGTTTCTGCATTACATGAAGAACCTCTCCCCAAAGCTTCTTAGGTACTGAGAATGTGTGAGAGATTCATTATCTCTAAGCAACTCCGCCCTAAGACACTTTGTGTGCAGACGCCTGAAATATAAATATATGCGATCAGTCTTGCGGTTCAGATTCTGGACTGCCTGGACCGGCGGCCAGGAGTAGTTGTAGAGAATAAAGGTTGGAAGCGATGCATGAGGACAATTGACAACCTGACAGCTCTTGCCAGCAGCCAGAGCCTCTGGCCACATGGTTCGTCGACAGCCAGAATTTCTGACAAGCCATAAGCTACGAGAAAGTTCCTGAGTTACCCGTGCTAGAGGGTTTTCTAGAGTGACGTTCAAAACCAGCGGATCCGGGCGGATGTATTTTTAATGTTGAAATGGCTCCCGCGTGTCAACCATGCGTCCACTGCTGTCCAGCGGCCCCGGATGGGGTCGAATATGAATAGCCCCGGGTGACCGCAGGGAACCTGGGGTAGGTGTGTATACATAGCCGTCCCAGAAGGGGGCGAACGAAGATCCTTGGTCTATTTGTCTACGCGCGTTTCATATAGATTCAACTCGCATTGTCACAATCATCTGACGGCCTTGTTGGCCTCCTTCGGGGACCAAGCAATCATTCTCTCTACCCGGGGTTCCCTTCGGTCACCCCGGGCTATTCAAATAGAGCCCCATCCGGGGCTCTGGTCCCCTGCCGAGACTTTTTCTAACACTCTTTCATCAGAGAATGGTCGAGCACTTTCGTAGGGTTAATCATTGCAGTAGATGGCTGGTGAGAAATGCGGGCAAGAGCGATCTTACAAAAGCGACTCAGCCTGGTTGGGCTCTTTGTATATAACGAAAACACCCCGATGGAAGACTTTCCACCGGGGCGATTGATTTCAGATGAACTGAAGAGGTGCGTATTAACGCTTGCTGAACTGGCTGCGCTTACGAGCCTTACGGAAGCCATACTTGCGACGTTCTTTAACACGTGAGTCACGGGTAAGGTATCCAGCTTTCTTCAGAAGACCACGGTTCTCTGCATCAACTTTGATGAGAGAGCGTGCAATTCCATGACGGATCGCTCCGGCCTGGCCCTTAGGACCTCCACCGAAGACATTCACAATCACGTCGAATTTGGTCAGGGTCTGAGTTTCCTTCAGAGGCGACCTCATGTACTGCTCAAGCAGAGGGCGATCTCCAAAGTACTTTTTCCAGTCCTGTCCGTTTACGAGGAACTTGCCTTTGCCAGGGCGAAGGTAAACACGAGCCACAGCAGACTTGCGACGGCCAGTTCCGAGGTATTGTTCAAGTTTTGTTGCCATAATCTATTATATCTCCTCGTTATTCGCCGACTTTAACAGTCTTAGTGTCGATGGCCAGTACTTCTGGCTGCTGAGCATCATGCTGACCGGTGTATTCACCGCTCTTGTAGATGCGAACGTGCTTCTCAAGTTTACGTCCAAGACGATTCTTAGGAAGCATGCCGTGGATGGCCTTGCGAAGAACATCCTCTGGTTTCTTTTCCAGAAGCTTTTCCGCAGTGATTGACTTCACGCCGGTTCTCCAGCCTGAGTGATGGTAGTAAACCTTGTCGCTCAGCTTTTTACCAGTGAAGACAACCTTGTCGGCATTCTTGATGATCACATGGACTTTAGGGTCCAGGTGAGGAGTATAAGTCGGAAGAGTTTTGCCACGAATAAGTTTCGCGACGCGAGCGGCCAAGCGGCCGACGACGGCATTCTCGGCGTCTACAACATACCATTTTTCCTGGTAATCAGCAGACTGGGGAAGGGTCGATTTAGGAGCTTTCATAGCATTGATTCTCTATGAGTTAGATAGGTAATCGTCCACCAACGCTTACCTGATTTTGCCGGGACGCCTTTGGTCATTCAAACAGAGGTAACGGGCGTGGTCGCTGCCTGAAATTCCTAGGGATCACTCTCCGGCGGGCGTGGAATCATCTTCATAGGCCGCCCCCTGTCAAGTGGGAAGGTGACAGGGGGCATATTGATTTTGCTTATCTTGAAGCCAATCAGTTTGAATTAATCACCGTTTGAGCGTCAGCAGCATCAACGAGATTGTCATTATTTGCGTCTGCCCCAGAGCCTCCACCCCCGAGAACCTGGCTGATGACCTGTGGAAGCGTCACTCCGCTGGCTGAGAAAGCTGACTCAAAGTAACCAATATCATAGCCATCACCGCGAGGGCGCGCGACGCCAATAATATCGAGGCGGGGCTCATCATCGGGTTCGACAGGGATGAAAAGCTCCAGGCCCGCATCAATAGCATCGGAATTCGACCCTATCTTGTAAATCCCGTCGACTTCGTCAAAGGTAAGGTCTGCATTCGCCTGACTGAAGTTGGGGTCTGTCGTCGTATCATAGTTTTCAGTATTCAGTCCAGATACTAATGTCGTATTTCCTTCTGCCAGGCTATTCGTGAAGAAACCAAATCCCGTTTCATTCTCGACAACGCTGTCATAACCACTGACGAGAGTATTGTAGAGTGCCAGACGACCTTTCTGAGTGTAGAAGGCAGCATCAGAAGACGGTGTGTCGCTTACAATGGTATTCGCAATCATGTTGGCAAAGAAGATGTTTGTGAAGATTCCTCTAGCAGTCTCACGACTACTTGGGTTGGGCCTGTCGAGAAAGAACACCTCACCTCTTCCCTGATAGGTTGCACCTCTTAAGAGGTTGTCTGGCTCGCAGACCGCCGTGTTATTCGCGAAGCCACAGGTATCAACGCGGAAAGAATCGAAGCTGTCGAAACTGCGAAAGAAAACACAACCTCCGTCGCCGAAATAGGTTCCAGGGACAGACTCAGGTGGAAGAAGCGCCATGTTTGTATCAAAGATACAACGAAGAAGCGAGGCCGCTGTCCCGATCAAGTCTAACGCACCTCCGCGACCATCGAAAGAACCATTACATCCGAAGTTCTCAACAAAATGACAATCAACAACTTGCAAAAAGCCGGCATTATCCGTGGCGATGGCACCACCCGTTCCGAAAGCGGTCGATGAACCTTGGTTACCGCCATTACCTGTGAAGACACTATCTGTAATCGTAACGCTGGGACCGCGGTCTCCCTCAAGAAACAAGCCTCCACCAAGGCCACCAGTACCAAAAGACGTTAGCCCATCTCCTGAAGAAGCCAGGTTGTTCTCAATGGTGGAAGTGGTAACGTCGATTGCTCCACCGATAAAATTACCCGAGCCACCTCTTCTGAGATAGATACCACCACCAAAACCATTACCTCCAATGCTGGAATTAGCAACGTTGCTGGACACCGTTAAATTCTGGATGAGTATCGATGCAGGTGGATCAGTTAAAGCCGTTGGAGCCTGATGAGAAAAAATCCCTCCACCGCATCCATCAATGGAGAAGACTCCGCCGCCCTGCGTTGAATTCTGTGCGGTGTTCCCGGATATAGTTGAATCTGTAATCGTCAGGTCGTGGAAGCCAGACATATCATCGTTTTCATGATAGATGCCGCCTCCGAATCCCGGGAAAGAGGTAATAGAACCGTTAGGATCAGAACCGGGATCAGAGAAATCAACAAATGCTGCAAAGTTCCCCTGAATCGAACTGTTCTGAATCGTAACCGACCCTCCGATAACATATATACCACCTCCGGCAGCATTGCCTGGAGAGGTGTTTGAGTCATATTGAGAGATCGCCTTATTACCGGAAATCGTTGAGTTCGTAATCGTCAGGTCAACGCCATGACTATATATACCACCACCTTTTCCAGGTGCCGTTGTTTCATCGGAGGCATCTCCGTTCGTAAATGTAAAGTTGTCAAACTCGATCTGAATGTTACCCATCCCCATGTTTTCAACGGTCAGAGGCCGGTCCATTCCGCCGCCATCAACCACAGTGGGAGTATTCGTGTCCTGTACGGTAAAGTCCTGGTTCCAGCCTCCGCTGAACGTGACACTTTTATCCTCATTACTGTTCTCCTCTTCGAAGATTTCGAAGGGATCAAGACCTCCGGCAACCATGAAAACACGATCGCCGTCACCGGCTGCTTCCCAGGCCTTTGACGGCTGCTTAAAGGCCGTTCCTGGAGTTAACCCATCATTATCATCATCCCCATTAATGGGATCGACATAATAATCGGTGGCAAAAGCACAAACCGAAAGAACAAAACACATCACCAGCGCAAGGAGGGGGCGGGGCATCATCACCATGACGAATTCATCCAAGTTAAGATTTTTCAAAACCTTAACGAAAGAAACCACCCCTGCGCAAGTCAAAGATGAAAAGGGTTTTCACCTTTAAACGATTCATCGCGTCAGCCTTCTACGAAACTAGATCCAGTCGAGAGAAACTCACGGATTATTGATGATGGTCTGCGCATCCGCCGAATCGACAATACTGTCGTTGTTTGCGTCTGCACCCAAAAAGCCTGTACTCAACAACTGGCTGATCACCTGAGGGAGAGTTATACCTCCTCCAGAACTGAAGGAAGACTCGTAACACCCAATATCAAATGCGTTTCCGAGAGGTCGAATTGTCCCAAGGATATCCGGCCGATTGGGGTCAAACTGAGCAATATCATACCCAGCATCGATAGCCTCTGACTCGGAGCCCAGGATATAAATACCATTGTTACTATCAAATTGAAGGTCCGCGTTTGCCTGGCTGAAGTTAGGGAATGACGTCGCATCGATATTCTCGAGATTCATCCCTGCAAGTAGACCCATATCTCCTTCTGCGAGATTATGGCGAAGCTCACCCGTTCCGCTGACGTTTTCAACAAAATGCTGGAAGCCACTAATCAGATTATTGACCAGAAACAGATCTCCACTCTCATTATAGACAGCACTTTGGGAAGATGCAACGGACTGGACGAAAGTATTGGCGACAAGGCGATGAGCGAATGCAGGGGCGAGAACACCCCTGACTGGTTGTCGCTTCACCGGGTTCGGTTTGTCCAGATAGATAACTTCTCCTGACCCTTGAACTGATATACCGCGAGGAGGCATCTCTGAAAGAGAAACCAGTTTGCTATCGATATAGATTGTTGTATCAGAGTCGAAGGTAGGTCCGAAGATTGATCCATTATCAGTTCGAAAGAATATCGTTCCGCCGAAAGCCGTGTACACCCCTGGAATATCAATCAAAGGCCCAATAGCGCCGCACCCCTCGAACTGGCTTATAAATATAGACATTATAGTTTCAGCTATATCCAAAGATCCACCACGCCCATCACGCGACTTCTTAGCCCCAAACTCGCCAACAAAAGAGGACTCACGAATTCCCAGAAAGCTCAATCCACTCGCTGCTATAGAGCCACCGGTACCAAAGGCTGAAGAGGTTCCGCAACTACCGCTATTCCCTTCAAAATCAACGCCTTTAATGAAAACATCCAGTCCTGAAGCACCATTCAAGTAGCAACCTCCACCAGAACCACCTGTGCCCGGCACGACATCACCCTCCCCCGCATGAGCAGTGTTACCAACAAAGCTTCCGTTGCATATCGTGATCTTACTGTCACTAAAAGGTGTGCCACTGGTTGGGTTTTGTAGATAGACCCCCCCTCCGAATCCGTTTCCTTTAACTGACTTATTCGCCGAATTATTTTCAAAGAGATTCCCATCGAGCATATAGTCAAGGGAACTCGCAGCCCGTGACACCGGTGGCTCCACATTGATAAAAAGTCCTCCGCCACATCCGTCCAAGACCGCGCTTTCTCCACCTGCAGTTGAACATTGGGCAACATTAGACAGGAAGACGCAGGCCGTCATGGCCAATTCAAAATAACTGGTAGATCCACTGCCTAGGAAGTAAACACCTCCGCCGAAACCGGGAAAGGCCGTGACAATAATTTCTCCTCTCTCCGGTATTGGACCCAGTCCGAGAGCCGCCGCCTTATTATTAATAAACTGACATTCAGCAAGAGTCAGGTCTCCGCCCTCAATATAGAGTCCTCCCCCACAGGCAGATTCCAGGTTATTGCCGACTCCCAGATCAGAAGCTGCGATATTATTTCGGATAATCGATCCCGTTATGTTGAGGTCTATACCTGACGCATAGATTCCTCCCCCTTTGCCGGGACCATTTTCTTCGTTCGTTGCATTTCCATCTTCGAAGATGAAATCTTTAAAGTTCAGAGCAACCCGACCTGTTCCTTCGTTGATGATTGTGAGTGCACGATTAACCTCCCAACCATTATAAAGTGATGGGGTATTTTCGATGTCAGGGTTTTCAAAGTTAGCATCTGTACTTCCCTGGATTGTCACACTCACATCAGACGGCTTGTTGATCACCTGCTCGCTGAGAACATATTCCCCTGCGAAGGAAAGAATCGTGTCACCATCCTCGGCAATTTCGATCGCCCGTGACAGTTGCTTGACCGGAGCCTCTTTCGTGAGGCCGTCATTGTTATCATCTCCTTGAGGAGACATATAGATTGTTTTGGCAGAGGCAAATTGATAGAGCCCCAGGAACAGGAAAATAAGTGCAGTTCTTAGAGAACAGGCAAAGACAGGTGAGATCATCATCATTTAACCCTGAGAGAACTATTTGCTATGGAGATAGGAAGGGAGAGTTTGCGAATTTGCGCAATCAAAAGTTTCAACGGGGCAAAGAAATTGAAAGACCAACCCTACCTTGAATCATACGACCTGAGCACTCGCCCAGCCAGGGCTCCAGTATTCTCTCCATTCTCGACCGCTACCCTGCCATTGACGATCACATATTCCACCCCCTTGTTAGATTCAGTGGGAACTTCAAATGTCGCTTCATCAATGATTTCACCAGGATCAAGAATCGTCAGGTCGGCGAAGAACCCTTCATCGATGCGGCCGCGATTCTGCTCAATCAGCCTGAATTGCTCAGCTGCCAGCGTGGAGGTTTTCAGAACTCTTGACTGTTCACCAACCACACCAAGATCACGTCCATAATGCCCCCAGAAGCGAGGAAAGCTTCCACTCCCCCGGGGGTGAGTTTTCGTCGGACCATCTGACCCCACCATCACTCGAGGGTGCTTCATGAATGTCTTTACATCTTCCTCCTGCATCATATGGTAGACAGCCGATGCACCACCAAGCCCTACATCGTCGATCACAACATCCACCGCATCTTTCTTGAGGGAAGCTGCGACATCACTGAGAAAGCGGTTCGGGAAGGGACCCGAAACCATATAGACGCGCTCTGCGCCACCTCTTCCGGCAATCAGCTCTCCAACACCTTGCTCCAGTTCGTCCCGTTTATTCTTGAGGACTGATTCCCAGTCGCTTTCCGCCCAATCGGGTATGACAGCATTGATGGTTGTTTGAGAAGCGGCGTAGGGATATTGATCCATCCACACCTCCTGCCCATTAGAAACGGCTTTCTCAACAAGTCCGATATACTGCTCGGAGAGGCCCCAGGCGGCAGGTCCAGCGCATTTAACATGAGAGATCTGAACGCGAGTTCCACTTTCTTTTCCTATGCGAATCGCTTCTTCGACCGCATCCAGAACGGTCGGACCTTCGTTTCGTATATGCGAGGCATACAACCCATCATACTCTGCTGCCACCTTAGCCAGCTCTATAATCTCTTCTGTTGTCGAGTTGTAACCTGGGCGATAGATGAGTCCTGTCGACAGGCCAAAAGCTCCGGCTTCCATGCCACCCTTCACAAGGTCTTTCATCTGCTGAAGCTCTTGCTCACTCAATTCAGATTCCATGAGATCGAGATCCCGGCGAATCTGGTTATGGCCAACAAGACCAATATAGTTGGTTCCAAGCTTTCCGTCGAACTCATCATAGGCTGAAGCAAGATTCTCCACTGTCAGAGACCTGCCACAGTTCCCCGCAACGATCGTTGTGACGCCCTGTAGCAGATAGACGTCATGAGAATCTGCGTCATCATCATGGTTATGCGTGTCAATGAAACCAGGAACGACGAGGAGTCCACTTGCATCGATCGTTTGCGTTGCAGAGGCATCCGTTACCTCTCCTAGAAACGTGATACGATCATCGGTGATTCCGATATCGAGAACTTCTGCTTCGGTATGTCCATCTCGATAGACAGAACCGTCGAGAATCAGAATGTCGAATCTTATTCGCGTGGAAGCGTTATTATCATTGGCGGCGCTTAGAGTGACTGTCCCCTGGATTGCGGTCAGTACCAGCGAGCTGAGTAGGAAGTTTTTGATCATCTTTTTCATAGTGGATGAAAACATGACCCGATGGGATGGTCGAGGAGTTTTTGACGGATCGAGTCCTCTTCGTTGAGGCAGAAAGGATATCTAGAGTGATCCGAAACACATCTTGTTACCCCCATTTGGCTTCGAAGAATCCACCATGCGATGTCAAAGACCAGCAGAAATGCCTGCAATCAATCCGCCTCAATCCTCTCGATCACCTGATGAAAGAACTCTTTCGACCAGATCGCAACAGTTTCCGGGTTTCTCAAGAAAGGCTGGACTTCGCTTTTCGCCTGCTCCAAGTTTACATCGTCAATCTTTTCGTGGAGCAGCTCGAGCAAAGCCTCGAGACTCAACTTAAGATCATTCTGGTAATCTCCAGAATGGCGCATCCTCTCTTCCAGGTGCTCAAGATTCAATTGAGGATGATTAGAGATATACCAGACGAGATCATACCAGTCTCTCCCTTTAACGCGATTCTTCCAATTGCGACAGAGAATCGCATGCATTTTTCCTGCAAAGAGATCTGGAAGAGAATAGCTGCGAACCGCAAAAGGGATTGGATTCAGGAGGTACCTCATCTCTGTTTGAAACTTTGGCGGAGGATCTGTATCCACTTCCAACTTGATCTTGAGTAAACGTCTCTGATGGAAATCAGAAAGAAGGTTCTTGCCAACACGTATGTTAATCAGCTGCTCATAGGTATTTGTCTTGAGAAAAGCAGAATCAATTGCAGACCTTCTCTTTCGTGTTTCAAATTCTACTTCGAAACCAAAAGCGGCTATTTCCTTCTGAAGAGAGTCTGCATAGACATCGAGACGGAAGTCTTCCTGTGGTTCAAGGAGTGAAAAATCAAGATCTTCAGAAAAGCGATCCAGATCGTACAGAATGCGAAGAGCAGTCCCTCCGTAGAATGCTGCGTGTTCAAAAAACTTAGCTCTCCATAGACCTAGAAGTGCCAGTTCTTGAAGAATTTCCCTAAGGGCATTGACATAGTCACCTGTGGTCTCACAGGCAAATTTTGCTAGCATCAGCTCAACAGCGCTATGCATTCTGATTCCTCGCCATCTTCTTCAAGGTTGCTACCAGAGTCCTGACCTTTCGAGAAGAGTAAGCCCTGTCAATCTCTTCGAGAAGATTGTGATTGAAAGTCGTGATCGTTTCTGTATCTATGCGAAGATCTTCAAGGAGAAAAGACTCACACTCTTTCTGCGATATTCCGGTAATTCTCTTGTCTATCCAAACTCGGTCAACAAGCGCCTTTTCCGGAGTCGCAATCAAGAATGGAATCTTTGCGCTTTCCTGCAAAGTTACACCCACGGGGTATCTCTTCTGATTCAACTGACTATAAGTAAAGTTTCCAACGGGTGTTTCGTAGGAGCGTGATCGACCGGTCGAAACTGAAGTGACAGTGTGAGCAGCCTCTGGGATAATTTGATAATAGGAAAGTGCATATTCGCAGCTGATATACGATGGACCATAGATCAAATTTGCCAGCAACTCCCTCGAGAGAGGCTGATGTCTCATCGCTTTGTTGAAGACATACAACCCCTTCCGGATACGAACGATATCACCACCATCAACAAGTGACTTAATCTTATCACGAGGCTTCTCGTAGCCTTGCAGAATCGATGTCAGATACTGATAATCAAAAACATCCTGAGGGATGAGATCTCTGAGTTGTTGAGTTTTTGCGTTAGTACCAATCACTTTTTGTGGCCTATGTCCAACCTAAGTGGACATAGACTGCAAGAAACGACACTTTGTCAAGGAAAACGACCTGATCTTAAACGGTTCACGTAGCTTCTCCCTCACTACTAAGAAGTTACAGGATCATTCTATGACAAAGCCACAGATAGATCAGGATGGATGAAGATGTTAAACTGGAGAATCCAAAGTACTGCTCGACTCTTCAAGAGAATTATTATCCTATCCCTGGTATTCGACTCTATCCTTTGACAAACCAGGGGGCTTCTTCTGATGGGATTCTCTGATCGACTGGGTATCATCTTCGTCAAGCTATTGCGAAGGTTCGCAACACTTTCTGAGATTGTTCTCTTTGCGATTCCTCTTACACCGCTCATCATCTGGCACATTGTCTACTTCCCATACATAGGCCATGATATTCTGATTTTGACGATGTCTATTTATGGCCTGACCTTCTTCTGCATGATGGCGCTCATGTTTGAAGAAGCGCGGCGGATGCTGATGCGTCGGGATTTGTCGAACGAGAGAATCAAGGCTCTCGACTGGTGGGACTTTGAAACCATGATCGGTTGCCTCTATACGCTGCATGGGTATGACGTTCTTCGCAAGAGTCTCATTGGAAGTCCCGATGGAGGGGTCGACCTCGTCCTTCACAAAGAGGGGAAGAAGTTTCTCGTTCAGTGTAAACACCACAGCCTGGCTAGGATTACTGTCAATACCGCCAGAGAGATCTACGGACTGATGTGCAGAGAGAAGGCAGACGGCGCGATTCTGATTACGAGCGGGAGCTTTTCCCGACCACTTCTCAAAGAGTTTGAGAAGAACAAGAGACTGCAGCTGATAGACAGCGCAGGAATCATGGAAATGATTGAAGAGGTGCGTGAAGACTTAACAGCAGATGAACTGCCGGAAGACAAGCGATTCGACTTCACACAACGACTCATTCAAGAAGCGAGAAAAAGCAACAAAGCGATACTTGAGATTCCCCGCTGCCCTAATTGCAAAATTCCGCTCAAACTACGTCACCAACGAAGCGACCCCAAGCAACGCTTCTGGGGATGCCTCAACTATAGCAAAGGCTGTAACCACTCGCAAAGCTTGAGCGAAGAGGAGACGGAGTTTCTAGGGTATAGCTGAAGGTTTTGCCTTGATCCATTTGGGTAAAATTCGATGATCGTAACGATAAAGATAAAGATCTGAAGAATGCCGAAGATATGAATATGGAGGAAGACCCCATGGAATTCGAGTCTCTTGAATCTTCACCAGCTACTTCCCGCCAGAGAGTTCACACTGCTCTAGCAACGTTAGAAGGTATGATAGCTGGGTTTCGCTCAGACGGTGTGATAGACGAATCTGAAAAGCTGGCTTTGGAATCATACTTCGCAAGGCACAGGGAAATATTCCGACGACACCCTTTCATTGAAGTAGAAGATTGTATCGGAAAGGCAGTAGCTGATGGTGTAATCACGGACGATGAACTGCAAGATATCATGTGGTTCGTCGGGAAAGCAATGCGGGAACGAGGGGGGTACTACGATTACGTTTCAAGCTCACTCCAGGTTCTAAACGGCATTCTGAAAGGGATAGTCGCAGATCAGAAAGTTTCGACGGACGAATTGATATCCCTTCAAAACTGGATTGATGACCATGAAGATCTCAGAGGACACTGGCCCTTCGACGAAATTGATTCTTTGATTTCGGGTGTCTTGGATGACGGATTCATAGCTGAAAAAGAGCATCAGTTACTCAGGGACTGGTTCTCTGCATTCGCTCACCCAGAAGAGGGCAAGTCTATAGATGTGAAATCAATCACCCTATCAGGTATATGTAGCATGAACCCCGAATTAGAATTCGAAGGGAAGAGCTTTTGTGTAACGGGGAAATTCAGGGTCACACGTAAAGAAGTACAGACAGCTATTCAACGAGCAGGTGGAGAAATAAACAGTGGCCTCAGTCCGAAGGTTGACTACTTGATCATTGGCGCGGACGGAAACAAATGCTGGTGCTATAGTTGTTATGGACGAAAAGTTGAGAGAGCCCAAGAACTCCGTAGGCAAGGACACCGCATTGCCCTTATCAATGAGATTGATTTTTGGGACTCGTTGGTAGAATAATTTCATTGGCTACATACACTCTATGCACAATGACTAAAGCTATATTACGATTCAACTTTTCGACATCTCAACTTCTTAATTTAACTTCTCTAAATGCAAGTCTATACCCAAGAGATTTGATTCCTTCCCCAGACCTATAGAAAGATAGCTTACTGAAGAATGGTATTTCACGAGTTGCTCTTCGTATCAGAATAAAGCAGACGCCGAATCTTGAAGGTGCAAAGTCTCGCGGGATACCGTCTATACTTGATCCACAAAGCTTCTTTAAGGCAATACTTAAACCTTCTCGATATTTTTCGTCTTTTAGCATTATTTCGGCGGCATTCTCGCCTTGTTTCATCAACGCGCTAAATGATTGAGATCCTTTCCAGATTTTGGCATGTCCAAAATAACATCGATTGATAAAGACGTCGCAAGCTTCAACTTCATCTCCTTGAGAGTGAACTTTGGACCCTCCATGATACTTAACTACATTTTGACTATTCTTTTCAACAAGTAAATCCAAATAGTTCTCTTCAGCAGTTTTTCCTTTCTCACTCGCTGCTTTCGGAAATGTAATATTTATAGTTTGCTTTCGAGCGGAATCTAGAAATGCTTCCACATCTTCAACGAAATCCTTTCGTATTCTATACCAATGGCCAGAGGCGAGGACTACTACCTCTTTAGTCTTCTTGTTATCGGTATCCCAAGAACAGAGATCAATAGGTCGTAGTTGCACTGTTTCACCATTCTCCATGAGAATGGAAATCGAACGATCCTTGATTTCAACTATATTAGGACTAGGACAAGTCTTCAACCAATGATCTATACAGAGATCCTCTTTAGGCTCGCCTCCTCCATAACCGAAAGATTTGCATTCTTCCTCTGATATATGGTCCGGAAGGTCGAAGACAACAGAATCAGTTTTTTTTCTGATGCTCGCAAGTAACTTGTTCTGATATTCTTCGATTAGGGAAGCATCACTTATTGGCCGTATTCTTAGTACCCATTTGAAGATTTCAGGCGGCTCCTCTTTGTATGCTCTCAATATCTCCTTTAGTACTTTTGGCAAATCTTTCTTCGGGTTCATTTTTTTTCGAAGGATAAGCCCATCTGCCCCCGATATCTTCTTTGCAAATGCTGAATCTTCAGGAGTTCCAGTCAATCCACTAACAACATCTCTTCTCTTGTCCACATCAAAGTCATCTATCTCAGTCTCCCTCGTCGCCTCCTCAGTCTTCTTCATGAGTTGCTGTTCAAATTGCTTAATTGAAAGCGCCTTAATACTTTCGCTTCTAACGCGATTTATTACGACTCTGACTCCAAAATCGGGCTCCACGTATTCTCTCTTTAACAAGTATCGACCACTACCAAACGTAAGAACGAATATACGATGATTCACTTCCATAAAGAGAAGCGCCGCAGTACTTGCGTTACCCTTTAGTTCAAGTTTTTCCTCCGCAACTTTATCTAAAAAATCTGTCTTCCAATCAGGGTTCTTCAATGGAGTTTGGCGATAGTATACCCCTCCAGTCCACCCCAATTCTGAAGCCAGTTTTTTCTCAGCACCAGCTTTTTCATCAACTGCCTCGTTCCATGATTTGATCTCTGTCTTTAGTAAGAATATATTCAGCTGAAAAACCTTCTTCTGCTCTCTCGATTTGAGCTTTCTATTCATTTATACTCTCTGAAGGACTAAACAAAATGGGAGATTATCAACCAAAACTCTCAATAGTTTTCTTGGACTCATATTGATCGAGTTCAAGTTTCGGAGCATTCACATGTGCTTTTTTACAATGATCGACTTCTTTGCTTGCACACGCCCATTCACTCGACAACCAACAAAATTGCAAGCAGAGAATCTCAGAAGGATCCCAAATCACCCTACCTGATTGATTTGACCTCCCCCTGCAACCGCTTGCTGCGTCATCCGCATTGGCGTTGCGCACTTTGAATCCCTCCTCACCCCATCTGCTTCCCCATCAATATCCGCCAGAAAACGCGCGCTTTCGCTGTGAATATTGACGTCTTCTGGTCGAGTTGAAGTAACTCGAGTCGAGGACAAAACCTGATATAGCTGGTTGCAAGTTGCTTACGAGCTGCATGCAACCTGCATTGGGAAGCAGGTAAGAAGCAGGCTGCAAGCAGGATGGAACAAGGTAGACAGGGTTGGGAGATGATTATTGAAAGCGGTTGCAGGGGTTGGAAAGCTATGGATTTTGAACAGGCGCTTAGAAGCCCCGCGAGATAGACAGGTTGTGTCGCACCTTCAGCGCTCCGTTGATTGAGTTCCTCTTCCTGAGGCGACGTCGATCAACGCGCAGGCGTTGTACGACTTTACACCAGGCTGCAATGTGTCGCCCTTTAAGGGCATTGGTTAGCCGTGTATCATACGTTGGAAGAAACACGATAGATTATTCTGCTGGTTTGAGCGATTGATGCACATTTCTTCTGAACAAGATAGATATCTATCTATGCACTTAGTGTGAATAACTCTTTGGCGTGCTGTGGCCCTGACACAGCTTTGTTAAGAGCCGGCCCTGACGGCTCGATCATTCAAAACCTCAGGGGTTCCGCTCGTTATTGGTCACAGCAGAACCAGAATTCGTCTATTCAGGGCTTGCCTCGAGTCAGGGCCACCGCACTCCAAGGATTGCCTCCGGCAATCAACTCATTTTTTCCGTGACGACACCTCCTGCATTGCTTTCGCCGCACACATCGAATCAGCAAATTCGAATGCAAAGTGACATATGTTCACTCCCCTGCTGGCGGAAGAAACTTTCGCGGGACGCGGCCGGTACGATCGATCTCCTCCACTTCCTCGATAGTCAGACCATACCACCCTGGCACTGTCCTTGGATTGATATAGTTCTCGAGTCGTTCGATCTCCCAGCTCGCCTCCTCAGCGTTAAGATGCACAACAAAGGCATCGAAGCGAATACTGACGGGAAGCTGTCTCGTGGTACGCAGGTAATGGCTGGCGGTTTGCACCACGCGCTGGATGCGCTCTTTATCGAGCGCTTCAGCCCAGGGGTTCGGATCCTCGTGGTCGCGAACCTTGACCTCACAGAACAACAGATGGGTTTTATGGGAAAAGATCAGGTCGATCTCCCCAATATCTTTGATCTCATAGCGCACCGAGCGGAGGCGATAGCGCTGCTGATGCAGTTCTTTGAAGATGATTTCCTCGCCCCAGCGCCCTTTTTCATCGGTGCTCATGGCCAGAAAGTCGAGCGAGGTGAGCGGTTTTCGCCCGATGAGATTCTTCAGCAAACGTGTAATCAAGCTGCTCAGTCCTCTGATTGTCTGACTTTGATGTGATTCCGTGGTTTCCTGTTGATTTTCATCACGGTCAGACGTGAAGGGAAAGGGAAGTTCTATTAATTTGATCTTGAATTACAAAAACTAGGATGATCCATGACCAAATACCTGCTCTTGTTCGTTTCGCTCCTGCTGATTACCCCTGGATTCATATCCGCTCAAAACCCGCAGCGCTGGCCCACCGTGAAACCCAATGTTTCTTACCGCCAGCCGGTGATCGCGATTGTTCCCTTTAACAGCACAGGGACGTCGCTTGATACCGAAACAATCCCGCGTATTATTCGCAATGATCTAAGGCTGAGTGGTTTATTCAGCCCGCCTGAAGATCAAACCATGGCGAATCGTCAGAATATCATCGATCATCGTCGCAAAAGCATCAACTTTGAGTTCTGGCGCGAAAAGATCGGTGCGCAGTATTACCTGATGGGCAACCTGCAGGAATCAAATGGTCAGCTTCAGATCTCTGCACTTCTTTACGACATTCCTTCTCAGCGCCTGGTACTGAACCGCAAGTTTTCCGGATCGGTTGCGCGTATGAGAGACTTGGCGCACCAGGTATCAGATGCGATTATTCTTCAGATTCATGGCATCGAAGGCGCCTGTCGCACGAAGATTCTTTTCGTGACCGAGCAGGTTCCGGGCACACGGGAAATCGCGATCTGTGACTGGGACGGCTTTGGCGCTAAGACGGTGACGAATTTCAACAAGATTGCAACGAACCCAACCTGGGGATCAAATGGTACGGAGCAGTACTTTCTCTCCTATCATGGGAATCGAGCCAATATTTATGGGATGCAGCTGGTACCGGACAGTGCACTCCGCTTTAACCCGGGATCGATCTGGACTATTGCCGCTTATGGAGGAACAAACCATAGCCCTGCATGGAGTCCTGCGGCACGACGCATCGCTCTCGTCTTGAGCAAGGACGGAAACTCTGAAATCTATACGGTGCAACGCGATGGCAAAAACCTTCAACGGCTGACGCGCACAAAGGCAACAGAGGGTTCGCCTGCGTGGTCGCCCGATGGAACCCGGATTGCCTATACATCAAATGAAGCTGGCGGAGTCCACCTCTTCTCAATGAATGCGAATGGTTCTCAGAAGCGTCAGCTGACGCGTCTTGGGAGCTGGAACGATGCCGTCTCCTGGTCTCCCGATGGCACACGTCTGGCCTTTGTTTCTCGCCAGAATTCAATCAATGATATATACGTTTGCGATGCTGACGGTTCGAATATTCGCCGTCTGACTCAGGGGAAACGCAACAACGAGAGTCCTTCCTGGGCACCAAACGGAACTCACCTGATCTTCTCATCAGATCGCTCCGGACGCTATCAGCTCTACATTATGCTTGATGATGGCTCTCAACAGAATCAGATTACCACATCTGGAGCCAATCGTGTCCCTGACTGGGGCCCATTTATTGGCCAACAGTAAGATTCTGCGCGGATTGATCGCTGGTATAAACCTGAGCTTATGAAAATATGTGTCGTGGGAACGGGCCCCTGGCCCCTTGAAGAAGGTGCAACTGTTACCGGGCCTTCGATACGCCTTCGTCAGTTCATCGAGCCGCTTCAGGCAGCCCGGCATGATATACTGGGGATCCTGCTGGAGGATCAGTCACGTAAGAATATTCCTATCCCCGATGCCATCGACGCCCAGTCGTTTACTCCAGAACAGATACTTAAACCCGAGTTATTGGCAGAAGAGTGTGATCTGAATTTTGTCGGTCTTGTTTGTGGTGTCGGGTCGCTGATGCCGGCAGCTGCGGCCGCGCGCCTGGCAGAACACTTGAACGTGCCATGCTGGATCGACTTTTTTGGTGACCCTTTAGCTGAGCTTCATGCCTCGCAGTTGCGGCAAGGCGGAGCACTTGACCTTACGGCTCGGGATCATATCTGGAAGTTTGTTCGCGAGTGCCTTTTAAGAGGCGACGCTTTCTCCGCTGTGAGCCTGCCACAGCGCTATGCATTAATGGGTCAGCTGGGATTATTGGGGCGCTACGGTTCCAACTGGGATATATGCAAACGCATCCACGAGATTCCCTGCGGTGTACCTGACAACTGGACAGAACCACAAGAACGACCAGAATTCCCTCCCTCGCTGATCAAGAAGGGCTATCAGGAAGGGTTGAAGTATTTGTTCTTTGGCGGCAGCTGGAATGTGTGGCTGGACGAGGTGACCATGGGGATGGCGGTTAAGGAAGCCCTGGAGAAAGATGAGGAGCTGCACTTTGTCAGTTGTGGTATTCCAACGGGCCCCGCAGGTCAGCAGATTAAGGATGCTCTGTTCAGTCCACTGGAGGGTTTCGTGGAGAGCGGGCGTATTATAGATCTGCACCCTAATGATAATTATTCAGAGAATAATCTTCTGGCTCATGCCGGGGCATGTCTGTCCCTTGACAGGTCTATACCAGAGGCCGAATTGGGAAGTCGCAATCGGTTGCTCTCCATGATCCGCTGGGGTGCCAGACCGGTTGTTACCGTTGAAGCAGGGATCGAAGCAATCCTGGTGGCTGAGGATCTTGCATCAGGTGTCTTCGAGCCAAACATCTCGCGAACGGCCCAGGAAATTCTGGCAGCGTGTAGTCGAACACCCGAGCAGAGAGAAGACGACCGTCAGCGTGGTGTGCGCTGGTTGAGAAACGTTGAATTTTCAAAGACCCTGGAACCCCTGGTTTCTTATATACGCGCAGGTGCGAAGCGCTGGCCTAAAGAAGAAGCCGAAGGAACCCTAGACAAGTGGGCTTCCTTTCCCGCCGACCCAGAGAAGCTGGGACCTTCAAGTAAAGACAAGAAATGGTGGATCTTCTAGAGATCTTTCCTACCTTTGCCTGGGGCCATTGATCTGTATCCTCGCAACTCGTCACACTCACCCACAAGACTCAACATACTCACGGCATTCTCGATTAATCTTCACACTGTTTCTCTGCCAGATCGAGCAGGATAGCACGATGCGAAATCCAAGGACCATGACTTCAACAAGGATGAAGGCAAGAAGCTCTGGGTATATAAAGAACCCGAAAGTACCGGCGAAGGCATCTATAATGATGAGTCGTGCGATATAGGAAAAGACGGTAGCAAGAATGAGGAAAAAGGTCATGGTACCGCCGGTTATGCGATTGGCACCACCGTACTGGGGGTAGCTGCTGAGTATAGAGCCACGCAGAAAGACGCCGGAGGCGTAATTAAATGCTGCGATGGTAATCGCTGTAAGACCAAGCGGAAAAATAACAGGGTGGAGGAATCCAATGGTTTGCTCGGGTCTGAGAATACTGACAATCATCACCAGGATATTGTCGCTGAAGATGGCAGAGAGGCGCGTCTGGTCGCTGACAAGCGCCAGGAAGAGAATCAGGTACGCAAAGAATGAGAAGAAGAAAGCATAGCGACTGAAATTCCACAAAGCTCGGATGAGCGCTCCGTCCAGCCCCTTCTCCGAATCCGGGACAGTTAGAAATTGATGCAGAAGAGGTGACCGGTCGATCACACCCCTGATATGTGCTCCCATGGATGCTGCTGAGAAAGCGTAGGTCATGAGGGCAAAGTAAAGGAAAAGCCCAGTGATTGAGAGAGCTTTCCGGGGAATGTCTTCCACCAGTGCGAACACATCCGCGACAATTAGTCCCACTGCGACACAAACAACCAGAATTGTGAGAGGAATAAAGATGATAGACCAGCGTGGCCGAAGGTCTTCAGAAGACCTTTTGAGACGGTATTTCAGGAATACATCCCAGATTGAATCTGTTTTCAAAGTTGTGAGAAAGTCTTTAAACATCCGTTTTCCTCCCCATTATTGATCTCCTGATTAAAGGATGGGGCAAGATAAGACAGTTTACATACTATAGTTGCTTATCGGACCAGAAACCTGTAATTTTCTTTGGCCTGCATCTGGTAATCACGTAAATGATCTATCAGATTGTTTATTCCATCGAGGCGGCATTTATGTACATCCCGATTTTGACCCCATATACACGGTGGCTCCATACCAGGTATCCTGCTGGGAAAGCAGAAAAACTTCCGGAAGTGCAGGATGACGGAAGCACAACGATTAATGGCCTCTATGTGGTTGGGGACTTGAAGGGGATTCCGCTGCTCAAGTTTTCGACAGATTCTGGTGCGAGAGTTGTCGATCTGATCAAGGAAAGCAATCATCTGAAGAAAGCTCAGAAGGACCTGTCCGATGATTCGATCCCAGATGTATTGATTATCGGAGCTGGCGTCGCCGGTATATCCGCTGCACTTAGAGCGAAAAAACACGGGTTGAGTTATCGAGTCCTCGAAGCTGGCAATACCTTCAGCACGATCATTAACTTTCCCAAAAAGAAACCGATCTATACCTACCCCAAAGATTTTGAGCCGGATACGGAGCTGGAAACCACGGGCGATGTGAAAGAGAGCCTTCTGGAGGAGCTGCTCCAACAAGTGAAAGAAGCAGAGATTGAAGTTGAGGAAGGAGTCGCCGTCGATCATGTAAAGAAAAAGGGGGCAGGTTTCTCAGTTATTCTGAAAGATGGCGATCCAATACAGGCACGAACAGTCATCGTGGCCATCGGAAGAAGTGGGAATTACAGGAAGCTGGATATACCCGGCGAGGACTTGGACAAGGTTTCGAATAGACTCCATGATCCTGCAGACTTTTCAGACAAAAAGGTAGTCGTTGTAGGCGGCGGTGACTCAGCGCTGGAGGCAGCTATATCCCTCGCAGAAAATAATGCGGAGGTGATTCTCAGTTACCGGAAGCACGAGTTTTCAAGGCCAAAGCCTGAGAACGTCGACAAAATACACAAACTTGCTTCATCGGAGCTCGGAAACGGTAAGATTCGCCTCTTGATGAATAGTGCTCCGAAAGAGATTACGGAAGACAAGGTTGTCATAACGAACAACAAAACAAAGGAAGAGGAGACCTATCAGAACGACTATACATTTGCCTTGATTGGTCGCGAAGCCCCCCTTGAGTTTTTCCGCAAGTCGGGAGTTCCTATTAACGGTGAATGGAACCCTCTGAGAGTCATGGCATTTTCTTCATTCCTGATATTTTGTGTCTGGATGTATATGTGGAAGGCGGGTTCAGGACCGGTCTATAATCTTTTTGCCGACAAGGGATGGTTTCCCTTTAATCTGGGTGACTGGTTTTCGAGCTTTCAAGGTTCCCTTGCCGACGCGCTGGCAGATCCGAGTCATATTCTTGGCACATTGGCGATCTCTTTGAGCGGACCAGCATTTTACTATACATTTCTCTATAGCGCCTGTGTCGTCATCTTCGGAATCAAAAGAATCAGGAAGAGAAGAACTCCGTATATTACTTACCAGACGATCGCATTAATGATCATTCAAACTTTTCCGCTGTTTCTGCTACCGGAAATCTTTCTTCCCTGGGCAGGTGCAAATGGAGCTTTCGACTCTGGGTTCTTGAAGTCGATGGCAGATGGCCTCTTCCCGGAGGTAGACTGGGGACACGGCAGACAATACTGGAGAGCCTATGGTTTAATCCTGGCCTGGCCTCTCTTTATATACAACTTCTTCACCTCTGAGCCGATGGTCTGGTGGCTCGTGATTGGGTCTCTTCAGACCTTTGTCTTAATCCCCGCGATGATTTACTTCTGGGGCAAAGGCTCTTACTGTGGGTGGATTTGCAGCTGTGGTGCACTTGCTGAAACGCTGGGAGACGAGCATCGTCACAAGATGCCTCATGGACCTTTCTGGTCGCGCTTGAACATGACCGGACAGGTCATTCTGTGGATTGCACTTATCCTCATGGGAGTTCGTGTATATGGATGGTGGGCTGTCTCAACGGTTAAAGATGACGAAGGGAATATTAACTGGGAGGAATATGATCAATTGTCGTGGTTGGCAACAGGCTTTGATTTTCTCATTGATGGCAAGACATATGAGTCAAGCTATACAAGCGATACTGGCGAAGCTGTCGGCGAGCAAAACATTTACTGGGAAGATAATACCGCATATGTCTTAGATGATGAGGGATACTATATTGAAAAGGATGATGGATCGTATCTGACGGCGACCTATGAGGAGAATGTCACCATCAATTACTTCACCTATAAGTGGGTGGTGGACACGCTCCTGGCAGGAATTATTGGTGTTGGCTTCTACTTCTGGTTTTCAGGTCGAGTGTGGTGTCGTTTCGCCTGTCCTCTGGCGGCTCTCATGCATATCTATACGAAATTCAGTCGCTTTCGGATTATATCTGACAAGAAGAAATGCATTTCCTGTAATGTTTGTACCTCGGTCTGCCACCAGGGAATTGATATTATGAACTTTGCCAACAAAGGCGTACCGATGGAAGACCCTGAGTGTGTACGATGCTCCGCCTGTGTCCAGAGCTGTCCCACGGGCGTCCTTCAGTTTGGGCAGGTGGATAAAGATGGAAATACGATTAAATATGACTCTGTCCCCGCAAGCCCCGTCCTTATGAAAGAGGAGCAAAAAACCAGGGCACAAAGCTGATCGATCCGTCGGGCGGATTTTTTGCAATTCTACTCGTGCGGGCATGTATGACCCGTTTAATTATTGGGAAGAGTCATAATTAAAGTGAATTCCGCTGAAAAGTTGATCGGGAAATGGTTCCAGCATAGAGGCTGGCAACCCTTCTCTTTTCAACGAGAGACCTGGAAAGCCTACAGAAACGGTGAATCGGGGATCGTTCACGCTCCGACAGGTACGGGAAAAACACTCTCCGTCTGGATGGGGCCGCTTGCCGAGGCACTCGACCCAGAACCTGGAAATGAAAGAGACGGTCGCTCTCTCAAAGTTCTCTGGATTACGCCGCTCAGGGCACTGGCTACCGACACGGTGAAATCATTGAGAGCTCCTCTGGAAGATTTCGGTCTGAACCTCGACGTTGAATTGAGGACAGGCGACACCTCCTCTTATCTTAAACAGAAGCAAAATAAGAGTCTGCCATTCGGGCTGGTCACGACACCGGAGAGCCTGTCTATCTTACTTGCCCGAGGGAACTGTAGAGACCTTTTCAAAGATCTGCGTTGTATTATCGTCGATGAATGGCACGAGCTCATGGGAACTAAACGGGGCGTACAGACAGAGCTTTGTCTCGCTCGACTTCGTACCATTGCTCCAGAAGTCAGACAGTGGGGATTGAGTGCAACTCTGGGTAATCTGGATGAGGCTTTGGAGGTCTTTTTGGGATCTGACGGGAGAGGTAGACTGATCGAGGGAAAAGAGGAGAAGGAAATCGTTATTGAGACTCTTGTTCCAAAGGATGCTGAATCATTTCCATGGGGTGGTCATCTTGGTTTAAAGCAACTCGACCAGGTGCTCGAGAAGATCGGAAGCGCAGAGTCTTCTCTTGTCTTTACAAATACACGGAGTCAGGCCGAGCTCTGGTTTCAATCTATTATCGAAAGTGATCCGAGCCTGATAGGAAAAGTGGGACTTCACCATGGATCGCTCGACCAGAGCGTTCGCAAGAAAGTGGAGCACGGTCTCGACGATGGTTCGCTGCGAGCAGTCGTTGCTACATCATCCCTTGATCTGGGAGTAGACTTTTCTCCCGTCGATCAGGTCATCCAGATTGGAAGCCCCAAAGGAGCGGCCAGAATTCTGCAGCGGGCAGGTAGAGCAGGTCATCGCCCAGGAGCTCCTAGCAGAATTATCTTCGTTCCAACGAACACCTTTGAGCTCATCGAGATGTCAGCGGCTCGAGAGATGATCCAGGAAAGACGTATAGAATCACGCACTCCTCTTGTGGGTTGTCTGGATGTGGTCGCCCAGCATCTGGTAACTCTCTCCATGGGTGGTGGTTTCAGAGAAGAGGATGCTTATAAGGAAATACGAAAAACGTACTGCTATAGACAACTTTCCCGGGAGGAATGGAATTGGGTCCTCGACTTTCTTGGAAGAGGTGGCGAATCGCTCAAGGCCTATCCAGAATATGCTAAGATCGGCGTGAAGAATGGAAACTTCAAGGTGATGAGCGAAAAGGTGGGAAGGATGCATAAGATGTCTATCGGAACAATCACCAGCGACTCCCATCTTGAAGTAAAGTACAAGAGAGGTGGGCGCCTTGGGAGTATCGAGGAATTCTATCTTTCACGGCTTAACCCCGGAGAGACTTTCCTATTTGCGGGAAAGAGTCTGCAGTTTATAGAAATCAAGAATGGTATTGCTTATGTCAAATCTTCACATAAGAAACCGAAGAGCGTACCTCGATGGATGGGTGGCAAGATGCCTCTTTCCACACTACTTGCAGAACACGTCCGTGCACGTATAGCAGACCCTGAAGGACAAGTCTGCAAAGATATTGAAATGGAGATGATCACTCCTCTGCTCATGTACCAGGATAATGTGTCAGCTCTGCCAAAGGAATCGGAGCTGCTGATAGAAAGTTTTAAGGTCAAAGAGGGACATTCTCATTTTGTGTTTAATTTTGCGGGACGACTGGCAAATGAGGGGATTGTTACGCTCGCAGCCTTTCGGATATCAAGACTTTCGCCTGTCACCATTACAACCTTCTGCAATGACTACGGGTTTCAGCTTCTTTCTTCTAAAGAAATTTCGCTCAACGAAACGGAGTGGCGTGAGATGTTGTCTCCGAGGAATTTGAAAGAGGATCTAATGGCTTGTGTCAACGCAACAGAACTGGCGCGAGGAAGATTTCGAGCCATCGCACGGATTGCAGGGCTACTTGCACCTGATCTGCCCTCACGCAAAAAGTCAATGCGTCAACTGCAGGCATCAAGTAACCTTCTATTCGATGTCTTTACGAGATTTGACCCTGAGAACAGGCTTTTAAAACAGGCCTATAATGAAGTTCTGGAAAATGAACTGGAATATACAAGATTGAATTCGTCTCTGGATCATTCATCAAAATGTACGATCCTTCAGAAATCTCCGAGAGGAATGACACCTCTTTCCTTTCCGATCTGGTCGGAGAGTATCCGCAGCATGGTAAGTAGTGAAAAAGTAGAGGACAGATTGAGAGACGCTATCAGTGAATTAGAAACGATGACAGGAGTGACAACACAACTTGCTTCGAATTGAATGGAAGAACCAGACACTCGACCTACTCGCCGACCGAGCCATGCTCTGGCACGAGCAGGAGGCACTGATTATCGCTGATCCTCACTTCGGAAAAGGAGCAAGCTTTCGTCAGCAGGGTTTGCCTGTTCCAACCGGAAGCACTGAGAAAGACCTTCAACAACTTTCAATAATTTGTGACTTATACAGACCGAAACGTCTGTATATCCTGGGAGACTTTTTTCACAGTCGAGAAAGTCAGACCAAAGATGTCCATCGTCTTCTGAAGCATTGGACTGAAAGTCAGGAGAACCTGGAGCTGCACCTTATTTCAGGCAACCATGACAAACATGCTGGAGACCCGCCGAAAGAGCTGGGCTTCAGAATCTATCGTGAGGAACTTGTTTGTCCTCCTTTTGTTTTCTCACACTTTCCCAGAACTTCAGATGATGGATATACTCTGTGCGGGCACCTTCACCCAGGTATCCAATTGAGAAGAAAGGCAGGTGATAAACTTAAACTTCCCTGTTTTGCCTTTTATGAGAGTTACGCCGTGCTACCTTCATTTGGATCATTCACAGGCAAGCACTATGTGGAGCTCAATGACCCGGAACGCATCTTTCTTTGCGCTCATACAGAGGTCATAGAACTTCCACAACACTTACGCGAATCCGAGAGTTTCTGAATGTCACCAGAGAAGAAAAGAGCCTTCAAAACGAAGCTTCCTGAATTGAAGAAACCAAAGGAGATGCTTGTCATCTTCGGAGATCAGCTGACCATTGGTACATCCTCATTTGAGTCGATCAACAAAGACGAAACCCTGATCCTGATGATGGAGGTAAAGGAAGAATCCATTGAGCCTCTCAGCCATGTTCAGCGCACCGTCTTTTTTCTTTCTGCGATGCGGCATTTCGCCAGAGATCTTGCAGATGAAGGATATCATGTCAGGTATATAACACTGGATGATAAGAACAACAGAGGCGGTTTCGAGGAAGAGATTAAGAGAGCAATAAATACCCATCATCCGGAGTTTGTGTCAGCCACCCGCCCCGGAGACTGGCGAGTTCTGGAAAAGCTGAAAACGGCCTGCGATGAGACTGGCAAAGAGCTGAAGCTCTATAAAGACACGCATTTTCTGTGTTCAACCGAGGAATTTGGTGAATGGGCAAAAGGACGCAAGTCCCTCGTAATGGAGTATTTCTACCGCGAGATGCGCCAAAAGTATAATATTTTAATGGACGAAAAAAAGAAGCCTCTGAAGGGGCAGTGGAATTTTGACAAAGAGAACAGGGAAAAATATTCAAACAATATTCCTGATCCTCCTCCACCATTTCGCATAGATTCTGATGAGATAACGAGAGAAGTGATCAGCCTGGTGAAGAAGCAACTTCCTGATCTTCCAGGCTCTGTGGATGACTTTGCCTGGCCCGTTACAGCTGATGATGCAGAAAAAGCTTTGAGCCATTTTATCAGATACAGGCTGGAGAACTTTGGCCCCTGGCAGGATGTCATGGTCGCGGAAGAACCGTGGCTTTTCCATTCCCATATATCGCCTCTCCTGAACACAAAGCTCCTGAACCCTCGTCGGTGCATTGAGAAAGGGGAGGAGGCTTACATGAGAGGTTCGGCTCCTATCAATAGTGTGGAAGGGTTCATCAGACAAATCTTAGGCTGGCGAGAATTCATCAGGGGTGTCTATTGGCATGAAGGAAAGGGCTATAGAAAGCGTAATGGCCTGAAAGAGAAGGGAAAACTTCCTGGCTTCTACTGGGATGGTGAAACAGATATGGCTTGTATACATCATTCCATTGGGCAGGTCGTCGAGCATAGCTATGGACATCATATACAACGCTTGATGGTTACGGGGAATTTTGCATTAGTTTCTGGAATTAACCCGGAGACAATCAGCGACTGGTACCTCGGAATGTATATCGACGGGATCGACTGGGTGACGCTACCGAATACTCTTGGAATGGTCATGCATGCGGACGGTGGTGTTGTGGGAACAAAACCTTACTCAGCATCTGGTGCATATATTGACAGAATGAGTAACTACTGTAAAGATTGTCCCTACTCTCCCAAAGAGAAAACTGGCGAGAAGGCATGCCCTTTCACAGTTTTCTTCTGGGATTTCCTGATCAGGCACCAGGAGGCTTTCGAAGACAACCATCGAATGGGGATGATGTACAGGAATGTGGAAAGACTCGACAAAGAGACGAAACAGGCGATTACTTCAAGAGCGAAAGAGTACAAAAAGGCTTTTGGGGTGACTTGACCTGATTCGTCGACGACTCGCCAAGAGTGCCGAGGATGACCTGAAAAAGGGGTTTAGTCTAATAAAGTCACATGACCCTCGATCTTTCAGCCCATGCTTGACCTCTGACCTCAGAACCCGTTAATGGATCCCTCCATGTAACGTGGTTGAAGACTAGATGCGCTAGAATCAGGATAACTGAATGACACTGGATCCGAAATCCTTGATCTCCATTGATCGAATTTGCGATCTTAAGAGTGAAAAAAAAGAAGATGTTCTCGATGAGCTCATTGGGCTTCTTTCAACATCGAAGAACATTACAGATAAAGATGAACTAAGACAGAAGATTATTGAGCGGGAGAAAGCTGTCTCGACGGGCGTTGGGGCAGGTATGGCTATCCCCCACGTCAAAATCGCAAGCATCAAGGATTTCACGGCGGCTATCGGACGCAGCCGGGAGGGTGTTGATTTTGAATCACTCGATGGAAAGCCGACGCACATCGTCATCATGATCGGCTGTAATAACACTCAATCCGCAGATTTCCTCAAGATTCTCGCGAAGCTTGTTACGAAGCTCAAGAACGAAGAAACACAACAAAAGATTCTGGAGGCCAACTCTCCTGAAGAGATTCGTGACCTCTTTGTTAGTTCATCAGGAATTCTCACAGGTTAATTCCATTTGTCTACAACAGCCTCCAACGGGAAATCGAAGAGAGACCATCAAACCCTGAAGGTTCTCATCGATGCGAGGAGATTTACAGGTAAGCCCACGGGTGTTGGACGCTCAATATATCTGCAACTCCTGGCTTTGCACACCACTCTCGATGAACGCCTGAAGAAGAATCAAATCAGCCCACAAATATACGTTTTGCGTTTTTCACCTTCTCTCAGATCGACCTCCCTTAGAAGAGCGTGGAAACGTTTTGCTCATTTCAAGATCATCGATACTAAGGTCTGCCCGGAGAATCATCCCCAGGAAGAACTCTGGACCCATACAAGACTCCAAACCATTATCAAAACAAACGGCTGCGATCTGTTATACTCTCCTTCCTTTTTTGGGCCCACATTTACACCAGCGTCCTGCAGGCATGTTGTGATGATCCATGATGCGCTTGTATGGCAACAGCCGGAGTCCTATCAATTCGCCTTCAGGACCTACCTGAAGATCCAGATGCATCTTATGGCAAAACGCGCAGATATGCTTATCTTTCCTTCAAAAGCAGCGAAGGAAGACGCTCTGAAGTATTTAAGGCCTGAGTTTCGGACAGACTATGTTTACCACCCCATCAGTCCGAAACCGACCCCAGAAAGTTTCATGAAGGAAAGAGCCTCTACGAAAACAGTCGTCTATATTGCCAGTGGAGAAAAGCGAAAGAACCATGAACTCCTTGCAAAGGCACTGAAGCATGCGCCTGAAACAAGACTGGTCCTGATTGGTGTTGGAAAGGAACAGCGTGCAGATGTGGAGAAGCTTTTTACAGGGTCTGAAGTCGAACTGGCTATTAAAGAGAGACTGAGCAGAAGTGCCATTTCGAGGATTCTACAGTCGGCCGACCTGATGGTTTTTCCTTCGAGAGGAGAAGGATTCGGAATTCCTTTGATTGAGGCAATGGCTCATGGCCTGCCTATCCTGGCGTCTGATATACAAGTCTGTCGTGAAGTTGCCGGCAACGCAGCGATGTTTCTGAACCCAGATGATGCGATGCCCTGGGGAGAAACCATCCAGAGCCTTTTGAACGATCCATCGAAAAGCAAATCGCTTTCTCAAAAGGGCCTTGAAAGAGCCGACATCTTTTCACTTTCCAGCACCGGCAACAAGCTGCTGCGGATTTTCACTCGCACACAGAATTAATTTCTCTTAACGAACACAAACCTGCCGATATCGTACACTTTGCTGGTACACATCGCTCTCCGGCCGTTCACTCAAATCGCCTGGTTTCCATACAGGTGACTGAATTCAATTGAGTTATCCTCAAAGACCCGTTAGTATTTTTCGTCAGGAATTGTTCTTGAGATGAGTGTGCGCAGTCATCAGGAGAAACGGTCACATGTCTTATTCCCTCGCCACTCGTTCTGCCAGCGCACCCTGGAGCAAAAGAGAAGCACGTCATTTATTGAATCGTGCGGGTTTTGGAATCCCACGAAGCAGCCTCTCCCATTTGATCAAGGTTGGCCATTCCCCCTCGGTTGAGCTCTTCCTCAACCATGAGAGGATTGGCAAGAGACAGCAACATGCACCTGTGAAGTCGCCTGTGATAGACAGAGAATTATTTCGCAAGGAGCTTATGGATTTGCCTCGGGAAGAGCGCCAGATGATGGTGAGGAAAATCTTCAAAGAGGCCCGTCAGGAAGTGCAGGAACTGCAAAGCTGGTGGCTGGACTCCATGCGGGACACTCCATCGCCACTTCAGGAAAAGATGGTTCTCTTCTGGCACAGTCACTTTGCGACATCCGCGAAAAAGGTTAAGGATGCTGAGTTCAATCAAGAGCTGAATCAGATCTTTCGTGAGAATGCTACAGGCAACTTCAAGACCCTGGTTTTCGAGGTTGGGAAGTCTCCTGCCATGCTCAACTATCTCAACAACAAGCAAAATCGTAAAGGTCGCCCGAATGAAAACTGGGCAAGAGAGCTGATGGAGCTCTTTACCCTGGGTATTGGAAACTATACAGAAGAAGATATCAAGGAAGCAGCAAGAGCCTTTACAGGTTATACAGAAGTGAATGGAGAATTCAAATTCATCTCTCAACAGCACGATTATGGGCCAAAGCGCTTCCTGGGACATGAAGGAGATCTTGATGGCAGGGATATTATAGACATTATTTTTGAGCAGGAAGCAACAAGCCGATTTATTTCCCGCAAACTTTGGGAGTATTTCGTTTATGAATCGCCCGACTCGAACCTGGTTGAAGAACTCGCACAAACACTGCGAGAAAACAATTACGAGCTTCGTCCTCTCTTGCATCAGATTTTCATGAGTGAAGAATTCTATTCTGATCACGTCATTGCCACCCAGATTAAATCCCCCGTGCAATTCTGGCTCATGCTGGAAGATCAACTTGGAATCCAAAACCCTGAACCATACCTTGTTCGAATGGCATTAAAAGGATTGGGACAAGAGCTCTTTTACCCTCCTAACGTCAAGGGGTGGGAAGGTGGGCAGGCGTGGATCAATACAGACACGGTTCTTCTTCGACAGAACATCCCTGCGTATATACTTTCTGGAAGAAGAGTTGTCCAGGAAGTGGAAATGGATCTTGATGAAGTGCAACCCAGCCGCGCAGCCCTAAGAGAAAAACGAAGACAGCAAAGGATTGAAAAGAGAGCCTATGATTTGAGTGGTTTCAAGGCAGGACTTTCTGGCAAGAGTCCCGTCGATTGCATTAACGAACTATGCGCCCACTTCCTTTCAAGAGAACTGACCTCCGCTCAAAAGTCTCTTCTCTATCAGTCTTTGTTTGGGAAGAAGGATGAGCAGCAGACAGTCAAAGCGAATGATTTGAACGAAGACCAGTTGAGAGCCTCGCTGCATCTGCTTCTTTCACTTCCTGAATATCAGTTGTGCTGAGATATCAGGCACATCAACAGAAAGGCAAATCCATGAAAGATCAAAAGTATATATTCTCACGTCGCGACTTTCTCAAGGCAGGTCTGATCACAAGTACAGCGCTCACTGTCCCTTCTTTCCTGACGGCGGGCCCTCAATCCAGGAGAGCTCTTAAAGGGTCAAATGCAGCGGATGCACCGATCACGATCATCATTCAGCTGGGTGGAGGGAACGATGGACTGAACACAGTCGTTCCCTACAATAATGACATTTACTATAAGAGCCGTCCGCGTCTTGCACAAAAGAAATCATCGCTCCTGAAAATCTCCGATGAATTAGGCCTGCACGAATCCTGTACGGATTTGAAGCGTCTTTTCGATGATGGAGATCTCGCTCTTGTGAATAACGTTGGATATCCAAACCCGAACCGATCACATTTTCGATCAATGGAAATCTGGCAGACGGCTTCTGACTCTGAGAATTATGAAACGAAAGGGTGGATTGGGAAGTATTTCGATGCTCAATGCAGCGGATGCCCAGATCCTCACGCTGCAGTCAACATTGGCACGGAACGTCCACAGGCTTTCGCAGGCAAGGAAGGTATTGGAGTCTCCTTCAATGATCCATCACGGTTCAGATGGCTGGGAGAGCAACTCGGGTCCAGTGAACAGGAGTTTCGCGCTATACACGAAGCCTCTTCACCAGCATCAAATTCAAACCTTGCTTTCTTAAACCGGACGTCGCTCAATGCATTAGAATCTTCCCAGGTAATTCGCAAAGTTAAGAGCAGTACCCGGGGCGTTGAATATCCACAAAATCAACTGGCTCGATCTCTGAAAACGATATCCAGCCTGATCGCCAGCGATTTGAATACGCGGATATATTACAGTTCCATCTCCGGATTTGATACACACGCCCAGCAGTCGGGTCTTCACAGGAACCTCTTGCAGCAGTTCTCTTCGTCACTTCTTGCCTTTGTTCAGGACTTGAAAAGTTTAAAGGTTTACGATCGCACAACGATCCTCTGTTTCTCAGAATTTGGCCGAAGGGTGGAAGAAAACAAAAGCGGTGGAACGGACCATGGAACTGCAGGCCCCGTCTTCATGGCTGGCGGCATGGTTCAACCCGGAATTTACGGTAAATCGCCTAATCTCAAGGATCTTGAGGAGGGTGATCTGGCGCATGAGACGGATTTTCGGCAACTGTATGGAGAGATTCTCGATCATTGCCTCAAGGAGCCCCACGAAAACATTCTTGGCCGAAGTTTCAATAAAGTGGGTGTCATTTCCTGAAAAACGTTCTAAACTGATGTCATGGCCTTTGTCGGTCGTTTTCCCCCTGCTCAATCATGGCCGACAGAGGACAAACGGGGGGCATCCATTTGCACGGACCGGATGCCTCTCGTAATTTTCTTTATATAGACACACTCTCCTAACCGTCTTTTTCCGGCTTGCGTTTCTGAGGCATTTGCCCTGCCATGAGTCATGGTCAGGGCACAGATGGCTCTACCTGATTACGAATCAATATTGTGGGGTACGCAAACGTTATGGCTTCAAGCAAGATGAAGAACAGGTTTCTCGGTGGAGAAAAGATCGCTCCCCCGGCTATTAAGAAAGACATGAAGGTCGCTGATCTTATAGACCTTACCTTTAATGCGTACAATGGAGCTCGTATTAAAGAAGCAGCGAGACTCCTCACAGAGAAAATGCTGAACCCAAATGTAACAGTCGGGATGTCACTTACTGGCGCTTTGACACCTGCTGGACTTGGAATGTCATCACTTATTCCTCTGATCGAAGCAGGGTTTGTTGACTGGGTGATCAGTACCGGGGCTAACCTCTACCATGATACTCACTTCGCAATTGGAAAAGACCTCCACAAAGGCACACACCAGATTGACGACCGTGTTCTTTTCGAAGAAGGAGTCGTCAGAATCTATGACGTCTTCTTCGATTATGATGTCCTTCTGGACACGGACCTGTTCTTTCGTGAGGTTATCGAGCAGGAAGAATTTCAGCGGCCTATGAGCACCGCAGAGTTTCACTGGCTGTGTGGCAAATACATTTCTGCTCGCGAGAAGGCTTTGGGACTCGGCAAGAAGTCTTTCCTGGCCGCGTGCTATCGCGCTGATGTACCCGTCTATACAAGCTCCCCCGGCGACTCAAGTATCGGGATGAACGTTGCCGCGAAAGCTCTGGACGGCAACAAGCTGATGTTTGATACGAATGCGGACGTGAACGAGACAGCAGCGATCGTTCTGGATGCGAAGCGCAAAAAAGGTAAGAGTGCCTGCTGGATTCTGGGTGGGGGCTCGCCCAAAAACTTCCTCCTGCAAACGGAACCCCAGATTCAGGAAGTCCTCGGTATACTTGAGCAGGGACACGACTACTTCCTGCAGGTGACAGACGCCCGACCTGATACGGGTGGTCTCTCAGGAGCAACACCAGCGGAAGCAGTAAGCTGGGGAAAAGTGGACCCATCAAAGCTTCCTGACAGCGTTGTTGCTTACGTTGACTCCACAGTCGCGCTTCCTCTCCTGACTGCCTACGCAGTAACCAGACATGAGAAACGTCCCTTAAGACGTCTATATCAGAGGCGAGAGGAGGTGCTGGGCTATCTTAAGTCGCAATATAAGAAGTCGAAGAAAACAGACGGCAAACCAGATCGTCCTGTTGAAAGAAGAAAAGCTGCTATGGGCGCAAAAAGAAAGAAACCGAACAAGTAATAGATGCTGAACTTAATCCACTCTTGCTTCAAAGATAATTAAAACGAAAAAGCCGGCACTGAGAGATCTCACTCAGTGCCGGCGATCATTATTACTTTGATTACATCAGTCGACGTATGGTTTTACTGATCGTGCAGCAGTCAATTCACCAACTGATAATAATACATCTTTCGAAATCTTGACGCTAGAATCTTCTGTCACAACGCCGAGTTCTTTAACCTCAATCTCTTCAAAACGATTCACGGTCTGTTTGAAAGCTGCCAGCATATCGTCTGAAACAGCAACCAGCACTTGCCCACCGGGTTCACCAAAGAGCTGTTCTGCGCTCACCCCGGCATCGCTGACATCAACACCCAGAGACGAGGGGGAGAAGATAGAACATTCCGCTAGGGCAACTGCCAGCCCACCTTCCGAAACATCCTGAGCGGTGCTCAATACATGTCGATCAATCAAGTCGAGCATCAGGTTCTGAAGATCCATCATTCGACAGGCGAAGTGGTTACTGTGGTCCTTCTCGACCGCTTGAGAGATGGACTTTCCATCCTTTAAGAAAGAGAGTAGTGATCCCGCGAAAGACGAGGCATTGCGCCCAAGCGTATAGACATGATCTCCCACATTTTGAAAACCCGGTTTGATTAAATGGGTTTCATTCTTGATGGCACCCACCATACCAATTGTAGGAGTCGGCCAGATAGGACCTGTCGAGGATTCATTGTAGAGAGAAACATTTCCCCCAGTAACAGGGATGGCAAGCGCACGTGCCGCATCAGCGATTCCTTCGACAGCACGCTTGAAGTACCAGAACTGCTCAGGCTTTTCAGGATTACCAAAGTTAAGGTTATCGGTAAGTCCCAAAGGTCGCGCCCCAACACAAAGAAGATTTAATGCAGCTTCGGTGACACTATACTGCGCACCGTAATACGGATCGATAGCGACCTTCATCGGGTCGACGCCACTCGAAATTGCAAGCAGCTTTTCTGAGCCATTGACACGCAGCACCGCCGCTCCGGCTCCAGGTCCAACGACAGTATTTGTCTGCACCATGGTGTCGTACTGCTCGTGGATCCACGCCTTACTGGCAACGTTAGGATGACTCAATAGCTCGAGGAGGGTGTCTTTAATATCCAGTTGCTCTGACCATGACGGTTTTCCGTAGGCTCGAGTATCGAATCCTTCAGGCGCCTTGTCTTCTCTGTGATAGACAGGGGATTCATTGCTTATTTTCAATGCAGGGACTTGTGCAACCGTTTCACCGTGATGATAGACCGTGAGAAGTCCGTCTTCAGTGACTTCGCCCACAACAGCAGGGTTTGTTTCCCACTTATCAAGAATAGCCAGGGCTTCGTCTATATGTTCGGGTGAAACAACAGCGAGCATTCTCTCCTGTGATTCGGAGAGCATCATTTCGTATGCTGACATGTTGAGAGCTCTTTGAGGCACATCATCGAGATTCAGCTTCATCCCAAGTTTACCACGTCCGGCGATTTCGCAGCCTGAACAGGTCAGACCGGCGGCTCCCATATCCTGAAGTCCCTCAACAAGTCCGGCTTTGATCAACTCGAGTGTCGCCTCGAGAATCTTCTTACCCATAAATGGATCGCCAACCTGAACGGCGCTCCGTTGCTCTTTCGTTTCGTCGGATAATTCTTCACTGGCGAATGTGGCGCCGTGCACACCATCTCTGCCGGTTGCATTCCCGTAATAGACAACCTTGTTCCCGGGAGTGTCTGTACGTGCGAGTGTCAGGTCCTCCTTATTCATCACCCCGACGGCCATCGCATTAACCAAACAGTTTGTCTCGAAAGCGGGTGAAAAAGTGACCATTCCATTGACTGTTGGAACGCCGACACAGTTTCCGTAATCAGCGATGCCATGGACAACGCCGTTGACTATACGGTCTACTTTCGGTTCACCGGGTTCGCCGAAGAACAGGCAATCGACAAGGGCAACAGGGCGGGCTCCCATGGTGAATATATCACGGAGAATCCCACCGACTCCAGTGGCTGCTCCCTGGTAGGGTTCGACAGCAGAAGGGTGATTATGGGATTCCATCTTAAAGCAAATTGCCAAATGTTCGTCGAAAGCAACAACCCCCGCATTTTCTCCGGGACCCTGCAGAACCGATGGACCCGTTGTTGGGAAAAGCTTCAGCAGCGGTTTTGAATTCTTATATGAACAGTGCTCACTCCACATGACACTGAAAATTCCGAGTTCTGTGAAGCTTGGCTCTCGACCAAGAATCTCCTCGATCAGGTCGTATTCGTCCGGCTTCAATCCATGCTGACTGATAATCTCGGGTGTGATCTTCATTTCTTGCATTTTTCGGGTCATCCAGCGTGAGTCTGTTAATCTTTCGTGGACCAGAAGTCATCGCGTTTGAAGGACTTTCGGCGAAAGAGGAATTTCTGTGGAAGGTGGGAACTTTTGCTGAAACGTTGGATGATGTCTCAGAGAAAGAAAGACTTCAATCATCCTCCAACTTGTAAAAAGAGAAAATGCGCACCCGAAGGTGGGTGCGCAGAGGAAACCTGATTATGAGAAGTTGGCGAGTTAGGAGCCAGCTTCTGCTTTCTTTGCTTTCGCTGCTGCCTTCATCAGGCGGCTCTGCATTCTTGCCAGTTTATTCTTCTTGATGATGTTTCTCTTGGCAGCCTTAGCGAGTTTCGACTGAGCTTTGCTGAGAGTTGAATCAATGCCCTCGACGCTATTTTCTGAAAGCTGCTTCTGGACAGTCTTCACAGATGTTCTCATGTCGCTGCGAACAGCTTTATTTCTGATGCGACGGGCTTCATTCTGACGGGCGCGCTTAATTGATGATAGTTTGTTTGCCACCGAGTAACTCCGAAATATTCTAGTGAACGCTCAGGATTGGCCCCGAGCGAGCCAACTTGTGTGGCCTCACCACCCTCCCACGTCAACGATAATTTGCTCTTTCTTTGGAAAGAAGGGCAAAACCCCGCGCTTCGAACGTAAGCAGGCATACTTTCTGGCCTCTTCCCCATGATCCGCCTTTATTCCTTCTTTCAAGAAGCTCAGATCCTGCATCCAAATGCATGTTCCATGCATGTACCAAGCAACTTCCAAGCAGGATCATCGGGGTGGAGTAGGAGCCAAAGGCAAAGCGTCACGGAGTTTCAACCCGAAAAACAACTTACCCTGAAGCAATTTTCCTCGACTTTCCCGTCTCAATGTGCAGTATTTCTCACACTGGAGTTTGTAAGGGGAACATTGAGGTGAGGAAATTCAAGCATATTGCTATGATAAGCATCGCGCTTATGAGTTCTGCGCTGATGCTGCTTTTTTTGCTGATGACGGCGGACAGCCGACTGACCAGCGAGCAAAGAAGCGTGATAAGAAAGTTCCTGGTCTCTCAGGATCAGCTGCGAATGTCGGGAAGAACCTCCGAATTCATCAATGATCACGGACGTATCGTTGCTACCGTCGATGATCGTTATCTTGTTGAGGTTGAGCAGGATAGGCTTCAAGGAATTGCGGATCATCCTTCTGTGGAAGTCAGGCTGGACTATGATAAGGTTCATCTCAAAAACCGCACCCTGGACATTGCCCTGCTCGCACCGGAAGATGCCATTCTGAGACCTCAGACCCGTATGCTGCTCGTGCATTTCAAGGCACCCCCAACGGGAAGCGATTGCCGAGTTCTCAACAAGTCTGGCTACAAAGTATTGAGCTATGTTCCGAACAATACCCTTCTTGTGTGGGATTCAAAGTGGGACCTGGTTAGCCGCTCTCATCGAGAAACGCTAACCGAGACCCCCATCGAAATTATCCTCCCGTATCAGGATGACGACAAGATCATCAATACCGCAGAAGAGATGGTTAGAAACGGCGGCAAGCTTCCGTTTCGACTGACGGCAGTTGCAGCTCAGAATATCGAAAATGAGCCGGAAATCATTTCCTGGACAGAGGAACGAGTTTCTTACTCAAGATTACAGAGACTAAAATCTTACCCCCACCTCGTTAGTATAGACCTGCTGGGAGAGCCGATGCTTCTCGCGAAGAAAGATGTTCGCCGAACCACCCAAGAGCGGACTCTTGAACTAAGGAATAGTATAGATAATAGATGGTTGGAGTATATATCTCAGCAGCTCGAGACGGACCATGTCGGCGAAGCAAACCGCTACCCTATCGCCATCTTTCTCGATGATGGCATAGATAATGGAGGATCAGGAGTTGGTCCCAGTTTTCCATTCCCATCGCGGAAGAGTTTCTACTCGGAGGGTGACATAAAAAGTAACGCTGGGATGTCACGCATAGCGTTTTCTTTTTCACTTCCCTGGAACCGCTATACGAATCACCTGAACAGACCGCTGGAACATGTTGCCTCTTATGAGGACGACCATGAATCAGAGGGACAGCACGGTACGCTCTTAGCTCTGATTGCAGCAGGTCGAGGCGGCATCTGCGAAAGGGAAACCTTATGGGAGAAAGTTTTACCGGAAAGCGAAATAGCCTCTTCCGAAACTGGCGTATCCCCTTATGGTCGTATCGCAAATGTAAAGCTCATCCATGAAAAAAATTCAGTCTACCCTGAGTCGTTTGAACCGGAAGATATGACAAGTGCGATGTACTTTGCTGCTCTTGAAGCACATGAGCTTAATTCGTTCTTCAAGAATGCTCATCCAACTTTACTGACGAATATCTCCTGGGGAGTGAAGAGAGATTTTCTCACTCCTGAATCGATGAAGCGCAAGTCAACTTCTGATTCATGGTATGACACCTACTGTGTCACATTAGACAAAATGACAAGGCGTATTGAAGATCCAATGGGAGCAGACTGCCTTGAAGGTTCACTTTTCGTAGTGTCAGGTGATGTCTATCAGGATGATCAAAATGGAATTTTGATGTCGCCCGGCTATGCAAAAAACGCTCTGACGGTTGGGACCTCCGGCTCCCTCTACCCTGCTTTATCTGGAACTTCACTCACTGAGTATTTTAACTCGGATGTTCCACAAAAAAGGATCAAGCCTGATATACGCATCCGTCCCAACTTTGAAGTAGATAGTGCCGATAAAGAAGTTCCTGCCTCAATGGGTGAAAGATCGAATCCGCTGTTAGAAGGCGCTCAATCTGCCCCGAGCAGTTTTGCTGCAGCTACCGTGACTGGCCTGATGCAACTGCTGGCATTTCAGCTGAGAGAGCAGGATGGTATTGTACAGCCCTCGCCAAGTATTCTGAGGGCACTTGCGATTAACAGCAGCTCACCACCTGCCTGCTGGCGATTACACGAATCCCTGGATCAATCTCCTCTGGGATTTGGCTACTTGAGCCCAAAGGAGCTGCTGAACCATAAAAATCGAGTTCTAATTAATGAAGAGATTCTTTTCACGAGAAACTCAGAATCAACCACTTTCGTTGTGAGTCCCGTAGACCCCACGAAGCCCGTTTCGATCACACTGGCGTGGACCGATGGGGCCAATGAACTGAATGCCTCGGGAACCGGGTATGATTTGATGAATGATTTGAACCTGAGGGTGAAATCAGGCAAGAATCATTATGCAGGGAACCACTTTCGAAATGACAGGAATTTTCCCGGTCCATCGAGGAGCTATTCCGAGGCACCTGTAAACGCCGATCGCGTTAATAACGTTGAGAAGATTGTCCTCTTCAATTCGGACTCTGAGCATATTGAAGTCACGGTCGAAGCTGAAAGGCTTGTCATGGATGCGCTATCAAATGATCCATTCTCAATGAACTTTCAGCAGGATTTTTCACTGGTCATTTCGAATGCGGAAATTCACAATGAGGATGAAATTGCCCATGCAGACTGATGTTACTCCTCGCGGTGAACGGTATCAGGACTGAATGCAGGAAGGCAGATAGCGATGTATTCTGTTCCTTCTTCGGGGGTGCTGTAGCGGATTCTCTCACCGGCTTTCACTTCAATGACCTGGCCTGGGGTGACGATGATTTTCTCGTCGTTGCATTCGACATGGAGTGCCCCTTTCAGCACAAAGGTGAATTCATCGAATTCTGGCTTTTGGAAGGGTTCGGTCCACCCTGCGGGAGAGGTCATCTTCGCGATACTGATATTTCGATGTTTTGAGTTCACGGCTCCGATGAACTCTTGAATGATCTTCGGCATATTGCCGGCAGGTTGAATCGTTGTCGGTTCTGAAATGAGCTTCGGCATGGCTTTTAATCTCGCTCGTGATGAGTTGGACCTCCACTTGAAGGGTAAGATCATAAACTGACTGAGAGCAGCAACCCCAAGCCAATTCTGGAGAAAAAAAGGAAGGAACTGATATGGATCTGAGCGTTTGGCGATTTTCCATGATTTCTTCTTTCTAAGATGACGAGTCCATCATTGACAGCGGATTCTAAACCGACTTTCTTAGACAACACTCTGGCTGTGATCTTTTTGGCTCCAAAAGCGTCCAGACTTATAAATTCGATTCATTGATCTGAGCAAATAGTATGGCTGAAACAAATTCCTATGCGATCCTCGGTGTCGCAAAGAGTTCCACGAGCGCCGAAATAAAGACGGCATACGTTAATCTCGTTAAGAAATATGATCCCGAAAAGCATACGGAACGTTTCATGGTGATTCAGGCCGCATATGATCGTCTGAAGAATCCCAAAACGCGAGCCCAGGAAGATGTCTATGTTTACAATATGGCAAGTGGCGAGTTTCTCTTTCAGGATGGAGAGAAGTGGGCATCCGAAGAGGCTCCCGATGATGATGAATTCGAGAAGCTTAGAAAGAACTACCTTGAAAATGCTCTAAATGAAGATGCCAGAAGGACCTACATCAAGAAGCTCTGCAGTCGCGCTCACTACCTTGTCACCCGAAAGAAACTGAATGATGCCATCCGAGACTGGTCCGAAGTCTTGGAGCATGAGCCATCCAATTCCCGTGCGCGGCAGAATTTGAAACTGGCGTGCAGTCGCCTTGGGATCTCCTATGCCCTGCATGGTCTTGATGACGAGGCGATTTTCATGCTCGAGCGGGCTCTCAAGATTGATCCTGATAATACCGACCTGATTCATAATCTTGCGCTGCTCTCTGAAAAAGCTGAGGATGCAGAACGAGCGGGTTCCTACTGGGAAGAGACAATTAACCGCTGGAAGAAACTTCTGAGCAAGGATCCCGATGATGAGTACCTCAGACAACTGATTACAGAGGCCTTAAGCCATCAGGATGATCTTTCAGACCTGCTTGCTCAGCGTCGCGCCGCTCCGCCACCCAGGAAGCCAACGGAAATGAACTCGAAGGTGGTTTCAAAGCTGCCTCCCATCGCGAAAGATACGGATGATGAAAAACAGCCGATCGCAGCGAGCGAAGGGAACAAGCCTGCAGTAGCCCCATCTACCGAGGAAAAGCAGGGAGTCGGTGGTGCTCCCCTGACCGCCACGCTGGAGAGGTATCGCGATATTGTTTCTCTGAACCCGAACGATTTTGATGCTCATTACCAGCTCTGCAACAAGCTGATGGAAGAGAAATTGTGGGGAGAAGCTGAAGAAGAATTACATAAAATGGCCAAGAAGCATCCCAAGAACACTGAAGTATGGAATATGATGGGCTGGGCGATGCTGAATAATGGGAAGAAGGATCAGGCCTTCAATTGCTGGAAGAAGAGCATGGTTATTGATCCGAAGAATCCTTCGACACGTGAGCAACTGGTGCGGGCTCATCTGAAGATGGGACAAGCTTTCCGTAACAAAGGTATTTTCACGCAGGCTCTGGTTCACTTTAAGAAACTGATTCAGCTGATGCCGAAGAGTGCAGAAGTCCATATGGAGATCGCTGTAACCTATGACATGAAAGGTGACGTGCGGTCGGCTGTGAGTGAGTATCAGAAGGTTCTCTCGCTCGATCCGAAGAATAAAGTCGCTAGAAAAGCCCTGAATGACCTGAGGATGAAGAGGTAATGAACCTGAATTTGAGAAGACGGGCCTTGGATTTTCTTTTCGAATACAGGCCCTCTTCGCTGAAAGTTCATGCGTCAGCATTAAATGAGTCTGAGGACTTAATCTCATTGCACACCCAAAAAGTTTCTGGTCTTTACAATGATATCGCGAGACTGAGGAGGAGGCTGGAATCATCGGGGAATCAAAGGCTGGCAGGAAGAGCAAGAGACCGCGATGAACAGCATGAGATCGAGGAGCGAGAGATGAGAAAGCTGGCGATGCAGCTCTTGCCCTCTCTTGATGCCTTGGATCGCGTGATTGAGTTTGGAGAAAAGGTTGAACGCCAGGATGAGAATTTCAGGAACTGGCTAATTTCAGTAGAAGCAATGAGAAGGCGACTGCTGAAGACTTTGGAAGGTATCGGGCTGAACGTCATTTCATCGGTCGGCCTGGAGGTAGATTTGGAGATTCACGACGTGGTTGGGGTTGTACCGGCTGTGGAGTGTGATCCAAACACTGTTGTTGAGGAACAGCAACGTGGTTATTACTTTAAAGGGAAGCTGCTGCGAGACGCCAAAGTCATCATAGCACAGTGACAAGCAGGAGAATGCTTTAATGGGTAGAATTATTGGTATCGACTTGGGAACCACGAACTCCGTCGTTTCGGTGATGGAGAAGAATGGTCCCTTTATTGTCCCGAACAGCCTGGGCGAGAGATTGACGCCATCAGTTGTGGGCTTCACCAAGTCCGGTGATGTACTCGTCGGGAAGAAGGCCAAACGCGGCGCGATCATGAACGTCGGGCGCACGGTCTTCAGCATTAAAAGACATATGGGAACAGCCCACCGAGTTCGTATTGAGGGTAAGGAATATACACCTCAGGAAATCAGTGCGATGATCCTGCAGAAGCTGAAGCAGGACACCCAGGATTATTTCGGTGAAGAGATCAGTCAGGCTGTGATCACGGTCCCTGCTTACTTTACGGAAACTCAGCGCGCAGCGACAAAAGATGCCGGTGAAATTGCAGGCCTGAATGTTCGTCGAGTGATTGACGAGCCCACAGCCGCTGCACTTGCTTATGGATTTGATAAAGATACAGATCAAACCCTGATGGTTTATGACTTGGGCGGTGGTACGTTTGACGTCAGTATCATCGAAATTATGAGCGGTGTTTTCCAGGTCAGGGCGATCAGTGGTAACACGAACCTCGGTGGTGATGACTTCGACAAGGCGATCGCTGACCATCTGGTCGAGGTCTTCAAGGAAGAGCACGATGTAGATCTTTCTGAAGATCCTATTGCGAAGCAGCGCTTGCGCGAGGCAGCGGAAGAAGCCAAGATCGAGCTCTCAGAATTAAAGGAAACACATATACTTATCGAAGCGATCACAATGACCGACAAAGGTCCTTTGACGCTGGACCATGTTCTCACGCGCGACAAGTTTGAGGAAATGACAAAGGAACTGGTGGAAGGTACACGTCCGCCAATCGAGTCAGCCCTTAAAGACGCAGGAATGGGTATAGACGATATCACGAACATCCTTCTAGTTGGTGGTTCGACCAGAATCCCAGCTGTCCAGAGACTCGTGAGAGAAATTGTCGACAAGAATCCTCTTCGCGATATATCTCCTGAAGAAGTGGTCGCAATGGGTGCTGCTGTACAGACAATCGTCCTTGCGCCTCTCGAAGGAGACCTTGAAGCCACTGCCGCCATGCCATACCAGGGCAAAGAGAAGCCTGTCATTATACACATGACTCCTTTCTCACTGGGTGTTGGACTTCAGAGTGACCAGATGGGTGTTATTATTGAGCGTAACTCAACATACCCCACAGAAGCGAAAGATATCTTTACAACAACAAGAGACTTTCAGGAAGCCATCAGCTTCCCGATTTATGAAGGCGAAAGCAACACGGCTTCGGAAAACACCTTCCTCGACCTCTTGCGTATTGAGGGAATAACGCCTGCGCCTCGCGGCGTTCCTCGTATAGAAGTCACATTTAAGCTTAACCCGGACCGAATTCTGGAAGTACGCGCGGAAGACCTCGCAACAGGCGTTGAGAAGAACGTTGTTGTTGAATCTACTGACAGTCGCCTCGATGAAACTGAAAAGAACCGCATGATCAGAGATGCTCGTGAACGAGTCACGAAGATGCTTCAGGATCGAATTTCTGACTCACGTGAAGAAGAGGCTCGCAACATCCTTGAAAGAGCTGAGTCTGTCCTCGCTGTCTCTGGACAACATCCTCTTTCAGAAGGACTTCAGGAACAGTCTGAAGCCCTTCGCGCAGCCATCGAAGAGGCCGATGAAGAAAAACTCAACGATCTTATTGATGACGTCTTGCGCATGATGACCGAAATCGAAGCCGGTGCTTAAGTGCATTGAAATACTGGCAGTATAATTAGTTACGGGCATGCTGACAAAACTCAGCGTGCCCTTTTTGTTATAGAGATATTAATGAAGCGAGGGATTATCCATGAGTAACGTTTCTCTTATATACAGCGAAGAGTATCTCAATCACGACACCCAGACTCATCCGGAACAACCTTCAAGAATCAGCGAAATCAGAAAAGCTCTTGAAAGTGCGGGCCTTTGGGGCAAGTGCAGAATCGTCGAACCCAGACACGCCCTTAGGAAAGACCTGCTCCGTGTTCATTCAGAGAAGCATATCAGGTTTATAGAGTCTACACGAGGAAGGGCTCCGGGGAACTTCGACCCGGACACATTCTATTCAGGGCAGAGCGCCCAGGTTGCGAGGCTTGCAGCAGGGGGAGTTCTCAGTGCTGTGGATGAAGTTCTCTCAAAAAAAGCAGACAGAAGCTTTGCCATCGTCCGCCCTCCAGGTCACCACGCCACCCCCAATCAGCCCATGGGGTTTTGTCTATACAATAATATCGCCATAGGTGTTCGCTACCTGCAAAACATCGAAAATGGTGTGAAGATCGGCATCATAGATTTCGATGCTCATCACGGGAACGGAACCCAGGAAACCTTCTACGATGATCCGAATGTCTTCTATTTGTCTCTCCATGACACTGGCATTTTTCCTGGCACGGGCCGTTCAGATGAAGTTGGGAACGAAAAGGCTAAGGGGACTAATCATAACGTTCCCCTGTCGGATAAAATAACAAGAGATGAGTACTTGAAAGACTTTAAGGAAGCCGTCTCTAAGGTCTGCCACTGGGAACCGGAGTACCTGTTTATCTCTGCGGGCTTTGATTCACACGAAGGCGACCCTCTAGCCCGGCTTCCCCTGGAATCTTCAGATTTTGCAGTTCTCACTGATGTGATTATTCAGGGGGGGCGACAATTTCGAGTTAAAGGGATTATCTCGGTGCTGGAAGGCGGTTACAATCTGAAGGCACTCGGTGAATCTGCGTGTCATCACGTTCGAACCCTCCTGGAGAGGTAGCCTGGATCTTCTTTCAAAAAGCATTTATTAACCCCCCTCCTCTAAAAGAATAGGGGTGGTGCTTGACGAATGAGTGCACTGATCATTAGCGTGTCGCCTCATTTCGCGCGAAGGGCCATTGTTAAGCCCTCACGCTTCCAGAAGAAGGAGCAACCGCATGAGTATAGCACAGGAGAAAGCCTCAATTCTGGCTCTCCAGGATCCCGAGTTGGCATCCGCCGTTGACGAAGAAGAAAAGCGTCAGCTGACCACACTAGAAATGATCGCGTCTGAGAACTTCGCCTCGAAAGCCGTTCTCGAAGCCGCAGGTACAGTACTGACAAACAAGTACGCCGAAGGCTACCCCGGAAAAAGATACTACAATGGCTGCGAGCCCAGCGATAAAGTTGAGACCATCGCTATCAAGCGCGCGAAGGAGCTGTTCGGATGTGACCATGCAAACGTTCAGCCTCACAGCGGTTCGACTGCAAACCAGGCAATTTTCTTCGCCACAATGAAACCTGGCGACACCGTTCTGTCGCTTTCGCTGGCGCATGGTGGTCACCTCTCCCACGGCCACAAAGTCAACATGGCTGGCCAGTTCTTCAATATTGTCAATTATGGCGTGAAGCAGTCTGACGAGACCCTTGACTATGATCAGGTTGCTAAACTCGCAAGAGAACATAAGCCAAAAATGATCATTACCGGTGGGTCAGCTTATCCCAGACTGATTGACTTCGCAAAATTCCGTGAAGTTGCCGACGAGGTAGGAGCCGTTTTCCTCACGGACATGGCCCACTTCTCTGGTCTGGTCGCAGGCAAGGCAATCCCTTCACCGGTCCCTTATTCTGACTTTGTGAGTTCAACAACTCATAAGACACTTAGAGGTCCACGCTCGGGGATCGTGCTTTGTAAGGAAGATTGGGCCAAGAAGCTCGACAAAGCGGTCTTCCCAGGACTTCAGGGCGGCCCACTCATGCATATCGTCCTTGCAAAGGCTGTCGCCTTTGGTGAGGCGCTTAAGCCAAGCTTTCAGGTCTACTCTAAACAAGTTATTAAGAATGCTCAAATCCTGGGTGAAGTTCTTGTTGAAAAAGGTCTGCGCCTTGTTTCGGGCGGGACAGATACGCATCTTGTCCTGGTTGATCTTACAAACTACGAAGGTGTTACAGGGCTCGCGGCTGCTGATGCACTTGAAGAAGCAGGCATTACGGTTAACATGAACATGATTCCCTTTGATAAGAGAAAACCAGCTGTCACCAGCGGGATTCGAATCGGAACTCCTGCGCTTACAAGCCGCGGCATGAAGGACGCCGAAATGAAACAGATCGGTGCATGGATCGCTGAAGTTGTTCGCAACCCTGAGGACAAAGACACCATCAAGCGCGTTCGTAAGCAGGTCGAAGAACTCACCTCTCAGTTTCCTCTGCGCGCTGAGGAAGACTAAGACCGATTCCAGATTCACATCGTTGAATAGCTCGATGAAACGAACTCCTCTCAAATGATGAGAGGAGTTTTTTCTTTTTGGAGGGAAGGCGATGTTTGACACCTGCGAACCATCACAATTAACGTCGTCACCGATGAACATGATTCTAAACTGATTCTCAAAAAAGGAAGCAGACGACCGTGAAAGCGATTATTCCCGTAGCGGGGTTCGGAAGCCGTATGCGCCCCCACACGTTCACTCACCCGAAGGTTCTTCTTCAGGTAGCCGGAAAGCCCATGCTCGACCATATCATTGATGATCTTGTCGCAGCAGGCGTGGACGGTGTAACTCTTGTCGTTGGCTATCTTGGCGATCGCATCGAAGAACATGTCAGAAAGCATCACAGTAATATTACTTTGAACTTCGTAAAGCAGGAAGAAATGCTGGGACTTGGCCACGCTATTTCCATCTGTGAAGATATACATAAAGACGACGACCGTCTCCTCATCATATTGGGGGATACAATCGTAAAGGCAGACTTCAAGAAAATGTTTGCACTGAACTCAAGCTCTCTTGCTGTAAAAGAAGTCGAAGATGCTCGTCGCTTTGGCACGGTTCAGCTCAAAGAAGGAACGGATGAAATTACCGGACTTGTTGAGAAAGCAGAGAATCCTCCAACGAACCTGGCGATTGTTGGCGTCTATCTCATGAACAACCCGAAACTTCTCTTCGAAGGCCTCAGGCATGTCGTTTCCAATGACATCAGGACCAAGGGCGAAATCCAGTTAACCGATGCGCTTGCATATATGCTGGAGAAAAAAGACAAGATGGTCACTTTTGAAATCGACGAGTGGCTCGATTGCGGAAAACCAGAAACACTTCTTGATACCAACCGACGACTCCTGGATCTCGAAGGGGAAAAGAACATCGGGGAATTGCGCAAGAAATATCCAACGGCAGTTTTCGTTCCCCCTGTTGTCATCGGACCCGATTGCGAAATTGACAACTCGGTAGTCGGTCCTTATGTCAGCATGAGACACAACGTTTGCGTCAAAGATTCTATCCTCAAAGATTTGACTATCGGCAAACAGGTCTCTATCATCGACTCAAAACTGAACAATTCGATGATTGGAGAAGATGTTCATGTTGAAGGCGTCACCGGCGAACTCAACGTGGGCGACCACTCAACAGTGATTCATAAGTAGAGAAGAACCGACGATAAGCATATAGACAGGGGATATAAGAGTGATAAGCGTTCTATTTGTCTGTATGGGGAATATATGTCGCTCCCCCACAGCAGAAGGTATCTTTCAAAAATATGTTTCTGACGCCGGGCTATCGGATCAGATTAAAATTGATTCGGCAGGCACAACTGGCTACCATGCCGGTGAGCCTGCTGACTCACGAATGAAGCGAGCAGCTTCACAGCGGGGGTACGAGCTTCTTTCGAGGTCACGCCAGATCAAAGTTTCTGACCTTCGAGACTTTGACTATATCATTGTGATGGACAGTGACAACGAGCACTACGTTCGGCAACTGGATCGCAGTGAAGAATATCAGGAAAGAATTAAGCTGATGACAGATTACTGTTCTGAGTTTGACTATAACCACGTTCCTGACCCGTACTACGGCGGAGAAGATGGCTTCAAACTCGTCATGGACCTTCTAGAAGATGCGTGTGAAGGATTTCTTTCCGAGATCAAAAACAAACTCTAGTCAGTTACGGCAAAGGGACAACCGATCATGACACTCTTTGATATGTTTCCAGGTAACCTTGAGGAAGCGATTCTGGAAGAGCTGTCCAGCTATGCCGGTGAACCGGTCGAAAGCATTGATGGTGGAGGAACTCTTGCTGGGGGTTGTATCAACAATGCCATGAGCCTCCAAACGCGGATTGGTACATTCTTCCTCAAGTACAACAGCTCTCCCCTGCCAATGATGTTTGCTCGAGAGATGGAAGGCCTCAAAGCACTGCACGACGTAGGTGCAATAACAGTTCCCAGATCAATCGCTTCAAGGGAATGCGACGGCAATACACCAGCATTCCTGATCACATCATATATCGAGAGCGAAAGTAAGGTTACCAACTTCTTTTCCGACTTTGGAAGACGCTTTGCACGTCTACACAAAGACTCCCTTCACGACCGCTGCGGCTTTGAGCACGACAACTATATTGGGTCGACTCCACAGATTAATACCTGGACGAAAGACTGGGTTTCCTTTTTCGGTGAACATCGAATCGAATACCAGCTCCGCCTTGCTCACGACAAAGGACACCGCGGAAATCTGCAGACTCTCGGCAAAAAGTTTCTTTCAAAGCTCGACAACTTGATTGGAGGAACGAACGAGAAGCCGTGTCTTCTTCATGGAGATTTATGGAGTGGCAACTATATGGTGGCTGAAGATGGAACAGCTGCAATTATAGACCCGGCAGCGTATTATGGTCATCGGGAAGCAGACCTCGCCATGACCCGTCTCTTTGGAGGCTTTTCAGGCGAGTTCTATCGTTCGTACAATGAAGAGTTTCCTCTCCCGGATGAAACAGAGATGCGACAGGAGATATACGAGCTCTATCACCTACTCAACCACCTGAACCTCTTTGGCAGTGGCTACCTGGGACAGTGCGAGCGCATCTTGAAGCGCTATGCGGGATGACGCCTTACAGGAGGCATCCCATACCCTTCAAGAAGCTGATTAGGATCTCCTTCTTCATCGTGCCATATGAACCTACGGCTCCATCCACCAGATTGTAACCCGAGTGTATTTCGGCTCTTCTGCTTGTAGTGAATCTCGAAACTAGAAAGTCCCCATTCAGGAGCCTTAACAACAGCCTCTTGCCAATAAAGTTTGTCCAGCAAGTCTTCGAACTTATTTATCCACTCCTGAATTTCTTCGTCGCCAACTCCAAGTTTGTATGCAGCTGCAAAAGCGATCACCTCTCCTTCATAGGATACGAATCGTCTTCCATCATCATCAATCGGATGTGATTCCATAGGCGAAAACATAGAAGGGCAAATGCCTGGAAAAGGATCAAGCTCAGGTAGGCCTTTAAATACATTTCTATTGTGATTGAAATGTATCTTTGGGAGATCTATATACCCAAATACAATTCCTCGATATGGCATGGATCAGGTCTCAATTTCATTAATAGTAGTTTTCACCAGTTGCACACACTCCTTTGAGTGCGTCATAGCAATGAGGTGTCCTCCACCAAGAATGTTGTCTATACTGTCGGACAAGGGGATGATTAAATCCTTCCGACCATGAATTCGAATTGGCTTCAAAGTCCCTTTATAGCTTTCCCATTTCATGATGGCCTTGCACATGGCCCTGATGAAGTCGGGATCACTTTCAGAGAACATTCGTGTTAGTTCCAGAGGGAATTTGGCTATCGATGCCTGGATAAAGGCAACTGGGGACATATCTATCAAGGGACTTAGAATCCTGAGAAAAAAGTTCAACTCTTCCTTATTCACTGCAGAACCGATAAGAAAGAGCCCTCGAAGATCAACCTTATCTGCAACTGAGCAAGCAACGATGCCTCCCAGAGAACTTCCAATGAGAACGTCCCCATCTGCTATCTGATGCTCTTTGATGATTCTCTCAGCAAGATCAGAGATGCTTTGTTCTCCAGAGTACTCAGGCCAGTCATGATATATTCCCGACACACGTTCTTTCCAGATCTCTGGGTACATATGGGAGGTTGCTCCCATTCCGGTATAAACGTGGAACAGGATTTACTTCTCCAGATACATCGACATATTAGGAATAAACAGTGACGGAGACCTGAGCCTAGGAGAAAACATCTATCCTGTTCCTTAATAGCTGAATACCTACCAAGGGGACTCCACGATTGCCTCTTTGAGGAAAGTCGTAAGTCGAGATGAGATTAGATTTACTCCAGAGCTGCAGTCGAGAATTGCCTGTTCAATTTCTTCTCCACTATGAGATATATCATGCCAAACCTGGTAAAGGCAGGGGTCATTTGAATTCATAGGAAGTACGAGAGTATCACCTGCCCCGGTAATTCCGAAGCCTATCGTCAGATACCCACGCGGAAAGATATATATCCCGGGATATGATTCAAGGTTTAGCTCTTCTAAGAGAGCAGAATCGCCCAATTCAAACATATCAGCATCTTCGAAGGAATCACCACCTAATATCTTCTTTCCCAACAAGAGACCTGACAATGGGAATTCCCTAAACAAATCAATCGTCCAAGTAGGAAACTGCGAACCGACTCGATCCTTTAATCTATCCAACGTTTCCTTTTCGGCGACTCTTCCAATAGTCTTCGATCGAGTTAATAACTCTTCTGTCGCTCCTCGAATTGGTTCTGGTATTGGCAATATTGTCTACCTGTTATTGGAATATTGTCGTTCTTATTAATTCAAAGTATTACTACGGGATACTTCTTACCCGCAAGTCTTTCTAGACTGGGCCGACACCTTTTCTCAGAGGGTAGAGGACGTCGTAGCGTTCCATTCTGATTTCTGTTACTTCATAGGCGCTTCCGATACTTTTTGCGAGTTCCGTCTGCTGGAACTTTAAGAGCGACTCTTCGTTATTGAAGAAGTATATACCAGAGAGATGTCCGGTTTCAGGATCCTTCGAGTAAATCTTTTGAAGCAGTCCTTCAACTTCCAGAAATTGAGGTTTGCGCTCCTGCAAACGCTTATCCAGTTCTTCTGAACTGAGAGAGGACTTGGCTCTAACGAATAATATGACTGACATTTGGGCTCTCCTTGATTGATGGATTCTTTTAGCAACTCCTGGATAGACCCAGAGGAGCGCTTATTCTTGAAGATTATTCTCTATTCACTGGTAAGGAAAATTGAGGGTTCAGTCTCATTGAGGCAATCGAAAGTCACCAACTTCGTTTCTTCGAGATTATCCAATTGTCAGCAAGAGACGAGTATGGCTATCTTTGATAGTATCTGAATAGGAGCTTATTCCATGCGCCATTTCATTAAATTGTTCATCTGCTCCCTGATGCTGATCGGGACGACCTCTCTTCATGCTGACAATCATGAGTCTGATAGCTCAGAGGACTTTGAACTGATCATCCGCACTGATGACATTGGCTTTTGCCACTCTGTAAACATGGGCATTGAAAAGATACTCGAGGAAGGATATGTGACGTCCGTCAGTGTCATGGTGAATGGACCCTGGCTGAATGAGGCGGTCGAGATTCTGAAACGTCACCCCGAGGTGAGTGTTGGGGTTCATCTGACCCTGAACGCAGAGTTCAAAGAGTACAACTGGGGTCCAGTGGCTCCTGTTTCCGAAGTTCCGAGCCTTGTTGACGCCAGTGGCAATTTTTTCGGTACCCGGCAGAAGATGATGGACCATTACCCGAAACCAGAAGAAGTCGAAACCGAGCTACGTGCACAGCTTGAACTTGCCTTCAGAAAAGGGCTGAACATCAGCTATTGTGACTATCACATGGGTGCTGCAATGAGTACCGCAGAGTTCCAGCAGATTGTCGAGAAACTTGCTGTTGAGTTTGACATTGGTATATCCCGTTACTTTGGCGAAAAAGATGTAAAAGGTATATACAGTGTAGCCCCGAATGAAAAGGTCTCACGCGTCGTAGAAAATCTTGAGGCAATTAACAAACCGGGTAGATACGTGCTTGTGGTTCATCCCGGATGGGATACGCCTGAAATGCAGGCAATGACCGACGAAAACCTTTCTGGTCTTCCCAACATGAGTGAACATCGGCAGGCAGAAACGAATATGCTTTGTGACCCCAAGTTTCTTGAGGCTGTAAACGATAAATTCAAACTCATCGGCTATTCTGATTTACGGGATGAGGGTCTTCATAAAATGCAGCGTCCCTTTGCCGCTCGACCCCTTGAACAGATCATGAAGGAGAACGCTCTCTTTAACCCTTATGAAGCTTATGATACACAGAAGTAGTTATGAGAGAAGTGATTCTGCTTGCTGACTTTTAATCCATTAGGTCCACTCGCAATATTCAAGAGTAGAAGGGAGGAGCAAAAACAGGCTCCCCCAAAAAAGGAGATTTGCCATGCTCTCATCACTCCTGCGCGCTGGAGTTGTTACATCAGTCGGAATCTTTCTCACTTCTTGTGCAGCGTTGAAAACACCCTCTCCTCTTCGGACACTAGGACCTGGAGGAAAATGTGATAAGTGTTCCGGGTATCTGTTACCTGGACGCCATGTGCCAAGCCAGCATACCGTCTATCGCATCGACTCTGATCTGCCAGAGCTCTATACAAGTAATGGAGTTCTCTATACAACCCGCCAGACGCTTCCTCCTTTCAAGACATTGAAAGGAGAAGATGTTCCTCTGGACCTTAGAAAACAGGTGAATCATGGATTCACAACGATTGATGACTCTTTCGAGGTTTTTCTCTACCACTTAAGTCAGGAACAGAAAGAAGGCGAAACTCGTCGAATTGTTGTTCTGGTTGAAAACGAAGGGACAGAGCCGGCCACCGTGATCCCTCGTGAATCGATCTACCATGGCCCGAACAGAGCTCAGCCCGACAGCATAGAGTCAGAACTGGGGATAGACGTTCTTACCGAAAACTGGAGAACTCCTTATGAGTCGGTCACAATCGCCCCCGGGTCATCTGCTATTATATCTGCTACGAAACAATTGGCAGCTGGAAGCGATGGACCAGATACTTCAGCTTCGCCATTTGTTACGGGTATTATCCGGGCTGATGTGATGCCAGCGGGACTTTCAGATCTTGTGGTAAGCGTGGTATCCATTCCAGGAAACATCCCAGAAGACGAGTATATACTGAGCGCAAGAACCTATCTTGACAAAGGCGCAAATTCTTCTGAACAGTGGATTGATCTCACAACAGCTCCATCCGGTTGCGAAGTCCGCAGAGTGGTGGGTACAGCAAAGAACGTCATGTGGGAAAGCGATCCCATGGTGATAGACGTCTCAAAAATGCCGGTCGATGATCTCTATTTTATGATGGCCAAGTTCGCTGTGCAGTCCGAGCAATGCATGGAAGCACGTCAATCAACTGACCTTCTTCTACATCCAGGATACGTTCACCCTGATTCTGTTGGCAATTACATGATGGAGTATTATGTCACACTCAATCTTGTAAATCGTGGAGTGATCTCGAAAAACATTGATATTCAGTACGGCAAGATGGACGCACCAATTGGTCTGGGCTGGCAGATGATCATCGGCGAAGAGAAAGCCTCCCTCGAAGAGCTTGAACCACTGGACGTTGAAATCGGTTGGGCAGGAATGAAGCGTGCCGAGAATGAACCCTACTACAAAGAAACGATGTTAAGCGATGGGCCGATCGAGATCAAACCTGGCCAGGAGAAATGGGTTTCGATGCGGATGATGGTGCTCGGCACAAGCTCGCTCCCCTATCAACTGCACGTGGTGGACTTGGATCAGCAATGAAAGAGTTCCAGTTGTCTCGTCTATAAAGGTGTAGGTTCAAACGAGACACACTTGTTGTACCGATATGGAACGAAACTGCCTGGATGACTTTCTATCAGAGTCTTGGGAGCCGGTCATTTTTTTACGAAGAAGATCGGCTCTTCACGATTTAAACCAAAAGGATTATCATCGCCACCGAAATTCCGCCCGGCCTTGGTCCAGTGAAATTCTCGTACCTTAAACCCTGCTTTTTTCAATCGGTCTTTATAGTCTTTCCCATATATACGGACATGGTCAGGCTGGCCAAAGGCATTCGATCTTTCTTCTTCAGTTGTCAGGCGACTGTCTTCGTAGGTTTCCTTGAGTACAGGTGAAAAAGGAACCTGAAGGACCGCCCAGCCATCTTCCTTGAGAACCCGATGAATTTCCTTCATTGCTTTCAGATCATCAGGAACGTGTTCAAGAACATGATTGCAGATGACCACGTCGAAAGTTTGATCCGGATACTGTATTTTAGTGATATCCATCTTGACCATAACTTCCTCCGCCAGGAGGTCAGCGGTCAAATAATCAATCGTATTCTCCCTGTATAGAATCTCAGCAACATGCTTTTCTGGTGCGACATGGAGCACCTTCTTTTCACCCTTAAAGAGATCGGTTCGATACAGAAGGAAAAGATAGAGAAGTCGTTCTCGATCAAAAGACCCACAGACTGGGCAGAGAGCATTTTCCCGCCGTCCGCCGCCGATAATTTCCTTCTCCTTCAAGACGGGGAAGTCAAAACCGAAGGGTTTCATTAAGCTTAACTGACTCTCGCAGAATGGGCACTGATATCGATCACCGGCATAGCGGTATTTCAAGTATCGCTTTCTCAGATCTGCTCTGATTGAATGCGGAATAATCTTTCTTGTCAGAGTTCTTATCATAGGATGTCCAGGTTATTGCCAGCTCGAATGCGGATGGGGTGAATAATGGTTTGTTTGAACGTGTTCCTGCCTGGTTGCCAGGGTCGAGCGTATTCTTTTCGGGATCGTATTCATGTGGCGATGCGTAGGTGATGCTGACCGCTTGAACTCGGCCAGGTTGGATGCCGCGACAATGCCGGACCTATCCTGGTCCGATGCTCATCGAACCTGGATCGCTCCGACATCGTTCCGGCATCGTCCCTAAAGGTGTTTTGGGCCTTTTTACACAATGACTAACCCCATACGCTCTCACTCTCCTCACAACAGCACAGACATGATCTTGAACAACCTATCAGAGACCCCGAGTGAATCCTCGGGCCTCTTGATGGGAAAAAGGCTCTGCAACAGCCAGGCTGGGTAATCCTGATTCGAGAATCAATAGAGGAAGAAGACTTCGCCTTCCGGATAGAACTTAATTGAAAGAGGCCCTTCGCAATCGAATTCCAGACCGGTCGAGAAAGCTTCAAGATCCGAACAATCTGATGAATCACTGGTGCTGAAGAATTCTCCACTGCTGCAATCCGCAACATCTTCGGCGGCGAACGCAGTAAAGCCGAGACAATCAGAAGATGTTTCTTCAGTCTCGAAAACAGTGATGGAAGCGCAACCGGAGGTCAGATTTCCAGTCTGAAAGAACCGAGCATCAAAGCACTCTGATAAGGATGTATTGGCAGTGAAGGGCTGAAAACTCTGGCAGCTAGAGGTCACCACCTCTGTGCCAAATGTGCTGATTGCTTCACAGACAGATGAGGAGTTCGTAACATTGAAGAAAGAACTCTCGAGACACTGTGAACTGAGCGGATCAAGAGGAAACAGTCGAGCTACAGAAAGACAAGTACTCACGAGCTCCAGGGACTCAAATACACTCATTGTCTGACATACCGAAACTTCATCCTCTGTTCTCCAGAGCAAGTCGCTCAAACAGCCAGAAATCTGGTTTGAAGTTGTGTAGACATTTTGTGAGGTACAGTTGCTTTCGGAGGTCTGCAAAGAAAACACAGGAGATATCGCCACGCAGTGGCTCTCTACTGATTCAGATGGGGCTGAGGAACAGAGTCCCATCATGAAACAGGAAATCAAACCAGCTATTTTAGTCATCTTCTGCGGCGGATTCATGAGTCTCCTCAGGTTAAGGTTCAAACTCTTTGTGGTTACCAGGTCTTTCTTATTCGTTCACTGGTGAAGCGACAACACGGAAAGAAACGTTCAGGTTCGCCTTGTAATACTTGTCTTTGAGTGTCTGGTCGGACATGTTCTTGAGATCCCAGACAAGTTCACCTGAATCAATTCCCGTTTTGTCGATAAAGGTATCGCCTGTTACGTAGTCAGTAATTTCATCAAACGAATCGAGAGGGAGTTCTGAGCAATCTCCATCCGTTTCAATCGCATAGACAGAAATATTATAGCCAAGTGATGGGGGTGGATCATGAGGCAGCATTGAAAAGATAATAGAGATGGTCTTGTCAGGGTTTTCTGTGAGGGTATCGATATTTATCACTCCTTCTTCAGGTAGTTCAGTGATCCTGAGTCGTAGATCTCTGCCTGTACCTGTATAGTTCCAGAGAAACCCGACCTGTCCAAGTTCATTAGTAGCAACTGATGGAGATTCCTGGTTTTCGGTATTCAATTCTCCTATCAGGTATTCTCCTGAACAGAAGGTCCCATCGGCATTTACTCCACGTGCATATGAGGTTATAGCTCCTCCGTCTTGATTAGATTGCCAGGTGGCTACAAACTTTCCTGAGGGGAGGCTGGTTACTTGCGGTGTACTTTGTTGATCAATGATCGTTTCGTTTATCGGGAACTCGCCTGTTGTCGGGACTCCACTGTCGGTGAATATTCTCCCGTAAACATCCCCAGTTCCACCTTGAAGAGAATCCCAAAGAATAATGATATCGCCAAAATTGTTATAGGCAATAGACGGGTTCGTCTGATCGGATGCTGTTGTCTGATTTACCTGTAGTTCATTCGTGAGCGGCACCCCGGTTGAACTAAAGACACGAAAGAAAACTCCTTCTCCAGATCCATCCTGAGAATCACTAACCCAAGCAATAGCATACTTCCCATCGCTGGCCATCGCCATAGCCTGTTCCTTCTGGTTCGGCCCTTCTGACTGGTTGACTAAAAATTCGTCGTCGAGAGGATCGCCGGAGGCATTGAAATGCCTCGCATATACTCCCCTAAGACTCGAATCTATGCCGGTCCAGGAAACTACGAAAGACCCATCTTCTGCCATGGCAGCTCTAGGTGTCACCTGCTCTCCTATTGTTACCTGATTTATCAGCAATTCACTCGAACCGGACAGGCGCTGATTCGTAAAGAGTTGAGCGTATATATCTGGATCAACTCCACCCGACCAAACAACAATAGAAGCCCCCGATGAATTCATTGAGACAACAGGCAGGTTCTGGTCCTCGGATGTGGTTGTATTGACAGTAAACTCGTCATCAACAGGGTTCCCTGAAAGATCGAAAAATCGTCCGACAACCTCATACCCTCTTGCATCGAAGTAAAAGCTCGGCCAGACCGCTAAGACATGTTCAGAAGACATACCAAGCTGTGGATTTCCGAAAGTCACTTGATCGGCATTTACTCTTTGGTTAACGAAAACCTGAGAGCCTAACTGAGCTGAAATATCACAAGATTGACCTATTGCTAAAACGGGGAAAAGACATGATAGTCCAGTAAGAAAAATCTTTTTTTCATGGAGCGTCCTTATTTATTATGAATTATAAGGATTAAGTGGCGGTTGATCTGAAACTGCAAGGATAAATTTCCAGGTAAGTACTCTGCAGAATATTATATATCGTGAACAATTCGATCAGATGATTGAACGAGATGGGGCAGTTGAGAAATCGACATGATAATGAAGTGTGTAGAGACTGTAGTAAAGGTGGTATTAAGTCATCGCAAGGGATCTTTCGTGAATGATTATTGTATATGTGGAAGATTTTTTTTGACCAATTAGAGAATTTCACTCTCCATTGGGGTCTCTACAAGTCGAGGTGTAGCGGTGTCTGCGCTGTACAGCTATACCTGTTAGTCCAAACAAAGGCTTTTGGGAATATTGATCAGATTGAAACCCGTTCAAACGTCCAGACAGTATCTGGGTTGACGAGGGTTTCGGAGAGCAAGAACCCTGGAGTTTTTGTTTCCATTTCCAGGCGCTTCTGAGAGCGGGCCATTAACTCTCCATTCTCGCCATCTACCACAGCCACCATAAAGTAGACCTTTCCTGTCAAGAGTGGCCACCTCTCGATCTGATAGACGGCTGTCATTTCTCCCTCTAGAGGGAAATCCCTGGAGCGATCCCGAAAGAGGCGACGCCCATCCTCCCACACACACAGTATATCCAGATAGATTGAGGAAGCTTGTCCAGACAGGTTGACATTCAAGCGCACCCCTTCTCCCGTCTTGACGAATTCACGCGATGTTTTCTCGAATTCAAACCCTTCCAGGGTGACTTTTCCAGAATGGTTAGACCTGAGGTCGGTATGGAAAAAGTCATCCGGTTGTGCTCGCGACAACATCGATGTAACGTACTCGTTGTGTATAGAAACCGGATCGCCTTCTTTTCTGAGTTTTCCTTTTTCGAGCCAGATAAGACGATCACACAGGTCTCTTGCTGTGGAAGTTTCATGGGTAACCAGCAGAACAGTGACTCCTTTTTCGTGCAGCTCGAGAATCTTTAGAATTCCCCGTTGCTGAAACTCAGAATCACCAACGGCGAGTATTTCATCCACAAGAATAATTTCAGGGTCGAGATGCAGAGCCACGGAACAGGCGAGCCGCGAGTACATACCGCTGCTGTAATGCTTCACAGGCTCGTAAAGGAAATCAGCCAGCCCACTGAACCTGATGATTTCCTCGAGTTTCTCAAGTATCTGCTGCCTCTTCATTCCCATCAGGGATCCATTATAGAAGATGTTTTCCATTCCGGAGAGGTCAGGATGAAAACCAACTCCCAGTTCCAGGAGTGAAGTGACGGAGCCATGGACAGTCACGGTCCCCCGCGTTGGCTGGGTAATACCCGCGATGAGCTTGAGCACTGATGACTTCCCGGCTCCATTGGCTCCCAGCAGACCAATCATTTCTCCCCGTGAGATCGAAAGGGAGAGATCATCAAGGGCTTGAAATTTCTCTCTTCGTAGATATTCGAAAGCCTTGTTCAGAAACCAGGCTCCGACGCGAGGCGTTGCTCTTTGAGAGATATAATACTCTTTCGTTACGTTTTCGAAGGAGATAATTGGCTTGTTATTGGTTTCTGGTGTCATCATTGCCGCGATTTACGATTTCAGTCTGAATTACCTTGCGTGATTGGAAATGATGCATCTCGACCCTGAGATGCGAGACAATTCTGAATTTGTAACGAGAGTAGAGAGAATTCTCTTGGACAGTTCCCCTCTCCCTATGTAATCTACAATTGAGGTTGTACAACACCCATTCCTGAGGCTTAACGAGCTTTTTATGTCCCTTCCTCCTCCCATTGATGAGACCACAGCGAAATTTCACAACGTGAAGATCCTGATCGCCGAAGATGAACCTGAGATGCGTCAACTCCTGCTCAAAACACTGCAGCATGAGGGGTTTCAGGTTACGGTGGCCAAGAACGGGGAAGAAGCCTTGCAGTGCCTGAAGGAAGATCCTGAGAAATTTGATCTTCTCGTCTCAGACCTGAAGATGCCCCGACTTGGAGGTGAGGCCTTGATTCCTAAGGCGAAGGAGGTTTCGCCTCATCTCAAGATCATCATTTCCTCTGCCTACGCTGAGATCGAACAGTATCTTGCCCTGATGAATAAGGGGGCTTTTGATTTCATCTGTAAACCTTTCAAGATTCCTGATTTGCTGGAAATCATCGACCGTGCACTTGAGCAAAAAAGTGAATCAGAATAAATGCTGCAATTTCAGTCGTTGGATTTTTCTATCTCTTTTTTCGGCTCAACTCTTGCCCTCTGATATGGGTTTGGGCATCAAGGTTCATATAAGCCCCATAATCACTTACACACAATTTCAACCATTGAGGAGAATCCTACATGGCCTACACGTTACCAAAGCTTTCATATGCCTATGACGCACTCGAGCCCCATATCGACGCCAAAACGATGGAAATCCATCACAGTAAGCACCATCAGGCTTACATTAATAAAGTAAATGATGCTCTTAAAGGAACAGATCTGGAAGGGAAGGAAGTTGAAGAGATCCTTTCCAACCTTTCTTCGGTTCCTGATAATATTAAGGGCGCTGTTCAGAATCATGGCGGTGGACATGCTAACCACTCGCTCTTCTGGACTGTCATTGGTCCGAATGCAGGGGGGACACCCTCAGGGGATCTCGCTTCTGCTATCGATAGTGACCTTGGCGGATTCGAGAAATTCAAGGAAGCTTTCTCTCAAGCGGCTGCGACGCGCTTTGGCTCAGGCTGGGCATGGCTGGTCGTTTCCAATGGCAAACTTGAAGTTACATCGACGCTCAATCAGGATTCACCATTGTCAGAAAGTAAAACACCAATCCTGGGCATCGATGTTTGGGAGCATGCTTATTACCTGAATTACCAGAATCGTCGTCCCGATTATGTCGCTGCATTCTTTAATGTAATCAACTGGGATGAGGTTGCCAAACGCTACGCTGCTGCCAAGTAAGAAACAGGAATTGGCCTGCTTATTGATCTATACGCTCGAGGTCTAACCTCGAGCGTTCGTTTTTTACCTTTCCCAAAAATACAATTCTTCGGAGCATCAAAATTGAGCCACACAAAACCCTGCCAAGTCCTAACCGTTTTCATGATTCTGACGAGCTTCCTCTTTATCTCTGGATGTGTGGCGCGTATCGGCCCTGGAGCAGCTGCACCGGGATTATTCTACAGCAATGTCACCTACCCAAATGATCTAAACCCGAACATGAGCTATCGCATTAATTTTGAACGAAATGATATTGAGATTCTTGGCCCTGTTGAAACTCTTGCTACCTCCAGATGGTATTTCTTCATGGCCTCTGCGGGAGACTCTGGCTACGCCGCTCTATTGGACGAAGCGAGAGAAATAGGAGGTGATGGTGTCATGAATGTGACTGTTGATACGAGCTATAAATCTATCTTTCTTTTCTACGCCCGTGTGAATATGAAGCTGACGGGTCTTGCTTATCGGTATGTGCGTTCCCCAGAGGAACAGGAGCTTTTCGAAAGTCGACTTGATCCCAATACTGCAGAGTATATCCCCTCGAACCAGGATCAGTAAATGAAGCTTTTGCTTTCATTAATGACAGTATGTCTGCTCTCTTCCTGTGGTGGAATTCCGGGAATTTTTTCTCTGGGTCCTGGAGGTACGCCGCCAGGAGCAATCTACTCGAATCTCACTCACCCTAATGTCCTGACTGACTCCCCAGGTGTCATTGATATTGATTATGACCCTGCAACAATGGAACTGCTGGGATGGTTTGAATCGGATTCTGTCTCGATGAACCTGACTGGCAGGATACCCGGTTATCCCTCCGGAGACGTTCTTGGGGTTGAAGATGCTGATTACGGAACGGTTCTGGGAGAAATAATCATCGAGAATGAGCTTGATGGTTTAATGAATGTCACTGTCGATACGCAAAGGGCAGTTGTGAATCTGTTCTTTCTCAGGTACTCAGATAAGAGGACCAGACTGTCCGGGATCGGGTATCGATTTCGAGCGGGTTTTGATGATGGCCTTCGGGAGAGAAAAAGGGTTTTGCGTGAAAAAATGGAGCAGAAAGAGCTCTCTGAGTTAAACGGATCTGATAGAATTTCCGGCGACCCTGCCTCCTGAGGCAATCTGTTCCAGGAAAAGTACTCCCGGGTGGGGTCCCGAAAACTCGCCAGTCGACCGAGGGCGCAATAGCTGGAAGCTGATCGAGGTAAATCCCCATCGCGGCGAAGTTTGAACTCGACCAAGTGAATTTGGACCGTAAATGGACTGTTATTGATCTCTCCCTTGATTATTCACACTTGCCCTTTTCTTCCTCATGGTCTTGCCTGATCCTCCTCCTGAAACAAAGATGGTAATTTGTCTACTGACACAACTCGAACTGTGGAGACATAACTAGGTGAAATCACAACAGAAAGTCTTTAAGCTCCAAATGCGCTACCCTTTCGGTATTTCGAGAGGGACAACTTCGGTAGCATCTACGGTGCTTTACAACCTTGGGGGAAAAGGACAGGGAGAGGCGACTCCGGTTCGCTACAAGAATCATAATGAGGAAGATTTTCTTCCCGCCCTTGCAAAGCTGTCGGAAGGAGTCGATGATTCAAACATAGACGACATCGAGTATCATGATGAAAGAGCCCGCAAAGAATATAGTCATCTTTCATCAGTATTGACCGCATTCAACCTCGCGCTTTGGGATGCACGCGGTCGGAAAGAAGGAAAGCCTGTTTATCAACTCGTTGGCGAAGGGAAAAAGCCAACGATTCTTTCAACCTACACGATCAGTCTTTCCGACAATGATACGATGGTTGAGCGAACAAGGGAAGCGGCACACATGCCTCTCTTGAAAGTTAAGCTGGGACGCGACGAAGAGCAGGATTACGATGTGATGAAACGTATTCGTGATGCTGCTCCGAATGCCTCGTTGAAGATTGATGCGAACGCTGGCTGGTCTGTGGAAACAGCCCTTTCGATTATACCTAAACTTCAAGACCTTGGAGTTGAGCTTATTGAGCAGCCTCTGAAGATCGGGAACTATGAGGGCATGAAGAAACTGATCAGCAACCTTGATATACCGATCGTTGCAGACGAAGATGCGCAGGATCTCGCTTCGCTTGAAAAGCTCAAAGGATGCGTTACAGGAATCAATATAAAGCTGATGAAGTGTGGCGGCATCTCTGAAGCACTCAAAATGATCAAAGTTGCAAGGCAGGAAGGCTGGTGCATACTCATTGGCTGCATGCTGGAAACACGACTCGGACTTGGTGCTGCTTCACATCTGGCTGACATGGTGGACTACATGGACGTTGATGCTCATATGCTCAGTACCAATGATCCCTTTCCTCCGGGAAGCCTGAAAGAATTTGCGCCGGACCTGCCACTTGCTGATGGTCCTGGACTTGGTCTGCCACACCTGGACCTCGAAAATCTATAAGTACAGACATGTGATGGAGAAGAGATAGTGATTGAACGACGAGTAGTTAAGAAAAGAGTTGTACATCTTGCACCGGGACTTTTCAGTCTGAGGTCCAGTAAGATGACAACTGGAGTTTTACGCTACGGTATCCACGATTCTGTGGCGGTGATCGATGAGTCTAAGGCGGGACAGACTGCCAATGAAGTGATTGGATTTGGTGGAGATGTCCCTGTCGTCGCAAGTCTCGAAGATGCGATGAAGTTTAAGCCAGAGGCTCTTCTGGTAGGCATTACACCAACTGGTGGTCGACTTCCTGATGATCTCAAGAACATGATTCTAGATGCAATCGACAAGGGTCTCGACTGTTGGGCGGGCCTCCATGATTTCATGTCGGAAGATCCGGATATTGCCGATGCGGCAAACCGCAACGGTGTAGAGATCTGGGACTTGAGGAAACCAGGGAAGAATCTTCCCGTTGGAGGCGGCCTTTGCCGCTGGTCAGACAACTATATCGCCCTGATGGTAGGAACGGATGCTGCCATCGGCAAGATGACAGTTGCCTGCGAAATGAACAGAGATATGAATATGAGGGGAATCAACAGTGAGTTCGTTGCAACAGGTCAGGTCGGTATTGCGATCGCTGGTTGGGGATCTCCTATTGATGCCATCCCCGGAGATTTTATGGCTGGCTGCGTCGAGAGGGATGTTATGGCATGTAAAGACGTCGATGTTGTTCTTGTCGAAGGGCAGGGCTCACTCTACCATCCGGGCTTCAGTTCCGTAACGCTGGCACTCATTCACGGTTCGTGTCCTGATGGTATCATTTTGTGCCATCAGTCAACACGCAAGGAAGTCTCTAAGATTAAAGATATACCGATACCTCCACTAAACGAGGTTGCAGATCTATACCTTCACCAGGTCAAACATCTCAAACCAGATGCAAAGATCATCGGAGTTTCGATCAATAGTAGCGGAACTTCGGAAGAAGAAATTCAGGCAGAAATCAAAGAGGTGGAAGCTCTTCTCGGTGTCCCGGCAACGGACCCCGTCAGGTTCGGAACGAAGAAACTGATCGATGCCGTTGAGGCACACAGAAAAGAAGTCGGGAAGTAAGCCTACTTCGTATTTAACTTCCATTAACATCTCGTTCATTTACGATACTCCCTGTTTCACAGGGAGTATCGTAGTATTAAAGTAGTTTAACTTCCTGTTCAGGGCGTTCAATTGCCCTCCCCCGCCACCTGACGATACCGCGAACATCCCCGAACCATGTTGAAACGATGAGGATATACATGGCAAGGATGACACCCAGTGGAAAAAAAAGAATCGTATCACCAGGTCGGCAATAGATAAAGCGACTTGCCCTTTGATAAATGGTCAGACCTGTCAGAAGGTGGAGCAAGAGCGCTGTCCCTCCGCAGAAAAGTGAGAATGTAGAAGGTATGGAAAGCAGGGAGTATATCAGAACTGCCAGCGGAACCAAGTGAGTTAAGGGAAAAATAAATGAAACGAATATCGCTTGGGGAAATGAAAATCCGAAAGCGGTATGCATGTTTTTTTCAAACCCCAAAATCATGGACTTCAAGTCAGTATACATACGGACCCGAACGGCTTCTTTCCCTCTCATGAGATAAATCCGACCTCCAGCACGCTTTGTCTTCAGACCGAGTGCTATATCATCGATGGCTTCACCTTTGATGGCCTCATGTCCACCCCAGGATTTATATAGACCTGAATCAATTAGAGTGAAGGCTCCAATTCCAACAACATCCTTCTTCATGGGGTCATTTAAGTGAGAAGGGTTCATGCTCACAACACCGAGGTGCATGAATAAAGGGATGAGTGAATTCTCCCAGGGAGAAATACACCGTACGCCGGGCATGAGGGCAAAAAGGTCGGCTTTCTTTTCGGCCATCAACCTTACGGCATTCTTAAGAGTTTCTGTATGATGAATGATATCGGCGTCGGTGAAGAGGTAGAGATCTGCTTTCCTGATGGTGTTTTTTTCGGCATGATATAGTGCGTGACACTTCCCCATCCATCCAGCTGGCAATTCAGGGACGTCGATCAGTGTCAGTTCTGCCGATGGGAACTCTGCTTTGAGCTGATCAAGTAACTCACGAGTCTTGTCTGTGGAATGGTCGTTTGCCACGACAATTTCGTAGTTGGGATAGTTGAGCAGGAGAAGAGAACGGACTGCCTGATAGACATACCTTTCCTCATTTCTGGCCGGAACGAGGATAGCGACACGTGGTACCTGGTCGGAGAAGCCACGACGCACATTTCCGGGAGAGAGTACATTGGGCAAAAAGGAAGTATGAAGATGGAACTTTCTGTGCCATATCAGGTACCATAAAATAATGTGCAGCAGCAAAGTAACGGAGAGAAAGGTTGTCATCGCAAAGATTTCTTTCTACATCTGATCAAGATATTCCTTATTATTCTTCAGAGCACAAGATATCCCCGGAATGCCCTTGCCCACAGGAACGCCAACGCTGATCTCTGAATGCAAGAACGCTTAAGGTGATGGATTATCACCTTGACGAATATTGAGTTGGATCAATTCAATCTGCGATAGAAAAATAACCATGGCAAAAAAAATTACCTACAAAGATTCAGGTGTTGATATTGATGAGGGAGATTCACTCGTCGATGATCTGAAAAAGATTAACCCTTCCATTGGTGGGTTTGGTGGACTTGTTCCAGTCCCCAAGGGGTTGAAGAACCCTCAGCTGGTTCTGGCCACCGATGGCGTAGGAACGAAGCTCCTGGTGGCAGAGGAATTGAAGATATACAATACTATTGGAATTGATCTGGTCGCCATGGTGGTGAATGACCTGGTGGTTACAGGGGCAAAGCCCATTTCATTTCTCGACTATTACGCAACAGACCGCTTGAATAAAGCACAGGCTCTTGATGTGCTTAAAGGAATCGTTGAAGGTTGCCGTCAGGCAGGCTGTGAATTGACCGGAGGGGAGACAGCGGAGCTTCCGGGTGTATATCCTAAGGGAGGTTTTGATCTGGCAGGCTTTGGAGTTGGCGTCGTTGAAAAGTCAGCTGTTATTGATGGCAGCAAGATTAAACCTGGTGATGCAGTGATTGGTCTCCCGTCTTCAGGAATCCACAGTAACGGTTACAGTCTTGCAAGAAGAGTTCTTCTCGATCAGGCACCGGCACCTAAAGGAGCGAAGAAAAGAGCGGTCCTTGAATCAATGCTTAAGCCAACTTCTATTTACGTTCAACCAATCCTCAAGCTTTTAAAGAAAGTGAAAGTACGTGGAATCGCTCATATTACAGGGGGCGGTATAGCGGGTAATCTGATTCGTGTGCTTCCCGAAAAGGTCTATGCGCAGATTGATCCTACGACATGGGATAGACCAGAAATTTTCAAGACGATTCAGGAAAAAGGGCCCGTTGAAGAATCTGAGATGTATAAAGTCTTCAACATGGGAATTGGTATGTGCGTTGTTGTACCTGAGCGAGACAAAGAGCTCGCCATCAAAGTTCTCAGACGTGCGATGGTGCACGCCGTTGAAATCGGTGTGATTAAGAAGGGCCGAAAGAGAGTTGTCGTGGAAGGAATAAAGTAACAGCTCGCGTCAAGAAGGATGCAGCTTACTGTTCCTGACTTTCCGCCTTTTCCTTAATAGCTAAACGTTGTAATTCTTCGATCTCTCTTGGAGATTTGTCTCGTGGATAACTCCCAAGAACTCTGAGCGAATCACAATGCTCTCTGATTCGTTCGATAGCTTCCAGCACAGACTTATCATTTCTGTGGCCGTCTGCATCAACGAAGAAAGCCTGTTCCCAGGCGCGCCTTTTCGTTGGGCGTGACTCCAGCTTACTCAGGTTAATACCAAGTTCTTTGAATGGGTATAGAATTTCAAAGAGTGCACCCGGGCGATCTTTAACACTGAACATAAGCGAAGTCTTGTCATCGCCAGAGGCTTTATTGTCAGTTTTACTCAACACAAGGAATCGAGTTGTATTGTCTATATCGTTCTGGATGCGCTTGGCCAGGACCATGAGACCGTATTTCTCGGCAGCATTATCACTTCCAATTGCGGCTCCTTCTGAATCCTTCTCGGCCTGCTGCATACCCTGAGTGGTTGATTCTGTGTCAATCAGCTTTGCGTCAGGCAAATTCTCTTTAAGCCACTTGCTGCATTGCATGAGTGCCTGAGGATGGCTATAGACATTCTTAATCTTATCAAGCTGAACAGCACTCAGAAGAGCGTGATTAATGGGTAGAAGGACTTCGCTGCAAACGCGGACGTCATAATCGATAAACGCATCGAGTGTTGTATGAACGGTCCCACCATTACTGTTCTCAATGGGGACAACACCGTAGTCTGCCTGACCTTTATCGACAGAGGAGAAGACCTCTCGGATAACTCGACAGCCGATGAATTCAACGGATGATCCAAACTCTCGCACTGCAGCCTGATGTGCCCAGGTGCTACTTGGGCCAAGATATGCAACTCGTAATGGCTTCTGAAGGTTTAAGCAGGCACTAATCATTTCTTGAAATACGTATCTGAGCCCTTCCGTAGGAAATGCACCGTTGGACCTCTTGATTGCTTCAAGGATAACAGCTTTGGCACGACCTGGGTCAAATGTCGCCCTGCCGCTCGTTGCTTTTGACTTACCGACTTCTGAGGCGATTTCTGCCCGCCGGTCCAGCAACTTCACTAAATCGCTGTCAATTTGATCGATTTCTTTCCTGAGTAAATCAAGATCCATTCGCCGACGATAGCCTTTCGCAATGTCCAGATTCTACTGGCAAAAATATCCGTAAAACGGAGTGCCGTATCTGAGTCCTGAAGGCCGGGAGTCGGCAAGAGCTAAAAGTGAAAACATCCTTTTCTTCCAAATAAGACGTTGCGACCACCTGCAGTTTTCGATTCCCTCGAACCAGAGCAGAAAGGACGAAATCAGACGATCTGCTCATCCCCCTTCAAGCTATTGAACCATGAAAGAGTTCTTCTATGAGTAAGCGCATCCTGGTGATTGATGATGAGCCCGAAGTATTGCAGATGCTGTATGCTGTGCTGCTGACCAAAGGACATGATGTCATTACCGCTGAAGGTGGCCAGGAAGGGCTGGACGCTGCCCATGAAGAGGATTTTGATCTGATCATTGTCGACTTAATGATGCCTCGCGTCAGTGGGCTCGAAGTTATCAAGCAGCTGAAGAAAAACGAAGATCTTCGGTCTATTCCTGTCATCGTCCTTTCCTCCCTGGATGATGACGAGAGGCGTCCAAGGGAATTCTGGATTCGTTCACTTAATGTGGACGACTACGTGAATAAACCCTTCGACCCGTTGGATATCATGGGACGAGTAGAGTATATTCTTCGTCGATCCACCTATGTGAGCAGTGGCAACAAGCCTCAACCCGCGGAACCACCTCAACCAACTCAAGCTGCTCCCTCGGCAAGTTCCAGAGGACGCAAGCCGCCTTCAGAGCCTAATGATACAGATACACGGATTCCAGTCGACCTGAAGGAAGTTGCTCCAAAGGAAATCGTTCAGATCTTTGTGGAGTCCTGGAATAGCCAGAATTTTGCAGTCGAGTATCAATGCCTCAGCGATGACTTGCTTGGAAGCGTCTCTCTGCAAGACTATGTTTCAGATCGAAGACAGACTTATCTTGAAGAAAAGGGGAAACTGAGACGCCAAAAAGTTGTCAGAGTGATTCAGGAAAAGGTGAGTCTCAATATGGCTCGAGTTACAGTGCTCCGGGAAGATAAGGTCGCTGGAGAGATCTCGCAATTCGAAGAGAGCTACGTTCTTAAGAAAACTTTCGAAGGCTGGAAGATTGTCAACTATCGGAAAAGCGAGAAAGAATAAAATCTTTCAACAAAATGATATGGTAACCTATTCATCCAGCGAATTAGGGTACAATTTTTTTTGTCTTAAAAATTAACAGGAATTTCCCGTCGGGCCTGATTTGACATCGAACCACCAAAGAAACTTGAGAGTCGGAGTGGTGTGAAGGCCGATAGCGACTCAGCGACCTCAGCGACGAGAGCAGTTGCAGTTGTATGCCTTTCCTCGGGGTTCTTTGCGAGAGATCGGCTCAGGCATCGGTCCAATTCAATCGGCCAACTTCGGTTCCAGTGCCTGAGTGGCAACGGTGCCTCGTTCATATGAGCATAAAGCAGTTGTCTTGCATCACTTGACTCAAACGCGATCTTACGGGAGAGCAAATAATAGATCGACATTGCGAATGAATACACATCAGCCGCTGGAGTAAGCTGAATTCCAGTGATCTGTTCGGGAGCCATAAACGCAGGGCTTCCTGCAGAATGTGTGGATGTCCCTTTCGTTGTTTCAGAAATAGTCATCGCAAGCCCTAAATCACTGATTTTCATAATCTTAGACAATGGAGACACAAGGAAATTATGAGGCTTGATATCACGATGAATCACTCCAGATCGGTGAAGAGAATCAAGACCCTCAGCTCCTTGTCGAAGAAGCCCGATCAAATGTCCAAGGGTGACAAGCTCTTCATTGTTCCTGATGTAGGCATCGAGAGATTCACCCTCAAAGAACTCCATGACCAGGATAATACCGTCTCGCTTATGAGTGATAATAGACTCATGAGTCGCGATGACCCATGGGCATTGTATCTTATAGAAGGCGTCAATACGTTCCAAAACACGGCTGTGTTCCGCATCATCCAGACAAGAGGAGAGACTCATGTATTTGACGGCAGCAGAGGAGCTATCCAGCTTCCGGATCGCCTCAAAGACAATTGACTGCTCACCAGAGCCAACAGGGTCGAATAGAAAATACCGATGGTTCAGTGATTGAACCAATTCGTTTCTTCTTTGTTCAACGAGGTATTCTTCCATTGCTTTTCGCCGGTAGCTCTGTCCTGTCTCTATTCATTCTGCATTGCCGACTAAATAGCATAAGTGGATCAATGTCACTAAGAATTTTTCAAGAAACGAAGTTTTTTCACCGGTGAGTGCCCATTTATAGCCTGTTGCATACGAACCGGATTCAGAGCTATAGATATAATCATTGAGCACAGAATGAACACTCTTTATGACTTCCATCGATACAGGACCGAATCACAGTCTTGAACAACGACTTTAGAGAAATCGTGAAACAGATCAAAGAGCAGGTCGATGTTGTCGAACTGGTTGGAAGAAGTGTCTCTCTGAAAAAGGCAGGTGCTTCCTACAAAGGTCTTTGCCCCTTTCATAAAGAAAAAACGCCCAGCTTCAATGTCGTCCCGAGTAAGAACATTTTCCACTGCTTTGGATGTGGGGCCGGCGGATCTGTTATCGACTTCGTCATGAATACAGAAAAGCTTGAATTCATCGAAGCGGTTGAAAAGCTGGCTCATGAAATCGGACTCGAGCTTCCAACAGAGACGCCCATCTCGCGAGAGGAAAGAGACCAGCAGAGTAAGCTGCGAACAGACATCCTTTCTGCAAACCAGGAAGCCCTGAAATGGTTCCGGAAAAATCTTCTCAAAAAAAAGAATCCTGTCGCCCATGAGTATCTTCCAAAACGCAGCATTGGAGCTCAGCTTTCTGAAGAATTTGAACTCGGCGCTGCCCTGGATAGCTGGGATGCATTGAAGAGTCACCTTCTCAGGCTGGGGTTTACTGAGCATATTCTCGTGGAGGCTGGACTCTGCGTGCGAAGCGAAAAAGGTCGTGTCTATGACAGGTTTCGCAATCGGCTTATCTTTCCAATCAAAGATATAAATAACAAAGTCTGCGGTTTTGGTGGCCGTCAGCTCATCAAAGAAGAGCACTCACCCAAATACCTGAATTCTGCTGAAACAGTTGTCTATAAGAAGAGCCAGATGCTTTACGCGCTGAACATTGCTCAGGAGGCTATTGACGAATCGGGCTATGCAATTCTCTGTGAAGGGTACATGGATGTCCTGATGGCACATGCGTATGGTTTTCGTCAGGCTGTCGCAAGCCTGGGAACGGCGCTCACACCAGGCCAGGCAAAACTCCTGAAGCGATTCGCTACAAAAACATATTTCCTCTATGACGGGGACATAGCGGGACAAAAAGCGATGCTGAAAGGTGGGCTGCCCTTGCTGGAAACAGGGTTTGATACTCGTGTTATCAGTTTGCCGGAAACCGACGACCCCGATACTTTTCTACAGCGTGAAGGGCCTGAAAAGTTGAAAGAGCAGCTTAAGGGGGCTCCCGAGTTCTTCGACTTTGCGCTGAACGCCTCTGCTGCCGACCTCGATCTGTCGCGCATGGCTGGTCAGGCGGAGCTAAGTGAGAGAATGGCTCCAGTACTTCTCGCCCTCAGGAATGATGTGATGCGGGAATCTGGAATGATGAGACTTTTGAAGAGACTGGGAGGACTTCCCCGTCAGGCCATTGAGAAGATCATCGCTCGAAAACAGGAGCAACAGCAGCGCTCGGAACAAATAGAAACAAGAAGACCTATTGGTGAAAATGAAGGGGCAAAGGAAAGCTCAGAGTCTCCTTTACCCACTCATGGTGCTCCTGAGGACGATATGCTGGAGAGAAGCCTCCTGAAGATGGTCCTGGAATCACCCGAAGCTCTGGAACGGGTACGACTGCGGTTGCAGTACGACTGGATTGGTGAGAGTGAAATCGGGAAATGGCTGTTTTACTTCTTTGATCACCATGGATATGTACAGACACTTCTTGATGACCTTGAAGTCAGTGGCGAGTTTCCTGCCGATCGACAGGTCATCAATCGACTACTGGCGTGGCAGACTCCGTTAGGAAGCGATCCAGAAAAAGCGACCGAGGAATTGTTGCGCCGTCTTCAGGAACGTCATCAACTCTCCCTGACGCGCAAGCTGCTTCAGATGATCGATGAAAGCCTGATTAAAGGTGTTGATGCTGAAAAAATATTACAGGCGTACCACGAAGAACATCAACATCGACTGCAACAATCAGGGAGGTTCATGAGGACACGAACTTTGCGTGAACGAAGAGAGCAGGCAAATCGGGATAGATGAAGAATCTAATTAAAATATCAAAGGACGATACCATTGCTGAAAATTGGAATGACCGTATTTCAAAGAGGCCTCATTACTCCAACGCTTTTTCGCGTTTCAGATGTGATGGGTCGCCATGTCGAGCTGACTCCGGTTTCACTCGGTGCCACTCCCATGCAATCACCTGCCTCTGACCTCAGACGCTACAAAATACGATCAACCGATGAAGTAAGCTGGCAGGAGCAAATGGTAAGAGTCACGAAAGTGACCAATCCTCTCGAAAACGAAGTCTATATTTACGAAGTAGAGACTGAAGCAGGCGATCAAGTCGAAGTACCTGAGTACGAACTTGATGTGCACGAAGGATCGCTTTCCCCTGACCCAGCCGACATGTGCTCTCAGCTGGACTTCGCTCCGTGGAAACTCGTCAGCGCACGTTCAAATTTACTGAAGACGTTCTTTGAAGCGACTCAAAGAAGCATGGGGATCGTTGGTTATAACGGTGCTCGAATGCTTCCCATTCCTCATCAGATTAACGCCGCACGCTATGCACTGCAGTTTGGTAGAATTCGTTTTCTGCTCGCTGACGAGGTCGGTCTTGGAAAAACCATCGAGGCGGGCTTAATCCTGGCAACACTTCGCAAGTATTTTCCTGATTGGAGCGCAGGCATATTCGTTCCTGAATCTCTCACAGCTCAATGGGCTTTCGAGATGTATGGGAAATTTGGAAAAATGATTTTTGATCTCGACCAGGAGATCAATACGGGTGCCGAAGAAGGTGAATCAATCAGCGATGTCGGTGCCATTCTTCCTCATTACAAAGCATCTGAGTATGCAAAGAAGAATTCCCCGGAAATATTGATTATAGACGAAGCTCACCGCATTCTCCACGACGACAAAGCTGTTAAAGCTCTAAAGAAAATGAGCCAGAAGGCACATGCTGTGCTGCTTTTGACAGCGACCCCCGTTTCAGACAACTCAGAAAACCTGCTCAATCTCTTCAAGATACTTGATCCAGAGAATTATGAGAAATTCAAATCTGCAGAGGAAATGAGAAAGCTTCGTGAGAATGAAGCAAAGATTGAGGAAATACTTCACGCTATACGTAAAGAAGAGCCAGAGATCGACGTCGTAAAAAAGGCCTGGAAAGAACTCAATGTCAATGACAGCGAGATTTCCGACCGGCTTAAAACCCTCGTTCTCGACGACGAAGGGAGGCATCAGCTCCATCGTCTCGCTTCACTGATTATAGACCGCTACTACCCCGGCTCGAGAATGCTCAGGTATAGACGTAAGTTTCTCTCACAAGATAACCCGCTCCCTTTCAGAATTGTCGATGGTGTCGAATATAAGACATCCTCAGAAGAAGATGGAGTCATTGAAATCATGTGGCAGTGGCTTCGCTACATGTCAGATAGGAAAATGTCTGAAAACTATCACGTCCATCGAATCGCAAGCGCATTAATTCAGGCAGTTTACAGCTCTCCTCTGGCAGTGCAAAAATGGATCAGTGCAAGAGAGAGTGATCTCGACCCACCAGAAGGGGTTACTGCGGACCCGATCTATCTCGTTCGCCGTTCCATGGACGAAGTTCCACTTGAAGAAGCGGAAGAAGAAATTCTGGAAGAGCTTTCTGACCGTAATGAAAAGTGGCGTCGTGCGGCCAAAGCGCTTGATGCAACGGGACGCCCTCTGGCAAGGAGCGGACGATTCCAGGCACTGCTTGAATTCCTTAAGTCCACGTTCAAAGACGATCCTGATTCACATGTCCTGATCTTTACATCCTTCGAGGAGAATGTCCATCCACTAAACCTCCTCCTGAAGAAAAAGCTTCAGCGTATAGCTGAGGTCTACAGTATGTCTGCGAGACACACACGCCCAGAAAGAGAAAAGGCGGCCTTTGAATTTCAGGAATACCTTGGCGGCAGCATTCTACTTAGTGACGAACTCGGCGGCGAAGGCCGAAACTTTCAATTCGCAACACATGTAGTCCACTTCGACCTTCCTCTCGCGCCATGGACCGTTGAACAAAGGATCGGTCGCTGTGACCGTGTCGGACGAGATGAGGAGATGGATGTCGACTCACAGGTTCTGGTTGCTAAAGGACAGCTCGATGAAGCGTTCTTCGATTTCCTTGCCGATGGTGTTGGCGTCTTTAACGAGTCTATCGCGCCTGTTGAAGCCGAACTCGATCGAATTCATTTTGAGGCGATGAAATCCTGTCTTGAGGCTGGTGCGAGTGGCCTTCTCGACAATATAGACAGAGTCGCCGACAACTTAGAAGAAGCCCGGGAACGTGAAAACGCCGAACTTCTCGTACGCGGGGCCGTCGGGGTTGAAGAAGCCAGAAGAATAGCTGAAGAACTGAACGACGCGGAGCAGCTCATTGCGCTGAAGAATTCCGTAACAACCTATGCTCGAATTTTTGATTCCATGGTCGATGAACGAGATGAAGGGAAACTTGCCATTACCGTTGGTGAATTCCATTCTCTTCACGGACTTCAGGGAATTCGGAAAGAGATGATTGGCTACTTTGACCGCAAGCATGCTGTTCGCCACGAAAGGCTTGAATTCTTTTCACCCGGGCACCCTTTTGTCCGGTCTCTTGCAAAAATGGCCATGCTGGACAGTCCCGACAGAACAGCTATTATCAGTCGCCCATCCATCAAAGAGCCGGCGTTGCTATGTAACTTCCGCGTGTCTATCCCACCGGAGCTCATGCAATCTATCCGCTCACTCCCGATCGACCTTCAACCACCACTGCTTTCAAAGAGCGCCTATCTTTTTGCAACAGAGATCATTCAAGTTGCCGTCACCCATGAAGGCACCGTCATTCCGAAGGGCGAATGTGAAGGAGCATATTATCTACCACGAACTGAAGGAGACAAGTCTCTCCATGATGCTGAACGCCTGGAAGAAATCTTGCCCGATGGGTTCAGTAAAATGGTCAAAGAACTCTCCTGGACCGCCCAGGATGCAGCCGAAGACATAGTTGGACAGGAAACAGAAAAGAAACGTCACGAGTTTGAAGACCTCGCCGTAGAAGTCTTCACACGCGTCCATCCCGATCACAATTTCACAGAGAATGAATTAGAGATGCTGATGAGCAACCTCGAGTTCATGAATGTCGACATGGACTCAATTGTCTATATGACACCAGCAAAGCAGACCGACTAACCAACAATACCAGACGATGATTATTAATACGAGGTTCATATGAGGAAACTACTGGCATTATTAGCAATCCTGAGTCTGACAACACTTCAATCAAGCTGCTTCAGAACAGGCCCGTCTGCAGTTTCCTGGAGCCGTGTGAAATATAACATGGCGATACAACGTTCGGCCTCAGAAGAATTATTGCTGAACCTTGTTCGACTCAGATACCGAGAAGCACCCTTTTTTCTTCAGATCGCCAGCGTATCACAATCGCTGGAAGCAGAAATCAGTAGTGGCGCAAACGCCAGCTTTCCCATCAATGCTGATGACGTCTATGGGCTGAATCTTGGCGGCAGTTATTCGGAAAGCCCGACGATAACCTATACCCCAGTTCATGGTGAAGCTTACGCCCGTCAAATGCTGACACCTGTTTCCATGGAGAAGCTCGCGCTTCTTCTTAATTCCGGCTGGTCTATATCGAGAACTTTTCAGGTTACTCTGCAGGAACTTAATGGATTGGAAAATGCCATGCGAGCGACTGGTCCAACTCCGCAAATGGCTCCAAAATTTGACCAGTTCTCTCACGCCCTCGATCTTCTGAGGGAACTACAATTGCGAGAGATGATTAGAGTTCAATTTGTTCGCGATCAGGATGAGATCAGACTGGCCCTGGTCTTTACGGAAGAATCAGAGGGGCTTCCTGAACGAGAGGAGCTTTACGAATTACTCAATCTGTCAAAGAATAGAACTTTCTTCATTATGAGTCCTGAAAGCGGCCCTCAATACCTCACCTGTATTCCGCGTCCTATAGTCTCCTCACTCTTCTATCTCTCTCAGGGGGTTCAAGTTCCTGAGTCACATCTAGAGAAAGGCTATGTGACCCAGACGTTTGACTCTGAGGGAATACCCTTTGATTGGAATCAGATTATTGGAAGAGTCTTTCAAATTAAAGTCACCGACAATCAACTCATTGCGAAACAGGCTGATAATCACGTCTATTATCGTGGAAAATGGTTCTATATCCCTGATGACGACCTGAATTCGAAGTCGACTTTTCTCCTTACCCAACAGCTTCTTTCTCTTCAATCGGGTGAAACCAAAACCAATGCTCCTATCTTGACTATACCGGTTGGTGGAGGCTGATCAATCTATCGTTGAAGCCGGGGTTATCGTTTCCACTTCACGTCCACTCCGAATTGCTGAAGATGCCACGCTGTGTGGCGCCCATGAATGATACTCCAGAAACTTAGGGGTACATCGCCCATGATCGGGGATTTAACTGTGCGCTTCGGGTTCTTTTTGAATTCTGAGGTGAACTCTTTCATCAGCTCGAGGACGTCCGCTCGGTCTTCTTCGAAGGATTGGGCAGGTTCAGGAGTAAATCCTGGAGGAGCTTTGATTTTGCCCTTTGGCCAGGGCATGTAAAGAAAGATCGCGTTTCTGAACAGTTTTGATCGCGTAAAGAAGTTACTTTCATCCTCCAGCTCTTCAATTCCTAATGACATGCGAAAGCTGAAAGCAAGGTGCGCCATCATTTCATGGGGTGTCAAAGTTCCCCACTGACGCGTTGCATCTTTGTCTACTTTGTTCACTCCCTTTTCAAATTTAGGCAGTGAAGTTTCGGTTAAGTCCGGCAAAACAATCATGATCTGTCCTCTCTTTCGGCCAACGCAGTCAGCAGAATCTATACCTAAACAAAATTCTATTACAGCTAACAACAATCAACTCTCAGACATACCGATCAGCTTCCTTCCAGACTTTGCCATACGACGAATCCCATGATTCAATCTTCTCATGGTTTCTGCCAGTTCTATCTCAAGCTGATACGTCTCGATCCGTTTTGGGTCCTTCGAACTCAGGCGCTCGTTCACTCTTCGAGAAACTTCTTTGATTAATTCACGTGTCTCCTGCTTTGACTTCATGATCTCTTCAAGAGCTTCACCATCTTCGTTATCCAATCCCTCTGCCAGTTTTTGGTGTAAATGAACGGTCCTCTGAACCAGATCATTAAACCCTTTGAGCGTTTCAGGACTTGGAGTGATCTGATCTTCACGAAGAGTCTGCCATGAGGAGGAGATCGCAGAGTAAAGTACATCGTCGAAGTTGTTCACGATTTGAGTCAGCTCCATCAAACCGTGAAGCTGTTTAATTTGCTCCGAGGTCAAATTCTGCGACCCCATCTTCTTATAGAATTGCACAAGATGTGCAGCAACATGATCGACCTGCTTATTCAGCTTCTTCAAGACCCTGATATTCGTGGACTCTTTTGAACTTAATGCTTTCGGGATCGCCTTTAACATCCTCCGTTCTAATTTCAGCATCGAGAGTATATCTTTTCTCGCAAGAATGAAGGCCATATCTGGTGACTGCAGGTAAGAGTCATTGATATAGACAGGAGGCAGGTTATCCTTTTCACTCTTACTTTCCTTTATTGGAACAAGAAACTGAACAAAACTTGCCAAGGGCTTTGTAAACCAGATAAAGATGAGTATATTTGCGAGATTGAATATCGTGTGAGCATTGGCGACTTGCCGTGGTACTTCTTTTGCCATTCTCTCTGCCCCCTCAAGATTCGAAAATGTCGGCGAAAAAGAACGCGCCAGCATTGCCAGCTCGTCAATAAAGAGAACCCAGATGAGAGCTCCCAGTATATTGAAGATTATATGGAACACGGCCGCCTGTATCGACTCGCGATTCTTCCCTATCGTCGCGAGTAGAGCAGTGGCGCATGTTCCGATATTTGCTCCAAGTATGAGCGCTATACCTGCTTCAAGTGTGACGACACCCTGCGAGGCTAATACGATCACAATACCCGCTGTTGCTGCGGAACTCTGCACAATCGCGGTAAAGATAGCTCCCAGGGCGATACCGATAATAGGGTTTGCCATACTGGACATAAGGTCAATGAATGGCTGGTACTCACGAAGAGGCTCTGTTGCCTTACTCATCTCCTCCATTCCGAGAAAGAGCATCCCAAGACCCAGAAGCATCCAGCCATAGTTTTTGTATAGATCGGTTTTCGATAATTGCCAGACTAAAAAACCGATCGCAACGAGAGCCATCGACCATTCGGTAATATTAAAGGCGATCAATTGAGCCGTGAAAGTGGACCCCAGATTTGCCCCAAGAATGACACCGATGGCCTGCTCGAGACGCATCAACCCTGCAGAAATGAATCCCACGATGAGAACCGTTGTAACAGATGACGACTGGAGGGCTGCTGTCACGACAGTTCCCGTCGCCACGCCTCGCACGGGGCCACTTGTCATTTTCTCAAGAATCTGCTTTAACCTTTTGCCGGCGACAGCTTTCATGGCATCAGTCAGCTGCTGAAGTCCAAAAAGAAAGAGAGCAAGTCCGCCGAAAACACCAAAAACGATGGGAATCCAATTCATCGTAGACCTCCTGATTGACTTACTATCCTTCTGAAGAATCGCAGGGAAGTCAACCAACACAAGGTTTCAGATCGATAAGGATGCTTGCCACTCTGAGAGCACTTGAATATTTCCCATGATGATCAGTATTGGTTCGAGACCCCAGGAGCAGCTGACATGGATCAGGAAAATAAATGGCACCACAAGAAATGGAATGAGGGCAGGCTTCGTCCTTCCTATGCAGACTCGCTGCAACTCTTCTTTTTCTCCATTCTCATGTTCGCTTTCACAGTCCCCATTTACATCCTGAAGCCATCGTTTATCGACTTCAACTCCCTCCCCTTTTACATGATCTCACTTTTCCTCCTTCTTGGGGTTTTCATGTTCCTCCATGGCATTGTCAAGTTTCTGCGCACCTTCCGTTTTCGTGGTACGGAGATCAGAATTAAGTCCATGCCCGGAGTTATCGGAGGAAAACTGGAGGGCGATATACTGCTCCGCTCGAAGCTGCCTGAGAACGACATCCATTTGCGTATTTACAACGAAGAGGAAATCACCACTCAGCGCCGCTCCGGTGGAAAGTCCCATTCAAAGGTCACCCACAATATCCACTTCGAAAAGCGGATATCTCTGGACCCGAAGAGCTTCAGGGAATCTCCGATGGGATTAACACTCCCCTTCCGTTTTCAAATCCCTTACGGTTTCAAAGACGAATCAGACAGCGATGAGAAAATGGAGAACGATACCAGACGACGCTACAAGTGGATGATGCACTTGCAATGTAACCTGCCAGGCCGTGACATGGACCTCACCTTTGAGTTGCCGGTCTATAACACCTCAAATAGTGATCCATCAATCACGGAGTTCAAGAGCGAACTTTCTCACGGTCGAACGGATACTAAAGCGAACCTTGTCTCTCTTATTGAAATCAAAGAGGAAAAGTCGCTTGTCTATAAATTTTCTGGCTGGCCGAACTTTGGGATGTTGTCAATCGTCTTTCTCTTATCGCTTTTCTTTATCGTCCCTTCAATCTACTTTACCAACACATTACTATCAGATGCATTCCAGGAAGACGGATTCTACTGGAGTGAGCTGTTGGGGTTTGAACTCATCTTTTTGCCCTTCTGTTACCTCATTGCCTTGTTGATGTTACTCATCATGATCCAGTCGTTTGTAGGTAAAACATTAACGGTCATGAAGGATAGTCTAAAGCTGAAATCACGGCTTTTTCTATACAGAAAGGACGTCGAGCTCAGCCGGGAAACTATCAAAGGAATCGCCATCAAGAAGTCGGGATCTTATGGAAAGACACCGACGTATCGAGTAGAGGCGATTCTCCATGAAGAGAAAAAAGGAAAGCGGATTTCTCCACGGCAAAAGATCTCCAAAGACGACCTGATGAAGTCTGACGCCGAACATTTGCAGCTGTCGGTGTGCGAGTATATGCAGCTTCCGCTCATCTAGCCTCTCTCCCCTATAACCAGGAGACAGTGTCACCGAGAAGGCTCCCCGCACGAATCCCTCCTTGACAAAATTTTGCAGGCCGAAATACTAGATGCATTCTGACCAACATAGGGCCCTTCAACATGCTATTCATTCGCGCCGTCATTTTCTCATCTATTCTTTTATTCCCCTTCATTGCTCCTGCCCAATGGACAGACAACCAGAGCGCTGAATTCGTGATTGGACAGCCGAACTTCACAACGAATGCACAGGATGTTTCTGATATTGCCTACACCCGACCTCACGGCGTTGCCATTGATGTGACCAACGGGAAGGTTTATATTTCAGATCAGAACGCTAACCGTGTGCTTCGATATGATTATCCCATTACGGCCGATGAGCCGGCGGCCGATCTCGTCTTCGGACAGCCGGATTTTACGTCGGATACGGCCAATAATGGAGGAATCGATGCAGATACGCTCAACTTTCCGGTCTCCCTTTCCGTGGACAGTACAGGGCGACTGTGGGTGAATGATGCAACAAACAATCGTATCCTCTGGTTTAACGCAGCCCACAGCATTCTAACCAACATGCCATCAGCCGACGGCGTTCTTGGACAGGCGAACTTTACAAGCAACCTTGCCAACCGCGGAGGAAGCGCTGCTGCCAATACTCTGAGCACAGCTATCGGTCTTGAAGTTCATCCAACAAACGGCACTCTTTGGGTCGCCGACAGAGATAATGCCCGTGTCCTGCGCTACGATAATGCGGCATCTAAAGCTAATGGTGCCGATGCTGACGGAGTTCTTGGCCAGGCCAACTTTACGTCAACGGCTGCGGGGACGACCGATTCAACATTCGACTTTCCCTATACCATGACAACTGACGGAACAACCCTCTGGGTTGTCGATGTTGGCAATAACCGGGTCTTGAGGTTCGACAATGCAGAATCCAAAGCAAACGGAGCCGCCGCCGATGGAGTTCTTGGTCAGGCTATTTTCACAACAGACGCATCCGGGTTAACGGACAGCACCTTTAATTTCCCCCATGACGTTGCTGTGGATCCGCAAGGCCGTCTATACGTTCCTGACTTCCTGAACCATCGTCTATTAATATTCAACAACGCTGCTTCCAAGGCTAATGGAGCTGCTGCAGACAATGTTCTCGGACAGACCATCTTCACGAGCGACGCCGCTGATCTCAATCAGCAAGGTTTGTGGGCTCCCGGGTCTGTGGATATCGACGCCACCAACGGAAAGCTTCTTGTGGCTGGGATGAATAGCTACCGTGTGCTTGTCTTCAGCGCCAGCAGCCCTCTCCCGGTAGAACTTGATCACTTTAGTGTTGAGTAAAGGGTCGCGGCCCGCGGTAACATCTCTTTTCTTTCGTGGAATAGAGCTGTGATGGGAGCTGGGACGAACTCGATGAAATGATACTTTTTCGAGCAAGTAAGACTTGCTCGTGACAAGGCGGCAGAAAGTCTGCCGCACTCCAGAAGTTTATTTCCTAATACCTTGATTGTACTTCATCCGCCTCAGCATTCAACATCAACTCTCTTCAATTCGCCCCTCAGCCTTCTGGTTTCGATCGATTTCAGCTTCCGCCTTCAGACCCCATCCTTTTCGAGGATGTTACCAGTATCGATGCATGTTCGATGCATGATGGAACCACTGGAGTGCATCGAACTTCCTTCGACCGTGCTTCGATGCTCGTCGGATCTCCTGCCAAATACTTTGTCGAACCCCTTCAGGATTCTGATATACATGATAACCTCCCCCCGGGGCGTCGCTACGGGCTATCGTCTGTCACTGCCTTTCAGGCTGTTCAAGGTTCAGAGCACGATTTCTGGAGCATAGCATCACAAGAGGACTCTTTGATGACAAACAACACACCCACAACACTCATAGGATTTCTCCTCCTCCCATCGGTTTGTCTCCCCTTGCACTCTTATTCTCTGATGCAAGGGTGACTTTCTCACTCATCTCCATTCAGCAGAAGAGAGGCTGTCACATGTCGTCTAAAGTCGCCAAAGAATTTGATATCTGGGCCAATAACGGTCGCGCGGAGGATATGCAGAAAGGTCATTTCAATGTCACCGAGCAGGCCTTTGCTCGAGCTGATATGTCACGCGTTACATCGGTTCTTGATTTAGGGTGCGGGAACGGCTGGGGCAGCAGCTACGCAAAATCTCTGGGGGCACAAACACTCTATGCCGTCGATCTGAGTCGGAAAATGATCGAGCGGACCAGGGAACGAACTCAGGATATTACGGCGGGGATTCGAGCAAACTTCGAGGCGCTCCCACTGGCTGACAATTCTGTGGATTTGGTTTTCTCCATCGAGGCGTTGTACTACGCACCAGACTTTGATGCCTCCATGTCCGAGATCTATCGCGTCATGAAAGAGGGAGGTCAGTTCGTCGCCATCCTGGATTTCTATGAGGAAAACGAAGGATCGCATATTTGGGCTGAGGCGTTTGACTTCCCGATGTTGCGTCTTTCAAGAGAGAGAATCGAGTCTACGATGGACAAGTGTGGCTATACAGATATCCGCTGGGAACAGATCATTGACAAGCGTCCTGTTCAGACTGAGGAGGAGTTCAAACCATCGCAATGGTTTCCAAGCTACGAGCTCTATGCGACCTATCGTCGAAAGGGTTCGCTCTTTATCGGAGGAAGGAAGTAGGAGACACGCATGACAAGCAAGGGGGAGAACAATCTTATTAGCGATTCTATCTTTACTCTGACAATAAGCGAGTTTCACTCAAATCATCACATTAGGTTCGATTTGAAGCAATGCTGATCGGAAGAAAACCTTTGACGGGGACCCGACTTTCGCCTTCAAGTTCCATCTGCATCAGGAGCGACTCAGGTTATTCCACAATCCGAGTCCGGCAACCGCGCGAGACAAAACGGTGCCTAAGAAGATTCCTACGGGAAAATTCTTGATGTGCAGCCCCAAGAACAGGGCTGAACGAGTCTCCAGACAAGAACGACCGGATATTCAAGCCATTCTGGCAGTCTTCTTGTTCCTCTGATGCATACATCCAAGCGACTTAAGGTCGGGAATTGTGTCAGAAGGTATGTTTTCCTCAGAATTTACTCACATAGCCGAACAACAGCAGGCCAGGATCAATGCGCCAACAGATCAGCTTGTTATTGAAATGCAGGTCTCCTGTGATCTGAAGGTCCGTGTGCCCGAGTTCTCTGAAGAATTCGCAGGCAGAGATATGTCCACTCCTGTCGATGAGTCTCCATCCAGCGCCAACCTGGTCAAAAAGATCGAACCAACTTCTACCAACAGGGACTCCCGGAAAATTATATCTGTTCAGTTGGTTCCTTTCAAAGAGACACTTGTTGCGAGCGATGCGCTCTTCTATCGCCTTCGATATATCTCCTGCGCTGTAGCCTGTCTGGAAGGTATGGATTGTATCCTGAAGCCTGTCGATGAAGGCCAACTTTCCAACGCAGAGCGGACAATTGCTCAATCTGCCATGAGAACCACAGAAATTAGAAGTTTTCTGGTCGCCTCCTACCATGCCCGTAAAGAGAACCCATTGCTCGAGCTGCCAGTTGACTTTGATCTGATGATTGCACGCTTGTCGTGGTACTCGAACCTGCGGGATGCCTGGTGCGGAGGTTGGCTCCGCGGTTCCTGGCGCGCATGGATGACAGATATCGCCTGCCAGGAAGAGCTCTTCCCGAAAAACATTCGAGGAGAGATTCAAAAGCTTTATGGATCTCAGAGTGCCCAGCCAGGCTCTTCCGACTCAACTTATGGTTCGACACTTGAGCGTGATATGCCCGACCTGTTCAGCTATTTCGAGAGTAATCGGCTTCATCGCAGAAGCTCTGAAGTCTTTGTCGGCTTTAGCGTCGCCTGAATCAGAGACTCCCAGCCAAAGCAAAACTCGCGTTTCCGGCTTGCGTTCACTCAACGGGAAAGTGATAACGCCGTCCCTTTCCGGTCCGATGGGCCGGCAACCTTATTTTTTATGGTCAACCAATGTCTGAAACAACCTTAAGTAACCTAAAACGAAGCATGTACTGCGGAGAGGTTCGCGCCTCTCACGAAGGATCCGAGATCGTTCTGAAAGGATGGGTGCATCGTCGTCGAGATCATGGCGGACTGATGTTCATCGATCTGCGCGACCGTACCGGTCTGATGCAGGTTCGTATTAATCCCGACAGCCTTGAGAATGATCAAAAGATCGGCGTGGATACGATCCTGAAATGGGATGGTTCCTCTGACGAACTGCTTCAAAAGCTTAAGGATATTAACCACGAGAAGTTCAACCTCACAGCTCTCACTCAGGGCGAGATTAATATCTGGCCTGATGGCAAAGAGGCGAAAGCGGACGTGCAGGAGTTCAAAGCTCGTTTCCTCTCTTCAGAGGATCATCACGAGACCACGGCTAAGGAAAAGGATGCCTTCGCGTCGTTCCTCGCAGAGCAGGGCTTTAAAGTCTCTTCAAGTTCCCTTGTGTCTATTACCCACCACATCGGTGAAGAGTTCGTCCTTGCGGTAAAAGGCGTTATTGAGAAACGTCCGGAAGGCATGGAAAACAAGAACCTGCCAACGGGTGAAACCGAAATGGCCGCAACCGAGATTGAGATTCTCAATGCCTGTAACCAGCTTCCATTCCGTGTAGCTGAATATAACTCCAGAACAAACGAAGAGCTTAGACTTAAGTATAGATATCTTGATCTGCGTCGCCCAGATCTTCAGAAAAACTTCCTGATCAGGAACAAGCTCTACAAGGCGACACGTGACTACCTGGCAGACAACGGTTTCATCGAAGTAGAAACGCCGATTCTTGGTAAGCCAACCCCCGAGGGAGCAAGAGACTTCCTGGTTCCTTCACGTCTACACGCAGGTAACCACTACGCTCTCCCCCAGTCACCACAGTTATTCAAGCAAATCCTGATGGTGAGCGGCATGGACCGCTATTTCCAGATTGCCCGTTGTTTCCGCGATGAGGATTTACGCGCAAACCGCCAGCCTGAGTTCACGCAGGTAGACATCGAGATGAGCTTCGTCACTGAAGACGATGTGATCGAAGCGATGGAAGGCCTCGCGAAAGCGATGTGGAAAGGTGCTGCCGGTATAGACATCCAGACTCCTTTCCAGAGAATGCCCTACGCAGAAGCGATGCGCCGCTATGGAAGCGATAAGCCAGACCTGCGTTTCGACATGGAACTGATCAACTATACAGAAACAATCAAAGGTCGCACTGAGTTTGGCGTCTTTAACACGATCCTGGAAGGTAACGGAGCGATCATCGGTATTAACCACAAAGGTGGAGCCGATAAATACAGCAATACCGCACTGAAACCGAACGGAGATTTCCAGAAGAAAGCCTCAAGGGAAATTGGCTGTCGTGGCGTAGCATGGTTCCGTGTGGGAGAAGACGGGAAGCTCGAATCATCCATCGGTAAATTCTTCGAACCAGAAGTGCTTGAAGAAATCGCCAAGACGAGCAATGCCGAGCCAGGCGATATGATTCTGATGATCGCCGATAAGAAGCTTCGCAAAGCTCAGGAAATGACCGGCAAGCTGCGTCTCATGGTTGCGCGCGAAGAAGGTCTCATGGACCCGAAGGCGCTCAAGTTCTGCTGGATTGTGGACTTTCCTCTCTTTGACTACAACGAAGACGAGAAGCGCTGGGAGCCTGCTCACCATCCATTCACCGCTCCTCACCCAGATGACCTCGACAAGCTGGAGTCCGACCCGGGAAGTGTCAGGTCGATGGCTTATGACCTCGCCCTGAACGGTGAAGAGTGCGCTGGCGGATCGATTCGTATTCACCAGTCAGATATTCAGGAACGTGTTCTGAAGTTCATTGGAATCAGCGACGAAGAAGCGAAGGCGAAATTTGGCTTTCTTCTCGATGCTCTGCAATATGGCGCCCCTCCTCATGGTGGAATTGCCTTTGGATTTGATCGATGTCTGATGACCATTCTTGAGACAGAATCTATCCGTGAAGTGATTGCGTTTCCGAAAACACAGCAGGGCACTTGCCTGATGACCGGAGCTCCGGGAGAAGTCAGCGAAGACCAGCTGAAAGACCTCCATATCAGGACCGCAATCCGCCAAGAAGTTGGTTGATTTACATCGACTGAATTCCTAAAGTCAAAATTGAGCGCAGGCTATGGTTACCGCTGTAGCCTGCAATAGTGCACAGTTGTTTGAGGTAAACATGGGCGAAGTATTTAAGAACAGGGAGCTCGTGAAAGAGCAGATGGCTCTGCCAGGCGAGGTCTCTTACAGCTTTATCGGAGTCTCAGCGCCCGAGTATCACGCTCGCGTAGAAGCGATCATTGTGGAAACGGTCGGTGAAGAAAATGTCAGACACCGCGAATGTAAACCAAGCCGTAAGGGTGATTACGTGTCTTACCGCTTCAAAATCTTTCACATGGAATTTGAAGAGGTCGAAAGCCTCTACCGAAAGATCGGAAAGCTCAAAGGAACACGGTTTATGGTCTAGTGGGTCCCTGATAGACGGCTCAGGATTTTACATGCCCTTTTGATTCTTCCCAAAGCTGGTCCATCTCTTCGAGAGTAACCTGATCAGGTCTGTGACCTCTTTCCGCCAACTGCTTCTCTATATACAAAAATCGCTGATGAAACTTTCTATTCGTTCTCTGGAGAGCCTGCTCGGGATCGACCTTTAAGAAACGGGACAGGTTAACGAGTGAGAAAAGTAAATCACCCAGTTCTTCTTCAACAAAGTCCTTTTGCTCAGCGGTGAGGGAAACCTTGTCCGTTTTCTCCTCGGGATCACCAATGAGAGGAAGAAGGTGCTCTTCAAGCTCTCTCTCCTCTTCTTTCATTTTGTCGAAGACGGGTTTCAGGGCATCCCAGTCAAACCCTACCTTTGCAGCCTTGCCTTGTAGACGATAGGCTTTCTGAAGAGCGGGCAAAGCTGACGGCACGCCATCAAGGGCACTGGGTGGACGCTCTCCGCCGTTTTGCTTCTGCTTTTCCTCGCGCTCCTGTCGTTTGATTGCTTCCCAGTTCTTGAGAACAGTTTCTGACTCATTAGCTTCGACATCACCAAATACATGAGGATGACGTCGAATGAGCTTGTCGCATATCGTCTGATAGACATCGTCTATATTGAATGTGCCAGCCTGTTTGCCCAGTGCTGCATGAAAGACGATTTGGAGACCAAGATCGCCAAGCTCCTCTTTGAGCTCCTGGGAATCGTTGTCATCAATTGCCTCGCAAACCTCATAGGCCTCTTCGATCACATAAGGCTTAAGGGACCGGTGATCCTGCTTCCGGTCCCATGGGCATCCTTCGGGCGAGAGAAGACATTCCATAATCGCTACAAGTCTGCGAAAAGGATCGTCCTCATCTGGTACTGGCAGAGGTGACATTAAGAACCTGCTGGAGCTTCTATATCGTCGAGCTTCACGCCTGCCTCAATGAGACGATCACGAAGAGTCTTAACGATCTCAGCGTCATTAATGTCTATAATGGGTGTGCTGTCATACTGCTCAAAGAAAACAGAGCCAGGCATATCGGCAGGAACACCGAGAGCACGACGCATACGACGGTCACCAGGGACAAAACCTCTGAAGAAGAGATCCATAATTGTATTGGCGATAGTGCCCTGCAGACCGCAGATCATCACAGTGGTGTTTTCTGGGTTCAGACCGCCTTGACCGAGGCCAAGTTTCACTTCCAGCTGTTCGATCTTTTCCGGTGAGAAATGACTTTCAACTCTTCCGGTGAAACCATTCCAGTCCTGTGCTTCTCCTGGACGTGATACGGTAGAAATATAGCGTGAATGCTCGCCCTTGTTCATCATCTCTTCAAGGATATCCTTGTATCCAAGATCGACAGGGTAACTGGCGCCATGAATGATCGCATAGGGGTCGCAATTGCCATGGTTGTGATGATGCTCAAAAGCCATGGAGGTGAAAGGAGCGAGTCCTGTCCCCGCAGCGACGAGAATTCTGAGCCGCTTGTCGTCGTTCCCCATGCACTTCTCCTCCGTGAAGTGGCCCTGAAGCTTGGGTCGCATGAAAATGCGATCGCCCTCTTTCACATTGAAAAGAAGATGAGTCAGCGGATTATCCGACGTTGGTTCATTAACATATCGGACATAGAATTCGAGATATTCGGAATGCTGATAAGGAGCAGAGGCGATGGAATAAGGACGCATCACGCCTCCCTTTTCTTCATGGTTGAGTCCTAGAATTGCATACTGACCCGGGATAAAGGACGGGGCAGGTTCATCAGGAACCACACGAAAGATTCCGAGAGTAGGGGTCAGCAGATCAACATAAGTTACTGACGCATTGTATTCGAGTTGTTTAGTCGCCAATTTAAGTTCCTTCCGTTGTTACGTTACTTTAGTAGTTAAATATGTGGCTTTCCAAAGAGGGTTTTCGTGCGGGGTGTGTCAAGCAACGTGAAAATTTCCCGGAGGTAACGATAGTATAAAATTCTTCCTGGGACAGAATTCATCCACAACTTCTTGCTCACTTAATTTATGAATGTTAAGCGTTGAACCGAAATCTACCGGCCTACTTTTGTTAAATTTTTCTAATTGTATTGACTACAACCCCCGTCTGCCCCCATTGCTTTTGTCATTCACTAACGAATGAGTAAGAGTTAGCCAATCGATAGGAGCCGTGATAAAGTGTCTGATGGAATGATGAACGAAGAAATGCTTCCAACCCGCAAAGGGTTGATGAAGAAAGTGAAAGATTCACGCATCTCATCCATTCTTTATGAGCTGTGGAAGGAAGGACCTATCTCTCGCGGTGCTCTTGCAGAAAGAATGAACCTTAACCTTCCAACCGTGTCAGCCGTGGTGCAGGACTTGATTAAAGAAGGCGACTTGATCGAGGAAGGCTTTGCAACCTCGACAGGTGGAAGAAAAGCTCAATTGCTCGACGTAAACCCTCAAAAAGGTGGTGTTGCGGCCATTGAGTTCTCCTCGCGAGGAGTCCTGTCCGCCTCCGCAGATATGAAAGGTCGGCTTCACAACCATGTCATTCGCCCTTTCAACACAAATCAGGGAGTTGACGCAGCTGTCGAAGCGATTAAGGAAGCACTGGAAGATCAGAAGACTTTCCTGAAGGAAGATGAAGGCCTCGAGATGGCCCGGATCGGAATGGTGATCAGCGGGCTGGTTGACGAAGAGAATGGAATCTCACTCCGTTTCCCGAGATTCGACGAGTGGCAGAACATTGAGATCAAGAAGATCCTCGAAGAACACTTCAAAATACCTGTCGACATTGGGAACCACGTGATCGGCACAACCCTCGCCGAGTCTATCTTTGGTCGATTCAAGAACCTGAACAATTATCTATACGTTCACCTGGGACCCGGCCTGGGAACAGGAATTGTCATCGACGGTTATGTTTATCGTGGTCCGAAACATACTGTTGGTGAATTTGCTCACATGACGGTGGATGACAATGGACCCGTTTGCTACTGTGGGAATTATGGTTGTCTTGAAACGGTTGCCTCGGGTTGGGCTCTTGTAGCTCAGGCAGAGCAGGCGATCAAAGATGGTGTGCAAAGCCACATTCCCGAGCACGTAGACGATTCTGGTGAGATCAATCCAAACGCGATTTTCCTCGCAGCAGAAATGGGTGATCGACTGGCAGGGAATATTATAGACAAAGCAGGTCATTACCTCGGTACTGCACTCGCCTCCATGGTGAACATCCTTGCACCAGAAGCCATCATCTTCGGTGGCTCCATGGCAGAGGAAGGTGAAAGACTCCTTAAAGCAATTCACCACACCATGAAACGTCGTGCTCTTGAAGCTCTTGAGAAAGATATACAGATAGACCTCTCAAGCTTTGGTCAGCAGGCAGGTGTGGTTGGAGCCGTAGCTATTGCCCTTCACACCCACTATACAGGATTCGAAGGCGAAGAGTAATCAATCTGATCTTCAGGTTCCGAATCAGAGTAAAGTGAGGCGGCTCAAGTAAGAGCCGCCTCTTTCTTTTGATCAACAGTATCTGGGTCATAGGCAAGCCATGGCCCAAGCCAGCGTTCTGTTTCTGCTATGGAAGCGCCTTTGCGCTTCGCATAATCAGCAATCTGGTCTCTACCGATTTTACCAACGCTGAAATACTTGGAATCAGGATGAGCGAAGTAAAATCCGCTGACAGAGCTTGCAGGCCACATCGCGCAGCTCTCGGTGAGCTTCACGCCAATGCTGTTTTCAACATCAAGAAGTTCAAACAGTTTCTTCTTCTCAGTATGGTCGGGGCATGCAGGATATCCAGGAGCGGGGCGGATTCCTCTATACGCTTCCTTAATGAGCTCTTCGTTACTGAGAGTTTCCGTTTTTCCGTATCCCCATATTTCGCGCGCTTTTTTGTGAAGCAGTTCTGCGTACGCTTCTGCACAGCGGTCTGCAAGAGCCTGATACATGATCGCTTTGTGGTCGTTATTCTCGGCTTTGAATTTTTGTGCAAACTCATCCGGCTTCTCGCCTGCTGTGACGACAAATGCACCGATATAGTCACGCTGCCCTGAGTCTTTCGGAGCAATAAAATCAGCAAGAGAATAGTTCGGACTCTTTGAAGTATCCGACTTAGACTGCTGTCTCAAGAAATGAAAGGTCTCCAATGGTTCACCAGCATCTTTATCTGCATAGATCTCAACATCATCTCCAATGCGATTGGCTGGGAAGAATGCGATGATCGCCTTCGGTTCGATGACGCCTTCCTGGATCATTTCCTGGAGAGTTTCCTGAGCATCTGCAAAAAGCTCAGTAGCAACTTTGCCGACTGTTTGATCCTCGAGGATTTGAGGGTAACGACCTCTCAGTTCCCAGGTATGAAAGAAAGGAGACCAATCGATATAAGGAACCAGATCTTTTGCTTTGATGTCGTCCATGATGTGGACGCCTTTCAATTCCGGCTCTGGAACGGTATAGCCTTTCCAGTCGTACGAAGCAGCGGTCGCCCGGGCAGATTCCAGGGAAACCAGCTTGTCTTCATCAGATCGTCCTTCATGGTGAGCTCGCAGCCTTGCGTACTCCTCCTCAATTCCTTTGATATACGCTTCACTGTTCTTTTCAGATAGCAAAGACTGCACAACACCAACGGCTCTGGATGCATCGAGAACATGAACAGTTGGCGCATCATATTGAGGGGCAATCTTAACAGCCGTGTGCATCTTGCTGGTAGTGGCGCCGCCGATGAGTAGAGGAACTTTAAAGCCACGACGTTGCATTTCCTTCGCATTGTGTACCATCTCATCAAGGGAAGGCGTAATCAATCCAGACAATCCAATGATATCAACATTCTCTTCTTCGGCCTTTTGAAGAATCGCTTCACAGCTTTGCATGACCCCAATGTCTATAACCTTGTAGTTATTGCAGGCAAGAACAACAGAAACGATATTCTTACCGATGTCATGGACATCTCCTTTTACTGTAGCCAGCAGTATTTTCCCTGCATGACTATCACCGGTAATTCCAGCCTCTTCTTTCTCTTTCTCCATGAATGGGATCAGATAACCGACGGCTTTTTTCATCACACGTGCGGACTTAACAACCTGAGGAAGAAACATCTTCCCGGCGCCAAAGAGGTCACCGACAACATTCATCCCATCCATTAAAGGACCTTCGATCACATGCAAAGGACGATCTGTTTTCTGCCGCGCTTCCTCTGTATCCTCTTCAACGAAGTCCATGATTCCGTTAATCAAAGAATGCTCAAGACGCTTCTCGACAGGCAACCCTCTCCATTCGAGCTGATTCTCTTTTTTCTTTGCTCCACCCTGATCCTTTACTTTTTCTGCATATTCAATAAGACGCTCGGTAGCATCTTCGCGTCTATTCAGAATAACATCTTCGACAAGTTCCAGAAGATCTTTTGGAATCTCTTCATATACTTCGAGCATCCCGGCATTCACAATCCCCATGTCGAGCCCATTACTAATGGCATGGTATAGAAACACCGAGTGCATCGCCTCGCGGACGACATTGTTTCCTCGAAATGAAAATGAGATATTGGATATACCACCGCTGATCTTAACACCAGGGCATTTCTCTTTAATGAGTTTTGTCGACTCAATAAATGAGCGCGCATAGTCATTATGCTCGTCCATACCTGTGGCCACCGTCAGGACATTCGGATCGAAGATAATGTCGGTGGGATCATACCCAAGCTGGTTTACAAGAATGTTATAGGCACGCTGGCAGATTTCCAGACGACGTTCTGTGCTGTCCGCCTGTCCCTTCTCGTCGAACGCCATGACAACAACGCCAGCACCATACTGCTGGATCTTTTTTGCCTGCTCGATAAAGGGCTCTTCACCCTCTTTGAGAGAGATCGAATTCACGACAGCTTTGCCTTGTACACAGCGCAGCCCTGCTTCAATGACACTCCAACGCGAGCTATCTATCATGATCGGCACGCGAGCTATATCTGGTTCAGCAGCAATCAGATTCAGAAACCTCACCATCATCGCCTCTGAATCGATGAGGCCCTCATCCATGTTAATATCGATCATGTTTGCGCCATTCTCTACCTGCTGACGGGCGATAGACAACGCAGCGTCCAAGTCGCCCTCGCGAATAAGCCGGGCAAACTTGGGTGACCCTGTGATGTTCGTTCTCTCCCCTACCATCAGAAAGTTTGAGCCCCGTCCAAGATCCAATGGCTCGAGTCCGCTGAAATGGCTGTCGACCGGCTTCTTCTCAACCGGGCGTGGTCTATACTTCTCAACCATTCGAGCAATCGCGCCGATGTGAGGAGGAGTTGTTCCACAACATCCGCCCACGATATTCAGCCAGCCTTCTTTTGCATAGTCTTCGAGAATATCTGCAATATACTCAGGCGTATATTTCTGATCGAAACCTGTCGGTGAAAGCGCATCCGGAAGACCTGCGTTCGGATAGAGTGACGTATGGCAGTTTGTAATTTCTGCCAGCTCCTCAATGTAGGGGCGCATCGCTTCCGGACCAAGGGCACAGTTCACACCAACACTCAATGGCTTGGCATGCTCGATGGAATACCAGAAAGCTTTTGGGGTTTGACCTGACAGAGTTCTTCCAGCTGCATCCGTGATCGTTACAGAGATCATGACGGGGAGATCTATACCGCGCTCTTTCTGTACCTGGTCGATGGCAAAAAGGGCAGCCTTTGCATTGAGAGTATCAAAGATGGTTTCAACCAGGAAGAGGTCTATACCGCCATCAAGAAGTCCTTTAGCCTGTTCTGCATAAGCATCAACAAGCTCCTGAAAATCAACCGCGCGATAACCGGGGTCGTTTACGTCAGGGGAAATGGAAGCCGTCCTGTTTGTTGGGCCAAGAGCTCCTGCAACGTACCTTGGCTTATCGGGATTTTCTTTCTCGACCTCGTCGGCGGCATCGCGGGCCAGCCTGGCAGCCTCGACATTCAGCTCGTAAACGATTGATTCGAGACCATAATCTGCCTGGGCGATTGATGTCCCGTTGAAGGTGTTCGTCTCAACAATATCAGCCCCTTCATTCAGGAAGTCCAAATGGATCTCTCTGATAATCTCGGGACGAGTCAGCACAAGAAGATCATTATCACCTTTGAGATCTTTTGGATGCTCTTTAAATCTCTCGCCACGGAAGTCCTCTTCCTCAAGTTTATAGGTCTGGACCATGGTTCCCATGGCTCCGTCGAGAACGAGGATTCTTTCTTTGAGGAGTTCCTGGATCGGTGGTCTTTGAGCGTTCTGAGTCATGCAAATATTCCTGTGGCCTTGGTGTTATATTATCGTATCAAGATATCCTGATATTAGCTCGGCTCGGCTGGCTGACAAGGGAAAGATGTGCTTTTAGGCGAGATAATCCCTCTGGCCAATTGATTGCTGTTTTATTCCGCCAAGTTTGCCGACTCATGAACTCATCTTTATCCACCGGCTTGATTTAAGTAAAAGTATGCTCACTGACTCTTGGAGGTTATAAGCCCAATGACCGATGTGAAAACACATGAAGCAGGAAATCCGGCCAGACCCGTGGTCCTTACTATTGCTGGTTCAGATTCGTCCGGAGGAGCGGGCATTCAAGCTGATTTGAAGACTTTCGCTGCCTTGAACACTTACGGCGCGTCAGTCATCACCTCGATCACGGCACAGAATACCACAGGCGTGAAGGAGGTCCACGATGTCCCAGCAGAAGTCGTTGGTGCGCAACTGGACGCAGTACTTTCGGATTTGGACGTGGCTGCCATTAAGACGGGGATGCTCTCAAACGCTTCGATTGTGCAAAAAACGGCTGAGAAACTAAAAGATTTTCCAGAAATCCCCATCATCGTTGATCCAGTGATGGTGTCGAAGAGCGGACACCGATTGCTGAAAGAGGATGCAGTGAAGGCTATTTGGGAAAGTCTGTTCCCGCTTGCCGAGGTCATAACACCCAACCTCGACGAGGTAGAAGATCTCATTGGCATCCGTATTCAATCAAAGCAAGAAATGCAGGCTGCGGCTGAAAAACTCCTCTCTTCGGGTTGCAGTTCAGTGCTGATCAAAGGTGGTCATTTTGATAAGACAGAGAACTGTATTGATTTACTTTATGATGGGTCTGACTTCACCTGGTTTGAGTTACCCAGGCTGAGTGTGAAGCACACTCATGGGACGGGCTGCACCCTCTCTTCAGCGATTGCTGCATTTCTTTCAAAAAAGATCGGCCTGAAAATTGCCGTAGGGAATGCAAAGGGTTATCTGCACCGCGCGATGCAAGATGCATATAGCCTGGGAAAAGGGATAGGTCCAGTCAACCATGGCTGGATGTTATCTGAAGAAATTCTATCCCAAAAGATTCCAGAATCGGAATGATATCAGGAGAAGAATTATGGGACGACCTCCCCGCAAAAAAGGCGCTATTGAGAGATCTGCACTCGAACTTTTTGTTGAAAAAGGTGTCGACGGAACGAGCATTCGTGACATCGCCGAACGTGCAGAAGTTACCGAAGGAGCCCTATATAGACACCATAAAAGTAAGGATGACCTCGTACGGGCACTCTTCTTTGTCCACTATGAATCCTTCGCTAAACTGATTTCCAGCATCAATATTGAGTCGGCCACCTACGAACAGGTTATCCGCGATATCGTTTCAGCTTTCTTCGAATTTTACGAAGAGGATCCATATATCTTCCAATTCGTTATGCTGGTGCGCCACAAGCTGCTGGAAGAAGTTCGAGCCGATCACAAAAACCCGGTAGAGCTTCTCTCTCGAATCGTCAACAATGCACAGTCTCGTGGCGAAATCCAAACTGCAGACCCTGCGTTGCTGACCCAAATGATTCTCGGCATGGTCCTGCAAATTGCGATGGGTAAACGTTTCGGCAGAATCACTGAGCCACTGACCGCTTATACAGACACAGTTACACAATCGATTCTCAATGTTTCAAAGATGCCTGTCGAAGAGCCTGCCGCCTGACCCTTCTCACAAAACTGATTAGATCTTCCTGAAATCTTTTCTCTCCACCCCTCCCTTGCACGACCCGGTATTTAATACCGGGTCATTTTTTGTCCGGCTTTCGCGTCATCGAATATTCATAATGACACCCTTCTTATCTTTTGCGTCGATGAAACAAGATATAGGTTTACGCTAAATTTTCTGAAGATTGGAAGAGTCTGAATGAGTCTTTCGAACCTCGATCTTGTCATTATTGCTTCTTATCTGATCATCACGTTAGCTATCGGCATTTATTTCAGTCGACGGGCCAGCTCTGGCCTGGCCGAGTTTTTTGTTTCTGGAAGAAACCTTCCCTGGTGGATAGCCGGTACATCGATGGTTGCCACCACCTTTGCGGCCGACACTCCTCTCGCAGTGACTTCCTTAACAGCCAAGCATGGTCTTGCGGGCAACTGGCTCTGGTGGGCGATGGCCATGGGGGGAATGGTAACGGTCTTTGTTTTTTCCAAACTCTGGCGCCGGGCTGAGGTACTGACCGACGTTGAACTGATTGAGCTGCGCTATACGGGAGAACCGGCAAAGTATCTCCGCATCTTTCGCACGGTGTATACATCTCTTCTGGTTAATTGCATTATTATTGGGTGGGTAACAGGAGCCATGCTGACTGTCCTGAATAATACCATTTTTTACAATGTCAGCGGGGCGGATCCGGTCATTTCAGACTGGCTTCTTGTCATCATTCTTCTTGGTGTTGTTGGAGTATACAGTACCTTGTCTGGGATGTGGGGAGTCGCGATCACAGACTTTATTCAGTTCTTTCTGGCTATGGGAGGCTGTATTTTTCTGGCCGTGGTTTGTGTGAACCACCTCGGCGGGACAGAGGCCCTGCGAGAACAGGTAATTGAAACATCGAAGGTTGGCGAGCAGGCCTTTAATTATTTCCCGAACTTCACGATCGACGACCCCTGGCTGCCTGTTCAGGCTTTTTTCCTGATGATTTTCGTGCAGTGGTGGTCCACCTGGTACCCGGGAGCGGAGCCCGGAGGTGGCGGCTATGTCGTCCAGCGCATGGCATCCTGTAAGGACGAACGCCATTCATTACTGGCAACGTTATGGTTTCAAATTGCTCATTACTGCCTGCGCCCCTGGCCCTGGCTCATTATCAGTTTTGCTGCCCTTGCCCTTTATCCTGACCTTGCCGAGATGGAAAATCCGGGGGTAGGCTTTCCTATGATTATTCGAGATCTTGCTCCCGATGGACTCAAGGGACTCATGCTGGTGGTCTTCTTCGCCGCCTTTATGTCGACCATTTCAACCCAGATTAACTGGGGCGCCTCATACCTGATCAACGACCTCTACAAACCGTATATAAAGCCGGAGGCTTCAGACAAGCAGCTGGCAACGGCTTCACGTTTCGCCTCTGTAATTGTTCTTGTAACAGGGGGTGTTGTTGCCTATTTCATGACGAATATATCTGTCGATGATGCGTGGGCAATTCTTCTGGCCCTTGGGGCAGGCACCGGTGGTGTCTTTATGCTTCGCTGGTTCTGGTGGAGAATTAATGCCTGGTCAGAAATAGCAGCAATGGTTGCTTCGCTTGTCTTCTACCTGATCGTCTCAAACACCATGAGTTTTGAGCACGATGCTTATGGCATCACGATAGTTGCCATTTTGTGTACAGTGGTTTGGCTTGCCATTACACTTCTGACCCAACCAGAACCACAGGGAGTTCTGGAGCGCTTTTACCGTAAGGTTCACCCGGGAGGTCCCGGATGGAAAAGAGTTCAGGCTGCCGTTCCCGATGTAACTCCCGACTCTGATTTACTCCTTTCCGTTTTCACGGCATTGATTGCAAGTCTTCTTGTCTATACTGTTCTTCCCATGGTGGGAGCCATCATCTTTAAAGACTGGACCGAGGCGATCATTCTTTTTGCTGCGAGTTGCGTCATCGGTGTGATTGTAGGCTTCTGTGTAAAAAGGCTCGCCGCGAATATCGAGCAGCAGAAGCAAAGCAACAGCACGTCCGAGTGAAATCGGTTTCAAGCTCGTTGACTCCTGTTTAAATCTGCTCTGTGCCGATCTTACTATCGAGCGTTTGAGGTCGTTTCAAACAACAACCTTCCTGCTTTCTTCCTGCTTTCCTCCTGCATTCAGCCTGCTTTGAGAAGCAGGTTGCAAGCTTGCAACAAAGAAGCTGCATCAATATTGTTCATGTGAGAAGAAACTTGAAATCGGTGACAGGTTGGAGACTCCCTCGCCGAATGAATTCTAGGCCAAACCGGGAGAAACGTTCGTCTCAGCCGGCAAATTGAGCTCTCGAAGCTGAACGGAGTGATTTTCTGTGGACCGAGTGATTGTTCCTGTAGCTCATTAAAACCTTTTTACTACAGCCCCAATATCCGTTTGCTGATCTCAAGATATATAACGAGTCCGAATATATCAACGAGCGTGCTGATGAAGGGACTACTCATAAGGGCAGGGTCGAGACCTGCTCGCTTTAGAATCAAAGGAAGAATACTTCCCGCCAGGTTGGAGAGCACCACTACCGTGGCGAGCCCACTTGAAACACATAGCCCAATCATTGGGTCATATCCCATAAGAAAGGCCAATAAATAGGCACACGTTCCGAGGACGATGGCGAGCACCACTCCCGAAAAAATACCGCGCACAAAGATCTTTCCTAAATCAGAAAGCTCAACCTCTCCCATGGCGAGAGCACGGATTACCATCGATGCGCTCTGGGTTCCTGTGTTTCCTCCGGTAGCGATGAGTGCAGGAAGAAAAAAGGAGAGTGCAATGAACTGTTCGAATATACGGTCATAACTTTGAAGAACAAGAACAGCGAAGGCTTCTACAATGAGAAGAGCGATCAGCCATGGAATACGTCGCCCAACAACGGAGAAGAGCTTCTCGTCGAGAAACTCACGGTCAGAAACCGACGGAACAACAGCAGCCATCATGTCCATGTCTTCGCGGAATTCTTCTTCGGCAACATCCATGATATCATCGAAGGTCACGATACCAATCATCTGGCCGCTTTTGTCGAGTACTGGCAGTGCTATCAAGTCGTAATGTCGAAAAGTATCAACAGCTTCTTCCTGTGGTGTGTCTGTATTGAGATGAACAAACTGTCTTGTATAGATATCATCAATAGTGCTATCAAGAGGTGAAACAACGAGAAGACGAAGTGTAACAATACCAAGCAATTTTCTTCGAGGTCCAGTAACGTAACATGCATAGACAGTCTCTTTATCTTGTCCAAAGCGACGTATCCGGTCGAGAGCCTGCTGGACAGTCATCTCAGGCGAGAGCGCTACATAATCTGGAGTCATGAGCCTCCCGACACTGTCCTCGGGATAATTGAGGATAGTTCGGGCTAACTCTCGGTCCTCGACGGAGAGCAGTTCGATCAGCTGTGAGGCAACTTCTGAAGGAACTTCGTCGAAAAGAGCAGTACGGTCATCGACTGACATCTCTGCCAGGATCTGTTTGATCCTTTCCAGCGACAATGACTTGAGCAGGATTTCCTGCTCCTCGAAGTCCAGGTGTTCGAAGACATCGGTCGCCTTTTCTTTGGAGAGGAGGCGAAAAACAACGGGGACCTGTCCCTCTTCAATGTCACCGATGATTTCTGCGATGTCTGCTTCCGGAAGGTCGGCCAGCTGTGTTTTGAGCAGCTGGAATTCCCTCTGCTGGATCAGTTCTTCAATTTCTGGAAGCAGAAGTTTACCGAGCATCGCGGTCGATCACAATTCCTTGAGGAGTATTGAACAGGAGAAGAGTCTTTGAGCGTCAGGCCAAAGGGCCGGGGGAACTAATCAAGGTCGGCGTCGAGGAAACAATCCGAAAGAGCGTTGGAGCCGATATAATTCAACATGAATGGTTTAGGCCCTTTTCTTTCCCGATGCTGGTCGTCGAAAAGGGCGATCATCTGTGTTCGCTTTCCTTCTTCGATGTTGATGACGAAACAGGAGGATAGCATTCTTGAGAGGTAAAGCCCACGACCACTTTCATCAAAGAGAGCATCTTTTGAAAACTGTCTTTCAAGCTTTTTGAAGACTGTCTCAGGGCTTAGGGCACCAGCGTTGTCGGTGACGGTAAACCCCGCAAAGGCAGAGCAGTGACCATATTCGATCGTCACTTTCTCATTCTCATCGAGCTTGTCGAAGCTACCGATCTGATACTTATCATTTCCTTCATTGTCTTTGAAGGCATGGAAGATGGCATTGTTGAGGGTCTCTTCCAGGATCAGACGAACGTTGTATAGCTGGTGAATTTCAAACCCGTTTGTGGCGAAATAGTTGATCACCCGTTCTACGAAAATGTTTTTTTCTTCATGATTATCTATGCGAGCCGTGAGGAGCTCACTTGTTTGGTAAAGATATCGGGACAGACTGAAACCAGCGAGAGGATCGGAAATACATTCCAGAAAGTGCTCGAGTTCCTCGGGAACAGGAGGATCTATCTTCGAGTAAACCTGAGTGACATTGATATTCTTCAGGAGATTAAAGTAATTCTCCAGTTCATCGACGGTAACGAGTCCGATGCGGCGGGCTTCCTGGAACTCCCGGAGCAAGGTAGATTCGTCTTCAGAAAGATGGGCGAGGTTTCTGGTGTCGAGGAGGGCAATGCTGTCGAGCTGAGTAGAAAGTTCTTCAATCATCTCTGGAACCGTGGACACGTAGCTCACCTGGGGGGCGAGCTCCTCAAGCTGCTGGTAGAATTCTCCGAATTCATCTTTCGAAGTATCATACACAATAACTGGATGATTGATAGGTGACAAGCTACTGCATATCCGTTTCCTGGTCTTCGCTCTCTTCACTTTCCTCGTCATCTTCGGCCTTTGCGATTTTATCGAGAACTCGGCTGACGACGAGTGAAATCTCGAAGAGCACCTGTAACGGCAACGCCATGGCCAGCAGGGTAACAGGATCGCCCGTGGGAGTGATGATGGCTGCGAGGATGAGTTGAGCGACGAAAATATATCCGCGCCGGTTTGCCAGCCAATCGACTTTGACGATGCCCACACGGGTAGCGAGAATGACCACTAAAGGAAATTCGAAAACGATACCGAATGCAAGCATCATCGTCAGAGCGAAGCCTAAATAAGCGCGGGCATCGTTCTGAACCATGGCTTGCTCCATGACAAATTCAGAGAAAAACCGAAGAGTGACCTCCAGAAGGAAGTAGGCAAAGGCAGCTCCGAAGGGAAACAGGAGTGTCCCTGAAACAATAAGGGGCAGAGCCAGTTTCTTTTCTCTTGGCAGAAGACCTGGCGAGATGAAGGCCCAGATTTGATAGAGAATAATCGGTAGAGAAAAGATAATCCCAAGGAGGATTGAAGCCTTCAGGTAGATGACAAAGGGATCTGTAGGACGAAGATAAACAACGGAATTGGGAGATTGTGAGAAGAGCGTCGCAATCGGCTCTTCAGAGTTGTCGCTGCTAAAGAAGGAGACGGAGACCCGTGATTCTGAGAACCCCTCTTCCAGAATTAATTCTCGGTTAAGGACCTTAACTGTACCATCCTCAGCGATTTCCAGCTTCAGATTGCTTTTTGTTGAGCGTTCGATGACGGCATTCTGCGCCCTTGAGATCGGCATCAACAGAAGATCGAGGGGCTTGTCCGCAAGGAAGTACCCCACCACTGTTCCAAGGACCAGGGCGATCAGGGACTTAATAATGCGTTCTCTAAGTTCCTCTAAGTGCTCGAGAAACGATAAGGCGTCGTCAGTTGATTTCACCGATGATTGATGGACCTATAAAGAAAGATGAGCTGATTCAGGACCTGTTATGAACCGGGTCTGCTTCTTTTTTCTCCTGCCCCTCGACGATGGGGCCATCATTTTCCTTCGAGAGAGAGCGCTGATTTGAACTCTTTTCCTCTTTCTCTTCAAAGTCTTCCATGTTGGTGATCGACTCTGTGACTTTGTTTGTCGCGTCTTTAAACTCGCGCATTCCCTGTCCCAGGGCGCGTCCGAGCTTAGGGAGATTCTTAGGACCAAAAATGATCAGGACTACCACGAGAATCACAGCGATCTCGGGCATTCCAATCTGTTGAATAAACGCAAGTGTCTGCATAGTTATAATCTTCTAAATCTTTCCCTTGATGGGGTGATCCCCGTCAGCCGTCGAAGAATCCACGAACAGGGGGCAGTTCGTCAATCCTTACGGCCTGATACGGGCTGAATTATTTTGACGCTTGTTGATTGAATTTGAAGTTCAGCAAAGCCTGAGAAGCCGCCGAACCCCGCACTTGGAAGGTTCTGTAGAAAAATACACAGAAATACCGAGATTTTATTGCCACAAAGCTGACGCTATAGAACCACATCTGAACACAACTCGACCCATGAAGTGATTTTCACTTCATAATCTCAATAAAGAATAATATGTCAGAATCCAATCAATCCCCAAAACCGAATCTTTTCTTCCTGATTGCCATTATCTTCATCTTGTCTGGTGCGACAGCACTTGTATACGAGGTGATCTGGACCCGTCAGCTTACAACCTTCTTTGGAAGCTCTCTCTATGGAGTGGCCACTGTTCTCTGTGCATTCATGGGAGGACTGGCTCTTGGAAGCATCCTGATCGGGAAACACGCCGATCGCATGAAGAAGCCACTTGCTGTCTATGGAGTTATCGAAATCTGCATTGGTCTCGCGGCTGTTCTATTTCCTTTCGTCTTGAAGATGACACAGCCTCTCATCGGCAGCTTCTATACAACGGGTGGAACTTCAACATTCTACCTGTATTCTCTTGTTCGGTTTGTTGTTGTTTTCCTTCTGTTGATGATCCCAACAACGCTCATGGGGGCAACACTACCGATACTGAGTAAAGCGGTAACGGACAAACTGGAAGAAGTCGGACATCGTGTGGGTCTTCTCTACGCTCTTAATACAGCTGGTGCCGTACTGGGCGTGTTTGCGACCGGGTTCTATATGTTAGAGAACTTTGGTGTTTTTCGAACAACCCTGACAGCATTCAGCGTGGATGTTATTATCGGTGTCGCTTCAATTGTGCTGGGGCAGAAATACTTCCTGACGGAAGAAACGACTGAGAAGGTCGTTCCTCAGCCCAAAGGCAAGGAAGGGGTCACACCACTGGCTTTAAAGGTTGTTCTGATCAGCTATATGGTCAGCGGGTTTGTGGCACTCGCCTACCAGGTGTGCTGGACTCGTGCGCTTATTTTCAGTTTCGATACTCTGAAATCAACGACATACAGTTTCAGTGGCATGCTGATTGTATTTCTGCTCGGCCTGACTGTTGGCAGCGCATTGATGCAAAGATTTGTGGACCGTCAGCAGAACATTCTCCGTCTATATGGCCTGATTCAGATGGGGATTGGCTTGAGCGGGGGTCTTTCCTTCTTCCTGATCTCAATGTACATCGAGGGTCTTGAGGAGTTGCGTGAGGACAGTTCTCTGATTTACTGGAATGCGGTCCTGAATGTGATGATCAAGACGGCTATCCCGATTGCCTTCCCAACTTTTCTGATGGGGGCTGCCTTTCCTGTCGTCACGAAACTGGTTGTATCAAGAATGTCATCACTGGGCTATGACGTTGCACGTGTCTATGCGCTGAACACCTTTGGAGCAATCCTGGGATCGTTTGCGGCTGGATTTATTCTCATTCCACTCCTTGGTATTACGGCGACAATTGGTCTCCTGGCTGCCATCAATCTAGCGATCGCTGCTGTCATCTTCTATGTAAATGGTGAACTCGCTCAAAGAGAACGATACTTTCTGGTTGGGATCACTGCTGTCGCGGCAGTCTTTGTTCCGGGTCGAGTAATACTAACCGATCTTCCTTTGCAGCGCATCCAGCAGAATGAGCAGATCGTCCACTACGAAGAAGGCGCCATGGCGACGATCAGCGTGGTCGAGAATAACTCAGGAGACCGAATGATCTATGTGGATGATGTCGGTGTCGCTGGTACGGATAAGATCATGCTGACGGATCAGAAGTCGCTGGCTCATGCACCGATGGTCCTGCTTGGTGGCGAAGCGGACAAAGTTCTAAGTGTTGGCTTTGGATCAGGAGGAGCAAGCTGGAGCTACACGCTTTACCCTGAGATCAACGAGATTCATACGATTGAAATATCTCCAGAAGTTCTAAGAGCAGCACCAACGCTAACGGACTCAAGTCACGGTATCATTGTTTCGGATGATCTCCTCAACCGTGCGAAGAATGCGGGCGCCCAGCGTATAGAAGGATTCGTTCACCCTCTGAGCGATTATACTCATACTCCAACAGAAGGATTCAAAACCTTCGATGATCGTTTTCGGGTTCTTATAGACGATGCTCGGTCATACCTGCGTTTCACGGAAGAACAGTATGACGTGATTGCCACAGATTGTACAGACCTGAGGTACAAGACAAATGCAAACCTGTATGATCTGGAGTACTTTACGCTTTGCCGGGAAAAGATCACGGATCGCGGCCTGGTTGTTGTCTGGATGCCACTTGCTGGATTGTCAGATCGAGCTTTCCGTTCAGCGTTACGGACGTTCGAGGAAGTCTTTCCGGAAATGTCGGTCTGGTATTTCCCAAACCACCCAACTCATTATTGTCTTCTGATTGGAGGCAAAGGTAAACTCTCTTTTGACTATAACGAAGTTGCTAAAGCAGCCTCTATGGATGAAATATCTGATGACCTTGAAGAGATTGGTTTGCGGGACCCCGAGAAACTACTCTCCTGCTTTGTTTGCGATGATCGAACACTTGAAGGTCACCTGGAAGGCTATCCGCTGAATACAGAGGACTCTCCTATCATCGAGTTCGAATCCCCACGCTATGGCTATGACGCGCAACCACTTAAAGAAAATCAGATGAAACTCTACGACATTCAGGTTCCGGTGAGCGACCTCGTCACGAATTTACCTGAAGGTGCGGAGGAGCGCTTATGGAAGTTCCAGTTGGCGAACCATGTGCTATTTAAGGGTCACTCTGCATATCGCGAGTTTGATTTCCGCCAGGCAGCTCTCTATTACCTTGAGGCGAAGGAAATCGCCCCATTTGATGAATCTATCGATGAAATTCTTCAATTTAACGAATTGGCAACTCACTATGAGACTTCTAGAAACCTTCCAGAGCTTTTCTCCAATCGACTGGCAATCGGCCTGGGACTTTCTGAAGCTTTCTTTGTCCAGGGTGAGTATAGACGCGCGGTGGGTGTTGCAAGCGAAGTTGCCGAGCTGATTGATCAGGCATTTGATGATAATCTGTCCGAAGACTCACCCGTTGGAGATCTGGCCTTCGGTATTCATCGCATCCTGGCATTGTCTTATGCGCATAATAACCTTGAAAAGCGGGCCCTTGAGTATCAGAATTCTGCGGGCAAGTATGCATCTTCAGAGGATGAAAAGTCAAAGCTTGCGGAAGAACTAAAGGATGCTCTGAAAAGTTCAGAGTCTTCGGAAAAAAACTCCATGTAATGCAAGCCCGGTGGCCGACATATGATGCAGCTATCCTTCTGATCGACCAGCAGAAGGAGAAAATCATGATCCCTCAAAAGACGAGGGACTTTCTGAGCTTCGACGAGGAGAGCTGTTCATATGAGGATTTTGGAAGGTTAACAAACCTTCCCGTTACGGAACTCTGCAAGTTCCTGGATCAACGTGAACCATCTGACGACCTCTTCCACCTCATAGATACCTCAGGGCGAGCGATCTGTCTCTCAATTGAGGAAACACTTCCTGGGTTGGAACATCGCCCTGTTGTCATCCTGATGGGAAATGGTATGGAATCCCTGGAAGGCTCTGTGTATGAACGCGGGCTCGTCAAGTTTTCGCGGTCGGCTATTCACGAAGCAAACAACCAACTGACAGGGATAATATCTTACGCCAGTCTATACATGGCCGAACCTTCTCTGGATCTCGAACTGAGAGAGACTTTCGAAGTCATCAATAATGCAGGTCAGGAATGCGCCGAGATTCTGAAAAACTCCCGCCCAGAGAGGCATTCATCAGATGATGAAGCTTCGAGATGTAGGCTTGATGATGTTATTAAACAGAATAGACGCATCGTCGAAAGTGGATTGAAACGCTTCGTAAAGGTGGATAGCCACAACAGGGAAGGGATGATCCTCGATGTGCACCCGGAGGTCTTAATCCTGCTCATTCTTGAGATGATGGAACTGCTCACAGCATTCGAGAAGATAGAAAATCGTCCCGAATGCGATTTCAGAGTGAGAAGTCGAGCAGTTGATAAGGTAAATGCGGCAGTTCAAATAGCCCTCACTTCAGAAAGCGATCTCGGTGACACGAGTTTGAGCTGGGTTGATCTGTTTTCTACCAGATATACACGTTCAAGGGTTGACCTGATGCCACTTCGGTACTACCTGAAAAAATATACATCACTGCCACCTTTGATTTCAAGAGACCATTCAAGAATCGAAGTGTACTTCAAGAAAGCACTCAGTTAAAAATCAAGCAAATCACCTTTTCGTCATTTGCACTTCTCTTTTTCGACTGAACAGGGAGATTTTTCAGGAGATTGCTGGGAACGCAGAGTTGTCCATCAGGACCCTGTTCATCGGATAGACAAACTCTCTAATATACTCACTGGTCCAACCCTTTCCGAAGTAAATCTCTAGAAACCTGCGACTTGGCAAGTTCTCTAAAAAAGTTGAGCAGATGACTTTCAACTGCCTTTTACGTGCCCCTGCTTCAATGGCGAGTGCCGGTCTACCCTGTAATTGCGAAGCGATATCTGTGACCCAGAGCAGATACTCTTCTGTGCACTGATAAGCTGGTAAAACCGCTTTCTCATCCTGAGAGGAACACCAGATAGCATAAGGTTCGACAGCACCTTTGGACCAGACAGGTCTATCTCTATGTACTGGTAGAAGTCTGGAGTATTTCTCGGAGAGCAAAGGGAGAAACCTGGAAGGAGCTTCAACCCTCAAATCGGAGTATTCAGAGCCGAGGAAGGAACATTCGAGAAGAAGCAAGACCACTTTACCTTTCAAGCAAACATACTCCGCCTCGATATACGGTGACTGTGTAGTAGTGTCCGGGAAGGCGCAGAAGTTGTAGATATGAGTGTCTGTATCCAAAATTTCGGCAAACCTTATCCATCGATACCCTTCTGCAGTAGCAGCGACCGACTGAATACTTGCCTCACTCTTTTCCTTAATTGCGGTTTTATATGATAGTTGGGAATCCAGTTGAACGAAATTGCCATTCAAAGTCTGAACGAGATCGGTAAACATTAATTGGTAAATAGAGGATGCCACGAATTAACGCCTCTGCTTTAAGCTATTCCGCAAAGAAGCCTCAATTATGCCATTCGCAAATTACCGTACTATTGAGGGAAGACGACACCTCGACTTCGACTCGAACCAGGCAAGGGGCAGCGCTCATTTTGTATGTTTCCCAGCCCGAGGCGAAGCTTTACCAACCCCAATTTCGAGAGTTTTCTAAATCCCGAAAATCTGACTTTCTGTATGATAATGGGTGATGCAAAATGGAGTAGCCTGCTCTATAATGCTTCACGCAAAGCATTCATTTAGCATGAATAAAGGCCTTTCAGTAAGATTTCACTTCAATTTCAGCTATTTCGCAACTTGGTTCACTCTATGCATATAGGGCATTCTGCAGAAGCAGCCAAGTCGTCTGGAGAAAGAGTGAAATGAAAGAAATCAAGCTTATGCCTGCAGGCAAGCTCGTCTCTGTAAAGACAGAGCAGCGTGTTCTGGATGCGGCACTGGCAGAAGACCTGAATGTTCTGATGGCCTGCGGAGGTAAAGGCCTCTGCGCAACCTGCCACTGTTGGGTTGAAGAAGGTGATGATCAACTCACTCCGATGTCAGCGCGGGAAAAGCGGACGTTGATGAGAGTGTCTGGGGCTAACGATAAGTCACGTCTCTCCTGCCAGGCAAAAGTCCTTGGAGAAGGCGTCGTTGTCAGAATGCCTGATGGTGTCTTCATCGAAACCACCAAAGATCTCGATTCACTTGTTGGTAAACGAGCCCAGGATCACATCCTGAACCCTGTAGATGGTACGATCCTGATCGAGAAAGGTAAGATCATTACCAGATCTCGCATCACTCAGTTGGCAGAAGTCGACGCTAATATGAACAATATCAAAGCAGAAGCAGCAAAGCTTCAATGATAGACATTTGATCAAAGATAATTAACCCACGAAGGAGACTCAAATGGGAATCGATCTTTCAGCAGGTGGAAACATTCAAACTCTTCACCCCTACTATGCAACCGAGGACTATCTGGCGAGAGACAGAGACGCTGGTATCGTAAGACAGAAGAATGGCGCGCGAGGCCTGCACGTGACGGAAGATTTCATCGTTGGGATGCAGCAGGGCCTTGAGGAAGAAGTCGGTGATGCAGCCGGGATGGTGATGTACAGAGCTGGTTACGAGTGGGGCCTACAGGATATGAAGTTCTTCGAAGAGCGGTTTGAACGCGAGTTCGGCGGAAGAACAAAGATCAATGAGGCCAATATCATGTTCGTTCTTGAGTCATGGTGGTGGCCCCTCACTGCTGAAGGATGGGGAACCTGGACGATCGACTTTTCCAGCAGGAAACAAGGCCTCATCTTCGTCGACATCTTTGATTCGGCAGTCGCTAAATCCATTGGAAACATTGGGAAACCGGTCTGCCATCTATACGCAGGCTGCCTCGCTGGCGTCTTTACATATTTCTCGCGTCACGAATTATCGGGGATTGAAATTCAATGCTACGCGATGGGTGAAGATTATTGTAAATTCCTGATCGGTAGTGACAAAAAGATCAATGCTGCCTCTTTCTGGGTACAGGAAGGTGCAGGAGCCGATGATATCATGAGTAAACTATCCACCTGATTTTACCGACTGGAGAAATGAAAATGAGTCTCGAACTGAACAAGATATACTCGCTTCTTTCGGAGTTGCTGGGGACGAATCCTCGATCTGATGAAGCAGTAGCTGAAAATCTCAAGGAAAGTTCTCTCCAGGGCGCTTTAAGCTCTTCTTCACATCATCAGAAATCGGTTGATGTCGATCTCGAAGAAGCACGGCAAGTAGTTCCCATGGAACCCAGAATGGAATTCATACCTCCTCATCTGGCTGTAACCAGTTTCTTTTCTTCCGTAGACTGGGAAGGTATTCGCCCGGAACCCCAGAGAGTTTCCAGCGTTGGTTCCGGTGTAAGTAAGTCCCCCACATCTGCTGGAATGCTTCATTCATCCCAGGTTGCGATGCAAATGAACGGAGTCTCTGTTAATGACTTCTTTTCTGCCGTAAAGTGGGAAGGAAGTGATGTTCTTCACCCGGTGGTTCCCTCTTTCGCAATTACTAAATCCGATGCTCCACAGGCAGAGAAACAAGAACCGGTTGAACATGCGACAGCAGCATCGGTGTTTTCAGAATTTCAATTTTAAGCGAGGATTCAATGATGGAACATCAAGAACAGAGTTCAAAGAATTATCTTTTTCCAAACTGCTATGACCCTGACAGCTACTACAGATTAGATGTTCGAACAGGGGTCATGAGGAACCGGTTTGGAACAAAGTGCTGTACATTTTCCTCTCATGCTTTACGGGGTATATATCTCGGTCTGGTTCACGAAACGGGTCCAGCCGCAAAGCTGATACTGCGTCGTTGCGGTGAGATCTGGGGAGAAAGGTTCAGTGAACGGTTCTTCAAAGAGATCAATGAATTCTACAAAGAAGATCTCTCTCAGATGACTATGGCGCGGTTTTCTGCACTTCTGGAAGAATACTTCTCTACAGCCGGTTGGGGTCGGTTAAGTGTAGATTTCTCACTCATGCCAGAAGGGATCATCCAGCTCGAAGTAACAAACGCTATACTGAGTGATACATTGGATGAAACCGAAGGTCGAGTAGACGTCCTGCTGGAAGGTATATTCCAGAAGCTCTTTTCAAAGGGCAGTGGCCAGGAACTTGGCTGTTTTGAAACACAATCGTCTTCTCGAGGTGCTCCGAGCTCGCTCTTTGTTCTCGCATTGGAAGAAAGAATGGATGGTGTCGAGGAGGCACTGGAGGGTGGAAAAACGCATGAACAGATTATAGACATGATTCGCAGGAACAAGCTGGAAGCGAAGGCTTAATCAATGAACGGACAAATGACAAAATTATTTGTCAGTGATGAACTTCTCCGTCACTACGAGCCCATCGAGATCGTTGGGCAAGGAGCTTTTGCGATTGTCTTCAAGGCAAAGAACAAGCGCACCGGAGAATTAGTTGCCATCAAACATTTCCAAACGTCTGGCGGAAACCAGCGTAAGTTTTTCCATGAACTGAAGTTTGTGGTCACTCTCAAGCATCCGCATATCATGGACTGTCTGGATCTTTATAACTCGGAAGAGGATTCCTGTGATTTAATTTTCGAATTTGCAGAAATGGGCTCTCTTCGAGATGTTCTTGAGCAAGAGGGCACCCTGATTGAGGCAGATGCGCTCAAAGCGATTACCCATGCAGCCAGAGCTCTTGACTATGCTCATGATCAGGGAATCATTCATCGTGATGTAAAACCCGAGAATATCCTTCTGTTTGGGAAGATGCCTAAGCCTGTCTATAAGTTGATGGACTTTGGAATCGCCAAAGTTCTCAACGAGAGGCAAATGGCAGCAACCAGCGTTGGTTCTCCAGCCTACATGGCACCTGAACAATTCTATGACGAGTATGATTACAAGACCGACATCTATTCACTTGGCGTAATCCTTTTTGAACTTCTTCATGGCAATGTTCCCTTTTCAGGGAGTGCGGGATCGATCTTCAAAGCTCACCTGGAAAAGCAACCTTCAATAAAGTCGAGTCTTCATCCAAAGGTGCAGGCTCTTTTAAGTTCACTTCTTAGTAAGGAGCCAAAGGACCGCCCATCAGCAAAAGAGATTTTGAAACTCATGGAGACTCTGAGACGGGAAGTTTCCCAAACACCAGACGAGTTGAAAACAAAATCTGACAATGAACCCTCCGCGCCGGATTTCTCGCAAAAGTCTAAGCAAAAGGTCTCCGCCTCCTCCGTCTTTGATGATATGTTTGGGGAAAATGTAGAAGATGATATTGTAGAAGAGGAAACACAAGCATCGTTAGACTTCACAGAGCTTGTTCAGAAGGAGAACAACAGTAAGACCCCGATTCCTACGGTTTCGTCTCGAGACTCAAGACAGGATATAGGGGAAGATTCGGACCCCTTCGGTGCCTTTTCCGATGGAGATGAAGAAGAGGAACAGCACTTAACCTCGAGCAATAACGGGTTGAATGAAGAATCTTCGTACGGTGCTCTCGATGGTATGACGGGAAAAGAAAAACTGGGCTTTCGATCAGGAAGTGATCTCTTTGAAGAAACATTCGCAAGTGAAGATGATCCTCAAGTTGATATTCGATCTCGTATTGACAAGACGCAGAAAACATCGACACCCGATTCCGTTGGAAGACTCGAAGTAAACAGAGAGTGGTTTCGTGCTATAGATTCGCGCTCACTGATGGTTATGAACCTGACAGAAGCAGGAATTACCCTTGTTGCATCCAAATCAGGACTATTTGAGCTCAAGAATAATGGGCGTCTTGGAAAACAGATCTATGCGGGAAAGCCAGAGTCAATAGAAACACCCACGGATAAATATGTTCCGATTGTCTCTGAAGGACAGATCAGAGTGCTGAATGCAGAAGGAGAAGAAGTTAAAACATGGGAACTTACTCGAGAAGTTGACTGTATAGCCATTGCTCCAGACTTGAGTGCAGTAGCCGTCAAGGTGGGGCGAAACATTGTCTATCATGACAGTGATGGAAATGCCGCTTGGACAGCACGTTTTAACGATGGCGAGCGTGGACCTTTCATGAGTTTTGATAGCGCTGCGAGGTTGATGGTTGGTTCCTATGAATCCGAAGATCAGGCAGTTCATTTTTTCAATTCTGAAGGTCAGGAAGTTGCAAGCCACTGGCTCCCGGGGCAGATCTGCTCAGCAACTCGCTGCTTCGGAGTTGGAGGTGCATGGTGTGTCGTTAAACGGAGAAACGGCTTCCAATTGATTCGGGTAGCACTCGAGGGAATCTCATCCACGTGTATGATCGAAGAAGAGATTCGCGGACCCGTGGGAGGAAGTACCTGGGTTGCTGGAATTGGTCGCGACAACAGGCTTGTAATTATAGACCCTGAAACTTCTTCATCAACTCATATTCAAACCCGTGGCGAAATTATTGATTTGGAACTTGGTGAGGGAGGGAATTCTCTTCTTGTCTTAGAAAGATATCAGGAAGTTGTGAAATATCTTGGCTGTATTGATATACAGAAGAAATCGGTAGCTCTATCAGAAACCGATCAAAAAGAAGGAGCCAAAACATGAAACTCGCCTTATTCAGCTGCCAGAAAGGCTCAGGAAAGACGACTCTTGCCGTTAACCTCGCATCCATCGCTGCCTCCCAGGGGAACCGGACATTATTGCTGGATGCCGATCCGGAGGGATCACTACATGACCTTGTTGACCTTTCGGAGTCAGGTATAGCCCTGGACAAAAAGGGGAAAATGATTCTTCGTCATACATCTCAATCCAACCTGACTGTCCTTTGTGGCTTTGGGAGCGCTCTGTCCCATGCCCCAGAAAAAGTTGTCGATGTCCTGAATAAAGTCACAAAGAGAGAAGGTGAGTTTGACCTTTGTATTTATGACTGCTCCTCCACCTCGAAACACACTTTCTCACATATCTTAAATGGGATAGACAGGATCATAATCCCGACAGTACCCGGAGAGACTGCACTCAAGGACTTCGAAGATACAATTGAGGAATTAGTTTCCTGGAAGAGACTGAACGTTGAGCCCTATATCGCAGGGGTGATTCACAATAAAGCCGATGAACAATCCACAAGGAAGTTCTTCCTCAATCAAGTTTTTGAAAAATTCCCCGAATTGAATACGGGTCTCGATATTCCTGTAAATGATCTATTAAATCAGGGAGAAGAGATCGTACCCGCATCCATTAAAGAACCAAACTCTCAAGTATCGAGTCTCCTTGAGAAATTATTAACAGTGGCCATCGCGCCAGAAAGAGTCGCTTCAGACCTGCCTATCGGACAAATAGATATGATGGAAACACTCATCGAATCAGAAGGGTCTGAGGCAAGGGCAGAAGGAGGGGCTGCTGGTTCAGATGGTACCAGCAAAACGGAAAAAGCCGGTGTCGTATCGGGCATGCTAAACTGGATGAAGAATCTATTCGGATGAAAACTCTTCCTCATCCCAATTATATACAGGAGATGATTTTGACATGAATGCACAGTATCGTGAACCAATGGAATACACAATTGATCGTGCGAGACAGCGTCACCTAACTTACGAGGAAATTACGGATGTTGCGCATCATGCGACTCGACTTTCTCTCGGTTGCGACGCCCTCGAAGCTGTAGCTAATCAGGAAGAGAATATCGCAAAAGAGTGTGTGGATCATTCTTCTGGTACCGCTTCTTCAAGTCTTATTAAAGATGTACTCGCAGCAACGATCAGACAGGTTTGTCTGGCGGCCGCGGTAGATGATGGGTCTAGACTTGCAAAGTACCTGGAAAAGGTCGCTGGGATCTTCATCAAGGCCAATCCCGGTTCGGATGCGGTCTATGAATCGTGTCAGAAAGCCTCTCAAAGAGTTCTCGGAAACATACCACAGAACACAAGGTCGCTGATTTCAGAATGGCTGCATCCCGCTCTTGATCTCCTTAGCGCTGCGGCGGAACATGCTGAAAAGAAAGCTGAACTGGAATCGTCAGTCCTGGATGAGATCGGGTCTGGATTTCCCCAATGGAACTCAGCCAGCGATTTGGAACGAAAAAAAGCCTTTCTGCTGCTGGAGGAGGCGAGTTTCACGTCAGCCCTGATGAACATTATCGGCAGTGAAAAGCTTGTGACTTCCAGGTTCAGAGCGCACAGCGCTGTTTGTGAAAGAGCCACGGGTGTTGCTGATATTATCTGTGTTGCTCTCGATAGTTACGAGAGAGCTATTCTTAAGAAATTATCACCAGAACGATCCATCTCAATACGCAAGTTTATCAAGCTGACGCATCACACTTACCATGCCTTTGCTGAAACCAGCAGCAAACAAAAGAAAATGGTTCACGCTATACAAGAGCGCCTGAAAAACCAGACAGATATCAAAGACTTCAAAGATTTCCTGGATACTCTCGGGGAGACTCCCATTAAAGAAATCATTGTAAATACAATTATGCTGTATCCTCGATCTACCCAGGATGCCGCATGTGATTTCTTTGCGGAGTACTATACGAAATTGAACAATGAACAGCCTCCCAAAGATGCAACTCGCTGGTTTTTCTTTTCTATCCAACAGGTATGCCAGGAAGAACTTTCGAGTCGTTCACTCAGTTGTCTATCCCGTTCCCTGAGTCGTGTTTGCCAGTATGGCATTCTGTCAGGTGAACTTGTTGTTATAGGCGATGACGCACTTGGAAAGGTAGGCAATGAGCTGGTGTCCCGATACCCTGAATATTTCAGGCGGCATGACACCGATCATCCTTACGTCGTTCGTGATCATCAACAGATTGTCTTCAATGCTGCTTTCTGTCTTCTCCCCGGTGCATGGCGATGGACGTCAGGGCGATTCCAGGTATTCGGAGAATTTCTCGCGCAAAAAGGCTTTAATAAGGAGATGATGCTGGAATCTTTTCAGCTCCTTGAGGACGAACTTAAAGCTCAGCTTTCAGGTCATGCCTTGTCTTCCTTTATGCCGAATTGGAAAAAGATCCGGTACTATCTTGAGTGTGTGTCAGTCCTCGCTTTCTCACAAAAGAAAATCCTCGAAGAGACGCAGGCAACCGTTGAAGAAAAGTACCAGAATCATATAAAGGAATTTAAAGAAGGAAATTCGAAAGTCACTCGAGACCTTCTGACCATGCTCCATACAGCAACGATTGGCTTTACCCCTGGGGGGACATTTGCACTGGAGCGTGGCTTGTCAAACTTTATAGATAACATTTTCCTGACAAGCATGGATGCTGAAATGCTGGCATTCACTTACGATACTCTCTCGAATAACTGTGCTTCTCAGCTGGAAGGAGGAAAGGGAACGGATCTTCAGGAAAGCCTTGCTTCCTGTGCTCTCATCGTTAAGGGGGCAGCTGAAATTTCTCCTCATCTTGAAGATATACTAAGCTCAGGATTGGATCACTCCCGACTCGAAGGTGCACAAAAAGGGGCCGCGAAAGCTGCAATGCGCGCTTTGATTGTTGGCGCGATCCTCGCCGAAAACGATCGCTGTATACACTACCTGAACGATGCCCTGGACAACTACCTGGGTATGATGCAGAGAAGTGCTATAGACCATGAGATGGCAAAAACCTTTGCCGATAGTGTATTCGAATCCCTTACCTCAAGGGCGCTCAAGAGTGAGTCTCTGAAGTCGCGTCTCGATCAAATTCGCCAGTCTATTGCCCTGAATTATGAGATCTCTGCGCACGGTACTGATATGGTTTCATCTGCAATAAGCGAGATCATCTCGAAATATCCATCGGTTAAGGATAAGTATCTCTTTGCAGAAGAAAAGATGAAGCACGATTTCTGGGAACTTTTGCGACGTTCACCTTTTGTCGCACTTGAATCGGGTAAAGTCTGGTATGCGAATGTAGTGAGAACCCTCTTTCATGTCTTTAGATCTTCACGATTCGACCCTGATTTCATTCTCGAGTCATACAATCTATATATTGAGTCTGCAAAAAAGTATATAAAGGGCCCATCTGAACAGAAATTGCTCGTGGATGCTCTTTCACAGACTCAGTCAGTGCTGGTCGTCGCATCCGAGTTGGCAAGAACAGAGCCTGATATTCTTCGTGAAACCGTTGACACTTTCTATACGAATAATCGCTCCAGAGTAGAACGAATTCCGGGCGTTAAAGACCTGGCAGAAAAAGAATGTCGTGAAATTCTCCATCAGGCGGTCCTCATGATGACATCTGGAATGGAAGAAGATTCAGAAGAACTCACAATCTCCATCCGGGAAACAGGGAATGGGAATCACCTGGGACAGGAAATGATTACCGCCGCATGCGGTGAAATGGAAAAAGTTCTGGGCAAATTTCTAAAATCGAAACCTTCCCAGAAAGTATCGGAAACCTTGAAGCAAACATTGACCGCATTGAACTGAAAATCACAGGAGAAGATTACCATGCGACATGATTTCACAGAACTCAGTCAGGAACTTGAAGTAAGACCTATTAATAACAACGAAATTGCAGAACTCCGTGAACACGCAAGTGCCGTCAGAACTTCTGCGTCAACTGCTCAGCAGTTAAAGGAACTGGAGTTCACGATTATCCATGCAACCATTGGAGAATTGTATAAGAAGTACCCACACAAACTTGAGGAGTTCCAGGGTTGCAAAGAGAAGACCTTGCGGGACATGAAGTTGGTGATGAGGTACGCGATCTACAGTATTGTCCTTGATGACCCTCAATATGCGAAAGATCGCATGTATATCTGGTTCAGGACCATTCTGAATGCTTTTGAATTCGGCAAAGAGTTTATTGAAGACGCATACCGAATGGCTCAAAAACGATGTGATCAGTACCTGGGGCAGATGGAAGCAAAACAGGTAAGTTTTATGGTTGATGAAGCGGTAGAAGTGTTTAATAGTTAATCTTCAGTCGCGTGAATAAAAAATCGTTCGGGAGAATTCTGTGGCCGAATTATCCAGAGAAACACTGATTGAACTACTCGTAGACCTAGGCCTTCTATCGAGAGAGCAGATTGATTTGTCGATGCGTTCCTCTGATTCCTCGACTCCACTCTGGATTCACCTGCGGAATTTGGGTATTATCAGTCAGTCAGAGTCCGATTCTCTCATGATGGTTGCCAAAGGATACATTCCTATGGAAGCAGCTAGAGCCGCCATCTTGAAGGAACGTTCAAGTGTTTCAACTCGTAAACTGACAGAATCTGAAATCCACAGGGCAAAAGCGGGCAAATCACCTCCTGCATCGAAGAAGCGCATCCCTACTTCCATTGAAGAGAACACAAAGGTCACCCCAGAAATCGACTCTGGAAAGAACAAGTCTCGCGTGATGATTCAGCAGGGCGGAGACAGTATTCTCAGCAGGAAACCATGTGATGAAACTCAAGGGGAGACTCGGCCCCAGACATTGACCCAACAGAGTGAAGATTTAACACCTACTGAAAAAGGTACATCAACGGAAAGTGTTCACTACCAGGAACCTTGCGGAACCTCTCTCATCGGCAAGAAGTTAGGAAAGTTTCAGATCGAGGCATTATTGGGCAAGGGATCCTCTGGAACTGTATATAAAGGGCACCATCAGATGCTGGGAATTCCTGTTGCAATTAAGATACTCAACCCCGCACTGGCCCGCTATGATCGTATACACGTTGAGCGTTTCATGCATGAAGCACAGGCAGCGGCCCGGATTAATCATCCCAACGTGGTTCGAGTACTCGACTGTGACCTTATCAACGACTACCACCTGATCATTATGGAATATGTGGAAGGGATGTCAGTTTCAGACCACTTGAAACGCTATGGAAAAGTGAATGAACCAGAAGCTTTAATGATCGCGAAAGAGACTGCCGAGGGTTTAGAAGAAGCTTTGGCCAACGGAATTGTGCACCGTGATGTTAAGCCAGCTAATATTCTCCTGACGAAAAACCGAAGAGCTAAAGTTGCTGACCTTGGTCTTGCCCGCATGGTTGCCAGTCAGGGGAAACTCGGTGAGGATACAACAAAGAGCGCGGCGATCGGCACACCCTATTACTTTGCTCCTGAACAAGCGAGAGATGCCTCAAAAGTCGACCACCTTGCTGATATATACGCTCTTGGTGCAAGTCTCTTTCATATGATTTCAGGTCGAGTTCCCTTCAAGGGCAAAACTCTTTCAGAAGTTATCCATAAACATGAAACGGAAGAACCGCCTCTCCTGTATGATCTGGATAACACAACATCGATGCAGACATCTGTCCTTGTCAGTAGAATGCTTGCAAAGAAGAAGGAGGATCGATATCAAGATTATGGTGAATTGATTCTGGCAATACAGGAGTGCCTGGTGTCTATGCAGAGTGGTTCAGGGCCTACTAATGCCAAGTCAACCTGGAGTTCGGCGCTCATTGACAAGATCGTCCATTCACTCTCTTCAACGAGTTAGCGCTCTCAAACAGCACAGGAGGTCCTTAATCCTTGGGCTTCTCCCTCACTTTTTTCTCTACCAGTGCTTTTTTCAGCCCTTCCCTTGCCATAGGTTGCGCCTTTTTCTTTACCCAGTCTTTCACTTCGTGGGCATGCTGCATTTCTTCTCTTTCGCGTTTTTGAACTTCCCGAGTCACTTTCCCCGGAAGGTTGCCGCCTTTAATGATAGGTTCTTCTCCACCAGAAATATCCCTTTGCATCTTCTCCCCGCATTCGGGGCAGCGAACATCAGGATTCTCCTTAATGGAATGTTTAATTGTACTATATACTCCGCACTCTTTGCAAATGTAGTCATAGTTTATCATCGCAGAAGCTCACGCTTTTCAGGTCTTCTTAATAAACCCAATAAAGCAGACATGGGTCAACACGGACTCGGTGAATCGCCCTGTTTTTTAGCGACACTTCCGACTCTTGAAACTGGCGGCTTTGTAATTTGAGGAACGAGGATGGCTCTATCAGTAAGCGGGACAAATGAATCACTTTTTTCATTTGTTGATTGACCCATTATGAGGCATTTTCGAGTATTTACTTATGAAAATTCTGGCTTGATGCCTCACAGTTTCTCTTACCCTCCCCAAGGAGTAACAACGCCCTTGCAACACGTACTGGTATGTGACGACGAACAAATTGTTCGCTCTGCCTTTGAGCAGACACTCCGAAAGGCTGGATATAAGGTTTCAGTCGCGGCGGATGCACAAGAACTGCATCACGCATTGAGAGAAGAAAGCATCGAAGTTCTTCTGCTGGACATCCATCTTCCCGATGCTCGTGGGGATAATCTGATTCCAGAGCTGATCAGAGAAGATCCGTTGCTCCACATTGTGGTGATAACCGGCGACAGTAGTCTTGAGTCCGCCACCAGAGCGATGCGCCACGGAGCCTGTGATTTTGTGACAAAACCCGTCGATGCAAGCAAACTGCAATACGTCGTTGGTAGATCGCTTACAGCCCGGCAGCGCGTACTTAAAACAGAGATTTCGGCAAGAACAAAGGCTGGAGCTGCAAGACAGGTTAAACGGCTCGTTGGAATCTCAGCCCCCATATGTAGAATCAATCTTATGATCGACAGGGTTTCAAGAACGCCCTCCACGCCTGTTATCATCACAGGCGAAAGTGGATCGGGGAAAGAGATGGTCGCAGAATCTATACATGAGCTGTCTGCCCGTCGTGAAAACCCACTCATCAAAGTGAATTGCTCCGCGATTCCAAGACCCCTGGTCGAAGCAGAATTGTTTGGCCACGAAAGAGGAGCCTTTACAGACGCCAAGCAGCCAAGAAAAGGACTTTTTGAGCTCGCCGATGGAGGCACGATTTTTCTCGATGAAATTGCAGACCTTGATATCTCTCTTCAGCCAAAATTGCTTCGCGTGCTTGAAGATCAGGTCGTGACAAGGGTTGGAAGCTCCGTTTCAAAGAAAGTAGATGTGAGAATCATCGCAGCCACGAATAAGAATATCGCCAGCCTGTGTGAAAAAGGTGAATTCAGGGAGGATCTATACTTTCGTCTTTCTGTAATGCATATAGACATTCCCCCACTCCGTGATCGACCTGAAGATATCGAAGTTCTTGCTGAAAGATTTTTGAGAGAAAAGTCAGCAGAATTAGGAAAGAATGTTTCTGACTTCTCAGAAAGTGTCCTTGACTATTTGAGGAATTACACCTGGCCGGGGAACGTGAGAGAACTGAAGAACATGATCGAACGTATGATCATATTATCTGACAGTCATGAAATACATGTCGATGAACAAACCTTTAATAAATTCCGTTTTCAACCTGATTCAAAAAAACAGGAAGACCTTGGAGTCATCAGGTCGAACATCACTCCCGAGAACCCTTCTCATGAGGATTTTGTCTCTACAGGGGCTCCAGTTAAGACTCTTGAAGAAGTAGAAAGAGACTATATAAAGCGTGCCTTAGATTATTATGATGATAACCGATCCCTCTGTGCGCGCAAGCTGGGGATCTCAAGATCAACTCTGCAAAGAAAAATCACAAGATATGAACTCTAATGCAAAAAAAACAAGGCTGAGTCGCAGACACAGCCTTGCTCATTGCATTTACTGATAACAATTTAACATCAGGCATCCAGCTGGACGATACCGATCTCAATAGAGTACTTTACCAGCTCAGCGATGTTGTTCAAATTCAATTTTTCCATTATATGAGCGCGATGTGTTTCCACTGTCTTCACAGACACATGAAGACGTTCTGCGATCTCCTGGTTCTTGAGTCCCTCAGCTAGCAGCTGAAAAATCTCGCGTTCACGCACGGTCAAAGTATCATACAGAGTCTTTGCTCCGCCTTGGCCGGGCGAGCTAACTCTGAGATAGTCTTCAATAACAACGCGACTGATCGCAGGAGATAAATAACTGTCGCCCTTGCTTACGGCATGGATCGCCCCAACAACTTCTTCAGAGGCCGAATCCTTGAGTATATACCCACTGGCCCCAGACTGAAGTGCCTGCAACACATACGCTTCATTCTTATGCATACTGAGGATCAGGACACGTGTCTTTGGAGAGCGTTTACAAATCTGCCTTGTTGCCTCAAGGCCATGTAGACCAGGCATCGACAGATCCATAATGACGATATCAGGAAGAAGATCGATGGCTTTTGCAACGGCATCTCTGCCGTCGGTAGCTTCACCCACCACCTCAATACCTGACTCATCATCCAATAGCTTCCTTAATCCTTCGCGAACAATAGTATGGTCATCCGCGATGAGGATTCTGATTTCTCTTTCTTGTGCCATTAACCTAATTCTCCTTAATAGGGATAGTAATTCTAAGTTTTGTGCCTTCTCCAGGCTTTGTATCTAATTGAAATGTTCCTTTAAGAAAACGAGCGCGCTCTCTCATGTTTAGCATCCCGCTGCACCCACGCTCAGTCTGCATGCGCGAAAGATCTTCGGAGTCAAACCCTACTCCGTTATCAAGAACATCGATGATGAGATCATTTTCTTCAACGGTGACACTCAAGTGGATTTCCTCCGCTTGCGCGTGCTTTGCAACATTTCCAAGAGCTTCCTGAACAATACGGAATGCCGCTGTTGAAACGTCTGCATCTATCGGATCTTCACCGAGCTCTACTTCAAATCCAATTTCAATTTCATAGCGGTTTTTGTACTGCCTGACGAGCCATTCCAGAGTTGGTCTGAGACCAAGATCATCCAACATTGTTGGACGAAGATCCAGGCTGATAGACCTCAAATCATCTATAATCTGAGAGGCCAGATCACGTGCCTCGTCTATCCTGTCGAGGAGTTTCTTTCCATCCTGACTCTTCGCTGCCTTTTGAATGGACTCAAGTGTATATTTCATTGCGGTTAGTTGCTGGCCGACTCCGTCATGCAGTTCACGACTGATTCGTTTTCTTTCGACCTCTTGAGCATTCATAATCTGAAGGTTCAATTGGCGGAGCTTCTCTTGTTGATCATGAAGACTATCAAATGCGCGCGCATTACTCAATGCCAATGAAGTCTGAGCTACAAGCGCGAGAAGGGTTTCCACATGAGACGAATCGTATGCCTGTGCATCTGATGAACCAACGCAAACGACTCCTTCTACTTCCTGGTGTGTAGACATCGGTACAACGGCAAAACTCCGGTCAACTGTTGCACCTTGTTCAACCTTTAACATCGTTGCATCACCGTGGTCAACATAAGGACGACCCGATTCAATGACTGCCTCAAGCTTGCGTTTCAGGTTGGTTAGAAAAGCTTCATCGACTTCACCTGACCCCTCGAACTCTGTTTCAGATGAACGAACTTTGTGGAAAACCAACTGCAACTCCTGAGAAATCGTATCGCGCTGAAAGAAAATAAAACTGTCAACTGGTAGAACCGTGATCACCTTGTCAAAAAGCAGTTGATAGATGTTTTCGCGATCCATCGTCTTCATATACGCCTGACTCAACTCGGAGAGAGCCGTAACGCGAAGAAGCTGTGTCTTTATTTGTGATTCAGCTCGTTCCTTGGCAGTAATATCGATGAAGTACGCGACCATCACCGCAGATTCGCCCATGCGCAAGGACCGACAGGACTGCAGAGCGATGATCTTTTCACCACTCTTACTTAACAGTTGAGTCTTACAGGATCCTTCTCCATGTCCACGTACATACTTAAGCCAATCCTGAGCATCATCTCTACTTGGACTTGCAAGTAGCTCTGCATAAGTCATCCGGGAAAGTCTTCTCCGCGTATGTCCAAGCATCCGGACAAGACCGTCATTTACTTCTTCGATCTCACCATTCATCAGATTAATCACGGCTGCACCAAGAGCCGATTGTTCAAAAAGAGCGCGAAATTTCCTCTCGCTTTGTGAGTATTGGAGAAGAAGGGCTGACTTGTCTTGCTTAGCCAGCTTCACGGTTTCGACAGCTTTTTCAAAAGCTCTATCGCGCTCTGCAAATGCTCTTGAAGTCTCAAGCGCCGTACCGAGGTGGAAGGCAAAAACAGTCAGGAAATTGAGATCGAACTGACTGAAACAGTAAGGGTTCGAGAGATTCTCAACGTACATCGCTCCCCTTACTTCTCCCCTGACGATGATGGGTGAACACATCATCGAACGAACACCACGGTTAGCAATTGAATCACTTGCGTGGAAACGAGGGTCCTTCTTTGCATCTACTGCATATACGGCTCTGACTTCATCAACGACTTTTCGAATAACTGTTTTGCTTGGTCCATCAGCTGGTTGAAAGTCACTCTCATCTGTATCAACGTATAGAATGCTCATTGGGCGTGTCGAATCACTTTCATATTCGACAACCGCCATATTTTCAACATGGGGGAAAACCGTGCGAAGAGCTGTCGCGAACTGATCACAAACCTGATTGGGATGAGAATAGGTTCCGATCGAAGAAATCAAGTTCATGATGACGATCAGATTGGACGATGCCTGATTCAGCCGTTCGACACTCTCTCGAAGTTGCTCCTTCTCTAAAGGAGACCCTTTACTCCTCGGCACCATGGATACGACGTTCTGGTCGATGATCTTTTCAATATCCAGAGACCGAATGATCTCGAGCACACCGCCCGAGGCATTTCCACTCAAGTCCATCTGTTCCTCATCAATGTAATCACGATCCTCAGGAATTTCATCCAACAGGCGAATCTCGCAATCGCCCACCTCAACGATATCTCCCCTTTGAAAAGAGGCATCCACGATAACTTCACCATTCAACCGTGTTCCGTTGAGTGAATCAAGATCGCGAACGAACAATTGTTCTCCGATGGCGTGAATTTCCGCATGGACACGCGATACGTTCTTGTCCTTCAGGACGATGTCCGTCTCCTGGCCCCTGCCTATAACTATCGGTAAACCTTCAAATGACTTCAAAACCGAGATGCCATCTGGTTCCTTGATACATAGGTTCACGATCGGAGCTCCCTGCTTTCCTGTTTGCGTCGATTCACGAGTTCGCCTTACGCTATCTCGTAAGGGAATAGGAGCAAGATCAGTTTTTTTCCGGATATTTGATGGCATTAATTTGGTTCTACTCTAAATTGCCTCAGCATTTGACCAGGGGCTATCCCCTGAGGAGCGAATAATGAAAAAACTGATGACCTTTGAGCATCTGGACAACGAGAATACACTCAAGGTTCACTTCCTGATTGAGCATAAGGATGATCATTGGGTTGCTCGGATGGAGCCTCTCGGGGAAAACCCTGATGCGCCCAGAAGTCCAACTTTTTACGGGACTTCGGCCGAGCAGGCCGAACGACAACTGAGGAAGGTTTTCGAGAAGGATTATGAACTGGTATCAGAGGAACCCCTCTAAAAGACTGCTCCAGTCCCTTACAAATGAAGCGTAAATTATCCAGAAATCCCTGATAACCATGTCAGGAATTCCCCAATAACAAAAAGGCCAACTCAATGACCAATCCAGAGTCAAACCAGGCAGAACCTAAAGCTAGCATTCAACTGCTCACTTCCCTGGATGAGGAGCGAAACGATCACTCTGTCCACGTTTTCAAGCTCCCAAATTGTCAGAATGGAGATGAATTCCTCCATCAGCTCCTCGGGCTACTTGAAAAGATCCAGCAGGAGAAAGACGGCGAAGACAATCACCTCTCCCATCTACTTCTTCCTCTGCCCGGGACGGTCATGAACACCGATTCAGACGACTCCTTGCAGGAATTAATTGAAGGTCCTATGAATGCCGTTCAGGGAAGACTCAAGCAGCCCGTGTTTCTTATCTTTGAGCAGTCCTTTGCCAGCCATTGGGAGACTCAGGTTACCTACCTCTTGGAGTCACTCGATTATTACAATAAGCTGGCTCAAAAGACTTTCTACGGGAGGGTTCTTGGCATCGGCTTTTCCGTTTCAAAGCTTCCAAAGGAGATGCAGGCAGACAAGGCGGTAGACTTCATTATGAACCTTTCTGAAAAATCAAAGAACCTTTCACTCCCTTTCTTTATCCATGGTCAAGTCCTCGAACAGTTGGAAGACTCCAACGATTTTCAACCGGATTCTCTTAATGGCTTCCGCTGGAGCATCCCATCTTTTCTTCGCGGTGAATCACCCGATTTCTACAGATTGACGGTAAACTAAAAGGAGCCTCTCTAACATGGACTGGTTATACACAAAACTGTTTCCAACGGTGCTGGTACTTACTCTTCCACTCTTGTTGCTTGCTTGTGCGGGAAAACCTGATCCGACAGGAACCTGGACCATTTACGAAATTGATGGCGAGCGCCTCCCCGACGACCAACAATTGAATATGGAAATCAATGATGGTCGCATCAGCGGGAAAGGCCCCGTGAACAGCTGGAATGGGCCACTCAACGAAGATTCCATCGGATTGGTCATCTCAACGAGAATGGCTGGCCCTCCAGAGCTCATGAATCGAGAGCAACTTCTTCTTTCGATCATCAATAACGGAGAAATTGACTTCGAAGGGACTGATACCCTGGTGATAACCAATTTAGCCCGCGAAGACAAAGCAACCTCGGTTGAACGCACCGTAAGAGCAATTAAGAAGTAATTCCAGCCTCATTCTAAAGGGTCTGAAGGCCAGAGGCTTATAAGGCCTGACAGCATCGTTCATTAATCTGGGTGATCGGGTTCAAAAATCTTGAAGATCGACCAAGATCGGAATCACCTCTCACCCGGTGACGGACGTCTGACCGACGTCTTATGTACGTCTTACCTACGTCTCGAGACGTCCGTCAGACGTCCACCAGATGCGGAATAAAGGTAGAACACCCGGTTTGAGCAGGCAATTTCGGGTAGTGTAAAGAGTTTGCTGTAAATTCTTGCTGGTGCATTTGGTCGAGGATTCAGGGTATCTGTGAGATTTTTAGTCGTTTGTCTAAACGAGGAGGTGGGTACCTCTTTTTCCCCAATGCCCTTCGAGGTCCATCAGGAGGGAGCAATGAGGGGATCATCCCCTTGGTTCGTTTCTTCAGCTCTTTGATCGCCCGTTCAATGAGGTGGAAAAGGAAAGGGATAGACGCGAGGCCTACCGGTTTAGACTTTCACGACTCACTATCATCCCACGGTTTAATGAGGTCCCTGAAGGTTCGACTATATCGATAGGCGTCCATTTTCTGCCGTTCACTTTTCTTTTCTCGAGCCAGGTACTCCCTCCAGGTCTTCGGTGCTGATTCCTTCTCATCTTCCACTTCCTTTTTGAACTGCTCATAACTCAGCAAAACATCTGCTACGCTATTGAACAGCATCGGAGTCCCGGCGATGGCAAAGATCATGACAGGTGCGAATCTCAAGAAAAAGATGGAGAGTATCCAAACGGATACGAGAAAGATGAAAAAGAAGAATGTGAAACCTGGGTAAGCAAGGAGTACATAAAGACCGCGGAGAAGCAGCTGTTTCGTGTTCAGGGAGGTTTTCGGTATAAGGCCGACGGCGGCGATCTCGACAAGCAGGGCAACCAGAGCAAGCCAGAAACAAAGCCCTGAAAGTATATACCCAGGAAACTTCCAGGCTTCTCCCAGCATGCCCGAAAGTCCGTAAAACCAGAACCCAAAAAGGCAGACTGACATAGCCCCATGAATCAGGTAGAAGAAGAGTAAATACCTCCAAAAGTCGTTTCTCAATCCAGTAAAGAAAAGTTTAAAGGGGGGATCTTTTTCGCGGCTTACCTGATCAGCAAAGTGTCCAAAAAAACTGAACCATATAGTCAGGATAAAAGGTAGAAGAAAAGCCAGATATCCTGCTGCCACGAGAGCATTCTGTCTATAATTCTCGCTTGATATAAGGTGAAAGAGAAGAGGGCTTACATAGAAAAGCGATCCAAACAAGAGGAGAAAAATAAGTACATTGGCAAGAATAAGGCGTCCAAGATGATCATAACAATCCCAAAACCATTGTAGCATCACACGGGAAAACATGGTATTCGACTCCGAAGGTCAGGCTCTCAATCTGAAGGCTTGGATGAATTTTCCTCAGGCGGGTAAAGTCGAACCTTACGAATAAGATGCTTTTCCATCCTGACCACTTCAAGGCGCCAGCCTGACTCCTCAATAGATTCACCCCGTTTCGGCACTCTACTCAAGCGGTGATATATATACCCGGCCAGGGTATCGCTGATATCTGTTTCGAGCTCGAGACCCGTTCTTTCTTCAAGATCATCAAGGTTAATCGTTCCTTCAGCGATAAAATAACTTCTTCTCGTTTCCAACTGGATCTCTTCAGGACGGTCATACTCATCCATAATATCCCCGGTGATAACTTCGAGGATATCTTCTCTGGTCAGCAATCCACTACAGCCACCATACTCATCGAAACAGATGGCAATTTGCGATTTACGCCTCAGCATTTCTTCCAGGGCACTATCAACATGGGCGAGCTCGGTAATATACGGCACCTGCCTGACGAGAGATCTGAGGTCTTTAGGAAGCACAGGGGATTCGAAGAGATCATAAACATTCAAGTAGCCGATGATATTCGTAATCTGATCATAATAGCAAGGGAAGCGTGTATACCCGGTGCGGCGAGCCAGCTGAAGTAGCCTCTCAGCAGTCAGGTTATTCAGTGACACTGCCGCTACTTTGCTGATCGGCCTCATCACTTCTCGAACAAGTGATTCATCCAGACGTTGGATGGCGCGAATCATTTCACTCTCGGTGCGATGAACATGAGCCTTACTCAAGGTATGCACGTCTCTCTTCCCTTCGAGAGCGCTCATTTCCTTCTCCCCTACAGCCATCAGAACTTCTTCATCAACTTCGAATATATATGCGCGGGGACGCGAAAGTTTGAACAAATGTGCAAGCCAGCTGGACCCATGAACAGCCCAGTCCCAAAGCAGTGCACCGGCTGCGGGAAGTGGTGGGATGGCCTCATCTTCTTCAAGGAGCCATTCGAACTGCTTGCGTTCAAGGTGAGAGGGACGGTCTTCTTTGTATAGTCCCTTAAGTAAATACGAATCGATTAAAGCGAAACAGAGAGTAAACAGGAAAGCCATCAGTCCCAGTTTCAAAGATAATAGTAGGATGCCTGATTCGATCGCAGGGAAATTCAGATAACGAAGGAGCTCTGAACTTGACTGCCAGATGATGAGAAAGGGGGGAATAACCAGCAGAATAGCCATAAGCCTGGCTAACCTTGAAGCGCTATACCAGACTGAGATTCTTTCAAGCAAAGTTTCTTTGGTCTCATTGCTCTCCTCCCCTTCGTAACGCACAAGGTAATCCCAGGCAAAACGAAGGATGTGAGAGTCAAAATATGAAACAAGAATCCTGAGCAAGAGGCCCGCGACGAAGAAAAGGAGGACGATCAGGAGTATAGAGGTTTTCATTTAACGGTCACCTCTTCTGTTTCCTGTGGAGTTTCAGGTAGAATCTCCAACTTCACGACTTCGACGCGGTTGTTGCTGGTCTCAAGAACCGTCAATTTGACATTATCAAAGACGACATAGTCATCAACTTCACCAACACGACCTAAGGTATTGAAAACCAGACCTCCAATCGTTCTTGCAACATCCTCGTCCAGATCCAGGTCCAGTTCTTCATTTACTTCCCAAAGTTCAGTTCTACCATTAATGACGAAACTGGAATCCGAATCTTTTTCAATCCAGAGCTCATCTTCATCCTCCAGATCATCGATATGGCCAACGATATTCTCTACCAGATCGTGCAACGTAACAATTCCTGCTGTTCCCCCATATTCATCCTGAACAATCACGAGGTGTGAGCGATTAAGTCGAATAATATTAAGGAGCTCGGGTAACCGTGTGTCTTCGTTAACATAAATGGGGTCGCGCAGGTTATCGAAAGGCTGCCTCGGCCTGTTCAGAAGAACATCCTTGGCGAGCAAGGTGCCCCGTATATCATCCAGGTTGTCATGATAGATAACAATACGTCTATACTCTGATTTTCTGAGCCATTCGTAGACTTCCGTGGGACCAAGTGTATCCGAAATACCTTCGATTTCAGTCCTTGGAGTCATGATCTCTTCCGCCTTTGTTTCTGCAAACTCTTTAACAGAGTCGATCAGTTCAAAAGCTTCCTCATCTATGACGCGTTCGATACCTGACAAGCTTGGCAAAAGGCGGAGGTGCATATCCGTCAAACTCGTATATTTGACTCTACTGTCAGGAAAACTGGAAAACATATAGTGAGGAAGAAGGAGTAACCGGAACGGAAGACTAAGAATGTATGATGGAATGATGAGTATTTTAAAGGCTCTCTCAGGGCTTGCGAGCACAAGATTTCGGCAGAACCCTTCAACCAGCAGCAGGTGAAGCCCTGAAACGATCACCATGGCGATGATGGCTCCCAGGAGAACTGAGTCTTCGAAGATTCCTATAAAGAAAAGAGCGACCAGAGCCGTTTGAAAGATGAGCGCAAACATCCCTCCAAGTGAGAATTGCCTCTCGATCGCAGGAAGTTTCTTAAGCTGGGGCTTGATGAATTTTAAGATGACATTGGTAGAGTTGTCGATCTGATCAAGGGCCAGGGGTCCAATGGACGAGACAGCTGTCTGAGCGCCGGTAAACAACAGGGACGCAAATAAGCTGATCAGGAAAGGAATGAGGAGAGTATCCCCGCTGCTTTCGGGCGATACTGGACTGCCCTCACCGCCCTGAGCCGCTACGGTCGCGACAGCAGCGACAGTGGTAGCCGCCAAAAGGCAGCCCACGAAAGCAGATCGATTCTTTATGAATAAACTGGCAGGGTCAGAGTCCAAGAGTCTGCTTCACGACTTCCCGCCCATCTTGGGGATGATTAGATTTTGTCATGTTAATGAAATGCATTTCAAAGACTTGAACTGAGAATAAGCTAAATAGTGCTTTCTGAACATTCCGCATGCTACACCCAGTGAGTCGGCTACGATCAAGCAGAAAACTACTCATTTGATTAGCTTCCAAGATGAATCACGAGTTTCCGGCGATGGCTCTGACGACGATGTTCCCAAAGGTAAATCCCCTGCCAGGTCCCCAAGGCCAGCTTGCCATCGATCACAGGTACCGACAATTGCACATTTGTCAGAATACTCTTGATGTGAGAAGGCATGTCATCGGGCCCTTCCATGGTGTGAGTATAAATGGGATCATTTTCTGAGACAAGTCTGTTCAACCAAGCCTCAAGATCTCTGCGGGCTGACGGATCAGCATTTTCCTGGATGGTCAGACTTGCTGAAGTGTGGCGGATGAACAGAGTCATCAACCCTTCCTCGATATCAGAGTTATCAACGATGCTGGCGACTTCTGATGTAATCTCATGGAGACCCTGACCTTGTGTGGTGATTGATAACGTTTTAATCATTTTAGACCTTCTCCAATCCGTGTTCGTGCAGAAACTTTCTAAGTTTCTTAAAGCTCTGTTTCCACGAAATTTTATGTTCGGCGATCCATCTGGCTCTCTGTCCAGTTAGCTCTCTCATCTCTCTATTTCGAGCCAGCTCAAGAATGGCCGAGGCGAGTCCCTGCGAAGAAGGTTCGCCGCAGGCTCCAACTTGATACTTCCTGATAATCGCTCCCATGTCACCTACATCACAAGAGGCAGTGCCTCTGCCAGAGGCCATATAGTCCCCAAACTTGTTCGGCCAGCGACAACGATTCAAAGGGCGGTCTGTCAATGGCATCACCAGAAAATCTGAAGCCCCAAGATAGAGCGGGATTCGCGCAAAAGGCTGGCGATCAAAGTCATGAAAGACACCTCTCTTTATCGCTGAATGAATAACTTGTGAGCTCCCGTACCATGAAGGGCCCACGGATATCATCTCTAAATCAGGGAACTCTTCCCAGACAATTTTAAGGGCTCCGAGAAGCTGCTGATTGTCAGGTGTTGTGTTAGCAACATACCCCATCATCAGTCTATCACTCTTTAAACCAAGGGCTTTTCGACAGTCTTGGGGATCCAGCACGTCGATGTTTTCTGTATCACAACCCGATAAATAACGAAGTACATTAGAATCAGATACCCCAAGTAGGCGCGTATAGCGTCGCATGGGACTCACGATGATCGAAGTTGCATCAGCCTCTTTGACAGCATTCTTTTCCAGTCGGTCTTCCCGTTTAAAGCTGTTTCTAACCAGCTTTCCTTTGAATCCCTTGATCCACTCGGGCAAGGGATCCCCCCATTCGCGAGTATCCAATATTCCACCGCTGCGCGAATTCCACAGATCACACCAGTCGGTCATCCAGAAGGCCCCTCTTGTTTTCTTGAATCTGGCGGTAAACTGATCATCAGGCTTATGAGAAAATGTATAGATAAGATCAAAATCAGAAGGAAGCTGGTAACACCTTTGAAGAAGAGCAATCAAGGAATGCCCATCACCTTTTTCACGAAGGAGACTCCAGTTGGCAGTTTCGAGCCAGGTCCATCTCTCTGACTTTTCAATGAAGGCAGATCGATAATACCTTTCTCCTGTACCAACGAACCAGACCTCATGTCCTCTTCCATGGAAAAACCGGGCAGTCTTCATCGCTCTGAAGAAGGTGCCTCTTTCCCGAAGATTGTGATTTAGTATCAGGATTCTCATAGAAGAAGCCAGGAAGGACCATCAGCTGAGAAAAGGGAGCTTCCGGGACAGATTGAAATAGATTTCAACTTGTTCGTACCAAACAAAAGCAGCCCGGCGAAACGCCGGGTTGCTTTTGCCTGAATACGTTATAAAAAACTGATATAACTGGACTTACTTGCGCTGGAAACGGGTACGACGACGCATTTTCTTATATTTGTGTTTTCTGATCTTCTTACGTCGCCACTTAATTACACTACCCATTAATCCGATTACCTCGTTGTAGATTCAAAAACTTAGCTGCCCTGCTGGGCGCCCCGTCGAAGGGCCGAGAATCTATGAAGCACTGTGCTCCTCTCGCAAGCAGAAACTGAAATAAATCAGCGATTGGCCTCTCATTGTGGTCGATTTTCTTCGGTCGAGGCCTTTGGGTCGAGCGGCAGGTAAAGAAAGCGTCTTCCTGGTTTAGGCAAACCGAAGCATGGAAACTGCTCAACAAGACGATAATTGCGAAGAATGGTATCCCTCATTTCCTCTGTGAAACCCCAGAAATATTCTGTCTCGAGGGGTTTTTCGGTCAACACAGCAGTGAAATCACGGTTCTCAATTCTTTGAATGAAATTCTGATCATTCCAACTCCCCTCGCGGGCAAGCTGAGCCATGATGAAGGGCTGATAAATGATCTCCCTGTCTGCCCGCATCATCAAAACCGGATCTTCCGACAGGATGGGGTCTTCCAAATCTTCCAAGGCAAGAGTTAGTGAATAGAGTGGAGAGGCGAATGATTCCTCCGGCGGATTGGTGAAGATAATTTCTCTAATAGGAAGTGAAAAGGACCGATAAGCATGGAGTCCCATCAGAACCAGGAGAACGCCGTAGAAGCCCGCGAGCAACTTTCCTGGCTTGGTGGCAAGCCGATGAAGTAAATCTGAGAGCGCTATCCCGACAATAATCACAGAGACTGATTCGAACTCCAGATAATAGTTTACCGCAGAGCCTCTTTTAGCAATTGTCACCAGACTTAGGAATGCAACTGCTGTATAGAAAAGCAGAGCAGACAGGAAAGCTTTCTTATGAGAAGAAAGTTCGGGCCTCAATGGTCCGAAGGGCATGAGAAGAAGGAGGCAATAGACAAAGCAAGATAGTACCAGTATCAGGAGGTATCGGTTCATAAACCAATAGTGCTTTACAGCGAACGATATCTGACTCCAATCCATTTCATTTTTGTTATATGTTACAAGGTGACGCCAGGCTTCTCCGGAAGTAAGGACAAGCAGGCTTAGTCCGATCAATGCTCCACCGATAACAAGGCTGATCCCGAAGATCTTCATGGTGCGAAACTCTTTAAGTGAAAAGAGATAAACAAAAGCCGTGAGAGCACCTGAGACATAGTTTTGTTTTGTATATATAGAAAATAGAAAACACGAAACGGATAGTACAACTCCCCACTTCTTCTCGTAGAAGGTCAAAAAGAACACTCCAGAAAGAGAGAAGAAAAGAGCCACAAAATCCACACGGGCGAAAGGGATCCAGTGATTAAAAGCGTAGGTTGTCGAGATGAACAGAGGAGCGAGGAATGCTATCAACAGACGGTTCCACCATCGATAGACCAGAAGCCCCGCCATTAAACAGCAACCCAAAGCGGCTGTTAGAGTGACGATACGTCCAGCGGTGAGACCCGTGTCAGTAAACAACGAGCATGCAGCAGTTAGAAATGGATAGACAGGTGGATAATTCCCAACGATGTAGGGTTCACTCTCAATCGAAGGGTAGATGGTTTGAAACTCTAAAAGACGAGTTGCCTGATAAATAAGAAAGCCCTCTTCACGGTCAATTTGAAAAGGGTAATAGCGTATTGTTTTAAACGTATAGATGAATGGCTTCAGGAAGAAGTAACCAAAGACAGCAACGAGAGGAAGCAAGAGCCCATGGAGGATCAGTAGAATCCGCTTGTCCAGTTTGTCTTCCTGGTCAGACTTCACGATTCGTCAATTTGCCAATTTCTCGAATTGTTGCCTCATGAACGGTTTCCGCTTTCATCGCCTCCATACAGAAGACGGGCTTTGGACAACTCTTAAGGTAGCAGGGAGAACAGGGAAAATCGCTCACAATTTTTTCGCCTTTTCCGAAAAGATCTACCTCCTGGTGGCAGGTGGAGCCGAACCAGGCAATAACATTTCTACCTTGAGCAATAGCGATATGCATCCCTAAAGAGTCGGCACTCACAACAAGATCACACTTCCCCACAAGAGCACAGAAGAGATCCAATGGATTATCATTCCCAAGGTCAAATAAGGCAGACCCCTTCAGGTCTTTGAGCTCCTCATTAATCCTATCGTGGATATGCTTTTCCCGCGGACCACCAAGAAGAACGACCCTTGCCTCCATGCTGTTTGCAACGAGGCGGATATATTCTATAATGCGGTGCACCGGCCAGGCCTTCGTTGCAAATACAGGTCCGCAACCCGTATTGATCCCTATGACTGGGAGTTTCTTTTTATCCTTTGAGCAAGCAAAGGTTTCCTTGATTTTATTCTCGGCAAGTTCTTTCCATTTATCGTCGATTGTCAGCGTGTATGGCTCGCCAGAGTAGTTCAGCTCGCACATCTCGGAAACGATTTCTGGAACCGTTTTCTGATTCTCATGAAACTTCAAGGGGTCTGAAAGACCAAGACGCAACGCATATAATGAGGCCTCATTCCAGACGGTAATAGAATTGCACTCGGTAGGTGCAAAGCCCTGTTTCACATCGGCGGAGAGTTGAGCAGATAGAGAAACTGCATGGGGATCTTTGTCGAGACACAGCAACCTCTTGTAATGCCTGCCCTCCAGTGCTTTCAGACCTTCCGTGGTGTACGTCCTCACCTCGTCTACAAGAGGGTCCTTTACGAGTACCTCGCTCCCTTTGTTCGTCAGCCATACAATCCACGATTCCGGGTGTTCTTTCTTGAGCTCTGACAAGATGACCTTGGTGCGCAGGACATCCCCCATCGCACCTAGCTTGATGATCAGTATCTGATCTCCACGCTTTTCGTAGTGTGGGCAATCAGGACATCCATCATTCTTGTGACAGGGCTTGTAGCCTGTATAGAAACGACAGTCTGTCTTGAGCTCTTCCAATTTAATGTTCGCGAATGTTGTCATAAAAGTCCTGATCTTTGCTGGCTGTTCCTCTAGAAAGACGCTAAGAGCGATGTGAGACAAGACTAAAAAGGGTGGAGGTCACAAGCTCTGAATGCCGCGTAAAAATGAAGAGAGCGCCCCAAGCCTAAAGGGCGCTCTTCCTATTCTAACTTATGATAAACTAGACGACACCTGCACTCTGTTCATCGGCGTGGTAAGAGCTTCGGACAAGAGGGCCAGACTCGACATGCCTGAATCCCATTTTCATCCCCTCTTTCTTAAACTCGGCGAATTCATCAGGATGAACAAACCTCTTAACTTCATGGTGCCACCCCGATGGTCTCAAGTACTGTCCAAGGGTAAGAATATCACAACCGATTGAGCGAAGATCTCTCATAACATCGAGCACTTCAGGGATCTCTTCTCCCAAGCCGAGCATGAGACCACTCTTCGTTGTCAGACCTGCTTCCTTAGCCCAGGACAGAACCTGTAGAGACCTGCCATAAGAAGCAGAAGGCCGGACGCTGCGATAGAGGCGAGGGACTGTTTCGAGATTGTGGTTTAAAACTTCTGGCTTTTCGACAAAAATTGCTTCAAGTGATTCTTTCTTTCCCAGCATATCAGGTATAAGCAGTTCTATACGAGTCTCTGGAGTCTTGATGCGTATTTGTCGAATCAGCTCGGCAAAGATGGATGCTCCCCCATCAGTTAGCTCATCGCGATTCACCGAAGTAATAACAGCGTGCTTGAGCTTCATTGCTCGTATAGATTCTGCCACTCGGCGTGGCTCATCGATGTCCAATTCTGTAGGCCGTCCGGTCTTGACTGCACAAAAGGCACATGCTCGCGTGCATATTTCACCAAGGATCATGAATGTTGCTGTACCTCGGGACCAGCATTCACCGAGATTGGGACATTGGGCTTCTTCGCAGACCGTGTGCAGCTTCTGGTCATCAACAAGTGATTTGACTTTTCCGTACCCACCACCGCTGGGGACTTGAGCTCGGATCCAGACAGGCAGCCTTCGCCCTTTTTCTCTTAAACTTTCAACGGTTTCAGATTTTGCGTGGGCCTCGCTGAAGGCCTCCGAAATTCCCTGGCCTTCAACTAGAGTAGCTCCGCCTTTTTCATTTTCTTCCATTAAATAAACTCAAACTTATTAGATGTAATAGAGCGCCACATGCTCATAGCTGATTAAGCATGGTGCAAGGAGCTTGCCGCATCTAAGGACCAAGTGTCAACGCGAGGTGCCTTGTTGGCCTGAAGCGCTTATAATCTGTTTATAGCTCAGCTGCAAAAATTACTTATTCCGATTCTCGAGAGCTTTCAAAATCGTTGGTGGAACAAATTTGGAAACATCTCCACCGAGTCTCCATACCTCTTTCACCATGGACGAGCTGAGAAAAATAAACTCGGGAGAAGGAGCGAGAAAGATTGTTTCGATATCGGAGTTCAATTGATGATTCATAATTGCAAGCTGAAACTCGAATTCAAAATCGCTAACCGCCCGCAGTCCTCGGACAATAAACTGGGCATGTAGAGAAGCGGCCGTTTCAATAGTCAAACCGTCAATAAGTGCGATCGAGACATTGTCCCACTCTTTGCAACATTCTTCAAGGTGCTGAAGTCTGTCTTCTGCACTGAACCAGGGGTTCTTGCTTGAGTTATGAGCAACCCCAACGATGAGCTTGTCAAAAAGCTTACGACCACGCTGGATAAGATCCAGGTGGCCGTAGGTTAACCCATCAAATGACCCTGGATACAGGGCGATTCTATTTTCTTTCATCACTTCTGTTTCATCTCGCCAATCTTTATGAATACTTCCTCTGCGAAGATCAGAGAAGAGCTCCAACAATCATAACGATCAAGTTGATCACGATTCCAACCGCACCACAAATAAGACCTGCTGTTGCGAACCCAGCGCCTTCTTGAGTACCGCCGCTTTCCTCAATCTGTTTCTTGCCAAGAAATCCGAGAACGACTGCAGCAATCCCGAAAAGAATGCAGCATGGGATGATACCGATGATACCCAGAATCAGAGAAATAATGGCCAGAATATTGACGTTGGAAGAACCTGTACTTCCTCCCGAGGAACTTCCAGCCGCTGCCGGAGGAGGCACGGAACCACTTCCTGCTGGAGTAGCCGGAGGAGGTGGGGTTGCCGCTGCAGGAGTCGCTGCAGGGGGAGGGGGTGCCGGAGCTGCCGGAGGAGGTGGAGCTGCTGGTTTTTCCTCTGGATTTGGTTGAGAGGGCGGAGGAGGAGGAGGAGGAGGAGGTGGTGGTGAACCAGCCGGTTCCGCTGGCTTCTCCTCTTTTGCCGGAGGCGGTGGTGCCTGGGCTGGCTCCTCTTTATCTCGAGGCTTATCTGAATCATCAGAGGGGACAGCGGGCATACCAAGTAAAACTGTCGCCTCTCCGTTTATATCATCAATGGCTTCGCCTTGAGCAGCTTTCTCAATTGGCGATCCACAATTAAGACATACTTCACCATCATCTGGATTCTCGTATCCGCAAACAGAGCACTTAATCATAAGGGGGACTTCTCCTTAGCTTTCAATTCCACTTCATATCACCCGGAGATTCGGGCAGGTAAAGTAAGCAATCTCAATAGGCGAGTGTTTTCTATCATGTTCTATTAAGACCCATGAGACTGTTATTTTTCAGAAGAAGAGGTCAATGTCTTTGTAGGACATTGCCACAACATCTTTGTGATTCGACCATGGATTTACTTCCCAAACTCATCTTTATTCCCACTTTTAGTTAAATTCTGATAGATTATTGAATGCTCAAATGATTTCCTGTTGGCGAATCACGAAAGGTTCTCAATATTAAGATCTCCAGGCAAGGAGCCCCAGATGAGTCAGGAGCACACACGAGACATTTACCTCGGTGCCATTCTAGGAATGGCTGTAGGAGATGCGGTGGGCGCTCCCTATGAGTTCCTGCACTATGATGAGATCGAGCAGAAGTTTGCGCCAAGAGCCGAAGAGCTTAAAGGGGGCGGCAGGTTCAACCTCGAACCGGGACAATGGTCACGTGATACCTGGGAAATGCTCACTTGCCTCGAGTCAATCCTCACAAACCAGGAAGTGGACGAGACTGACATCTGCTTGCGCCTTCTTAAACGAACGGATGAAGAGCACTTGAAAACGGACCAGATAACCCGGCTGGTGCTGAAAGCCTGTTCTGAAGATCCGGATGCCTGGAGTTCGATACCTGCCGAGGAATGGTACCTCTCAGCAGGCTCAATCTATACGAATAGTTGCCTGCCGAGAGTAATTCCTCTCGCTCTCTTTTACCACAATAACCTGGACGAGCTCGCGCGAGCCACAGTTCGGGTTTGCAAGGTGACACATGTTGACCCAAGGTCTGTAGAAGCCTGCCTTGCGATTAATTTTCTGCTATCGCAAATTATCCATGATCGATTCTCGAAATCATTACTCGATCAATGCCGAAGGTTCCTTCAGGCACTCAAGAGTGAAGAATGGTATCGTGAATCTGTGCTCAATATAGACTTTACGCGATTGCAATCGGGATCCGCTGAGACCCTGGCCACTCGCTATATAAGTGACAAGATTGCCGTTCAATCAGCTCTTCAATCCATTCCAAGGCTCCGAGAAAGTGATCTTGGGACCGCAGACAATTGCGTGCAAACAATGAAATTGGCAGTATGGACACTTTTTCATTCGGACACCTATGAAGAAGCCATTTGCACCGCGATCAGACTAGGAGGTGATACTGACACACAGGCATGTGTCACAGGAGCGCTGGTAGGCGCTCGAGATGGCCTCCATAAAATCCCTACTGTCTGGATGAAGGATATACACGACAGAGGACGCCTGATCCATTTAGCTGAATACCTTCAGGGAGCTGCATTTGCGCGCTAAAAGAGGTCATCCCAAGTATTTAAAGTTCACGATATTTGCAGCCCTAACATTAATTCTTCTGGTTCTGCTTGGCAGCTATGTTCAATGGGGAGAATTATTAGAGTGCCTGAAAAATGCGAAAGCGACTCCCCTTCTTGTAGCTTTCCTGTTAACACTCCTTTTTCCCATTCTCAATACGACACGCTGGCTTTCTATCATTCGGACAGGTAAGGAGAAAGTCAGTTTCACGAAAGCCTTTAAAGTTACCATGGCCTGCTGGCCGCTTGGAACTCTCACACCAGGAAAAGCGGGAGACCTGGTCAAGGCCGTTGCTCTGAAAGATAGATCCTTTTCAGTCGGGACCGTTGTCGCCGAACGATTGATCGATATCTTCGTCCTTGGAACCTTTGGGCTTCTCTTTGGAATTGTTTATCAGGCCTGGTATGGCGCTATACTTGGAGCAGCAGGGGTCTTCGGTTCTTTAGTACTGTATATGCTTGCCTGGAACTTACCCCTATCTCTATTGCCCAAGAAAATAGCCATCAAACTGGTAGCATTCCGTACAGTATTCCCAGGGCTCTGCAGGCATCCTAAGCTCTTTGTCTGTGCATTTTTAAGCTCCGCTTTAAACTGGTTTCTTTCGATTGCCCAGTTACATTATCTTCTACTGGCGTTCGGTTCCAGTGTCGACATCGCCTATTTATGCGCAATTCTACCGGGCGCCACGTTCATTGGACTCCTTCCATTGACGATCGCCGGAGCGGGCACAAGAGATGCCGCTCTTCTATTCCTTTCTCAGAACATTATTCCTCAAGCCTCACTTTTCGCAGCATCCATCGTTTACACATTTCTTGGATACTTCTTTCTTGGCTTGATCGGACTTCCGTTTATGAGAATTTTCTTTGAACAGGAGAAACAACAACCTGAGAGCACAACCAGATAATGCCCATGGAAAAAGACCTTAAAGACAAGCACCCTTCAGAGACACTGAATCCATTATCGGGAGTCTCTGAAGCCGGACTGAGCGAAGCAAGACAACGAACGGTCAGGTTGATTATATCGATTCCCGTCTTAACACTATTGATCGTACTGATGTCTGGTGTCATCCTGTTCAGCTATCTTCAGTATGCGGAGAAGGCCTCTATCTCTCAAGAAGTTAAATCATTTCTTGAGTCAGAGGAACAGCGGGATCCAAGGTTTGCCGAGGCTGTCTTCCAGATAGAGGTCGTTCAAAACCGCTTTGAAGCTATCGCTCAAATTTCCCTTCTACTCAGTATCTTCCTGTCTATACTGGCAGCCCTGGTTGGATATGTGCTTGCACGCCAGATTGTAAAGCCCATTAAGAACCTTGCAGACACGATGGATACTATAGCAAGGGGCGATCTTTCGATTAAACTTCAGCCTGTGCAACTCGGTGAATTTGGTCAATTGGGCTCGACTTTCAATAGAATGGTAGAACAGCTGAATTCACTGTTCGAAGAACGAGATAGACAGCTTCGAGAGTCTATCAAGGGGGCCCACCTGATTGTGGACAGACAGGGAACCATTAAGCATGCAGATGTTATTTCAAACCGTATCCTTGGTTTGACCGTCGACCAGCTCATCGGAAAGAATCTGCTTCTCATTTCTTCAAAAATCCCTGTCATTTCGAAGAATCCTGCTCTGGCAGATGCCATCAGCAAGACGATCAGTAGCACCCGTTCAGGTTCGTCTTCCAGTCGTTCCGTAACAGTTTCAGGGTTGGAAGGCAGTGATTATAGACGTTACCACCTTGTAGGCGTCGCCCTCGAAGCAGATTCAAGACAGCATGATGAAATACTTCTTGAAATTCGAGACATTACATCCATGGCTGGGTTTTACGAGCAAATCCAGCGAGCGGACCGACTTGCAGCGGTAGGTACCTTAGCAACTGGAATTGCTCACGAGATCAGAAACCCTATCGCCTCAGTGAGAGGTATGGCGCAACTTCTGGCGGAGGATGTGCAGAATAACAATCCAGACAACCCTGATACAAGTATACATGATCGAATCATCAAAGAACTTGATCGCCTGGAAAAATTGATATCAGGAATCATGACCTTTGCACAACCTGTAGAAACACATGTCGAAGAGATAGATATAAATAGCCTTCTCCAGGAGGTAGACTCAGCCGCAAGGGCCTCCGTTGGAGCTGAAGCTGACGAGATCAGAGTCTCCTGGGAGCTCGATTCAAATTTACCCAAAGCTTGTCTTCAGGGAGAAAAATTGCGCCAGGCATTGCTCAATCTTCTCCTTAACGCATATCAGGCCGTTGTCAGTACATCTCGTAAAGCAATTGAAATCAGAACCAGCTGCTATGACACTGAGAGGCAAAGACCGTTAGAAATCACTTTGTCTAACCCAGGCCAACCTCTATCGGAGGAACAAATGGAGCGAATCTTTGAACCCTTCTATACGACGAAAGCAGAGGGTACAGGCCTGGGTCTGCCGATCGCCTACCATACTATTCTGAGCAATAACGGTACGCTGGAGGTCTTTTATGAGAACGGGATGATCACCTTCCGAGTATCACTGCCATTGGAATCAAAAAGGTCAGCAAGTGGGACATTATCCGAGACGGACTTGAGAGGGATCATGAATAAGGTATAAATTCCGGAACGATGTCCTCCACGGGCTTTGAGATGATGAAGCTCAATAAAGTTCAAGGTCTGATGAAGTAAATCCGTTGATGGCGTAAGAAACCCCATCGGCGTCGGGAATTAAGCAATCGCACGAAAATAGAAGAGTCTTCTGATGCTGGTAAATGGGTTGTGATAAACTCGGCGTGGACACTCACTGCGACCAGAGGTCTTTTAATTCCTGAACGCCGGCCCGGAAAATCTTTTTCCGATCCCGCACAACAAGGTTGTGGCACCCCTCACATGGCTTGGGCTTCTTCCCTCGCTGAAGATCATGACGGAGCTTTCTCCAGTCTCGGCTATTCCATAAATCACCGAAGTCGTCTTCCTTCAAGTCGCCTATTTCCCCTTCAGTCCAGAAACAGCAGAATTTAATCTTCCCGGTAACTGTGACGTGAATCTGGTGCATGATGTGATCACAGTGATAGGCCACTCTTTCTCCACCCTTTGAAGTTCCATATTCTGAAACGTCCCCATTGCTGCCCTCGAGATCTTCTGACGTAATCTGCCCGTAGCTTCCGCCTTCTGTTCCTCTCTCATCAACATCAACGCTCATGGGAAGCCAGTCTATACGGATGCCATGCTTTTCTGCCCGTTTTCTTGCTTTTCGAATCGCAGCACGACACTCGTCCATATCCTTGATACGGATATCATCCAGAAGCTTATTGTAAGGATACATGTTCTGAAAGACGATGACTTTCGAACCAGCTTCAGCTGCCAGATCAACCACCTGCTCTACTTCGCCAATCGTATCTTTCATCAGACATGTAATAAAATTCACGATAGGAAATGGCGTTCCAAGCTTCTCTTTCTTCTCTTTCAAGAGACGCAGATTCTCTCGCACAACATCGAAGTCTGCTCGCTTTCGCCATTTCTCAAAAGTTTCTTTTGTTCCTCCGTCTATACTGACAAGAAGAATCATCGGACCTAACCCTGCCAGTTGATCAATGATACCAAGTCGATTCCATAATGTGGCATTACTGATCACGGAAGGTGCCGCACCAGCACCGGTAATGATCTTCAATATCTCAATAATATCTGGATGAAGGAATGGTTCACCGTTGCCTGCCAAACCTACATAGTTTGCCGTCTTAAACCAGGGCTCGAGTCGACGTACTGCCTCGATGGGAATGTGTCCTGTGTTCTTTGGTATATCAGGATTTTCTCTCGGACAATGAGGACACTTTAAATTACAGAGGTCATTGACCTCCAAATGGATTCGACAGGGGCGTGCCAGCACTCTTTCATTGGGAAGGAGCTTATCAGCCATTGAAGCAATGGTATTAGAAAGGCGTCTGTATGGTCGGTCAGTCAGGCTCAAATTATCTTATCCGTGAAATGCAGGATCTGCGATCTGTTGATCTCAGCCACTCAAAGGTCCCTTAAACTAAAGAAGCCATCCGAGGGCCATCCCGTGTAAATCAGTGGCTGTATTGTCCACACAGGTTAAAGCATGCTTTCGAAGAGAGCAGTCTTCTCGCCCTCAACTCTCAGGCGTGATTTAAGAAAATCCACCTCAGCTGGAGCAAGGAGGTACTTTGCCTCCATCAATTCTTCATAGCCCTGACGAGCTTTCTCCAGCTGCTGCCGCTTTTCAAGAAGAGCTGCACGCGATAAATTGAAGGAAGCATTGGGCTTACTGGTCAACTTCATCTCCTCAGGTACTTCGACCTGAAGATCGTCTTCGATTAGTAGAGAGTGAAGAAGTATCATTTGAGATTTCCTTGCAAATGATGTATCCACGAAATCAGCCTTTCCTAAGAGTCTCCTCGTTGCCTTGCCTTTAAGTTCACCGAGAAGAATTTCGGCTCCTTCAATCGCAATCTCCGGCGAGAGTTCGCTCCTGTAAGAACTTGCTTCTTCCCAAAGCAGTGCCGCATCGGATGTTTTTCCCTGCCTGACAGCTTCGCGAGCGGCGCGAATTAGAAACCACGCTTTATGCTTCTTATAGGCATCATTTGAAACATAGCTTGTAACAAGGTTGATGAGCGGCGTCTGCTGTCCTGTTGCTTCGAAAATCTGAGCACGACTCCAAAGAACATCCTCATATTCCTCTGAACTCTTGCGATAATGAGCCGAGAGAAGGTTCGAGTAACGAAGCGCCTCTTCGAATTTCTTTTCTTCAATCGAATCGAAAAGGAGCTTAACCGGATCTCCCTCTTTTTCAAACTCTTTTACTTCGATAATTGTGAGAGGAAGCTGAACAGGTTTCTCTGAATTCTTTTCTTCTTCAATAGACTGCTGACTGAACAGATCACCGATAGAGATACTTTCACGCTCTTCAGCGCATAGACGTGTGCTCGAGATCGTAAGCCCGAGTGCAATACAGAAAAAGGAAATGCCACCCAACCGTAGTAGTGACTGGGTGGCATTGAATTTAAGCAGGTTCAATTCTGAATCATCCAGGAACTTGACGAGGTCCGTCGAGGATATCACCAAGGCGAGGAGCCTTTTTGTCTTCTTTTTCTTTGTCACCATCTCCGCCACCAGCAGGTGCGTTAGGATCATTATTGTCTTTATTGAAGAGAGGTGGAAGTTCTTCTCCTTTGAGAATCGCTTCAAACTCTTCACCGGTCAGAGTTTCACGCTCGATCAAGGCCTTGGTTACAGCATCAAGTTTATCGCGATAGTCTGTCATGATCCGGCGTGCATCAGCATGAGCATCATCGATCAGACCTTTTACTTCCTCATCGATGATACGCGCCATCTCCTCTGAGTAAGTCTTCTCGTGGTTGTTCATATCACGACCGACAAACACATTGTTCTGACTATCGCCGAAAGTACGGGGACCGAGACGTTCGCTCATACCCATCTCACAGATCATGCGGCGCGCTAAAGAAGTAATTCTAGACAGGTCATTCCCAACACCTGTTCCAAATTCACCTTCTACAATCTGCTCTGCAGCCAGACCGCCTAAACCATAAACAAGCTGCGCTTTCAGCTGAGATTTCGTCCGATTGAAGCGCTCCTCTCCCGGAAGTACTGCCGTTAGACCAAGGCTTCTTCCACGAGGTATAATCGTAATCTTGTGAACGGGATCACAGCCGGCTGTATAGTACGCAGCAAGCGCATGACCCGCCTCGTGAACAGCGGTTAATCTTTTCTCATCGTCAGAGATGGCGAGAGATCTTCGCTCAGGACCCATCATTACACGGTCCTTAGCTTCTTCGAGGTCTTTCTGGTCAATACTTGATTTGTTCTGGCGTGCAGCGAGAAGTGCTGACTCATTTATCAGGTTGGCGAGATCAGCACCGGAGAAGCCAGGTGTTCCCTTCGCAATCGACTTGAGCTCAACTTTCTGTGCGAGTTTAACTTCTTTCGCATGAACTTTGAGTATACGCTCGCGACCGACGACGTCAGGATAATCCACTGTAATCTGTCTATCAAATCGACCTGGGCGCAACAGCGCAGGATCAAGGACATCAGGGCGGTTTGTAGCAGCAACTAGGATCACACCTTCATTAGTTTGAAATCCGTCCATCTCAACCAGCAATTGGTTAAGGGTCTGTTCGCGTTCGTCATGTCCTCCACCGATTCCAGCAAAGCGATGACGCCCCACGGCATCAATCTCGTCTATAAACACCAGGCAGGGCTTGTTCTTCTTTGCCTGCTCGAAAAGATCACGGACACGCGAAGCTCCAACACCAACGAACATTTCAACGAAGTCAGATCCCGAGATTGAGAAAAAAGGCACGCCAGCTTCGCCAGCGACAGCTTTTGCAAGTAGTGTCTTACCCGTTCCGGGAGGGCCGAAAAGCAGAACACCCTTCGGAATTTTTCCACCAAGACGACTGAACTTCTTTGGATCCTTGAGGAAATCGACGACTTCCTTCAATTCTTCCTTCGCCTCTTCAACACCGGCGACGTCTTCGAAAGTTACCTTTACCTGGCCTTCCGAAATCATCTTTGCCTTCGACTTGCCAAAAGACATCGCTTTGTTTCCACTGCTCTGAATCTGACGAACAAAGAGAAACCAGAGAATGATAAGTATTAATGCTGGGGCCAGCAGCGAAATCAGAAGGAGTGGAAAACCGCTCTCTTCTTTTCCTGTATAGTCGATCACGCGATACTTGAGCATTGAGTCAGGGATCGCAGCTGATGCTGTGTTGTAGGAAGAAGTAAAATCTACGAACTCTTCCTGCTGAGCTGATTGGTCCAGCTTATTGGCTGTCGCCGGAAAATATTCCAGAAGCGTCGTGTACTTCACTTTTCCTTCAATGCTGCCACCCTGAATGGTGACTTCACCGAAAGCTGTGTTTTCTTCCGCTTCCTCGTCAAAACCCTTTTCCGCGAGCACAGCCAATTGAGTAGTTGTTAGCTCAAGAGTTGATGAGGTATTAAAAAATTTGGAGGCAGCCAGGATGCAAACAACGAAGATGACCAGCCAGATGGTAATGGACTTCAAATTATTCATGCACAAACTCGATTAAAGATAGTGACTGAGGGATCCTCAGTCTGCGTAAGGCTATGGATGCAAGTAGCGTGTCAGTAAAGTGAAATTCCACCCAAATCAAGCCTTACCCTTAATAATATGGACCGACCGAGGAGATCCTCGCCACCGAAATCGCAGCATAGGAACTTTTTTTTACCTTTTTCCACACAGCAGACCACAAATCCATCAAATGACTGACAGGAGAATCAGGGGGAAGCGCTCCTTCTTCGATCAAGTAATCAGACCCTATTCTCTTTGAATAAGTTTAACGCTGAACTGAGACTAAGGGAAAAAGTCAGGCTGAACATGAGGAATTCCGCGATGATAGCTTCGTTGAGGGGAAGCTATGTGTCAAAGAGCCACGTTCTGTATTCCGCGGGAGCAGGGCTTCCCATTTCACCCTGCAATCATATTCGGCCTTCCGCTTGAGTGGATGCCGCGGCGATCCTGGAGCAATGTCGGTCCGATCGCCATCGGACCTGGATCGCTCCGACATCGCTCCGGCATCGTCCCTGGAGAAGATCTCGTGCGAAACTTTAGAGCGGTTGCCAAAATTAACGCCCCCATAGATGCTGAGCGAGAATAGAGCATTTAGAATTCTGAAAACATCGCAGGAGTCCTTCTGTTTCGAGGTTTTCAGGCGCCCAGAGTTACCGCTCGCAGCCAGCAGATGATGAACAGGACTTTTGAAGATCACCCTAAAGGAGGCTGAAGTAAAAGTAGATTCTTATTCTGCTCCCGGAAAAAATGACCTCACACCAACCGCTTCCAGATAAATAAAGACAGCGAAACATCTACTGAAGGAGATAGAATTCCAGTAAGGCGGGTTAGATCGGACTTTACCCTTGGGAAGAATTTTCGCATCCTTCGCCTCAGTCTCTAGTCCCAGGTGTATTGAATGAAAACTTGTATGACAATCAGCACAGTACTCTTACTCCTACAGTTGATGATGAGCAGTCCCACTTTTGCCGAAGGGCCAGGAACGGAAATGAAACCAGGGATCCATGATTTGACCTATATCAGCGAAGTCGATGAGACTGAGCAGCCCTTTCAGCTCTTTATCCCAACGGCAGCCGAGGACTCAGACTCTCCCCTGCCGCTGGTGGTCGTTCTCCATGGGCATGGAGCAAACTGGAAGAGTTGGTTTGCGGCAACAGATGTAACAGAGTGGGGCGAGAAACACGGGTATGTAGTTCTCAGCCCACAAGGTCGTGGAAACTTCTTCTATCGCTCTCTGGGTGAGAAGGATGTCTTCGACACGATTGATGAAGCTAAGACCAAAGTAAATATCGACAACACACGTATATACCTAATGGGTCATTCAATGGGTGGGTGGGGAACCTGGCACCTTGCTACCTCCTACCCTGATTTCTGGGCTGGAATTGCGCCCATGGCAGGATGGGCACCTCTCGACAAAGTAAGCAACCTTGGTCCTCTGGACCCGATTGTGATTCACGGAGACAAAGACGAAGCTGTTGATTTCCAACACGGCATAGAAGCCTCGAAAGCCCTGTCAGAAGAAGGGATCTCCCATCGTTTTATCAGGGTGCGAGGCGCTGGCCATGAATCCAGTCTCATTTCCGATTACCTTGAAACCATTCACGACCATTTTGCGATGAGACAGAAGCCAGCTCCACCGGAGAAGATTCTCCACCGCACATACCTCCCTCAACGTGGACAAGCCTGGTGGATTGGAATCCTTGATATGCGAACAGAGGGAAGTATTGCAGAGATAGAAGCTGAAATCAAAGGAAATGAGATTCGAGTGGTAACCGAGAATGTTTCTGCTCTTGCAATATATACAGAACATCTCCCCGAAGAAGTGCCGGCAGAGCTGAACCTCATCCTCCAGGGGTCTCCAAAAGGTGTCGTCGAGACAGATTCCGGAAAGATCTATGCACTTAACATTGAGAATAATTATTTCTCTGAAATGGCAGATACTGAAATAGACAAACTTCTGGTTCCCAAAGTAATCGGTCCATTGAAAACACCCCATGAAGATTGGCTGAAAAGAGCAGGATCACTGATCAGTGGTCGCCACCCCAATGCTCATGTTCTTCTGACCGAGACTTTTCTCCTGCCCGAAAGCACAGGCGATGAAGTAGATTCAGGAACTCTGATCGATCTCTATGTTCGCCCGAATGCCTCGCTGGTACTTGGCTCGATTCCAGAATCTCAGTTAATTGATATTCTTGATAACCAGGAAGAATGGAGATCTCCGTGGTGGAAACCAGTTTACGTCTACCCAGAGCTCAAAGGAAACAGCCGACGGTCAAACGTGACCGTTCTGCTCCCCTACGATCTTTACCATCTTCTGAAAGAGAACCGCCTGCTTGATCCCCCAAGTTCTCCTTTTGTGCCCTTCAGCCAGACAATTCGAGAAATTCTGCTGGACGAGGTAAAGAAAGAAGGAAGTTTTTGATGTATTTCTATACAATCAGAAAGAGTTGATTCATGAAACAAGGAGCCACAGGCCCTGTGTCTCAGTATGATCATTCGTCTTCGAGGTAATTCTTAAGAAGTTCGTAGAGTTCATCTTCTCTTTCCTCTGGAAGACCTTTCTTTCCATTCTCCCACATGGCGATCATTTGCTGTGAGACCTTGAGCTTACTTGCCAGGTCAGTCTGAGTCATCTTCGCCTTCTTACGGGCTTTCTTAAGCTGAGGCTGTATACTCGGTTTTGTTGAATCCGTATCTTCTTCGATAACCTGGGGTTCTTCGCCTTCGTCGAGAGCCTCGATACCGGCATTCGCCAGCAATTCTCGAATCCGTTCTTCAAGGTCATAGGGAAGAAAGAATTTCAGATTGGATTTATAGAGTTTTCTAGGTTTTTCGGCTGAGTTTTCCAGCAGCTCGATGGCCTCTTTGCCCGTGACTGTTTCACCTTTTTTCTGAGGGAGGGAAAGTTCCAGGCCAAGGGAAAGCACTTTGCGGATAGACCGTACGGCTGTCAGGAAATCCTTGAATGTACTGACGTGATTGCGATGGCTCTTCAAATCTTTGATAAAGCCACCAAGTGTAAGCCAGTGCTGGACCGTATATCCACGTCCATTGCTTCCATTGCATGAGAAAAAGTCTTCCCCCTTGCGCCGGATAATCATGTTTTTCCCCCCGAATTTGTTGGGGCGGATTTTCTTCCTTGCAGGTGCTCGGCCTGTTTTCGTTGGCTCGAAGTTCGGTGTAAATTCCTGAAGAAGTACGTTTGCAAAAACACGTGTTTCAACGGGCCAGGACTCTAGATTACCAAGAGTCAAAAGGCGTGGGGAATGATTATAATAGGGGCGTTCACGAACAAGCTGTCTATACTCTTTGCCAGAAGCTCTTGCATGTTTCTCATTCGCAGGATCGACTTCAAGTGCTGCCCGTTCAGCAGCCTGTGCTGCATCAATGCCCCAGTGTGTTACACCCTTTTCATCGGTTACCCAGACAAGGAGTCGACTCATGAAGTCAGTAGAAACAACGGCGAAGAAGGCGTTCGTTGGAAACGCATTAGCCCTGCGAAGAGCCTGCATAAGCCCGATCCCCGGGTCCCCGTCTGTAAATTGAGACTCATCAGTTCCGCGCCAGGCGTCTATAACGCGAACCAGGAATCGATCTCCAACATCGACTTTTCGACCATTGTTGGTACGCGTCTGTCTTTCGAAAGTGGTGAGAGCTTCAAGCTTTTCAAAGAGAACAGCACGCCAGTTCTGTCCCCACTTCAGTCCGGGATCAAGTCGCGAGCGCAGTTCTTCCGGGTCTAGACGGATCATTCTCGTTGGAGAGGTCTTTATTTTTCTGCCATCTCTCAAGAGCACCTGCTCTTGAATCCAGTCATTGCGCTGGCGGTGGAACGCCTCGAAAATACAAAGGACGAGATCCATACAATCGTAGGTTGTCAGGCCAGCGAGCCAACTCTTGACCCGACGTATAGCAACCTGCAGCTCAGTGATGGCCCGTTCATCCTCGTCTTTAAAGAGGCTGGGTTCCTGGAAGATCTGCTGAAGTCGAGATTCATAATTCTGCAGTTCTCTTTTGCGTAGTTGTTCAAGTGCCACACGTCCTTCAGGGAAGAGGAGCGTTGAGAGTCCGCCGATACGAAACCCCTCTCGTTCTTTGCCTCGTGGTATCCAGAGCCACCCATCGGCGAAAAAGGGTTTGGGACCGTGCTCACTCAATAGCTCCAGATATCCTGGTGAACCTTCATTTCGAAAGCGGACAGGGCACTGAGTTCCGTCTAAGGCTTCTGCAGGCCAGAGTAAAAGTCCCGTGGCGACCTTCACATCACGGCTCTGATGATCATAAGCATTCAGTGTTTTGAATTCGGGTGTGGCGACCTGGAGGCCGGGGCCGTTTTCTCCTTTGTTCAAGGATTTCGTAAAGCCTTCCCAGAAAGCTCTCGCTGCTTCTTCTTTCACATTGTATAGAATGATTGTTTTTCTTTTCTGGGCTGATTCTTCCTTGTATTCAATGCCTTCTGAGTCGAGTCGGTCGAAAAGCTGAGTCCAGAAGAGTTTCGAAGCATGCTCTGTAGCGTCCCTTCCGCCAATATCAAGATCAGGAATCTCCCGGTACCCTCCAAACATTCGTCCAAGACCTCGGATCAGGGCGATCCCGGCTGCATCCCTGGCGAGTGCTCGAGGCATTGGGACCGGACTCATCACAGAAACACGTCGCTGAGGTGGAACAACTTTGTCAGGTTTCGCTGTTACGGAACTTTGCTGTCGTTCTATACGCGCAACACCACTTTCGGCGGCGTTTTCCTTCAGCTGCTTGATGTTTTCTTGAACCTTCATAAAGAGAAGGTCCCAGAATCTCATTTTTTCATTGTGCGTGAGATTGGCCAAACCGATCAGCTGTCCATCAGGGCTTGCTGCTCCAGCCTTTGGTTCCATGCCGATGACCAGAGGATAGAAAGCTCGCTTTTCTTCTTCAACAACAACGATGGGAAAGAACTCAGCGATGATTTGTACCGGACCGATGTTACTTTCCAGTTCTGGGTTAAAGACAAGCGCCTCAGAGAGCTTCTCTGTGAGGCTTCTCAGCTCTGCTCGGGTAAATGCATCCGAGTCATTCTCACTTTCCACATCCAGCCAGCTTGTGTGGCGTCCGATGGAAAAGGGTGCCGCAAGGCTGTCGGGATCGCGCTCGCCTCCTTCACCGATCGGAACAACTGCCTGGCTGCGGTCGGCTTCATCAAGAAAGCTGAGATACTCCGTATTATCCGGTCGATAAAGTGCGACATCCTGTGTCAGGTAGTCAAAAACAGCCAGACCTCTACCCGGTGTTTTACCTTTGTGGCTTCTGTTTTTTGAATCTTCTTTCCAATCCCAGGGAACGTCAAACTGCGCTTCTATCCAGGGTCTCTCCCAGGAAATATCCTCCAGGTCCTTATTTTCGATATGTGCACGTAGAAGAACGAGTCCTTCATGAATAACTTCCAGGATTGATGCCGAAAGCCAGGAAGTCTCTGAGCCCAGAAAATCACTCTGGCCGTCAGACTTATCGATTTCGATGGAGCTGGATGAATGTGGTGTAGTGGTAAAGAGCGGTTTTCTTATTCGCGGCATCGGGTCTAAAATCTGTAGCAGGGTCGGATTAGAGACATTAACTCGGGAAGGATGCTGCCCGGGTTATGTCGATACAGGACTATGTCCAGGCAACGGTGAGATAGCCATAGAAAAATCGAGTTTATCTCAGAAAGTAGGATCCCTGCCTGCCGGGATTTCTCACAAACTAAGCGGCGAGGGGCTGAAGCCCAACGGGGCGCGGAATAAATCGGAGGAGGCGATGTCGAGATACAGGAAACCTGGAAGAACGAATCGCCTCTGAAATCGAAGACATTTGTTCACGCTGCAGATGTCGCGGTATAAAAACGGTCTAGAGAAGATCAGCGGCGTCAATGATTCCATCCAGGTTTAAATCTTCGTCATTGCTCGAAACCTCTCCAAGTAGAAAGCTCACATTGTCGTAACTGAGGGTTTCATCTCGTGCCAATGACAGCATTCCCGCATGTGTTGGAAGCTCACACTCAAGAGTCCCTGCGTTGAAGGATGTTGGGAGTTCGTTCCATTGATCCAGTTCATCATCCCAAAGTAGCAATCTGACCGAGGCTGGGTTCGCCCCCGAACTGTATAAGAAAGATTGGGGAAAGAGAACGGTCACGCTTCCCTCATAAATTGTAATTCGTGCATCAGCCAGGATCGTCATGAACTCTAAAGGCGTAAGAACGCCGGGGACTTGTGGAGAGGATTGTTCAAGTAATTCCGGGTTGGTCCAGACGGCGACAGCTGACTCCTGGATCAGCTTGGGTGATGCAGTGCGCACAGCCAACTCGAGAGTGCCATCGGCGAGATGAGTTATCACTTCACCCTCAGCAGGAATCTCGATGTCCACTTCGGCATCGCGTCGAACCAGCGGCTCGAAGAGCCAGGGCTGATAGTCTGTATTCCGTGTAGAAACCCCGCTTCCTGTTCCTGGACCAGCAAAAGGTCCCGTGATCGAATCCCACCAGTTATTCTCAGCGTTGGGTACTGGAATTCCATCATCGACCCACATGCCTGAAGCTGTATTGGACCTGAAGGAGTTGCCTGTTGCGATTTCAACCGTTGGCTGCGGTCCACCCCGTCCCGCTGAGCTCGATGCAACGAATATACAGAAATCATCCCCTGACAGATCCCCGATATTGGTAAAGTCATTATACTGAATCCTCGAATTTCCACTGGTCTGAAGATACCCTAAAGGATTGTTCGTGATATAGTTATTGATAAGGTCTATATTGGCTGAGTGGGCGATGTTTGCGAAAAGGAATTCTCCTTCCGTGTAAAAGTTATGTCGGTATTTGTTGTTAGCACCGTCATCGAGGATACCGGAAGCTTTGGAACGAATAACTTGATTGAAAGTCCAGACAGCCTCTTCCCCTGTGCAGAACATACCTGCGGGGCCTCCCGATCGGTAGATTGTGTTTCTTCTGATTGTCGCCGTCGGTGAGATTCCAGCTGGCGAGACAGAAACCCCACCCAGCGTTAGGTCAGAAAAGTAGTTATCCTCCACAAGAACACTTCCTGAATGATCCATCCCAAGGCCTGATTCGACGGAGCGCTGGACAATGTTTCGTCTAAAAGTAATATTGCAGTTTTCTTCACTTTGAAGTCCCTGGCCGATTGTATTATCAGTGATGATGGAGTCCTCAACGGTGACAGTTGAATGGTCTACATACACGCCTTCACCGTTGAATCGAAGTTCCGCATTTCGAATAGTTGCAGTCGATGACTGAAGCAAATGAATGCCCAGCCTGTGCCCGAGAACCTGTACTCCCTCCTCGGCATTGATCACACCTCCGGTTGCTTTTATACCACCTCCGACAGCTGTTTCAGTAAGGGTGTTCTCCAACTTTACCCCTGCACCGAGATTTAATGTACCACCTGTAACATCAATAACCTGACCCAATTCATTGATCGCTATGTTCGTGAAAGTGGAAGAGGATATCGAGGTCGTTCCGTTTGTTAACGAAATAAGCGTTCCGATTGAGTTGGAGCCCGAAATTCCAGTGAGACTGCTACTCACATTTGTAAAGACAAGACCAAGTTGTTTGATTTCTTGTAGAGTGATACCATTCCCTGTGAGAAAACCCGTTGGGTTACTGACAATCATCGCACCATTGCAATTGATTGCAGAGAAGTTGGTGATGTTGATATCGGACATCGCTTCAGTAATTTCAAGGGCTGAATTAATATTCTGGGCTGTATAGTTCTCGATGGAAACAAGTGTTGGTCGCAGCAGGGTTGTGCCGATCGTTCCAGCAGGAATCCCCTTGGTGTTCTTACCTGATGCATCACCATTGAAGGTCACATTCTTTATGGTTGCGGAAGAATCTTCAAGATAGATTGCCCGACTGCCAATTGAGCTGAAACTCGCGCCATCTATAAGAACGGTACTGTTTCCTGAAAACGCAAAACCAACAACCCCTGGAGTAAGATTACCGGTGTTGCGTATATCAATACTGGCATTTGTTCCAGCTGCCAGGTTCGACGCACTTCCTGTGAAGTTTGTTCCATCAGCCGTGGCGCTTGCATTCTCGACTAAGAGGCATTGGTTTCCACTGCTCGTGAGTGTTGAGTTTGTAATATTCAGAGTTGCCCCGGTGACGACTGCACAGGCGATAAAATCTCCTGTTAAAGAACTGCCAGATATCGTGCTTTGAGAAGACGTTTCGAGGACAAGCGCTCTTGAATTTCCAGTTGCTGTAACGTTTTCAAGATTCAGGGTCGCTCCATTCCTGGCAATGAGTGTCCAGAATTCGCCTCCTGATATTGTCATGTTCTTGAGTGTCACCGTCACATTGCCATCGACCTGAAACTCCTTAAAAACTCCGGGAACAGGAACGGAGACATCGATCGTTGCTCCGTTTCCTTCTATCGTGATCGACTTATTTACAATCGCACCGCCATAGTAATTGTCAGATCCATTGAGGTTGAGTATATTACCGGCTGCAGATATTGCTGAGCTGAGCTCAACATCGGCTGCCCTTGCACCTGTGAATGAGAGAAGAACAAGGAAGACTAATAGAATGTTTTTTTTCATAGATTCTTTTCTTTAAATAGTATTAAGTGAGACTGTTCATATACCACTGTGCATTGTTGACCCGGGGGCTTGCATTTGAATGAATTCCGCTTCCTTGTTTAAAAATTCCTGCCATCGCTCATCAACAGCCCAGGATTTTGGGAGCTCTCTTGCAAGGGTGAGGAAAACACGATAATGCCCGGCCTCTGACTTATAGAGTGTCTCGTATAGACGCGAAAGCTCTTCGTTCTCGACTCCCTTCGACAAGAGAAAAAACCTTTCACAGGAACGAGCTTCAATGAGTGCGCTGACAAGAAGTCGATCAATCAGGTTCTCATGATTAGGTCGAGACCGGACCTCGCCGCGAAGGAGCTTTGCATATCCGTTTCGGTGTGAGCGGGACAGTTTGCCACCTCTGCGCGAGAGAAGCCTTGTAACACTGTTCAGGTGAGCGACCTCATCCGAGGCAATTGAGGTCATTGCTGACACCCAGTTTTCTGGAGGGGAAGGGTCTGGCCATCGCAAAAGCATTTCAAGTGCGTTCGCTGCGGCTTTCTTCTCAAGATGGGCATGGTCATTGAGTAAACTATCGAGGTCCTTTACAGCGGACTCAGCCCAGCTCTCTGGTGTAAAATATTTGAGGGGAAGATCATCCTTTGGTGCCATTTTCTTCTGATGTTCCTTGAGGTCTTAAACGACTGATCAAACTTGCGACGATGATCGCAATGAAAACCTGTCCGTAAATTGCCTGCATAATAACAAGAGTCCGGCTGAGTGCATTATTCGGTGTGATCTCCCCAAAGCCGACGGTAGACATGGTGATGAAACTGAAATAGAGCAGGCTCGTCTTCTGGGCATCGTAGGAACTTCTACCTTCCATGAAAGGGTCATTGAAAGATGGGATTGAGAATGAACCCGGAAGGATATACTCGCAGAAGTTATAGAGTTCTGCCCAGATGAAACCGCTAATGAGATAGAGTGCAATGATACCGGCGACTTCTCTCGCCGTCGCATTACGGGTATAGACGAGGCCAAGGAGAAGCAGAAAACTCACATAGATCAAAATCAGAAACTGAACAAACCAGATGAAATGAAGTTGATTGTCTGGAATACCGCTGATTAAATCGGGGAAGAGCGCAGCGAGCGCCAGGATGCAGAAAAATGGCCCACCAATTAACCTGATCGGACGATGCATCTTATTTCCTGAAGTCAGGAGAGAACCGATATAGAGCATCAGTAAGATCAATATGAGTGACAGATTTGTTGAAGAGACGAAAGGAGTTAGTGCAATGAGGAGAATCAGGACGATCAGAATAGTCCAGTATCTTCTGCCCATGCTGCCGAGAGAGTCTGCGAATTGATGGATTTGTTGTTCCAGGTTCATCTTCTGCCCAAGTTGTTTCCCTTTCCAACCTCATTCAACTCTAAAACCGTTGCAATCAATGTCTTGCCGGCGTTGAAATTGCATCGCCACAGGCAATAGAGAAGTTACTGATCATCTGAGGTTCTACATGTCATCAAGAAATACGGATAAATACTTTAAGTCAAGCCTGGGAATGAAGGACCAGATTGCCCCGGAAGTAAACAAGGATTACCATAGTGACCTGGTACACTGGCTAAGAGAGAATGGGCATGAAATTTCTGCGGGTAACCTGACATTCGTCCTCGCAAAAGAGTTTGGATTTTGTTATGGCGTGGACAAGGCAGTCGATATGGCTTACGAGGCCCGAGCTAAGTTTCCAGACCGCCGAATCTTCCTGACCTACGAAATTATCCATAACCCAAGAGTGAACGCACGGCTCAGGGAAATGGACATCCAGTTCCTTTCTGGAGGGTTGAAAAGCGATTATACACTCGATGATATTCAGCCTGAGGATGTTGTTTTGATGCCAGCATTCGGAGTTTCCGCTTCCATGCTGGAGGAACTGAAAAAAAAGGATTGTATCCTGGTTGATACGACTTGCGGGTCCGTCGTTCACGTCTGGAAGCGAGTGGAGAGGTACGCGAGGGACGGATATACATCACTTGTTCACGGCAAAGCTCATCACGCAGAAACAATTGCCACTGTGAGCCAGGCGCAGAAAATGGGCGGCAGTACAGTTGTCGTCTTTGATGAGAAGGAAGCTCAACTTGTCTGTGATATCATTGAGGGGAAACGGCCCTCCAGTGATATCTATACGCTTCCCAAAGAGGCTCTAAGCGAAGGCTTCGACCCTGATGCAGACCTGCAGAGAATTGGCGTTGCAAACCAGACTACCATGCTTGCAAGTGAATCCCTTGGAATTGCGAGGATGGTGGGAGACTCTCTCAAAAGATCATATGGTGAATCTGAAATTGATCAGCATTTCAGAAGCTTTGATACTATCTGCTCTGCAACGCAGGAGCGCCAGGATGCTATTATTGATCTTGTTGATAGAGGCGATCTCGACATTATGATTATCATCGGCGGTTACAACTCATCAAATACAGGCCATCTTCTCGAAATAGCGAGCGAGAAACTCCCTGCCTTCCATATCTGCGACGCATCAGAAATAATCTCGAAGCATGAGATACGGCATAAACCTGTAAATACACAAGAAACTATTGTCACCTCAGACTGGCTTCCAGACAAGCCTTTAAAGATAGGCTTTACCGCAGGTGCCAGCACTCCCAACAAAGCCATCGGCGAAACAATGGAGCGTATAGCCAGCATTCGAGGATCTGCACATGAGCTTGTTGCATCACGCGAATAGGATAGTGTTTTTTTGTGATGGAGTTTCGTGACTGGCAAAGGCTCACCAGTCACGATCAGACCCTCAAAGACTATTAGTATATTCTCCAGGTTTCAATCGTCAGAAGTTCTGGCTGAAACTTGAGAGTTGCAATACTATCGTCGGCCCAGCTTGCAAGATAAACATACTCACCATCAGGACTGAAGATTATATCTCGTACTTCTGACAAGCCTACGGCCCCGGGTTGGAACAGGTTCTGATATTCCTCTACAAAGGTTAACTCACCTGTCAGAGTATCCCGTTCGAGTTGCACGAGCGTATTAGAGTTGTACCCGTTTGCAAGGACCGTCTTCTGATCGGGAGAGATGACCACGCACCGGGTTCCGTCTAGACGGGTGTTGTCAGTGAAGGAGTCGACTTCTGTCAAAAGACCCGAAGTTAAGTTTCTCTCGAAGACTTTAATGGTTTGTGAGTAGTAGGCGGTAACATAGACAAATTTACCGTCTTCTGTGATATCGATCCACCTGGGGCTCGTAAAGTCAGATATCCCTTCACCATCATAGATCGTATCGACAAACGATAAAGTACCATCATTGGAGTCTATTTCCAGAATCGTGAGAGAATTAGTCTTCCCTGAAACAACGTATAAGTGGTTGTCATCGGGAGCGACTCTGATATAAACAACCTCATCAAGTGCCGGCTCAGGTAGATCGGAATCGTCGACAACATCAACAACCGTAAGCCCCCCCGTCATTGAATTGCGTTGAAACCCCACAACCGAATCGCCGGTCACGTTTACTCCGTAAATATACTCAGAACCTGTGGTATCATCAAGGTATGCGAGCCCTTGTATATCCCCACCGATCAGTTGATCATTCTCTGTTAGAAGGCCTGTCGTGGTGTCTCGATCATAAATCACGAGCAGGTCCGAACCCCAGGCACATAAATACAAGTGCTTCTGATCTTCAGAGATGAGTGCACTGACTGGTGATGTAAAGGGTTCAGGGGTCCCGCCTGGCCCGACTAAGATGGACTGAATCTGAGTGGGGACACCAGTTACAGGGTCCAGACTGTGAGCAGAGATGATACTTTCAGCAACTCCTGTGCAATAGACAGACTTCTGATCGGGAGAAATGGTTACGGAATAGTTGTCCGTCAGTCCTTCGGCGCCGTTATCGCCCTGGACCAGAACATCAACAAAGTCCAGCGTCCGATTTCCAAAAACGGGACCGACAGATGCGGCGGTAGCGATGGCAAACATTCCTCCCAGAAATACAAACCTTCGTAACAAAGATTCTCTAAACAAAGAATTATCCCTCATTCCCTTTTACCTCCATAAATCTGGTTCTTCAACAAGCTGATAAGAATATGGCGCAGCTCGATCAGGGTGTCACATGAAAACTGAAGCTTGTTGTCTATACGTTGTGATTCCAAAACGTTCAATTTTGAATCAGGTGAAAGTTGATCCCATTCCAGCAGGATTTGGAGACGACGGACCATTATCGCTTTTTATTCACTTTCGTCTTGATTTCGCCCAAGGGTCAACCTTACGTTTTTATTTCGTGCGAACAAAAGGAGAAACGCCACATGATTCGGTTCCTTCATATAACAAACTTTGCTCTTATCAAAGACCTCGAAATTGATTTCGAGCGGGGAATGACCGTTTTGACCGGTGAAACAGGGTCAGGTAAGTCATTGATTCTGGAGGCTTTAGCTCTACTGAATGGTTCACGTGCCTCGGCATCCTTTGTCCGTCAGGGTGCAGAGAAGGCACAGGTTGAGGCAATCCTGGATTTCACGAACCTTCCGTCTCTCCGAAATGAGTTTCCGGAATTACTTCACGACCACGAGCTAGATGAGGTCATTCTGCGTCGTGAAATATCGAAGCATGGCAGAAGTCGATGTTCCGTGAACGGAAAGCTCACTACGATTACTCAGTTAAATCAACTCACGAGACGACTTTTTGAGATTCATGGTCAACATGAACAGCTTCTTCTGACTCAGCCCGGACATTTTCGTGATTTCTACGACCGATTTTTCGGACTGATTAATTTAAGAGAAGAAATGAATCGTCATTTGCTTCGAGTAAGAGAACTAAAAGCAGAGAGAGAGCGGCTCGCATCCGAGGAGAAAACCCGGAGCCAGAAGTTAGATTTTATGAGGTTCCAGTTCCAGCAGCTTGAGGAGGCAAACATATCACCTGGAGAGCTCGATCAACTGGAGCGGCAGATAAAGTCCATTGAGTCGAGAGAAGAAATCTCAGCCGCGGTGAATCGCTCTCTGGGTGCCTTGTCAGAAGCGGAATCTTCTGACGTGAGCGCACTCGACCTGATCCACATCGCACTGGAATCCTTAAAGAAAATAAAAGATGAACGCGTGAAACCCGTGCTGGAAAAACTGGAAGGCGCAGCTGAAGTGATTTCCGAAGTCTCTTTTGATATATCGCGACTGGATCAATTCACCTCTCAGAATGACGAAATCGGTTTAGACGAACTGAATCAGAGGTGTGTGGAGATCAAGGCTCTATTGAGAAAATATGGCCCCACGGAAGAAGATGCAAAACAGCTGTACGAATCATTGAAGGAGCAGTTGGACTCGAGTGAGGACTTTGGATTGAGAGATGAGGAGCTGCGAAAACAAATCTCTGAGATGGAATTCAAGTGTTTGAAAACGGCTGAAAAACTGAGTCGAGCAAGGAAGAAGAGTGCAAAAAGTCTGATCGCCCCTCTCGAGTCAATCCTTAGAGATTTTGCTATGCCTAACGTAAAGATCAAAATGGACTTCCCAGAGAACACAACGGGTTTGGAGCTTGGACGAGCGGGTAAACTCTGCACCGCTGGAGGTCTCGAGGAAATGGCTCTCCTCATTTCTACTAATGAAGGGGAGCGGCTTGAACCTATCCAGAACGTTGCTTCCGGAGGAGAATTGAGTAGAATTATGCTCGCTCTGCGCGCCCTGAATGCAAAGTCGACATCGGTACCTGTCATGGTTTTTGACGAGGTCGACTCAGGAATATCAGGATCAGCTGCAAGAGCAGTCGCAGAAAAGCTTAGCATGCTCTCTTCGGCTTCCCAAATAGTTTGTGTGACACATAACCCCTCTGTCGCATCTGAAGCTGATCACCACTTAGTTGTCAGTAAGTACGGCAAAGAAGGCAGAACGGAATCACGGGTGGACTATATACAAGGAGTTCAAAGAGAGAGTGAATTAGCTCGTTTGCTGGACGGTGGCAAAGCTTCCGAAAAAGGAAGAGAACTCGCAGCGGAGCTGCTTGCGCAAAGCGCCTGAGAATGGAACGACAAGTAGCAAAACACTTTTTGACCCTTCCTAAATAGATCGGTTGTCTTCGATGCTCGCCAACTCTTAGAGTATTGTACTTTAAGAAGACAAAGGCCTGACTGGAATTATCAGGGAGGGTTAATCAATGGCCAGAGTGCTTGCAACACTCATCATTCTCTACTCTTTAATTCTGTTTCCGCCCCGTTCTCAATCCGCTCCAGGACGCCTCTATATTCTCGGTGGTTCTATGGCACTTGATAATGTGGATGTCTGGGAAGGTATACTGAATGACAAAACTGAAGGACCGATCGGAGTCATACCGACTGCAAGCTCGTCCCCTGAATCTGCTGCAAACCTTCTCGTTGAAACATTCAATGAGTACCTTCCGAACAGTGCGATCCCTTTAATGATCACGGAAAGTAATCCGAGCTCCGTTGAAGATCCACAAATCATCGAGCTTATCTCAACATGTGGTGGATTTTATTTCACTGGCGGAGATCAAAGACGAATTGGGGAGGTGCTCTTCGATAATGGTGGATCTCCAACCTCTGCACTTGCAGCTATCTATACGGCACATCAGAACGGAGCGGTCGTCGCAGGGTCCAGTGCTGGAGCAGCTATTATGAGTGATCCTATGATCACCGGAGGCAATTCATACTTTTCTCTAATCAAGGGACTTTCACCAAGCGGTGTTCAGATAGATAAGGGGCTAGGTTTTTTCCCTTACGGAATAACGGATCAGCACTTTCTTGAGAGAGGTCGACTTGGACGACTTCTCATCGCAACGATGGAGAGCGGAGAGCAGTTAGGTTTTGGGGTCGACGACAACACCGGTTTTGTCATTGATTTCCAGCTGGAAAGAGGGTCTGTGATAGGGGCGATGGGAGTCATCAATATAGACGTTTCCAAATCGATTAAAGAAGAAATGGGTCGTATACGCGGGATTAGATTGAGCTACCTGGACCGGGGCGATCTCTTCGACTTTACAGCTGGCGAAATCCAACCAACGAGCGACAAGCGTGAAATAGACTTTCCGATCTTTCGTGACATCAATCTAGGGTCGAATGACATTTGGGATGATTATGAGGTTTGGCGTTTATGCACAGGTCTGGTAGACACTGCCGATCAGAATATTGCTGTTGGACGATCTGGACCTTTCGACCTTCTTTTCATCAAGACGCCAAACACAAATGCCTGGAAAGGAGAAACGCATGTATATGAAAATTATAGACGGGCCTATACTGTGCAGAACATGGAACTTCACATCCTCCTGAATGGAGAAAACTACGACAAAGAAACATTCTTTATATATTAATTATTTAAGAGTGAAGCAGGCGTGAATCTAATCTGCCAATATACGAAACCAGAACTGAACTGACTCCTGTGCCTTATCATCCAAAGGCAGATGAGCGGACACCTTGCCTGGCTGATTTTCTTTCCACCAGCCTCCCGCAAACAAGACTTCGTGAGGAGTTTTTTCCAGAAAATCCAATAGAAGTTTCTGTTCAGAAAACCCTTGTTTCAACTCAGATTCCGTATAGTTCCTCGGAATACGAATTTGATGAAACCCAACAATGATACCAGGTTTCAGAACGGGCATGATCTCCTCAAACAGATAGACAACCTCTCCACCCACTTTATCGATATGAGTCGTATCAAAAAAAACGACTTCACCTGGCATCAGGATCTCAAAGTCTGAAGCTGGTACCTCCTGTAAGGGAGACTCAAGAAAAGCATCAACCATCTCCTCGATATCTTTTCTTGGAGAAGGATCAATTGAGATCAGTTCGCCAGGAAGCATATAGACTTCCTTGGCATGCCTCATTACGTCTGTTGTATACCCAGAACCAACTTCCATAATTCTCCCTGGTTCAAGTTCGGCAATCATCGCAAAAAGAATACAACTATCAATGGGAGCACAGAAGGGGTTTTCTTTAAATTCTTCGTCTAACAGGAGGGGAGTGAGTCTCTCCCCAACTCGTTCAGGGAGAGTTTTCTCAATGAACTGAGTCTGATAAGTTTCATTCCAATTAATGCAGTCACAACGAACAAGCTGATCAGCCTCGGACAAATTGAGAACAGGAACGACCGTTTCATTTTTATCTTTATCTTTATTGAGCTGCTCTTTACGGGAATCACCCTGGTGGTTTTTCTTGCCTGAACCGATTCCAAAGATTTTTTTAAATAGTGACATGATAGACAACTCGAAAGCTTACCTGGCAGCCATAACCTCAAGGAGTTTCCAAAGTTTCTCTGATGCTTCATCCCAATCCTGAACGGTCTTGTGAAGGTCAGAAATCGACTCCTCAAGTTCGCGACGAAGCAGCTTCAAAGATTCTTTCACTCTCTTCGGGGCGGGATTTCCTGTCTGATCCCTCAGCTCAAGAAGCAGCCTGGGATTCTCAAGCTTTTCCCACTCACCATCACTTATCTGGTCTATACCTTCCCTGTCCAGAACTGTGTTTACCGTATGGAGTTGAATTTCACCCGCATCTTCGCACGCTTTGGTGATCTCCCCAAGAAGCCTGTAACAGGTTCTAAACGGTAAATTCCTTTTTGAAGAGAGGAAATCTGCAACATCGGTAGCATTCAGAAATCCGATCCGACAATCGGCTTCCATTTCCTGTTTATTTACAGTCAGGTTTTTGAATACGTCGGAAAAGAGTTCAGCCGATCCTCGGGCATTGTCTACCGCATCCATTGCCAGGTATTTAGTCCACTGCGAGTCACGGTTATATCCAGTTGGCAGCACACTGGAGATACCATTGAGAGACTGCGATATACCAAGGGCATAACTTGCACGCGAGCGTGTGACTTCGGCAAAGTCAGGGTTCCTCTTCTGTGGCATGATGCTACTGCCGGTGACATGTTCATCAGCCAACCTGAGCCATTTCCGAGGTGGTGTCGTTAGAAGAATGAGATCTTGGGCGATTCCTGCAAGATGTGTGAGAAACCTGGCTAAAGCCTCTGCCATTCGACCTTCCAATTCTCCGCGTGACCAGATTGCGTCAGTACCAGACGGTGTCGGATATTTAAACCCGAGAAGTTGAGCTGTCCGTTCTCGATTGATCGGCCAGCTTGTTCCGTAGCTCGCAGCAGCTCCCAGAGGGCAAGTTTTCAGATCCTGTAAGAGACCCATCACCTGCCGAAGATCTCTCAAGATCCGAGGTATATAGCTCATCGTCCAGTGTCCCCAGCTTGTAACCATAGCGGGCTGGCCATGAGTAAATCCTGCACAGACTGTCTCAACATGCTGCTCTGCATGATCTGCAAGACTCTGAGCCAGTTTGTATAGACTTTCAGCGATCGCTGCAGTTTCTCGCCGAAGCCACAACTTCATGTCTGTAGCCACCTGATCGTTTCGCGACCGTGCCGTATGCAATCTTCCCCCGGCACCCTCACCAATTCTTGCTGTGACATGAGTCTCTACTGACATGTGAATGTCTTCAGCGGTTGGCAGGAGAATATCCTCACCGCTGGCGACCCTTTTGCGCAGATCGATTAAAGCGCCTGCAAGTGCTTCACCGTCTTCTGTTGTGAGAAGACCTTCCTCAACAAGCATCACAAGATGAGCTGCGTTTGTTTCAAGGTCGAAGGGAGCCAGTCGCTTATCGGCCGCCTCGCGCCCTTTCACATCATACCCAGCACAAAACTGAATATTGACGTCGGCGACCGCCTGGTCGCCGACACGTTTACTCCAAACTGGTGTTCCTTTTTCTTCAGCCATCAAGTTTAATCAGCCTTCGAAGAGGGCGTTCTCATGAAGAAGGGGAACCTTCTCTTCAATGTGACGCTGTACCTCACCGATGAACTTTTCAATCTCTTCAGCTGTTACATCGTAAGAATCTTCAGGAAGAGTGTTGATATCAACTTCAACACCCATTGCCAGATCTGCTTTCTTCTCATCACTTGAACGCAGCGGCTTCACCCGCAGCCATCTGTTGACAGTTCTGTCACCCAGAGTAGGACGTGAAAGTGCCTGAATATTCAGTTCCATCAAACGCTCGCCAAAATGATTTGAATCAGTCAGAAAGGTAGATTGCATTCTCTGGTTTGCTGAACCGCCAAGATGAGCAAAGAGCTCCGTCATCACTCCCATGCGATTGGCAGTAGCGCCATAATGCTCGCTGAAGACAGAATGAACCTTCGCAGCCAGAGCCTGAAACTCACTGAAGGCATCAGCGATACCTGCTGGCTTAAGACTCTTCTGGTTACCCTGTCCAGGAACCAGCTCTCCTGGCATCATGCGAAGCTGAACTTTGGCTGGGCCAACTTCAAGAACCTTACGTCCATCAGCAGATCCGAACCGTGCACGAGCTGCCTCTGGAGGAGCGTTCTTAGGAACGTTCTGAGCAATCTGTGGCTGACCGTCGAACTCAGGAAGGCGCCAAGGCAGAGACTCTGCCAGTTTCTTGTAATCTTCCACTTCGAGCTTGCGAAGAAAGAGTCCGAGAAAAAGTTGAGGTACGAGAAACTTAGAAACCATTGTTTATCCTGTTCAGATGAAGTGAATCATATTAAATTTTCCCCATTATCTGGGGGTAATTAGTCAAGGGCCCTTAACCCAGCTTTCCATGGCTCGAGAGCGCAACAGTAAACCGGAAAAATTAACTCTTTATCAAGTTTTCACCAGGAAACACCTTCCATCCGCCCTTCAAAAGGTCTTGAAATAGTTAGAGTAAACTTCTTCAATAGAGTTCTCTTCAAAAATCAATAAACGACTCAACCCAACTTCGAGATCGCCGCTACCAGGTGCAGAACCCAGCACTTCCAGATAGAGAAAATCCTCTCGGTTTGGAATGTACCCTTCTACTAACACCAACCTTGGAAGGACAACATTGCTACCTGTCTGCAATGATTGCTGAGCCAGAAATCGACCATCACAATCCCGTATAGCGACCACACCGCCGTGTGAAGAGTGCGCAAACTCGAACCCGAAAACCTTCCTGCCGGTGATTTCTTCGTGTTTAACCTGAACTCTCTCGCCTGCAAAGGCAGGTCGCCACATCAACACGCTCTCGAGTGGTTTCTCGGCGAGGGAATCCCGGTCACGAATAGACAAGCCAACCCTGGCAACCTTCACGTCCTGCAAGGACACCATTGGGGTTTGCTGAACTTCGATCTCACTATCCTTCGAAAAACTAAGTAGCTGAAGAGTCTTTAATAAGTCTTCTGCTGAGAGATCTATAACAGGCTCAGGGCGACGATAGACACCAGAAGGTTTTTCAATATATGAAAGAGCTCTCTCTGCCATATCCTGCGGCCGCCCAGGCAATATACCTCTACGTAACTCCAATGTCGGAGTTGTAGCCTGACTTCCAGACAGCCGAGGTTCCACAAAAGAGATGGGAGCAACCCAATCAGGTTCATCGCCAACCGGGTAGATTTCCAGGAACTCACCTTCACCTTTCTTGAAGATCCCCTCTGGCCTATAGACACGATCACCCCATTCTGACTTCACTAAAAGCTGGGCATCGGTATCCGGCCTATGGAGATAAGTCACAACAACCTTGTCTCCAGGCTCACCAAAGAAAGGTTCTTCTGACTGAATCCTACCGTAATAATCAATCTTTACGATTTTTTCGGAATTTGGCGTCGCTTTAATTTCAACAGGGAGTGTTTCTCGATACCATTCACCGTTCTTCATCGTGACCTCAAGCCTCAGCTGAGAGAAGTAGCTTGAGGAAATTCGATTTTCTGGTGGCAGAATTCTAGTGAGATATTTCTGACTGCCCAGCCCTGGATCCCACGTATCTAGAAATGGCCAGCCGATATCAAAAACTTCGATCGCTTTGTCAGCACCACTGAGCTTTCCCATCCAACCCAAAGGTAAATCAAGAGATAAGCGCATATAGCTGACTGAGTCATTTACTTCTATACTTGACCAGAATTCTACATCTTCACCAGACGTGGTAAGCTCAACGGTATCACGAGTAGCAAACTGAACCGGAGCCTCAAGATAGACAAATTGCCCCGCCTTGGTTGCCTGTTCGCCCTCCTCGTAAATTACAGAGGATATCTGCGAAGCGTTTTCAGCCGGTCTTTGCAGCTTCACTTCAGGAGAAGTAATCCAATCCGATTCTTTAACCCGCAGCCCTCCATCCTTTTCTTTCTCTTCCAGACTTAAGAGAATCTTTCTTGAATCGTCATTTAAACCCATCGCTGGCACCCAGGAAATGACTCCATTTGGGTGGTTGATAAAAGTCACAAACCCTTCAACATGATTTGAAGCAGGACCAAGGTACTTGATTTTCAAACTCCTGCCAAACGGAAACGGGAAATAGATCGTATAGACGCCTTCCGCTTCGGTCTTAAGGAAGTCTGGAATGAACGTTTCTTCTGAATCAAAGAGGGAAGAAACCAATGTTGTAAACTGAGGAGTTGCACTCCCATCAAAAAAGAACAGGAGCTCTCCTTCGAGCTCCGTAAAACGCAAAGACTTTAACACACCACTGCTTCCAGCGTGGAAAATGGTGCGATGTACAGACTCTCCTAAAGGTGTTAAGTTCTGCTCGGGGGAAGAGTAATCAATAAGACCCTGATGAGAACGGAATGAAAAAGATCTAAACCGGCCAGGTAATTCAGAAGCATAGTCTTTGTCGATATTCTCAAGAAAGAACTCTAATTTTAATTCTTCGTCAATTTGCGCGCTGACAAACTGAGGTGGCACAAGGAATACCAGGAGGTGGCACGCAGGAAATAGAACAAGACCGAAAACTCGAAGTATCCGTGAAATAAGCATTGATGACTATCAACGCCTCCGTTCGCGTTCTCTCAAATCTTTCTCATCATAGTTATATCCCCGTAATTCGTCCCATGTCTTTCGTTCACGGGTTTTGAATTTAAAGGTGTAGGGAACATTAGAGATGAAATCACCCGTTAGAGTTCGGGCGTTGCGTTTGATGCGAACCCTATATTCCGTATCGGGTTCGGCTATACCTTCAATGTGCAGTCTACTCCATCCGGTGTCGCTATCTGTTCTGAAGTAAATGGTGGGTTTACCGGTAAGGTCTGGTCGAAAGTCTATGTCATCGTTGCTCATAGAATCGGGATCTACAGGCGCATTGAAGTAAACGACGAGCGGTTCATCAGGGTAGAATGGAACTCTTTCATCACCGTCTCGAGGCCTTGTATCAATAATCTTTGCCTTGCCAGTAGTGAAACGAAAGTCGAAGTCCTCACCCATTTCGACTCCTTTGCTGTTCGCAGCACTCTCGCCTATGGTGACTGTGTAGCGTGTATTGTATTTCAGGACATTCTCAGCACTTACAGCATCGAGTTCCAGGCGAAGAGTATTACCGTAGGGAGAGTAGTCGGCACGATATGACACCTCTGGGCGAACCTCTAAAAAATCTACAACGGATCTCATATCCATCTCTTGGGAAAACCGTATCGTTACGATCATTGGAGACCTGATAGACACGTCTGTTTCCCCATCTGCCGGGCTTGTTGATAATACGCGGGGCCTTTCAACATCTAACTCAAGCAAGACATCCTCAACTTCACTAATCTCCCCTGCCGCCACCCGAATTCCATCTATGTTGACAGTCTTGTATCCATTGAAAGAAGCCACTAATTCATAGGTACCTTCTTCTACGTTAAGGATTTCATAATTTCCATCAGAATCCGTATAGGTCACAGATTGAGTTCCGCCGAGAGCTACTGATATACCAGCGAAGCTGGAGGGGTTATCCTCAAGGAAGACTCGACCAAAGAGAGAGCCCAAATCACTCATATCGCGAAGATCTTCTGACAACCTCAGGTTTACTTCAGCCGTCGGGACAGCTGACAGATTGACATCGACCTGGCGCTCCAGCACAAAGCCTGGAGCTGAGGCAGATACTCGATAGTTTCCGGGTGGAACGCTCCTCATCTGATAGCTTCCATCAGGAGCGGGAGTCGTAAACATGTCCGTTCCCATAAGGTTCACCGTCACAGAGCTATAATCAGTCAAACGTTCTCCCGCTCCATTCAAGAGCTCCACAGTTCCGTATATCGTCCGACCTGAACCAGCAACCTGGCTCACTTCAGCTTCAAGAGTGATGTCATTGACAACGGTTTCATCGCCTGCTTCTATATCCACAGGCCAGATAATCGATTCGTAGCCTGATTTTGAGAATACCAGTGCATATTCTCCGGGAGGCAAATGAATCAATTCGTAGGAGCCATCGGGAAGAGTGACCGTTCTAAACCTGGTCCCTTCTACTGTTATGACAACACCATCCGCTTCGTTTCCATCACTTAAGGCAACTCTACCCCGAACACCACCGAAGGCCTTCTGGGCAAATTGAGCAGCTCCCGTCGTATTCGAGTCTTTCGCTTCCATGAGAACGTTGTTCAATCGGAGAAAAGGCTGGTCAGCCTGTATATCAGACTCAGTGATCGTGATCGTTTCAACAAGGACGCTTTCCAGGTCGGGACGCATCGCTCTGATTCGGTACTCTCCTGCTCTCAGCCCCTGAATTGTAAACTCTCCGTCAGAGTCTGTGAGTGCCATAAAGGAGGTCCCTTCGGCAAAGATACTAACACCGAAAGGTTCGACACCCTGGGGAACTGTCACTTGTCCAGTGATCTCTGCCCCACGCTGATTGCTCCCGTTTGATCCTTCGGGTCCTTCTTCACGGTTACCATTCTTCTCTCGACCACAGGAACTTAGAGTCATGGAGGATAGGATAAAGATCAATATCCCTGTCAGCGAAATAAGTTGAGCTATTTTCATTCGTAGAGAAGCACCCGTTGTCTATCTTCAAGGAATCGTGTAAAGCTGGTATTAGTTCTAAGGCGTCGTTCGATCTGCTCAGGCGTCATCCCGCTCTGAAGTAACTTCACGATATCCTCACCGTATATTTCATACAAGGTTTCAGTAAGTTCAGGATCGGATATATCAGGTACACCAGAAAGCAGAATCTTCAGGGCAGCGAGAAACGGATCAAAGAGAGGACTTTCTATGCGACGCAGAATAAGCCAGTTTTGCTCTTCATTATTCTGACTGATTGAGACCTGAACATCAAGACCCTTCAAGTCAAGCGCACTGATCCTTTCTGCCGCTGAAACAGCAGGAATTATCTTTGGTGTCAGATCGAGAGCAACCCCGCCGCCTACCTGCAATCGACTTGAAAAATGATCTGCCGGCAGGAGCTCAGCAATCGAGAGTAATTGAGCAGCCTCTTCATGACCGAAAGCTGAATCCTCAAGCATTTGCAAGCGCGTTCGCTGTGCTTCCGTTAATTGATCGTCTGATCTATACGTCCGCCAATTTATCGCGTCTGATCGGCTCCATTTATTAACAGGGTAGACGACCTGGTAGTATTGAAGCCCTTGAACCTTTTTCAAATAGCTTGAGACCTCGGCGGGAGTCATGGCCGGAAATGAGATGATCCCACTATACAAAGCGTCGGAGGCAGAGGCGGGAGCCCCTATGGTCGTAGATGACATGGCCAGGAGAGGTCGATCAAACACAACCACCTGTTTATTATGAAGGGCTGCCCAGGCTATTGTTTCCACAAGAGCCTTAAACTCGAGACCGGACCTTGAGCCATTGAGATTGAGGTCAATGGCCAGTATATCAATTGTCTTAAGAAAATCAAGCTGGTCCAGATCAGATTCCGTGCTAACCTCAAAGACGCGGTTCTCATCAATCCCCGCCAGCACTTCCTCCATGTAGGGCAATTCCCTATCGGGATGAGCGTTCACGAGGACAATGTGGGAAAGCGTGACCCGCTTCGCCTCTTCCAGCAGCTCAATCGTATGTTTTCCTCGTGTGTTCAGTGCGGCATTATCTGTCAGCAATCCAACACGATTAAATCTCAAATTTGGAAATCCATCCAGATGGGCTTTCTCAACCCCCAGAAGAAAATGCTGGTAGGGATCGAGTTCCTGCAGGGCCTCATTATCGAGAAGGAGCGCGTCTGACACAACGGGCTGAGGACCTGATTCAGGAACCGAGCGATCGACTTCCTGCTCCACTTCATCAGCTTCCAGAGTTTCAACCTGCTGAACAGGAGTCGTCGAGCATCCTGACAGAGCGATCACAAGCGCCATGGAAAAAACTGAGAGTATTTGTTTTACCTTTGATTTCATTCAGACTTTCTGGCCGACAGAACCTGCTGTCCGCAACTCCTGTTGTAGAAGATTGAATTTCTTGCCATAGGGTTTGTCCCGGTTTCAGTCAGGGCAAGGAGGAATGTGTAGCCTGAAAAGACTTATGGAGTGAAAGTAGATGAAGGCTTCCGGCTGCTTCTGATGCGTCACGAGGAGGTTCTCGAGGCCCTGAGATTTAGTGTGATCTGCAAAAGTCATGGTTAGATAGATGGTGAGCGAGAGAGATGGATCTGCTGTGTGCTTGGAAACGCGTTTATGGAGGAGCGGTTTCGAGGCTTTCCGGCACCCAGAGCTACTTCTCGCAGCCAGCATAGAATGAGCAGGACTTTTGAAGATCAATCCTATCTCTATTCTACAAACATAAAGGAGGTAGCGCGAGGCAACCTCACCAGGTGACCTTCCTCACGACCTCGTCCTTCCTATGTCTGACGGACGTCTCAAGACGTAGGTAAGACGTCGTTAAGACGTCCGTCAGACGTCCGTCACCCCGTTCGACCTCCCCGCTGCAGAAGGAGTTCCTGGAAAAACCGGGGCTTGTGAATCCCTGAAGGTGGGATCTCCAGAACTTCTGTGTACTTCATGATCGACTCCAGCACCTATCTCTCTTCAATCATCTTCAATGAGAATGAAGGAACGGGCCTTGAGGGAAAATCGTGACGAATCGGCTTGAAACGCCTTTGGCGTCCGTCGCATGTTGCCTCCCCCTTAGTGCAGGGTATTCTAAACGCTACCGTTAGAGACCGGCTTCACGCTCATGAATCCAGAAGAACTTGATCAGACCCTTGAACAGCTCTACCAGTCAGCCCGTTCCGCCAGCAGCGAAGGCCTCATGGACGAGGCACTTGCTAAGTGTGATGAAGCTCTGACTCTATTGGAGTCCTTTGGCGAGGACACTGAACGTCATTCTTATTCTGGTTTTCTTATGCTTCAGGGAGATGTTTACTGGGGAGCCGCCATGTATGAGGAAGCCTTTCTTTCCTTCAACCGTGTAGCGATGTACGACCCGGAACGCTATGACGCTCGCGCTTCCACAGGAATCTCTCTTTATCATATTTGTCGATTTCATGCCGCCCAGACATTTCTTGAAATTTGCAGCGTTGAGCAACCGGACGATGCCGAGGTTTGGTACTATCTGGGCCTTCTTGCCATGAGGAATGAGCAGAAGGACCTCTCACATGTCTACTTCAAAACAGCCCACGAGCTGGACGAAGAGAAGTACTTTATTCCTACAGAATTGTCAGAAGATGAACTCATCAAAATGATTGCACGTTTGTTTGATGATTTTCCCGAGGAATTGTCTGCCAACTTTGAGGATTTTCATGTGGAGATTGAGATGCGCCCACCTGACAACCTCCTTTTCTCGGCAGATCCTGTACTCGATCCGACAATGCCTCTTGTTGTCCTCACAGATACAGAGCTCACGGAGGATGATCAAAATAAGGGTAAGGGACCTTTCAAGATCGTGCTCTTCCGGGAAAACCTGTCTCTCCACGGCCATGACAGGCAAACACTCGAAGAGGAAGTCTGGATAACCTTAAAGGAAGAAGTAGCACGGGTGCTCGATATCGACGAGGAGGACATGGAAAGGCTGGGTATAGACTAAGCCAATGGAAATACAGGAACTGCTACTGATCGCAGGCAAAGGAGCCCTGGTTGGAGGACTGATCGGATACTTGACGAATCAGCTGGCCGTATGGATGCTGTTTCACCCTAAGAAGCCTGCGCATGTTTTCGGACTGCAACTGCCCATGACACCGGGCCTTGTCGTGAAAAATCAGGAACGCCTCGCGGAAGCGATCGGCCGCACCGTGGGAAATGATCTTCTGGATCAGGAAACTCTTCTTACGCATCTCGACAAAATAAATCTTTCTGATCCCATCCGAGACCTTCTCATTGAAGAGAAAAGCCGATTGAAGGACTCGAATAAACCTCTCATCGATGTTGTAGGTCCTGACCATCGCCACGTAATCGAAAGCCTGGAAGAGATTATCGCCGATGATATATCGTCGAGAATTCTAGATCTGATTAAGAGTCAGCTTGGAACCCACGAGGGCCTGACTTCGTTGCTCAAGCAGCTGCTGCAAGATCGTTACGAACGTCCCATCGGGAACTGGCTCTCCAAAGAAGAGAAAGGTCGTTTCAGCAACTTTCTCAGTAAGAGCGTTCGGCAGGTGGTCGCATCAGAAGGTTTCAAAGAGCTTCTGGAGGATGTTTTATCGAAGCTTCATGATAGTGAAAAGGGTGAGGGAATCATTTCCCTCGATCTCTTCGAGCACGAGATCGGGACCGCTGCCGCACAGTTTACCAGTAAGATTCAAAAAGGGCTGATCGGATTTCTTCAGGATGAGGGGGTTGCCCCGGGAATCAGACGTCGTATTGCGGGCAAGCTCCAGTTGTATATCACGCAGAAGTTCCCAATGGCTACCATGTTTATTAATGATGAAGTCATCATGGATCTTTTACGTCAAAAGTGGTCTGATATCTGTAATGAAGCGGCGTCATTGATGGAAGGTGACGAGGTTCGTGAGAGAATCTGGGAGGAACTCAATAGAGGGATTTTCTCAGGACTGGAAGGCTTTCTTAATGAGCTGTCGAGTGAAGAGGGAGGTGAGAAGCGTGAAAAACTGGCTGGAACGGTTCAGGAATCTCTCTTGAGATTTTTAAGTGAAGAGAAGAACGCCGAGATGTGGGACCACCAGGTTGAAACATTCTTCACGCAAAGCATCCGGTCTTTCTGCGAATCTGAGGAGAGTGCGGGGAGCGAGCTTGTACAGCTTGCAGGCAGCAGACTTACAGGCTTACTGGAGACTGATCAGGGAAAGAATTGGATTCGATCTTCAGTCCGTCATTTCATTTCAGAGCTAGTGGAGAATCGCCCCGCAGCTCAACTTCTTGAGCTCATTCCTGAGCGCGAGTGGGATATCGCGGGGAACATTGCTGGTGACTATCTGGAAAAGAGAGCAAAGGGTTTTATTCCCGAAGTTCTCCACAAACAGATGCATGTCGAGTCGATTGTCACTGAGAAGATTCGTTCTTTTGATACGGATCGGTTGGAAGAAACTATCAAAAGAGTCAGCAAAAGAGAGCTTTCGGGAATTGTTCGACTGGGCGGAGTAATTGGAATCATCGTCGGTGCTGCAACCCAGGTTCTTTACGCATTTCTTTAATGGTCAAAGGCTAAATCAGGCAAATTTAAAAGGATGCAAATCCTCTCTTGCGGCGAGGGGGCACGGCATGTTGAGTAACAAGTCATGAACGAGTAGCGGTGTCTGAGACCGCTTAAAGTTTTTGATTCTCTTGAAATAGAAAGCGCAGTTTTATGTCAGACATGACACGGGTCTTTACCGCCGAGGACATTGCTCAAAGACCCCCGGAAGGCTGTGGCGTGGTTGGTGTCTATGACCACCCGGAAGCCGCAAAGCTTTGTTACATGGCTCTGTATGCAATGCAGCACCGTGGCCAGGAAAGTGCCGGGATCGCCGCCTACGATGGCTCACAGATTAATACCGTCAAAGGGCAGGGACTTGTCTCAGAAGTCTTCAATGAAAAGAAGCTTGAAAAGCTGAAAGGCAATGTAGCGATCGGTCACGTTCGATATTCGACAACCGGTTTGAATGCTGCAAGTAATGCTCAGCCTCTGGTCGGTAACTACCGCGGTGGGCATCTGGCAGTCGCCCACAACGGCAACTTGACCAATGCGGACGAGCTCGCCAGGAACCTGGAAGCAAATGGCGCGATTTTCCAATCAACAACCGACAGTGAACTCCTCATCCATCTCATCGCTCAAAACCGAGCGAACGGTTTTCTTGATATTCTGCAAACCGCACTGAAGCGTCTTCGTGGGGCTTTCTCCATGACGTTGCTTCATGATGGTGATCTATATGCGATTAAAGATCCGCGCGGCTTTCGTCCACTCTGCCTGGGCTCGCTTCCCGGTGGCGGTTGGGTTGTTGCCTCTGAATCATGCGGTCTGGATATTCTTGGCGCAACTTTTCTGAGAGAGCTCAAACCTGGGGAAGTTGTCGCGTTCAAAGATGGAAATGTTGAAAAGATTGAGCTGCTGGACTCTCCAGAACAGAGTTTCTGCGTTTTTGAATTGATTTATTATTCGCGCCCGGACAGCCACGCAGCGGGAAGCAGTATCTATACGTTCCGCAAAAGACTTGGGGAAGAACTTGCCCGTGAGCATCCGGTGGATGCGGATGTGGTCATCTCCGTCCCGGATTCTTCCAATGCTGCTGCCAATGGTTACGCACGGGAGGCAGGGATCCCTCTTGAGATCGGTCTCGTCCGTTCACACTATGTCGGAAGAACCTTCATTCAACCCTCTCAGGACATGCGTGATTTCGGCGCCAAAATGAAATACAATCCGGTCAAGGAGGTCTTGAAGGACAAGCGTGTCATTGTTGTGGATGATTCGATTGTGCGAGGCACGACTGCGAAAAAGATCGTGAGAATGCTGAGAGAGAGTGGGGCTCGTGAAGTACACTTTCGCGTTACGGCTCCTCCATGGAAGCACCCCTGCTTCTATGGCATAGACACACCGGATGAAGAGAAGCTTTTCGCCAATAACTTTGATATAGCGGGAATGCGGGATTATCTCAGTGTCGACTCGATAGGATTCGCGAGCATCGAAGGGCTGATGAACGCTATGCCGAAAACTCTCGGGTACTGCACAACGTGCTTCACGGGGATGTATGTTGACGGTCGTCCAAGAAGAAGCTCGAAAGTCATGAACCGCATGGGTGCTGTGGATGAACCCAAAGGCGCAGAGTCTGCTGAAATTAAAGGGGTCTAGAGGGAAGTGACTGACTGCCCCGGGGGCTGGTCCGTCCGTATAGCTTGTCTATCAAACTACGGAGTCCGATATGAAGAAAAGTAAGGAAGCAGCGGTGCTCAAAAGTAAGCACCTGTTGGGCATCGAACAGCTTTCCGCGAAAGAAATCATTTCTATTCTAGATACGGCCAAGGGATTTAAAGAAGTTATCACAAGAGCCATCAAGACTGTCCCAACGCTTCGCGGCAAAACCGTTGTCAATTTATTCTACGAAAACTCAACTCGAACACGAACATCATTTGAACTTGCAGCAAGACGCCTCTCGGCTGATGTCATCAATTTTGATATCAACACCAGCAGTGTCAAAAAAGGCGAGGTACTCCTCGACACGGTGGAAACAATCGAGGCGCTGGGAGCTGACTATGTGGTGATGCGTCATGGCAGCAGCGGTGCTCATCACTTTCTGAGTAAGGCGATGAAAGCTTCTATCATCAATGCCGGCGATGGACAGCATGAACATCCCACACAAGCGTTGCTTGACGCCTTCACAATGCGCGAAGCCCTCGGGAGCATCAAAGGACTTCGCGTTGCTATCATCGGAGATATTCTCCATAGTCGTGTGGCTCGCTCAAACATTCTGTTACTGAATAAACTGGGCGCTCACGTGACACTCATTGGTCCTCCTACGCTTGTTCCCGAGAAGTTCAAAAAAATGAACGTCAAAGTTGTTCACTCACTTCGGGAAGGTTTGAGAAATGCTGATGTCGTCTATCTCCTCAGAATTCAGCTGGAACGTCAGAGCAGAAATCTCTTTCCTTCACTTAAGGAATATCAGCTTCTATACGGCCTTGATTCTGAAAAGCTGTCTTACGCCCACCCTGAAGCCATTATCCTTCACCCAGGTCCCGTAAACAGAGGAATTGAAATCTCTCGGGATGTCCTGCAGTCACCCAGAACGCTCATCGCCGATCAAGTGACAAACGGAGTTGCTATCCGTATGTCCGTTTTTTATCTACTTCAGGGAGCAAGAGAGCATGAATAAGACTTTGATACTTGATGGACACCTGGTTGATCCCTCTCAAGGAATCAATGGTAGACGGGACATCCTCATCGAGAATGGCCAGATCGTCGATATAGATAAGGAGATTCCGGCTCGTATCGCCGAGCACGTTATCGATGCGAAAGGGTTATCGATTTTCCCAGGCTTCGTTGAGTTGCACACTCATCTCCGTGAGCCGGGATTTGAAGGTTCAGAAACGATCGAGACTGGAACGCGTGCTGCTGCCCATGGTGGGTATACAACGATCTTCTGCATGCCCAATACAAAACCTGTCTGTGATTCAGAAACAGGCGTTCAATATGTCATTTCCCGCGCAGAATCAGTTGGTTGCGTAAATGTTATCCCGGTTGCCTGTATAACACTAGGGATGAAGGGCGAAGAATTAACAGACCTTGGAAAGTTACAGAAAGTGGGAGCGGGAGCTTTCAGTGACGATGGCCTTCCGGTGATGAATGCAGAGATCATGCGTCGTGCCCTGGAATATACAAGTATGCTCGGGGTGCCGATTATGGAACATTGTGAGGACATGAACCTCACAGGTGAAGGTGTGATGAATGAGGGCATTACATCTCTCAAGCTTGGCTTGAAAGGGATTCCGAGGGTAAGTGAGTCGATTATTGTCGCTCGTGATGTTGCTCTGGCAGCTGCTACCGGTGGGCATATTCACATTTGCCATGTGTCTACAAGGGAGAGTGTCGAAGCGATTCGTGAAGCCAAGAGAAATGGTGTTCATGTAACGGCCGAAGTGAGTCCTCACCATCTTACGATGACTGAAGAAGCAGTACTTGAATATAACACCCATGCGAAAATGAAACCTCCTCTCTGTGAAGAAGAGGACAGGGATGCGCTGATTCAGGCCCTGGAAGATGGGACTCTTGATTGTATTGCGACAGACCATGCGCCGCACTCTGCGACAGCGAAAGACAATGTCTTCGACGCTGCTCCGTTCGGCATCATCGGAATGGAAACAGCTTTCCCGGTGCTGTACACAGAGTTTGTGGCGACGGGCCGCTGGCCGCTCGAGTTTCTTGTGGAAAAGATGACGAGTGCACCAGCCCGGGTGATGAACGAAAGATGGGGAACACTGAAAGTAGGCTCTCCTGCTGATTTGAACCTTGTGAGACTCGACGAACCATATACATTTGAACTCAAGCATCTGGGCTCAAAGAGTGTAAACTGTCCCTGGCTTGGTAAGAAAATGAAGGCAGAAATTGCTGCGACATTAGTGAATGGTAACCCAGCGTATATATCCCCGGAGATTTTTGAGGGAGGTATTTATTCCGTGAGAGAATCCAGCGCGGAAACACAGAAGTTGAATTCGCCCGCGAAGAAAAAAAAGAAAAAAACGGATAGTAAGAAGAAGAAAAAGTAACACAGGATTTTAATCGAAAGTTTCTGTTCTATGAAAAGTATTGATAAACTTGCTCAGGCGCAAAGGAGAACAGGAAGCATCCTTTCCATTGGACTGGAACCTTCTCCTGACTACCTGCCAAAAGCCTTTCCACACACGCTTAGTGGGTACGAAGAGTTTCTACGACTTATCATCGATGCCACCCAGGATATCGCTCCTGTCTATAAAGTAAACATCGCATTTTTCGAGTCATTAGAATGGGAAGGGATCGAGCTTCTCTATCAATTGCGGGAGCACATTCCAGACGATTCATTTCTGATTATTGATGCTAAGAGAGGGGATATCGGTTCGACAGCGAAACACTATGCAAAGTCGCTCTACGAATCTCTGGCCGCAGATTCTGTGACCCTTAATCCGCTCATGGGGAAAGATAGCGCCGACCCTTTTTTGGAATATACTGATCGATTGAATTATTTCCTCTGTCTCACTTCAAACCCAGGAGCCGACGACTTTCTTCTTAAGAATGACCTGTTTCTCAGCATCGCTGAAAATGTAAATATCTGGAGTGGAAGTCATGAGAATTGTGGTCTCGTCACCGGTGCGACCAGACCCGATTATCTTCAGAGAATAAGCGAGGTGGCTCCTGCACTTCCTTTTCTAATCCCTGGCGTTGGTGCCCAGGGGGGAAGCATTTCTGAAGTGCTCAAAGCAACGAACTTGGAGGAGCGGAAAGCTGATCATCTCCTTCATGTGACAAGAGGGATTCTCCCCGCACGAAATGAAACCGGGGATGTGCTTGAGTTGATTCGAAAAAAGACTGAAGATTTGAACAGCCAGGTGAAAACTGAAAGAGAAGGGGCATCCTCATGAGTTTGTCAGCGGAAACGGAACGGTTATTAAAGAGACAGAACGCTCTGCTGGTTGGTCATTTTCTGCTCAGCTCAGGCTTACACAGCGACAGATACTGCCAGTGTGCAAAGCTTTTTGAGAACGCCGACGTGGCCGAGCAGGTCGCAGAAATGATGGCCCGGGTACTTCCCCGGGACCTGAATGCTGAGGTTGTTCTCTCCCCTGCGATTGGTGGGATGCTGTGGGGGTATGAGCTGTCGAAGAGTCTTCGCCTCCCCAACATCTTTGCCGAACGTAAGGACGGTGGAGATTTTGTCCTGAGACGAGGCTTCGAGCTGCGGGCAGGCCAGAAAGTGTTAATTGCTGAAGATGTTGTAACCACCGGCAAATCAGTGCTTGAAGTAGCAGATCTGGTCAAAGCCCATGAGGCCGAGGTTGTCGGATATGCCAGTATCGTTGACCGGAGTAAGGGAAGCTTCAACCCCTCTGTCCCTTATTATTTCCTGACTCGACTCGAATTTGAAGTCTATGAACCTGCAGACTGCCCGTTTTGCGCCAAAGGCTCTGAGGCTGTTAAGCCCGGAAGCCGTAAAATGAGCTGAATCCAGTCAATTTCTGGCCCGGGAAGGTAGGTTCAAGGTATCTTTCTCTTGAGTCAGCCTGCTTTCGTGAGAGATTCTCCCTCAACTCAGGATGGAGATAAGCTTTCATATGAAGCGATCATTTAAACTTCTAAGCCTTTTTGCCATGAGCGGTCTGGTAATCCAACAGGCAGCAGCGCTCGATTGGACAGTTGTCCTTTCAGAGGAGTCGGCTTCAGCGCTGAATGCTGACGCTCGCCCATATTACGCTGATGCAGTTGAACAGCTCGACCACGTGAATTATGAAGAGGCTGTACAGCTCTTGTCAGAAGCGGCAGAGAGAGCTCCATCCCATGTCGACCTTCAATTCCTCACTGCAACACGTGCACGTAGCCTGGCTGGCACCTATTACAGTGCTTCCTCGTACGGTGATCCCTTGGGGATGACTTGGACGTCACCAGACTGGAGAACCTCGGAGCCGTATGTTGAAATAGCTGAGAGTGCGCTCAACAGGTTGCAGACGATCACTGATTTAGATACTGAGGAAAGACGTCGTCTTGAAAATGAACTGGAAGCTCTGCAAGCTCTGGCACCGACCCTTGGCGAAAGAGATGCAGCAAGGTTTGAATCCGCTCTACCTGTAGTCCAGTTGGTTGCTGACCAGAGAAGAGAAGCAGCGGGATTCGACGAGCGAGCCGATGATTTAGACCCACTGGACCCTGCGACCTACTTTCTGCTTAGAGGCGAAAATACTTCTGCCCTGGAAATCGCAGAAAGCTTAACAGGGACTGGAAGCGAAGATGAGGAGGATGAAGCTCTTCTCCTCGAAGATCCTTTTGCTCCCCTGCCAGGAGAATTTACGGAGCCTTTCCTGCCACCTCCTCCACAGCCAAACCAGGGAGCTCCAGGACAGGGCTTTCAAGACCCATTTGCTGCGCAGGGACCTGATCCGTTTGCCTCAGGGCCGGCTGGGTTTGGCCCACCTCCAGCAGCCGGTGGCGACCCAGGTGTGAACCCGTTTGCAGGTGGTAAGTAAATGTCCTTAGGTGCTGTGACCGATATACAGAACAGAGTCGACAATCTCTTTGCAGCGTGCAGATCAGAAAACCGGGCAGCACTGATCCTTTATCTGACCGCTGGTTTCCCGAACAGAAAGATTTCTCAGGATGTGTTGAGTGTTATCAGCGACTCAGGCTGTGATTTACTGGAGCTTGGAGTTCCATTCAGTGACCCCATCGCTGATGGACCGATTATCCAGCAATCATCAACCGTCGCTCTGCATGAGGGCATGTCCTTTCCAGGATCTCTTGAGCTACTGGAAGGCTTTCGCAAGACCTCAGACATCCCTGTCATACTCTTCGGTGCATATAACCCCTATCTGGCTCGCGGACTTGAAGAATCAGCAGAAATGGCAAGAAAAGCCGGAGCAGACGGCATATTAGCCGCAGACCTTCCTTTTGATGAAGCGGACGAGTTCCGAGAGATCCTGAAGAAGAAAAACCTGCACCTGATTACACTGGCAGCTCCAACCTCCAGCCCTCAGAGATTGAAAAGCATTGGCGAGCGCTCAAGTGGTTTTGTCTATGCGATCTCAATGAAGGGCACCACAGGCCAGCTGAGTGGACTTGCAAGTTCAACAGAGGGCTACATCAAGAAGTTGCACGATGCCTCATCTCTGCCCGTAGCGTTAGGATTTGGAATCAGCGAACCGAAACATGTACGCGCCGCAGTAGATGCTGGAGCAGATGCCGTCGTTGTTGGAAGTTCTCTGGTAAAATTAATAGAAACATCCAATCAGGAAGGCCGGGACGTCAAATCAGAAGTCGCTACCTATATACAAAGCCTGGCAACGGAGCTCCATCAAAAGTAAATCAACTGGGGAGGCGTGACCTTGTCACAACCTGACCTGACCCGAGAAATGGCTTTTCAACTCAGAACGCCCAGAGGTGCTCAGAGAGTTGCGATCATCGGCATGGGTGCTGTAGGGTCTGCCTTTGCCTATGCGCTGGTTCATGAGGGACGGGTCGGGGAGATTGTCTTCATTGATATTGACAGTGCAAAAGCAGAGGGAGAGCTCATGGATCTTTCCCACTGCTTACCTTACGGTCGTCCAATCAAAATGCGGACAGGTGAACTTGAAGACGCCAGGGATTGCGATATTATTGTCATCACGGCAGGCGCGGCTCAGACGCCCGGACAAACAAGGATTGAGCTTGTTCATCGGAATGCAGATATCTTTCACACCCTGTTTCCGAAGCTCTCAGAAATCAATCCTCGCGCTATCTATGTCATCATTACGAACCCTGTCGATGTGATGACCAGACTGGCCTTAAATCTGTCAGGTCTCCCTCGTGAGCGCGTTTTCGGCACAGGTACGACTCTGGATTCAGCGAGATTCTCATTACTTCTGGCGAATTACTTTAAGATTGATCCTAGAAATATACAGGCAAAAGTCATAGGCGAACATGGTGATTCAGAGGTTCTTGTCTGGTCGCGCGCCTCGGTAGGTGTACATACGATTCAGGAATACTCAGAAAAGACGGGACAGGTTATGTCTAGCAAAGACAGGGAGAATATCACGAATGGTGTTAAGAGAGCCGCTTACCAGATTATTGAACGCAAAGGGGCGACGAGCTTTGCGATCGGATTCTCAATGTTGCGAGTTTATGAAGCTATTCACTATGATCAATCAAGGCTGCTGACAGTTTCTCGCGCACTTTCAGGAGCCTATGGCTTTGATGACTTATGCTTGTCCCTTCCTTCTCTGATTACGCGAGAAGGAGCCCAGGCTCCTATTGAGATCGAGCTCTCAAGTTCGGAAGAGGAAGCATTCTTCAAGAGTGCAGAGCTCGTTGATAATGTCTATCAGCAGTTGAAAGTTTAACGCTCACCCAGTGAAGAATTCCGCAGAGACCTCTCCCGAAAATGATTACTCGCAAGTTGTGATGTTCCTCACGAAATTGGCAGGGGGGTTTGTACTCTTGTTCTTTTACTTTTTCCGTGCGAAAGGACTTAAGAACATCCCCTCGTCAGGGCCAGCCATCATCGCCCCTAATCACGTCAGTTATTTTGATCCCCCAGCTACGGCATTCGCCGTTAAGCGACGTGTGTATTTCTTCGCCTGGCGGGGACTTTACACGAATCCTCTCATCGCGTGGTACCTGAAGTCCCTGGGTGCCATCCCTGTGGCCGGTGGACACGAATTCGACCGCCATACCTATCGGCTGATGAAAACCCTTCTGGAGCATGGTGAAGTGATCTGTATTTATCCCGAAGGGCAGAGAGGTGATGGGAGCGAAATCCTTCCACTGCTGAACGGAGTTGGTCGCCTCGCTCTTCAAAGTGGGGCTCCAATCATTCCCGCCTATATTTCAGGGACGTTAAGAGCCTTCCCGAGGTGGCGCCGTTTTCCGAAGTTATTCATTCCTTTTCGGGTGAGGTATTTCAAACCGATCAGGGTAACTGGGCGGTGGGAAGGCTCAGCGGTCGAACGCAGAAATCGCCTTAACACATTAATGCAAAGATTGAGAAGGCGGCTCGTGAAAGCCCATAAAAGGGACCTTTTGAGAGATTCAAAAGGTCCTCAGGAAATAGAAAAAACCTAAAGTACGAATTTACTCATTTTCTGGCTTGACGCGGGGTACAGTCTCTTGTGACTCTCTCGCGCTCTTGAATCGGAGGATTTTCCATGCCAGTACCTCGAAGACGACACTGCAGATCACGACAAGGTAAAGACCGCGCCCATAAGAAATTGCGGGCAAAGCAGACCATTAGTTGCGATCAGTGTGGTGCACCTAAAATTCCTCACCGCATCTGTCTTAAGTGCGGGAGTTACAAAGGTAAAGCAGTCGTTTCGCCAGAATCTTTGGCGTAAACAGCACCGGTTTTTCCTTGTTCCTAGCGATTGCCGCGAAGACGCTCTCCAGTGTCTTTGCGGCTGAATCATTTTTACGCCAAAGGAATCAAATCAACGAATGCGTGTTGCACTAGACTGCATGGGCGGAGACCTGGGGCCCAGACCCTGTGTGGAGGGAGCACTTGCTGCCTGCCAGAGGTTTAATATCGAGGTCGTTCTTGTTGGGAATGAGCGAAACCTGAAGAGGCTTCTCTCAACCAAGCAAAAGGATAGAAAAGACCCTAGAATCAGTATCGTTCATGCTGAGGATGTGGTCACCATGGAAGATACGCCAAGCGCTTCTTTGAGAAAGAGGAAGAGCTCTCTGGCCGTTGCCGTGAAACTCGTTAAGGACGGCGAGGCCTCAGCGGTAGTCTCACCGTCAAATACAGGTGCCTTTCTGATCCATGCTCAGACAAAGTGGCGAAATCTTCCAAATATCAAAAAGCCAGCAATCGCTACCCTGCTTCCGACGCTCGGGGATAGAGTCGTCATTATAGATTCTGGAGCAGTCGTAGATGCACGCCCTCATCAATTGGTGAACTTTGCGATTATGGGCTCCACGTATGCCCGCGAGGTCCTTGGAAGAGTGAACCCGCGCGTTGGTTTACTCTCCATCGGTGAAGAAGAAACGAAAGGGAATGAACTTGTCCTGGGCGCACATCAGCTTCTGAAGAAAACAGGATTGAATTTTCTGGGGAATGCTGAAGGCCGGGATATCTTTACCGGGGATTTCGATGTGATTGTCTGTGATGGTTTCGTTGGGAATATTGTGCTCAAGACTTCGGAAGCATTGGCCAAGACCATCACCGAACTTTTGAAGCGAGAGGCTAAGAAGAGCATCCCAACCATGGTCGGTGGTGCGATGATGATACCTGCGGTTAAGGCGGTCAAGAAACGCACTGATTACGATGAAACCGGGGGGGCGCCACTTCTGGGCGTCAATGGAGTTGCTATTATCAGCCACGGATCTTCAAACGCGAAAGCGATCATGAATGCATTGAGAGTTGCTGCCGAATCGGTTTCTAGAAAACTTGTTGTAAAACTTGATGAAGATCTCCAGAAGTATCACGACAGGATGGAAAAAGAAGGGATCTCACATGAAGTCGTCATGGGAACGAAACCACCTGAAATTAGCGGTACCGATTCATCCTGAACCGTAGTGATACGAAGAGATAAGATTGTAGTGACAGATCTATAGATTTGCCCAATACTCTCAATAATACATAGCTTGGCGAGCAATGGGAACTCAGCCATCTATTATGAGGAAAGGGGAGAGTCATGAGGAATCTAGCGGATCTTTATTTCAACGAATTTCATTATCTCTTTGGGGAGGCCTTAGCGGCGGTTTACTACCTCGCTGATAAGTCATCAAAATCTATTCTCACTCCCTTTCGACTATCCAGAAGGTGCAATCGAGTATATATAGCAGGCTCAGACAGCTCTGAGTTGACCCTGGACTTCATGGATCAGATATTCCGTCGAGATTCAGAAGTCAGAGTATATCTTTCACCTGGTGCGGCAACGGCTGAACTACTTTCAACTAAACGTTTTCGGAAACATCTTCGAGACCACTATGTGGTGACAGGCAGACCTGCAAGGCCCGATCGGCATGATCTTTCTATACATTTGATTCGGTCCTCAAATAGCTCGGTTCTCTTTAGTTGGAATAGCTTTGCTACAGTATTCAAGTCATGGATTTATCAAAATAGACTTACTGTCGCAGAAAAATCATTGCCAGTGCAAACGTCAAGCCTACCTGGATACTTTATCTATATATTCTGTGCATGGGTTCTGAGTTTTCTTGAAAGCCATGTGACTGAATTTGAGACGTCAGCAATCAAGAAAGCACTTGTTTCTCAAAAGCTAAGATCAACTCCAGAAGGTTCCCCACGTCAAAGGCTGCTCCAATTCCCCCACCAGATTGAATTAGAGCCTGAAACAGGCAATGTGATTAAGACTGGCTTGTTTAGCGACACCAGGGCTTCGCCTGGAACATACTCAGAGCCTATCAGGGCAGACGGAGAGACAAGGCTTGCAAATCTAAAAAAAATGGGCCTAAGCCGAATCGAGGATGCCTATACTTATAGAGCACTCGAACTGACCTCTCACACATGGAGCCCGGACACAACACTCCAGCATATAGGATACGAGACTGACCAGATAGATATCTCGCAATTCTCCAAAGAGAAAGCGGGTCTCCAAAGTCAAAGACGCTATCATCTGATATTGATGGGAGATATGCTACGCTGGCAAAGAGATGATGTCTGCTTCTTGAAAGCTTTAAACAAACTTATGTATACTGCTGGACTCATTTACATCGAAACGCCCCTTATCAGCGCGAAGAGTATCATGGAAAGGCAACCCTCCTGGTATCGAAACTCTGGTACATACAGAGAGTACACTCGAACAGGCCTGCTTGAGACCTTTCACCGTGCCGGGTACAGGATACTTCGCTCGAAGCGCTGCTCCACGGATGGGCTCGCGGCTCCACTGCACTGCTTTCTCTTCGCACCAAACATTCGTGGAAAGAGTTGTCTTGAAAGAGAAGCCGCTGCACGTTATCACCCTTCAATCAAGTATTCCTACAATTTTCCAAACCTATTCTCAGACCTCACAGCCTTATCTAAAGCTTCATAAAATTGGTAGATTTGTTCCTCGCTCGATTCGGTATCTGCCTTGCATCACACCGGCTGACTGACTAGCAAGATGAGAACAAACGCGAGGTGACTCAAGCAATGGGCTTAAAAAGACGCAAGACCCGTCAGGTTAAAGTTAGAGATGTTGCTATTGGAGGCGGAGCTCCGATCAGTATCCAAACAATGACGAAAACAGACACGAGGAATGTGGAAGCAACACTGTCTCAACTTCGTGATCTGGAAAATGCAGGTGCAGACATCGTTCGGCTGGCTTGCCCTGATATCAAAGCTGCTGAAGCTTTCGACGATATCATGAAGGAAGCTCCCCTGCCGATCATCGCAGATATTCACTTCGATTACCGATTAGCCATTCGAGTGCTGGAAGCTGGAGTGGATGGAATCCGCCTTAACCCAGGAAACCTTGCTCGCAAAGATAAACTTCCCGAAATCGTCGCCCTCTGCAAAGAGCGGAACGTTCCGATTAGAATCGGGGTAAATAACGGAAGCCTGCGTATGGATCTTCGAAAAAAAGTCTTCGCAGGTGAAATTTCGACAGAGGAGGCCATGGTTGAATCAGCACTCGACGAAATCCGCCTCATTGAGGATTGTGGTTACGATCAGATTAAGCTTTCACTGAAAGCGTCCGACGTCATTACTACGGTCGCCGCTTATCGCCTTATGGCGGATAAGAGTGATGTTCCCTTCCATGTTGGACTCACGGAAGCAGGCACGGTAAGAACAGGCACAATTAAGAGTGCGATGGCTTTCGGCCCACTTCTGCTTGATGGCCTTTGTGACACGATCAGAGTCTCTTTAACAGGCGACTCAAAGGAAGAGGTCTTTGTCGGACAGAAGCTGCTTCAAAACGTCGGGGAACGTGAAGCTGGTCCGAACCTGATTTCTTGTCCCAGCTGCGGACGCGTAGAGATAGCACTGGAGCGGGCTGCCCTCGCGGTAGAAGAGCGTCTCCGTGAATACCCGACTGAGAATATTTCTGTCAGCGTGATGGGTTGTGCAGTGAACGGACCAGGAGAGGGGCAGATTGCTGATTTCGGCATCGCAGGAGGACGTGGCAAGGGTGCAATCTACAGGCTGGGCAAAGTTGTCCGAGGATGTAAGGAAGAAGAAATGGTCGATATCCTCTTTGAGGAAATTGACAAGTGGATCGCTGCAGGTCGGCCCAAAGGAGAGATCGATCCGGCGATTTTTGAACAGGTGATGAATGCGAAACCGATGAACGAAACTGCTGAATCAGAGCTTTGATGAAGCTGCTCAGCCAAAAAGAACGTGCTCGACTACACGAGATTATTTTCGAAGCAGATACTCGTGAAGGTCGGATCTTCGACCTCCTGCTTTTTCTCTTTATCATCGGGAGTCTTTTCGCAGTCTGCCTTGAGTCTGTTGCCTCAGTTCGAGCAAACTATGGTGCTTCACTGCGAGCGCTGGAATGGTTTTTCACTTTTGTCTTCACAATAGAGTATCTGCTTCGTGTCTATACAGTCAAGAAACCTGAGAATTATGTTTTCAGCTTCTTCGGTATCATCGATTTGATTTCCATTTTACCAAGTTACCTGAGCTTGTTCTTTCCGGGAGCACAGGCACTCCTTGTTTTCCGTGCGCTCAGACTCCTCAGAGTCTTTAGAGTTCTCAAACTTGCTCGATTCGTCGGAGAAGAGATGGTCTTACTCGATGCCCTCAAAAGAAGTCGTGAGAAGATCACGGTCTTTCTCTTCACAGTTCTTTCGATCGTTCTGATTATGGGGGCTTTAATGTATGTTGTTGAGGGGCCGGAAAATGGTTTTGATAACATCCCCCGAGGTATTTACTGGGCAATTGTCACGCTCACAACCGTTGGCTACGGAGACATCACACCTGGAACAGTACTGGGACAGACAATTTCCGCAGCGGTCATGATCTTAGGCTATGCCGTGATTGCTATACCAACAGGTATTATAACGACAGAGCTTGGCGCGGCAAGAAAACGGAAGCTCAGCACTCAGGTCTGTCGATCGTGTAATAAATCAGGACACGAAAGTGACGCGATCTTCTGTAAATTCTGTGGTCACTCGCTTCACGAATAGAAGCATTCAGTCATCGACGATTTGGATTCAGACCTCTTGGAAGAGTTGTCTGTCCTTCATTCGGATCCGCTGTCTTAATTGTGGGTATTCCAGAATCAGTTGGAACAGACTCAGGCGCATCATCTTCCATCACGATTTCTTCCTGAGGAATTCTTTCATCATTTTCCTCCACAAACTTCACGGCTGTTCCACGCACAAAAGTGAGCTCGTATTCACCCTGTTCATAAGATTTAAATGGGACACTCTCATCAACGGTGAATCCTCTGACCTCGCTGTTCAGCTGACGAACATTCACGATAGCGTCTGCACCTAACTTCCTTGCTTTCTTTCTAATATCGGCTAACTGCCTCTTCAGGACTTCTGTATCGTCTGCTGAATCGTAAAAACTATCGATATAAGCAAGCTGGATATGTGGACGTCGCACAGCATTCACGAAAAGTTTCACCTCCTGGTTTTGAGGGGTTGGTTCAAACTTTTGATCAGTCAGGCGATGTACCTTCCTTGAGGCACAGGATGTAACACTGAACGCAATAATCAGAAGAACAAGAAGACGATGCATTTTAACTCTTTCAACTCGTGATGAATGAATTCGATGATGAAATCGTGCCTTCTCATTGGAAGGGGTTCAAACTGAATTTCTTTCAAGCGGTGAAAACAGGAAGATTTTCTGCCATCGAAACCTCAACACGTTTACGCTCGAAAATTTCCAGATTCAACATCCCGATGTGGGTTCCAGCCCACCCTGCCTGGTTAATCATCCCAAACCCTTCCCTTCTCATGTAGACCTCAGGTCTCGGAAAGAGAAGATGATTGTGACCGCCCAATACCAGGTCAATTTCTGGGATTTCTCTAATGATATCCCGGTCACCGGGCTCGCGATCCCCCTCGGATGCATAATGATTAATGTGGGAAAGGGCGATCACATAGTCTGCCTTTTCTTCATGAACCAGGATCCTGGCTACCCGACGAGCCTCTTGAATTGGGTTTCGATAGATAACCCCTTCGAAGAGACCAGGCATCACAAGCCCTTCAAGCTTTATCCCAAGTCCCATGACTCCAACTCTCAGGCCATCCATTTCTTTAATAATGTACTCTTTAACCAGACCATCTAACGGACTTCTGGACAAATCATAGTTACAATTCAGTAGAGGGAAATTCATCTCTGATTCTGTTAACTCAGCAAGCCTCTCAACTCCCGCGTCAAAATCATGGTTGCCGATGGTCATTGCATCATAACCTGTGGCTGACATGACTTTCACTTCAGGCTCTCCCTGAAAAAGGTTAAAGTAGGGGGTACCCTGAAACAGGTCTCCCGAGTCGAATGTTAAGACATGTGGAAACTGCTCTCTCATCCTTTTGATGATGGAGGACCGTGCCGCTGCGCCTCCAAGCCCTTTATACTCACCAGTAGCCATTGGATCAAGGTGCGAGTGTATATCATTCGTATGCAGGACAATTAACTTGAGAGCCTGCGTCGATTTTTGATTCGCTGCAACCATCCCTGGCAGGGTGCTCATTGAGCCAACAGCAAGCAGACCCTTCTTGATAAACTGACGTCGGTTTATTCTCATGATACTATTCCTCTACGAAATATCGCTGTGCTCTTTCCGGCATGACAAGCGAATCTCCCCTTTCCTGAATATTCTGTATATACTCAATAAATGCATCGCTCAGCAGAACATCATATTCTACTTTTCTGGCATTCTTTAGAAGTTCTGATCCGGCTCCGCCTGCAGCGAGAAAACTATTTGTCGCAATGTAGAAGGGACCCTCCTGATCCTTGAGCCGATTTTTGCGAATCAATACAGACATCAGTTTCCAGTCAGGGGCAGCGGAAATCTCCATTCCAGAGATAGGGTTTCCACCTTTTGTGTTCGCCAGTTCCTGACCCAGTTGCATCAGCTCATCTTTGTCCAGCTCGAGGATAACAATCCTGTTTTCAAAAGGAAGGACCTTCATGATCTGGGCTCTAGTTATACTGCCCTTATCGAGGGGTGCCCGAATACCTCCAGAATTTGTGAAGGCTGCGTCCACTCTTGAATCAAGGTCTTTTCGTGCTTTCCAGAGGATTACATCAGCGATGACTGAACCAAACCCGCCATCTCTAGCGGGTACTGAGAAGTTCTCCGCCGCGATTCCAATCGGCTCATTCAGTTTACTCACTTCCGCTTTGTAAGGACTCAGGAGCTTCTGTATAGCTGGGTCGGCTGGAGTGGATGCTCGAACAGGAGTGGCCTGATCTCTGAACTCTGCTCCGTGTTCAGCAGAAGTCTCAAGCTCAGCTCGGGAGCGATCGAACTTTGCACAGCCGCAAATGCAAACAGCGGCAACAATAAGTACCGTCTTGATAACGGTTTCTGACCTACAAATGATCTGTCGTACCATCTTTCATCCTGACGATTGGAACATCGACTGAAGACAGCACGTCCTCTACGATGTCCTCTGATTGTACCCCACCCAACCTTGCCTGTGGTTTGAGCAAGATTCGGTGGCAAAGGACAGACGGAGCCAGTTTCTTAACCATGTCAGGCGTGACAAATTCATGCCCGACAATCCAGGCTGTTGCCTGGCATAGGCGATAAAGAGCAAGACTGGCGCGCGGTGACGCCCCTAACTCAATATCACGGTGTTCTCTGGTCGCCGCCACCACACGAACAATATAATCAGATACGTTTGTCTCTACTACAATCTCACGAAGTTTTGCCATTTCCTGTTTTAGATCTTCCAGGGATATGATCGACTTAATTTCTCGAAGCGGGTGAGCAGTTCGTTGCCCCTCAACAATTTCACGCTCCTCGGTAATTGTTGTATAGCCGAGTTTCAAGCGCACAAGAAACCGATCGACCTGTGCCTCGGGTAGATGATATACGCCGTGCTGCTCGATGGGATTTTGAGTCGCGATCACGAAAAAAGGGTCAGGCAAATCATGTGAGGCTCCATCGATTGTGACGGTCCTTTCCTCCATTGCTTCGAGTAGTGCGCTCTGAGTGCGTGGAGTGGCACGATTGAGCTCATCGGCAAGAAGAATATTGCCAAAGAGTGGCCCTTCTCTGAACTCGAATTCCTGGGATTTCTGATTATATATAGATACACCCGTCAAGTCAGTGGGGAGCAGGTCAGGGGTAAACTGGATTCTCTTGAACCTCGCATCAAGACATTGGGAGAGCGTTTTTGCGAGAGTCGTCTTCCCAGTGCCGGGGACATCTTCCAATAGCACGTGCCCGTTAGCCATCAAGGCGGCTACAACTCTCATGATGATCCGACGTTTCCCGACGATGACTTTTTCGACTTCATCCACGAGTTTCAGTGCTGCAGTACTTTTTTTATGAGCATTTGTTTTCTTCATCAGTAAATCGAGTCTCCTCAACTCTATATGACATGGTTAGCCATCTTTCTCTCAATAAGCCAAGGGAATAAGTACTCATCGATGAAGGCTTTTTCGGAAAATCTGTAGAAATCTCGGATTGTCCTGTTGCCTCACCCGCAAACGCTGTGAACAGTCCCCGGACGATCAATTCATGAAATAAGGACAGGTTTGAACAATGAAGGCTGGTTTTCACTATGATAACGGAGAGTTAATGGCGGACGGAGTCTCTTTTTCCACGCTCGCGAAGCAGTACGGAACTCCCCTCTACGTTTATTCTGCAGGTTTGATAAAGGAAAACTTCCGACGAGTCGTCGAAGCCTTCAAAGACGTCGACCACATGGTTGCATACAGCGTAAAAAGTAATAGCAACCTCGCAATTCTTCAAATGCTGAAGGACGAAGGTTCCTGCTTCGACATTGTTAGTGGCGGAGAACTTGCCCGTGTTCAAAAAGCAGGTATTGATTGCTCGAAGGTTATCTTTGCTGGAGTGGGAAAGACCAGTGAAGAGATTCGAGCTGCCATTAACGCCGGTGTCGGAGAATTCAATGTCGAGTCAGAACCAGAAGCATATCGGATTAATGAGGTCGCAGCGTTTATGGGTAAAGTCGCTCCGATCGCTATTCGAATCAATCCAAACGTCGATGCAAAGACTCACAAATATATCACGACGGGAAAGACAGAGAACAAGTTTGGTATCTCTCTGGAGCGTGCCTTGAAGCTTGGGAAAGAGGTCGTCTCGTCAATGCCAAACCTTCGTATAGAAGGTCTACATTGCCACATTGGATCGCAGATTCTTGATTCCTCTGTCCACCCTCAGGTTGTGGATATCGTGATTGATTACGCTAAGAACTTCATGAGCGAAACCGGAGCGAAGTTAAGAACACTGAACTTTGGAGGAGGCTTCGGTATAGCCTACGAGGAAGGTCAGAAGCCACTCGACATTAAACCTTTTGCGGGGACTCTGGCTCCTCGTATTAAGGAGCTTGGAGTGACGCTGGTGCTTGAACCAGGAAGATCCATCTCGGGACCAGCAGGTGTTTTACTCACAAGTGTCGAGTATGTGAAAGTTGGCGACACACGTAAATTCATCATCATTGATGCTGCCATGACGGAACTCATGAGACCTGCACTCTACGAGGCTCACCACCGAATACTTCCCATTAAGCAATCTCATGCCACGAACGAGAGGCTCGACTTTGTTGGCCCTGTCTGCGAAACAGGTGACTTTATAGCTCTGAACCGGGAAGCTCCTGCACCTGAACAGGGTGACCTGCTCGCAATCATGGATGCTGGAGCATATGGGTTTGTTATGGCAAGTAACTATAACTCGCGTCCAAAACCGGCAGAGATCCTTGTCGAAAATGGTGAGGCAAACCTCATTCGTGAGCGGGAAACAATCGCAGGTCTGTTCGAATCCGAGAAGCTTCTATCGTAAGTTACTGTTGAATCTTCTTGTCCAGATACTCTTTAAGCGTCTGCTCCCATGAGCCCTGGTTTCTCATCACGAGTTCAATCGCTTCGCGTATAGCTCCGTGACCCGCGGTTTGGTGGGTAATGTAATGTGCATGAGCCTTGGCATCTGCAGTGCCTGAAAAGGGAACAATTCCCAGTCCACAGTATTCAAACGCCTGTATGTCCGGAATGTCATCACCCATATACATGATCTCTGCGGGCTGAAAACCATACTTTTCGCAGAGCTCCTCCATGACTTTGACCTTATTACTTACGCCCTGATAAACTTCTTCAATCTTAAGTTCCTGGGCTCTCAATGTTACCGCCTTGCTTTCTCGACCCGTGATAATGGCGACCTTGTAGCCAGCCTTGATAGCCATGGCGATTCCTGCTCCATCCTGCACGTTGAATTTCTTCATTTCGCCTGAGTCGCCAAGATAGATTCCCCCATCTGTCATGACACCGTCAACGTCCAGGGCGATGAGTTTTATTCGTTGGATGCGATCAAGGACTGATTGTTCAAGGTTCATGGGAGAAACTCTACCTCTCTTTGTTTTCAGCGACAACTACGATCCTCTTCTTATGAGCTCAAGCTAAGTTCTTTCGAAAAACCTGAACAAGCAGATCTTCAAAAAGAAATACCATCCCCAAAAAGGGGATGGTACCAGGAGTGAGAATAGAACAAGGAAGCACTTAGTCGTCGAGCATCTGCCAGTCTTGAACAGAAGTGCTCGTATCTACGAAAGCGACATGTCCCACGGTAATGGTAATGCCGTTCGACTGGTCTGCTGTTGGCACAACTGTAACTCGGTGGACGGCATCATTCGTCAAACCTTGAGGACCACAGGCAAAACTGGCCAGGGGAATCTGAAAGGTTTGAAGGGTGGTTGTCACGGCAGGAGAATTACTACAGCGATCACCGAAACCCACCGCATTAATGTCTTCAACAAGGACGGCAACGGCGTCACCAGCTTCGCCAACAGCAAGAGAAATCTCAAGCGCATCGAAGGCACTGATGTCTACCTGGGCCCCTGGATCACCAAGGTCGAATACAATTCCACCTTCTGTTGTTGAAAATGTCCAATCTACTGCGGTGTCACCACCAACATCAACAACATTTGAATCTGTTACAGCACCAGACCCGAAAGCAAAAGTTTCTATGACACCATCAAACTGGTTGAGGTTTGCCAGAGGCCCGATACCTGCCCCGAGATTTCCAGGTGTATATCCTTCGAAGTCTTCAATAAACCCATCAGTTGGTACGAGGTTACTGATGAAACCCAGGTTGTCTACACGACAATCAAAGTTTCCTCCAACTTCCGTAATGGGAAGAACAACAATATTCGTGAGTGCAGTTGGGTCGAAAGCTCCACCGGACTCATTGAGAACGCCATCAGTAAAGTTAAAGGCGTAGGTATTCCAGTTTGTATCTGTGGGAGTGATCGTATAAGTACGAGACCGATCGAACCCTCCCGACTCGAGGCGAAGTGCATAGACATCGCCATCATTCTGATTGTCTTTGAAGTCAACGGTAACACCGGTGTTTGAACGGCCTTTACTCACAGCAGTGAAATCAATCGTTGCGGAACCATCCTGAAAGTTTGAAAACAATCCAATGAATCCACCTTGAATGGCACCGCCCATTGTGAAGGATTTGTCTCCGACACCAAGTGGTCCCGTATCTGGATTTTCACCGCCACCACCACCAGCTCCCCCACCAAAGAAGAAGTTGGTGTTGATCGTGACACCATTCTTACTTGTCAAGTTTACAAGAGCAGGATAACGCTCTGATATACCTGAATAGTTGTCAATGACTCCGTAGTACTGTGAGAACCCCGCCGCTGGGAGTCCTATTGCGATAAGTGTTGCGACCGTGCTTCTATATAAGTTTTTTCTCATTGTTGAACCTTTCTGTGTCTCTTTCTTCGACACTTTCATACTTTTCAGGTAGAGTGTCCTTGTTCAGAATCCACCATTTTCAATTAGTTTTGAGTACCAGACAGCGCTGAGCTTCTTCGTGCGCTCCTGCGTTTCAAAGTCCACATGGACCATTCCGAATCGCTTGGAGTATCCTTCGGCCCACTCGAAGTTATCGAGAAGAGACCAAAGAAAATACCCGGTTACAGGGAGTCCTTCCTGTACAGCTCGATGTACAGACTTAAGATGTTCCTTGAGGTAAAATACCCGAGCATGGTCTTCAACATACGGACTCTCCCCATTCTTCTCATCGGGAAATGCGCAGCCATTTTCAGTGATGAGAATTTCAGGGACACCCCATAAGTCTGATGTATGTCGAATCGCCCAGTAGAGGGCGTCGGGTACAATAGGCCAATCAAAGTCGGTTCGAGGATACCATTTCTCGAATCCCTTTACTTCATCCTCTCCAATCGCCACTCCGTTCGATGTATAGAGGTTTATACCAAGAAAATCTGTAGGAGTTGAAATGATAGCGAGATCTTCCGGTTCAAGATCGGGTGTATTTTCTCCCAGTCGCACCCATTCATCTTCCGGGTAGCAGCCCTCGAAAACTGGCTGCAAAAGCCATCCATTCTCTTTGCGGAAAGCTCGCCGGGATCCTTCTATATCTTTTTCACATTCGGTGAAGGGGATCACAGGACCCATGTTGTGGACCAGACCAACACGAGACTGAGCTCCAAGCTCGTCTCGAATCACGCGGGTTCCAACTCCATGAGCAAGAAGGAGATGGTGAGATACCTGACGTAGAGTTTTTTCATCATCTTTTCGCCCGGGTGCATGAATTCCCAGACTATGGCCAAGCCACCAGGCCACCCATGGTTCATTAATTGTAAACCAGCGCTTAACCCTGTCCCCAAGCTTCCGGACAACAACTCGAGAGTACTCTTCAAAAGCATGAACGGTATCACGAGAACGCCAGCCACCGTTATCCTCCAGTGACTGGGGCAGATCCCAGTGATAAAGAGTTGCGGTAGGTTGAATGCCTCGTTCAAGGAGCGCATCTACAAGTCGGTCGTAGAATTCAAGACCTGCTTCGTTGATCGTTCCGTTTCCATTCGGGAAGATTCGGGGCCATGCGATCGAGAATCGGTATGTCTGGATTCCCAAGCTTGCCATGATATCACAGTCTTCAAGATAGCGATGATAATGATCACAGGCAACGGCACCGTGGTCGCCATTGAAGACTTTTCCTTCAATTTTCGAGAACGTGTCCCAGATCGATTCTCCCCTTCCGTCATTTTCGACGGCTCCTTCGACCTGATAGGAGGAGGTGGCGGTGCCCCACTGGAAGTTTTGAGGAAATTTGTACCGTATCATAAGTAAGATCGCTTTTCGTTTCGTCGCATTGCTTTAACGTTAACTCTATGCAGTTAACGATATCGCTCCTCTTGTCAAGAGAGAAAAGAAGCAGTTGGAGCGTTTTTTAAAGAAAAAGATCAGACAAAAGGTCATCCTACTAATTTTAGCGAATAGTCTTGACAAGAAGCGGTGAGTTAAAGTTAACGCTTAGAAAAGCACGATTCCCTTGGAGCAATCCAAACATGGCAAAGAAAAAATCAGATGACCGAAAAGCAAAGGCACAACTTGTCGCCGAAAAAGCGCAGGTCTCCCTTATGACTGTCTCGAGGGCTCTCAATGGGAATAAAGGAGTCTCGGAAGCTACACGGAGCAGAATTAAAGCCATTGCAGCAGAAATCGGCTATCAGCCCAATAGTGCCGCCCAGGCACTCAGAAAAGGCGCATCAGACACGATCGCCATGATCCTCGATTCCTCGATGGGGATACGCGGTGAATTCCACTCCGACGCCCTTGCAGGATTTGAAAAAGTCATCACAGAAGAAGGCTTCAACCTGCTCCTTCTTGTCCCCAGAGAAGAGGAGGAAGGTCTTTCAGATGTGACGAATCGACTGGTTGATTCAACGAGATGCTGCGCTGTTGCTATCCGAGCTGACCAGATTACTCCAGAAGATTTGAAAGCCCTTGGAAAATCAGAGGCTCCAATCGTGCTCTTCGGAGGGCTCGACAAAAAAGAAGATCTCTCAGAGGTTAATTACAGCTCTGCAGAATTTGACAACGAAGGTGGAGTTGCTCGAGCTGTGCGTCACCTCGTTTCCATCGGCCATCGTGAAATTGCCTTCCTCGGTGGTAATGTTGGCTGGATAGACGCCGATCAGCGTCTCAAAGGCTTTCTTGAAGAAATGAAACGACAAGGTTTAACCGTTAATGATTCCTGGGTAAGATCCTGCGACTTCGCAACGGGCTTTGATGATGCTCAAGTCCAGCTGGATTGGATCTTTTCATCATCGCTTCCAGGCCCAAGTGGTGTCATCTGCGCCTCAGACAAAATCGCTGCAGGTGCTATCATCTGCGCCAGGAAATGGAATAAGAGACTTCCTGAAGACTTGTCTATCGTCGGTTTCGACAATGATTCCTGGACAAATTTCCTCTCTCCACAGCTGACCACGATCGCCCACGAAGGTTATCTTCTGGGCAAGACAGTTGGGAAACTTATTCTTGAACGTATCGAAAACAAAACCGAACCGGGACAGCATATCGTTCTAGACACGCCACTTGTGGTTCGAGATTCGACGGCGCCTCCCGCGCGAAAGAAAGTCAGCTGATCGATGGGTCTCTCTTTCAAGACTGCCACGCACTCACTTATCGCCGTGCTGCTCTGCACGCTCAGTAGTGGCTGTTCGGAATCGCACGGCAAAGACCTGAAGGGAGACCGAAAGGTTGTTACTTACTGGGAAAAGTGGACCAATTTTGAAAAAGACGCGATGCTGGATATCGTCAAAAAATACAATGAATCCCAAGATGAAGTATATGTGGAGTTTATCTCCACCAGTACCATTGATGCGAAACTCCTTCTAGCAACGGCGGGTGGAAACCCACCGGATATCGCAGGCTTCTGGTCGCACACTGTCTATAACTTTGCGGACAAAGGTGCTCTTATTCCACTCGATGAATTCATGAAAAAGGATGGTCTAAGTGGTTCCGACTACCTTCCTTCCGTTTATGAAGCCTGTACATACAAGGGGTTCACCTGGGGTCTTCCTTCCACTCCTGCGACGGTAGCGCTTCACTACAACAAAGACTTGTTCAGAGAAGCGGGCCTGGACCCTGATTCTCCCCCACAGTCGATCAAAGAGCTGGATGAATATGCGAAGAAATTAACAAAGGTGGACTCAGACGGCAAATATACACAATTGGGTTTCCTGCCCACAGACCCGGGATGGTGGGGAACGATGTGGGTCTTCTGGTTCGGAGGAAGCCTTGTCAATGAATCAGGAACTGAGATCCTTATCGACTCAGAGGAGTCAAAGACCGCCTTCAACTGGGTCCAAAGTTATCTTAAGGACTATGATGCACAAAGAATTAAGGATTTCGAAGCGACGCACCGTGGTGAGTTTGCTTCTCCCAGCAATTCATTCATGAGTGGCCGGGTCGCAATGAAACTGCAAGGTGTGTGGATGTCCAGTTTCATCGAAAAGTTCAGTGATAACCTGGACTGGGGAGTTGCACCATTCCCGAGCTATCACCCCGACCCGGAAAAACCCGCTACTGTTGTCGAAACAGATATACTGGTTATTCCAAGAGGGGCCAAAAATGTTGAAGAGGCGTGGGATTTCATCCGTTTTGTTCAACGTCAGGAAATCATGGAAGAGCTCTGCCTGAAGCACCGCAAGTTTTCTCCGCTGATGGAAGTGAGTGATGAGTTCTACAAAGAGCACGCGAACCCTTATATACGAGTCTTTCGCGAGCTGGCAGAATCTCCCAATGCTCAGGCTGTTCCAAAAGTTCCAGTCTGGGAAGAGTATCGTCATGAGATTGAAGTTGCCATGGAGGAAATCTGGCTCAAAGGATCCCCTGTTGAACCGACGCTCGAATATATCAAAAAGCGCATTGATCCGAAGCTCGACCGGGCAATTCTACGCTGGGAAAAGGTCAAAGAAACGCGTCTAGAGGAGTGGAAAGTAAAGTGACCGGAGAGCAGAAAAAGAACATGAAATATGGACTGATGTTCATTTCTCCGTGGATTGTGGGGTTTAGCGTTTTCATGCTGATCCCTCTGGTCCTCTCTCTCTATTTCAGCTTTACTGATTATTCCATACTTAACTCGCCTGCATATATTGGAACCCAGAACTACAGTGATCTCGTTTACGATGACGTCTTCTGGGTGTCACTTAGAAACACCTTCCTGTTCGCGCTGGTCTTCCTTCCCCTCGGTACTATCCTCGCCCTGTCTCTTGCTCTCCTTCTGAACAGCAAGCTTTTTATGCGCTCAGTTTTTCGCACAGTCTTCTTTTTGCCCTCTCTCGTACCACTCGTCGCTGTTGCAATACTCTGGATAGAAACACTTCACCTGGACTATGGACTGGTAAACTACCTGACCGGTTTTCTGGGTATTCCTTCAGTCGACTGGATAGGAGACCCCCGATACTCAAAACCGGGGCTTGTCCTCGCTAGTCTCTGGACGGTTGGTAACGCTGTGATTATCTATCTGGCAAGCCTTCAGGATGTTCCAAGGACTCTCTACGAAGCAGCAGAAATTGATGGTGCTACAATCATTCAGAAAATGCTGAATGTGACGCTCCCAATGATTTCACCCGTCATCTATTTTAACGTCATCATGGGTATCATTGGCGTCCTTCAGGTTTTCGCCTTGCCCTGGGTGATGACGGGTGGCGGACCAGCACGATCAACACTTTTCTACACCATGTATATCTTTGAACAGGCTTTCTCCTACCTGAATATGGGTTACGCAAGTGCGATGGCCTGGATACTTTTCGCGCTCATTGCAACCTTGACACTCCTTGGACATACGCTCAGTCGGCGCTATGTCTATTATGGAGGTGCATAGCGATGGGCAAGAAGACCAGAAATTTAAAGCCAAACAGCATTCTTCACAGTATCGTCACACATACTTTTGCAATCTTTTTTGCGGTGCTTTTTCTACTGCCATTCATCTGGATGATCAAGACATCACTGATGACGCCCGCTGAGGCAGAAGCAATGCCTCCTTCTTGGATTCCATCTACCTTCATGTTCGAGAACTATAAAGCAGCAACGGAATTCATTCCTTTTTGGAAGTATGCATGGAACACCCTCCAGATCTGTTTCTTGAATGTGGTTGGTACAACTCTAAGCTGTGCTCTGGTTGCGTGGGGATTTGCGCACTTCAAATTCCCAGGCAGTGGAGCACTCTTTGGGATCACTCTCGCAACGATGATGATACCGTTTCCCGTCCTGATGGTTCCACAATATGTTATCTTCAAAGAGTTCGGATGGATTGGCACATTCAAACCACTGTGGGTACCAGCTTTCTTTGCAAGTGCCTATAACGTTTTCCTTCTGCGACAATTCTTCATGGGTGTCCCTAAAGACCTGACAGATGTTGCTCGTATAGATGGATGTGGTGAGCTCGGAATCTTCTTTCGCATCGTGCTTCCCTTAACGCGCCCCGCACTCCTGGTCGTCGCACTCTTTACCTTTCTTTACCACTGGAATGATTTCATAGGTCCTTTGATCTATCTAACGAGTGAGACACAATTCACGCTGGCTCTGGGCCTTGAAGCCTTTCAGAGCCGTCTCGGCGAAGTCGAGATCACCCTACTTATGGCAGCCACGACGCTGATGATTCTCCCCGTCATCGGCCTCTTTTTCCTAACCCAGAAATCCTTCATCGAAGGAATTTCTCTAACCGGCCTGAAAGGCTAACCCCCCGGTATCTTGAAACATCGAACATTAAGGAGAACTTAAAATGAGAGATACACTGAGAAAATCATCAACAGGGTTCACCCTGATCGAACTTCTGATCGTCGTCGCAATTATCGCCATTTTGGCGGCCATTGCCGTTCCCAACTTTCTGGAAGCACAAACACGGGCGAAAGTATCACGGGCGAAATCAGATATGCGCACACTCGCAACCGCCATCGAGTCCTATTACGTGGATAACAATAAATTCCCACTTGCCATCGTTGATGCCCCTTATGCGCCAACGTATGCGGCTGCTAACCGGCGGTACTGCCTCCTCGTAACCTTGACTTCACCGATCGCCTATATCACCTCTTTCCCTGTCGATGCTTTCGAAGGTGATTATCGTGGAAGCATTCTTCCTGATGACGCGCGAATCTACTATGACTATCGCCGCACCTACCTTGATACGGTATCAGGGCAAACCACCTTGCAGCAGATCGCGACTGGCCTCGGCTTTAATGTCAATGAACAGCCAACATCATGGCTGCTCTATTCTCCCGGTCCTGACAAAGAGCAGAACATCAATACCAAGCTCGCAAACAAAGGAACTGTTCCTGTCAGCGGATTCGGTGACCCCCTTGGAACATGGCCTTATTACGATCCAACCAATGGAACCATCTCCTGGGGTGATGTCATTCGCTCATCATACGGCGACGAATCAACACTGGCTGGACGCTAATCATTACTGAGGGGGAGAGCTTATCTCTCCCTCCTTCACTCTTCTTCTGATGGACACCCTCCGTTTGAAAGGCTCTTCAGTCATGAAATCATCCTTAATTGCAGTGATGGCGGGACTCTGCATCTTCCTTACATCAACCACAACTTATGCCCGCTATACAGTGGTAGAGGACAGCGAAGGCAAGCACTGGTTCCAGGATGATGAAGGAAACAGATTTCTTTCTCTCGGTGTTAATACGGTTCTTGATGTCCACGATTTTCAAGCCCCCGAAGGATCCACATACTATGATCCGGTGCCTGAAAAGTTCGAAGGCAACTGGGAGGCATGGCAGGACTCTACGATAAACATTCTTAAGTCTGCTTCCTTCAATACGATAGGGGCATGGTCTACGCCGGAGACGAATGATGGCCAGCTATACGACACGCCAATTCTCTATGTCGCTGAGCACGACAAACTGAGAATGTTTCAATCAGTCCTCCCCGGCTTTAAAGAGAAAGTAAAGGCAAAGACAAAAAGTGTGCTCTCTGAGTTCAATCACCATGAGAAAATCATCGGTGTATTTCTCGATAATGAAATGGCCTGGTTCGGTGCATCCCCCTGGACGGACAATCCCTACCACACGATTCTGGAAGAGAGCTTCAAACCCGATCAGCCTGCAGAGTATAGACAGGTTTCTCTCGATTTTTTGAAAGAGAAATACTCATCGCCTTCTGAATTGAGCGCTGCCTGGAGCATTCCCATCGAAAGCTGGGATGATGTCACTTTCGAAAACCTCAAGATGGGTCGCTCTGATGAAGCGAATAAATCCAGATCCGAATTCATCGCCTATATTGCCTACAATTTCTATAGAAAATCAACGGAAGCAGTTCGAGAACTCTATCCAGATTTTCTCATTCTCGGAACTCGCTTTGCCGGGAATGCACCAACCCCTGTTATTGAAGCATGTGGAAAGTATTGTGACGTCCTATCCTTTAATCACTATCGGGGCAAACCCGAGATAGACAGTTCTCTTCTCGCCCGCCACTGGCTCATTGGTGGAAAGCCAATGATGATCACAGAGTTTTCCTGGCGTGCGGATGAAAATACCAGCGGAAACCCGAATACTGGCGGCGCGGGTGCTGTGCTCAAAACGCAGGCAGAAAGAGGCGAGCGCTATCAGGCTTTTCTTGAAGATGCTTTCTCCTACCCTGCTCTGATCGGGATGCACTGGTTTCAATATAGCGATCAATCTCCTCAAGGGCGCTTCGACGGTGAAAACTCTAATTACGGAGTCGTTGATATTTACGACCGACCTTACACTCAAGTTTTGGAACATATGAAGACGATCAACGATGAGTCGATGAAGATTCATCAGACAACGACTCGACCCATGCCTGATACCCTTCCAAAGGACCAGGAAACTATTATATCGATCGGACAGTACCCTGATCGTCCACCGGTCGTTGACCTGCTGCAAAGCCCAGCCGTGGCACCGATCGAAGTCTTTACCGCCGATGACGCCAACTTTCAACTCACGGAAGAAGAAGGAGCTTATCTTCTTAAATTCGACACAGCAGAACAATGGGGTGGAGGAATCAGCTTTAGCGGTCCCGTCAGCAACCACGTTGAAAAGTCGACACCGCCAGCGATAGACATCGATGGCTATACATCGCTGGTATTTGAAGCTGATGTTCCCATCAACACTGAGTTTCACTTTGTTCTGGACGAGGCCGCCGTTGGTAACCCGGGGAGCATGTCCTTCGACTCGACCTCTGGTGATGACGGTGAGTCCTTTATTCTTCCATCTCGTCTTGGCGATGGAAAGAAGGAGACCTACCGATTCGAACTGGCAGACCTGAGAAAGCGTTCTGTCTGGGGGAATCAGGAAGGTGGACGACGCGTAGACTTCAGCTCAGTCAAAGGTTTCGCGCTGGTGATACCCGGCTCGCAGGGAAGTGGAACAGCGACGATATACAGTTTAAGACTAGAGAAGTAAGGGCTTTTTGAGAACTCGCCTTTGAGGTGTGGGGGCAAACGTCTATCTTGCAATGATCAGTTGGACGGTCAGGCAGGCAATTCCAAAACTGTTCAATCATGGGTGTTTCTCGTCTATTCAAAGGGCACTGGATCGTCCATCTTCCCCCTTTCTGATTGTTGCATCGATGCAACATCCAATCTATGGAGTATTGTTATTTCAGGCTATAACGAAGATAAGAGAATACTTTGGCTTTATTGATGAAAATAATCCTTGATCGATAGAGAAGCAACCTTCATAGTTGGATCAAATTATACGAGGGGGGAGCCTCATGCGAATTATCAAACATGATGCATATGCATCTACATTTCTATCCAAAACAATTAAATCTCTTGCAATTAGTTCCGTCGGGAGCGTGCTCTTAGCATTACCGGGAAACCTGATGGCTCAACCGCCGATTCAATTCGGCTTCGGAGATGTTATCTCAGATGAGTTTCATCTGAATTTTGAAACAATAGAAGCAGCAGATTTCGACTTGGATGGCGATTTAGATATTCTTGCAACGAGCAGACTTGATCGTAACCCTCCTGGTTTGCCTGGTAGTGGTGATCTCCTCTGGATGGAAAACCGGATTCAATCAGATGGAGTTTTTACAAGCCCGGAGTATCTTTCGCGCGGTAATTCGTATGGGAAGGCCTTTCCCTATGACTTGGATGGGGATGATGATCTTGATATCCTCGGAACCGGGATAGAAGGTCTTTTTTGGATAGAGAATCAGATGCTAGAAAAGCATGTTAGTTTCTCTACTCCCCGACCACTGGAAGATGAGGGAGTGGGCATATATGGTTTTTCGGATATGTATGGGGACGGAAAAGCCGAATTATTGGCTTATTCATATGTTTCCGATGAGATCCTTTTGGTAGATTTCAAATTCGAAAAAGAATCCGGGACTCTCCTTTTCGAAAAGACGGTTATTAAGAAAGATGTGGTCCCTTTCGCAGCTGATTCCATAGATTTAAATAATGACGGTTTTCTGGATGTCATTTATACAGCTAAAGGTGATGAGCGAATCAATGTCTATGCACTAATTAATCCCGCTGCTGAGCAGGCGTCTGGGGATTGGAGCTCGTCTTATATTACCGGTAATTTCTTTACATCTGGGTATGGTTCCAAATTTATTATAGATGATATCGACCATGATAGTGATGATGATGTCATTCTGGTGAACTTTGATGTTTACGGTGGGATTCCTGGTACTGATGTATATCTGCTAAGAAATAACGGTATTGCTAACAGCGTAGACTTTGAACCAATTCATCTTGTAAGGAGCCTACCTGGAGAAACTCTGGATTCAAAAGCCCTTGTAGATATTGATGGTGACATGAATAAGGAATTGATTTTCTCTGTTGGTACATCAATGACGAGTATATCGCTTTCCACACCCGATTTTGGAGAAGGCCTTGAATTTCAGCAGTTCTCGCTACCATGCAATGTAGAGAGGCTAAACCCTACTTTTGCAACTCTTGATGTAGATAGTGATGGAAAGGATGATTTATTGTCCGATAGCTTGAAATGGTATAAATCGCCTGTCGCTCCAGAAGAGACATTTCTGATATGCATGGGCAATCTAATTAGTATTCCTGATACCAACCTCAATTACAAAGTGAGGGGGAGCTTAGCGGATTTGGATGGAGATGGAGATGAAGATCTAATCTCCGTATTTGGGGCGAATAGCATAGGTTGGTTTGAGAACAAAATATCTGACAAGGGTAGTTCGTTCAGTAAATTAAAAGAGTTATATACGGACCCATATGGCGTTCGATTTAACATCTTCTTTCTTTCCGATTTGGACGGAGATGGTAATCAGGACCTTATAACACTAACTGATTCTAGAGAACTAAGTTGGTTAAAAAATCAATCTTCAAATGATGGGCCTCATTTTCCGACAAAAACACGAATCACGTTTACGGAATCGACAGGAGAAGATATTACAACTGCAGATTTAAATCAGGATGGAAGAACTGATCTTGTTGTCGCATACCCAAGTGCCAGACAAACACTCTACTACACGAACAATATAGGAATTACTGAAGAAAGCTTCCTGGAAAGTGATATTGAGATTTCAAATGGAGCTGTTCACACAATAGAGTCAATCGATCTTGATGGTGATGGGGATACTGATTTCGTGGCTGCCAATGAAGAACTTGGTGAAGTACTCTGGCTCGAGAACAACCTGGACAATGAGGTCGAAGGCTTTAGTGAATACATCATCGCCGAAGCTTCAATGCGTGGTGATTCTGATTTGAGACTCTCAGATATGGACAATGACGGTGACAAGGACATCGTCATTCTTCTTGAAGCTCCTGATCGCCTCGTTTGGTTCGAAAACCAAACGACGGAACAAGAGGTGATGTTTTCAGAAGAACGAGTAATTAAATCTGATTTAAACAACGTCTTTGGATTTCATCTTACCGATTTAAATAATGACAACTATCCTGATGCCTTATTAACTATGTATCCACAGCGAAAATCACCAGGTGATTCAATCATTTATTTAATGAACAATCTTGAAACGGTAGTTCCTCGGTTCGAGGAAATCGGTCTTGATCTTGAAGGTATTAATGCACCAGCTTTTGTACTTTCAGGCGACCTTAATCTTGATGGAGATGAAGACATCATTGTTGCATCGCGTTTAGATAAGAAGATCGCCTGGTATGCACAGACAGATAATTCAAACTCTTTTGTCGAAACGAATGGATGGGAGTCCTTATCTCCTGACCCCTTTACTTCGCCCCAGTTTTCTCATTCATCAGAACTTGAGTCTCTCCTGATAGACACAGAGGACAACAACCTGACATTTGGAATGTGGGACTCGCCTTTAGCAGACATTGAATCTCCGGAAGATCCTGTCTTGTTGACGGCAAACTGGCGCCTATCATCCTCCGTCGAGGACCGAAGTGAGGTTCCAACCGTTCGCCTTCGTTCATCGAAGAGCGACTTTTCCAGAAGTGATCTCATGGTGATCTCTTCCTCTGGAAACGGACGTAACTCACCAGCACAGAACCCGACTGCTTATACTCAATATATACCTTTAGCTGAAAATCCTTTAGAGCACTTCTTCAGCTTCGAAGTTCTCAATGTTGATCCGATGGACGCTGCAGAGAGCAGAATCTCACTCGATCATCTCTATACAGATTACTTAATGCTGAATCGCCTGAGTGACGGTAATAGCTTATTGGATCACGATCTGAACTTATCCAATGGTGAGAACCTTGGATGGTCATATGGGTACGACGAATCGGGCAACCTCCCAGCTCCTCAAATCGTCTCATCTGATAACGGACTTCTCCTTCAAGGGGTAAGTTCGTCCTCGAGTGAACGAGCCTATGAAGAGCCTCTCTATTTCGGCTATTGGACAAAGCAGACTGGAATCGAGCTGATAGACGGTAAACTCTACAAGATCGAGTTTACCATAGGCAGCACAGCCACCGAGGAAGAGCGGATGAATGTTCCAACCTTCAGACTCAGGGCTAATGATTCGACAAGTCAGATCGGCCATGTGATCAATATTGATTCTGTAAACCAGGAATCTCAAGTTCCAGTGTTGGGTGAAGATCTGACCTATGAGCTCTGGTTCAACTGCCCTGAAGATTTGTCAGGAAGCACGCTAAACCTATCCTTCGATTATCTCTATGTAGAAAAAGATTCACTCGATCAAGACAACCCTCATATCGGGGTAATTCTTAAAGGTGTGAACGTCACAGAGTTCTAATGTAATATATTTTGCCTCGCGCGGCGGGATGCCGCCGCGCAAGGTACTCCCCTTTGGATTCGAATCGGGATCATTCTGCGACCTGATTCGAAGCGAGACTCGGTGCTCGCGGCGAGACTTCGAATTTCAAAGCGTGACCAAGAACCCCGCACCCCAGAGCCTGCGGCGCTTTCGGTTCTCCCTCCTAGTCATTTTTGGGCATTTCCCCTCCAGGGACGATGCCGGAGCGATGTCGGAGCGATGCAGGTCCGATGGGCATCGGACCTGGATAGGTCCAGGATCGCCGCGAGATCAACTCTGTAGGGGCCTGGGAAAACTCATCGCGTTTCTTTCCCCGTTTGGCGCTCTACCGCCCTGACGGCTCGCAACTCTTAAGTGATCTTCGAGTGGCTGGATCACGAACACCGGCGTTGCCAGACGGCGATGAGAAGTATGACGCATGAAGAATATTCATGTTTACCACCAATTCCCTGTAGGATCAGATCAGCGGGTCACCGACCTTGGAACCAAAGAATGTGAGCCCAACGGCGATCACCTTTTTTCCACTCTTCGTGCAGAAAGGGCTTGCATAGGAGAGGGGTGCTGTAGAACCTCTTGCGGCCTTGCGATGGGGTTTCTCTGTGCCCTGATCGCCTCAATTACAGGTATTACCGCCGTTCAGACGGCTCAGGAGAATAGAAACATGGCAAAGAAACAGAACCGGGTTCAGGTTATCCTCGAATGCACTGAGCAGAAAGAATCAGGCGTTAAGGGTATGTCACGCTATTACAGCATCAAGAATAAGAAGAATACAACTCAGCGCATTGAGCTTAAGAAGTATAACCCCTTCCTGAAGAAGCATACGGTTCACCGCGAAGTTAAGTAACCGACCCTCCTGCACAGCGGGATTGAAATGAAGAATTTGGCCACCCTCGGCATCGAGGGTGGCCTTTTTTGGTTCCAGGAGCATGGATTCCTTTCGCGGTCGATGAGAGTGTTTGAGCGACTTCCTCCAAGTCAGGTCCTCGAAGTTGCGTGCTGCGCCAGGGCTGCAGCACTCCAGAGAGGGTTTCTGCAACCCTCTGGCAGAATGGCGACCCACGGTCGTGATCCGAGGCATCAAAAGGATCCACTCCCCTGTGATTGTATCAAAGAGAACCAAGGCACAGCCTTGTAATTCCGAAGCTGTTTTGCAAAGCACTGATATAAGGGCATTTATAGACAGCCCCCTCGAGCTTTTCTCTCTGGCATTCTCATTGCAGAATTAGCTTATCGATTTTAATTCTTAACTCAGAAGGAGTTTACGAAGATGCCTATTAAGCCACTTCACGATCGCGTGCTTTTGGAACGCATCCAGGAAGATGAGCAAAAAAGCAGCGGCGGGATCATCATTCCCGACACAGCTAAGGAAAAGCCGATCGAAGGTAAGATCGTCGCTGTTGGGGACGGCGCGGTTTCTGAAGACGGCAAGAAGACCCCTCTCACCGTCAAGCCAGGAGACAAAGTTCTTTTCGGCAAGTACGGCGGTACGGATATCAAGTTCGGTGGAAACGAATACCTGATTCTTCGCGAAAGCGAAATTCTCGCAGTCATCACTGAAGACTAATAGCAGTCGTCCATTAACCGACGTTTCAAATTCATATAGACAAGATTTAAGGAGATCATTCTCATGGCAAAGCAAATGATATACAGTGAAGATGCGCGTACTGCCCTTCTTCGCGGTGTAGACAAGCTGGCTAATGCCGTTAAAGTTACACTTGGCCCTAAGGGTCGTAATGTCGTTCTCGACAAAAAATTCGGCGCACCCACAATCACTAAAGACGGTGTGTCCGTAGCAAAAGAAATTGAACTGGAAGACGCTTACGAAAATATGGGCGCTCAGATGGTTCGCGAAGTTGCCAGCAAGACTTCTGACGTCGCTGGTGACGGTACAACAACAGCAACAATTCTTGCTCAGTCAATCTACCGCGAAGGTATGAAGCTGGTTGCTGCTGGCTCTAACCCTATGAGCATCAAGCGCGGTATCGACAAAGCTGTCATCAAGATGGTTGAAGAACTTGATAAGATTAAGATCGAAACACGTGACCACAGCAAGATTGCTCAGGTTGCGACGATCTCTGCGAACGGCGACGAAGAAATTGGCGAGCTGATCGCTGACTCTATGGATAAAGTTGGCAAAGACGGTGTTATCACTGTTGAAGAAGCCAAAGGTATCCAGACAGAGCTCGACCTCGTTGAAGGAATGCAGTTCGACAAGGGCTACCTTTCACCTTATTTCGTCACGAACTCAGACAAGATGGTTGCTGAGCTTCAGGACTGTCACATCCTTATCTATGACAAGAAGATTTCTGCGATGAAGGATCTCCTTCCTGTTCTTGAGAAGGTTGCTCAGTCTGGCAAGCCTCTTCTGATCATCGCTGAAGACGTTGACGGCGAAGCACTCGCAACTCTCGTTGTGAACAAGCTCCGTGGCGTTCTGAACATCTGCGCTGTTAAGGCTCCTGGCTTCGGCGACCGTCGCAAGCAGATGCTTGAAGACATCGCGATTCTGACAGGTGGTAGCGTGATCAGCGAAGACGCAGGTCTTAAGCTTGAGAACACACGCCTTGAAGATCTTGGTTCTGCTCAGACCATCAAGGTTGAAAAAGAAAATACGGTTATCGTTGAAGGTGCTGGTAAATCAGAAGAGATTGAAGGCCGTAAAGCTCAGATCCAGCGTCAAATCGAAGAGTCTACAAGCGATTACGACCGTGAAAAGCTTCAGGAGCGTCTTGCTAAGCTTGCTGGTGGCGTTGCTGTGATCAAGGTTGGCGCTGCAACAGAAGTTGAAATGAAAGAAAAGAAAGCTCGTGTTGAAGATGCACTGCACGCAACACGCGCTGCTGTTGAAGAAGGTATCGTTGCCGGTGGTGGCGTTGCTCTTATCCGCGCAGGTCAGGTTGTTAAATGTGACCTCGAAGGTGACGAAGCTTCTGGTTTCGACATCGTTCTTCGCGCTGTTGAAGCTCCTGCTCGCCACATTGCAAACAACGCTGGTCTTGAAGGCTCAGTTGTTGTTGAAAAAGTTAAGGCAGAAAAAGGTAACGTTGGCTTCAACGCTGCAATTGGCAAGTACGAAGACCTCGTAGAAGCTGGTGTGATCGATCCTAAGAAGGTAACACGTAGTGCTCTTCAGAATGCTGCGTCTATCTCTGGTCTGCTGATCACAACTGAGTGCCTCATCACAGAAATCAAAGAAGATGAGCCAGCAGCTCCTGCAGGTGGAGCTCCAGGAATGGGCGGCATGGGCGGCATGTACTAAGCCGACCGACGTCTATCGCTCTAGAGAGACATTAAACTCCCCCTGCGTAATGCAGGGGGAGTTTTTTTGTTCGCCTCCGCCGGAGGCGGATAATGATTGGTCATCTGTCCCCGAGGTTCGCTGCGCTCACCACGGGGCTATTCACATTTACCTCCCTACGGGAGGATTTGGAGAGTGGAGATTTGAAGTGATAATAGAAAGGAGGATCCTGGAGGTCTTAAAGACAGCAAGGGCGACTGGCTGACAACCGCCGACAACGTTCAACGATCAAAGAGAATCATCAGAATACCTAACCGAACATCCCAGCAGGGATGGAAAAATCTTAGTATGAGGCGTGAGCAACGGCCCACAACGACAACCGCTGCGCTGACAACGACAACGTTCAACGATCGAAGAGAATCATCAGAATACCTAAGCAAACATCCCAGCAGGGGTGGTAAAATCTTAGTATGAGACGTGAGCAACTGCAGACAACGTCAACCGCTGCGCTGACAACGTTCAACGATCGAAGAGAATCATCAGAATACCTAAGCAAACATCCCGGCAGGGATGGAAAAATCTTAGTATGAGGCGTGAGCAACGGCCGACAACGTCAACCGCTGCGCTGACAACGACAACGTTCAACGATCGAAGAGAATCATCAGAAAACCTAACCGAACATCCCGCCAGGGATGGAAAAATCTTAGCCCCGGACATCGTCCGGGGTAGGTTCATTCAATATATCCCGCCGAAGGTGGGTAAATTTGAATAGCCCCATGGTGAGCGAAGCGAGCCTTGGGGCTTTGGGGCCTTGGGGCCTTGGGGACAAATGCCACAACACAAAGGCCTTCGACGAAGGCCAACAGATTTCAATTATATTGCGCCCGAATCACGCTCACGCATCCTGCGGACAAACAGATCATACCCAATCGAGAGAACAACCACGATGTCTTATAGACAGATCTATTACCATATCGTTTTCTCAACCAAGAATCGTGAAAACACCCTGCCCCTTGAAATCCAGGAGACACTCTTTAGATACATATGGGGTTTTCTAAAAAACAAGAAATGCTATCTGTATCGAATAAATACGATGGAAGATCATGTCCACCTACTCATCTCCTTAAATCCTCGTATAGCATTGTCAGATCTCGTCAGAGATCTCAAGGTCACTTCCCAGTCGCTGGTTAAAGGATCATCCTGATTATCCTTTATTTACAGGCTGGCAGAAAGAATATGGTGCATTCACAATCTCGCGCAGAGACAAAACCTCTGTCGTTGAATATATCAGAAATCAAAAGGAACATCACAAACGCCATAATTCTTACAATGAATTCATAGAACTATTAAAGGACGCTGGTATCGACTTTTCCGAGGGCTATGTCTCTGAAGAGGAAACAGAATATGTAGCGTTCTCTTAATACTTCCCTGTCGGTGACTTTTCAAAGAACTCTTCCATTTGTTTAAGCAGCTCCTCGCTCTGCGCTGCTCTCACCTGTATATCAGGTAACGATCGAATAAACCGTCGACCATAATTGGCCTTAACAACACGATTATCAGCAATAATAACCGCTCCCCTGTCCGTACGTGACCGTATAAGGCGACCAAACCCCTGCTTGAATCGAATGATAGCTCGGGGAATTACCAGGTTCTGAAAGGGATCTCTCCCCTTCGCCTTGAGAGCCTCAAACTGCGCTTCCTGAACCGGTTCTGTAGGCACTGAAAAGGGAAGCTTTGCAATGATCAGCAACTCCAACGCTCGCCCTTTCACATCAACACCTTCCCAGAAACTTGACGTCGCAAAGAGAACACTTGTTTCATCTTCACGAAACCTTCTGAGTAGCGCGTCGCGGTTTTCGCTCCCCTGCTTCAGACAGCGTACGCCAATACGCTGAATAACTGGTGCACAAAGGTTATAGACGCGGTTCAATTGTCCATAACTGGTAAAGAGGACGAACGCTCTTCCTCCGGTAATCACAACAGATCGGTTGATGAGTTCAGCGAGCTCCTGCTCGAACTCTTTCTCGCGGGGATCTGGAAGGTCTTTTGGAACGCCGAAGAAAACCTGCTCAGAATAATCGAAGACTGCTCCGAGAGTATTCATTGATACAGGGCGAGCTTCCACAGGCTCCAGCCTATGTACAGGCAAGCCTTCTTCATCATATTCAACAGGAGCTTCGGAGCTGACAGAAACTGAAGGGAGGCCGGTTCTTTCCTTAAAGAAGTCAAATTTCTGATCCACAGTAAGCGTTGCGCTGGTCAGAACCTCTGCTTTCATTTTGTCGTGAAGAGACTCTCGCAAAATCTCACGGACATCGACTGGTGATAGACAAAGCTTAACGACAGCTTCTCTCTTTTCCTTCAGCTTCGGAACGATTTCAATCCAACGGCAGTTCTCATTATCCTCGGAAAGGAAGCGAAGCACTGTCTGGCGCAAACTGTCTAGACGCCCTATGAGAGATTTCCACTCCAGCAGAGGATTTGTAAGGATGCGCATCGCTTCGTCATCGATATCCTGGGAAAGATCAAAGACTTTCTGGTTTTCATCAACAAAGGCACTGATCTCTCTGGAGAAACCTTGCAGAATTCCTTCACACTCTTCATCCCAGATTGGGTGCTGCTTGAGCTTCCAGGTCAGACGAATCTTCTGGCTCTCCATCGAATCGTTTGAAAAAGCATGGTCTGTAAGGCGCAAAAACTGGTTGATGAAATCCTGAAGAAGAAAGTCAAGAGAGTCACGGATATCGGAAACGCGAGGGATCAATTCCTGCACCAGTTTTTGTATCATCGGATGACCGCTGTTGATGAATCCTTTGGAGACCGCTTCTTCGCAGGCGACAGTCAGAGAAGCATAGACGCCTTTGCCCTCTTTCTTATCACGCTTGTAGAGTCTTCCAAAAAGCTGGCGAACACCGAAGCGTGAGACCTGCTGGGCTAAATTACGAGCGGCGGATTCTTCGAGGTTATGCGCCTCGTCGATAACCACATACTGATAGGGGGGAAGGACGGCAGCAGTTGTATAGTTCCCCGTTGCGCGGCGTATGGCCAGATCGCTTAGCAGGAGTGAATGATTGACGATGAGAAGGTTTGCCCGCGCTGCACGTCGGCGTGAATTATAGAAGAAACATTCTTCATAGAAAGGACAACGAACACGCAGTGTATTATCACTCTCACTCTGAAGACGTTCCCAGACTTCGCGACGGGGTGGGACTGCGAGCTCCTGGAGATCACCAGTAGATGAAGAGCCGGCCCACGCCAAGGCATCCTTGAGTTCTTTCTGGAAATCATCGAGGATCAGTGAGTTTTCAGACTCGGCAAACTGAGCCTTCCGCTTGCAGACATAATTGCTTCGCCCTTTCACGATCTCGACACTGAAGTCTCGGCCAATGGCCTTACGGAGCGCCGGTATATCTTTGTGAAGGAGCTGCTCCTGAAGGTTGATTGTGTTCGTGCTGATCACGACGCGCTCGCCATTTTCCAGGGCGAAGATGATTGCAGGTACCAGATAAGCAAAGGATTTTCCTGTTCCAGTGCCTGCCTCTATAACGCTGATTCCGTCATCATTGAGGGCGGATACGACTTGAGAAGCCATGGAGCGCTGCTGAGGTCTGTCCTCGAAATCATCGACAATGTTAGAAAGGTCGCTTTTGGGAGATAGTCTCTTAACAACACTTTCTTCTGAGACCCGTTTCTTCTTTTTGGGGTCTTGAGGTTTGACAATGATGCGACAACGATGAGCCTGATTATCGATAATAAACGATCCGACGCCCATGTTGCCAAGGTGAGAGGCGATATCAATATCCGCATCTGATGGAATCAGCTGACCTGAGGGATGATTATGGACAACCACTTCTCCGGGCTGCGCCAGTTGCATCAGGGCGGGAACACAATTCTTTGTACCGAAAGCATGAGACTCAACTTCAGTGATGAGACCTGCCTCATTCCGACGACAGATAAAGAAGACTTCGACCCCTTGCGCTTCGGCGATTTCCTCAGCGCAGACTCGAGCAGCATCCTGAGAGAAATAGTGATCGATGGAACCTTCTACGGGGGCGGGCATGGACTGGTCAGCAATTCAGCGGATTCAAAGTTCAGCGAATCAATCAGATACCCCGTGTGATGTCTACCAAAACAGTTGCGTTATTTCTTCGCCTGAATATACATACGAGAAAATACTGGAAATGTTCGATAATCTCAGAAAGTAGCGGTATGAATATTTGATCCATAGAGTCTCATATTTTCTGGCAGTTTTATTCCTTCTGACATCTTGCACCCACCCTTTCCGAGAATCAGATGGAACAGGTACCCTTTTGTACAAGGCTCAGGTTCATACTGAGCTCACCCATGAGGGCTTCGAGAACATCAGGACCGTTGAGTCGAGCGACTTTCTGAGTAAGCTTCAAATGAAAGGGCCAAATCATGAGGTGAGGGAAAAAGCGGAAATTACGGGGCCTCTCCTGAGATTCACAATCGATAGTGAATTCGGAGAGTTTGAAGCGATAGGGATCATGATGGCTAATCGCAGAATAGAAGAGATCAATGCCATCGCCGTGATGAGAGAAGAATCTGTTTACAAAGAGTTCACAGACGAATTACTGGAATCGCTCTACGGCCCAATAGAAGGCCTCCGTTTACTTTTTAGCGATCCGATCCATTCAGCCGAGTCTCTGTATAACAGCGCAGAGCTTAGCATTAATCAAACGATCATATCCTACAATTCTGAACGGTCAAACTATGAAGATACATACATGGAAGGCTTGCTTTCTGTTTCAAAAAATAAACGTGATCTGGCTATGGCATTGAACGTGGATGTCTATTCGGACAACCTGGTTTTGCAAAAAGAATTGAACCGGTTGGCCTATGCCAGAACGGAGGGCGGTTGGACGCCAAGTGTGATCACAATGCCTATGGGAGGGCTCGCTCTCTCGGTTGTGAAGGGGATTGGATTCGTGGAGACGCTGGACACTTATCTTAAGCAGGCATCCCCCGCGACCTTGAGGCACCAGGTGAACGAAAAACTTCTGGAGAAAGGGGTTTCCGAAGAGCTGCGTCTTGAATTCATCGGACACTCGCACCTGACACCGCGAAATTTCTCAATTATAGCAGCCTGCTTTCTTGTTATAAGTGAAGCCGTAAACTCACATGCGTGTCTGCAGGCTGCGACGGAAGTTGTGAGCTATGAAGAGGCTCTTTTCTTCCAACAGGTGATGGAGATGATGGCTTTGTATGAGAAGAGAATTGAACATATTCAAGAAGTCTTTATATACGAGAAGTACCCTGTTGGCTTGAACCAGTCAGGAGCACTCTTATTTGCAGCTCCCGTCGACTTTATCCAGTGGGGACCAGTAACACAGCAAATGGTTGAATATGCAAAAGCGAAAAAGGAATTAGATAGCAGAGTTGAGAGACTGGAATTCTGGACAACGGGAAAGCTGACTCCCCTTGCTTTGGGGGAACTTCAGAAAGCAGGCTTTATTGTGAAAGACAGTGTAAGGCTTCCGCTGGATTTCGTGGATTGAGGAATGGGTTAATCATTGAGCGTCTCTGAAAACCTGTTCTCCAGAAGGATTCTCAACACCTCTTCAGAATCGATTCGTTCAGAACTGATCAATTGCTGTCTAGCCGTGAACTTGTAAAGTGGTACTGAAAGAAGCTCAACGTTCCCTTGAACATCCTGAAGGACCTCGCCATAGAGTCCGTGAAACCACTGGCTCTGTTCTACAGAGACAGAAAGTCCATAGCTCAGATTAAGAAGAATCGTTGAGTCGATACGGGGGCAATTCAGAGTCCCAAGTTCTGAAAGTTCAATAGGATTCGTTCCGGTATAGACAGTCTTGATTGAGAGATTTCCTGTTCTTCGCCCGCTTTCTTCTTGATTCCAGACTTCAAAATCTACTGCTGATTCATGAGTATCGCCCAGAGTCATCCTTGTTGGTGAGTAGGATAGGTACGGTTCAAAGCGAATAAAGCTTTCACGACGACCATTCTTTGCCGCGGGAATCTGAAGGAAATCTTCGTCGAGAAGAAACGAGATGAAGCCTCCTTCCTGGTCCAGGGCGATCCAGCGATTATCGAGCTGAGGTGAGCGCGTTAAAACCCGACTTGTCAACTTGTCGTCGTTTCCGTTGAAATATCGTTGATAGGTGTTTAGTTTATGCTCCCCTGCCGTGAAAACCTTTCCTACATCCAGGACTTCCTTTTCTGTACCGGGTACCATCAGGTCATAGCGGACCAGATCTCTTCTGTCGTAGGAACAGCCTGAAAAGATAAGAAGCAGTAGAAAAAGAGAAGGAAGGTATTGAGTTGAAACCATGGAGAAGCTGTAATCCGTTCAGATTGATTGATGGAGCCTTAAGTTCTATGCGGTCTGTAGTATTTTGTTATTTTAGATCATTCTTTGTCCTAGCAGCCCTGATGATCTTCTGCGCCCGAGGGGGAGAAGCCTCGACAATTGTGACGAGTGCAATGCCTGAGCCAGTTGATTTTGAGACTTCACCCGCAATACGTCTTGTATCTCATGGTCCATTGAATCACGCCTTATACAGGGTCACTCTGGAGGTCGATAATTCAGAGAACACAGACTCGCTATTCTTCACTCTTCCCGAAGAGAGTCTATACGTCTGGTTTAATCAACAGGCTGGTGAATATGAACAGGTTGAGACTCCCAAAGGATCTTCAACTGTCAATTTAAGATGGGATAACTCATCGAGGGATTTTCCTGCTCGGAGATTAAAGCCCGCTTATACGCGTGGTGAACGGAATGTGATCGAGCGAGTTGAAACGGAATCCTATTTTTTAAAGAAAGTCGAGATTGAGGGAGGCAAATCTGTGGCAATCGATATAGACTTTGATATACCTCGTGAAACTCCCGAATCGCTTCAGCTTTTCTTTAATCAACTGAAGATCCAGCCCGGGGTCGTTATTTCTGAAAGTTCAGATAAAATCCCTGTCTCGAACCCTCCGATCATCGAAGTCTCACGTAAGCTTTTCCTGATGAAGGAAGGGAATCAATAAGGCGAGAACCTCATTAATACTATCATGGCCACGAGCCCGGGCGGCCTCTTCTTTCAGGTCGTTCTTTTCTTTCAATTTCTGGAACGTTAATTTCTGGAACGACTATATCGAGTTGCGTGTCGGGAAGTTCAAACTCACTGATGTCTTCTGGGAGTGCTTCCGAGGCACCTGTGAAGGTAAAGCTGTACAACCTGCCGACTGCGAGGGGCCATGAACCAAATTGAGGCTTTGTCGTCACTTCACCCTGATCATCGGAAAGACCCATTTGTTCACTCTTCTGTATATCACGTCCGAGAGAGTCCAACCCGGTTGGAACAACGGCGATGTCATATCTGCCCTCTGGAATGATGAGTCGTGAATCTGTGGATACACCAAGGCTAGTATATGGGTCCAACTCATAGAACCTCGATACGGGGCCGTCGAAATAGAACTGAATTCTTTGCTGGCTACTGTTATTTAATTGAACTTGCGCCGCTCTGAGGCCAATATTTCCAACGATTCTGGGAGCAGGTAATTCTGCTGTTTCCTCGGTCTCTGAGAAAGTCTGGACAAGTTCTGAAATCTTTTCTTCTTCTTCTTTTTGTGATTCTGTTACCCAGCGTCCGCGAAACTGAACCAGACCTCTTGCGACATTGTCTTCGACTTCTCTTCTCTCAGCTTCTTCTGGTGTTACCCATTCATCTTCATAAAGCACAAAGCCTTTATCACGCATTTGCAGTGTATAGGCAACTTCCTGGGGCATCACCTCGCCCTTATACTCTACAACTCCTGCAACTTCAGGATCAACCCACTCATCCTGATAGTAGACGAATCCACTCTCTCTCATACGTCTTGCAGTTGTTTCTGGTGTCTCCGTTAATTCAAATTTAAGGTCTTCATTGCGAAAGGCGTAGAGCTGAACGACCTGAGGCAAGGGACGAATATACCCTTCTTGTTCTACGGTGATGAAATAGGCGTTACGATATATACCAATACTCTTGAATGGTGTTTGATCCGTATCGCCAGCGATGGTCCATCCGTTCGGGGGCCACTCTTGCCAATTATCGTATCCACTATCCGACCAGAGTATCTTTCCCCCTGGGGGCGTCGATTGGATCGTGATTGTTGAGCAACCCGTTATGAGGAGACCCATCAATAATAATAAAGGCCCCGCAAGAGTTCGACTTGCAGGGCGAATCTGAAATGCTTTTTTCGAGTTTAACTGGGTTCTGTTCATGAACAGCTGACTCCCGCCGATCCAAGATTTAAACTGCAGAGGCCTCTTCTTCTTCAGGGACGTAGTCTACATCTTCAGAAAGAATTCGGCCGCAGTTGGGGCAGTGCACAACTCGTTCCTGACGGTGGACCTGAACGAGATCGTTTGGCAGTAGTCCGAAGTGGCATCCACCACAGCTTCCCGACTGCACATGAACGATAACACTTCCGGGATGGCGTTTGAAGAGTCGATCGTAGGCTCCGAGAGCCTTCTGTGGAATCTTTGCAATCATCTTTGCTTTTTCAGATTCGAGCTCATCTACTCGAGACTTCTTCTCGTTGAACTGCTCACGAATACGTGTCTTTTCGCTATCGTAAAGGTCTTTAGCTTCGAGAAACTCTTTCTCAGTTTCTTTCAGCTCAGCATCTAGCTCAGGTTCTTTCTCAATAAGTTCGAGTCCCTGCTCTTCAAGCGCTGCGAGCTTTGCTTTGAGAGCTTCTGTCTGTTTATTTGTGGCTTCGTACTCTTTTGTCGTCTTCACAGTTGCTGCCTGTGTCTGAGACCTTTTGAGGTCATCAGAGAAGAGTCGAATTTTCTGCTCAACACGTTTTCTATCTTTTTGATTCCGTTCTTTCGCTTTCAGCGCTTTATCGTGGGAATCCTTCCGTTTAGCAGTCTGCTTTTTGATCCCTTCCCAAATGGTGGGATAATTAGCTAACTGGTCCTTTAGTTCTAGGATTTCTTTATCAATCTCCTGAATATCGAGGAGCAGTCTTACTTCGGGAAGCATAAGCATTGAGTCCTTTTAGAGGAAAAAAGTAACGAATACAATCCCATAAACTCCCGTTTATAAGGGCTAAGTGGGAGTCACATGGGCGTTTTCGTAAAGAAGAGAAGAAATAGTTCGTTTCTTCTCACATGGTAAGTGGATTATACGCCCTGTCCTTGGCAGCGATTCAAGGGATTTCTCGCCAAAAGATCAGGGATCTGGCAATTGAAGAGCTCTGCCCAAAGCCTCAGCGACATGAACCGCATCCCGGTTACGGCCATCCTTGATCTGATGCCTGCAAGAAAACCCGTTGGCAATGATCGTTGTATGATCACCCGCAGCATCAATCGCTGGAAAAAGACGGTCATTGGCAAGCTTCATCGAAATTTCATAGTGCTCTTTCTCATAGCCAAAACTCCCTGCCATCCCACAACACCCAGAATCCACTTCCTGCAACGTGACCTTCTCACCGGCTGAAGAGAAGACACGATGAACAGCGCGATTCAACCCCATGCTCTTTTGATGACAATGTCCGTGAAAGAGGAAAGTACCTTTTAGATTTTCCTGAAGGGTCAGTTCGCCTGAGTCGATTTGCGCTGCAATGAAGTCTTCGAAGCTGTAAACACCTCTATTCATTTTGTCCTTTGAATAGTCAAGAGTGCTTAGATCTGGCAGATCCTGAAGAAGAGAACTGTGACAGCTTGGCTCGATGGTGATAATTGGAACTCCCTTATTCACATATCGACTAAGATCCCGTAACGTACTGTCGGCAATAGTTGCAGCCTTATCAAGAAAGCCCTTGCTGATCCAGGGGCGCCCACAGCACCCCGCCCTTGCCAGGAGAACCTTATAGCCAAGAGACTGAAGCACTCTTACCGCCCACTTCCCCAGCTGTGGCTCGTGATAGCGTATATAAGTATCAGCAAATAGTGCGATCGTCCTGATGGGCTTTGATGGCTGCCCAGCTTTACCTTCATTCACAAACCAGGTTTCAAACTTTTCTGAAGCATAAGTCGGCAGATTCCTCTTCGGAGCTATACCGAGAAAGCTTGAGAGCAATCTCTTTATGAGCGGTTGAGCAAGAAGCCTGTTATTCAGTTCGGCGAGAGGTCCAGAAATAAGGGAGGCAGTTAAAGGGGAATTCGCGAAGACTCGTTCCCTGAGTTTTGCTCCGTTCTTCTTATGCCAGTGGTGAAGAAATTCTGATTTCATCTTAGACATGTCCACTGCATTGGGGCATTCTGTCTTGCACGCTTTGCATTCAAGGCATAGATCCAAGACTTTGTAGAGTTCGGGGCTGGAGAAATCCCCTCCTGCATACTGCCCGGATAGCGTTAGCCTTAGAGCGTTTGCTCTTCCGCGAGTGGAGTGTCGTTCATCACGAGTAGCCATGTAGCTCGGACACATGGTTCCGCTTCCCGTTTTTCTGCAGGCACCGACTCCATTACACATTTCAACCGCTTTCTGCAGGTCTCCTTCTTCAGAAAACTTGAATACTGTTTCCAAATTTGATTGTTCATAACCTTGTGTATAGCGCAATGGCCCCGTCAGTGATGGTGTGTCGTATATCTTTCCGGGGTTCAATAGTCCCTCAGAATCATACAGTTTCTTTATGGAGCGAAAAACGGTGATCATTTCCTTACCCCAGAATTCTTCGTTGTAGGCTCCTCTGGCAATACCGTCTCCATGCTCACCAGACCATGATCCTTTGTATTTACGGCATATTTCCATTACCTGACGACTGATTCGGCGACATTTTTTTCGGTCATGAGTTTTTTTCAAGTCGAGCGCAGGCTTTATATGCAAAACACCAACACTCGCATGCCCATAGGTGACAACAGGCACATTTTCTTTATCCAAAACCTCATAGACCTCGCGGACGTAATCGGCAAGATTGTCAACTGGAACGCAGGCATCTTCGATGAAACTAATCGGCTTAGCATCTTCTTTGACCCTGGACATCACCCCAAGCCCCAGTTTTCTTGATTCAAGGACTTCCTTCCGTTGCCAAGGCTCAAATACTCGTTCCGAATGAAAGTGGAAGCCCGCTTCTTTAAGACGGGTTTCCAGTTGGATGGCTTTATCTTGAGCGACATCCTTCTTCTCATGTTCAAACTCAACGGCAAGAACAGCTTCCGGATCACCTTTCAGCCAACTGATGAGATGCATTGTGGAAGGGTTTGTTTTACAAAGCCTTAAAAGCTTCTGATCCATGAATTCGATACTTAATGGATCTGTCTTCACCATTTCAGGAACCGCTCTTAAAGACTCCTCCAGAGATTTAAAGTGAATGGCGAGGAGAGCTATTTCCTTAAGTTGCGGAACGAGCTTCAGCTTCGCTCTCAGGATGATCCCCAGCGTGCCTTCACTTCCTACAAAGAGACTTGCAAGATTAGGGTTATCCTGATTAAGGATTCGATCTACCGTATATCCCCCAACACGTCGGATGACGTCAGGTGTTTTCTCAAGGATCAGGTCTTCGTACATCTTGAGCAGAGACTCAGTTTGGTTGAGCCATGCTTTCCCACGATCGGTCATGCTATCGCGGGGTCCAACCCACTCTATTTCTCCATTCGGCAACAAGACCTCAAGAGCGACGACATGGTCGATGGTTGTGCCATATCGTATAGACATCATTCCGCTTGAATTATTGGCGATCATTCCACCAATGTTTGCTCTGTTACTTGTTGATGTTTCTGGCGCAAACATGAGTCCTTCAGAGGCAATCGCCCGGTTCAGCTCGTCGCGTACAACACCCGGTTCAACGATGATTGTCTTTTCATCAGCATCAAGATGGCCGATACGATTCATGTAGCGGCTAACATCAATGACTAATGCCCCACGGGCAGTAGTTTGTCCTGCCAGACTCGTCCCGCCTCCTCGAACAAGAATCGGGATACTGTTTTCCCGGGATAATTGGACGGCTTTACGGACCTCATGTGAGTTCTTCGGATAGAGAATCCCATGAGGCTTTTGCATGTATATACTGGCGTCCGTACTGAAGATTCCTCGGGAAAGATGATCTCCAAGAAACCTTTCACCAAATTCTTCCCTCATAAGGGTAATGTACTTCGTTTTCTTTGTCGTTTTCATATTCTATGTGTCAAATCAGGGGTAAATAGTTATTATTTATAGGGAGGATATTCTTCCCATAGCCCCGATGAGGTGCCAAACCATTTCCTTCTTTCCGGGGGATAGTATCTAAAAAGAACGACTCCATAGATCTCGTCTTCATGGACTTTAATCGCTTCATCATAAAGCTCCATGTACATTCCCTCAGCCAGCGCCTGACGAGGGTTGGGAAGGGTCACTTTAAAGCTTGTTTGCCCAAAGCCAACTTTTTCTAGAATATCTCCAGTAATCCCTCCTTCACTGATACTGTGACTGAAAATGATAGCAAAGTGTTCTTCGGGGATACGGAACTCCATCCTGCCCGGAATTCCCTCGGGGTATACAGGCAGTCGATTGGGTGAAATCAGCACTTCATTGACTTTTACAGTTTCGGGACTTTCCCAGGATACAAGATCTCCCTCCCGAGCCGTAATCACTCCAAATGAATTCTCTTCATTTATAGAATAGGTGTCTGTGCTGAGGGCACCGGGTCGATGATAAGCGAATCTGGGGGGATCATAATAGACAAGACTCCCTGGCTTTATGGAGGATTTGCCGAAAGGCCATTTCAAGACAAAGTACTTGTCTCCCTTCTGAATCTTTGGGGCAAGAGCCGGTGTTTTGACAGTGACGAGCTGAAAGAAGTCCTGTCCGAAAAACTGCAGGAAAAATAGACTGGAACAAAAAAGGAAGATGAAAGAGCAACAGACTGCCAAGAGTGACTTCCAGCTCCAGTTCATCCCATTGATTTTCACTGCGGTTGAGTAGGCATCTGCCATTGCGAAGAAATGCCAGAACAACGATATAAGAAGAATATAGTTATTCCAGGGATGCAGGATCGTTATAATCACTGCAACGATCGACATAACCTGGATAGACCCATAGACAAGGGCTTTAGTGGGTTGCTTGTTATAGACGGCACCTCCTCCGGGAATTAACGCGAGATAGGCGGCCGACCAGGGAAAGCGATGAGGTGCTCGGTCGGGCAATTCCCAGTGAAGTTTTTCTTTAAGAAAGTAGAGATTCCTGCGAAGTATACCAAACAAATTGAGCTGAACAGCAGGAACCCTGGATTTCTTCGGGAGCTCCTCTGCCTTCATGGATACCAGTCCGGTTGAACACTTGACGCAGCGATCTCTCGAGTCAGGATTATTAAAGCCGCATGTGGGGCATTTACGCATGATCTGTGGCCTGTCTTCAGCACGGAAAAATTCGCATCGCCAGATTGTAATGGCAATACTTCACTATTATTCAGGACGATCAAGGTGAGACAATATCGCATTTATCATGAAGGTCCCTATTTTGAGGGAGAGAAGATCCAGGTGACTGATGAAGAGGCAATCCATCTTACTCGAGTTCTAAGATTGAATGCCGGCGACTCCTTCTTAGCCTTTGATGGTAAGGGAACTTTTGCTGAGGTCCAAGCAACGGAAGTCGGCAAACGAAGTCTTTCCGGTGTTATCAAATCAACCCGGACGATAGCCAGATCAGATTCTCAGCTTATTCTGGCGGCATCAGTCACGAAATCTCATCACTGGGAGGATATGATCCAACGTTGTACGGAACTTGGAATCACCGGCTTCATCCCTTTGCTGACAGACAGGTCGGAAGTCAGACTTGATAAAGCGAGACAGGAAAAGAAGCTTCAGAAGTGGGATAAGGTTATCAAGGAAGCTTTAAAGCAATCTGAGAGAGCCTGGCTTCCCGAATTATACAACTTCATGTCACCCGTCGGAGCTCTTGAGTTATCCTCGGCAGCCGACGTCATACCTTATGCTCTTGTAGAGAGGGGAGGAGCACCCGATGGACTTGCGCAGATGCAAAGGGAGTCGCGATCGGTCATGATACTCATCGGTCCAGAAGGAGGCTGGAGTGATGAAGAGATCAAGCTATTCAAAGAGAAAAGTATCGCAGTTGCAACATTTCCGGGAGAAGTAATTCTACGTGCGGAAACGGCCTGCCTTGCTGCTGTTACGCTTTTTCAATTCTCGATCACCTGAAGTGATCTTCAGAAGTAATGGTTCGAAAAGATGGTGAGCGAGAGGGGTGATTTGAATCTGTGTACTTGGAAACATTAGCGATCGTGGTGCTGTTTCAAGGCTTTCAGGCGCTCCGAGCTACTGTTCGCAGGCAGCATAGTCATGAGCAGAACTTCTGAAGAGCATTCTAAAATGTCAAACTGGCTTCTCCAAGTAGGAGAAGCCAGTTCTAATTACTTCATTCTTATCAGGAATGAACCTAGTATTTGATCCTTGGATCTTCATCTTCACCAGGAGCTTTGCGAGGCATAACCTCATCGAAGAAGTAGTCGGGAAGATCCCAGTTGTAATCGATTTTCTCATAGAGAGCTTTCTTATGAGAATCGAGAGTCGGATCTTTCACAATACTTGGCGTCACGAACAGATAGAGTTCCGTTTTGATCTGTTCATTCCCCTGATTCTTGAATAACCAACTGAGAACAGGGAGTCTAAGCAGGTACGGAACGCCTGATTCAGATGAATTAGCTTCAAACTGTCTTAAACCGCCGAGTGCGACTGTTTCTTCATCACGAACAATAACAGACGATTTAACACGACGCTCGTCCGTAACAGGAACACCGTTCGGTCTATCACCAGTGTCTATAACCTGCTCAGGTTCGATTTCCATCATCACATAGCCGTTATTGGTAATACGGGGAAGGAGTGTAACCTCGGTACCAACGTCGACAAACTCAACCGTACCAATCGATCCTTGAGAAGTATTAATAGCACTAATGTAAGGGATCTGCCTTTTTATCTCAACAATGGCTTCCTGATTGTTAAGAGAGAGGACAATAGGATTGGCAAGAGTAACAGCCTCGCCCCGATCTTCTTGAGCATTAATGGCTAAATCGACATTGTATTCAGCACCAAAAATATTCGCTGTAAACAAGCCGCTATATTGGAGTGCGGTTGCACCTGGTGCGAGTGCTCCAGCAAGAACTCTGGAACTTGGAACAGCTGCAGATTCACTCGTGGTGGTTCCAGTGAGTGTATTCGTCAGGGTATTTGCCAGGTTTCTTACTAATTCTGACTCTTCTGTTGATTGCCCAAGGAACAATTGTTCCAGCTCATTAACGAAAGTAGTCGAACTGTTCCCTGTTTCACTGAATCCCTGGGTGGTGAGTGTTTCTGAGTTTGTAAAATTATTGAGGTCAAAAAAGTTGGCACCTGGGTCTCTAAGGAATCGACTTTCAGTTGCCTCAGACTCGTAGCCGGTGCGAACACCGAATTCTCTTCGGGCCGTTTCGCTCATGTTGACGAGTCGCATTTCAATAAGAACCTGTTTCTCAGGAACATCCAACAAATAGATCAGTTCACGAATTTGCTGAACAGATTCAGGGACATCGCGAACAATGATCATATTGCTGGCGCTCATAACTTCGAGCATCCCTTCATCTTCGCCGACCAATGGATCGAGCGTCTCAGCGATTGCTGATGCACTTACCCAGTTGATCGGAATGGCTTCCGTAACAGTTTCTCTTTCGGTTGTGCGAACCTGATTCCTTGGAAGGATACGAACGATTCCACCTTCTTCGATCGTATATCCAAGATTACTTTGCTTCAGAATCGCATCGAGAATCTGCCTTAAGGTAACGTTCCTTAATCTTAGTGTCACAGTTCTACCGGCAACATCACCAGGCGAAACCATGATATTCAGTTCAGCCTGCTCTGCGATCAGCCTAAGTACGTTCTCGAGTGGAGTTCCTTGAAAGTCGACTCTTCTAACGTACTCATTGAGCTTGGACTCCACGCCGCTGAGATCCGAAAGCGCCATGGATCCACCGCCAGTGGTGCCCGGCTCAACCGCCTCGGGTACATAATACTCAGTGAATGCAGCAGAACCGTCATTATTCCCCTGACCAGCACCGGTACTTGGCGCGGTAGCACCTCCATAGATGCCTAGATCTGCATCGTTGAAGCTTTGGTCTGAGAGCACAATTCCAGAACTCATGCTTTCTTTTCGAAGCTGTGCAGCCTCTTGGTAGCGCTCAGGAAGGTTCAGAAAGACTCGAAATGAGTCTGGTGAACGATCTGTTTTCATTGTCGTCCATTGGTCTAGAGTCAGCGTTAACTGGACGCCATGGTTACCATTTGGCAACGTAACATCCTGCAACTTAGCTTTCTTGACCAATTCAGACATGGCTGAATTTACGTGTCGAGAGATCGAATCAGAGAGTTCTGCTTCAGGAAAGACAACAACGACCTGGCGAGCAGATTGAAACTGGTTCAGTTCAACCTTGCCGGGCTCATCCCAATCCATTTCGATAATCTCGTTTGCTCCTTCAGTCTTGATCGACCAATCAGAGATGGTCGGTCCTGCGAGTGCCGCTCCTGTTAGGAGTGACGCTGCCAGCGCAAGGCTGGTTGATTTCTTGGAGGAGACCAATAGCATTGAGTGAACAGGCTCCTTGCTTAAATTCTCGTTCTTTCCAATCATTAGAAACTCCCAACCACTTCCACAATAAAGTCTTTGTCCTGGTAGGTATAGACAACCTCCGAAGAGTCAACCGACTTTACTTTCACAGTTGAATATCGGGGAACCACATCTCCAGCCTGCAGAAAGTCATTCCCTACAATGACGACCGGTTCATTAACCATCAGTATACCGTTCGTATTTCTCCGCACCCATTGAGGAAGAACAACTTCATTCTCCTCTGGTTGCGCAGGTAAAGCCACAACTTCTTCGGGTTCTTCATTACCCGCGTTCTGGCTAGCGATGTATATTTCCTTAAGGCGTGTCACCCGATTAATTTCATCGGGAGTTTTTTGCGACGATTCAGTTCCGGGATAATTCTCGCGGATCGTGCGCAAAATTTCTAAAGCCTTGTCAAAATCATTATTTGCAACAGCGATTGTCGACTCTTCCAGCAATTCTTCAGCGATGATCTGATCTCGGACCCAGGGAATGATCATTGGGTCCACCCCTTCTGGAAGATAGACAAACCTTGGTTTATCCCCAAAGATACGACGAATTGTCTCATCATCAGTAAAGATGTTCGGAGGGTTTTGCAGGTCTTCCTGATATTCCTTGCGAAGACTTGCTTCATCGGGAAGATTCAGAAGTTCTTCTAATTCACCAACCGTGACCTCAACAGAGCTGTTTTCAGCAACTGGCTGATCTTCGGAAGATGCACTGTAGTCTTCCTCATCCTGAGCAAACGTCAGGCTGCTGTTGGTAAGAGTTAGAGCGGCGATCAATGCGATTAGGAAATTGAGGCTATGTTTTTTCATGACTGTCTATCTCCTCAATCTCTGTAGTCTTCATTGAATGTGAATGTTGAAACGCCGATTTCCATCGGATGCACTGAAGGACGACGATCATTGTTAGTGAGATCCATCATCGTCACATGCATCAGTCGCTCAGGGTTACATTCTATCAAGTTCACCAACTGTCCGACCTGGTGGTATCTGGCTCGACCTTTGATCGTGAAAGGGTATTCAGCGTAACGATCGTAGCGCTTTTCCTGTCCCCTCTCAAGGTTTGTAAAGACAATAGCAGAGCCTTTGAAATAGCCTCTGAGAATATCATAGACTTCTACCGTATCTTGATCCGATGGAAGTCTTTGTTCAATCTGATAGAAACGCGCCTCAACTTCCCGTCGTCTTTCAGGATTATCGAGTTCTTTCTTATATTTATCTAACTGTATCTTGTTTGCTTCGGTCTCGGTCTTCAAGGTTGCTGCCTTGTCTTTCAAGGAATTTATGTCATCCTTCACAAAGAAGAAATGGACATAAACAAGAATCACGAAAACCGCAATACCGCCAATCGCTGATGCGAGGACAATTTGTTTATTTTTTTCCGAAAGAGCCATTCATTTCATTCCTCTAAAGAGTATCGTTTGGCCAAGTTATCGGATAGTCAGGGGGTCAGTTTTCATGGTGAAGTTAAAGTTTGAAACTTCACGCCCCTGCATCGTTCCGCCGGTTACACTACTTACTTCGATCTTACCTGCAATGCCTTCCATGTAACTTGATTCTTCTTTATCGAAGGGAAGTCGAACAGTATTATTTTCCAGGTTGCGATAGAAGCGAACAATCTGTTCGAGCCTTTGCTCCGCGGTCGCACCATCTCGATACGCCACACCATCAAGCCTCATCGTCCAGGTTATTCTGGATTCAAACTCTTTTTCAGGCTCAGGGCCCTTGTTCTTTTGCTTGCTGCGTGTCCAGGTATTTCTTTTCTGTATAGACTCAGGTGTCTCAACTCGTTTCACATCCTGGTTCACGCTGATTCCAGTCAGATAGACACCTTCTGGAATAAGAAGTGGAAGCTGATTGAGTTTTCTTGACCAGAGCACCCGATCAACTGGATCGAGAGATTCAGCCACGCTGATGAGGCGAGTCATCCTCTCAATGGTCAGCTGCATTTCTTCGTACTCAACAGCCGTCGCTTCGAGCTCAGTTTTAACGCGATCATGCTCGGCTTTTGCCACATTATACGATGCTTGAGCACTGTTCTTCGAGTAGAAGATGTATGCCCCAAGCGCTCCATTGACAACGAGAGCCAAGATGACAACAATCGCAACCAAAGCGGATTCGCTGGAAGCTCCGCCGCCCGTACTGCCGGGGGCTGCTCCAGATCCTGCCATGTCCTGTGGGAGAAGATTTATCTTAATCATATCAACTTAATCGAGGACCTTTCTCAGTGCGAGGCCAATTCCTGCCCCCAACTGTTCTCGATGTGTCTGCAATAATCCCTGATCCACATTGCTTCCGATGGAAACATTCTTGAGTGGATCGAAGATTTCTACGGGGATATCTAATTCCGTCTGGAGAAATCCCGGCAGATTCTTCAACCGGGAAGAACCACCACCAACGATAACCTTCGAGACAGTGGCCCCACCACTCTGTCCTTCGAAAAACTGCACAGAGCGACGAATTTCACTAATTAGTTGCTGCAAGGTATTTTGAATCGCACGGGAAGCTGAGTTTTCAGGTGAATCGTCACCGAGGTCTGAACCGGTGATGCGCTCAACTGTTCCTCGGATCGTACTGATCAGTTCGCTTTCACCTTCACCCTCATCCTCAAGATCAGATACACTGACACCAACGTTTCGCTTTAACTCTTCACCCTTACTGTAAGGCACCTGGCATTTCTGGCAGATGGCTTGTGTGATCGAGTTTCCAGCAACGTTCACGTCACGAGAGAAACGCGAGCTATTCGAAACATAAATATTGATGTTCGTAACATCAGCGCCGATATGCACGAGACAGTAACAATCTTCTCGCTTCGGCTGGTAATTCATTTCAAAACAATTGAGAAATGCGAAGCCTTCAACATCAACAACTACAGGAGTCAGGTCAGCAGTTCGAATTAATTGAACATGCTCATTAACCAGATCCTTTCTTGCTGACACCAGTAAGACATCAAGCTTGCCTGGGACATTACTTGGCCCGAGCACAACGGAATCAAGATTTACCTCATCGATGGAAAAAGGAATATATTCCTCAGCTTCCCACCTCAGGGCATTCTTTAATTCTTCTTCAGGCATTTCAGGCAACTGAATGTAGCGAACGATAATTGACTCGCCACTTACAGCAGACACCGAGTGCTTGGCTGTAATTCCAGCTTTTTGGACTGCTTCTCGAATAGCTGATGTCTTGAGCTGAAACACATCAGCATTCCCTGCCGCACTCCGATCTCCGTTAGGATAAACATCGGCAACTCCGAATCTCACCAGCTCCACTTTTGATCCGGATTTGCGAAGTTCCACCGCTTTTACCTGGTGGGAACCCACGTCAAGTCCGACGACTTTTTTGCCTCCACCGAACATGGACGCTCTCGCTTTCTGAAGGTATCGTCGTAAATCTCATATCATCAATCCTTTGCAAGGCAAGTCCAGAATCTTCAAAATGCAAGTTTTTCTTACAGGAGAAGAGTTGAGACAGAAAGGAAACAAAGTCAGAAACTCGTTTCTCTGGTACCTCTCGGTCGATGATGAAGTTCCTCATGATGAGGTCAATAAATTCCATTTAAACAGAAAACACGCTGTACATTTCGCCCTACCAATTAATTCCCATCCACCAGAGCCGCAAGGAAAATTCTGTGACAAAAATGAAAGAACTCTTTGCTAACTCACTCACAAATCTCAGGTTGCGAGATCTCACTGTCCTTGTCGACCATCAAGAAAATCTCCTTTTCACTGAGCGTGGTAACGAAGTATTTTCCTTTTTTTTGTCACATCAGGAAAATCCTGACAGAAACTCAGGTCGGATTTGCGAATCATCGATGACAATCCTGAAAGAATTTCACCGTGATCCAATTCAATCGTCTGAACACGAACCGTCCAGCGAGATCTTTATTTCGAAAGTGCCGCCGATAATACACCCATCCCATAAATAATCTGCTCGGATGCACCACGAGACAAATCATTAACTGGCCTCGCCAAACCACTCACCATCGGACCAAGTGCTAACGCTCCTCCCAGTCGCTCAACCAACTTGTAGCCGATATTTCCTGAGTTCAGATCGGGAAAGATCAGAATATTTGCCCGTCCAGCAACATCAGACCCCCCGCACTTCCTCGAAGCAACCTCAGGAATCAATGCTGCATCCAGTTGCATTGGCCCATCAACGGGGACATCAGGATGAAGTTTGCTGAACATTTCAACGGCCTTTGACACCTTATCTACAGCCTCGTGATCAGCACTCGCACCGGTTGCAAAGCTTAAAAAAGCCACCCTGGGCTCCCAGTCGGGATAGATTTTCAGCACATCCATACAAGCATTCGAAGCGATCTCAGATAACTGAGCAGAATCAGGATCAGGAACAATGGCACAATCTGCAAAGACAAGTAGGTCCTGTATTCCAAAACCCGAGTTCTCCTCCAATTCCATTAAGAAAAATGAACTCACTGTTCGGATCCCTTCGCGAGAGCCGACCATCTTGAGTCCCGATCTTATTACATCAGCGGTCGCATGGCTGGCCCCCGCAACCATGGCATCCACTTTCCCCAAAGCAACCAGCCCAGCGCCAAACAGGAGTGAATCCCCGAGCAGCACTGCCCTTGCCTGATCACGTGTTAAACCTTCCTTCGCTCGGCGCCTCTGATAAAGGTCTACCATCTCCTCCAGATTTTCGTCGTCCGTCGGATAATGAAAAAGTGCGGATCGGATATCGATGCCCAGAACTTCGGCAGTTGTCATGAAATCCTCTCTCCTGCCCAACATCACGGGTGTAAGCAGCCCTTCCTCCAGGAGTCTTGCGCATGCCCGGATCGTCCGTTCATCAAAGGTCGCTTCCGGGAACACAACTTTCCTGTTCGTTCCAGCGAGCTGACTCTTCACTTGATCAATCACTCTCGACATCTTTTGTCCTTAACTCTGCCAGAGATCTACATTTTCTGATTCGATCTCGATATTTTCCTTCAAGTTGATCAATTATCACTGGTTCCACGCATGTGAATCAATTAGTCATCTCTGACAATTTCAAATAATTGGAGCTAACGAGAGTGGTTCTCAAAACGAACAAAGCCTCAAAGACAAAAGCACAGATCGTGACCGTTGGGACAACCTATGGGCCATCATCGAATGACGTGATCGCGGCCCTTGCGAGGGACCTGAAGAAATCTGGGGCTGGCAAACTGGTCATCATTGCTACCGAAGACTCGAAAGAAAACGCTGAAAGATTGCAAAGATCTTCGGGGTTCAAGCCTCCTGAAACAAAAGTTCGCCTTCTCAACTCAGCGGAGTCTCTTGATGAGTCTTACAAAGCGACCAATGAAGAGATCCTCCAGCTTCTCGAAGATGGGGTACTTGCTGAAAACATGGTCCTGCACTATACGGGGGGGACAAAGGTCATGAGTGCCGGAGCTGTCCTTGCAGCAGTCAATAATGACGTACGCTCTTTGAGATACCTCTATTCTCCTCCGGGACAGTCTTCTTCCCGTCCTGTGATTACCGAAAGCAAGTCTGTCATGGGGGATAGAAAACTCCGGATGTCTATCACGATGATCCAGGAACTGCGGTTTCGTACGGCGGGGGAATTACTCTCGGACATCAACAAAGAGAGCCTTCTCCCCCAGCGTTCTGATCTTGTTTCAGCCTTGCAGACCCTTTCTTCAGCCTATGAAGACTGGGACCGGTTTCAGCTGGGAGATTTCGTAACAAGGTATAAGTCGATTTCTCAGCAACTGCAGAATATCAAGCCAGCCAGGCATTTCAAGGTCTCTGCAAAGCAGCTCAAGTCGATTGAAAAGGCTGCGGCTGCCATGGAGTGTGACGGTGATTATCCTGATGAGATATTGATCGATGTCTATAACAATGCACTTCGAAGGTTATCTGAAAAGAGACCTGACGACGCGCTCATTCGACTTCACCGGGCCGCCGAAGTCTTTGCGCAATCTATACTGCACAAAGAATACGGGATACGCACTGACGACCTTGAGATCAGAAAAGTCCCGCCTCGATCTCGTGATTACTTTGAAGCTGAACGAAGACTGGAAGACGCGAAAATAAAACTGGGATTAAGAAAGTCCTATGAGCTCTTGGAAATCCTGGGAAACCCCGTGGGACAGGATTATCGTCAGAGCGATACCTTTCGTAAAGTTCTCAGTGCCAGGCGAAATCTTATTCTTGCTCATGGCACCCGGCCTGCAACAATGCGACTTGCCTACGAATTTCTGGTCGAGATTGAGTCTCTCTTTCAATCTCAGATCAAAGACTTTAGAAAGCGCGCCAGCGAATTGCAATTCCCATGGATCTCTAACAGGAAAATATATGCCTTTCTTTCAACGACGGCGAAGAAAAGAAAAGTGCCCAGCAGAAAATCTACTGGGCACTAGAATAAATTAGCCATGGCTCTGAAGGTAGAAACTCAATTTGCAGGAATTGGCTCTGCCTCTGATACGCTGCCTTCAAACTGAGTGGCTTCAGCCTCCGAAACATTCCCCTGCCCTCCAAACTGCGGGGCATTACCCTGCATCACTTGGGCTTCGTAAGTGAAGTATATAAAGACTTCGATACCGCCGAGCATTGGTCTGTCCTCAATCTTATCAAGATGATCTTTCAAGAGCGTGATGTTGTGTGCGATCGAATCTTCATCCATACTCTCAATATCCTCGAGTGATTGCTCCAATTGTACAGGTCGAAGATCCGGGTTGTTCTGTTTCGCAATTTCCCGGTTCATATTATCTACCATATCTGTCAGCTGAGAGTAAATACGAGTCATATCCGGATCACCGCGCTCCTGTCCTTCGTAGATCGTCTGGTAAACGGTACGCAGATGAAATATATATTCCGACGGAGGCATCTGTCTTGAATCAGATAGAGTATTAAACTCTTCGACCCAGCTTGGGATCGCTTCAGATCCAATTCTCCACATGTCACCGAGACCAACTTCCGGAGGAGCCGTGTTCGGGTCCTTTTCTGCTTCGAGGAACGCTTTAATGAGCGGGTCTTCCTGAATATTTGTGATGAATCCTTCTCTGATTTCGAAATAAGCAAGCAGTCGATCTTCATCCAATTTCCTGGTGCCCGGTTTCGTGTACGGATACTTGGTCTCAAGCTGCTCCATGTTCTGGAAAGCCATCTCATAATTATTCGCAACCCCCTTGATCTTGAGTCCGATAAAGATCAGGATGCCTGTGGCGATGGCAATCGCCAGCAATAAGACGATAGAACAACCAATCAGAAATTTTTTCATGCTGGATTTTCCTTAACTCAGGTTTGAACAACCTTGCAGCCACCAAATAAGTAAGGCAACCAAATGATGAGGCTGGAAACAAGACAACTCGCCAATTGAAATGTGGAAGAAAAAAATTGTCACTGCCCGATGCTCAAATCACCCCTAGAATTAAGATCTGCGGATTGACTCGACCAGAAGATGCTCTGCTTGCACTTGATCTCGGAGCTGATTTCCTTGGGATTATCATGACTCCAAAAAGCCCCAGACACCTGACGCTCAAAGAGGCAGAGGCTCTTGTCCAGGCTGTAAGAGACAAATCAAGAATGGAACCTCGCTTCTTTGGGGTTTTCGTGGATGAAGATCCAGAACTCATGGCTGCTTCCTTCAAAGACCTTAAACTAACCGCTCTTCAAGTTCACGGTAATACAGACGACATCGTGCAATTAGTCGGATCGGATCATATCATCCCCGCACTGAAGGTAAAGGATTCTTCTATTTCGGCAGAGATAGAAAAACTCGCCCCCGCACATCCCGCTATACTTACGGATGCCTTTTCAGAAGGTAAAGAAGGAGGAACGGGCAAGGTCTTTAACCATGAACTTGTTCAGCCCCTTTTCGCTGGGAACAGAATTTTCGTAGCAGGTGGTATCCATCATCTTAATATAGAGAGCATCATTGAGCGACTCAAGCCGGGACCTCTCCCCTATGCATTTGACCTAAGCTCGGGAATCGAATCAGAGCCACGCATCAAGTCCCACCCGAAAATGAAAACCTTCTTTGATCATTATAGACGAGCACTAGAGAGTAACTCCTGAAATGCTGAACCTAATTGAATCGTTCTTCATCGGAATTCTGGCATCTTCAATTCTCGTCTGGTTCTACAATCGTTTCCTGGCTGGACTCCGGGAAAGCTATATCAAAAAGTTCCTCTCAATTTCTATTCTACCCTTAGGCTGTATCTCAGGTGTACTTCACCTCATTGCTCTTGAGAAAGACTGGCCTCACATTTCATGGCCTGCTCTTCTCGGTGCTATGATCGTTCTTAAGGCTCTCTATGAGTATATTATGAGAAGAGAGAGAAACAGCCACATAAAAACAGAACAACTCACTCTTAATTCACCAGGAATGAACGAACCTCACTTCCTCTTACCGGTGAGAGTCGGAATGAGGATAGCAAACCCAATCAATGAATACGACAAGCCAGAGCTCGTCCGTTTTGACCTGAAACTTCCCCACCTGCCAGAGTCCTTTGATGGATATACAATCTGTTTTCTGACCGACTTTCATGTTCACCCCACCCTGACAGAAAGTTACTTCTATGAAATCGCGGAGATTGGACTCGAACAGAATACGGACCTCATGCTCATTGGGGGAGATTTTCTTTCGCGCTACTGGCACAGGAAGAAAGCTCGAAGGCTCTTAAAGGCTCTAGGCAAGCATTCTAATATATACGGTGTTCGTGGAAACCACGACTTCTGGAGCTTCCCGGATTATTTTGCCCAGATGGTCGAAGAGGAATGGGGAGGAAGAATCCTCAGAAACGAATTCGTAGAAATTCCTCAGAAGAATGACTCTATTCTTCTGGTCGGGTTGGAAGATCCTTATATACCTGCAACTCCACGTCTCATCGAGAAGTTGGAGATGAGCATCAAGTCGTTTGGAAACAAGTCCGTTATCGGCCTTTGTCATACACCCCAAACTTTCCCCCACTTACGGAACCTGGGGTGCCATTTCTCCTTTTCCGGGCATACACACGGAGGACAGATCAGGCTTCCGCTCTTCGGGACCACGATCGCCTCCAGCTCTGCCCCCGACCAACTGGTTTATGGTGCAGGACGCTACAAAGGAATGCGGACTTTCGTAAGCAACGGGATCGGTGCCTTCTTTCCCTTTAGAATTCTCTGTCGTCCTCAAGTCGTGGTCACGACGCTGAGGTGCCCGAAAGAGAATTGATCGTCCCTGAAACGCCTTCGCTGGGCTTCCTGGTTTGAGACAACTGCCTCCCCCTGGGAAGGCCAACGCGGAAAGCCTCACGGAAACAGAACAGATCACTGTCCGGTGTCCTTGAAAACACCCGATCCCCATGCCCAATAAACCTGCTATCACCCTCCTTGGAACATGCATGGAACATTCATAGCGATGCAAGTTACCAGCAGGGATCAGAGATGTAGAAGCAATGTTGAAACGGCCTGACGCCCCACTTATGCAACTTTTCCTAGCCGTCCCTCATGAAAGACAGCTAAGTCTGACCCACGGATCATCGAAAGTGACCAGTGAAGACCATCACCATGAGCGAATCCCCCTTATGATATCTGACCCCTCCATCTTCAAAAAAGACCTCTGGGAACAAACTAAGGAAACAGGAGCCAGCGTCCTGAAAGAAGAAGCAGAAACGCTTTTGAACATGGCTGAAAACCTTGATTTGGAGAGTTTCGGCAAAGCGGTCGACCTTCTTGGCGCCTACAACGAACAGGCCATTATAACCGGGATGGGGAAAAGCGGCCATATCGCCCGGAAAATCGCGGCAACCCTGGCCTCGACAGGAACACCAGCATTCTTTGTTCACCCTGCCGAAGGACTTCATGGAGACCTCGGTATGATTACTTCACGCAACGTGGTTCTGGCCCTGTCACAAAGCGGTGCTTCAGATGAGATTCTGAACCTCCTTCCCTATATTAAACGGCAGAAAAGTCCTCTCATCGCAGTGACTGGACGTGAGGATTCAGAACTCGCGAAACAAGCCGACGTTGTTCTCCTGACAAAGATAGATAGAGAAGTTTGTCCTCTTAACCTCGCGCCAACGACATCAACAACAGCCCAGCTAGCGCTTGGTGATGCTTTGGCAGTGAGTCTTATGAAACGGCGAGGATTTACGAAAGAGGACTATGCAATACGTCATCCCCTGGGAGCACTCGGCAGAAGACTTCTGGTTAAAGTGGGAGACATGATGCATAGCGGTGAAGAGAACCCGATCACTGATGAATCAACCTCACTTGCCGATGCCATCAAAGTTCTTTCAAGTAAGCGCATGGGAGCTATAAGTATTGTTAGCGAAGCCGGAGTACTCCAGGGCATTTTCACAGATGGTGATCTAGGCCGGCTTTTCAGCAAGTCATCAGGGCAGATAGACACGAATGTTCCAATAGGCGAGTTTATGATCAGGAATCCCAAGTCTATTTCGCCGGAGACCCTCGGGGTTAAGGCCGTCGACTTGATGGAAAGTTGGAATATCACAGCATTGCCCGTTCTTGATAAAGAGAAAAAACCTGTCGGGATGATACATCTCCACGATCTTATTAAAGCCGGCATCACCCACTGATGAGTTCTGAATCGCAGAATCGGGATCAGGTTTACCGGGAAGAACTATCTGTCATTCGAGACTTTGAATTTGACGAGAATGTCACAAGCGTCTTCGACGACATGATTCATCGTTCCGTTCCAGGATACGATGCAGGGTTGCGTATGATTGGGCTTATTTCTCAGAAGTATGCCACAGAAGCCTCAAATCTATACGATCTGGGGTGTTCTCTTGGTGCTGTCTCCTTAGAAATGCTCTCCCGTGTGGAGGCGGAGCATTGCACCGTCCACGCGATCGATCTCTCTGAGTCTATGATCAAACGCTGTCATGAAAACCTTTCGAAGATTCCAACAAAATGTTCCTACAAGATCATTCAAGAGGATATCCAGAATACGGAAATAAAGGAAGCTTCGGTTGTGGTGCTCAACTTTACCCTTCAATTCATACCTAGAGATCAAAGAACCGATCTGCTGAAACGCATCTATAACGGAATGCTGGAAAAGGGCGTCATCATTATCTCTGAGAAAATCCAGTTCCCTGATGACAAGATCCAGGAAGATTTTCGCGAAATCTATGAGAGCTTCAAAAAAACCAGAGGATACAGTGAACTGGAGATCAGCCAGAAACGAACAGCTCTGGAAAAAATCCTCATACCTGACACCTTTGAAACCCACGAATCGAGGCTCAGGGAAGCAGGCTTCAGCAAGGTTCAGCGCTGGTTTCAATGTCTCAACTTTGCTTCGATGATTGCGTGGAAATGAAGAACTTCGAGGACCTCTATCGGCGGTTGAATGAGACAGGCCGCAACCATCTTACTGATCACCTCAGACCTGTTATAGACGAGAAAATGCATCCGGCAAGCCATGGAGACCTGCCTCGTTGGACAAAGGCGCTCGAAAATCTCCCGGATATAAAAATCAAAGAGGCCCTTTTAAACAATGACCCTGTCGAAGCCAGGCCAGCTTTGAGTCTATCAGAAGATCAAAAAGAGCAGCTGACATCCCAATTGATGGAGTTCCACCCCTGGAGAAAGGGACCATGGAAGATTGGCGATGTCTATATTGATACCGAGTGGCGTTCAGACTGGAAGTGGCATCGCGTTGAGCCCCATATCAGCCCTCTCAAGGGAAAAGTGGTTCTCGACGTAGGGTGCGGGAACGGCTATCATTGCATTCGCATGGTGGGCGCAGGTGCGGACTATGTTCTCGGTATAGACCCGACACTTGTCAGTGTTTTTCAATTCCTGGCACTCCGCCCATACTTTGATAACCCACCCGCATGGGTCGCACCTCTGGGCATCGAGGATCTACCGCCCGAATGCCAGCTATTCGACACAGTATTCTCGATGGGCGTCCTCCACCACCGACGATCACCGATGGACCATTTGTTTGATCTCCGTGGTTTACTAAAGCCAGGAGGAGAGCTTGTTCTCGAAGCACTGGTCATTGATGGGCCTGATGGGATGGCATTACTTCCGGAAGGCCGTTACGCGAAGATGCGAAACACCTGGTTTCTTCCTTCACCAGATACCCTTCTGACATGGCTGAAGAGGGCGAAGTTCAGAGATCCCCGCTGCGTTGACATAACGAAAACCACTATTGAAGAACAGCGTTCCACTAATTGGATGCGTTTTGATTCCTTGCCCCAGTTTCTTGACCCTGAGGATTCCAACAAAACATGTGAAGGCTACCCTGCCCCCAGGCGTGGAGTCTTTATCGCCAATGCTCCAGATTGATTTTCAAGTGTAAGAGTGAGGTGGTGCCGGGAGCGGGAGTCGAACCCGCACGATGTTGCCATCGCCAGATTTTGAGTCTGGTGCGTCTGCCAATTCCGCCATCCCGGCGCAGAACGGGAAAAAAGCCATAGTACCATGGGCCAACGCAAGCAAGAATCTCCTATTTCGATGCAAGCGACAGTTGACGAGCCCCGTTCCTTTGGGAGAGACTCTTTATCCAAATTCGCTCACAGGAGTAACATCTATGGGTCGCGGTGACAAAAGAACACGTCGTGGAAAAGTCTGGAACAATTCTTACGGCAAAAAACGCCCTCGCAAAATCAAAAAAGCATAACTAAGGAGAGAGGGGAGGGAGTCTACTCTATTCCTTATTAATCACCCAAATCGAAATGAGCCTCAATTGACGGTTGATGAATTCGAACAAACACTGATGGATCCAACTCCACCGGATGGACTGACCAGGGCAACGAAGGCTTTATGGCTCATTGCGAAGAACGACTGGGATGGTGCTCATGCCGAAGTTCAGACCAGCTCGGATCCAGACTGCGCCTGGGTACATGCCTACCTCCATCGCAAAGAAGGCGATCCGTGGAATGCAGATCATTGGTACAGACGGGCAGGTAGAAATACATCTGAACTTTCACTCGATGAAGAGTGGCGAGAGATCCTTCGTATACAACTCCGGCGTAAATAAGACAACTCCCAGGCGTTATCAGCCATTGTCCAAAGTAAAATGATACTCTGCAGGACTCAATGTGCCTGCATCAACAAGCTCTTTGCCGTGTTGCTCAAGCGTATAGATCATATGTTTCTGTAATTCAGATCTTAAACCAGAGACTCTCTCAGCACTTAGAACAAGCTCACGGACTTCCTCGTTTACACGCAGCATCTCAAAAAGTCCCTGCCTTCCCTCAACCCCAGTCGAATCACACTGCTCGCACCCTTTAGCCTGATAGCCTTTAAGCTCGTCACTGTATTCACGACAAGAATGACATAGCTTTGAAACCAAACGTTGCGCGATTACAGTCCGAACGGAGGAGCTGAGAACGTATGGTTCGATCCCGAGTGAGAGGAGTCGGCTGAAGACTGTATAGCTACGTCCTGTGTGAACGCTCGTTAAAACGAGATGACCGGTCAGACCAGCCTGCAAAGCAATCTTTGCGGTCGTTAAGTCGCGGATCTCTCCTACAAGCAAGACGTCGGGATCCTGCCTCAGAGCTGATCGCATCGCTTTCTCAAAACCAAACTCAATAGCATCATTGACCTGAACCTGCTCGGCGAAAGCCAGCGAGCGCTCAACTGGATCTTCAATGGTCATAAAGGCGAGGCGGTCTCCGTGGCGTTGAAACAGCTCGATCATGATCGCGTGCATCGTCGTTGTTTTTCCGCTGTTACTCGGACCGGCAAGAAAGACCACGCCATCCTGACGATTGATGAGATTATTGATGGGCTGAATGAGCGCATCAGGCAAACCGAGCAATTCAAGTCGCGGTTCCTGAAAGCCTTCTTCCGGAAACCGGATGACCAGGTTTTCTCCATGAATGGTTGGAAGGAAAGATGTTCTTAGGGTTAGGAGCTCTGCTTTCCCATCACCTTCAAGAGACCACTCAATCCTGCCGTCCTGGGTTTCATTTTTCTTGTAAGCGGGAAGCTTTGAAAGAACCTTAAACCGGGCAATCAGAAGCTCATGATTCACATCACGCAGTCGAGCAACCGTTAGAAGTTTCCCATGTCGCCTCGATCGAATGAGGGTTTCATCTTTTCTTGGAGAGATATGAAGGTCTGTCAAATTAGCCCTGGTGCCTTCACGCAATAGTATCTCAGCAACCTCGACCCCCCAGGAGTCAGACTTCTGCACATTATCCAGCTTTTCTTGAAGTTCGCGCATGTGAAACCTTGTTTGAATCAGATTGTACGACAATCTTTCCTAAACAAAAAGACGACAAGGAGATAATCTCTCGCATCTCGCTGTTTTTTCTTGATGCGGTAGCCCTCCCCCTTCTTTTTCTTGAGTGATCGCAATCTTGTTCCGCTCCTGAGACCCGTAGATGAAGCTGTTGTCGCCGAAACGCAAAACTGAAACTACCCCTAAGAAAAAGAAAACACCCCGCGATGCTGCCGGCTGGTGTGAAGAAGCTCTCCTTGCTGGAGAGAAAGAAGACTGGTCAAGAGCCGTGGTGTGCTATCGACGGGCTCTTCAGTTAGCTCCCTTTTGCGGTAACGCCCGAAAAGGACTGGAAATCGCCCTCGAAGAGCAGATTCTGGCGACTCTTTCTCAAAAAGAGCTTCGGGCTCTCATGGATAAGCCCGGTGCGGTCACTCGCGATGACCTCGTGAATTCCTACCTGGACCGAGAGCTCGGCGAAGGCTGGGATAGTGATGAAAAGGTCTCTGACAACTGGGAAGAGTACATTGAAGACGAGGATGAGGCTGAAGAAGAGGAAAAGTCCTTTCTCGGCAAGATCACTCTCCCTGATCGAATTCGCGCTCCAAGAGCACCAGGTTTCCTCAATACAATCAACTGGCGTCCGATCATTGCGGTAGGTGGAGCACTGATGATCACCGGCACGCTCTTTATCACAGCAACCGCCATCTCTGGCTCCATGGGGAACATCTTTTCATCCGAGCGCCTTCCTTCCATTACCCAGGATAAACTGCCAGCCGATCTGGTTACGAAACTTCAGGAAGCAGATATGCTCCTCAAGAGCGATGATCACGAGGAAGCATTGGATATTCTGAGGGATTCTTACGAAGAGTTCCCTGATTTTCAGGATTACGTTGCCGTCTCCCTGGAGGATGCACTTCGGTCTCGCGGTCAGCAAATGATGGAATCTGATAAGTTTAAGGAAGCCACTGAATATTATATCGAAGCGGCAGAGGTTGTAGGGAACAACCCATTGAATTGGATCGACTTAGGGAACGCCTTGCGTCGCCATGCAACGTCGGGAGCCGTTGGGAATGACGTCCAGAAGAAGAGAGATGTGTTAGAGAAAGCGGAAGGTGCGTTCAAGCAGGCACTTGCACTTTCTCCCGACGATCTTGATGCGCTTTTCGGTTTATCAAAAACTTATGCTGCCTCCAACAAGCGCAAAGATGCCGAAGATATTCTGGAAAAACTGGAGAAGCTAGACACGAACGGCACTTACGGTAATCTAGCCAGAATCGACCTTGCACAGTTAAGAAGACGATAAAACCTGTGGAAAACTGCGGGTATTGTGCAGATCTATACACTCTTTTGCTCCGTTGATAAAAAAAAATATATCAAGTCTTTTCTGACATGCGTTTCTTCCTTGCACTATGAAGGGTGACCTGTACAGGTTTCTTCCCCCTTTGAAAACCAGATGGAGAAATCGCGTGGGAAAAAAACTCGCCGCACGAAAAACAAAAAGCTCAAACGGCCGAAAAACCAGTAAGCCAAAGAAAGCTTCTTCTACAAATAATAGCACCAACAAAAATCAAAAACCTGACTTTCCGAAAACCGCCAGGGGCAGAGGTGTGCACATCGCCCCTTCTCTCCTCGCGGCAGACTTCTCGGACTTACGCTCAGCATTAACCTCAGTCCGCCAGGCAGGATGCCGCTGGCTGCACCTTGATGTGATGGATGGGCACTTCGTTCCAAACCTCACTTTTGGACCAGGCCTCGTCGAATGCCTCAGACCCGTCAGTAAAGAGCTCTACTTTGACGTTCACCTGATGATTGAAGACCCTCGAACTTACGTGAAGCCCTTCGTCGCAGCAGGAGCTGAACTGATCACCTTCCATGCTGAAGCCGCAGGCGATGATACTCAGAATCTTCTTCGATACATCAAGCGACAGGGCGTTCAGGCTGGAATCTCGATCCGACCAAAGACTCCGGTTTCTGAAATCGAACCCATTCTAAAGTACGCTGATCTTGTTCTTGTCATGACCGTTGAGCCTGGCTTTGGTGGACAAAAGCTCATTCCCGGTACGTTGAACAAAGTAAGAGAGCTCGTTCACCTGCGGGAAGAACATGGCCTGTCCTACCTGATTCAAGTTGATGGTGGTATTGATCCCGAAACGGCTCCCCTGGCAGTTGCCGCGGGAAGCGATGTCCTTGTTGCCGGATCTTCGGTATTCAGAAACAACAAGGTGAAAGACAACGTGAAGAACCTGCGAGGCTCGCTCTCTTCACTGAGATAATGCAGCTTCAGACCGTCAAACGAGACTGTTCTCGTATATATTTTTAGCCTGTAGTGGACCCTAATTGATCCCACTGCAGGCTACATCCTGATATGACTGTCTACCCAACCATGACTTGGCATGGGTTCACTCTCCTTAAGTATTATGAAATACTCTATACCGTTCTTGTTCGCATCGAGCTGAATATCAGTATTCATAGAGGACGAAATTAGAGTGAGATTCATCGTATCTGCAGGAAGAATATATGCGACATTCCATGCATCGACTGTATTACCCTCAAGCCAGGGATGAACAACGTGATCATCCAGAGATAACTGTATATCGACATGACGATTCAATGGCCTTCGTAAGACGAGGAGAATGAACTCCTCATCGCCATGACCTAGAAAATGATCTATCAAGTCTTGCTTATTCTCATCCAGAAAGTCCTGAACCAAAACAGTCCAGTTACTGGGAAGTTTTCCTATATCAACAACAGGAAGGTCAGGACATGGTTGAATACCTGAATCAGAAACTTCATGATTCTTTCCGCAAGAGCATAAGACGAAAACAAGAGACAGCGTTGTGATGATTGGTAAGATATTTCGGACTTTTTCCATATATACAACCTAGATCTTGATTAGTTCATGGGTTAGGGAATACATTTATATTCCATGGGTTATATCAAGGGCATTTCTACAATCTGAAGAAAAAACTACCCTCTCGTCAAGACGCACGCTGCGAGGTGCCCGCCGAAACCAAGGTTCCATTTGAGCAATCTTTTCACTTCCGTCTGTCGTGGCAGTGCAGAGATATTCAGTCCTTCACATCCAGGCGCCGGTTCTGTATAGCCAACAACTCCGGGCACAAATTGGTGCTCAAGAGCAAGAAGGCAGGCTGCCAACTCGACGCTCCCTGCTCCTCCCATCAAATGCCCCATAGCACCTTTGAGGGCAAACAATGGCGGTTGCTCTTTAACGCTCCCTGAGAGCAGCTTCATCCCATTGGCTTCTGCCAGGTCATTCTGTTGGGTAGATGTTCCATGAGAACAGAAAACGTCTATATCTTCTATTGAAAGACCTGCATATCTCAGAGAGGTCTTAACCAGACGTCTTACCTGTTCGCCGTTAAGATTCATGGCTGTGGAGTGGTAGGCCTCGGAAAGATAAGCACCGCCTGAAATCAGTGCTTTGATTTCCAGCCCTGATTGCTCTGCGACCTTTCGTGAGGTCAGAAGAAAGAGAGCACTACCTTCTCCTGCTATAAAGCCATCGTGCTTTTCATCATAGGGGAACGATCCTGTGCGACTCATCGCTTTCAAGTTCAAGAACGACCCCAGGTACATCGGACTTAAAGTTGCTTCACTACTTCCTGCCCAAACAGCATCTGCAACACCTTCCTCGATCCACTCGGCGGCTCGGCATATATTATTGAGTCCTGTGGCACAGGCGGAGACAAGCGCCGTCGAGGGCCCGCTTATAGACAGTCTCCTGGCGAGTGACACGGCGATAGCGTTCGGAAGTATGCTCAAAATGTCTTCCTGTGCTGCACTGAGGTCTTTCTCCATTCGCAGAAAAGCGCCCTTGCTTGTGGCGAAAGCGACTCCACGACGATCTGAAGAAACAGAGTCGCAAACCCTGGAGGAGAGTTCAGAAATCTCATCGAGGCAAAGTTGAGCGAAGGTCTCAGTTCGATCAACTCCTTCCTCCGATTTCACTTCATTGCAAGACGCTACAGGGATGTCGCCAAGACCTTCGAAGGAACGGTAGGCAACGCTGCACTTTGCGCCGCGCAGAGCGTCGAGGAGCATGACATTTCCGACGCCGAAGGGAGAGACCACTCCGCAACCAACGATTACCGGCTGTCTGGCGGGGTCTTTCATATTGATTCTTTAACTTGAGGTTCGAGCTCGATAGCCTTCGCTTGTTTTTTCTTCCGGTAGATTCGCTGAAAGAGAAGGAATATAAGAAAAATCAGAGCTCCGATAAGAATCTGGCTCGTCTTTCCCTTAGTAGCCCCAGAACCAAAAATCGTATAGACAAGCGTAAGCGGGATAAATCCGATCATATTGGCGGCATTGTAGACACCAAGAGGAACACGAAAGACTCCGCACATCATACTTGTTAATGTAGGGTTTGTGAAGGGCATGAGACGAAGCATCAGCGTGTACTCAAAGCCATTTTCTTTGAACTTCTCGGCAAAACGTTTTCCCCGCTCCCCGAGTCGCCTTTTTACCGTACTTTTGAGTAGTGAGCTCCCAAGCATATAACTGCCCATGGCTCCAGTCATAGTTGTAACCATGGCCAGCCCGACACCAAGCACAGCCCCGTAAATACTTCCGCCGGCAACACAGACAACCCACCTTGGAAGACCAAAGGCTACGAGAACAGCGCCAATCACGATAAAGTAAAAGTAACTGACATATTGGTCGATGACAGAATCGTCAGAGTGAAGAAGCCGACGTATTTCCTGTATATCATGGAATTGCGATGTAACGAGGGCTGCCGCAACGAAGACAGAGGCGATAATGAGAACACGCAGAATATCCTTACGGAGGTTCTTTCGTCTCCGCTTCCGTTCCCTTCTGAGTCGTTTTTCTTCTTCTTGATCTGAAGAGCCTTTCTCTTCAGAATCGATGTCGTTGCTCATTCACGTGTTTCTCGGGTTCTGAATTTCAATCCACGTTTTTTCAGCCAGTATACTCCCATGAGATCAACGATTCCCACCCACAATCTCGAATGAATCCCCCCACCATACTTACTTTCTCCCTTCATCCGGGAGCGGTGATTCACAGGCATCTCTTCGACTGAATAGCCGCGCATCTTAAAGAGCGCCGGATAATAACGATGAGAGTTTCTGAAAAGAGGAACCTTGAGCATGCAGTTGCGTTTGAAGACCCGCGTTGAACAGCCAACGTCGGTAATGTTATCTGAAAGGATCGCCGCGCGGACTTTATTGGCGATACGACTTGATGCCTTGCGAACGAAGTTGTCCGCGCGCTTCTGGCGAATCCCACACATCATATCGATGCGCTTCTCTTCCAGTAGCTCGCGCTGGCGGACGAGATCCCGGGGATCATTCTGGCCATCACCATCCAGAGTACCAATCAACTTCCCTCTGGCTGCGATAAACCCTGCCTGAAGAGCCGCCGATTGACCACTGTTAGGGATGACATGAATAGCGCGAAGATTTTCGAATTCTCGGGAGAGATCATCCATGATCTCGCCAGTCTTATCTTTCGACCCATCATTGACCATTACCAGCTCCCAGGATACGGAGAGCTCGGCATTCATCACTTCAATAACCTCCCGACAAACAGTCTCCAGATTGTCTTCCTCGTTATAAAAGGGAACGACGACACTGAACTCGGGACGTTGTGATGACGACTGGCGCTTGGGAGGACTCATGATTTCGGAGCGATTACCTTGTAACTTGTGAATGGAGAAAACTTTTCACCGTCGGGGGTACCGGCTCAACGAAACAAACGAGGACGGGGAATCTTTTTTAGGGAAACCGTTTCTTAGGTAAATGCGGCAGTGGATTTCCAGCGGACTTGATTTTGCCCACCTCTCTTTGCAGTGCTTTCCTGGAAGGATTCAGGATTCTCAAGATATCGTGCTCGGACTCAACAAAGAGGTACTCGAACCGGCGCTCGACTCTAAAGTCTTGAAATCCTCTACCAAGTCCCGGTTTATTCCAAGATACCCTCCCCCGGTGACGGACGTCTGACGTACGTCTTATCTACGTCTTACCTACGACTCGAGACGTCCGTCAGACGTCGGGCAGATATAGGGATGTGGTAGAACCTCCTGCCAGGACCCCTTCATCACCCCTGAGGCCAGACAGCTTAAACCCAATAGATTCAGACAGGCAGGAAGAGATAGAGGACCGACTCTGGAGTGGTTAAGTGGTTCCAGAAGGCGGAGATTTGTGGAGCATTTTTTCTCTCCCTTTTCATTGCGTTGGGAAAGCGAAACACTGAAGGTTCTGTCTCCCCGTAAAGGGGGTTTTTGCAGACAATGTCGTAACCTTGGTAAATCGGCGAAAAACCTCGAAAAAGTGTGGTTTTTCTCTTGACCGGTGAGCGGGTTGTGGGGCGTAGTTTGCGGCCTTTGAGCGTGGGCGAGCCATGCCCGTCGCTCAACGAGCTATTTATCTCGGAGTAGTAAATGCCTACCATTAATCAGCTCATTCGCAATGGGCGTAAGAAGATGTCGAAGAAGAACAAAGTACCTGCGTTGCAGGGCTCCCCTCAGAAACGTGGGGTTTGTACACGTGTTTCAACAGCAACACCTAAGAAGCCTAACTCGGCTCTTCGTAAGATTGCCCGTGTACGCTTGACCAACGGTTACGAAGTGACCGCTTACATCCCCGGCGAAGGGCATAACCTTCAGGAGCACTCCATCGTTCTGATTCGCGGTGGTCGTGTGAAGGATTTACCCGGTGTTCGTTACCACGTTGTTCGTGGCGCCCGTAAGGGTGACACCGCTGGCGTTGCCAACCGTAAGCAGCGTCGTTCCAAGTACGGAACGAAGAAACCTAAGGAATAAGACCGGTTCTTTCAACATAGGACCTTCACCATAGATCTCGATCAACAAAGGATAGCGTGAGATAATGCCAAGGCGTAAGAAAAAAGACGGACGTAATAGAAGTACCAGAAAAATGTCAAGAAGACGCATGCCCCCAGGGCGTGGCGTGTTTCCTGACTCAAGATTTAGCAATGTTCTCGTTTCAAAGTTCATTAACTGCCTGATGCTCGACGGTAAGAAGTCACTCTCTGAGTCGATCTTCTACAAAGCAATGGATTACATCGCTGAAAAGATGGAAGGCAACGAGCCCCTCGATGTTTTCCTTCAGGCGATTGAAAATGTTAAGCCCGCTCTGGAAGTTAAGAGCCGCCGTGTTGGTGGTGCTAACTACCAGGTTCCAATCGAAGTTAAGCCCAGCCGCCAGCAGGCACTCGCCATTCGCTGGATGATCGGCAACGCCCGTAGTCGTAATGAACGCACCATGATTCAGCGCCTCGCGCACGAAATTATGGATGCCTTCAACAACACCGGTGGTTCCATTAAGAAAAAAGAAGATGTCCACCGCATGGCAGAAGCCAACAAGGCGTTCGCTCACTACCGCTGGTAAGAGCAATCAACAACCTCAAGATCCACCAACTCCCGAGCAGTTCCTGCTCGGGAGTTTTTTTGTATTTTCATCGAATACAAATTTAAGAATATCAACAATGACAGTAATCACTAGTAGCTTGATCCTGGACTCCGACTTGACAAGCAGACATTGCTGTAATACACTTGTAATACAATGGAGTCCATCATGATTAATGTTCGATTAAGTCAAGATTTGGAAAAGCGTGTTACTGAGGTTGCGGAAGAACTCGGGCTGACGAAATCCGAGCTCGTACGACGGTGCCTTGAGGAATACGTTGAGAAAAATCATTCTCCAAGCGCCTGGGAACTCGGTAAAGACCTCTTCGGTAAGTATGGTAGCGGAAAAGGCAATTTATCCTCGGATAGAAAAGAGCTCATAAGAGAAAAAATTCGGAAGAAACATCGATGAAAAGAATTATGATCGATTCCGGACCCATGATCGCCCTGTTTGATTCATCAGATAGGCATCATAAAGCCGCCGTTGATTTCATCAGCTCCAATGACTTCCCGCTAATAACTACTCTAGCATCAATAACGGAAACTTTACATCTGCTGGACTATAATAGAAATGTTCAACTCGATTTCCTGGAGTGGATTAAGAAAGGCGCAGTGGAAGTCCATGGCATCCATCAAAGGGATTTTCATCGGCTGCGAGCGCTCACGGAGAAGTATAGAGATCTTCCCATGGACTTCGCTGACTGTTGTCTCGTTTTTCTCGCCGAGAAGTTGGAACTTGATACCATTGCAACGATCGACAGAGACTTTACAGTTTACCGAATCAATGGCAGAAAAAAGTTCAAACTCCTCCTCAACTAAGCTCGTCGACTGCTCATAAAACAAAGCGAAACTCATCTTCATTTCTCGAGCACTGGGAATTTCCCGTTGATAGAAGACGTACTTCGTCCCAATCTTTACAGGCAGTGAGCCTCAATAGCTGCATAAGTAAACAGATTAGAACCAATCTTCGCACCGGCAACTTTATGAAATACAACACTTCAAGCACCACCCTCGCATCGATTCTGATAAGTACGATTTTGAGTACTTCATATGCTCTCGATGTTGATCCACGGATTACCATTAACGAGCGATTGAAACAAACAGACCGAGCGCGGTCTTCCGCTGCATCAAGAATCGACTTGAGTAGAGAGTTCAAGTTCGACGCCCGCAACCTGACACGGGAAATGGTGGCTGTTTACGTCGATAGGAAGATCAGTGAAAATGAACGAGCCGGTTACCTGAAACGTGGACTTGAAATTATCCCTGAGCTATACGTGCCGCCGGTACCGAACCACCATGAACACGGGTTCTACCTGGCCTATCTTGACTATACCGCTCTACCTACTTTGAGAAATGATTCAAATATCGTTCGTCTTTCTTCTGCTTCGAACCTTTCGGAACCTCTTAATGATTTGAGCCGTGCGATGCTCAATGTTGATATCGTTCACACTGGTACCAATGTGGGACCCTATGACGGAACAGGAGTCAAAGTTGCCATCGCCGATTCTGGCTTCGATCTCAATCACCCAGACTTTCCCGTTCCCGTGGAAGCTTATGACGTCACCGATGGAAATACAGTTTTAGACTGGGGAACCGATGTCACGGCCCCCTTGGATTCCCATGGGACTCATGTTGCAGGAAGTGTTTTGGGTCGAGGTGTTCTAAACAATGCCTATAAAGGTTCCGCACCGGGGGCTGAGTTCTACGCCTATAAAATCGGAGATGATACGATTTCTTCTGCGGTTACGGATGATGACTATATTAAAGCTGTCAATCGTTCCATAGATATGGGTGTCGATATTTTCTCTATCAGCTATGGTGGCTTTACCACCTGGATAGACGGATCCAACCCTGTCGCTCAGGCTTTCGACAACGCGGCAACCCAGGGAATGCTTTGCTTCGCTGCGGCTGGAAACAGTCAACATGTTGAAGAGCACATCAGCATGACCACTCCCCCGGGGCAAACAGTGGGAACGATCGAACTGAGGATTAGAAACACCTCCAACTCTTCTAACTATACAACCCCCAGCTATATCAAAGCTGTTTGGTGGGATGATGTAGACAATGACTTCAATATCAGTCTGAATGGGACCAACCTGGCAGCTGGAGAAGTCCTCTATACAGAGGCAAACAATAACTGGCAGGGGACGAGTTCGCGCGGTACGGAAGCACGATTTTACGAACTAACCCCCAATATACCTCCTTCAACAACTAAGTTTTTTACTTTCGATCTGGAGAATACAGCAGGGTCAGGAACAACGCCCCTGGTTCATTTATACGTTATTGGCAGAGGAGACTTTCAGAACGCCGACGAAAACTATACGGTGGTCTCCCCCGCTCTAGCCGATACAGTTATTGCCGTTGGCGCCTGGGTTCAACGTGATTCCTGGGTCGACTATACGGGAACACCAAGAAACTTCGGACAAACATTAGACACGCTTGCTACATTCAGCAGCAAGGGTCCGCGAATCGATGGTTTATTGAAACCAGAGATCATCGCGCCAGGTTCAGCAACGATATCTCTTCGATCAGTCAATACAGCCAACACGATGCGGATCATTGATACAGATGGTATCAATCTGGACGGATCGGGTCCGGCTGATTATTATGTTATCCATGGCACAAGTATGTCGTGTCCTCACGCAGCAGGAGTTGCTGCACTTGTTAAAGAGGCACGTCCCGACGCCACGGTCGCGGAGCTGCGTGACGCACTCTTTTCAACAGCAGAAAACTTCGGAACTCCCAATAATGATGTGGGTTACGGAATGCTCGATGCAGAGGCAGCGGCCCAATCTATAATTCTCAGTGATGAGCGCGACTGGCAACTCCTCGATCACTAACTCAGACAGCTATACGAAAACTCCCCGCTTCTTCTGAAGCGGGGAGTTCTTTAGGCGTTCTATGTTGAAAGGTTGTCTATCAGACTTCCAGACCTGCTTCAGCAGAGGCCTCTTCCTGGTTCGCATTGGTCTCGCCGGAACGTGAGATATCCATGCTACGATAGCGGGGAAGTCCGGTACCAGCGGGAATAAGCAGACCCATGATGACGTTTTCCTTAAGGCCACGGAGATAGTCCTTACGTCCGCGTATAGCTGCGTCTGTAAGAACACGTGTGGTTTCCTGGAAACTCGCCGCAGAGATGAAACTCTCTGTTTCAAGAGAAGCCTTTGTAAGCCCAAGAAGTTTAGGTGTACCAACTGCAGGCTCACCACCGTTCTTGATTACACGTTCGTTCTCTTCCTGGAACATCCACTTGTCGACCTGCTGGCCGTAGAGGAAGCGTGTGTTACCTGGCTCTTCAATGATGATCTTCTTAAGCATCTGGCGAACAATTGATTCGATGTGCTTATCGCTGATGGTTACACCCTGGAGACGATATACTTCCTGAATCTCAGTAAGTAGGAACTGCATGACAGCTTTCTCACCTTTCACACGAAGGATATCGTGTGGTGAAAGCGATCCATCAGTCAGGGCGTCACCCACTTGAACATGCTCACCATCGCGAACGAGGAAGTTTCTGTTCAGTGGAATTGAGTAAGTATGCTCTTCGTTGTTATCAGCAACGATCGCGCACTTTCTCATCCCCTTGGCAATACCACGAATTTCAAAGCGACCTGAGATATCTGCGATGAACGCGATTTCTTTTGGTTTACGTGCTTCGAAAAGCTCGTCTACACGGGGCAGACCACCGGTAATGTCACGAGACTTGGTTCTGGGTCGTGGAACACGGGCAAGAACCTGTCCGCGGAAGACCTTCTCGCCATTACGTGCTTCACGAGAAAGAACGGTTCCAGTTGAAAGTGTATAGGCAGCGATGATTTCACCGTCATTGTCACGAATGATCAACTTCGGATGACGTTCTTCACGGTGCTCAACGATCGTCTGAATAGACGTTTCGTTTTCCGCGTCGAACTCAGTTCTCATCGTAACGCCTTCGATAATATCCTCATGATCAAGGACACCCTGCTGCTCTGCAATAATTGGAGAAGCGTTCGGGTCCCAGCGAACAATGTGTTCACCCTTCTTAACACTGTCCCCATCGGTAACGAAGAGGCGTGCACCATAAGGAATGTTCGGAAGGTTCTGAACTTCATTATCGTCTTTATCGAGTACCTTGATGGAACCTGAGCGGTTAACAACAATGCGGTCGCCAGCTTCTGTCTCGATAAACTTGATGTCCTTAAACTTCACACTACCGTTGATTTCAGACTGATACCAACCTTCGACAACACCCATGGAAACACCACCAGTGTGGAAGGTACGGAGTGTAAGCTGAGTTCCTGGCTCACCGATCGACTGGGCAGCGATAATACCAATCGCCTCGCCGAGGTTCACCATCCGGCCAGTTGCAAGGTCACGACCATAGCAGCGTCGGCAAATTCCGCGACGCGTCTGGCAAGTGAGAACCGTACGGATTTCAAGCTCTTCAATTCCAGCTTCTTCGATCTCAAGAGCCTTAGCTTCAGTGATTTCACCGCCGCGCTCAAGAATCAATTCTCCGGTCTGAGGATGAACAACATCTTCCACAGGTGTACGACCTGTGATACGACCACGAAGAGGTTCAATGATGCGTTCACCACGAGAGTCAATATCGGTAATCGCTCGAACGGCGATTCCATTGTGGGTACCGCAGCCATCTTCAGTGATGATAAGATCCTGTGCAACGTCGCATAGACGACGAGTCAGGTAACCAGCATCAGAAGTCTTAAGAGCGGTATCAGCGAGACCCTTACGAGCACCGTGGGTAGAAATGAAGTACTCAAGTACTGTCAAGCCTTCGCGGAAGTTCGAAAGAATCGGTGATTCAATAATTTCACCAATGGAACCAGTCAGTTTTTTCGTTGGGCGCTGCATCAGACCACGCATACCGGCGAGCTGACGAATCTGGTCTTTGTTACCACGAGCACCAGAGAACTGCATGATGTGAACCGGGTTGAAGCCATTCTGGTCTTCAGAGAGACGGCTCATCAGTTCCTGCGTCACTTCGTCTGTAGCCTGTGTCCAGATGGAGATTACGTTCTGGTAACGTTCTTCATCTGTCAGGTTACCAGCAGCGAAGTCTTTGTTGATCGTTGCAAGGCGCTCACGTCCTTTCTCAAGGATGCTTTCCTTGAGTTCAGGAATGATCATGTCTTTGATACAGATTGATATACCACCGGCTTTAGCATAGCGAAAGCCGAGGTTCTTGATGTTGTCAAGAACACGGGCAGCAGCTTTGTTTCCACGTGCTTCGAAAACAACCGAGACTACAGCTCCGAGAGCTTTCTTTGTCATCACGGTATTCGCGAGATCGATATAGTCGACAGCATCTTTTGGAAGCATATCAGCGAAAATCAAGCGACCAACACTACTGAAGACATAACGGTCTTCGCCAGTGTTGCGGTAGTTCTGAAGACGAACAAGAATTTCCGCATGAAGATCACAACGCTGGTGCTGATGAGCTGTAATAGCTTCTTCTGGAGATGCATAGACGCCCATGCGACCAACCAGTTTGTACTGCTTCTCGAACTCTTCTTTGCCAACTTTGTTCTTAAGTTCCTGTATTTGAGGACGGTTGAGTTCGTGTGTCTTCTTGTCGGGTCCACGTCGAATCTCAATGTATTCGCCCTTCACATCATCATGCTTCAGCTTGGTCAGGTAGAAACAACCAAGAACGATGTCCTGTGAGGGTGTTGCAACGGGACGTCCATCAGCTGGCTTGAGAATGTTATTCTCAGCAAGCATGAGCATTTTTGCCTCGAGGCGAGACTCGATGCTCAGGGGTACGTGAACAGCCATCTGGTCACCGTCGAAGTCAGCGTTGAAGGCTGCACATGAAAGTGGGTGCAGACGGATCGCTTTCCCTTCAACCAGTTTCGGCATGAATGCCTGAATACCAAGTCGGTGAAGTGTGGGAGCACGGTTAAGAAGAACAGGGTGGTCCTGAATAATATCTTCAAGAATATCGTAAACGACAGGCTCTTCTCGCTCGATCATCTTCTTAGCTGACTTGATTGTAGAGCAATGCCCGCGCTTTTCAAGCTCACGAATGATGAAAGGGTCGAAGAGTTCCAGAGCCATTTTCTTTGGCAGACCGCACTCATTAAATCCCAGTTCCGGACCGACCACAATTACTGAACGTCCAGAATAGTCAACACGCTTACCGAGAAGGTTCTGACGGAAACGGCCCTGTTTACCTTTCAGCATATCTGAAAGTGACTTAAGGGGACGATTATTGTGTCCCTTCGTCGGGCGTGAACGACGAGAGTTGTCGAAGAGTGCATCCACAGATTCCTGCAGCATACGCTTTTCGTTTCTCAGAATCACATCAGGTGCTCTAAGTTCGATCAGTTTCTTCAGTCGGTTATTACGGTTGATCACTCGACGATAGAGATCGTTCAAGTCAGATGTTGCGAAACGGCCACCATCAAGGTGAACGAGTGGACGCAGATCTGGCGGAATAACTGGAAGAACGTCGATACACATATATTCAGGCTTGTTGGGTGAGCCACGGAAGGCCTCAACAACCTTAAGACGCTTGATGATCTTGTTACGCTTCTGAGCTGAGGTGGTTTCACGCATCTCAATCTGAAGCTGGTTGGCTAGATCTTCTACGTCGATCTGTTTCAGAAGTTCTTTGACGGCCTCCGCACCAATCATGATGCGTACTTTATCGCCATACTGCTCGACGTGCTGACGCGCCACATCCTCGGGAATGATTTCCTTCGGGGTCAGGCCTGTTTCCGGGTCCGCATCAACGATGATATATTCCTGGAAATAAATGACCTTACCGAGATCACGAACACTGATATCGAGCAGGTTACTGATCTTGGAAGAAGTTCCTTTGTAGAACCAGATATGGCAGACAGGAGCGGCGAGTCGGATGAAGCCCATGCGAACACGACGGACTTTCGACTCGGTTACTTCTACCCCGCATCGATCGCATATAATACCCTTATACTTGATTCGCTTGTATTTACCGCAGGAGCATTCCCAGTCCTTTGTCGGGCCAAAGATTCTCTCGCAGAAAAGACCATCTTTTTCAGGTTTAAACGTACGATAATTGATCGTTTCCGGCTTCTTGACTTCGCCAAAAGACAAATCGTCGTCGGTTTCTGATTCTAATCCTGTGCGGAGAAAACCAAAACGGTCGCCCTGACGTCGACGTCTACACCAGTCAAAAATCTGGTCCGTATTTGCAATCGAGACCCGAGCAACAGCATTCAGGTTATTGAGATCAACATTGTCCATCGCCCCTTCCATCCCAACTTGAATGGGACGGTACTGAGCGTCGGAATCGTGATCCTGATGTTCGGGTGCGCTGTTTTCTGTCAGCATATTCATTCAACCCCTTAAAGGTGTGTTCGTTTACAGGTCGAGTATTCAATGTTCGATGACAAGTCCTGTGACCCTGTCATGCGAGTTACAGTTCGTCGTCGTCCTTGGCTGAGCCAGTCTTAGCCGAAGAATCATCATCCATCGATGATCCAAGACCAAAGTCGTCATCATCAAGGAATGAGTCATCATCAGCAACGCCTTCAAGTGTCTGGAAGGCATCTTCTTCAATGATCTCTTCATTTTCGATGAGAAGCTCAAGGTTCAAGCAAAGGGCCTGGAGTTCTTTCACGAGTACGTTGAAGGACTCGGGAATGCCCGGCGCCAGCGAGTTCTGACCTTTGACGATAGACTCATAGATCTTCGTACGTCCATTAACGTCATCCGACTTAACGGTGAGAAGTTCCTGAAGTGTATAGGCAGCTCCGTATGCTTCCAGTGCCCAGACTTCCATCTCTCCGAAGCGCTGACCACCGAACTGAGCTTTACCGCCGAGAGGCTGTTGAGTAACAAGTGAGTATGGCCCAATAGAACGAGCATGCATCTTATCGTCAACGAGGTGAGCGAGTTTCAGCATGTATATAATACCAACGGTTACTGTACGATCGAAGCGTTCTCCGGTGAGTCCATCGAAAAGAACCGCCTGACCATTGTTGGGCAACTTGGCCTTGTCGAGGAGGTCCCAGATTTCTTCTTCTTTCGCGCCATCGAAGACCTCTGTGGCCAGCTTGAAGCCATTCTTGTTATGAACGATGAAGTTTTTCAGCTGTTCATCATCCATCTGCTCGACGTCGTTCTTCATGTTCCAGAAACGTCCCAGATCACCTCGTGTAAGAACTAGATCTGTTGGCGTAAAGATCTCTTCGAGCTCTTTGCGCGCAGCGGAAACTCCTTCACGAACGAGCAGCTTATGAATCTGTCGTCCAATTTCGTGGGATGCCCATCCAAGGTGGGTTTCCAGAATCTGGCCGACGTTCATACGAGAGGGAACACCAAGTGGGTTCAGAACGATATCAACAGGAGTTCCATCTTCAAGGAATGGCATATCTTCCATAGGAAGGATCTTCGCAACCACACCTTTGTTACCGTGACGTCCCGCCATCTTATCACCAACGGAGATCTTACGCTTGGACGCGACATACACCTTAACAAGCTTGATGACCCCTGGAGGTAACTCATCACCTGTCTTGATTCTGTCGACAGTGTTTTTCGCGCGATCTTCGATTTCCTGTTCGCGAGAACGAACGTCCTGATAGAGCTCTTTAATCTGCTGACCAACCTGACCATCGACAGGAAGCATTCCCGTTGTCAGCGAGTGACGAACATATGAAATCGCTTCTGGCGTTGGAGTTTCGCCTGGTTTCATTTCAACGCGACCGGTTTCAAAATTCACGATTTCGCGGTCGAGGTCCTTAAGAACCTTTGTAAGACGTTCGTCAAACTCGGCCCAGATTGCATCACGATCTCTGACGCGGGTTGCTTCTGCGTCGACAATGCGCTGCTTATCTTCACGGTCAGTGCGCTGTCCGCGCTCCTTGCGTGAGAACGTTTTGATGTCTATAACGATGCCACCTGCTCCTGGAGGAACTTTAAGAGAGGCATCACGAACATCACCGGCTTTTTCACCGAAGATGGCGCGGAGAAGCTTTTCTTCTGAGCTGAGTTCGGTTTCACCCTTAGGAGTAACCTTACCAACCAGGATGTCTCCTGGCTGAACCTCAGCACCGACGAAAACACATCCATCTTCATCGAGCTTGCTCAGTGCTTCTTCTGATACGTTTGGAATGTCGCGAGTAATTTCCTCTTTGCCCAACTTTGTGTCACGGGCATCGATCTCAAATTCCTCGATATGAATTGATGTATAGACATCATCATAAACGAGTCTTTCTGAGAGAAGGATCGCATCCTCGAAGTTATGTCCACCAGCACTCATGAACGCGACGAGAACATTTTGCCCGAGAGCAAGCTCGCCGTTCTGTGTTCCGGGACCATCAGCAAGGACGTCGCCTTCATCCACTCTTTGACCTTCGAAAACGATAGGCTTCTGGTTCATACATGTATTCTGGTTTGAGCGTTTATACTTATAAAGCTCATAACGGTCGGATTCACCAGTGTCTGTACGTACTATAATTTCTGTCGCAGTCAGTAACTCAACCGTTCCTGCGCGCTTAGCAATGATACAAACACCTGAGTCATAGGCTACGCGCTCTTCAACTCCGGTACCCACAATAGGTGAATCGGTGAAGAGAAGGGGCACACCCTGACGCTGCATGTTTGATCCCATGAGAGCACGGTTCGCGTCATCGTGCTCAAGGAAAGGAATCAGAGCGGCGGAAACAGAAACCAGCTGCTTTGGAGATATATCCATATACTGAACGTAACCTGGAGCAACACGAGGGAAGTCGCCTCGGCTACGGCAGAGAACCTGGTCCAGTTTGAACTTGTTATCATCATCAAGCGGCGCGTTGGCCTGTGCGATCGTGAAATCATCCTCGACGTCAGCTGTCAGATATTCGACTTCTTTGTCAAAGACCTCGCCTTCACCCACCTTACGATAAGGTGTCTCAATAAATCCAAAGGGATTGATCCGAGCGAAAGTACAAAGAGAACTGATCAGACCAATGTTTGGCCCTTCAGGCGTCTCAATCGGACAGATACGACCGTAGTGGGTATGGTGAACGTCACGCACTTCAAAGCCGGCGCGGTCACGAGAAAGGCCGCCGGGTCCAAGAGCGGATAGACGTCGCTTATGGGTTAATTCTGCCAGCGGGTTTGTCTGATCCATGAACTGACTGAGCTGTGAACGACCAAAGAAGTCTCTGACAGCAGTCACCAGTGGCTTCGCGTTGATCAGGTTCTGAGGAAGCATGTTCTCCAGATCAACAATCGACATGCGCTCGCGTGCCGTCTTTTCGATTTCTGCAAGCCCAAGACGGATCTGGTTCTGCAGGAGCTCACCAACGCAACGGACACGTCGGTTTCCAAGGTGGTCAATATCGTCAACGTCGATATCTTCATTGAAGAGACTGACAAGGTGCTTCATAACATAAATAATGTCTTCGAGGCTCAGGAGACGATTGGTGAGGTCTCCAGTGCCTGTTCCAACATTGTAGAAGCGTTTGTTAATCTTATAACGCCCGACCGCACCAAGGTCATACCGCTTCTCATTAAAGAACATTTCCTCAACAAGTCTCTTACCGGCCTGAACACTAACCGGATTACCGGGGCGCATCTTACGGAAGAATTCGACAACGGCATCTTCGACAGAGCGGATCTTATCTTTGTTCAGAGTGTTAAGAATCGGTCCGGGAGGATCTGTATCCTTCACGGCAACCACTTTGATGCTCTTAATCTTCGAACGCGCACAGCGCCGGAGAAGTGTTGTTGTAACAACTTCCCACGTTTCGGCGAGAATTTCACCGGTGGAGGGATCAATGATATCTGCAGCAAGGATACGCCCGATCAGGTGCTCGTAGCCTTCAGCAACAGTCAGGTGAACAGACTCAATACCGGCACTTGCAAGTGCGGCCGTCGCTTTCTTGGTTACTTTCGCACCCGACTCGACGATCTTCTTGCCGTTTTCATCGGTGATCGTTTCAATAAATTCTGATCCAAGGAAATCATGGAGGCGCTCAACGGGAGTTGCTCCACCTTCGAAGTTATCCAGTTTCAGCTCATCAACCCCAAAGAATTCGCCACCCATTTCTTCGTCGCTTGTAAATCCGAGACAGCGGAGGAAAGTCGTTGCAGGGATCTTCCTCTTTCTGTCGATCATCACGTACATGACGCCATAGATATCAATTTCGAACTCTACCCATGCGCCGCGATAGGGGATGATACGTGCGGAATAGGTCCACTTACCATTTGGATGTGTAGCCCGAGAGAAAGAAACACCTGGCGAGCGATGGAGCTGTGAGACGATGACGCGCTCAGCGCCATTGATAATGAAGGTTCCCTGATCAGTCATCAGGGGAACTTCACCCATATAGACTTCCTGCTCTTTAATATCATGGATTTCTGTCTGCCCAGTTTCTTCGTTAACTTCACGAACAATCAACTGAAGCTTCAGTTTGAGAGGAGCAGCGAAGGTCATCCCCCTGTCGATACACTCTTTCACCGTATACTTGGGAGTACCGAAGGTATACTCGATAAACTCAAGAGACGAAGCGTCACCGGGAGGGTGAATAGGAAATACGGAACGGAAAACTTCTTGTAGGCCGATATCATCCCTGGCATCTGGTTGAACTTCAAACTGCAGGAACTCAGCATAACTGAGCTTCTGAGTTTCTAGCAGATAGGGCATCTGAGATGTTTCTGGGATACGCGCGAATGATATGCGTCCGGATTTGGACGTGGTCGCCATCGAGGAGACCTCCTTACAGAAATGAGAGCGGTATGGCAGCCGTGGATCTTGCGGCTATTGCGCCAGTGTTACAAACTGTAACGACTTGCCTTAATGCGCAAATGTGCCACGCCCCCCTGCATCCAGGGAGTAGTGGCTTGAAATTCTATTTCCTTACGGAACAGCGGTTGTCTAATACCAACACAACGCCTTTTTTTGAATCCAGCACGCCTAACAGGTGTGCAGTCTTAGTGTTCGAAGCAAATCACTCCTGAAGTGTATGTCAAGCAAGATTGCTTCCCTTTTCACTCTAACGTCAAATAAACATGATCGAGTCCAGAGTCTGAAGGTTTGCCCCTCAGCCTCTGAACTCTCACAAAAGGACTTAGATTAAGTCAGCTCAACAACGGCTCCAACGCCTTCAAGCTGCTTCTTGAACTTTTCAGCGTCTTCTTTTGATACATCTTTGACGAGCTCTTTTGGAGCACCTTCAACGAGTTCTTTAGCTTCCTTCAGACCAAGGCTTGTGATAGCACGAACTTCTTTAATAACCTTGATCTTCTCGCCACCTGCGTCCTTAAGAACAACAGTGAACTCAGTTTTTTCTTCTGCAGCAGCAGCGTCTCCGCCAGCCGCGCCACCAGCAACTGCAACAGCCGCAGGTGCAGCACTAACGCCGAACTCTTCTTCCATCATTTTAACGAGCTCAGCAACTTCCAACAGAGGCATCTCTTTAATTGATGCAATGATATCTTCTTTAGTAGCAGCCATGATTTAATTCTCCTAAATAATCAAAAGCGAATGGGTGTGGAATTACATTCCAGTCTTCAAAGGTTGCAGCATCTGATCTAATGATCAGGCTGCGTCTTCCAGTTTGCGACGGTGTGCATCGACGGCATAAACCACCTTTGCAACAGTCTGATAAAGTGCGTAGACAAGGTTCTGAGTTGGAGCCTGAAGACTTCCAAGCATCTTCGCGATAAGCTCTTCCTTGCTTGGCAGCTTGGAAAGAGCTTCCACACCAGCAGGGTCGATCACTTTACCGTCCAGGTAACCACCCTTGATTTCCAAAACATCCTCATTGTTCTTGAGGAATTCTGTTAAAACCTTGGCAGGTGTGACTGGCTCGTCGTGACCAATTGCGATCATCGTCTCACGCTTAAGAAGATCATCGAACTGGGTAGAATCAACGCCTGAATCATCAAGAGCACGCTTAAGAAGTGTATTCTTAACCATCTTGAAGGCGACATTGTTCTCACGAAACTTCGCTCGAAGCTCCGTTGCCTGCGCCACGCTAAGTCCACGGTTATTCACGAGAATAAACCCATGTTCGCTCTTCAGAAGTTCGGTAAGTTGAGCAACCACCTCTATCTTTGGAGCACGTCCACGACGTTTTCTCGCTTCGCGTCCTAACTTCGCCATACTGTTTCACCTCCTTTCAGTCTCGGTCCCCGGGTCCAGTTTGCGAGCCCGGGCACCGGCCTCAGAAGGCTTCCACATCGTGAAGAAAACCTGAATGAGTATCCGTACCACGAACCTCGGCAGGAAGAGCTGCTTGATTGCTAACTCAGCTTAAGACGCGTGCGCATCTCCTGCTGTCTATGGCCCCAGTTGGGTCCTGGGATGTCGCCTCGAAGTTTCTTCATTCGAGGCTTATTTCAAACGGGCCTGCCTTCAAGTTCTATCCAGCAGGCCAGAGTTAAACCTTGCTAAATCAAGCTGCTGCATCTTCCGCAGCCATGGTGTCTATCTTGATACCTGGGCTCATCGTGGAAGAGAGTGTGATTGATTTAATGTAACGACCTTTAGCTGCACTTGGCTTTGCTTTATGGATAGCACTAAGAATCGTGTTCACGTTGTCTGCGATCTGCTCTGGAGAGAAATCAGCTTTGCCAATCATCACATGACAGATTCCATGACGATCGAGGCGGTATTCCACCTGACCTGCCTTTTGAGATTGAACAGCTTCCTTGATATTCATGGTAACAGTGCCCGTCTTGGGGTTCGGCATCATGTTTCTCGGACCGAGAATCTTACCGAGTCGACCCACCACGCGCATCATGTCTGGAGTCGCAATGGCCTTATCAAAATCAAGGAAACCACCCTGAATCTTCTTGGCGAGATCTTCGCCACCGGCTATGTCTGCACCTGCATCTTCAGCTTCTTTGAGCTTATCGCCCTGAGCGAAAACAGCGACGCGAATTTCTTTTCCCGTCCCGTGAGGAAGTGCAACGGATCCACGAACCTGCTGGTCAGCAGCACGCGGATCAACGCCCAGACGAATGTCCAGGTTGATTGATTCATTAAATTTGGCGAACGTAATTTGCTTCAGCAGGTCGACAGCTTCCTGAACTTTGTAGGATTTTGTTCGATCAACGAGATTCGCCTTCTCGCTATATTTTTTTCCGTGTTTTGCCATGATTTTCTCCTGTGGTTCAAACGGGCCGAAACCCTCCCACGAAATAACTTAGAGTGTGTTGTTAGTCTTTTACTTCAATACCCATACTGCGGGCAGTACCGGCGATCATTCTTACCGCTGCGTCAAGATCGGCGGCGTTCAGATCTTTCTCTTTCTGCTCTGCGATTTCTTCAAGCTGCTTGCGGGTTACCTTGCCAACCTTGTCCTTGTTGGGAACGCCAGAACCTTTTTTCAGGCCTGCAGCCTTAAGAAGAAGGACCGGTGCGGGAGGTGTTTTAAGGATAAAGGTGAATGAGCGGTCAGAGTAAACAGTGATCAGCGCGGGAATCGTAAGGCCCTTGAGCTCAGGCTTACTGGTCTGCGCATTAAACTGCTTACAAAAGTCCATGATGTTGAGACCATGCTGACCAAGCGCAGGACCGACGGGTGGTGCAGGGTTTGCCTGACCGGCCGGACACTGGAGCTTAATCTGTGTTACTACTTTCTTAGCCATTTGCGTTTTTCTCCAATTTATCTAAAGGGGAAGACTGTGTCTTCAGCCCCATTAGCCTTTTTCAACAAAGTCCAGACTGTGATCAGCCTGCCTTTTCTACCTCAAGTACGGCGAGGTCCACCGGCGTTGCACGTCCAAAAATTGAAACCATCACTTTAAGGCGCGCACGGTCATGATCAATATTCTCAACCGTCCCCACAAAGTTTGCGAAAGGCCCCTCGATGACCTTTACCTGATCCCCGATGCGGAACTTGATTTCTGGCTTCGGTTTGTCCTGCTTATCTTCCATCAGCCCGACAACGTTTCGCACTTCTTCTTCAGTGATGATTGAAGGGATATCATCTGATCCAACGAACATGGAAACCCCATTAACGTCTCGGATCATCTTGAAGAGCTCGTCGTTTTCGTTCATCCGGACGAAAACATAGCCAGGCATAAAGTTCTTAGTGGATTCCTTGCGCTTACCGTCTTTAATTTCGACGATACGTTCTTCAGGAATAATAATTTCACCCAGATCGTCACGGAGCCCTTCGATCGAAGCTCTGTGCTCGATGTCTCTCTTCACCTTTTTTTCAAAGCCCGAATGGGTGTATATAGCATACCAGTTCACGAGCTATCCTCTTTTTCTGAAGATGTAATTTCCAAGGCTCTACTGAAGTCTCAGCTTCGCTTTGAGGTCACCTTCCAAAAGTCATATGGGTTAATGTTCGCAGTGAGAAACTTAAGTTTCAGAACGTTGACCCGCGGTTGGCTAACTGAGGAATTTAGATATCAAGGCCGAAGACAGCCCCCATAATCCTTGTCAGACCGAGGTCCCAAATGCCGATTGCCGTTGCCAGAAGAGCTGTAGAGACGATCACCACAATGGTGTACGTCTTAACCTGCTCTTGGGTAGGCCAGACAACCTTGCTCATTTCTGTTCGGACTTCCCTGTAGAAGACCGCCATTTTTGCGAACATTGACTCTTACACCTTAGCCTCAGCACTTGTGCTGATGGTCTTTTGTTCTCCTGCAAACCTTCTATTCCATCTTGAAGGCAGCAGTTCCTTGACTGATCTGGCAGGGGCAGAGGGACTCGAACCCCCAACCCTCGGTTTTGGAGACCGATGCTCTACCAATTGAGCTATACCCCTGAAGGCCGGTCAGTCGATAAAATACACGTTCCCTTAGAGGAATCTACCTCCAAGGGCCGCTCATCAACGCCAGCAGCTTCGCCCAACGCAAGAGGAATCTTGAAGAGAACAGATTTTCTCTCATTTATTCCTCGATACAGTTTTCATACGCCCAATCCTGATTGCACACAATCCCGATCTCATCCAGATCTTTCCATCACACTAATCACGGAAAAGACAAAATGAAAATACTAATTCTTGGCGATATGGAAGGGGTAAGTGGCATTGTCCATTGGGATCAGGTCGACCACAAAAGCCCCATGTACCAGGAGGGTAGACGCCTCTACACAGAGGAGTTAAACGCTGCGGCTCGAGGTGCTTTCTCAGCCGGAGCTGAGACGGTTCTGATGGTCGATTCCCATGGGGCAGGAGCTGCGGGAACCATGGGTGGCCCGGCTTTTAATTCGATTATCCCAGATCTTGTCCACGAGGAAGCCGAGTTCATCACCCACCATGGCTGGGGGAATATTATCGAAACCCTGAAGGAAGGCTGGGATGCGGTCTTCTATGTGGGAATTCATGTCCGGACAGGCCACCCAAAAGGTGTCCTCAGCCATACCATCGCAACCACACACTGGTTTAACATCTTCATCAATCATCAGATCGTTGGTGAAATCGGCGTCATGGCCGCGTTGTGTGCTCACTTTAAGGTCCCAATGGTGCTCGTCACTGGAGACAATCACACGTGTGAGGAAGCAGCCGAGTTTCTGGGTGATACCGTTCATACGGTTGCCGTTAAGAAAGGCCTTTCGCGATTTGCTGCGCGAAATATTTCACCTGTGAAGGCCCGTCGCCTCATTGAAGAGGGTGCTCAACATGCGCTCAGCACTCTGAAAGACCGAAAGCCTCTCTCCATCTCCTCCCCTGTGGAAATCAAAATGGAGATCGTCACTGCAGAGAATATGGACAAGTATCGTCGTATTGCTGGAGTTGAGTTAATCGAACCCAGGACGGTGATATCTCGAGGTTCAGACTTTCTTGAGGCCTGGGAGCGCGTTGCTCCTTTTGAGGGCTAGGATCGCGATAAGCCACCAGAAACCTGCTTAGACTGATCTTCAGAAGTATTGGTTAGAGTGTCTGTCAAAATTCCTGTCCAATATGAGCTGGCTGCGAGCATATTGTCAGCAAGACTTCCGAAGATCAGTCTAATAGAAAAGAAAAGCCCTCAAGACAGCAGGTCTTGAGGGCTTAGTGTTTGAAAACTGATGATTATGTTTACAGAGATCAGCTTGAGTTAACGTAACCTGAAGAAGACTTCTGTGTACGGATAATGTCACCGTTACTTACAGTTCCGTTTGTTGGGTCATAGGGAAGCGGAAGTGCTGTATTTGGATAGTTTGAAATGCCATACCATCCGCTTGGTCCGTATGTTCTGTCGGGACCAGCACCATTCATGCGCCATCCACCAAACTCTTCTGTCACATCTCCAAGGAGTGATGAAGGAGCTGTTCTTCCGGTCACATCGCTCCATGTTGTGTTCCATGTAGAGTCGATGTTAGTGTAGCGAAGGTTGTCGCACTGCCAGTGACAACCTGAGTTCGAAACTTCGCGGAAAGGGTCAGACAGCTGTACATTTGTGATGTAAGCAATCGGAGTGGAAAGGCTTCGCCCAAGGAACCAATAGTTGTAACCAGGGATTCCAGGCCCACCAGTGACATACCCATCGTATGGATACTTGTTCCAATCGACGTAGTATGACTCTAGTGCGGTTGCTGCTGTTCTCATGTCTGCTTTGACACGAGATACCTTGGATCGAGTTTGTGCTTCAAGAAAGTTTGGTACAGCGATTGCCGCGAGAATCGCAATAATCGCCACAACAATCAGAAGCTCAATCAAGGTAAATGCTTTGCGGTTAATGAAATTTTTCTCTCTCATACCCATTTATCCTTTTGAGTGAAGATGGTGTGGTATATTTGGGGGATTTAGAAGAACAAAAGTACTTCTTAACCAATACCATGGATTATTAAGCGCTCGATATGACCAGTAGTCAACGCAATTTTCGCAAATCTGCATCTTTCACCTTGATACATTTTTCAATTCTGACCCGGATAACGATTCAACTCTTCAAGCCATTGAGTGACTGCAATCGCCTGCTTTTCCCAAGTGTGCTCTTGAAGCACTTTCTCACGAAGAATTTGAACCTGATCATCGAAAATTGTCGGCTCGGCAATGAACTCACGGACATTCTCTTCAAACGAGAGATACTCATTCGGCTTAAACAAATACGGAGCGTCATCTCCGCACAGCTCGCGAATGGGCTCTGTTGCTGGTAGGATCACCGGCCGACCCACGGCAGCCGCCTCAAATATCTTTGTCGGTGTTGACTGAGGCGCCGCTCCCGGCACCAGGACGACGTTCATCGCAGCCAGCCAGCTACTCATCTCGGACTGAGGGACACTTCCAGTGAAATGAACAAGACCTTCTTCCACCCACTTCAACAGTCGGCTTCGATGCCTTTGCACCTTATAGGCTACCCCGCCAACGATCAGAAAACGAATCCCCTTTTGCTTCCGGCGCAGAATCTTTTCAGCCAGATCCATAAACCAGTTAGGACGATGGTAGGAGTTCATCGAACCCACATACCCTAGAACGATGTCATCCTGCGACCAGTCAAGCTCCTGCCTGCGATGTTCCGGATCGGGTGGAGGTCGAAACCTGTGGGGATCAACGGCCATGGGGAATTGGCGAATACGCCAGGGAGCACATCCAAAATCTGCAAGACGCCTAGCCATATAACCTGAAATGGCTGCCGTTGCCTGGGACTTGCGTAGCAGGTCCAGCTCGTACTTCCACGCTAATTTGGGGAAGTGAAGACGTGTTTTCTGCTCGAGCGATAAGAGCGCATTAACCTCGAGTATGCGAGGAATGCCAAACTTCTTTGCAAGCTGCCCACCGGCATTGAAATAGAGCGCAGATCGTTCGTAAATTCCGTCTGGCTGAATCTCCTCAATAGCTTTCTTGAGAATCGATTTTGCCAGATGATTGGCGGTCAGATACCTGCCATCGAGTCCTAGCAACCTGGACTTAGGCTTGGGAAGCTTAACAACCGGAAAATCTTCCTCTGGTCGCCGATCGCCGGCAATATCCGCAGAAGCGAGAGAGATTTCATGACCCTGTTGACGAAGGGCAGCGATCATCTCGCGAAGATGAGTCGAGGCACCTTTTCGTCCAAAGGCCGGGATTCCCTGATCGCCACAGATATATAGAATTCGCATGGTATAGATCTTTGCAAGTTGAAAGGGTGGAGACAAGGGAAGTCGTACCCTTGATCTCCACATTTCAAGTCATCGGTGAGCCCTGCTTATTGTGACTTCTCTTCTTCGCTCGGGGCTTCTGCTTCAGGGGCTTCCGTTTCAGGTGCTTCCGTTTTTACTTCCTCTGACTCAGCTCCGCCGGTGACGGGTTCATCAGCAGCTTCGGACGCTTGTGATGCATCCTCAGGAGCAGCGGAGTAGGTCATCTTGCCCTTCCCAGCCAGTAAGTTCGCGATTTCCTCTGCCTTATCGAGAAACTCCTGCTCTTCTTTGGGAAGCTCAACAGAGCTATCTGAACCTGAAACCATCTCGCGAAGTCCCTCAAGATATTCCTGTGCGCCATCGATAATATTCTCTGCAAGCTCTTCACTATCGTTTGTGAAGGGGAGAAGATCATGAGGCTCGGCTTCTGAAAGCTTCTCAACTGAGTTGAAATCTTTACTCTTCGCAATCGCAGCTCGCACGAACTCAGGGATTTCTTCAACCTGGGTGAGGAAGTCCTCGAGGTACTGGAGGTTGATCTGCTGAATCTTCGCGATCGTTTCCTGCTCTTCCTGCTCGGTGATATCGATCTTCCAACCGGTCAGCTTCGCTGCCAGCTTGGCGTTTTGACCTTTCTTACCGATGGCCTTGCTCAATGAATCACGCTCAACCATCACATCAGCCTTACGCTCGACAGGATTCAGGTTAATCTTCACGATCTGAGCGGGGTTAAGAGCCGACGTGATGAAGTTCTCTGGAATCGGGCTGTAAGGAACGATATCAATCTTCTCATTATCAAGCTCGCGAACGATCATCTGCACGCGTGATCCCTTCATCCCGACGCAGGCACCAACAGGATCAACGTTAGGATCCATTGACTGAACGGCGATTTTTGTTCTCACACCAGGCTCGCGGGCAATTTCCACGATACGAACGGTTCCATCAGAAATTTCAGGGACCTCCGTTGCAAACAGCTGCTTAACCAGGTCTGATCGGGTTCTGGAAAGAATAAGCTGAGGACCCTTGGGAGAGCGGCGCACATCAACGATCAAACAACGCACGCGATCACCATAGCGGTAACGCATCCCCATCGGAATTTCCTGGTTAGGCAAGAGGCATTCTATCTTCCCGAGCGCGATAATTGCATCACGGCGCTCGTATCGCTGCATGATGCCTGTGACAACCTGCCCGATCTTATCTTTGTAGTCAGCATAAATACGATCGCGTTCGGCATCACGCAATCTTTGCAGGATTCCCTGTCTGACGGACTGGGCAGCTATACGGCCAAACTCTTCAGGATCGATCTCAATCTCAACGTCCTGATTCAACATGAAAGAGGGATTCTGAGCTTTAGCCGAGAGAATATCGATCTCGTGATTCTCATCTTCCACGCTCATCACAACCTTCTTCGTGACGTAGATCCTCATTTCCCCTGTCTCTAAATCAAGCTCGGGGCGAGCATTGTTGAAGACTTTAGCACGTTTCTGAGCCGCGCTAAGAATAGCAGACTCAACGGCTGACTTAATGACATCCAGCTCGAGGTCTTTCTCCTTCGCCAGCTGCTTAATCATCGGTTTCAGATTTATGGGCTCGTAGGTCTGCTTTTTCTTTTTCGCCATTTGCGTAAGATCCTTTCCAGATTCTCAATTAAACGAAAGGTAACGGAATAAACTTTAGCCAGAAAACAAATCGGGCTGCCCTTGAGGTGGGCAGCCCGGCAAAACTTTCTGAATCTTTTGCTAGCAACCTTGAAGCCCGTTGCTGACGCAAGGAAATTCCACCGGTTCGCTTGACAATCGCCAGCAAATTCCGTTTATAGATAACAATTCTTACAAAGGATCCTTGATGCTGGACTCAGAGAGCTTCGATCTTGGCAGACCTCAGAAAGCCGAAGCACGTGTGGCAGATCGAGATCCCGCACTTGGTATGCATGAGTTTCAGGCCGCCGCTCGGCTCTTCTGCAACGAAGATTATGAAGGAGCCCGAAAACGGTTTTCCTCCCTCCTGCTTCAAGTACCCGACTCTCCCCTGCTTCACGCTGCCTGCGGGCATTGTTATCTGCACCTTGGTGAACAGGACAAAGCCCGAGAATGTTATGTAAAGACAAAATCCTTCGGTGTCTTTGAACCGGGGTCCGAGTACAACCTTGCGATGATGATGCTCAGATCCGGCGAGCATCGAAAAGCAGCCGATGCCCTGAAGCGGATCCACGAAACCCCTCCACAGATTGAAAGAGGTACTTTCTACCTGGGACTCAGATATACATCTGATGCCGACTTCAGCTCGTATCTCTGTCTTTATATCGCGGAATCTCTTCTCATGGACGGCCAGGTTTCTGAAGCTCAGAATTGGCTCTTCAAAGCGAAGGATGCTGATGGAACCAATGTCACCGTCTGGCAAAAACTCTCAGAGATTGCTATTCAGGAACAACACTACGATGAAGCTATCGAGCACCTGAAAAAAATTATCGAAATCTCTCCACTCGAGCAGGATAGAACAGATTCAAGAAACAACCTGGGGATGATCTACTTTGAGCAGGGAAAAATCCAACAGGCCATTGATCAACTCTCACTTGTCTTGAAGACGTCTCCAACTAACCCTACGGCAATTCACACCCTCCACCATATATACAAATCAGAGGGCATCGCTGACACAAGAGGGAAGGAAGGCCTGCCGCGACGCGAACATGGAGATGAAAGTGCTTCTCCTATCTTCGAGCTTGTTATCAAAGATAAGAACTCGGCGAATCTCATCAAAATTCCTGTGGTGGGGAAAAGTTCTCCCATGATGCGAGTCACAAGGCATGCACGCGTCGCCGCCGCACGAGACAACCCGGTTCTGATCACGGGAGAAAAAGGGACCGGAAAAGAACTCTTCGCACGGCTGATTACACTGAACTCCCGACGTAGGGATGAGCCATTCACAGTCGTTCAGTGTGGCTCCTTCCCAGAGGTTGTCCTGGAAAGTGAAATCTTTGGGCATCGCAAAGGAGCCTATACGGGAGCACACTCCGACAAAGAAGGCGCCTTACAACTATCCCGGAAGGGTACTATTTTTGTCGATGAAATCACCTCTCTATCCCCGCGCTTACAAGGCAAGCTTTACAGAGCCATGAAGGAAGGTGTCTATACTCCTCTCGGGGGAGTCAGGCAAGTCCCTCTGGAAGCACGACTTATTACAGCAACAACCGAGGAAATTCAGAAGTGGGTTGAAGAAGGGCGCTTCCGCGAAGATCTGTTTTTTGCGCTAAACATTATTCCCATCGATCTCCCTCCTTTACGAGACAGACGCGAAGACATTCCACTTCTTGTAGAGCACTTTCTTCAGAAATACAGCAACATGGAACGGTCCTTCCAACAGAGCTTTTCACGGGAAGACCTCCAGATTCTCTCTGATTATGATTGGCCGGGGAATGTGCGCGAACTGGAACATATCGTCCAGAGAGCCGTAGTCATGGGAAGTCAGTCCAACCTCCATCTCGAAGAAATTGCCAGACTTCGCCGCAGGAGAGCCCATCAGAAAAGGTCAGAACGAACCCACGACCGCGATACAACTGACTATCAACTTGATCTCAGTCTTTCCGAACTCGAACGGCTTCATATCGAACGTGTTCTTGAGAATGTGAACGGAAACCAGAAAAAAGCCGCAGAAATCCTGGGGATTAATCCGTCAACGCTCTGGCGAAAGCTTAAATCATTTAATCGAAAAGAATAACCGCAGGGCTTGCATCCCCCGCAAACGGCAGGTTAATTGCTCCCCCTGTGACCAAGACGTATGGAGCAGCCTTCTAAATGAGTGCTTTGAAAATCAGAAAATATGGGGATCCGGTTCTTCGCGAGAAATCGCGTTCTCTCGAAAAAAGCGATCTTACCGAGGACTTCTTTGACCTGATCGAACAGATGAAAGAAACGATGTATGAGGCCAGCGGTATCGGGCTCGCCGCTAATCAAGTAGGAGAAACGCGAAGGTTCTTTGTCGCTGACTGGGAACAGGCAGGCTCGAAAAAAAGACGTGGGAAGAGAATTCGAGACGAACAGAATAGAAACTTCCGCGTTTTTCTGAACCCCGAAGTCATTGAATCATCCCCAGAGGATGATGAGTATCTGGAAGGCTGTCTTTCAATCCCCGGCCTGGAAGGCGACGTCTTTCGCCCCACCAGAATCCGCGTCAAGTATCGCGATCTCGATTGGGAAGAGCACGAAGAATGGCTCGATGAACTTGGTGCGCGTGTATTTCAGCATGAACTCGATCATCTAGATGGCGTTCTTTTCATCGATCTTCTCCCCAAACCGAAAAGAGAAGAAATCAGCGGCGCCCTCAATAAAGTGCGCAAAGAAACCCTCAGTGAAATTGAAAAGGTCTGAACGGACCGGAGCAGGACAGGAAAGACTATGGCAGCAATGAAAGAATACATCGAAAACAATCGCATGAAGCTTGGAATCACCCTGATGCTTACGGGAATCATCCCGATGTTTTCCCTCATGGCATATATCGTATACAAAGGGACTGCAGATCTCTGGCTTATGGGCGTAACTGTCGGCTTCTGGGCAATTTTCTTCGCAGGAAAGACTCTCGTTAAAGTGCGTCCCCAAGACCATCAGGAAGATGCCCTTGACTCTAAGGAGTAGTCGCGCGTCGTGTTGTTTCTCTTGATTATGATCTAAAGGAACAACCACCGGCATGATAGACTCCCTTCAGGGCACTCTCATCGACATAGACGAAGACAGAGCCGTCGTTGATGTCAACGGCATCCGCTTTCAAACAGAAATCTCTCTTAATACCTACAATGTACATAAAGATAGTGTTGGCAGTCCGTGCATTATATATACGCGACTTTCCTTCAATGCAAACGATGGACAGTTTTCTCTGTTTGGCTTTGAGAATGCCGTGGAACGAGAGTGCTTTGACATCTTCACCGGGATCAGTGGCATCGGACCTCGAAAAGGACTCATGATCCTATCGCAGGTTGAGATTGCCAGCTTTGCGAACGCCATCGTTCAGAACGACCTCACCTATCTCTCCAAGATCAAAGGAGTTGGCAAAAAGACGGCAGAGCGACTCGTTGTAGAACTCCGCGAAAAGATGGTTCCTTACACAAGCGAGAAAAAGCCTGCGGCTCAATTGCCGCCAAGAGAGGGACCGGCTGCCGAAGCTATACAGGCCCTGATCGTTCTTGGCTGTAAAGAACCTGTTGCAGAAAAGGCCGTTGGACTGGCGCAGGAGGAACTGGGAGAGAGTGCCTCAACCCAGGAGCTGATCAGGCTTGGTTTAAAGTATCGATGATGAACGGTGGGGTCGGGAGACTGAAACCGTTGAAACGGTTGGGAAGGTCGTGGAGCCCTCACGACCCCAGGTCAAAACACTGAGGCCTACGGTAAAGCCTCGCTTCGCTCGGAAATGTTAAGTCTTTCTCATTCTCTCTGCGCCACGGCGGGAGATTTATTACCTCTTTTTCCTTCACGGCAAGTTGCAAGCTAACCACCTCCAGAACTGAAGATGCTTTAGAGGCTGTCCCTCAATTAATCCCCTTCGGTAGAGGTATTCGAGCCTCCAAAGAAACCACTATTTCTTCCCAGCAGGGAATTGTCAATCCGCATCGTAATCGGTTACATCGAACCGATTCACGCATGCTTCTTCCCTGAATTTCTCTGTTTCAACCTCGTTATTCCCCCCTTGGAACCTGCATCCGAATGCATGTTCCATGCAGGGTCCAAGCAAGTTAATAGCAGGTTGAGGGGGATTTAAGCTTCCGGTGACTGCTGATGCTATTCTTTGGAAACGCTTTCAGCAGGAAGGTTCTGTTCGCAGGCAACGTCCTCCCCTCTCATGCAACACAAACAAACATTCTCTTTATATAATTTTAGTTTGGTATACCAAAATAAACATTGACCTAGCCACATCCACCCTGTTTGCTCCCCCACGCGACGCCAAACCACCTCAAGGCCCTGTACTCAACATGCCTGCTCTAAGACGACTTCTGCTCCACCTCCCCCTTCTCCTCTTTTGTCTCCCTCTGCTGAGCTGCAATGAGACTGACTCCTCCGAGGCCAGACCTTTCGTGCCTCCCGCCACCGGGCCACAGATTGTCACTCTCGGCGGAGATATTGCCGAAATCGTCTTCGCACTCGGGATGGGAGATCATGTCGTTGGCGCCGATCGCAGCAGCACCTTTCCCGATGAACTACACAACCGCCCCCGGCTGAACTATCATCGCCAAACTTCAGCGGAGTCAGTTCTCTCGCTTAACCCGACCCATGTCTTTCTGACCGAAGAGACAGGTCCTCCTCCAAGCATTACCCAGATTGAAGAGTCTGGTGTGGAGGTGATCAAAGTCCCTAACGAGAATTCTCTCGAAGGAATCACCGAAAAGATTCGCTTTATTGCGGAAGCCATTGATAAGCAGGCTGAGGGCGAGGAGCTCATTCAAGAATTCAATCGCCAGATCACAGCGGTCCAGAAGCAGCACGAAGAAATTAAAGATCCACCAGCCGTAATCTTTCTATACGCGCGTCAGGGGATGGGTGCACCCATGGTCGGTGGCAACGACTCCGAAGCGAATACGATCATCAGCCTGGCAGGTGGCGAAAATGCAGCATCCGAACTGCAGGGATTCAAGGCTCTGACACCTGAGGCGCTGGTTAAATATCAACCAGCGTGTATACTGATGATGGAGAAGGGGTTTGAGGCGATGGGTGGAGAAGAAGGGTTACTTCGACTTCCTGGCATGGCTGATACACCTGCGGGGAAGAATCGGAACTTCGTGACGCTTCCCGACAATTTGATTCTGACATATGGGCCTCGCACACCGGAAGCGGTTTCACGACTGGCGAAAGCTCTTCACGGAGAGGCAGGAGTATAACAGTGACTGCTTCAACTTCAAAGGGAGACATACGCCCTCTTGGGGGATTACAGCGCTTTGAGGGGTTGCTTGAGTGGCAACAAAAGCGATCCTTAAAATCAAAGGTCTGTTTTCTTGTTCTATTTGCACTCTTCGTCATAGTCTTCACTGCCTCTATTTGCCTGGGAGCCCTGCCCATCAGTCTCTCTCAGACCTTGGGAATTATTCTGAGCAAGGCTGGAATTGAAACGTCTATTACATGGACAGCTGCCCAGGAATCTGTCCTTCTCTATATTCGATTACCTCGTGTCTTATTTGGCTTCTTTACTGGAGCAACGCTTGCACTTTGCGGAGCGGCTATACAGGGCGTTTTCAGAAACCCTCTTGCCGAACCTGGGCTGATCGGGACGTCTGGAGGAGCCGCCATGGCAGCTGTTCTGGCCATCGTTTTTGGAAGTGCCATTACTGCGGAGATCTTTCAAGCCTTCTCTTACTTGATCATTCCTGCCGCCGCCTTTCTGGGAAGTTTAATCGCGACGGTTCTAGTCTATCGCCTGTCATCTTATCAGGGCCGAGTTGACATGGCCACCATGCTTCTGGCCGGAGTGGCCATCAATTCTCTCGCTTTCGCTGTCATGGGCCTGGCCATGTTTCTGGCAGACGATTCACAACTTCGATCGATTACATTCTGGTCGCTAGGCAGTCTTGCAGGTGCCACATGGAAAGGCATTCTGATTTCACTCCCTTTCATGGCCATAGCACTGGTAGTTCTCCCCTGCCTGGCGAGACGCCTTGATGTGCTGGCCATAGGTGAGGCTGAGGCATGGCATCTTGGTATAGACGCCAACAAAACGAGGTACATGATTATTATCTTTGTGGCACTTGCTGTTGGTGCTTCGATCGCCTTTACCGGGATGATTGGTTTCGTGGGTTTAGTCGTCCCGCACCTGCTTCGCCTCGTGATTGGACCTGCTCACAGGTTGCTGCTTTTGAGCAGCGCTTTGCTAGGTGGAATTCTCCTAACATCTGCAGATCTTCTGGCGCGGGTTGTGGCTGAGCCTGCTGAACTTCCACTGGGAGTCGTTACAGCATTGATTGGTGCTCCCTATTTTCTTTGGCTTTTGATCCAGAGTAAGAAGCGGGGTGCTTTTCTATCATGATCTCTGTGAGGCAACTCAGCTTTAAGCTTGAAAGCAAAAAGTACCTTCTCCATGACGTCTCGCTCGATCTGAACAAAGGGGAGATTCTGACTGTCCTGGGACCGAATGGTGCTGGCAAATCAACTCTCCTGAAACTTCTTTCCGGCGAATACAAGCCAACCTCTGGTTTGATCACTCTAAATGGAGAGAACATCCAGACGATGGAGGCGGACAAGCGGGCACGGGAGATGGCTGTTCTGCCACAAGACAACCATCTGACTTTCCCCTTCCCCGTTTTCGATGTTGTTCTGCTCGGAAGGCTACCATATATACGCACTTCAACTCGGCAAAGAGACAGCCTGATAGCTTTGGAAGCTTTACGTTCAGTCTCTGCCGACCACCTCATCGATCGACAGTATTCTACGCTATCGGGAGGAGAAAAGCAGCGCGTTCAACTCGCGCGTATACTTGCCCAGCTGGAAGAGAAGGAAGATCTTTCGGGAAAAGTACTGCTGCTTGATGAGCCAACGAGCGCGCTCGACCTCGCTCACCAGCACCAGGTTTTACGAACGGCAGAAGGTCTGGCAAGGAGAGGAGTTGCTGTCCTGGCAGTCCTGCATGATCTCAATCTGGCCGCTCAATACTCGGAGTCGATTATCGTTCTTCATGAAGGACGCGTTGTAGCCTCGGGAGATACAGATTCTGTCATTGAACCCGGAATGATAAAGGAAGTCTACGGAGTCCAAGCATATATACACCGTCACCCTGTGATCAATTGCCCTCTTATTTCAACAATGGGGCGTGCTGAAGCAGCTGTATAGCGACTTCAGAATAAACTGTAACCGGGCTTTCTCCCCGGCACAAAACTATTTACGGAGAATGCACTCTTATGAATGCAAACCAGTCACACCGGAGTAAAATTGCTCTGACACTTCTTATCGCGGGGCTCATCCCAACGATAGCGATGAGTGAAATCACCTTCGACTTTGAGTCGGTGGATCAGTTCAATGGAAACACAGCTGTCAGTGGTGATATAAACTTGTGGGAAGAATCAACGGATGTCGCACTGACCGGTTCTTCCTCGTTAAGATTCACCGGGGCACAACCTGTTCCTTTCCGCTCTTTCACCTACGATCTCCCCATAGATATTGAAGAGGGAACTGTGAGTGTATGGTTCTATGATACTGTTGGGCAGGGAACAGGGAGCTTCACCTGGGGCGGCTCAATCATCCTTGAGGATGCCAACAACCCAGGGGACTTCGTTGCCCTTGAAATCAATGACCTTCCCTATGCAGGCGCACCTGGGTCACTTCCCTATCACGCTTCCGAGGGGGTCGTCGATCGTGGTCTATCTGCTGACAAGTACGACTCAGACTCTCTGGCGATAAGATCCGTTGGATGGCACCAGGTTGTCTTTACCATTGCAGGAGGTGAAACCTCGATCAGCGTAGATGGATCCCCGGTAGCCGATGAAGTCGCTGGACCTGGAAGTTTGGGAACAGACCTGAGACTGAGATTCATGGCCGATTCTGCCTCAGCAGGTGGCTTCGGTAACTGGACAACGGCAACGGAAGGTTATCCTGCCCCAGCGAACCTTGTCTATTTCGATGATGTGACATTTTCCGCGACGGCTCCTTCCGCTGATACTGCATCGCTCGACTTTGAAGATGACAACGGCTCGGGGGACCCGGAGTACGATACTCTCGAAGAATTCATGGTATCATCCGCTTACAATGAGCCAAATATGCAGGGCTTCGTTCATAACTTTGCACCGACCACAGCCTTTGCTCATTCAGGCGCGAACTCGGTTTCATTTACAGGGGAGGTAGCTCCTCTGAGAAACATCGTCATCGACCTTTCAAGTGCATCACCAGGAACGATCACCATTCCATTCTATGACACACTTGGGCAGGATGATGCACTGGACAAGCTTGGAGCGGCTTTCATCATTGAAGACGGTAACAACCCAGAGAAGTTTATCGCTGCGGAGATCTGGAACGCGCCTTATCCCTATGCAGCGGCTCAGAAGAATTATTACCTGACCACTCGTCCTGCAGCGTTTTCTTCAGGTTTTCACAGTGCTTATTTCGGAGCGCGCAGCATTGGTTGGCAAACATTGGAAATTGAGCTTACCAACACCTACTCTCGCATGACCATTAACGGTATTGGAAGTGATGGTGCAAATGCGTCAGCGATATACAATGGGCCGGGCCTTGATTCTAATCCAAAGTTGAGAATTATGGCAGATTCACCAACTCTTGGTGGCTTTCTAAATTGGCAGGATTCCAGTACATGGACTGACCCTGATACGCCAGAGCTTGATATCCTCGACCTTGAAAAGAACCCGGATTACGTCTATCTGGATGATATACAGCTACCTCTCCCACCATCATCAGGTGTAGCGGACTGGATGAGCTTCGAATGATTAGAGCAGGAAGAGATCAGAGGATCCCTGGCACAAATCGCCAGGGGTTCACCTTAATCGAACTTCTGATCGTAGTCGCGATCATTGCAATCCTTGCGGCGATTGCTGTACCGAACTTTCTAGAGGCTCAAACAAGAAGCAAGGTTTCCCGAACGAAAGCTGATCTACGGAGCATGGCAACAGCCCTCGAGGCGTACCGTGTAGACAATAACAGTTACCCGGTTTCTTACCTTTTTACTCCGTTGCCCGAGAGGCTGAGTCAATTGACATCCCCAATCAGTTATATGTCATCGATACCAGTCGATCCTTTCTTCATCGAGAAGAGAACAGATCTCGGAACATTTCATCCGCAGTACGTTTATGCTTCTGGAAACATTTACTTCGGCAGCACCAACCTTTTCAATAGCACAACCTATACTGCCTCCATATACAGCGTAGGGGGAAGAGGCCCTGATGGAGATCTCAATGCAGCAGGTTACTGTATGGCGCATCCAAATGCATACAGAAGTAATGTGAACATCCTCGGTCAATACGATCCAACGAACGGTACGGTCAGTACAGGAGATATCTTCCGACTGAGCTCTGGTACCCTTGGCAATAACTAAGTATACAAAGTTTTAACAGATAATTCCAAATGGAGAATCACAAGATGAAAACAACATCTGAAACAACAAATATCGAGAAACTAAAAAGCGGAGTCTGGGATATTCACGAAGGCGTCTCTTCGCAACAAACGGAAAAGAAGTCTGACGAAGAGAGTATCATGAAAGGGACATTGCCAAAATTCAAGTATATCAATAGCCTCAAGCAGCGATATATCCTTCAGCGGGAGTTTGAAGTCTTTCTCGCAAGACACAAAGAAAGTGATCCGTTCCTGTCAAGAGTCGTCACCGAGGAGCAATTTCATGCCGAAAAGTCTGAAAAGGATCTGGAGTTCTTCGGAGTGGATCCAAAAACCGTGAAACCCGTGGAAGCAACTAATGAGATGATCACCTTCTTCGGCGAACTGGAGAAAGAGGATACAAGGCTACTCCTGTCTACACACTATATCATCGAAGGCAGCAATAACGGAGCAATGTTTATCGCGAAAGCTGTTAAGGAAGCCTATGGCCTGGAAGGAAATGATGGGACATACCACCTTCAACCCTACGGAAATGCGATCCGTGAAAAATGGCAGCAATTCCGTGAAGCATTTAATGAATTGGAAATAGATGACGCTCTCATGAAACGAATGATTGAAGTTGGCCGCCAGACATTTCACCACATGAACGCCGTCAGCAAGGAAGCTCATTCATTGGGAGAGAATGTATCGTGAGCCAGAAGCTTGACAGTCTTAGAGAGACGATAAACGCGAAGTTAAAGGCAAATCCATCAATGAAAACGGGGATGCTTGCGGAAACACTTGGGGTTCCTGAGTCCGATATTCTCGCTTCCATGCCTGCAGGCTATGCAAATGAGTTCCGTATAGCCAACTTTGAAGAATTCATCAAAGGCCTGCAGCAACTGGGACTTGTTTATTTTGTTTCCAAAAACCCCGCATGCGTTGTTGAGATCAAAGGAAGATTCTGTGGTTTCAGCAGGTCTGGCCCCTATCTGAACGTGAACGGAGAGGGGATTCATCTACACCTGAGGCTTGATCATCTAACGCGCATCTTTCATGTAACTCCGCCTGATTCTAAGAATGGGACCTCACCTCAATCTCTGCAGTTCTTTCAGGAGGATGGTTCAATGGCTTTTAAGGTTTTTCTGATCAAAGCAATGAAAGAAGAGATAGGAGAAAATTTCGAAGATAGCTGCGCTAAAGTAGCAGAGCTGGTCGATTATCACGGGGAACAGATATAGATGAAGAGCTTACCTTAGCTTTCTGCTGGAGAGAGCATCTCGATGTGTGCAAATTTCTTTTGCTCGTCGAGATGTTCTCTACTTGCAAGAATACCTTCAGGCAGTAAACACGTGGCTGCTGATGTCTGCACACCAAGCTGGAGTGCTTTTTGCCATCCTTCTCCTCGATCAAGAGAACAGAGAATTCCTGCAGTGAATGAGTCTCCCGCTCCGGTTTCACCAGCTACTTTAATCTTCGGAGGAGTTCCTTTGAAAATACCCTCTTCCGTGCAGGCATAGAAAGGCCGACCTCCATCGGTCACCACGATATTCGAAGATCCAAGTTGTCGAAGTTTTTCACAGGCCTTTAATATAGACTTCTCATTATTGAGTTTTGCATCCAGACTGCGTGCGAGTTCTTCACGGTTTATCTTAACAAGATAAACACCTTCTTTCAAACATTTAAGTAAGGCGGGTCCTTCTGCATCGATCACGAAGCGTCGTCGTTCCTGAGCACAAAGATGGGCCAGTTGTGCATATCCATCTTCTGGTAACCCCGGAGGGAGGCTCCCGGCAGCAGCAACGAAAGTACAGTTTTTCAAATGAGTTTTGAATAGAAGCTTAAAATGATCGAAGTCGGATTGGTCGAGAGTTTCGCCTGCCTGGTTGACTTTGAGTACACGTTCCCCATTCGTATCGTAGATATGTACATTTGTGCGCGTCTCTCCGTTAATCCGTATATAAGTGACTGGAAAGGTTTGCTCAGAAAGAAGCCGTTTGATTTTCGGGACACTCTCAGAACCGACAATGGTGAGAGCTCTTGTCTTTGCTCCCAGCTCGGAAAGCATGCGGGTAACATTAATACCTTTCCCGCCAAACTCCTGATGAGAACCTGTGGCGCGATTGACTTTGCCCTCCTGCCAGGCAGGAACACTAAGGCCTAGATCGATCGCGGGGTTTAGGGTAATCGTGAGAATCAACTTATAAAGGACCTTGAGTATCTACCAGGCAATGTTCGAGCTTCATGAGAACTGAACCAGACAGTACTTCTTCTTGCCTGTTCGCAGGATCATCATCGTTTCACTGGCGAGGTCTTCCTTGCCCAGTGTCTTTTTATCCTTCGAAACGCTATCATTAGAGTTGTTCAGATAGAAACCACCCTGGCCTACGACGCGACGCGCTTCCTTCTTGCTGGGACACAGTTTTGTGTCCACCAGCAAATCAAGCACGGGATATCCTTCCTCTAACTTCGAGAGGTCCAAGGAAACGGAAGGGACGTCGCTGAAGATTTCTTTAATCTCTGAATCACTTTTCTTACTGAGCCCTCCCCCGAAGAGTGCATCGGAGGCTCCAGATGCTTTGTCGGCTTCTTCATTACCATGGACGAGCGCTGTTAGCTCCCTGGCGAGCCGCTTTTGCCCTGAACGGTTTTCCGGTGCCTTATTGTGCTCTTCCAGTATAGATGAGATTTCATCAAGTGGTAGAAAGGTGAGCATCTTGAGGAACCGCTCGAGGTCCGCGTCCTGCTGACGGACCCAGAACTGATAAAACTGGTAGGGCGAAAACTTTTCGGGATTCAGCCAGAGCGCACCATCCACGGACTTGCCCATCTTGCGCCCCTGTGAGTCGACCAGAAGAGGTGTTGTCATGCCATAGGCCTGTCCCCCCGTTGTACGACGTATCAGATCAATCCCTGCCGTAATATTTCCCCATTGGTCAGAACCACCTGATTGGACTTTGACGCCCAGTTCCTCGTAAAGGTGCTTATAGTCATAGGCTTGAAGAAGCATATAACTGAATTCTGTATAGCTGATGCCATTTTCGGATTCAAGGCGTGCCTTAACGGATTCCTTTCCAAGCATATCCCCAATGCGAAAATGCTTACCAATGTCACGCAGAAAATCGATGAAGTGGTAGGGAGCCATCCAGTCGGCATTATTAACCAAAACAGCGCTGTTTTCACCTGTGAAATCAAGAAATCGCGAAAGGTCCTTCTTAATCCCTTCGAGGTTTTTCTCGAGTTGCTCTTTCGTGAGGAGATTTCTCTCAGCGCTGCGACCGCCCGGATCACCAATCATTCCAGTGGCACCGCCTACAAGGGCGATGGGCTGATGTCCGCAAAGCTGGAAATGCCGCAGAACGAGAATGCCCACCATGTTGCCCACATGAAGTGAATCGGCTGAGGGGTCGAATCCAACATAGACAGGAACTTTATGTTCGTTGAGATACTCTTCCAATTTGGGATCTGTGACATCGTTGAGGAGTCCACGTTCTCGAAGTTGTTCAATGACACCGGGCATATCATATTACCTGCGATTAGATGATAGGAAACGGGGTTTGCTGGCCGCGTGAGGGAATGTGCTGATTTCAGAGCGAGAGGCCATTGTTTTTTTCGATTCTGCCTTTCTTTTTTTCATATCTCTCCTTGAACTGAGGCAAGGCTTGGACTAGGGTTAAAGGTAAAGGAATGAAAACCTGTAAGGTTGATTTGACTGGGCTTATGTGCAGTTAATTGGATTTTATGAGAGGGTTTGGAAAAGCCTGAGAAAAGGCTTGTACCCTCTCAATAACATATGCTCATATCGCGATAGAGTAAATACATAAAAAGTGAGGGTTACATGATTACCAACCACGACCACAAGGCTCCCACCGACTATCATGAAACTTCCTCTGAGGAAAAGAAGCTCCGTATCTCTGATGATTTTCCCGTCCCTACCCTGAATGAATGGCGTGAGGTCGTCGAAAAGGATTTGAAAGGGGCGGATTACGAAAAGAAGCTGCTTTGGAAGACACCAGAGGGTTTTACGGTCAAGCCGCTCTACACTCAGGAAGACCTGAAAAATATCGAGCACCTTGAGAATTTACCGGGTTATTACCCTTATACACGCGGAACCAACCCCTTGCAGAACGTGAATCCTGGCTGGCAGATTCGTCAGGATACGATGTCTGCTTCCCCAGAAGATGTGAACCAGGCAATTCGTGATGGCCTGGCCAGAGGTGAAAATGCCATAGGCATTCGTCTGGACAATGCGGCGAGAATTGGTTTGGACGGTGATCACCCGGACGCGAAGGACCTCTGCGGCAGGGGTGGATGTACTCTTACTTCTGTTAACGGGCTTAGAATTGCCCTTCAGGATATAGATCTCGACCGGTATCCGATTACAATTCGATGTGGAACCTCTGCGGTTCCAGTGCTTTCCATGCTTGTTGCGCTCGCAGAAGAGCGCGGAATCAACCGCAGGGTTTTGTTTGGTGCAATCGAGTGTGATCCTATTCGTGAACTGGTTAAATACGGTTCCCTGAGAGCTCCACTTTCACTGATGTATCGTGAAATGGCGGACATGGTCAGCTTCTGCCAGAGCAACACTCCCGGCATTCGATCTATCATGGTAAATAGCCAGCACTGGCATAATGGAGGTGCTTCCACGGTCCAGGAGCTTGGATACACACTCAGCACAGGTATTGAATATTTGAGGGAAATGGTTAATCGCGGTCTTTCTGTCGACCAGGCTGCGCTTGCGACAGTCTTCAGTTTCTCTGTTTCTACGAATCTATTTATGGAAGTTGCGAAGATACGTGCTGCAAGAATGCTATGGGCAAAGATTGTTAAGAGTTTTGGTTCACAATCTGAAGACGCTCAAAAGATGTTTATTCATGCCCGGACCAGTACCTTCACTAAAACGAAGTACGATCCATATAACAACATGCTTCGTTCCGCAGTTGAATCATTTGCTGCGGGCGTTGCTGGTGTTGATTCCATGTATGTAGCTCCCTTTGATGAAACCCTGGGAAGACCGGATACATTCAGTTCTCGTATAGCACGAAATCAGCAGATCATCCTCAAAGAAGAAGCCTATCTGAGTCGTATTGTGGATCCAGGGGCAGGCAGCTATTATATTGAATCGCTTACTGATTCTGTTGCTCGTGAAGCGTGGTCGATTATTCAGGAAACAGATGCCCACGGAGGAATGATTGCATGCCTCAAGCAGGGTCTTCCCCAACAGTCAGTTGCGGCGACATATTCACAACGTCAGAAAGGGTTGTCTACACGGAGAACTCCTGTTGTGGGTATCACGAACTATGCTGATGCTAACGAAAAAGAAGTTTCAAAAGGCCATATCCCTCGCGAGGAATTCGTCAGTAAACGGAAGAATCGCGTGAACAGGCTCAAGGCTGTTCGATCCAATAGTCTTGTCAGAAATCTGCTGACGGCACTGACTCAGACTGTCTATGCAGAAAATGGGAATCTGATGGAACCTGCAATCAACGCGATCAAAGAGGGAGCAACGCTGGCTGAAGTTCTCGATGCGCTCTTACAGGGAGCTGATGGTGAACATGTAAAGGTTGAGCGTATCCTCTCTCGTCGTTTATCAATGCCTTACGAGAAGCTTCGAGATCAGGCGAGGGCTTTTAAAGCCAGAACAGGTTCTCCTCCGGAAGTGCTCCTGCTTCCCACAGGACCGCTGACGATGAGACGTGCCCGCGCAGACTTCTCTTTCGGTTTCTTTAATGCGGGCGGTTTCTCTGTAAATGAATCAGAGCCTTTCGAGAAAGTCGACGAACTTAAAAAAACTATTAAAGAATCAAAAGCACTGGTTTACGTGGCATGCAGCGATGATCCATCCTATGAAGGGTTTGTACCAGAACTTGTAAAAACCATCAAAGCAGCCAAACCTGAAGCACTTGTCTATGTGGCCGGCTATCCAGCAGAACAGATTGATCGTCTCAATGATGCAGGAGTAGATGGTTTCATTCATATTAAATCCGATGCTCTCGAGACTCTGGGACATATCCACAAGAAGCTTTCAATCTCTGACTAAATCTGCTGAATATATACCTGCCTTGAAAGGTTTATTATGTCTGTAAATTTCTCTCAAATTCCTTATGACAGCTCTTCAAGCGAGGCGACTTCAGTCTCAGCCTGGAATGCAAGAACAGAATCTCAGTATACGAAGTGGCAAACTCCTGAGAAGATCGACGTGAAGCCTCTCTATACAAAAGAGGACCTCGAAGGGATGGACCACCTCGAGTATCTCTCAGGAATGGCACCTTACCTTCGTGGCCCCTACAGTACCATGTATGCCATGCGCCCCTGGACTGTCCGCCAGTATGCGGGTTTTTCCACAGCTCAAGAGTCGAATGCGTTCTATAGAAGAAATCTGGCCATGGGTCAAAAAGGGCTGTCTGTAGCTTTTGATCTGGCAACCCACCGGGGATATGATAGTGATCACCCGAGGGTTGCAGGTGACGTAGGAAAGGCAGGTGTTGCGATCGATTCTATTAAGGACATGCGAGTTCTTTTCGACCGTATACCTCTGGATCGCATCTCTGTTTCCATGACCATGAATGGTGCAGTTCTCCCCATTATGGCTCTATACATTGTCGCAGCAGAAGAACAGGGTGTAAGCCAGGACAAGCTGGCAGGTACGATTCAGAATGATATTCTCAAAGAGTTCATGGTTCGGAACACTTTCATTTACCCGCCCAAGCCTTCGGTGAGAATCATTTCTGACATCTTTGCCTATACGTCAAAGAAGATGCCACGTTTCAATTCGATTTCTATCTCCGGCTATCATATGCAGGAAGCAGGAGCAACGGCTGACATCGAAGTTGCCTACACGCTTGCAGACGGACTTGAATATATCCGTGCTGGTCTCGCTGCCGGGTTAAGTGTTGATGATTTTGCACCACGCTTCTCCTTCTTCTGGGCAACTGGTATGAACTACTTCATGGAAGTCGCGAAGATGAGAGCCGCTCGTGTGCTTTGGGCGAAACTCGTTAAACAGTTTAACCCGAAAAACCCTAAATCAATGGCGCTTCGAACACACAGCCAGACAAGCGGATGGTCACTTACCGAGCAGGATCCCTTTAACAACGTGACAAGAACAGCGATCGAGGCTCTTGCGGCATCTATGGGTCACACTCAATCACTTCATACAAACTCGCTGGATGAAGCCATCGCTCTCCCAACAGAATTTTCCGCTCGTATAGCCCGGAACACCCAGCTTCTTCTTCAGGATGAAACAAATATATGCAAGGTTGTTGATCCCTGGGGTGGGTCTTATTACATGGAGTCATTGACCAACGGAATCATGGAACGAGCGTGGTCGATGATGCAGGAAGTAGAGCAGCTGGGAGGTATGGCAAAAGCGATTGAAACTGGTATCCCGAAGATGAGGATCGAAGAGGCTGCTGCGAGAAAACAGGCGCGTATTGATTCAGGTAAGGATGTGATCGTCGGGGTGAACAAATACCGTCTCGCCCAGGAAGACCCGATGGATATTCTTGAAATCGATAATACAGCCGTCCGGCAATCTCAGCTTCAGAAACTCGAGGAACTCAGAGCAGAACGAAACGAGTCCGACGTGAAAGCCGCTCTTGATGCCATTACTAAAGGAGCGGAAGAAAAAGCCAATCTTCTTGAGCTTTCGGTCGAAGCTGTCAGAAAGAATGCCACCGTCGGTGAGATCTCTGATGCTATGGAGAAAGTCTTTGGTAGGTACCAGCCTCAAATCCATCAGATCATGGGTGTCTATAAGAAGGAAGCTGACGATATGGATGCGCTGAAAGAAGGAATCAGCCTTACGAAAGAATTCATGAAAATTGATGGAAGAAGACCTCGGCTGCTTGTCGCGAAGCTTGGTCAGGATGGTCACGACCGTGGTGCTAAAGTGATCGCAACTGCCTTTGCAGACATGGGATTCGATGTTGATATCGGTCCCCTTTTCCAAACACCTGAAGAGGTTGCCATACAGGCGGTTGAAAACGATGTGCACGTAGTTGGAGTCAGTTCGCTTGCTGCTGGGCACAAGACTCTGATTCCAGAGTTAGTTCACGAATTGAGCAAGCTTGATCGTGAGGACATCGTGGTTGTTTGTGGTGGTGTCATCCCTCACCAGGATTATGAATTTCTCTACAAAAATGGCTGCTCGGCAGTTTTCGGCCCTGGAACGATCATTCCCGAAGCCGCAAAGAAAATCCTGAATATACTTTTCGAACAGCTTGAAGAGGAAGAAGGCTAAGGCTAGCGTGACTGACGACGGAAGACATAAACCGGATTCTGCGATGAGGGTGGTCGCTGGCGTGGATTTGAATGCCGCAGAAGCGCACCGCCCGAAACCAAAGAAACGGAAAACCCTGAGCGTTGATCAGCACGTAGAAGGTGTTCTCAACCGAGATCGATCTATACTCGGAAAGACCTTCTCCCTTGTTGAGAGCACAAGCGAGAAACATCGGGCCAAAGCGAACGATGTCCTGCATAGATTGATGCCACACTCAGGTCAGTCTATACGACTAGGAATAACAGGCATACCAGGGGTTGGAAAAAGCACGTTCATAGAAGCATTGGGCCTCTCTCTCATTGAGAGTGGACACCGTGTTGCGGTTCATGCGGTCGACCCATCAAGTGAACGAACAGGAGGGAGTATTCTCGGGGATAAGACCCGGATGGAAAAGCTCTCGAGACACGAAGATGCGTTGATCAGGCCAAGTGCAAGCGGGAGTAGCCTGGGAGGAGTTGCCCGAGGAACACGGGAATCTATACTTATCAGCGAAGCTGCGGGATACGATGTGGTGATCGTAGAGACAGTAGGTGTAGGACAGTCCGAGACCCAGGTTGCACACCTTGTAGATTTCTTTCTGCTGCTTATGATCACAGGCGCCGGTGATGAAATCCAGGGAATCAAACGGGGTATCATCGAAGTTGCCGATGCCATTGCCATCAATAAAGCGGATGGCCCAAACAAAGAGAAGGCTGAGATAGCTCGAGCATCTATGCAAAGTACGCTGGGCCTCCTGAAGCCGTCTTTGGAAGGTTGGAAGACAAAAGTTGTGACCTGTTCTGCTGTTGAAAACCAGGGTATCGAGGATATCTGGTCGCTGGTAGAAAAGTATATCGAGCTATCAAAAAAGACACAACAGTTTGAACAGAAGAGACACGACCAGCTTGTATACTGGATGAAACAGACGATAGAAAATCTCTTAATTGAAAATTTCTACAATGACTCAGGGATTCAGGAAAATCTGGTTAAACAGGAAGAACTCATCTCAGAGGGAACTCTCTCTCCATTTATTGCGGCCAGCGAACTTGTAAATACATATCTTAAAGGAAAAGCGGGACAGTAGAAGTAAAGAATAAGTTTGAAACCACAGCATCGCAGGAAAGGAACATGATATGATTGAAGCAAAAGCAGTGAATCACATCGGCATCGCCGTCAAATCAATTGATGAAAAGAAGGAATATTACGAGAAGGTTCTACAGGCTAAGTTTGACGGTATAGAAGAAGTAGCTGAACAGAAGGTTCGTGTCGCCTTCTATCGAGTGGGTGATGTGAAACTTGAACTTCTTGAGCCAACTTCTGAAGAGAGTACCATTCACAAGTTTATCGAGAAGAAAGGTGAAGGCATTCACCACATCGCCTATACAGTTGACGACATTCAGCAACGTATCGATGAGTTAAAGGCTGGTGGAATCCAGATGATCGACGAGAAGCCTCGCAAAGGTGCACATAATATGGACATTGCATTTATTCATCCAAAAGGCTCCGCCGGTGTGCTCACAGAAATGTGCGAACCTTCAAAAGAACATTAATCTAACCAAGTATACTTTCTTAAGGAATTCAGCCAATGAGTAAAACGGTAACGAAACATCAAGCAACAGTGAAAGAGAAGATTGAAGAACTCCGTAAGCGTAAAGCTGAACAATACATGGGAGGGGGTGAAGCGCGCCTCGAGAAACACCGTCAACAAGGAAAGATGACGGCACGTGAAAGAGTTGCTGCGCTCGTGGACGATGGCTCCTTTCAAGAACATTATCTCTTCGCGAAACACCGTGCCACAGCGTTTGGTCTAGACAAGAAAGAGTTTCCAGCCGACGGCGTCATCACAGGTTCGGGTATTGTTGGTGGCAGACTTGTTCATCTTGCCAGCCAGGACTTCACGGTGGCCGGTGGTGCCGTTGGTGAAGTTCATGGCCAGAAAATAGTCGAGATGATGAAACTCTCCTTAAAGACCGGATCTCCCTTTTTCTTTATCAACGACTCGGGAGGTGCCAGGATTCAAGAGGGAATCAGTTCACTTGGGTCCTACGGACAGATTTTCTTTCACAACGTTCTATTGTCCGGCGTCGTACCACAGATATCTCTGATTTGTGGCCCTTGCGCGGGTGGTGCAGCGTATAGCCCTGCCCTCACAGACTTTATCATACAGTCCAGAAAAGCGAATATGTTCATTACGGGGCCAGCAGTTATCAAGCAGGTCACAGGCGAAGAGGTCTCGGCAGAAGTTCTTGGCGGGCCTGACAATCAAATGATGAAATCTGGTAATATACATTTCATCGCAGAAGATGATGCGCATGGAATTGCCATCGCGAAGAAGTTACTGAGTTTTCTTCCCGCAAACAATCTCGAAGACCCGCCCATCCAACCCACCGAAGATATCGTTCCGTATATTGATAACCTGAATACCATCGTACCGGATGATCCGAAAAAAGCCTATGATGTCAAGGAAGTCATCCGCTCGATCGTCGACGCTGGAGATTTTCTTGAAATCCAGGAACACTTTGCGAAAACGGCGGTCATAGGTTTTGGACGGGTTTCCGGCCGGACCGTGGGAATTGTCGCAAACCAGCCAGCTCACATGGCCGGTATTCTGGATATAGACAGTTCGGATAAGATTGCCCGCTTTGTGAGATTCTGTAATGCTTTCAACATTCCGCTCGTAACCTTTGTCGATGTCCCGGGGTTTCTTCCTGGAGTGCAACAGGAGCACGGCGGTATCATTCGTCATGGTGCGAAAGTGCTCTTCGCCTACTCTGCTGCCACCGTTCCCAAGATCACAATTATCGTGAGAAAAGCCTACGGTGGGGCTTACGTTGCCATGTGCTGTAAAGACCTGGGTGCAGATCGAGTCGCTGCCTGGCCCACGGCTGAGGTTGCAGTTATGGGTGCAGAAGGTGCCGTTGCCGTGGTCTTCCGTAGAGAAATCGAAGAAGCAGAAGACAAAGAAGCAAGAAGAGAAGAGCTCATTAAAGAATATCGCGAGAAGTTCTCCTCTCCTTACATGGCTGCCAGCATGAACCTCGTCGATGATATCATTGAGCCAGGGGAAACGAAGCAGTACATCAGCCTTGCTTTGGAGTCTCTTCAGGCAAAACGCGAATTGCGCCCTGAGAAGAAACACGGTCTGATCCCACTATAATCAAATCGGAGATATTATCTTGATCATTCAACCTGCCAATTTCATCGCAGCCACCAATGGAAGTATCGAAGACGGTCTCATGATCACTGCCGTCGGGATGGCTGTTGTATTCATCGCCCTTGTTTCAATCTGGGGACTCCTGATTCTTCTTAAGAATATCGTTCCTGCTCAAGAAGAGAAGGTCACTCAAGCTGCACCCAAGCCGATTGAGGCGGATCAGCTTCCTGAGCAAATGGATCCAGAACTGATCGCTGTACTTACAGCAACGGCTATTGCTATCGCGAAGGCACCGGTACGCATCAAACGAGTCCGCTATGTACCACCCGGTCAGGGTCAGGCCTGGGCACAACACGGACGTCAGGTTATACACTCATCTCACCGATTAAGGAAAGGTAACCAATGAAACTACGAGTCACTGTCCAAGGAAAAACATACGATCTTGATGTCGAGATTCTTGAGGACCAGTCGGGGATGGCAGCACCTGCAGCTCCTGTTCCCTCTGCTCCTGTCTCGAATGCTCCCGCGCCGGCATCTCCCCCACCGGCATCTCCACCTCCATCCGCTGCACCTCAAGCTCCCTCGGCTGCTCCCTCAGCTGGTGGAAATACATTTCCTTCGCCGATTGCCGGAACTATACGTGCCATACAGGTTAATCCCGGAGATAAAGTTGAAGCGAACCAGGAAATGTTTGTTGTGGAAGCAATGAAGATGGAAACAAGTGTCTCTGCACCATCGGCAGGAACAGTCAAGGCGATCCTGGTCAATCCAGGCGATAATGTTCAGGCTGGTCAGGCACTGGCCGAGTTTGAATAACAAGCTTCCCAATTTCCAACACACACTCGGAAGAAATCTGTATATCTACTTCCGCTGTGGAGTCAGACGTTCTTGAACTCAAGTACAGGTATATAACCCATGCTTCAAACACTAATAAATTTCTTAAGCGACTCAGGTTTTGGCCATGTAGAGCCAGGCAATCTAGTAATGATTGCTATCGGACTTCTCTTTATCTACCTGGCGATAAAAAAGAATTTCGAACCCCTTCTGCTTGTACCGATTGGTTTCGGGATGCTGATCGGGAATATTCCTTATAACTCTGAGAAGCTTAGTCTCAGCGTCTATGATGGTCCTGTCAGTGAATCTCATATTGTCTACCGCGCTGCTGAGGAAAACCTCAGAATCGATGACGTCACTTACGAACAATGGGAAGAAGTTCCATACTCTTCTGAATTAGCTGGGCTGGTCAAAGAAGAGAAGGTCGTCATGGTCCATGATGAACATACAATGACCTATAAGGGACGTATCGATGAATCCGGTGTCTATCCTCTTGCAAAAGGGGGACATTCTGTTTTTGTCGAGGAGAAATCAGAATCAAACCGTTATCCTGTCATCATCTCACCTAAACAACAGGATATCTGGAATGCCAGTATTCTCTGGTTTCTATTTCGCGGTATCGAGTGGGGATTTTACCCGCCCCTGATCTTTCTTGGCGTTGGTGCCCTGATCGACTTTGGTCCTCTGCTTGCCAACCCACGGACAATCCTTCTTGGGGCGGCAGCTCAATTTGGTATATTCGGTGCCCTTCTTCTGGCAGTGGTCTTTGGGTTTAATATGCAAGAAGCAGGCTCTATAGGCATCATTGGTGGCGCTGACGGACCAACGGCGATCTTTACCTGTTCTCAACTTGCTCCGCATCTGCTAGGTGCCGTTGCTCTCGCTGCTTATAGTTATATGGCCATGGTTCCGATTATACAGCCTCCAATCATGAAGCTGCTGACAACTAGAGAAGAGAGACTCATCAGAATGGAAGCACCAAGAAATGTTTCCAAGACGGTGAAGATCATTTTCCCCATTCTTGCCTTTCTTCTTTGCGTCTTTATCGCCAATGGTGGCCTTCCTCTTCTTGGAATGCTCTTCTTCGGAAACCTTCTTCGTGAATCAATGGTGACTGACAGGCTTGCGCAAACTGCCTCGACATCTTTTATAGACATCGTAACGATTCTACTTGGTCTCACAGTTGGAGCGAAAACTCAGGCAAGCAACTTCCTGACGCTTCAAACGATTCAAATTTTCGTCCTTGGAATCATTGCATTCTCGATCGCAACTGCCGCGGGGCTGATTTTTGCCAAAATCATGAACATGGTCTCAAAGGACAAGATCAACCCATTGATCGGAGCCGCAGGTGTTTCCGCAGTCCCTATGGCCGCTCGTGTCGTGCAAAAGGTTGCTCATGAGGAAGACCCTCAGAACTTTCTCCTGATGCACGCCATGGGACCTAACGTTGCCGGCGTGATCGGATCAGCAGTTGCTGCCGGAGTCCTGCTTTCGCATCTGGCAGGTTGATGAAAGAACATTGCAATGAAGCTTATCGAACTAGACACAACGGATTCAACTAATCTCGAAACTTTCCGGCTGCTCAAGTCGAAGGTCTCAGAGCGCATAGCGGTTGTAGCCAGATCTCAATCTGGTGGTATCGGTCGAGATGGTCGTCACTGGAAAAGCCCGACAGGGGGCCTCTGGATGAGCATAGGATGGCTCACAACGAAAGATGATCCCGCATTGCGGTGTATATCTCTAGTCGCTGGTGCGATCATATCTGAAGTTCTTGATCATGCCTATCATGTTTCAACCTTTATTAAATGGCCAAATGACCTCCTCGTTGCGAACAGGAAACTTTGTGGAATTCTTTGTCAGACACAAAGCTTTGAAGACCAGAATGCTGTCGTGGTCGGTATCGGAATGAATGTGAACAATGATAGCAGAGAGCTGGGAGATGAAATGAGAACTCCTCCTATATCTCTCATTGAATTGACAGGAAGTCCCGTCAATGTTTCAGAGTTGTGTCAAAACCTGACCTCCTCCATTGCCGATGGCCTTGAAAAGTATCAGAATGAGGGATTCGAGCCCTTTTATTCAATTATTGAGAAGCGACTTGCATGGAGGGGAGAATCTGTATCCTGGGAATCTTCTCGGGAAAGTGATAGACAAAACGGGATTCTGCAAACGATATCCCATGAGGGAGCTCTGATCTTACAGATCAAAGACCAGCAAATCGAAGTTTCCTCGGGAGAAATCTCCAAATTAGCGGTCCGTTAATAAGCTGAACTTTACAAAAGGAACGTATAGATGTCAAAGTATAATCGTTATCCCATCCTCACCGCAGAAGAAGCTGCTGCAGAAATTCCTCATGGATCACTCGTTGGGTTCAGTGGCTTTACACCAGCTGGTGCTGCAAAAGTAGTCCCTCTCGCCATCGCAGCCCGGGCGAGGGCTATACATGAAAAGGGAGATCCCTATCGAATACGAGTTTTAACTGGAGCTTCAACAGGAGAAGACCTGGACGAAGCACTGGCACAGGCAGAGGCGATCTCATGGCGTGCTCCCTATGCCTCAAGCAAGACGCTCAGGAAACAGATGAACAAAGGCGAGGTGTCATTTGTCGATATGCATCTATCCCATGTTCCTCAGTCCGTTGCTGAAGGTTTCTTTGGTGAGCTAGACTTTGCCGTCATTGAGGCGACAGAGATCACGCCTGACGGACGCGTCTTCCTATCAAGTTCCATCGGTGCAAGTCCTCATTACCTCAAGTACGCGAAGAAGGTAATCATCGAGATTAACAGGTATCATTCTCCACGAGTCGCTGAGATGGCTGATATCACAATGCTTCCGCCTCCTCCAAACCGTAGTCCTATTCCGATCTATCACCCTCTTGACAAAATCGGCTGGCCTTATGCGACCGTTGATCCCTCTAAGGTGATCGGTATTGTGGAAAGTGACCGTCCAGACGGAGTTGGTGCATTTGCTCCCGTTGATGAAGCTTCCCAAGCCATTGCGAACAATACCGTGCAGTTTCTCCTTGATGAAATGAAGATCGGCAGAATCCCCAAAAGCTTTCTACCACTCCAATCAGGTGTTGGCAATATCGCCAACGCTGTGATGGCGGGACTCGGTGAGAACCCTGATATACCTCCTTTCATGATGTACTCAGAGGTTTTTCAGGATGCACTCGTTGATCTGATGGAGAAGGAAAAACTTCTGGGAGCCTCCACAACTTCACTGACTCTCTCAGACGAAAAGCTTAAGAAGATCTACGATAATATGGACTTCTTCGGACCGCGTATTGTGCTGCGCCCTCAAGAGTATAGTAACAACCCAGGGGTTGTCCGTCGGCTTGGAGTTATTACTACGAATACGGCGCTTGAAATTGATATCTATGGCCATGCCAACAGCACGCATGTCTGCGGGCTTCAAATGATGAACGGGATTGGTGGCAGTGGTGACTTCACCCGCAATGCCTATCTATCCATCTATATGTGCCCTTCCATAGCCAAACAGGGTAAAATTTCGACAATTGTCCCGATGGTCACACACGTCGATCATAACGAACACTCCGTGCAGGTTGTGATTACCGAACAGGGTATTGCTGATCTCCGTGGCCTGGCACCTCATGAACGAGCAAACCGCCTGATCGATAATTGTGCTCATCCAGCGTATCGAGACTACCTCCACAATTATATCGAAACCTCCCCTGGCGGCCATATCAGCCATGACCTCACCAGATGCTTTGAATTGCATCGCAACCTCATGGAAACGGGATCAATGCTCCCTGATATCAAAGTGGGCGTCTAACTTTACAGAGGAGGCCAGCCGGCCTCCTCCTCTTCTTCTTTTTTACAAACTTGTTACCCACATCTTTAATCTCTTTTGCTACTCCTTTGTCATCACATTGATCTAAAGGAGATCATCATGAGATTAACCGTTCTTACTTTCGCTCTCGCAATCCTGTCTTTTTCCAGCTTTTCCTATTCTAATGACAACCTCAGTCTATTCTGCGGAACCTATGATTGTGTTGCAAAGTGCCATATCAAGGAACTCATGCAATTAAATCCAGATAAGATCACGGATGAAGACATCCCTGCAGCGGACGAAGACAGAAAGACTTTCTATGATGTCCTTCGACGTGACTATCAACGAGAGCTCTTTGCCATAAAAAACGATGAGAAAATCCATGAACACAGAGTGGAATCCTTTGAAAAACTTTTTGATCTTTCGGCAGGCCAAAGAGACGCTTCCTGGTCAGAACTCTTCTGGTACGATGATCTGGAGGAGGCGAGGGAGGAAGCCTCTCGAACAGACAAACCAATTCTGTCTCTCCGGATGTTGGGCAAACTTACTGATGAATTCTCCTGTGCAAATAGCCGTTACTTTCGAATTCTTCTCTACTCTAACCCGGATATATCGAATTATCTCCGTGAAAACTATGTCCTGCACTGGGAAACGGTGCGCCCTGTTCCTCAAATAGAAATCGATTTTGGAGATGGTCGAAAAATGAAAGGGACAATTACGGGTAACAGCACACACTATATACTGGATTCAAAAGGTCGGTTCTTCGACGCAATTCCGGGGCTCTATGCACCTGAAAGGTTTCTTGAATACCTGCAGGAAGGGCGTGAGGCCCTCGCCGGTTTTGACGGTAGCAGCGACGAAGAACTTCAGTTTCTAAGGTTCACTTATCACCAGCAAGTATTGAAGCCCGAAGAGCAAGCGAGGATACTGTCAAATCCTTTTGCCGCTGGGGGCGCTGTAGACCCATTCGGTGCCAGTCAGACGGGCGGGTTCGGAAGCCCTGTCTCCCGTTCAAGCACTTTCGTGGAAGAGAGCATTCAAAAAGGAAGCTCGCAACCGAGGCCCTTTCCAACAGCGATGAATGCTTTACCTCTTGCTGTATCGAAGAGAGCTGTAGAATTGCCGATGGCAACCGCATTCATGAATCAACCGGGACCAGGTTTCTTTTTCGGGGGGGTGAAGCCAGCAGAGATTCACCCTTCTTCCATCGCGCTGATGAAAGCGAAGGCTGGAACATCTGATCTTTTGCCAGAGTTCGAAGTAATGCTGGAGGGTCTGAAGCAAACACTTGCACAAGATAGCCAGTACAATGATAGTTTTCTAAAGCGCCGTATCAGCCAGTGGGTGCTTTCCGGAGAGATCCCAGGAGACATCAATGAGATTACTGAGAAGATCTACGATGAACTGTTTCTCACACCTGGTGATGATCCCTGGATGGGTCTGCTCCCTGCCAATACTTATCGAGGGCTTCCCGGAGAAGGTCTTATTGTCAGTATGAACTGATAGAGACCAAATGTATAGATGAAGAGAAAGCATTCCATTCTTGTCATTGAAGACGATCCTGCTATTCGTAGTGGGATCGTTGATCTTCTTGAGCTTGAGGGCTACCATGTCTTTCAAGAGTCTCAGGGAGACGAAGCTTTGACCTCTGCTCTTCGAGTCACTTGCGATCTAATACTACTTGATCTCATCCTTCCTAAAATCGGGGGTCTCGAGATACTTGAAGAATTGAGGAAGTCACGGCCTTCGCTTCCGGTGATCATTTTAACAGCGAAGGGTGAGGAACAGGATCGAGTCTGTGGGCTTAAGCTGGGAGCGGACGACTATGTTGTGAAGCCCTTTTCGGGACAGGAACTTCTGGCTCGTATAGAAGCTGTCCTTCGCCGGTCAGCAGAACGACCTGTAAATATAGAGACTCTTAGCTTCCCCACTGGCGAAGTCTCCTTTGATCGTCAGGATATTATCTATGAAGATGGTTCTCGTGACGTCATGACAGAAAAAGAGCGTGATCTCCTGCATTATCTCGCCACATGTAGAGGTCGAACTGTCAGCCGCGAGGAGCTCTTACAAAAAGTCTGGAAGGTGAATCCAAGAGCCATTGTACAGACGCGAACCGTTGACATGACGATCAAGAGGCTACGTGAAAAACTCAGGGATCATCCAAACGACCCGAAAATCATTCTGACTGTCCGCGGGAAAGGCTACTTATTTGCCGCTCACATCGATTCAAGTGAGGAGTCACGAGCATGATTCGTCGCGGTCTCCTTATCTGGTCCTCTTACCTGATTGTCTGTATGACTGTTGCAGGAACCTTTTTCTATCTATCGAATCATATCTATACGTTGGAGATTGAACAGAAACTCGCAGAAGAACAACGCGATCGAGAAGAACGACTGAGGCTCGCCCTTTGGAGGATGGATTCGACGCTCACTTCCCTGCTCTTGACCGAAACCTTTCCCATCTCTGAGAACAAGGTCGAGGAATCACCGTATATTGAAGAAAGTATCACACTGCCAACAATATCTATAAAGGGTAAAACGGATTTTTCAGATCTTGCGGTATTGACAGAAAAATTCTCTGCTGCCCCCGACAACCTGATTGCCTTCAATAATGTCGACATTATAAGCAACGCCGCCCCATCTCAATTCGCCGCCAAGGGTCCCTCACCAAATATCAATCAGCAGCAGGGTTTCCAACAGCGTGCTGAAAACTTTCAGAGCCAGAACAGAATTAACACGTACCTCAACAATGGACAAGTATTCGGAGCCGGTTCAATCCTTTCCATTGGTCCTGTAGAAGCACACTGGCACGGAGATAACCTCTACATCGGAAGGACAGTACAGCGTATATCAGGATCAACTGTTGAAGCGGCTCGAATCAATTGGGCAAAGACTTCCGAGCATCTCAGAAACCACGTTGCCGACATTTTGCCAAATGTTACTTTCCTCCCAGTTTATCAGGAAATTAAAGATCCAAACAGGGACGCCTACCTTGCAACGATCCCGGTCAGGGTGATACCAAACTGGTCATCAACGATTAGCTCGAAGAGCCCCTCCACGATATTGCTGGCAATCGCAGGAGCATGTCTTCTCCTGTCGCTGGTGGCCTTCGGCTTCCTTATCTATACGATGATGGAACTTGAAAAACGGAGACGAGAATTCGTCGCATCTGTCACGCACGAACTTAGAACACCTCTGACGACCTTTAACCTCTATACGGAGATGCTCCTTGGATCAAAGTTAAAGGACGAGAACAAACGTCGAAACTACCTTGAAACATTGTCGGAAGAATCGAAGAGGCTCAGTCACCTGGTAGAGAATGTGTTGGCCTACTCCCGACTTGAACGACGAGGCTATGAAACAAATGTAAAAGAATTTGAGCTTTCTGAGAGTGTTGAGATTTCTATAGACCGGCATCGAAGTCATTTGGAAAGGCATGATATTCACCTTTTGTGGAATGCGCCAGATGAGGGAATCTACGTCAAAGGTGATCCGGGAGTCCTGGATCAAATCCTCTTCAACCTGCTGGACAATGTGACCAAGTATGCTTCATCAGGCAAGAAGGTTGAAATAAGTGTACAGCAAAGAGACAAGTTGGGATCATTAACCGTGAGAGATCATGGCAAGGGGATGCCGAAAGATATAAAGAAACGCCTTTTCTCTCCCTTCAGCACCTCCGCCCAACAAGCAGCTGACCGCACGAAACCGGGAGTCGGGTTAGGCCTTAACCTTAGTCGACGACTAGCCAGAGCAATCGGAGGCGACCTTGCTCTTATTAAGTCCGACAATGAGGGGACGGAATTTGAAATCCGTCTTCCGCTGAAATAAGACCTGGGTTTGAGATAGTAGCTATCCTTTTGAGATAAGATTCTCACAGACACTCTAAAATCTATTTATGAATGAGTTTTGTCTTTCGGCTTAGGATTGATTCCCTTTTACTTTTCCTCGCTGCTCCCGACAGAAAACCTTCTATATAATATAAAGGATATCCTTCCCATCAGCCCCGTCACTCACTTTATGATTTCATGGATCGGCGCACGTGCCATCTTCAAAGAGAAGTTGAATCGCATTGTCGTCGCTGTTTCAGGTGTCATCCCCGACATTGATGGACTTGGTCTCTTGATTGACTTCTCTGTCAAACCCTTTGGCTATACGCCGGATCTTTGGGGTATCTGGCATCACTATCTGCATTCACTCCCCTTTGGTATCCTTGTCAGTGGAATTGCTGCAGGAATCGTTAAAGCACAGAAGTCACTAACAGCTCTTGTGTGCTTCTTGATTTTCCACCTGCACCTGCTTTGTGACCTTATTGGCTCAAGAGGCCCCGATGGATATCAATGGCCGATCCCTTATTTCTCTCCTGTTTCTCAAGAACTCCAACTGACCTGGTCCGGTCAGTGGGAGTTGAATGCCTGGCCGAATATACTTCTGACTTTTACAGCACTCACCATCATTGTTGTTCTTATCAGAGTAACAAGCACATCCCCTTTTGAGTTGCTCGGAAAGAAAATGGACAGAATATTGGTCAATATGATTAATAGGAAAGAAGGAAAGTAGGCGATCAGAATTGCCAGGAAGATCAGGACACCTGCCTTCAGCCTTTCCATTCCGATCAAACGAACAGGGATCCGCCCCTGACTCAGTACTGATTTTTGCGAGCGGCAAACCCGTCTATCAAAATCAATGCAGTTAAAAAAAGATCTTCTGGAGGGTTGCCAAGGGATGGGAGCATGTTCGATGCAGTATCGATGCATGATGGAACCATTGGAATGGATCGAAACGGGTTCCATACTTGAAGGAAAGAGGTCCCATCCTCCCTTGGGACCCGTTGTTTTACTCCAATTTTACTTCTTCTCAATCTCTGTTATTTCACGTTATGGAAATAGTCTTTCGTTCCTCGGTCCCTGACAGCTTCTTCAATGCGACTCAGGGCATGCACATACGCAGCTGTTCGCATCGAGCATTTCTTCTCCTGAGCAATACCCATGATCTTTTTCGTTTCCTTTACCATGCGCTTCTCGAGTCGTTCCGCAACTTCCTCTTCCTCCCAGTAAAGACCCTGGCGGTTTTGTACCCACTCAAGATAGCTAACAGTGACTCCCCCGGCGTTGGTAAGGATATCCGGCATCACGATTGTTCCCTTATCATCAAGTATATTATCTGCATCTGAGGTAACGGGACCATTGGCCACTTCGAAAATATACTTCGCTTTAATTTTATCCGCATTCCTGGATGTAATCTGATTCTCTAGAGCTGCCGGGATGAGTATATCGACATCCATTTCAAGAAGCTCTTCGTTGGTCATGGTTTCATGCTCGGTGATATTGCAGACAGTTCCTTCACAATAGACGGCTTTCAGCTGACGACTGGTTTCCTTAAAATGGCTGACGGAAGGGACGTGCAATCCATCTTTATTATAAATAGCCCCTTTTGAGTCACTGACGGCAACGACCTTATATCCAGCCAGGTGAAGCAGATCGCCGAGTTCTGCCCCAGCATTGCCGAAACCTTGTATAGCAACAGTCATCCCGTTCGTATCAATCCTTCGTTCATCCATGAATGTTTGGATCGTGTGAAAGGCACCAGTCGCCGTTGCTGTGCTGCGTCCTTGACTTCCGCCCATACTTAGAGGTTTTCCAGTAATAACACCCAGAACCTGTTTCCCGGCAATCTTGTTGTATTCATCAACCATCCACCCCATGATCATCTGGTTTGTATAGACGTCAGGTGCTGGGATATCTACGTCAGGCCCAATAAACCCTGAGATAGCAGAAATATAACTTCTACTGAGTCGTTCTACTTCCATGGGTGAGAGTTCTTTGGGGTTCACAGCGACGCCCCCTTTTCCCCCACCATAGGGAAGTCCGATCGCTGCACACTTGAATGTCATCCAATAGGCGAGTGTCTGAACTTCTTCTGCGGAGACAGACGGATGAAACCTGATGCCACCTTTTGTTGGCCCCCGCGTATTATCATACTGCACCCGATAGCCTGGAAAGACTTTGAGAGAACCATCGTCCATCCTGACGGGAACAGATACCTTCAATACCGAACGAGGATATTTCAGCCGTTCAATCGTATCATCGGAAACGGCAATATGCTTGAGTGCGTCTTCAACACGACTTGATGCATCTTTAAAGAGTGACTTGGCCATGAATTGACTCCTGAATCTTGGTTGGAATCATTAAATACCAAATCTATACCCGCCGTCTACCGGAAGAAAGACTCCTGTAATATTGGAACTGTTCACGAGAAACAACACTGCTTTCGCTATATCTTCGGGTGAACCTTCTTCACCGCGAAGTGTCAGCTTTCGATCCTGCTCTTTTTTACTGTCTGGGTAGTCGGGAGGGAAGATAATCGGGCCTGGACCAATTGCGTTTACTCGTACATAAGGAGCAAATGCCTTTGCCAGTCCATAAGTCATGGTGACTATCCCCGCTTTAGCCATACAATAAGGCAGGGCTTCTTTTAAAGGTCGATCATAGCTCACATCGGAAATCGAGACAATACTTCCTCTCATCGCTTCCATCATCTCGGCTCCAAGATACTTTGCCCAAAAGAACGGTCCTCTCAAATTCACATCCATAGCGATGCCGTAAGTTTCTTCATCATAATCAAGAACGTCTAGATGTGGCCAGGTTGCCGCACTGTTGACGAGAATTGTCACAGTACCGAGACTATCTCGGACCCCCTTGCAGGCACGTTCGATTTCAGAGACGGATCCCTGGTTTGCCTGCAGCAGGATCGCTTTACGGCCAAGCGCTTCTATCTCTTCGCAGGTTTTTTCACCTTCTTCAATGGACCGGTTCACATGGACAGCGACATCAGCACCCTGGCGAGCAAGTTCGAGAGCGATAGCCCGACCGATCCTTTTTCCCGCGCCAGTTACAAGGGCGATTTCACCTTCAAGAGTGTTGGACATGTGCACTACCTCACTCTTCTAATAGATTCTTCTCCGTCCACTTCTTTCTCTTCAGATCAATAATAAGAGTCTTCACTTCAAAGGGATGAAAAGTAAGAGGAATCTTACTCTTGGATGACGGAATCAGGATAGAGGCTTTTCGTGACTGTCCAGTGGTTTCGAAGAGCCGTAGCATGATCCCTTTACGCTTCATGGCGGGACGCATCGCCTTGAGTTCTATACCTGCTCCTTGAAGCTTAATCAGTTGATCGGGTGCAAGTCCGTCACCGTGTGGATAAAAGGAAAGTGCGAAGGGCTTTTCGTGATGAATTGTTGCTTCCTGGCTGACATCACGAAGCCTGCTCTTTGCAGGACCTCCATTGAGATAGAATGTGAACTGGCGCTCGCCCTGATCTATACGTGGTGAAAACCGATCCTGAGGGAGAACAATCCGCTCGCCCATGGGATGTCCTGAATAGGCGGGAGACCTGAGAAGAGTCAGGCGTAGTTCTCCATTCTTGAAATCGGAACCATAGATGCCGTCATTGATGACAGATAGAGAGCGATCTCCTTCTTCCGATTTGATGACTCCCCAGCGCTGCGTTGCAACTTCACTCCTGTCTGCCTTCATTGTCTGTACGCCAAAAGCAATTTCGGAGACATAGTCACTCTTCTTGGTCTCGAAAGGAAGAGAAAGCTTGAGCATGCTGTCTTTCTCATTCCAGAAGACACGAACATGAATAGCAATCTCACTTCCCTTCTTCGGAAATCTATATGTCATGACAAGGCGCGAGTCTTCGTAAGAGAATGTGGACTCAATAATGGTTCTCACATCTCCATCCTCAATAACACGTACTGCAGGAATATTGCCATGGGTTACGCCAGAGAGGTGTGTGGATTCTTTTGAAGTTTGAAGTTTAAACTGCCCTTTTGTCTTCGGGTAACTTGTAACTGTCATGCCCCAACTGTCTTCGTTGTCCTGAATAACGAGAGGCTTTAAGCAACCTTTTCTGATGAGACTCTTTCCATCCACGATATACTCATCAAGAAGACCTGTTCGAGTATTGATAACACACTTGATCTGATCGTTCTTGAAGGTCAGTTTATTCTTCTGTTCTTTAAGTTTAACGGGTGGTTTCTTTTCCAGTCGTTCCATTCGACAAGCAAAGCGGTTCATGGAGCCAGCTTTCAATTTTGCCTGAAAAACAACCCGTTTCCTCCAGTCGAGGGGCAGATTGCTCTTTTCTTTTTCCGTCTGAGAGGGGATCTCTTTCTTTCCCTGATAGACGTGTGGAAGAGTAAAGGTTTGAGTCCAGTTCTGGTCTGGAAGCTGAAACTCGCATTCAACTGTCGTGGTAATGTCGAAAGGATGGGGATTGTAGACCATAACAGGAACCTCTCCTTCACCAGCTTTCTTCTGCCCCTGAGCAAGAGCGAAGAAAGCTCGGGCCTTGACTCGAGAGAGAATTTCAAGTCCGTGATTCATTAATCGAATGGATGCGTCCTCAACAGGCTGTATAGAAGATCCCGGAAGGATGTCATGGAATTCTCCGATGAGGAGATCACGTTCAGCGTCTCTGAGCTCTTCGAGCGGATATTTCATCAACCCTGCCTCTGAAGCTGTGGTGCACATTTTCTCGGTCACAAAGAGCTCGCTCTCCAGATTGCGGTGAAGCTGCTTGAGACGAATCGCTGATGTATAGCAACCTACAGCAAAGGGATTGAGGTCACTTTTGAACTCAGGGAACTCTTTTCGAGTTTTTCTCAGGTCGTCAAAAAGTCTCTCTGGGGTTGAATGAATATAGACCCGGTCCTGTTCTTCCGCTTGAAGCTGATCCAGTATTTCAAGGTCTTTTCGAGAAGGCCCGCCGCCATGGTTTCCAACTCCCCAGAGCATGTGTCCAACTTCAGAATCGGAGAAGCGTTCCATGTGACGCTCTATTTTTTCATGCACATGACCAAGCCGTGAGTTGTAGTGATGAGGACTACGCATACACAAGATAGAAGTGCCATCACAGCCTGTCCACTTAAAGTCGTTACGGGGTAATTTGAGTTCCTCTTCGTTGGGTCGACAAATAAGGTAAGAATCGAAGCCTGACTTTGCAAGAATTTGAGGAAGCCCGAAAGAGTGTCCGAAAGGATCAAAATTTATAGCCGTCTTCGGGCGAACATTAAACTTCTCTTGAAAGTATTCCCTTCCTCTTAAAATCTGACGAACAAAAGATTCGCCCGAGGGCATGTTGCAGTCAGGCTGCAGAAACCATCCACCCATAATATGCCAGCGACCTTGCGCCACAAGGTTCTGAATGCGTTTGAAGAGTTGTGGTTCGTATTCTTCAATCCATTCGTATAGAATGACTTCGTTATGATTAAAAACAAATCCTTCGGTCTCTTCGCAGATATCTGCTGCAGATCGAAAGGTTGAAATAGCTTCTGCTGCGCCTTCTTCCCACTCCCAGAGCCAGACCGGATCAAGGTGAGCATTGCAAATGAGGTGAAGTCGTTTCTTTTTGTTTATTGTTTTTTTTTCAGTCATCAGTTCCTGTTCCTGTGTAAATACACAAGAAAAGAAACATCGACAGATTGAAACTTCAAGAGGATTATGGACAAAGAAGATGCCGCCCGAAATCGAGCGGCATCATAAATATCCTGCAATTGAGGAGGTTAAATGGGCACTACTTTACTTCCCAGGTAGCTCCGCCATGAACCAGCTTCTTGAGATCGCCCTTACCTTTAGAAGCGATCACCGTTTCAATCTGATCGTTTACAAGTGAATCATAGGTTGGCCGCTCCACAGAGCGAATCACACCGATTGGCTCAGGAAGCTCGGGGTAACGCATACGGGCAAGTAGACTATGGAAAGCGACGTCTGCTTTTTCGTCGTGAACAAGAAGATCATCTTTTCCAATGCCGCTTTCACCGATAACGACTGACTTAAGCTTGCCATCCTTCATGACAATACCTTTATCGAGATTCTTGCCATAGACCATTGGTTCACTATGGGTCAGTTCCACTACGTTGTCTGCTCGGACTTTACGATCCTGCGCATGTCCAAGAGCACCGTCATTGAAGATATTGCAGTTCTGGTAAATCTCAACGAGTGCTGCTCCTTTATGATGATGAGCGCGAGAGATTGTGCTGATCAAATGCTTAGGGTGCATATCAATCGAGCGCGCGACGAATGAAGCCTCTGCCGCAAGGGCAAGAACGAGAGGACTTACAGGCGTATCAAGTGACCCCATCGGAGTGGACTTCGTCTTCTTACCAAAAGGGCTTGTTGGAGAATATTGACCTTTTGTCAGGCCATAGATCTGATTGTTAAAGAGGAGAATCTTCAGATCAACATTACGACGCAGACAGTGGATTGTGTGGTTGCCACCGATAGACAGCGCATCTCCATCACCTGTTATGACGTAAGTCTGCATGTCAGGGCGCGCAGTCTTGAATCCTGTAGCGAACGTCATTGCTCGGCCGTGAATACTGTGCATCCCATAGGTGTTCATGTAATAAGGAAATCGAGAGGAACAACCGATCCCTGAGATGAATGTATATTGTTCTGGTGGCACACCTACTTCTGCCAGAACCTTCTTTACGGCGGCGAGAATAGAATAGTCACCACAACCAGGACACCAGCGTACATCCTGATCACTGGCAAAATCCTTAATGGTATAGTTTTTATCTTCAGTAGCTGGACTCATGCTTTTACCTTTCCGGCTTCGAGGAGTTTTTCGGAGGCTTCAACGATTTCTGAAATCATGAAGGGTCGACCCTGTACTTTGTTAAGGCCTTTGGCATCGACAAGATACTTGGAGCGAATCAGACTCAGGAGCTGACCTGTATTGAGCTCGGGCACCATAATGTGTTTTCCGCGATAGTGCTCAAGGATTTCCCCAAGATTCGATGGGAAGGGGTTCAGAAATCGAAGGTGTGTAGCGGCAACTTTATGACCTTTGGCGTTCAGTTTGCGCGCGGCTTCACGTATAGCCCCATAAGTGCTTCCCCAGCCGAGAAGAAGAAGATCAGCAGAACCATCCTCGTCGAACTCCACTTTCTGTGGTGGGATGAATTCAGCGATTTTCTCAACCTTTTGCTGGCGCAGGTCCGTCATCCGCTGGTGATTTTCGGGATCATAGTTGACGTTACCTGTTAGATCCTGCTTTTCCAGACCACCAATTCTGTGCATCAATCCAGGTGTTCCTGGAAGCGCCCAGGGGCGTGCCAGATCCTCGTTGCGCTTGTAGGGCAGGAATTCACCGTTTTCGCCATTAGGACCTGTTGGGTGCTCGATGTTGATCGGTTCGAAGGAATCAATATCTGGGATCAACCATGGTTCAGCACTGTTTGCGATGAACCCGTCACTCAAGAAGATAACAGGTGTCATGTACTTCGTCGCGATGCGGACAGCGTCTATAGCCAGCTCGAAGCAATCAGAGGCTGACTGAGGTGCGAACACAGGCATTGGGCAGTCCCCATTACGTCCGTACATGACCTGCAGAAGATCTGACTGTTCAACTTTCGTAGGAAGACCTGTAGATGGGCCACCTCGTTGAACGTCTATAATGACAAGAGGGAGCTCCATCATCGCAGCGAGTCCCATTGCCTCACCTTTGAGGGCAATTCCCGGACCAGCAGATGCTGTTACACCAAGAGCTCCGCCAAAGGAAGCACCGATCGCAGAACAGATTGCTGCTATTTCATCTTCGGCCTGGAATGTCTTTACGCCAAATTCTTTGTGTTTTGCAAGCTCGTGAAGAATATCACTGGCCGGTGTGATAGGATAACTTCCATAGAAGATAGGCTTCTTGGCAAGGTCGCTGGCTGTAATCAATCCAAGAGCGATCGCCTGGTTACCATGAATTTCACGATAGACACCAGGAGGAAGCTTCGCTTTTTCCACTTTATAGTGCCCGTTGAAAAGCTCAGCGGTTTCTCCAAAGTGAAAGCCAGCTTTAAGTACCTGTGTGTTCGCTTCTTTGATCTGTTCTTTTTTGCCGAACTTCTCTTCAATGAATTCAATGATCGGTTCAAGAGGGCGACTATACAACCAGCAGACGATCCCCAGGGCGAAAAAGTTCTTACAGCGCTGTGCATCTTTCCCGGCGAGACCGAACTCCTCGCAGATTTTGACTGTCGCTGTTGTCATAGGGATTGGATGGACAACATACTCTTCAAGCGATCCATCTTCGAGAGGATTCGTCTCGTATTTGGCCAGCTGAAGATTCTGTTTCGTAAAGCCATCTTCATTTGCAATAATAAGCCCTCCACGCTTGAGATCGCGCTGGTTGACTTTCAATGCGGCAGGGTTCATGGCAACGAGCGCATCGAGCTCATCCCCCGGCGTGAAGATATTTGTTGAGCTGAATTGCAGCTGATAGCCGGACACACCATAGACGGTGCCGGCGGGAGCTCGAATTTCTGCGGGAAAATCTGGGAGGGTGCTGACGTCGTTTCCGAACACAGCGGAAGAATTGGTAAACTGAATTCCCGTCAGCTGCATTCCATCGCCGGAATCTCCAGCAAATCGAATCGTTACCTGGGGGAGTTCTTGAACTGGTTTGTTGCCATTTGCTGGCTTGTCTGCTGCCATACCTGGAGCATTCTCCTTCAATCGAGTGACAATGATTTGGGGGCCAGATATTGTCGTAAATCTCTCTCTGGCGTGTGTTTATGACTGGCTTCGAAGGGGTTGAAGCCTTATCAGTCGACACTAAATGGCGAGGCTATGAGAGCTTTCGCCCCACCTGCAACTGCAATTCATGATCTTTTATGTCAATCTTGCTCCACTTCATTGCCGATATTAATCTACAATGTCAGTTTCATACCAACCTCGCGGGCGTATTCCTTAGCTGCGTCTGTCAAAACCGAATTCTGAGCAAGTTGCAACTCATTGACGCCCTTTCGCCGGGCATCTTGTAAATCTGCCTTTGTCACAAAGGTTCTCGACGATGGTGGGTCATCACTTTGAAAAGATAAATTGTGAGAGAAGGCCTTGTGCACCTGGGAAGTTAGGACCTGAAACATTTCGCGGGGACATTCCCTGACTTGTGCACCAAAGGCAATTAAACGCTCAATGTCTTCGTCCAGAAGCGCGCGGTAACTCTTGTATCCCTGACGCATGGGAGCTGGGGCCGTCACAGGGAGCGATTCCTCCATTAAATCTCCTCCCGCGAGGTAGCACGGTACTCCGTTCTTCAGAGCAGCCTTTAATATCTCACCATCAGGGGGACCAGATACGCCTCGAGCTGCGGCTGCCAAGGTCTCTCTTTGAGGAAGCAAATGAATGAGGCGCTGATAGCGACCCGCCTCAAGAGCTCTTACGAGGCCTTCCGATTGATGAATAACCGTTGTACTTGAGGGAAGCTCTTCAAGCAGCACCCTCTTACATGATTGGGTCTGAGAAGACTCATCCAGGTACAGGTCAGTCTGAAAGCCCTTGGATATAGACAGCGCTGTATCACAGGAAACGAAGAGCCCTGTCTTCGCTGCACCTAAAACGAGGAGAGTTTGGGAGTGTTGAGAGGAGAAAAGCGGGCTGTTTTCTTCAAGAACCTGACGGATGATTTCAGTAATGAGAGCCCTCAGCTCGGCGTCATCCCGCATGTTGAACTCAATAAACCGGGAAGGAGATTTCGGCAGGTGGTAGATATTTCTCTACTTTAGGTGGTGCGTGGCGAGGAACCTCAGAAAGTGCTTTTGCTTCTGCCGCTTCAGCCAGCAGTGCTGACTGCCGATACTCCAGATATTGGCACGCGATATAGTAAGCACCTCCGGCAGCTAGAAGTGCATAGACAATGGCAATTAAGTTGGCTTTGAGACTCTTCATAGCGATTGGGCCATCTTATCCTGTGCTAGGAATTACGGCGAATACATTGCCTTTCTTCGTGTTAAGGATACTGATTCCCTGAGCGACCTTCTGAGCGATTTCTCCATAAATCGTCGAGAATTCGCTGTCGTCAGTAGCGGCGACAGGCTTTCCAGCATCCATTCCTTCTCTTATCTGTGTGTTTAGCGGAACCCGGCCCAGAAAAGCAACCCCGTATCGCGAAGCCACATTCTCTCCACCAGCGTTTGAAAAGATCTCATCTCGATGACCACACTTGGGGCACAGGTAATAAGACATGTTTTCTACGATCCCGAGGATCGGCACGTTCACTTTCTCAAACATTGCGATGCCTTTCTTGGCATCTTGAAGAGCAATGTTCTGCGGAGTCGTTACTACCACAGACCCTGTTACAGGAACGGTTTGGGAGAGCGAGAGTTGTACGTCTCCTGTTCCCGGCGGCAAATCAATGACCAGGTAGTCAAGTTGCCCCCAGGTAACATCCTGTAAGAGTTGCTTCATGACACCATGCAACATAGGACCACGCCACACGAGAGGCTGACTCTCATCGACCATGAATCCCATGGACATGACCTTCACGCCGCAAGCCTCAAGAGGAATAATTCGATTATCAATCACCTTGGGGCGACCTGTAACACCGAGCATTGAAGGTACGTTGGGGCCATAAATGTCTGCATCTAGAATCCCCGTTCGCGCTCCCATTTTCCCCAAAGCAACGGCAAGGTTCACAGCCGTTGTTGATTTACCGACACCACCTTTTCCTGAAGAGACAGCGATGATATTGCGCACACCCTGAATTTCTGATTTCCCTTCGCCCACCTTGCCTTTCGAAACTTCTGCCGTCATGTTGATGTCGATCTCTCGAACTCCTTCGACGGCATTGACTGCTTCGTAGCAATCGTTTCTGATTTTGTCTTTCAAAGGACAGGCAGGTGTTGTCAGGCAAACCGTAAAGGAAGCGTGTCCATCATCACTTACTTTAAAGTCTTTGATCATATTCAGGGAAACGAGATCCTTTTTGATGTCAGGATCATCAACTTTCTTGAGTGCTTCCCATACTTTTGTTTCTAATTCAGTCATTGGGTTTCGGTTGTTTTCAACTTTCTATTGGTTCCCTTTAATTCCGGGAAAAGGTCACGTGTCTTGCCTGGTACAAATCGAGTGCCAAGTAGGGCTTAACCATCGTTAATACATTAACTCCGCCCTCTTTCGACTTATCCTGACTGATTGTAAAGAGCCTTCTTGCAGCGCTATCGTCGATGCTTACTTCGATCTTATTGCTGCTCGGTTCGCTGGCCCCAATGTAGTCTGCATAGAAGTCATATCGACCTCCGCGGAGTACGAGTCTCACGACCACGCCCGGATCTACGGTTAAATCCTCCACTCGAATAGCTCGATCACGACCTGAAGTCGTATCGTCAATGTGGAGAATGATTGGCTCATTGAGAGGATTGTAGATCTCCAACTCGTTCCACTTCGGACTGAAGTCGGAATAGTACTGTTGGGCTGGGATGTCAGGGTTTAACTCAATGACATTCCCCTCATTATTGACAGTCTTTGTGAATAGCTCGGAGTGAATTGTAATAATCGTTCTGGATTCCGCCCGGATACTACCAAGAACAATAGGTCCCTGCCTGGGTGCATCCTGAGCATAGGCGACAATGGTCAAATCCCTCTCACGAGGCAGTGTTACGCTTCTATACGTCATTGAGGGCAGAGGTTCATTGTATTTAAACACTAATTCTTCGTTCACCCCAACAAAGTTGAGACTGATTCTAAATGGAGTAAAGTTGATGAATTGAACGTCGTCTTCACCCTGATCGATATATGCTCGACTTGCCTTCAGTTCTTTGGGGAGCCGTGGTTCGCCTTTCTCAAGAAAAGGCATCATCTGTCCAACGATTTCATCGAGAATTTCTTCGTCGGTAGGTTCAGGGGTTGGGGTTGGTCTTGGTGTTGCATTTGGCTTGACTTCCCGCTTAACCGGAACCCAGACGGTTCTAAAGCCAATATAGTCACGTTGCTGATTTCCAGGAAGACCTTCTCTGATTGTCAGGCGGGTTTCTTCCGGGGTATCACGGAAACTTCCACCACGGTAAACATACGCGTCCCCTTTTTCTGGTCCAAGAGGGTCCGTTGAGAGAGAGTCCTTGTTGTAGGTTCTTGAATACCAGTCATAGACCCACTCTGAAACATTACCACCCATATGATAGAGCCCATATCCGTTCACATCACCGATATTCTCGTCGACGGAACGCGTGACGGTATCATCACCCTGGTCAACAACCATCTTATCTGGAGAGGGTGGCTCATTGCCTCCGATATACAGGAAATTCTCGGGGCCACGCGCTGCCTTTTCCCACATTGCTTCAGTCGGTAGCTGCTTGCCAGCCCATCTCGCATAGTCTCTTGCGGAGGTCCAAGGGATAGACACGACTGGCCTGTCTTCTCTAAGAAGCTCTTTATTCGAAGGCCTTGGTCTGAGACCGGTTCCTTCCTCAAGAAACTCCTCATATTGCTTATTTGAGACCTCGTACTTGTCGATGTAAAAGCCCCCCAGCATGATTTCTCGCGCCGGTCCTTCACGCGGATCACCATTGTCGTAGCCCCGGATGAAGGTTCCATGAGGAATGTATATCATCTCAGATCCATCCTTAGGCCAGATGATCTCTTTGGGCATGAGATCTCCATTTTCATTCTCAATCATCTCCGTCCCCTCTTTTTCAATGGGTTGTCCATCAACGAAAGAGGTGATTGAGCCGACTAGAAAGAGTGCAGCTAAATAGCGCCAAATTTGCATCACTGTGATTCCTTTTTAACTCACAGGGTATCGTAATTTCCGGGAGATTAGTTTTCTTGTCTTGGGGAGGCAAGGAATTAGCACATAAATCCCTGTTTTCAGGGAATTTAATCCTCTTGTTCCACGATTCCCATGGCAATTAATGCGGCTCGAGCGGCTCTATTTTCAGCCGTTTTTTTGCGATGCCCCTCACCGACGCCCAAAACCTCCGAGCCAACTCGAACCTGAACCTTGAAGACCTTAAGGTGATCAGGCCCCTCAGCATTTACAACCTCATACTCAGGTACCAGTTGAGAATCTTTTTGAGTGATCTCCTGGAGACGTGATTTGTAATCCGTAATCTGGTCCTTATCAGCCATCTCCAGAGCTGGAATAATGATAACCTCTGAAACCCTTTCTCTTAAGAGGTCCCAAGACATCTCAAGATAGAGAGCCCCGCAAACTGCCTCCAACGCGGATCCAAGAATTGATGCTCGTGTCCGACCACCACTTCGATCTTCCCCCGTTCCAAGTAGTAGATACTCCCCCACATCCAGGTTCTTCGCAACAATTCCAAGCGCCTTGCGACTCACAAGACTGGCCCGCAACTTACTGAGCTCTCCCTCGCTGTACTTTGGGAAGTGCTTCAACAGATGTTCCGTACAGATGAGTCCAATGACGCTGTCCCCCAGAAACTCCAACCTTTCATTGTCCTCAGTCAGGCCGGCTTCCGTTCGGTAGGATCGATGTACGAAGGCACGGTTTAGACGTCCCAGTGGCATATCCAGAGGCAGACCAAATTTCTTCAGAAAGCCCTGAAGTTGCTTCGTTCGGGCCGCATCGAGGTCCGCAGGAATTCTCACGCTGAATGTTGAGGAGGACTCACTTGTTTCTTTATTGATCATCGGCTAATTCCAGAGTCCGTTCATTCAAGTAAGAGTAGGCCGAAAAGCTGAAAAGGGTCTGATTCCTGTCGAACGAGATACTTCTCCCAGGCAATCATTTCAAAGGTTTCATAGAGATTCACACCGATTGCCTCAAGTGTAGGTCGCGTCTTTGTTCCAAACTGACAGGGACGCATTTCATTATCGTGGTGACAGAACAGACAATTTCCTGCGCCAATACAGAATGCTTTCCCGTATCCTCGGATGAAGGCCTCATTCTCCGCTTCCACCATGGATCGTTCAAAATCCAGCCACATTTCTTCAACCCCGTCGCTACGGGGAAGCTCTTCTTCCCTCCTGAGCATCAGGCCGAACCGATATTCATCAAGCGTCTTGAAAGTGTCTTCAGCGGTTGGAGACATGGGTGGTGAGACATCAAGCTTGTGCTTCTGGCTGCAGGTATAGAGACAGCGCTGTCTCACCCACCGGGAAATCGTAATCTGAGGGGAGTGAATAAATTTAATCTCGGAGAATCCGTGCTCTTCAGGGTGTTGACAGAGACGGGCGATATATTTTTCCCGGACTTCTCTTAGCATAACTCAGGTGCCTGACTCACCAATCCTGTGTGCGTATTTCGTTTGTCAAAGGTGAAGTCAATTGTTGAGCGACTTCAACCCCTTCGACTACCACGATTGTCACATTGAGGCGAGGAGGAATCAATCTTTTTGAGATTAGAGTGATCTTCAGCGAGTTCGATCATGGAACGGGGAAAGTGGAGTTAAAAAGAAGATGCCCCGGACAGTTGCCCGGGGAATCTTCGCGGTAGCCTACAGGGATTTGCCTCAAGCACATCCTCAACTAGAGCTAAGTCCAATCAGGAAAGGTGCGGAGGGCTAAGATTCAGCCACCTCGCTATAACTGTCACTACAATCCATTGGACCACCTCCTTTCCTAGCGTTACACTCATCAACCGGAAACAACTCTATGGAGTCAATAATATTATGTAAATAAAAGCTGTGAATAACTAATGGTAAACCCTCTCAACTTTACACCAGACCTTGCGATAAGTTTATAAATGCTCTCTCTCCAAATTTGCCTACACACTCCCGATGACGGACGTCCCAAAAGACTGATGCAGAGGCCAGACATCCGGCCACGGGCGATACAATCCGGATTCATCGCTATTTTTTGACGTAGTCATTTTGAATCTCAGTGCGTGATCCCGCGAGAATAACGAACTCATCCAGGTAAACCGAACCTTTTGGAATTGTTGCGCTGGTGCCATCCGATTCAAATCGCGCCTGATCCGGGGTCACGGCAATCTGAATAATTTTAATAGGATCAAGCCGCCTGTTTCCTTCTCCCCAGAGATATCCGATTTCATCACTCGTAATGACAAACTGATGCCCCTTGAAGTCTGTAGGGATCGGTATAGACGAAACCCCAAAACTGTCATAATCTGTGTCGATCAACTTCAGATCTATACTATTGAAGCCACCCAGGCCTGCCACTTGAATCACGAATGTATAGTTCCGAGGAAGCCGAAAGTACTGACTTTGATCAAGCTCTTTGCTGAACTGCACGTAGCTCCAGTCGTTCTGATTAAGTTGGTAGTTCACCCGAAAGGCCCGACCATCGACCCCCTCTACTAGTGACAGTTGCAACTGAGCATCAGCCGCCGAACCGTCATTCTTCCAGCCATAAAGCGACTCGAAACGCATTCTGTATATTTCCCCCTGACCGAACAGGGTTTTCTTAGGAGCCGATATTGCTCCTATGTCTATAACATCTACTGCATTTATCGCCTGAATAAACTGGACCGGAGGTACCGGTGTAACGATTCGGGAAACTTCCTGCGCCTTCGAATTCAAGATGAGCGTTGTTGGGACGCGGAACACGCCGTAACGAGTAGCCAAATTACGATTCTGAGTGACATCAACAACGGCACAGCTGAATCCGGCACTTAAATTCGACTGCACACCGGGATCAAGCAATGTCGTTCTTTCCATTTCAAGACAAGGTCGCGCTGTCGGTGACCTGAAGTAAAGAAGCAGAGGTCTCCGGTTAAGTTGGGAATCTTTCCATGCTTCCTGGACGTTACGACTCCAGACAACCTTTGGCTGTGCAAAGAGCTCACTTGGGAGTGAGGAGAATAGGAGGAGGCAGAGGGTGATCAGGAGTGAGAGAGGTTGATAGGCCAGCATTGAAGTTTCAAAACCTTTCTGAAAAGCGAAAAAATATACGAATCAATTAACCGTGAACTTCTTTTGGCTAAGTTAAGTAAAGTCAAGCAATGCTTTGAAAATGAACAATAAATTGTCCGGGCTGCTCACTTTATGTGCAATTGGAGTCAATTGAAGCTATTAATAATGGGAACAAAAACAATTTTCAGACCTTCTTTTTGATCGACCTGTTGCCTTCGCCTCCTGTATTTCAATCCAACAAACAACAATATAAGGATGCCCGCCATATGTTATCCCCGCCGTTCAGCAGCAAGGTGCAGAAGGTCTATTACCAGGTCGCTATTATTGTTCTTTTCCCTCTATTCATTCAGGCTGGAACAATCACCGTGAACTCTCCCAATGATGAAGACTCCCCTGACGACAAGATAACTCTGAGGGAAGCGATTCTCATAGCGGAAGGTTTGAGGGAACCAGCAGATGCTCTCGATCCCAGTATTGACGATGAGACGGATGAAGTGTCCGGACCTGTTGGAGCTGAGGTCGCTGATACAATTATAGTCGCACTTCCTGACGGAACAATAATCCAGCTGGGTGATCACTTGCCTCCCTTAACCGATGAGGGCGATAGTATAGACGCAGGGTCACTTGTCACATTGCAGGGACAGGGGATTACAACGGAGAGAGCTGCGATCCTGATTGGGGCCAACAATTACTCTGTGCGCGGCCTCACAATACAAGGCTTCCCCAGTCACGGTATCGAATTTCAGGCAGAGAACAGTTCGATAGGAGCGATGATCATAGATGGTTGTCAGGGAGTGGGTCTTCTCATGGAGAATGTCGAGAGCAACTCTGTCGATAATCTGGTTGTCAAAAGTAATATGATGGAAGGGGTTCGCATTTCCGGTGGTTCTCGCTTCAATACACTTCATTCTCTCTTCTCTTACGGGAACGCTGGAAATGGAATCACCATTACCGGAGATGAAACAACCAGCAATACGCTATATGCGTTAAGCATCGGCATCACAGAAGAAGACATGTATTCAGGGAATACGGGCTGGGGAATTGCGCTTCTCAATGGTACGAACGATAACAGGATAGGTAACCCCTTTAACTTCTCACAGGCTAGTCAGGTTGCCGCGAATGAGTTGGGTGGTATCCTTCTAGACAATGCCGAGCAGAATACGATTCATTCGATTGGCCTGGGAGGGTTTGTGGGTGACGACCCGTGGGTTGGAAATGGTACGGGCAAAGATGCGCTTGTCTTACAGAACGGCGCTAACAGCAACAGGATCGGGTTGCCTTTTGCTAACTCAGTGGTCGCGATCGGTGGACAGGATGGGAACGCCGTTACAATCAAGGGTCTGGGCAGCGACAACAACTCCTTCCACCGGTTAATCGTAGGAAGGGTGGAACTATACTCACCCGCACTGCAACCAGTGAAGGGTCATGGCGTCGAGATCCGAGGTGGGGTAAAGGGAACGAAACTCGGAGAGACACCTGACCCCGAGGAGAGGGAAAACACGCACGTGGAAATCAACCAATGTGGAGGACATGGTTTGTTTCTCAATGGGGACGCCCCTTTGAGCCCTCTCCAAAATACACTTTTTGAGCACTATCATGCTGGCGATTACGTTGATCAGGATAACCCAGTGCCTTTCGGAGGAGATGCAATTCGCATAACGGGCAATGTCGAGGGGGTTGTACTAGGGTTGATTGGCCACCCAAATACAACTAATGGTGCGACAAATTATGGGGTATTCATTAGTGGTCCGAATGTCCGAGATGTGGAGCTGAAGCGAATTATCACGCTGGATCGGTTTGGAAGTGGAGCACCAGCAAACGGAAAAGGTGGCGTCTATATTGGCGATGGAGCACAGAATATCCGGTTTAACAATACATCCGATGAAAACCGGTCCTTCTTCGTCTTTGATCAGGGGCCCGCCGTCACGATCGATGCAACGGGTACCCCTCCTCAGGATGTCAGGATCCGAAATTTGACCGTTGGGTTCGATGAATTCAATATTGAATATGATTACCCGGCAAATGGTATAGAAATCCTTGGTCCCGAGACAGGAGATCCAGTGGAATTGACAGATGTGCGAATCGGAGGTTTCACAGCACTCGACAACGTTCTTGTCACAAAATGCGCAGAAAATGGATTGTATATAAGAGGAGTCAAAGGAGTACCTTTAAGAAATATACAATTCGGTTCAAATCCGGACACGACTATCTTCCGAGGCAATAGCAAAGATGGGCTTCTTGTCGATCGGTGTGAAGAGCTCGATATAGGAAGTACCACAACCGGAGGACAGAATTATTTTCCTTTTAATGAAGGAGCGGGTGTGCGATTTGTCAATGGTTCACATTCCATCGCTTTCCAGGGAAACATTGTCGGGTTGAATCGAGCTGGGGATAATGCTATGGGAAATGACATTGGGATCTATATCGAAGATGGTCCACCTGCAGAAAAGGAACTCATCATCGGAGGAAAGAACCAGATTCTTGGAAGTACAGGGTTTAATTCGCTCTTTGAAGGGAATATCATTTCGGGAAGTAGAAAAGCAGGGATCCTCATTGGCGAGATGGCTGCGGAAGAACGTACCCCAGGTTCAGACATCGAGCGTGTAAAGCTCTTTGGCAATATGGTCGGGACGGATATAACGGGTCAGATAGATTTCGGGAACCTGAATGGCATCGTACTCCGAGGACCTCGGGTAAAGGGTGTACAAATCGGAGATACGATTGATGATGAGAAGGGAAATATTGTCTCAGGAAATGATCAGAGCGGTATTGCTCTGATAGATAGCGCCTCAGGATGGGAGCTCTATAGGAATTATATTGGACTAAAGGTTGGAACAATCGGCGATGAACCTCGTGAACTCCCAAATGGCAAACAGGGTATCCTCCTTTCAGATGTGACTCAAGGTGTCATCGGAAAAGGAACGGTGCCTTATGCTCCGAATATTATCTCAGGCAACACGGAGGCTGGGATAAGAATAAACGGCAACACGGAAGGTGATATCAAAATCCAGCACAATTACATTGGAACAAGCACAACGGGGGCATTGTCTGTACCCAATCAAGATGGTATCGTTATAGAACCAAGTGTGGGAACGGGGAGCGAGAGACTTGTAATCGGAGGAAGTTCGCCTGCTCTAAACTCGAATCCATCGGGCGAGCCCCATGAAGGCAATGTTATCAGTGGTAATGCGCGAGATGGAATACGAGTAATAGCTCCGGGTGGCCAGGGAGATCCCTCAATCGTCTTTGTTGATATACAAGGAAACTACATTGGCACCCCACCCGACAGCTTAGGCAGGTTAGGAAACGGTGAGGCGGGTATTCGCGTTACAGGAGGAGCTGTGATTGATACAACGATTGGATCCAAATCTGACCCGTCGAAAGGGAACCTCATTTCGGCAAACAAGAAGGATGGAATCGTTGTCGAAGATAATGCCTCAAAAGTCGAGATATACAATAATATTATCGGTAAAAGACTTGTGGTGAATGAAGAACTCAAGAATGAGCGACACGGGATATTGCTTTCCAGCGGCGCAAATGATTGTATCATCGAAAAGAACACCATCAGTTTTAATGAAGAGAATGGTATTCTGATGACCGGTTCCAGCACGAAGAATAATAGCTGGAAAGATAACTCCATTTTTCAAAACGGCAAAGAGGGAATTCGTATAGAAGATGGAGGAAACTCGAACATACAGCCTCCAGAATTGAAGACATTACCTTCAGATGAGCCTTCTGCAACTTCGATTGTCATAAGTACCGGGCTACCGAATGCAGACCTCGAGATTTCCGTCGATCCAAAGGTGATTGGTTCCGGTGGTTATTGGGGTCAGGGAAGAAACGTTGCTGGGTCGTTTAAGACAGACGGTACGGGGCAGTATACTCTTAGCCTTAATAGTCTTCCATCGGCTGGATTTATCACAGCCATTGTCACTGACGGTGACAAGAACTCTAGTGCCTATTCGGGAATCATAGATGGCTTTGTTGTTCAGGTGGTGAAAACAGACCCGGAATTACTTGTTGCCAACAAACCATCTGTGGCACGTCTTTTCATCAATACAGGATACAATATAAACAGCTCACGTGTTTCGGGGACACTCAACTTTAACGGGGCAACCTTAACCCCGATACAACCATATGACGTAGAGAAATATCGCGGTTACTTCGACCAGCAGACAGATGTTTTTGCTCGGCTGGACTCAAAGAATTCCTTGAATTTCCTGATTCCGGACCCACCTGAAGGGACGCAAAAGCTTAGCGCAATTATAACACAAGGTGGCCATGATCGCGCGCGAATCGAAGCTGACGTCACTTTTCAGAAAACGCGGACCATAAACCTGGCCTGGACACCCCTCGTTACTCCCCCTGCGAACGGGGGACTCCCAACCGAGAGTCCCGACTTTAAACTCATGCTGAAGGCTCTTTCTCTCTGTGCGGATCTCTATCCAATCAATCCCAAGGAGTTCCAACAAAACCTCGTCTATATTCCGAGTATTATTTTCATGGTGCCCCCTCACGATACAGACCCTGACCATTTCGATATAACCTCCAAAATAGACGAATACAGAGTCCGGGTGAAGAACGCAAATGGTGCGACTCCAGATTTCGCGGTTGGATTCGTTGATGGCGCTGTTGGGTTGGAACCTCCAGGTAGTGCCACGGTTACGGCTGGCTTTGGTCATCCGAATGCGCACCAGTCAGTTGTGGTAAAAGACACGGCGGGTGGGCAGACTTTAGCGCACGAAATAGGTCACAACTCCCCCTTCTATTTTGGGGATACATATATAAAGGGGAACCTGTCCTCAAATAATCCACGTCCGCAAGGCCCGGGAGAATCTATACCTTCTGGGATCGTTATAAAAGAAGAATTTATGGCAGCATCACCCACTGGAGCTTTGAAACTGGGGAGTCGTAGAGCGGCTTTTCCGTCCATCTTCCAGTTTACAACAACAGCCGGAACAACAAACATTACCGACTTTATGGGCAACGAAAGGCGCCGTTGGGTTGACCCTGTGACATATACATCTGTCTTCAATCAATTGGATGAAGTCGAAGCACGCGGAAACAGTCCTCTTGAAGTGATTGAAAATCCTATAAAGATCGTGGGAACCATTTTCAGTGATTCACCCTCCACAATTACAACGGTGATAGAAGCTACTACGCCAATCAATAGAACCTCAACCAGCTTTAGTTCACCCTATAGAGTGGAACTCCAGGACGATACTGGAAGCATCCTCGATTCTCAATCTATCCCGAATAGTTTCTCCACAGAAAGGCTTGGAGAAAACATTCAGACCGGTGAACCCTTTGGAGAGTACGTTCCTATCTCAAAGCAGGGGTTCAGTGTGATCATGGATGGAAGCACCAGTGCTTCCGCGGTTGTCCTCTTCGAAAATTCTACAGAGCTTGCACGCATAGATCGCTCTTTGACTTCCCCAACAGTGTCGATTTCTTCTCGTATTGATTTCATTGAACTCCCGGAAGGCGATGTAAATATCCAGTGGCAGGCAAGTGATGTAGACGGAGGTGAAAGCCTGCTTGTCGATATTCTCTATACTCCAGACAACGGAAACAAAGAACTTCCTCTTCTTATCAAGGAATCAAATGACGGAGAAGCAACCATACCAGCAGTAGTTTTGAAAGATTTACCTGGGAGCTTGAATGGAAGATTTGTGATACGAGCAACTGATGGCTGGAACACAGCAGATGTAATGTCTTCCAGTTTCACCGTGCCAGACAAGAACCCCATCGTTGCCATCGTTTCGCCAGAAGACGGTGGTTCCTATCTGGTGAATGATGTAGTAGGTCTCAATAGCCTGGCCTATGATCCTGAGGATCTTGTGATCCCAGATGGAGAATTCATCTGGTCCGTAGAAGGAAATGAAATAGGTGATGGTCCCTACGACTTTGCTTCGTTCGCGGAATCAGGACCCATTACTATTCGTTGTACCGTTCGGGATTCTCAAGGCAACGAAGGCTTTGATGAAGTCACGATAAACCTCGACAGCGTTCCGCCAGCTTCAACACAAGAGGTGATCGATTGGATTCTGGCGCGCCCTACTCCGGAAGTAGACGCCGATATCAACGGTGACTCCCTGATTGATGCTTCAGATATCGTCTCCTCGGAAAATGTGGAGCGCATGTTTATGCCGATTGCCGCAACAGCTCACCACGGTCATGATCATTGAATTAGACCTTGTACTCCCTCTGTGAAGTGGGTTTCCCTGTTCAGGGAGACCCATTCACTTTCAAGGCAATGATCTATCTGGCAACCCGATGACTGAAAAGAGTTCAGACTCCAACCTGCGAATCGTTTTTGTTATTTCTGGTTATCCTCCTGCAAAGTGTGCTGGTATGGAGAAGAACTGCCAATTGTTGGCTCAGACCGTCGCAGAGGCGGGTCCTAAAGTTGGTGTCTTGACCATGAAAGATAAAGGTCTACCAGCATCTGAACAAGAGACAAAAAATTTAAGGATCTATCGCCAGCTGGCGCCCATCCCTTTCGGCCCGTTGTGGGGTTTGACATGGATCCTTCAGGTTTTCTGGAAGCTATACAGTAATCGTCACAAGTGGGACATACTTCTTGGATTTAAAGTTGATCTATATTCCATCGCACTGATCTGGAATGCTGCGTCAACCAATCGCCCCGTCCTCCATCGGATCGCAAACAGTGAAGCCTTTGGAGATATTGCATTACTCAAAAAACGTTTTGGAGGAACCTATATCTGGAATAGAGTTAAGGAAAGATCCCACTTTCTGGCTATGACGAAAAAAATCAAGGAAGAGCTGATCAACGAAGGCGTTACTCCCAATCGCATCCACCAGTTTGTCCCTATTATTGATTGGGATATGCCGGAAAAGGTCACTCCACTTTCTTCAGAGCTTCGGTTTCTCTTCCTCGGGCGCTTTCATGAACAAAAGAATTTAGTGATGCTCCTCGAGGCATTTCGAAAAGTCGTCCAGGAAACACCCGAGGCTCAGCTTGATCTGGTTGGCAAAGGCCCAGAGGAAACAAAGCTTCGGAACTATATAGACAATCACAATCTTCAATCTAATATTCATCTGAAGCCCTGGGTGAATAACCCTCATGAAATCTTCCATCAGTATCAGGCTCTTATTATCAGTAGTGACTCGGAGGGCTTGTCGAATGCGATGGTTCAGGCAATGTCCTGTGGGCTGCCTGTTATCTCAACGGATGTTTCCGGGGCGAGAGACAACCTTGACCATGGAAGAAAAACGCCTCGAATCGAGAGAGGGAGTGTCCACCGCGGCTCAGCAGGATTGATCATCAACAAGGGGGACACGAAAGCATTAACTACAGCCATTCGCATGTATATGGAAGATACAACCCTTCGTTACGATATAGCTGAAGAGGCCCTTGAACACGTACGCCATAGATTTACGCGTCAAATGGCCTCCTCTCTCCTTGAGAAAGCAATTTCTGCTGCTCTAAATGAAAGTAAGAAGAGCTGATGCATATCGCCCTCTCAGGTAATGCACAAAAAGTACATGTCTATCGCTGGGCAAGGCGACTTAGAGCCGAGGGACTTAAAGTTAGTGTTTGCAGTGACAAACCACCCCTTGAGACTCAGGATTATTCTGGTATATCCGTTTATTCTCCGCAGTGGTCCTTCATGGACAAGGCGAGATACTTCTGGCTCTCAAAGGATACACTTGCAAACAACAGACATAAAGCTCGAGCCTGGAGAAGCACCATAGAGGAGTTGAACCCCGATATTGTACATGCACATGAGGCATTGAACTACGGTCCGATGCTGAGCGATTTCCCTGAATATATACGCATACTAACGCCATGGGGAAGTGACATGCAGAATCTCAGAAGAGAGAAGACAGAGAAAGCTTCACTGGTCAGAAAGTCAGTTCAGAGTGCTGATGTCATTACAAGCAATGCGCCCGGTATGGAGAAGCCCTGGTCCGCTTGGTCGGGCGAACCATTGGAAAAATTTAAATTGTTCTCATGGGGAATAGACACAAATGTGTTCCATCTAAAGGGTGAGGAATCCAGCAGTTCAATTCGCACTGACCTTGGCATACCCGAACATCGAAGTCTTATCCTGAGCCCAAGGTCAGCGAATCCCAATTATCAGCCTGAGCTCATCATCAAAGGGTATCAGGAAATGCTTCGTTCTTCTCACGCAAAACCTGAGGATGCTCCGCTCCTTATCTTCCTGAGAGGAGGCACCTCGGATCAATCCTGGTCGAGATTGAGAAGTCTGATCGCTCCTGATGGAAGTAACTTTATATATCTAGTGGAAAAAAAGCTTACTGAGCTGCAAATGGCCGAACTATACAGAGAATGCGATCTGTCAGTCATGGTTCCAGATGCCGATTTGCTCTCTATGAGCTATCTTGAGTCCGTAGCTTCCGGGTGCCTGACAATCGTCCCCAAATTGCCCTGCTATCAAAGTGAGTGTTGCTCTCTGGAGGAAATAAGAGAGGGAAAAACAGTCGCCTGTATTCTGGATGAAACGTCACCCCAAATGATTGGAAAAGCTCTCCTTTACTGCAATGAATTAACCCTTCAAGAACGAGAAACAGTCAAAGCTCACAACGCACGAGAGATTTCAGAGAGACATGACTCTGTTGAAGGTACGAAGCGTATGGTAAAGACCTATGAATATCTTCTCAATAAGAAGAGCGCATAATTTTTGAATATTTCTTCGCTTAAAGTGATCTTCGAAAGTAATCGTTAAAATAGAGCCCCGAAAGTAATAGAGCTGCAGGGATGCCAACAGAGTAAGAGTGGTTCTATTTCAAGATTCCAGATGTTCAACGAACAGGCTTGCATGCTGCGCATAATGAGCAGATCCTGTGAGGATCCCTCTAATCAGCAGCGAAAACAAGAAGTGACTGTCGCCTGTCTATAACACTCAAGTCCCGATTAAATCGATACCCGTCAGGATGCACAAAGTCATTCAAATCCTTCGGTGAAGCAGCATCTTTGGCAAGCAGATGCCTGATCAAAGCACCTTTAAGCGCCTTTGAATGGTGACTGATCGTCTTATATTCAGCAACGCCGCTTCTAATGATTCTCTTTACGAACTTCACCTGATGCCTTGCCTTCACTTCGCCCGTGTTATCCCAGACACGCTTGTGTTGATCGGGAAGAAAATCCCAGACAACTTTGCTTCGAAGCTCTTTTCTGAGAACCTCGCTTACAGGGCGTTTCCAATAGTTGATGATCCGGCCTACGGCGCCACCCATGTTAGCACCAATTTTCAGCTTGTACGCGGGAATTTTGTCCGTTGGCCGCAACACCCCAAAGAGTCCGCTGAAGATGATTGTATTCTTGTCGAAGCGTTTCTTTTCCTCGGCCTTCAGTGTCTTATAGTTAATGGCTTCCCACATCACTCCTGTGTAGAGTTCTCGAGCGGGAAGGGTTGTCGCTTCCATGATGCGGTCATTCCAGTCGATTGCTTCTTTCAGAGACTTCCCCGAAACTTCGAAAAGTTTATCCAACCCTGTTCCTCTGTTAATAGCCCCTTGAACTTCGTCGATGAGCATGCCTCGAAGTTTGTCCAGCTCTTTGAAAGAGTTTGTCTTTCTGTTGGCCCTGGCATTCTTATAGAGTGCACCGTTGGCAGGAGGAGTCGCCTTCGACTCTGATGGGGGGATAAGTAGGACCCAATTACTCATTGCATTTGACTCCAAGTTTAGAAGAGCAGAAGCCGAAGGAAGGTGGGAAAAGTTGCCTTCGGACAATCATATGAAAAAAAACATTATCGAAATACCTATTACAAGTCAACGGTGGGTTTACCCTGATTTAAGAGTTTTTTCGCTTCTGAGGGCAATCTCTGGGCTTTTTGTCGCTTTTACCCTCTTTTCGTCCCCCGGACTGGCCCAAGATGGAGCACCTGACCCACCTCAAAAGATTATTGCAACGATCAACCGACAGATTTTCACGGTCCGAGACCTCGATCTCTTCGTTCTTGAAACGAGGCTTGCTCGTGGCGATGATCTCGCTCTGCCCGATCAGCAACTCCGGGAAGCAGCACTCACCAGAATGATTGATGATTTTCTCCTGACCAGTTGGGCAGACTTCCATCTCGAGGAGCCCGAGGAAGAAACCATCCAGGGCGAAGTCGCATCCTATATGGACCGTCTTCACGAATATGCCGGCGGTGAAATCCGATTCCTGGATCGGATCGAGGAAGCAGGTTTCACAGATTCTGAAGTTCGCCGATATGTCAGAAGCAAAGTTATCAGCGATATCCTGATCCGACAGGCCCTGGTCAATTATACCAACCTCTCCTCGGATCTGAATCAGGAATACAAACTGGAAAATGCGAGCCGTATCCTTCTCGCACAAATCGTCCTCACCTACAAACCTGGAGACCCCAACTCAAAACAGGATGTCCAAAAGAAAGCCCTTGCTATCAGGCGAGATATCGAAGCGGGCATTACCTTCGAAGAAGCAGCATTAATGTATAGTGAAGACCCCTACACAGCACAAACTGCAGGGATCCTGGGCTGGCTGAAACAAGGTCAGCTTGCTGAAGGCATCTGGAAAAGAGCACTCGAGACACCTTTCGGAGAAATCTCCGAGCCCTACGAAGCTCAAAACCGCTACCACCTCTTCAAGGTTATCGACTTTGAAACTCCTGCGCTCCTTGAGTTTAGAGAGAAAGTGAAGGAACAGGAAAATATACAGATTAAAAAGTTGCGTGCAGAAAATGATATACGAGTCTCTGATGGTTACGAACTGCGTTCTATCAAGACTGATGAAAGCAAAGTAAATGGCCCGTAATGTCCATACATTATCAGACAAAGACACAATTGTGGCTCCCGCAACCGGCTCAGGAGTTGCAGCCGTAGCCGTTGTCAGGCTCTCGGGATCAGAGAGTCATCGCATAGGGTCTTCACTTTGTATTACCCCTGTCAAAGATCTTGAATACTCAAAGCTATACCTTAGACAGATTCAAAATCCATCTACCGGGGAAGTCTTAGACAAAGGACTGGTCGTTTACTGGAAGGCACCGAATTCATTTACAGGAGAAGACGTTGTCGAGTTCCACCTTCACGGCTCCCCCGCCATCGTTGATCGTGTTGTCGAAGCAACTCTCTCGCTGGGGGCTCGCATGGCTTCCCCGGGGGAGTTTTCGCGAAGAGCCTGGATCAATAATAAGGTTGATCTTACACAGGCTGAAGCAATTGCTGACCTGACAAATTCACAGACAGATGGAGCTCGAAGAGCAGCTCTGCAACAATTTCGGGGTGGCCTTTCAAAGGAACTCCTTGAATGGCGACACGACCTCATCCAGGTAACCGCCGAGCTGGAAGCCGCGGTGGACTATCCCGAAGAAGATATACCAGATACCGACAAAGACCGGCTTCTTTCATCTATACAAAAAGCAAACGAAAAGATCGCTCACCTGTTAGAGAGTTATGAACGCGGAAAGCTGCTTCAAAAGGGTGCCCGTGTTGTTCTTGCAGGACCGCCAAATGCAGGAAAATCTTCCCTCTTCAATGCAATTCTCAAGAGGGAACGTGCTATTGTTACACCACATGCAGGAACCACACGTGATACTCTAGAGGCAGTTGTTGACCTTCAAGGCATCCCTCTTACCCTTGTTGACACCGCTGGCCTCCGGTTTGAGGCCGAGGACATCGAAGCGATGGGTATCGAGCGGTCGCGCGAAGAGATAGATGCCGCCGACCTGATCCTTTTTGTAGTGGATGCCTCTTCAAATCTCTCAGATGCTCTCAACGAATATACAAACCTTGCGAAAGAAAATCACCTCGTTATCTTCAATAAGTCCGACCTGTTCGATGTTCAGGAAAAGCTGAAATCACTTCGCAACAGCTTTACACGAACAGATCAATCCAGTATTGTGGTAACAAGTACGAACGACCGTTCTTCACTAGCGACCCTGGAAGAGAAAGTTCTATCGATGATCTCGTCGGGTACGTCCGACTCTTCTGATCAACTCACCCTGACAAGCAAGCGTCATGTGGATGCCCTGCGAAAGGCTGCTGATGCTTTACATCAGTGCATAGAAGCGATGAAGAACGACCTCTCAACCGAGTTCATTGTGGTCGACTTGCAATCTGCTCTCTCAGAAATAGACAGCATCCTGGGCAAATCTGATCTGGACGAAGAGATTCTGGATGCGGTCTTCTCAACATTCTGTCTGGGTAAATAAAAAAGCCGCCAGCAAACACCAGCGGCTTATTGAACCAACTTTTAGGTCAGATGTCAGTTTAGTCCTGAGTTTTTGAAACAGCGCTAAAGAAAGCTCCGCCGTAATTCCCATCGCCTGTTGTCACACCACCAATGCGGAAGACTGATCCACGAGAAACAGTACCATTGGTTGGATCGTATATATTCCTGATGGTGTTCACTTCAGCGGAAGAGGATTGTAGAAGTCCAGAGAGGTTGAGATAGGTCAGGTCTGGACCATTCGACTGAAGGATATAATAATAGAGAGCACGATCGCCCGCACCATTGACATCCTGAAGACCGTTCTCACCCGGGGTTGCATATTTGAAATACTGTACCTCATCGTTCACGGCAGCAGTCGGAGTCCAACCTCCGTCACTGGAGCTGATGGAGCCGGATCGAAATTTAGTAAGAAATGGATCAGGCAGGAGTCCGGTGGTTAAATAAGCGATTGGAGTACTAAGTCTTTCAAGAACCGGGATATTGCCAAGAGCAGGTTCTGCCGAAGCTGTTCCAAAGTTATTGCTGAGGGGGTAAGCGTTCTCGTCAACGCGGTAAGCTTCAAGCCCGGTAGCGAGGGTTCTCATGTCGGCCTTAGCCCGGCTCACCTTAGAACGAGTCTGAGCTTCCAGAAAGTTTGGGACAGCAATGGCGGCCAGAATCGCGATAATCGCCACGACGATCAGCAGTTCGATCAGAGTAAATGCTTTCTTCATGATGAGGATTGTTCTCCTTGCGTTAGTAAAGTTTCGTTTTCTGGCCTTCATTAGCGGACTCATCCGATGCCAGATTGTACTTGGTTGGCTTTCCCACAATTTATCAAGTGAATTTATTGTGGAGGATTTGCAAATTTCAATTTGTGGCAAAAGAAATTTGATTAAACTGATCAACATTGAGAAAAAGATTGGACGCGCTCGTGCTTCAATGAACAGGAAATGATGTAGTTTTTCACAAGAGAAGACCAATCTGAACGATTCGCTCTTGCCACTGATCCGTCATAGCTACAAAATCACTTTTTACCGCCTGAAATGGCTCCAGTCTCACGTTCCCGTAGACTCAAATGCCCGGAGACGATGCTCTAAACTATGGATGAAACAACCCGAGAAAGTATAACCCCGATCGCCATTGAAGAGGAAATGCGCAACTCCTTCCTCGATTACTCGATGTCGGTTATTGTCAGCCGTGCGCTCCCTGATGTGCGTGACGGTCTAAAGCCCGTTCACCGAAGAATACTTTACGCAAGTTATGACCGAGGATTCCGCTCCAACCGCCCGCCATCGAAGTCGGCGAAGATTGTTGGTGAAGTGATGGGTAACTTCCACCCTCACGGTGACTCAGCGATTTATGACTCTCTTGTACGTATGGCCCAGCCCTGGTCCATGCGCGTTCCTCTGATTCAAGGACAAGGTAACTTCGGCTCTGTTGACGGCGATCCACCCGCGGCGATGCGTTACACAGAGGCCCGGATGGCGGCCGCCGGTGAGGCGATGCTGACCGATATCGAGAAGGATACCGTCGACTTTCTACCGACCTATGATGGTAAGGAACTTGAACCCTCTGTTCTTCCTTCCTCTTTCCCCAACCTGCTTGTAAACGGCTCAGAGGGAATTGCCGTGGGAATGGCCACTAAGATCCCTCCTCATAACCTGGGTGAAGTGATCGATGCTCTTATCAAAATTATTGATAAGCCCAAGGTAAGCCTCAGCGAGATTATGAAAGTTCTTCCCGCACCGGATTTTCCAACCGGTGGCTATCTCATGGGACGCGAAGGAATCAGAGACGCCTACGCGAAAGGCCGTGGACGCGTTACGATGCGCGCTCGATGCTTTTCGGAAAAGCTCAAGAACGGCAAAGAAGCTGTCATTGTTACCGAGCTCCCTTTCCAGGTAAATAAAGCCAACCTGATCGCTGATATCGCAGCCCAGGTGCGAGATAAGAAACTTGTCGGTATTACTGATATACGTGACGAGTCTGATCGTGATGGAATGCGTATCGTCATTGAGCTCCGTCGTGGTGAAGAACCTCAGGTTATCATCAACAACCTTTATAAGAAGACCTCTCTTCAAACAAACTTTGGAGTGATCCTTCTTGCGATTGTGAACCAGCAGCCACGCTACCTCTCGCTGATGAGGATTCTCCACCTGTATCTGCAGCACCGCCGCGAAGTACTGCTGCGCGGAACCCGCTACGATCTGAATAAAGCTCAGGAACGTCTACACATCGTTGAAGGCCTCCTGATCGCCCTCGCTAACATCGAAGAAGTTATTAAGATCATTCGTGAATCGAAGGATACGGATACAGCCCGCACCCGCTTGATGGAGAACTTCGAACTCTCCAAGAGGCAAGCTGACGCTATCCTTGAAATGCGCCTCAGAACTCTAACGGCACTCGAAGTGAATAAACTTCAGGACGAGGCCGATGCTTTGAAAAAGCGTATAGCAGAACTCGAAGAAATTCTCGGTTCTGAGAAAAAGCAGTATTCCGTGATCCGCAAAGACCTTCAGGACACAAAAAAGAAATTCAATAATCCTCGACGTTCCGAAATCATCGATGATCCAGGTGAAATGACCGTTGAAGATCTCATTGCTGACGAACGCATGGTCATCACGATCAGCCACCTCGGCTACATCAAGCGAACAGACACAAATCTCTATCGCAAGCAACGCCGTGGCGGCAAAGGCCTCATTGGTGCAGAAACAAAAGAAGAGGATTGGGTGGAACATCTTTTTGTGGGTACCACCCATAACTACCTGATGTTCTTCACCAACAAGGGTAAGGCTTACTGGCTGAAAGTCTGGGAGCTTCCTCAGGGTGGCCGCGCAACGAAAGGCCGACCGATCGTCAACCTTCTCGAAGCGCTCGAGAAAGACGAGAAGATCGAAGCCGTTGTGTGTATACCAGAATTCACCGACGACAAGTCACTGATCTTCTGTACGAAGAACGGTCAGGTTCAGAAGAACAAACTGTCTGCCTACAGCAACCCGCGTAAGGGCGGCATCAAGGCCATGAAGGTCAATAAGGGCGACGAGCTTGAAACCGTCAAACTTGCTGACGATACATCCGACGTCTTTATTGCGACACGTGAGGGCATGGCGATTCGCTTCAAAGCATCGTCCCTGCGTTCTTCTGGTCGCTTCACCCAGGGTGTTCGTGGTATCGCGCTGGCGAAAGATGATTATGTTGTTGGGATGGAAATGCTCCGACCTGGCAGCACGATTATCACTGTCGCCGAGAAGGGCATGGGTAAACGCTCTGATATAGACGACTACCGCGTCATCAACCGAGGCGGTAAAGGTGTGATCAACATGAAGATCACCGACCGCACGGGGCTTATCGTTGGCATCAACGAAGTCATCGATAGCGACGAGATGATCATGATCACAGCGAAGGGTCAGACAATCCGCTTCAAGGTTTCTGACATGCGCGTCATTGGAAGAAACACGCAAGGCGTGAAACTTCTGAACATCGCCGAGTCAGACCGTATCATCGCTCTTTCTCGCGTGGCAGAAGAAAACGCCAAGACGGACGATGGCGAACAGATCGACCTTGGTGACGGGCCTGAAGTAGACGAAGCTGAGGAAAACAGCGATGATTCCTGACCCCACCGTCTAGACGAATGAAACCCTCCCCCGCTCTCAAAAGGAGCGGGGGATTTTTTGTGCCGGTGAGTTGACCACCGCGAGTTAGCTCTACTTGTCGTCTCAGTCCGACATCAACATGGCTAGACCCTCAATTCATTCATAGGTGAAGTATGAGTTATATAGACAAGCAGCCGGCTTAAGCCGGCTTTTCTTATGGGAGGAATCCTCACTCTCCCAAAATGAAATTGGGGCCTAACCTGGAAACTGTCAGCTGAAGCCGACAGTGATTAAATCTGCCAAGTTCGTATCAGAATGCATGGTCAATCGTACCCGGCTTCGGGACCACATATCGAGGATCCCCAAGGGTAAGGGCCGCACAATCCCCGCTCACCCGGCAACCGCTTACATGTTTAAAGAAGTCTTCTTTTTCCTCGGGAGAAGACTCAGGCCCGCCCTTCCGCGAAGATCAATATTGACCAGAAACCAGCAGGTTTCGCTGTGTATTTTGATCACTTCGGGAGAAAATCGACATGTTTGTTCCATGTCAAAAACCTGATAGAGCTGCTTCCAAGTTGCTTGCTAGCTGCTTTCTACCTGCATTGGGAAGCAGCTAGAAAGCAGCCGACATGAAAGTTGAAACAAGATTAATCGAGAGGGGAGGAGAATTCTGTAACCGATTGCGGAGAGGTACTCTACCCTGGGATCGCTGATCTCCTGAGGCTGTCCCAGGAAGAACATCAACGGTTGGTACTATACTAGACGAATTGATCGCCGAATGACTCAAGTAGGAGACTTGCCCAGGTATGCTTCGGAAGTATCCTGAGATTGATGCAAAAACAGTTATTCCTCAAGTTTGACCAGTCTGATATACTTCACTCACCTTCAGAGGTGTATTGCAATCCTCCGATGAACACTGAGAGAAGATGATCGTACCAATGGAACGGGATTTCGAGAATTTCCCTATTTACTTAAGAATTGACTTCACTCATTATAACTGACGAAAGTTGTGTAGACATGAAGAGTCCGCGTCATCAGGTCTTGGCGATTCGTACTCTCCCATAGCACAAACATCATGGTTGTCGGGCAATGGCGCTGAGGTTAATGTGGGTAATGTCTTAAATATTACGAATTAGCATGAAACATTCTGAGTAGATATACCCTAAAAAGCTACTACAATGGTTTTCCGAAGAAGTGATGCTTCATTCTATTCATGACGGATTGTAATCGGAAGTAAATGCAATCAATCCCACGCAGGCGTCTTCTCACAATTCGATAGATCTAGAAACCGGTAGGACCCGATTTCATGCCAATGAATGAGATATTTTTCCTCGAACACATCTATATGAGCATTACCATGATCGAACTGAGAAGTCACCCAGTAAATCTCAAGCGTATCCAGAAAGAAGACAAACACTCTGCAATAAGTTGAACCAACGAGGGCTCGATTATCTAGGCACCATCGCAAACTTCGAATATCGAGCCAGTACGATCTACCATTAAGATCAAAAAGATTGTGTCTGATTAGCTCTCATTGTCTAATATCATAGATATATATATTCATACAACAATCTTCATTGATATCGAAGAACGCCCCTTGCGTACCATCCGAGCTCAGAGCGATTCCGGTGAGCTCTATATCAGGTTGAGTGCGCACTATACACTCCCTTCGATCCCCTTGAAAATCCTTAAGCCATACACCACTTCCTTGCATGCTTGGATCTCTGGTTGTACCGACAGCTTCATTCTCAAGATAGAGTTCTCCATCTGTAAGTAGATCCACTGCAAAGTTTGCATAACTACCACCATACCCCTGATCTTGGAAGAGTCTATAAACTTCATGTTCAGAAACTCTGAATAATGGGTTTTGCTCTTCCCCAAGAATAGAAATATTTATAGTAGTCAGTGTTAACAAATCAGTATAGAAAAAATCTTCTAAGGTACCAACAAGTATTCCATATTTAGTAAGTCGAATGCTGCGATCGCGTGGAAGTTCAAATGGCAACAGCTTCTCGTCTTCACCATGATGAATAGTGACTTTATGGTTCCCAAAAACTGCTAATTTCTTTTGATTCGGACTGACTATGGGAAGGCCGTTAAGATCGATATTTCTCATCATAGATTCCTTAATTAATTTTATTTTGAGAAAACTGATTGGTTATTGCTCTCAGGGCAATGGCGATGTTTTAACCCGAGAGAACTTCTAGTTCTCACATGTTTGCGAGTAATCAAGAGAAACCCTTTTCATAGATTTATATTCAGCGTGTTCTCTCGATCTAGTGAATTATGAGTGATGTTTCGTGAAGTGTCCCAGGCTAAAGAATTGATGATAGCAAAGGTGATCAGCCCGAGTCTGCCTCACAAGCAGACGATCCCAGGGGAGGCAGCGGCAAACACCGTCCCTTGCCCGGTAGTCTGATGAACTGCCGTGACTCTCGATCAGGGTGAGAGAAAGGGGCGTTGTGGAGTCATGTTGGAAGTGGGGTGAATTCAAGGATTGGTGGGAAATTCCCTTCTCGAATCGTGCAATTCTTACACGCTTCTTGCTATTGATTCCTATTTGTAGAGGTATGCCTTTGATTAAGGCCGTTTTGATGCAAAGTTGCGACTTTTAAGTGACTCGAATAGCTCAAAAGATACATAATCTTTCGCAGGGAGGGGCACTCCCCCAAGAGCCCTGCAACCAGTTCGAACGCTCACACCAGCCGCCTTCAACCACCAAGTTAAGCACCTCTGCCGCCACTCCACTTACCCTAATTCCTATCTCCTTAAAGGAAAACAGACTTAACTTATGAAAAAAAACAGCGCACCCAAAATCGCTGACAAGCTCACCGATCTCATCAGTGAGGGGAAACAAAAAGGCCATGTTACCTACGAGGAGCTGAACCGTAAGCTCCCCGAAGATTTCTCTACTGACGAAATGGACACCCTTCTTCAAGAACTCGAATCACTCGATATCGATGTGTACGAAGCAAAGGATCTTGAGGAAGCTGAGAAAGATGAAGAAGAAGGCTCTTCGAAAGACGCCAAAGCGACAAAAGAAAAAGAGCCAAAGAAGAAGCGTGGGATGAAGCTCCCCGACTTCAAGAAAGCGGATGATGACGAAGAGGAAGATGAAGACGTTTCAGATTTTCGTCAGAACCTTCAGCAGGACACCCAGGATAATTCCCGTATCGATGACCCGGTACGCCTTTACCTCATGGAAATGGGTAAGGTTCCCCTTCTGACTCGCGAAGAGGAAGTTTTCCTGGCCAAAGAAATTGAAAAAGGACGTCATGAAATCATGGCGGCCATCGCCCGTGCCTCCGCTACATCCGCAGAACTCGGTCGCATATACGCAAAAATAGAAACCGGTCAGTTCAACCTGAACGATATCCTTCGTGCCAACGTTGACGAAACCGACCCGGAAGAGCGCGCTCGCGTCATCCGCATCATTCTTGACAACCTTCAGAAGGTCCTCGATCACTACGAAGTGATCGCTGACAAACTCGATATCCTCGACGACCCAACCGTTGAAGAGGACGAAGAGGATGAAGCACGCGAAACCGTTGAAACGCTGCGTAATGAGATCTACACACTCCTGAGAAAGATCGACCTCAACTTCGCCATCGTTGAGCAGATCGCTAAGCGTGTTCACGATCTTTATGTTCGTATCGACAACGCACAGCGCGATATCCGTAAGACAATCCTCGAGGCCATGATGTCAGAGGACGAACTGCGTCGCGCCGTCCGTAAGACCAAGAAAAACAGCCCGGAAGCGAAAGCTCTTGAAGAGAAAACTGGCAAGACTCTCGACCAGTTGATCAAGCTCGATAAGCGTATCCGTATGGCTCAGCGTAACATTAAGCGTCTTGAGAAAGAAGCAGGCAATGATTACGACGAGTTGAAGATTATCGTTGATCGCATCAAGCGCGGCGAAAAGCAGGCAGAAATTGCGAAGATGAAGGTTGTTGAAGCGAACCTTCGTCTGGTGGTTTCTATCGCTAAGAAATATACAAACCGTGGACTGCAGTTCCTCGACCTGATCCAAGAAGGCAACATTGGTTTGATGCGCGCCGTTGATAAGTTCGAATATCAGCGTGGCTATAAGTTCTCAACCTATGCAACCTGGTGGATTCGTCAGGCCGTGACCCGAGCTATCGCTGATCAGGCACGTACCATTCGTATTCCTGTTCACATGATCGAGACGATTAATAAGCTGTCTCGTGTTCAGAGGTTCCTCGTACAGGAACTTGGTCGTGAACCAACTCCAGATGAAATCGCTGAGAAGATGGGAATGCCTGTCGAGAAGATTCGTCGAGTCTTCAAGATCGCCATGCAGCCGATCTCACTTGAAACACCGATCGGTGAGGATGGTGATTCACACTTTGGTGACTTTATTCCCGATGAGGACGCACAGTCACCTGTTACAGCAACAGCCTACAAGCTGATGCAGGAAAAGATCGAGAAAGTGCTCAACACACTGACCGAGCGCGAGCAGAAAGTCCTGCGACTTCGTTTCGGTATCGGTGGTAGCGACTTCCCACGAACACTTGAGGAAGTGGGAACGATCTTCAACGTTACTCGTGAGCGTGTTCGTCAGATTGAGACGAAAGCATTGAATAAGTTGCGTCACCCCAAACGACGTAAAGAGCTGATCGAATTCATGGAGTAATCCATTCCAGTCAGTTATAGACAAAGTCAAACCTACGAACCCCGGGCAGATTCTCCCCGGGGTTTTCTCTTTCGATCACAATCGTTGTCGTGATAGTCGGGGTGAATTATTCACCTCCTTCGGAGATGGATTCATCTGTATACTGGCCCCCCGAGGTTAGCGGAGCTCACCTCAGGACTATTCAAATATCCCACCTCGGGCGGGAGTCCACAGAACCACCTTATGTGAGAGACTCTCTTGTATTCCTCTAAGAACCGTTGTCGTTCTCGTTGTCGAGAAGAGTCCAGGTTCTTCCAAACCAGGTTGGCAGTATAGATCTTATTCGAGCACTTGCTCGTCGACTATGAAGACAAACAAGCATCTATCTCGACAACGACAACCGCCGCGCTGACAATGACAATGATGACGATGGAAATCTGAATATATCATTATTTATCCATCAAACAAAAAAAACCGCCCCTCAGGAGACCTGAGAGGCGGTTTCATTTATGAGAGATAGCATGTACCGGGGTGTCAGTTGGTTCGTTGCTATATATATAACTTCGCCTTACTTACTTTGCGAATTCCGTCTGGCGTGTCTCACGAAGAACAGTGATCTTGATCTGACCAGGATACTGAACTTCTTCTTCGATACGCTTGGTAATATCGCGAGCAAGTATAGCACACTCTTCGTCGTTCATTTTTTCCGGTTCTACAATGACCCGGACCTCGCGACCTGCCTGGACCGCGAAGGCTTTGTCTACACCGGTAAAGTCTGTGCAGACTTTTTCAAGAGATTCAATCCGCTTGATGTACGAGTCGTAAGATTCACGTCGTGCACCGGGGCGGCTGGCACTGATCGAATCACAAGTGATCACGATCATTGCGGTTAAGGTTTTGGGTTCAACCTCGAAGTGGTGAGCTTCGATGGCATGGACGATTTCTGGTCGCTCGCGGAACTTCTTGGCGAGCTGAGCTCCAACAGCTGCGTGAGGTCCTTCAACCTCATACGAAACAGCTTTTCCAATGTCATGGAGGAACGCTGCACGTTTGCAGATCGTTGGATCCAGACCGAGTTCATTGGCAATGACTTCGGCGAGACGTGAGACTTCGATTGAATGTTGAAGAATATTCTGTCCGTAACTTGTACGATACTTCAGTCGTCCCATAAGCTTAACAAGCTCGGGGTGGATATCGTATATATTGAGTTCCAGACAGGCAGCTTCCCCACTCTCACGTGCGGATTCAAGCACTTGCTGAGTTGTCTTCTCGACGATTTCTTCGATCCTAGAAGGATGAATACGACCATCAGAGATCAGTTTCTCAAGAACCAGTCGAGCGATTTCTCGCCGCATGGGGTCAAAGCAGGAAAGGACTATCGCTTCTGGTGTATCATCAACAATGAGGTTAACGCCTGTCGCTTGCTCAAGGGCCCGAATGTTACGTCCTTCGCGGCCGATGATTCTTCCCTTCATTTCATCACTGGGAAGGTTAACGACAGAAACGGTTGTTTCTGACACATGATCGCTCGCCACTTTCTGCATTGCGAGGGTAATAATCTGACGCGCCTTTTTATTGGAAGTCTCGCGGGTTTCATCCTCTATACGTCGGATGATAGCACCCGCTTCATTACGAACTTCCTTTTCCAGCTGTGTAAGGAGAAGCTCTCTTGCCTGTTCAGTGGTGAGACCAGAGATTTCTTCGCATTTGCGTTTCAGATCGTCTCGCAGTTCTTCGGCTTTGACAATTTCCTGGTTGGCTTGTTTGAGAGCATGATCAACGTTCTGCTCTTTTTTGGTGATGGTATCTTCGCGACGAAGCATTGCTTCATCCCGTCGATCGAGTTGTTCCTCGCGCTTTTTCAACCGATTTTCAGTTCGGTCGATTTCGCTTTGTCTTTTTGAGAGTTGTTTTTCGACCTTCTCGCGCCGTTTTTCAGCATCCTCTTCGGCCTGTCGTTCGGCCTTGCGGATAATTTCAACGGCGTTTTTTTCGGCCTCCTTCCGTTCAACATCAATCCGAGCTCTTTCGGTCTCGATTTCCTGCTGAACCTGTTTACTTTTGACACCCCGAACATAGTATCCCCCGATCCAACCACTAACGAGGCCAGCTACTGCGCCTCCCAGGGCTATAACGGTGGGTTCCATGATCGGTTAACTCCTTGTTAAGGAAAATTAGGCAGATTTCGGCACTTTGTATCTTGTGCACAATCTGAAACAGATCCGTGATGACGCGGAGGGAAGTCAATCCATAATGACGATTTGAAGGGAACAAATCTGTTTGAAGGATTTTTGGAGAAGCTTGAGAATATTGAAGTTGCTCGTTTAGAATCCTAAAGCCTCTGCTCCAGCAGGGAATGATCTGAAAGCGTCTCTTCAAGAGGCAGGATCTTCGTCCTGTTTGCGATCATTCGAAATCAAAATGGAACTTCCAAGCGGCAAACTAATGGGTTAATCAAGAATCCTGCTGTTGCTGCCGTGATTAACCGTCTGTCTGGTGTAATTCTTGATTCTTTTCCGATCTGTTTTACGACTGGCTCCTCCTTAACTTGGAATTTCCAGTCTACTTATCACAAGGAATACTACATTTCATGTCTATTTTTCGATTCGCACAACCTGGATATCCAGAAGAAGATGTTAAGCCGATGCGCGAAGAGCTGGAGGCAGTAGGTTGCACATCCCTGAGAACACCTGAAGATGTTGACGGTGCTCTTGCAGACCAGAAGGGAACGGCACTTGTCGTTGTTAATTCTGTCTGTGGTTGTGCAGCTGGCGGTGCACGTCCTGGAGTCTCTGCTGCTCTCCAGAATAAGAAAATTCCTGACCAGTTGTATACGGTCTTTGCTGGGGTCGATCGGGAAGCTGTCAGCAAAGCTCGCGGATACATCACGGAGTATGCGCCTTCAAGTCCCTCTATTGCTCTCTTTAAGGACGGCAAAGTTGTCCACATGCTGGAAAGACACATGATCGAAGGTCGTACGCCTGATGAGATCGCCGGAGACCTTGCCACCGCTTTCGACCAGCACTGCGAAAATGAAGGTCCATCAATCCCCACAGAAGAATTTGAAAAACTTCAGTTTGTTCAAGTCTGTGGAAGTCAGCTGGCGGCTAAAGCGAAACGCCTCGCCCAGGGCGGTTAATAGCTCTCAACAGTCTCGAAAATCATTGAGCGCGTCCTGATCTGTTTTAGGTTGGGGCGCTTTTTCATTTGGGTCCCGTCGCCAACTCTGATACTCCATAGCTCGCCTTTAATTTCTTTACCTCCATGTGAAGGACAAAACGAATTCCCATGAGTGCTGACAAAAGCTTTCGAGCCGTTGCCCTGCTGGACCGCGATGGAACGATTAATGAAGAAGTTTCTTATCTGTCTGATCCGAACGACTTTAAGCTGATCAAGGACGCTGAACGTGCGATACGGATCCTCAATGAGGAAGGGGTTGCCTGTGTTGTGACAACAAACCAGTCGGGTATCCCTCGAGGCTATTTGACTGAGGAGACACTCGAAGTGATCCACGATCGGATGAAGAGTGAGCTCTCTCAACATGGGGTTTATCTTGATGGAATTTATTACGCTCCTTCACTCCCCGATTCCAATGATCCGAGAAGAAAACCAAAGACTGGTATGTACGAAGACGCTAAGAAAGATCTGGGTCTGGAAGGTTTACCGGTATATTCAGTAGGAGACCGTTCTCTTGATGTCGAGTTTGGCCTGAACTGCGGAGGTAAAGGGATCCGTGTCCTTACAGGTCATCAGCTGAAAAAAGATATCAGCATGGACCTGAAGCTCTTGCATGATCAGCGGAAAAAGCATCACGTTTTCGTGGAAGAGGATCTGCTCTCAGCGGTCCATCGGATTCTGGCAGACCTGATTATTGAACAACTGCCGAACGACCGGTATATGCGTGCCAAGTTCGCTCATCTACATCGTCAGGCTGTCAATGTAGACAACCTCAAAGAGCAGGGATTCCGGACTGTTCTTGTTAACGGATGCTTTGACCTGATACACGGAGGGCATATCAGCTACCTTGAGAGTGCGCGCCAGATGGGTGACAAGCTGATCCTGGCGGTTAACTCAAATGCATCTATACAACGCTTAAAAGGCAAAGGAAGGCCTCTCCTGCCAGAAGCGGATCGTTTGCAGCTACTGGCGACTCTCCGCTGTGTTGATTACCTGACCGTATTTCATGAAGATAGCGCAGATCATGTGCTGGAAATCATTAAGCCAGATATTCACGCCAAAGGAACAGACTATACGTCGGACAATGTCCCCGAGGCTCAGACCGCGAAAAGATTAGGCATTGAGACGAGAATCGCAGGTAATCCGAAAGAGAACAGTACTCGAGATATCATCGATGTCGTTGTAGAAAGAACAAAGAATAAACTACTCTAATCAACGGGAATGTTAACAGTATGGTTGAAGTCTTTAAAGCACTTAAGTATCTCCAGATGCTCAATCACCAGTATTACCAGGTGACACAGACACCGGAGGAAGCCTTCGAAGATGTGGAAGCTGTTCTGTTAGACATTGATGATACTTTATGGGAAAATAACATTTTCTTTCTGACCTCCATTGAATGGCTTTGCCGTCAGGGTCGTTTGTATGGACACTGTGATGATGCAACCTTGTCTATCTTAAATCATTGGGAAGGAATTAATATCCCTCGGATGGGGTTTGGTTATGACAGCTATGGCGCCTCGTATTTGATGACGATCAGATGTCTTGCAGCAAGAATTGGAGATCGCCACTACGTTGGAGGCATGTACAAACAAGGCCAGAATTGGATCAAGTTTCTTAAGCAACATCCGATTGTCTGGCGTCCAGGTGTTCTTGGACTTCTCCCTGAATTGACAGAAAAATTCAAGACCATCATAGTGACCAAGGGTCATGTAGGTGATCAAATGGGCAAAGTGCATCGTTCTGGACTGAGAAGCATCTTTCACGGTGCCGAGGCAGTTCCACAGAAGAGTGTAGCCTGCTATGAAGGTGTCTTGTCAAAATACAATCTCGATCCAAAGAAAACCGTGATGGTTGGGAACTCCCCGAAGTCAGATATCAATCAGGCGAAGAAGGCCGGACTTCGGACTGTCTATATCCCCCATCCGCAAACCTGGTACAGAGAGATGGAGCCAATCTCCGTAGAGGGACCTGAAACTATCGAGTTGAGTTCCTTTATACATCTCATGGATGTTCTGAACTAAGACGCAGAACGCTTCCTGTTTTTTTTCTGGTGATTTAACCTCAGAATCATGACTCGCCAGGGCCAGTGCACCATAACTCTTGCATGCTTTCCGGCAACTCTCGCGGCGATCTTTCTCCACTCTTTTTCGGTATAGCTGCGCTTCACCGAGAGAGCAGAGTCATGCAGGAAGACCCTGTTCTTGCTTATCATCCGCCCAACTGCCTTGATACCGAGCAGAGCAAAAACATTCCTCTCAAGATCATTTATAAGCCAACCATACCGGCTGGCAGAGTCCATCAACATCAACCAGTCAGTTACCTCTTTTTCATCAAAGTGATGAAGAAACAGAGTTGAAGTGATGAAGTCATATTTGCCGCTTCTGGCGATAGCAGCATCTTCCACACGTTCTTCAGTGTGAGCTGAGGTGTCCTGGGCAGCAGCCGCCTTCAGTATAGCACGAGCATCACCATTGATAATGGTGACAGATGGATTTCTCTGAACTTTTTTCTTAGCGTATGACGCAATATCCCGGTTTAGTTCGACAGCAACAATATGAACCTGGAAGCCAGCTTTCTTCGCTTCATCCACGATCACTTCTGCCAGGAAGGCGGAACCGGTACCAATGTCACAGAAACGCAGGTGACGCTCCTTGTGTTTCTTGAGAACGGTGAAGACTTCGCGTATATAGAGGCGCTGCAGTTTTGCCCCATTCAAGAGTTTGTTGACCCTGTCAATTCCGACAAGAGAACCGACCATGTCCTCTTTGGACACAGCGCTGGGCTGATCCATCAGTTCCTTCATTTCCTGACGATTTCTTAAAAAGAGAGATGTGAGCAACGACAAGTATAACTCCTAATGCCAGATCCAGAATTCACCGACAGCTGTGTCTGTATTAATATAATCCAAACTGTGAAGCAGGTCGGCTCCTCCGGTCATTCCATCCAGACCGTTCTCATTTTCGTACTCCAACCATCCTTGAGCTGACCAGTCTGCGACAGTTTGCGGGTTGGCATCGATGCTACGGTCAAGTGCGTCTGTGGCTTCAATCTTCAGTTGAAAATTGCCGCTTTCTATATTCAAACCTGAGAGATCAAGCTCAGCGAGAGCGACATCCGTCGTGAAATGAGCGATATTGCCAAAGGGATCTTGAGGAGTGGTTATATACTCCAGTGGTATCGACCCTGTTAGACCGACAAACTGAACAGACGAATTAGAGCCAGAAATGCCAGGGAAAAAATCGGGGATTCCCTCATTCAAGAGCCGCATCGGTTTGTTGAAGCGAACCACAACGTGGTAAGTTGATGAATTATCCAGAGCTTCGTCGATAATGAGTTCGAAGTTCCGTTCACCAGTCAATTCATCGTAAATCAATTGTGCGTGATAGACAAGCGGACTGGTGGGAGATGCCTCCAGAGTCGTGTTATAAATTCTAACGTCGGTCACGGCGGATGGTCCGGAACTATAGTAGAGTCCGCCCTGCAGAGCGGCGAGCAATTCTTCCCGGGTTTCTTCTACTTCAGAATTCGGGAGGATGAACCCGTTTGTCCCAGAGGTCGGCCGGATCTCGAGCGTATAGCTCATACTCTGGTAGGTACCAGTGAAGTATTCGTCGGTTGCCCCAACTGCCTGCGTATCAAGGTCTGACACCATGGAGGAATAAAAGCGACCGGAGACTCCCTGCGTGATTGTCGACATGAAATTATAGCACTCACCCGTGGCAGCATCGCGTCCGCTCGTTCCATCTTCGATGACATAGTAGAGCTGACTGAAACTGTGGATATCTACGTAATACCTGATCCTTGACTCATCAAGCAGGGCGGCAGCTGCATAGATCGCCTGACTTTCCGGTTCTGATCCAGCGGATGGACCGTGGTACAGTGTGTTCGTCGGTGAGGCACTCGATCCAGACCCGAACCCGAAGGAATGGTTGCGATTCAAATCGACTCCATTCAGATAGTCGCCGGTTGTACTGAAGTCTTCATCCGTATTCTGCAAATTCTTGCGACGCATTCTTCCATCACGACCTCCACTACCAGAAGCGGATCCTCCATAGGTCATATCGTGGTTCTGATGAGTGTAAGAAAGTGAATCAGGATTAGAAATTGGTAGAATAACTACTTCCATTGATTCATGGATATACTTTGCGAGCGGGGTTGCATCTTTTTCCTCAGCCATCCATTCAAAAAGAGCGGCGGCCACTTCAGGACTTGCCCACTCGCGGGCATGAATCGACCCGTTTATCATTGCGGCTGAAAGCGAAATCCCTTCGTGATCAATCCCGTCTATACCTGCAAAACGGTAAGCAAGGATGTCACGACCTTTCACTGAACTTCCAACGACTTCCATCGTCACGTGTGAGTTCGTCAGGGCAAGGTCCATGAAGCGCGCGTTTAGAGAATCGAATGACCGAAACCCTGCCACTGGAGTTAATGAGTTCACGGTTGAGGGTACAGGATATCCAAGTCCGGCCTGTGTTATCTGCGACGGTGTTTGCGCTCCCGCCTGGATCCAGCTGAGAGTACAAATAGAAAAAGCTAAAACAGTTCTCAATTTGAACACCAGGAATGAACCTCCTCCTGAATAGAAGCGGGTAAAGTCCCTGAGCTCATTGCCATTTGACGGAGAGCTTTCTTACCTGAAACGGTATCTTGAAGCATCATTGCGAGGACTGCTCTAATCCGAATTTTCTCTTCGTAACTTGAATCTTTGATAATCTGGAGCAGCTGATCGGTCATTTCGCCACTTTTATCTTGAGCGAGGAGAAGTGCCCCATCTGCCTGCTTTTCTTCTAATATTTTTGCCGTTGATTCGGATGGGGCGAGCGACACGTGGTAGAGGTTTACCAGTGAGGAAAGTCTTGGATCCTTCCGCCCTGCATTCAGGAAATCTTGTAATCTCTGCTCGTCTTTGAAAGGCCATTTTGTATAGAACCAGGTCAAAGCAGCAATACTGTAGTTCTTACATTCCAGAGTCGTTGGATCAGCCCCTGAACGCTCAAGCAAGGCGAGATAGAGATAGTCATCTGCGAGACTAATTTGTTGTTTCTCTTCGATATCAAGAAGCCCTAGTAGTTCATTCGCATCAGCCTCATCGATGTCTTTGAGGAATTCGAGCGAGGCTGCAAGCTCAGGCGAGCCGATATCCTCAATAGAGACTCGTTTTAGCTTTTTGGATCTTTCTAGGTTGCCGGGTGTCATTTCCAGATCAGATATCCAGGAACGATGGCGTATAGACCAGATAGCACTCTTTGCTTCCAGCTGATAGGGGTAAACAGGTACTTCGTGAAAATGACGACAACCAGGCACAAGTTCAGTAACGGTTGTTTCTCTCTCAGCTATTTTAGACAGGGTGATTAAAGCGTCTCGAGTTCCAATTTTCTGTAAGCCTTGAGCAATATTAAGTAGCTGCTGGTCAGCCTCAGCAGTCTGATCTCGCTGCTGGAGAACGGCTGAGGCTTTTGAAAGAAGCTCATCCTCTTGAACGACCGTACCTGCCGAAGCTTGGACAGTCCATAAGATGGCACCTGGAACCCCAAGGTGAATGATGATTGTTTTAATGTATGACTTAAGTGACGGCATATCCTTACCCTGCGACCAGATTGGTAAAAGGTGCTGGAGGTCTCAAGTGAATAACCTTCTAAGATCAAAGGATATTACGATGGACTCTGCTCTGTCAGAATTGAAACCCTTCTATCCAGCTCGGCTGAATAGCTGAATGTATTTTTACTCAGGTCATCCATGTCTGCTGAAACAAAAATCATTATGGGCATCGACCCCGGACTCGCCAGCACTGGTGTAGGCCTTATTTCTGTCAAAGATGGCAAAGAACTCGGCTTTCTGCATGCCGATAGCGTAGTGACTTCAACTTCTCTTCCGATGCCGGAGAGACTCGAGAAAATCAGTTCTCTCATCCGATCAACGATCAAGAAGTATCAGCCCATGGTTGTTGCAGTTGAATCTATCTTCTTTGCAAAAAACGTCCGGAGTGCCGTCATGATGGCTCATGGACGCGGGGCTGCCATCCTCTCTGTCTATCACGCCGATGTTGCTGTAGAGGAATACTCTCCACTTGAAATCAAACAGTCCGTTGTTGGGAAGGGCCGAGCCTCGAAAGATCAGGTTAAACAGATGGTTTCTATTCTCTTAGATTTGAAGAAAGCTCCTCGTAATGACCACGAATCCGATGCTCTCGCCATTGCGATAGCTCATGCGTTCAGATCTTCCTCGAAACAATTGTCAGTGAGAAACCCCAAGCCAGATTCTGTAGTGCCAGCCTCATCAGCACAGGAGACCCCAAAATCAGACCAAAAATATTATGAGAGGAAGGACCTTCTCGCTTTAACTAAGAAGAGAAAGAGAAGCCGTAAAAGGTAGTTGAGATTATCTGCCAATGTGGGGTTGCAAGGAAGGATGGCAGATAACCTCGAATCTGTGAAGAGTTGATAGAATTCTGTTAAGCAGGACTTCCCGGTTCAATCGCCGTCTGGGTAGAAAGCTCCTGTTCCTGAGCTTTCCTCTGAGCAACAACCTGGCGCGAGCGAGCTCCAAGAGCACGTGCCGCAGGGTTGGGTGAATAACCAACTCGTTCGATAGTCTCCATGATAAGCTTCTTCGTTTCAGAATTTATCTTTGGGCTGTCATTAATGGCGAGCGATACGGTCGAGCGGCTGTACCCTGTGATCCGGGCGATATCTCGAATGGTGAGTCCACCTTCATTCTTGAGTTTGGGCATTGTTATGATTCCTTTAGATCAAATGTTCATGATTGGCAGAGGAACATTTGTGCCATACTTGGCAGAATTGCCCTGTCTATTTTTGGACTGGTTCAAGAGCCCCATAGTTGGGGCAATTGCGCAAAATATTGCACGAATTGCGCAATTGTTGCGCATTGGTGTAAGCGTTACCAGTGGTTAATATGTGGCTCAATGTGATCAAATATGACCACTTTGATCGAGAAGCGGTCCAAATTGATCAATACCGTCAAAACACAAGGTTATCGATTGCATGAAAATTTTATTCCCACTCAATTGTAGCGGGAGGCTTGCTGCTCACGTCATAGGTCACGCGATTGATCCCTTTAATTTCATTGATGATTCGATTGGATATGCGGCCTAGAACATCTTTTGGAAAGTCATACCAGTCACCGGTCATCCCATCGGTACTTGTGATGCATCGTACGGCAACAACGTTTTCGTAGGAGCGTGAATCTCCCATTACCCCGACGCTTTTAACAGGAAGTAATACCACGAATGCCTGCCAGATCTTATCATAGTGGCCGGTCGATTTGAGTTCTTCGATCAAAATCGCATCAGCTTCCCGCAGCAGGTCGAGTCGCGGCTTGTTCACTTCGCCCAGAATTCGAACAGCGAGCCCAGGGCCAGGGAATGGGTGTCTCCAGAGCAAATCTTTCGGAATTCCAAGAAGTTTTCCAACAGCGCGTACCTCATCTTTAAATAACTCTTTCAGGGGTTCAACAACGCGGCCCTCTTCGATAAGAGCAAGAACTTCGTCTACACGATTATGGTGTGTCTTGATCTTGTCGCTGGGACCCTTTGTTGAGACGCTTTCGATAACGTCGGGGTAGAGTGTTCCCTGGGCGAGCATATCATTTTTCTTAATGTGCGGAAGAAAGACTTCGATAAATTCTTTGCCGATAATCTGACGCTTTCTTTCAGGGTCTTCAATTCCCTTCAGCTGATCGAGGAATCTTTTGCTTGAGCGAAGAGTCTTGAGCGGAACATTCAATTTCTTGAACATCGCCTGAACTGCTTCAACTTCATTCTTTCTAAGGAGGCCGTTATCGACGAAGATGGGGACACTTTGATCACCGATTGCCTCATGAAGCAGGACGGCCATCACTGAAGAATCAACTCCGCCGCTTACCGCTGAAATAACCCTTCGATTACCAACTTCTTCCCGTATAGTTTCGATGGCATGCTTAACGAAATCTTTCATCTTCCAGTCTTTGCGTGCGTTGCAAACTTCGAAGAGGAAGTTACTCAGCCAGGTATCACCGCGGTCTGTGTGGTGAACTTCAGGATGAAACTGGATACCGTAATACCCTTTTTTCGTATTTGCCATAACGGCGATCGGGCAGTTGCGAGAGGATCCTGCGGTGCGAAAGCCATCAGGGATCTTTTCTACTTTATCTCCGTGAGACATCCAGACGGAAGTTTTACGGTCGATCGACTCGAAGAGCTTACTTTTCCCCTTTAACTGGATCTCTGCCAGTCCGTACTCGCGCTGCTTGCTTGCTTTCACACTTCCGCCAAGGGCTCGTGCCATCAGCTGCATGCCATAACAGATACCCAGCACAGGAACATCCAGATCGAAAACCCAGTCAGGAAGCTTCGGGGCTCCTTTCGCATATACAGATGAAGGTCCACCGCTCAGTATAATTCCATCGGGTTTGAGAGAGCCCACTTTTGCCAATGAAATTGTGGGAGGGAAAATTTCTGCCAGTACTCCCAGTCCACGAATACGGCGAGCAATCAATTGCGTATATTGAGAACCATAGTCAAGAATCGCGATCATTTAAGCCTTTTCCTCAAGTCATTTCGAAAGAGCCATGCAACACAGGAGTAGCGCGGCGCTATGTTTTTTCATGGCTTCAGGTCGAATTTCCCACTGGGATAATCGTTGATACTCGATCCTCTAGAGCCATGATGATTGCAACTCTGTGTTTAAGGATCAAAACATGAGCTTTCTTATTCCGATTGGAGACGGCTTTGAAGAAACGGAAGCGATCACTGTTGTAGACCTCCTCAGGCGCGCGGGAATAGATATCATCGTGGCTTCGGTGAAGGATAATGAGCTGAAGGTCACGGGATCTCACGAGATCGAGATCACGGCTGATGTGCTTCTTTCAAACATCGAACCGGAGAAACTTGAAGGCTTAATCCTTCCTGGTGGGCCAGGAGTCAAGGAGCTGAAAAGGAATATGGCACTGCTTGATCTAGTTCGAACGAACTTTAGTGAAGAAAAGCTGACAGCTGCTATTTGTGCTGCCCCAACAATCCTTGCTGCCTCTGGAATTTGTGCTGGGAAGCGAATGGCGTGCTTTCCAGCTGTCGAGGAAGAACTCAGGGGGAATGGAATCGAGGTCCTTCGGGAAGAGGTTGTCGAAGACGGTCGCATTATCACCAGTCGTGGGGTCGGCACAGCGATCCCATTCGCTCTTGCTCTGATCGAGGCGATCAAGTCAAAAGAAGTTGCTGAAGAGATTGCTAATTCGATTGTGTTTCATCAAGGTACAAATCAAGATGATTGAGATATTGAAAAAGTCAGCACCTTGAGCCTTCAATACTTCCGAAAGGATACTTCATGGATCGAACACAAATCATGGAGCAGATTGCCGCTCTCGACAAACAGATAAATCAGCTCACTGCAGATAACCGCGTTCCAACTTTGGACAATCGCTACTCGAGGTTTCCCTTAGCTTCCTGGATTTCTGCCGTTGTGTTTTTTGTCCTCTGGGTGATGAAGGAATCGGTGGCGTCCGTCCTTCCTTTGAGTGCCGATCTTCTTGGCTATGTCTTTCTAGGGCTTGCCGTGATCATTGCCCTTTTCTCACTATTACGTACTTTCCAGTGGCTCTTCAAAGGACGTAAAAAAGTCGACAAAAAATATAGCCAGGCGATGGAGAAAGTATACGAACTGCAGAAGCAAAAAGAAGCATTACAGAAGCAACTCAAACAAACATCATAAACTTATCTTTATAGTGTAGCGATGGCACTGTGTCGATGAGATGAAGGAACTTTTTCATCGAACGGCCTTCGTTATAGACCAGCCCCAACAAAAACAATCTGTGTAAAAAGCGCTTTCGTTCCGGGTGGCATCCGGAACGAAAGCTAATATCCGGTGTTTCCCAATTGGACCCCACGAACAATAGAGAACCCGGATCAGCGCACACAACATTGAGCTGTGGCGCTTTTTTTTAACCAAACGGAGTATACTCTACTCCTAGTGGTTAATAAAAGCATTGATTAGGCCAGATATAGCTAAGTTGTGAAAAAAGACACTAAATACAGTAGGAACAGTAATTTATAGAAAATTGCCGTGACAACTGGGATTTCATACTTGTAAACGTTTTTAACACACTGTGGCAGATTTGTATGAAAAATATTACCCAGACAGTTTGAAAGAGATAGTTACCCCACCTCACAATGCAACATCACTCATACAGCATTATCATCATGTCTGGCCCTTATCAAGGTCAGGTATATACCTTGGACGGTCCCCTGCTCATCGGGAGAGATCCTAGTTCGCGCATACCGGTTCATGATGAAAGAGCTTCTCGTCACCACGCAATCATCGAACTGAATAATGATCATCGGCCGATCCTTAAAGACCTCGGGAGCAAGAATGGTACGTTTGTAAATGGCCATGAAATCAGGGGTCCGTACGAATTGGCCACCAGCGATCAGATACGCGTTGGAAACACATTAATTGCTTTGATTCGGAGTGAGGTTTCCGGTTCGCCTCCAATTAATCAGGCTGACTCTGATACCCACGCGGCGGATATCAGCAATGAAACTCCTAGTATTTCGGAACAGATCACGATCAGCCGCAGGTCTCTCCGACTCACCACGAAAATCATGGCCGAGCTCAATGCTGCGTTAGGTGGACCTTCCCCCTGGGAAAAAATCATCGAAGCCATTCGTCAGTCCATCAAAGCAGATGGCGCGGGATTCTTAATTGAGGATTCCACACCACCTCTGAAAGTCTCATCGGGGTTGTGTGAGAATTTTGCCTCTGCCTACGAGGAGTTTCAGAAATCTGCCGCGAACCAGCTCACCCGAAGTAAGGTCATCGAATTAGATGATGGGTTCAAAGGCTACTACCTTGTAGTCCCAGTCCGACTCCGTGAGAACAGGATAATCGCTTTGATTCTTTATAGACATCAAAGTCGCCCTTTCCATCACTCAGACGTGGAATTTGGGGAAGCACTTGGCGAATCACTCATTACCTTTCCTCTTGATAAGCTTCTTCTGGAAAATCAGAGCGTCACATTCGACGACCGGCTTGGAATCATAGGATCGAGCCAGGAAATAGAAGATATACGGAGCCTCATCAGGAAATACGCGACCACGAATACGACGGTGCTCATTCGTGGAGAATCGGGAACGGGGAAAGAACTCTGTGCACAGGCCTTGGTCAAGCTCTCTGACCGCCGAGATCAACCCTACATAGAAATTAACTGTGCCTGTATGATTCCCGAACTGATCGAAGCTGAGTTATTCGGCTATGAAAAAGGGGCTTTCAGCGGAGCCCAGGACCTCCGGATGGGAAAGCTGGAAAATGCGAGCGGCGGGACAATCTTTCTCGATGAAATTGGAGAGCTGCCTCTCGACCTCCAGGCCAAACTCCTCCGACTGCTAGAGGGAAGCACCTTTTATCGAGTTGGAGGAACAGTGCCGATTTCTGTCGATGTCAGGTTCTTGTGTGCCACAAATCGTGATCTGCAAAAGATGGTAAGTGATGGACAGTTTCGCGAGGATCTATACCACCGCATTAACATTCTTTCCATATCAATGCCACCATTGAGAAACCACATCGAAGACATTCCCGAACTTGTCCCTTATCTCATAGAGGATATCAGACACCAGATACCCAACTCCCCTGAAGACATCCACCTGACTCCCAAAGCTTTCCGTCGACTCTTATCGCACACGTGGCCGGGCAATGTTCGAGAATTGAAGAATACGCTTCAGAGAATGATCCTCCTGAACAATACCGGGGTTCTTGATAATGAGCAGGTTCCCCAGGGGATCGGGGATAAAGACCAGACAGGTACAACGATTAAATTGCCCAGACTTCAAGTTCTGACCGAAATGCTGGAGAGGGAAGAGATAACTCGAACTCTCAAAGAATGTGAAGGACACAAGAGCAACGCTGCTCAACGGCTTGGAATTTCCAGGCCAACTCTTGACAAGAAGATCAAACAATATGGACTGGAGGATGTTCTATCGGACATCATGAAGAACAAACTTACGAAAATCGACTGACAAGTGTAAGCCCTTTCCGGGGCATCCACCAATCTCAGTTGATATGAACATGACATGACACGTTCGGACGGCTGGCAAAGCAGTTGACAGCCGGCCGCAGAAATACCTATCTCGCGTCCGGTCAATGGGAGCCGAATTAATTGGAATTAAAAAATCAATCAGCCTGGTGGAAGCAATACTTCGGTCGAAGCTATGGAAAGCTTTATCGTGGTTTATTGAATCAGGAGCTGATGACTGATCAGGAAGTTCACCTCTTAAAAGAATTCTTTCTTACAGTTGAGAAGCCGGTCCTTGACCTTGGGTGTGCCTATGGAAGGCATGCTACGGCGCTCGCTCGATCTGAAGTGCCGACCATTGGACTCGATTATTCGAGAGATTTACTGAACGCTTGTGAATCAACAGACCATCTTTCTCTCCTCAGAGGGGATATGAGGTTCATTCCTCTCCGGGACAACAGCCTTGGCGGTGTCTATGCTCTTTTCAACTCGTTCGGCTACTTCAGTGACGATGAAAATAAACGGGTACTGTCTGAAGTTTATCGCGTCCTTGAGGACAATGCACTCTTCGTGATGGACCTGCCTGTCCGGTCGGTCATGAAAGACGTGGTGAAAGAAGTTCCCGTCGTGACGAAAGAAGGGGAGAATGTTGAGATATACGAAAGCTGGAAATTTGACTCTTCTGCAAAACGACTCGTCTCGAAAGGCAAGTGGACGATTGAGGACGAGGTAGAGGAATGGGAACTTCACTTGCGTATGTATACACCAAAAGAAATCAAACGCCTTTTGAATAAAGCTGGGTTTCAAGATTCTATCCGACTCTTCCCCCTTGAAGAGATCGATAATATTTTGCAGGACGATGAGGGGTTTGACCTCGACGACACTATTTGGAAAGATGCCACGAACATGCTTGTCGTGGCACGTAAGTAACCAGGAGAACTTATATGGCAGGTAATGGTAGCCCTAAGATAGAGAAATGGACAGTTCAGGATTCTACTGATTTGTACGGAGTCAACCTGTGGGGAAAAGATTACTTCGCCGTAGACGACTCAGGTCACCTGCAGGTTCACCCCGATCGTGACCCAAATAAGGCCGTTGATCTATTAGAGCTTGTTGAACAGCTCCGCAGACGTGGAATCAACACACCGGTTCTTGCCCGCTTTCCTGAAATCCTGAAAACTCGTCTCGAAGACATTCGAAAGGCTTTTGACCAGGCCATCAAGAATGAAGAGTATCAGGGTGAATACAGCTGTATATACCCGATTAAGGTTAACCAGCAGGCACATGTCGTTTATGAATACCTCGAATATGCTGCCGGTCTGGGCTTTGGCATTGAAGCAGGCTCTAAACCAGAGCTTCTAGCCGTGCTCGCACTTGTGGAAGACTCCTCTATGCCCATCGTATGCAACGGTTTCAAAGACGAGGAGTTTATTGAAACGGTCGTGCTGGCAAGCAAGATCGGAATGAATATCATTCCGATCGTCGAGAACTTTACCGAACTCGAACTCATTACACGACTCTCACAGAAGCATCAGGTAAAACCACGCATTGGCATGCGCGTCAAGCTTGCCAGTCGAGGCGTTGGCCGCTGGGAGGGAAGTGCTGGTATTAAATCAAAGTTCGGACTGACAATCCCAGCAGCTCTCCGTGCTCTCGACTACCTGAAAGAAAGAAACATGGAAGAATGCCTCCAGCTTCTTCACTTCCATATGGGAAGTCAGGTGTCGAACATCCGCCGCATAAAAGCGGCAATCAGTGAAGCAGCTCGAATCTACACCGAGTTGAAGAAAGCCGGTGCCAACATGAAGTTTCTCGATGTCGGTGGTGGACTCGGCGTAGATTACGATGGGTCGCAAACAAACTATTCATCTTCAGTGAACTATACGCTGGAAGAGTATGCAAACGATGTGATATACCGTATCAAGGAAGTATGCGACGAAGCGGAAATTGAGCATCCGAACATCCTTTCTGAATCAGGAAGAGCGATCATCTCTTATCACAGTGTTCTTCTGGTCAATGTCCTTGGAAGAACCAGTTACAGGGAAGCCTGCGTATCAGAGCTTACCGAACCAGATGAAGATTCACCTGCTCCATTGCGAAGCCTTTACGACAATTACAACGAATATAACAAGAAAACGTATATCGAGAATTACCACGACGCCGTTCAGGCGCGTGAAGAGGCAATTAACCTTTTCAACCTCGGATATTTGACGCTTCAGGAACGTGCACTTGCGGAGAGCCTCTTCTGGGCTGTCTGTGAGAAGGTAAAAGAAACTGTTTCAGATCTTCCCGAAGTACCCGATGATCTATCAGGGCTCGATGAACTCATGGCAGAAACACTATTCTGCAACTTTTCCCTCTTCCAGAGCCTCCCCGACAGCTGGGCAATCGGTCAGCTCTTCCCCATCATGCCTATACATCGACTCGATGAAGAACCAGAGTCTCGCGGCCTCCTGGTCGATATTACCTGTGACTCCGACGGAAAGATCGACCGTTTCGTTGATCGCCACGACGTGAAGAAGGTTCTCGAGATTCACGACGACAATGACCAGGCCTACTACCTGGGCATTTTCCTTCTCGGAGCCTACCAGGAGATCCTTGGCGACCTCCACAACCTGCTTGGTGATACAAATGCCGTTCACGTCAGCGTCGATGAAGAGGGCGAACTGAAGCTCAAGTACCTCGTCGAAGGTGACACGGTCTCAGAGGTTCTCGAGTATGTCCAATTCGAGCCTCGCCGACTTATTGAAAGCTTCCGCGGTGTCGTTGAAAAAGCCGTCAAGGAGCGTCGCATCAGCCTTGAGGAAAGTGCTCAGCTCACCCGCTTCTACATTGATGGAATGAACGGGTACACATATCTGGAAGATCCTCATAATCCAAGCCTTCTCTCCAGCGCAGTGATGCCGGCCGTTAATGGTGAGAGATTTGATTCACCGGTGAAATAGCTTATTCCTCAAGTCCAAGTCTTTCACGGACTTCGCTGCGAGGGATTGAAACTCGATGAAGTTCAAGGCTATGCACATTCAATTGCCTGTGTGAACGTCGAGACACATCAATTTTCAAGAGCATGGAAACCCCTCAAAAGAGAGGAAGTTCTTTCTCGCAGCAGACGGCTCTGGAGAGATCCGGGGCAATTCAGGGAATTGTTGTTAACGGGCTGCCGAGCCACTGAAGCCATTCATTAATTTCGCGCTCGGCTCTTCATTCGTCCAACCGGTAGTGTAAAGAGTTTGCTGTAAATTCTTGCTGGTGCATTTGGTCGAGGGTTCAGGGTTTCTGTGACCTCTTTGGTCGTTCGTCTAAACGTGGATGTAGATGCCTCTTTTTTCCCATCGCTCTTCGAGATCCATCAGGAGGGCTCCATAGATGCGCATCACTGACCCCTCGTTAGGAAACGAAGGGATCACTTTTGTTCGTTTCTTCAGCTCTTTAATAGCTCGTTCAATGAGGTTGGTTGATCCCAGTCGCCTCATATCATGCTCACAGTATTTGAAGGTGGTGAAGGTCAGCGTCTGTTCGGTGCCATTGCGAAGCATCTTTGCCACAGCGGGCCTTCTTTTCTCCCATTTATCCGCGATCTCCTCTGCCGTCTGCAGCCCTATATCATAGCTGAGAGTCGCATAGATTGCTTTCACATCGCTGTAGAGTTCTTTGCGCTCACTACTTGGAAGTTTCTTTCCCAGCTCTCTCAGGAAGTGAACCCGACAGCGTTGCCAGGCAACACCAAGAAACTCTTTACTGGCGCTGTTGATGATCCCCTTATGAGCGTCTGAGATGAGCATTTTCACGCCATGAACCCCTCTTGCTTTGAGATCACGAAACACCGCCCCCCAGGTCTCTTCGCTCTCTGTCTCTCCTGTATAGAGGCCAATGGGTTCGCGCCGACCCAGCTCATTGACACCAACAACGATCATGAAGGCCTGCGAGACGACTCCACGCTCACTGCGTACCTTCTCATAGCAGGCATCGACGAAGATAAAGGGATAAGCCTTGCCGAGAGGGCGTTTTCGCCACGCTGCGATCTCCTGATCCAGTGCTCTGGTTGCCCGAGAGACGCTTTGTGCAGAGACCTCAAAGCCACCCAGTTGCTCGAGCACAGTCTTTACAGAGCGCGTTGATACACCTTCAAGATACATGCGTTGGAAGGTATTAATGAGAGCTGTCTCTGTTCGCTGATAGCGGTCAAAGATGATGGTCCGAAACGGCATGCAGTCCCTGACCTGAGGGATAAGAAGATCAAGTTTTCCAACACGTGTCATCAGTGTGCGTTCCTTCTTGCCGTTACGGTAGCCACGGCGTCCTTCCGTGCGCTCATAGGTTTGAGCCTGAAGATGGCTCTGCACCTCCTCTTCGAGCAGCTCACTGATAATAATCTTAACAAGAGATCTCAGAATATCTTCATCTCCAAGGCGACTTTCCCCTTCCAAACTCCCCAGTAAATCGTCTAAACGTTTTCCAGTCATCGGCTGACTCCTTCTTGTTTAAGGCTTGCACCAACAAGTGTTAGCCGATGGCCAACTTCAATTTACAGACAATTAGTTACAGTATCGTCCAACCTGCACTTACACCCGATGACGGACGTCTGTCCGACGTCTTATCTACGTCTTACCATCGACTTGAGTCGTCCGTCAGATGTCGGGCAAAGGTCGAACAGGGGTCGGTCACCCGGTGAGGACACCAAATGGCGCTCATAACAGAGCTCCAGGTTGAGAGCTCAAATCAATATCTCCATTGCCCCGGCTCTGCCCTCTTGCACACATGCCCCTGCACGCAGCCAAGGGACGCTCAAGGTCCCCAATGAACCTCAACGGAGATATTAATCGTGGCTACTTTAAAACCTTTCAGAATTCTGGCTCCCAAGGCGTCTAAAGCAGAGGAGATTTGTGCTCTCCCCTACGACGTGATGAACACGGAGGAAGCCCGGGAAATGGCCAAAGATAAGCCCCTCAGCTTTCTTCGCGTTACCAGGCCTGAAATTGAACTCGACGAGAACGTTGACCCCTACAGTGATGAAGTCTACCAGCATGGTGCTGATAATCTGAAAAAGATGATCTCAGAGGGACATCTCGTTCAGGAAGCCTCCCCCTGCTACCTTGTCTATAAACTAGTCATGGGAGACCATGAACAGATTGGTCTGGTTGCCGGTGCAAGCTGTAAGGAGTATGACGAAGGAATCGTGAAAAAGCATGAGAAGACTCGTCCGGACAAAGAGGACGACCGCACACGCCATATCAATATTCTCGGGGCGCAGACCGGTTCGGTTTTTCTTACTTACCGATCGAACCCGGAAGTAGATGAGCTGTTTCTCTCGGAAACAAAGAATGATCCGGATATTGATTTCACTGCGGAGGACGGCATCCAGCATACAGGCTGGTTTGTCCGTGATCCAGCTAAGATCAGTGCGATAGAACAAGCATTTGCAGAAAAGGTTCCTGCGCTATACGTTGCCGATGGTCACCATCGGAGTGCTGCTGCGTCGAGGGTTCGAGCAGAGCGCATGGGCGCAAATTCCAACCACACAGGCGAAGAACCTTATAACTATTTCCTGACTGTTACGTTTCCACACGACCAGGTGAAAATACTCGATTACAACCGAGCTGTTAAAGATTTGAACGGCTTAAGCGAAGAAGAGTTCATGACAAAGGTCAAAGAAGTGGCAGAGGTATCGCAAACGGAAACGGCAAGCCCTTCGAAGGCTGGTGAATGCTGTATGTACCTGAATGGCAAGTGGCACAAGCTTGTGTGGAAGGATTCGGTCAAGGAAGGCAAGGACACAGTCGGAGGTCTTGATATATCGATTCTCCAGGACACAGTTCTGAATCCGCTGTTGGGAGTTCAGGATCCGCGTACAGACAAGCGTATCGCATTTATTGGCGGTATCAGAGGGACAAAGGAACTGAAGAAAGTTGTCGACGAAGGTAAGTTTGTTGTCTCTTTTGCGATGTACCCAACCAGTCTTGTGGATCTGATGACCATTGCCGATGAAGGTGGCCTCATGCCTCCTAAATCGACCTGGTTTGAGCCAAAGCTTCGCGATGCACTTGCTGTTCATCTTATCAACTAATGTGGCTTGATTTTGAGAATGGGTGAGGTATAATCCTCACCTGTCTCTTCGGGGAAAGAATATGATGAGTTTGCCAGAATCAACATTCGATCAAGATATACGTATTGCTGAAGCCCTTCTTGAAATCAGCCATAACGTTGGTTCTGTGATGGAGATCGAAGACATCCTCAGCAACCTCTGCTCTATTGCTGCGAGGGTCATGGGCACAGACACTTGTTCGATTTACCTGAGAGATGAGGACAATCCAGAGTTTCTTGTACTTCAGGCAAGTCACGGGTTGAATATGTCACCGGAGCTTGGAGTGCGTGGCTTCAATATTGGCCAGGGCATTCCCGGTGTCGCGGCAAAACAGAACAAGACATTGGTAGTCAGTGATGCTCGTCACCACCCGGACCATAAGAAACTCGACGACACAGAAGAAGAACATCGCTTTGTGTCTTACATATGTACCCCTCTTAGGATCCAGCATGAGGTTATTGGAGTTCAATCAGTTCGCCGGGCTGATATAAGAGAGTGGACACACGGGGAGATTCTATTTGCTGAAATCATCGCCAAACAGGCTGCAATCGTTCTGGAAAAGAAACGTCTCTATACAGAAAAAGTTGAAGCAGAGCGTCTCGCTGCGATCGCTATTTCCCTGAGTGAAGTTGCGCATTACATCAAGAATATCCTTACGAGTATCCAGGGCGGTGCATTTCTCCTCGATTCAGGGATCAAACGCAATGACATGGAGAAGATTGAATCAGGCTGGGGAATGCTGAAAAGAAGTAATAAGAAAATTCGTTCCCTGGTTGAGAACATGCTTCTCTTTTCAAGGAAACAGGTTTCTCAGAAAGAGGAAGCTGACTTGAATGATATTATTTCTGAAGTGGCTGAGGAAATCGAAGAAACAGCCATGCAGAGAAATATACAGGTGAGCATGAACCTTCAGGACACGCTTCCCCTGATGCTGTTGGACAAAGACGCTCTCCACGATGTTATCCTGAACATTGCAACGAATGCCCTTGATGCCATTCCTGAAAATGAGCCGGGTGAAGTGAACTTTGAAAGCTACCTGGATAGTGAAAAGAATTCGATTATATTGCGTATAGCCGATAGCGGAATGGGGATTCCCGAGGAAGCCCGTGCGAAACTCTTCAAACTGTTTTTCTCAACAAAAGGTCGTCGAGGAACTGGTATTGGGCTCGCCGTCTGCAAAAAGATTGTTGAAGAGCACGAAGGAAAGATCTTCTTTGAAACAGCCGAAGGAGAAGGGACTCGATTTACCATTTCCCTTCCGATCGGATCTTAAACCATTTCAACCTAATCTGTTTTCTTATGCCTTTATTGACTTTTCCTTACCCAGAACCTCTTGAAGAAGGTGTTCTGGTCAGAAGATATAATCGTTTCCTTGCTGATATAAAACGTTCTGATGGATCAATGATCGTCGCTCATTGTGTCAATACGGGAAGAATGGAAGGACTTGTCAAGGAAGGTAGCAGAGTATGGTTCTCCAGAAGTAATAACCCAAAGCGAAAGCTCAAGTACACCTGGGAAATCTCAGAAATTGATGGCTACCTGATCGGAACCAACACGTCGATACCGAATCAGATCGTGAAACGTCTTCTCGAAGAGCGATTGCTTAGAGGCTTTACGAGCTGGGAAGAAATGAAACCAGAAAAAAAGTACGGTGAGAATTCACGGACAGATTTCTGGCTCAAAGAAAAGAAGAAGGAACACTATATCGAGGTGAAGAATTGTCACCTCGTTTATCCGGACAATCGCGGTTACTTTCCCGATTCTGTCAGTGAACGTGCCAGCAAGCATCTCTTAGAGTTGGCACATGTCGTGTCTCAGGGTAATAAAGCGACTGTTATCTTTACAGCTCAGCGGAGTCATACAAAAGCTGTTCGCCCCTCTGAACTGCATGACCCATTTTTCGCCCAGACAGCGAGAAAGGTTGCTCAAGAAGGGGTAAAGTTTAAAGCTCTTGAGATCATCCCGACTCCAGAAGCTCTCATTGTCGAAAAAATGATCCCCGTAGATCTCAAAGAATACAATCTCAAGGCTCCAGAAAAGTGGAAGTCGGACCTGAGTCAGTATAGCGGATGGAAACAGATTAAACGGAAAGGGTAACCACAAACTTCGCTCCACCCAATTCCTCAGAGTCTTCAACTTCAAGTACTCCCCCACTTTCTTCCACGATCATCTTACAGATATATAGCCCGAGACCACTTCCACCTTTCTCACTTCTCGAGGTAATAAAGGGGTCAAAGATCTCTTTTCGCATGGTAGATGGAATGCCAGGTCCCGAATCTTCAATTAAAACCGTGACTGAGTCATCTGATACACTGAGCGAGAGACGAACAACTCCACTCCCGTCAAGGGCCTGATAAGCATTCAGTATAAGATTACTGAAGAGCTGAATATACCGGTAAGGATACCCTTTAACAAGAGGGGTCTCACTCGATTGAAAAGGTGACTCCAACTCGACATTCCCCTGTTCGTAACGAACAAGCTTCTGTGATCTTTCCAGGCAGTCATGAAGGTCGCACCACTCAGGGGAAGTTTCCTTTGTATTGACGAAAGATTCCATTCCAAGGTCTCTGAGCATATCCAAAAAAAGATCTGTTTGGAGCCTGATGGTCCTCAGGATTTCATCGGGCTTGTCTTCCCCTTCCTGAAAGTCAGTGACCTCATGCTTGATGTTCAAGACAGGTTTTTTAATGTCGTGAAAAACATTGGCTGATAGTTGCCCTGCAAGCGCTAGACGCTCGAGCTGAATAATCTGATTCTTTCGTTCCTGTAGCTCGCTCTGTAGCTGGTTCACTTCGACCTCTTTTCCCCGCTGACGAAATAAGAGTACGAAGAATCCCGCGATAAGCATTAATGACAATACAAGTATAGATAGACGTACTGCTCTTAGTGATGTGCGATTTTCATCAATGTAAAGAAACCCCACAGCTGGTGAACCAACTGGGATCTTTCTCCACTTTGCATCGCGATTCCAATCAGGCTGGATAAGATCGAGGTAATAGGGATAGACCGTAGACTCTGAACCATCACTTCGCGTCTTCGTAACATGGAGCTCTCGGATAGCACCGCCTTTGCTGACGCGAACAAAAGTTTCCAGTTCGCTGAAGACGATCGAAGTAGATTCTGGCCTTCCAATAACGCCAGTAGCAGCGAAACGGTCAGCTGTATTCTGGATTGAAGCTTCTTGAGCACTCTCCATCTGTTTTTGCAGCCACGTCAGTGTTCCCAGAGATAGACTTAGAATAACGACCGTCAGGATTGTAGGCCATTTGGAGATGTCATTCCGTTTACCACTGTTCATTATCGTGGGACTTCTCCGATTTTTCTTTCGTACTCAAGCAACAGTTGTCCCAATGACCGGTAGTCCTGTGCACTGACTTCGCTGTATTGTATATCGCCGAGTTCACCATCGAGAGAGTACTGTCGAATCTGAGACCTCAACATCCGACCTAGAGATGAGCGCCTCGGGTCAAACTTTTCTTTAATAATCACTGGGTCCGTAATCACAGGATCTGTCCTCAGAAGAATTCGGATGAGCTCATCAGATTTATCATGAGGAACCTGCTCAAGGACACGCCGCATTGCTGACTCATCACATGCTCCAATATCGGCAAGCCCCGAGAGTACCCCCTTAACAACTTCTTCCGAAGTTTCAAACCAGCTGTACCCTGACGCTGTCCCCTTAACCTCAAATCGATTGTATAGCTCAAGAAGCGGCGCCTGGAACCCAGCTACACTTTGTGTAGAAACGAGAGCGAGCCGGTTCTTGTCAAGATAGTCTTTCACACGCGCGGACGTCAGCTCATCGACATTAAACAATTCACTTCTTGCTGAGACAAAGATTATCCCCTGGCGGTATATGCGGCCGCGAACGGGAATGACATCTCCCTGTCGACGCGACTGAAGAAAAGGAAGGTAATCATTCTGCTGAGATAGAAAAATCGAAGCAGGCGAAAATGCGAGATCAAATTCTCCCACATTTAATCGTCGAATCATATCCTCTGAGCCATCGCAGGGAAATAGACCGATCTGTGCGAATCCTTCTCCATCCAGCAGTTCTACAAATTGCTCCTGGCTCATGAGCTGACTGCGGAGGCCTTCAAGATACACGACATCCGGATGACCCGTTGTCTCTCTTCTCAAATAGCCGACTCTGAAAATCTGACCGTCCGACAGTTGAAGAGTTGGAGAAGTCGTTGAATCAGGAGGGGTAACTTCCTGCTGGGCGGCCAATGGCGAGTGGCACACATAAAAGAAGAGCAGAAGAAGTATTTCGATGGCATATGATGCTTTCTGCGATTTAACGATCATTCTGCGGCACCACTTTGGTCCTCATAGGATAATGAGTCACCATCTTATTGGGTATTCGAGGACACGCGAGGAAAATCTAGAGTGAGATTGAAAAGTTATGGTAAGATAAATGGTGGGCGAGAGTCGTGGATCTGACTGGATGAGAAAGCAGTCACATTATTACGATTTCGAGGCTTTCAGACGTTCCGAGGTGCTGCTCGTAGCGAGCATATAATGAGCGGCCCCCTTGAATATCACTCTAAACCCCTCTCCTCCCTGTTGACCTTGTTACGCCGACCTCTTTCAATCCCAGAACAATGTGCTTAAACTCCATTTAACCCAGGGATTTTGTCAGTCTATTGGAGCAACAGGAATACATTAAGGTCATCAAAGGCCCAGAAGGAGAAGCTCGTACCTCAGAAGCCCCCATGGGACGGGTAGAGCTTTGCCTGCGTTGGTTTGTAATCGCGATCTTTTTTTCACTCTTCTTTTTTTTCCAAACGGGTGGTACCACGGAAGGGCGAGTACTGTATCTAATTGTATTTGTCCTTGGATTCCTTGATGTCAGATGGGGATTATATACAATTGCTCTTGTTGGTCCGCTATTCATTATGGATCAGTCGAATAACCATCTGCTTGTTGCGCTTGAGGTGCTTGTCCTTGGGATTGTGTGTGGTCAGGTTAAAGGAGGAAATAGATCAGTAATTGGTCTCAATGCTTCTGGTGATGTTGATACTGCATACTCTATTTCATCAGATGGCAAACGTGTACACTGGGGATTATGGCCCCAATATGTAGCGGGGTTGCTTCTGATACTGCTCGGCTCGGCCCTGATCGGCATCAAGTATATCGTATTTCGCGAACAATCCTTTTTCGAAGGTCGCAATGAGATCCTTAACACAGTCACTGCCATGTTCTATGGGGCCGCTAACAACCCCGAATGGACATTGAAGTCCTACTGGAATTGGGGAACAGGCCTCTGCCTGGCAATCATTTTTGCACGCTATTCCGATCCACTTCTGATCGCAAGGTGTCTGAAGCTTGGAGGAATTTCTTTGCTTGTAACTTGCTTCTTTGCTCTTCTTGATTATAGCGATCTCTTGCACCTGTCACATATAAGGCGGGCAAACCCAGACCCCCTTCATGCTGGGCGATTGCAGGGGACTGCTGGACACGCTGGATGGTTCGCCCAGTGGATCGTTCTGCTGTGGCCCGGGGTAATTGTCTGGATGTCACGCTGGACAAGGAAACGCGTCCTTTTTGTTGCTTTTTCTGCACTGATCGTCGGTACAACGCTCATTCTAACCGCAGCGCGTGCAGCCTGGCTTGGCTTTGCTGTATCAATTGCTTTACTTCTTGTCTATGCGCTGAAAGAGAGGCGTGAATTACTTAAGCCGGTACTGCTATGGGGCTCAGCCTTCGCGATTGTGGCACTGATTGTGGTTCTTTTCTTTTCGAGCGATTCTTTGATTCACCGACTAAAAACTCTTCTTCAGGCTCAAGACCGTATAAACTATTATGTTTCTGGTCTCTGGTTTCTTCAGAGCTACCCCCAGGGAATCGGGCTGGGAATGCACGGACTCAGCTATGACTGGACATTCACTCCCTTCTTCAAGTGGTACCAGAGTGATCACATGACGGCTCACTCTCTCTGGCTGCATACTCTCATAGAAAACGGAGTTGGCTACTCGTTACTGCTGCTATTGGGCGTTGGAGGAGTTCTCCTGGAACTCAAGAAATCCTGGAAGTCTTTTGATCCTCATGTGAAATTGATCGTCCTCTGCCTTCTTTTGAGTCTTGCCGGCATCCTGACAGTAAGTATCGCTCAATATATTTTCTATATACGTGTTGTAGAGCTCATGACCTGGAGCTTTTTCGGACTTCTTGTCGGATTATGTCGTAAGTCTTATGCCAGAGTTGACGAACCTGTTCAGAGTATCTGGGGACCAAGAGTGCTACTTCTTTGTGGTGTCTATAGCCTTATCATTGCCAGTTTTGGCAGCTTGAGAACCCTCGTCGATTCACAACCGCGATATATTGAGAAGAGTGCTGATGGTCTCACTTTCTGGTCAGGCCTCAATTGGAGTACAGTGGTATCAGAGAATATCACAGAGATACAATTTGAAGCATTCCGCCTCGGTACGCCTGCTCACGTAAAGGTAAGCCTCCCTTCAGGCGAGCAAGATGAACTGTTTCTACAAGCAGGTGAAACACAAACGATTCAGTACTCCATCTCTGAGGGATGGCGTCCATTGTCAGATAATGCTGGCGTGTTTGAGGTGAGTGTTTCCCCTGGATTTACTCCCTCAAAGTACCCTCAAATTTTGCCTGATAATACAGATCACCGGATGCACGGAGTATATATAAAGAATTTTGTCATGAAGAATGGCACCCAGTAAGAGCACGAGCTGGTTTATGCGAGCATAACATCCCCTGACTTGCCGCCAGTCTTTCTAATGAGTCGGACTTCTGTTAACTTCATGTCCTTTTGAAGTGATTTCAACATATCATAGAGGGTAAGGAGAGCGACCGTGGTTCCAGTCAGTGCTTCCATTTCTGCTCCCGTTTGACCAACTGTTCGAACAGTTGTCGTGACTCTTGCCGCATTCAATTCGGAAATCTCTTCAACCAGAATATTGACGGACCCAACAGGAATTGAATGGCATAGAGGTATGAGCTCTGGAGTTTTCTTGACTGCCTGAATGCCTGCTATACGTGCGGTTGCAAGTGCATCTCCCTTTTTGCCACCACCTGAGAAGAGAATTCTCCGGGTTGATTCGGACATGTGAAGTTCACCGACAGCGATGGCTTCCCTTTCCGTAATGTCTTTGCCAGAGACATCAACCATATGGACCTCTCCACTCTTGTTAAGATGAGTCATTTTCTTGCTCATATTGTAAGCTCTTTCCTTCCAGCGAGGATTGTATCAACAACTTCCTCATAGAATTTCTCTATGGTTGAATAGCCTTCTGTCAATGATGCATTGGAAAGAATAAGAAGGACGATTTCTTCTTTCGTATCTACCCACAGAAAACACCCCGTATAGCCTGTGATAAAAAAATACCTGCCCGCTCGACTTCCATCTGGAGCAAATGGTGGACGAACAGCGCAATACAGTCCTCCCCGACTTACGATTCTATCTCGGCCAGTCTGACAATCAGGATAGACATCAATCTTCTTGAACAAAAGATCTCTCCAGATCTGTTGCTTATAGGACAGATTCTCGCCGATAACAAGCCTGCTCATAAGCTCTGTAACGTCTGGTCCTGTGGCAAAAAGGCCACTATGAAGTGGAAGAGAGTCAGTATTTTTCAGTTGATAATGTGCGATGGGGTCGAAGGGATGTCCTTCCAGGAGTTTTCCATCTTCTCCCCGGCCTGCGGGAACGACGACCTTCTGGCGGATATCAGGCCTCCAGTTAATTCCAGAGGTAAGCGTCGGAAAATAATCTCTGAAATGTTCCGCTCGAATTCCTGACTCTGTTGCCTTCCAGCTCAAGTAGATATAATTCCGATTACTATATCTATAGCATACAGAATTAGAGAGGTCATTGGTTTGAAATACAGAGTCATCCTTCTCCCTGAACAGCGTATCAACTTCGGGAAGTAAATTATCAGTATCCCGGAACCCACTCGTATGATTTAAAAAGGCCGCGGGATATACTGTTTCTCTGATGCTGGGCCCAGACAATTCAATTGCTGCAGGTACACCAGCGATTGGTTTCGTAAGTGAGGCTATATCGAAATAGAAATTCTCGAGGTCTCTCACGTTGTCTTGCGAAAATGAAAAGCCGCTCTGATAGAGGTTCTCTTCTCCTTTGCTGACCTGCAAATAGACAGTATCAACGCTGAAGCTCCGCTTCAATTCAGCGAGGTCTTCGTTCAGCAGCTGGGCTACTGTGGGGGATAAATCACCCGAAGCCTTGAGGAAGATGTCAGACTGACAGGAGACAAGTGGAAGGCAAACGACAATCAGAAAGACAGCTCTTCTTATCATGATCAGCCCTTAGAGATCTTTTAGATGCTGCTCTATCCAGGGTTCCGCTTCTGCATAGACAGTGTCAGCATTCAGACCATTCAAGCAGGCCATAAAGTCCTTCCCTTCAAGTGGGCAGCGGCGATTCCAGCAGGGACAGCATTCCAAGTCTCTTCTCTGTATTGACAGATCATCCTTACCACGAAGATCTCCTGTCCACGGTTGATTTCTTTCCGGTGGTGTCGATCCAAAGACTGTCAATACGGGTACCCCAACGAGTCCGGCAAGTTGACTGGGACCGGTATCTCCGCCCATCAGCATTCTGCAGGATTTTATCATGCAGGCCATCTGCCTGACAGTCGTCATGGGATGGGTGAAAGCGCCCAATGATTTGAGCGATTCCAATAGAGTATCGCGGTACTCTTCCTCTCCCGGTCCCCAGAAGATCAAAGGGCGCACACCATACTTCAGGCTGATTCTTTCTGCTAGATGGGCGTAGTGTTCAACAGGCCAGAGTTTACTTGGAAAGCCGGCGCCTGGGTTCACACCAATCAATGGCTCGTCTTCCCACCCTGCTTCGTACAACATTTCTTTGATTTCGGAAGTTTCCTGTTCTCTGAAAGCGATCTCTCCCCGAGGCATTTTCTCAGGGAACACCAATCCGAGTCCTTCGAGAAGTCTTAAGTTCTGTTCTACAACATGTATATCAGAAATAGCAGGTTCAATTCTTCTATTATTAAAGAGTCGATTGATCTCTCTGGAGTTTTTCCCAGAAAATCCAACCCTTACAGCAGCACCAACCGAACGCGAAACAACACCAGACTTAGTAATTCCCTGCAGATCCACGGTCGCACCCCAGCCGTCATTGTATATCTTTTTGAAGAATGGGCGGATATCGGAAAAGAAAAGGCGGTGATAATTCCCTCTCCATTTTTTTTTCGGGATGACGTAGAGTTTATCGAGTGCTGGGTTATTCTCTAGCAGAGTGGCACCAAGTTCTTCTGCAACCCAGCCGATCTTTGCGTTAGGCAACTGTCTTCTCACTTCTTCAAGAAATGGGAGAGCATGCACAATATCACCTATGGCTGAAAGTCTAACAATAAGAACGGAGTCTATCAATTTCACACCTTTACAGGAGGTCAATGGGGTCAATATCGATTGTGAGATTCTTGTTTCCGGTGATTCTCCACTGTTTGTCCCGCTGAGATTCACTTAAGAGATTCTTGATGGCACTTTGACTGCCAGCTTTGAGTAGGATACGAAACCTGAAGCGTGAAGCAAGCTTTTCGATGGGGGCAGGTTGGGGACCAAGCACTTTAATTGTATTGGCTTCTCTTCTATGGAGAAGCCGCCTCATTACGCCTGTCAATGTATAGGCAAGTTCTTTGACTTCCTTGAAATCTTTACCACTTAAGGTCAGGGCTGTTAATTTAGAGACGGGAGGGAAGCCCGTCTTTTCCCTTCTTTTGATTTCCTGCTGGTAGAAAGTCAAATAATCATGTTTTGCTGCATTCTGGATAGCAGAGTGATCAGGCATATACGTCTGGAAGATCACTTCGCCAATGTCGGATCTTCCAGCTCTTCCCGCGACCTGCGTCAGGAGGGAAAAGGTTCTTTCTTCAGACCTGAAATCCGGAATAAAAAGACCCACATCGGCGAGAATGACCCCCACCAGGGTGACTCGGTCCAAGTGCAAGCCCTTGGCAATCATTTGGGTCCCGAGGATAATGTCAACATCTCCGGAGTTCATCTTCTCCCACGCACTCTGGAAACCATACTTTCCGCGCACGGTATCCTGATCAAGACGAAGAATAGAAGCCTGTGGAAACTCTTCCGCCAGTGCTTCCTCGACCCTCTGAGTACCTGTGCCGAGTGCCGTCATTTCTCCTTCCCCGCACTCCGGGCAAAGCTTAGGATAATCTGCTGTATATCCACAGAAGTGACACTTCAAAAATGCTTCCTCAGGTTTCAATGCCGACTGAAAAAGATCGTCCTGCTCTTCTTGTGCTACCCTGTCGCGTCTGTTCTTGCGATGAATTGTCATTACAATATCATCTTCATGGCACCGCATGACGTGTTTACATTTATGACAGAGTAAAAAACTTGAGAAACCACGCCTGTTGAGAAAGAGGATAGACTGCTCACCTTTTAGCAGTCTTTGTCGAAGACTTTCCTTTAACGGTTCTGACAAGAGCGTACCTGAAGTAACCTGTTCTGTTTTTTCTCCAATAAGCGGTACAATCCTAACTTCCGGTAGAGACAAACCTTGTGGGCGAGAGGTAAGTTCGAAGAGTCTATACTTGCCAGTCTTGGCATTGAAATAAGACTCAAGCGAGGGTGTCGCACTACCA
>CAYTGM010000001.1:0-595476 GCA_964437365.1 uncultured Candidatus Sumerlaeota bacterium | reverse complement strand
ACGGGTGCACTCTTCTCTCTCAAATGTCATCCACAACTTTAGGGCATATCTCTCGAACCGGGAGCTCGGACCATGCTCGGACCATGCTCGCTCGATGCTGAGACCATGCTCAGACCATCGCGATGGTCTGAACCTCGACTCAGATTGGACCCAGCCTTAAAAGAGGCCAGCAGACGGTGCGATATGATTCATTTGAAGGCGACGTAGACACATTCAATTTCGATCATGCGGAACATGATCGACTGTGAGATGGGTCCTCAGAAAGAAGAGACCATGCGTGATCGCCACAATATTTCAACACTCAAAAGCATTGCAGGCACATCAGAATGAGACGGGGACTGCAATCGCTTACATATACACCCGATGACTTTTACCCCGGTTTTCTGATTTCGTTGTTTACATGAAAAGATGATCCGAATTCTCATTAATCAGTCTTCGTTAGAATATTTTCGGTAAAAGGTCAGAAGTTCTGATCGTGAATTATGTCAGTCTTGCGAAATGCAGGTGTTTTTATTGAGGAGAGGTCGTTTAAAGAAAACGGAGATCGAGAGGGGTCTACCAAGGGCTCCAAAGCCTTGAAAAATCGAGACTTCTAGTGTTTTGTTCACATATTATTCACAGATCATTTCGGCTTCTGTGGAAAAATCTAGTTGACTGATATCAGTGAATTTAGCTTTATTTCAGTCGAGGAAATTTTTAATCAGAAAAGCCTTGAAGAACACGAATTTCCTCTGGTAATTCATCGCGCATCGAACTGATTACGCTTTGACTTTAAATATATTGTTGGAAGGCACATTATGGTCCTCATTACCCCTGTCCTCTGGGAAAAGGCCATGGAGAATATTCGCTCATCAATCGGAGAGGAAGCGTTCACCGCTTGGATCTCACCAGTCACTATGAACGACTTTGATGAGGAGAATGCTCATCTCCAGCTCACTGTTCCGAACCGCTTCTATCTCAGGTGGATCGAAAAAAGATACCTCCCTGAAATCGAAGCCGCCTTCAAAGAGATTCTCACAGATGATCTCTCATTATCAATAACTTGTGAAGAAGATGATCATCAGGAAGTTTCTCAGTCGAATGGATTTCCTGGCTCGAAAACGAATCGGCTTCAGGAAGTTCAGCAGAATGGAAACGGACATTCTATTGGCAATTCCCGAAGAGCGCAAATTTTTGGAGAGACTCCAGCTTCTCAAGACCGGTTGATCCCCTCAACCACAGGCTCAGAGTTCAATCGAGCCTCCACTCGAATGAAGAGCGACTCCATAACGGAGATTTCCCCTGAGCCCAGGCTGAACCCACGCTATGTTTTCGAAGATTTCGTCGTTGGCGAAAGTAATCGATATGCGCACGCTGCCGCAACCGCCGTTGCTGATCCCAATGGTAAAGCTTTCAATCCACTCTTTATCTATGGTCAATCAGGTTTGGGAAAAACCCACCTGATGCAGGCTATCGGTCAACGAGCCTATCACCTGAATCAGAGTCTTCATGTTCTTTATGTAACATCGGAGCAGTTCATCAATGGATTCATCGATTCGATTCAGAATAAGAAACATATGGAATTCAGAGAAGCGTATAGAAACGTGGATCTCCTCCTTATCGATGACGTTCAGTTTCTGATGGGTAAGGAAAGAACTCAGACAGAGTTCTTTCACACCTTTAATGCTCTCTACGATGCAGGTAAGAAGGTCGTTGTAACCAGTGACAGGCCTCCCAAAGACCTGGCTGCTCTGGAAGACCGACTGCGCTCTCGATTCGAATGGGGTCTCCTGGTTGATATCCAGTCTCCAGACCTTGAGACACGTATTGCCATCTTGAAGAAGAAGGCTGAGAAAGAGGATATCGAGCTCTCGAATGAAGTGATTTTCTTCATCGCCGAACGCGTGAAGGATAACATTCGTGAGATGGAAGGCGCCTTGAAACGCCTGAAGATGGCTTCTTCACTCCATAATCGACCCGTCGACCTTGAAATGACTCGCGATGTTCTTGGTCACCTTATGATCGGTCAGCCGCAGCCGCGTGTGACCATTGAAGATGTGCAGCGCTCCGTATGCGCTTATTTTGGAATTAAGGTGACTGATCTTCTTGGCAAGAACCGCTCAAAGAAATACAGTCAGCCAAGGCATCTGGCTCAGTACCTTTGTCGTCAGCTGACCAGCTACAGTTTTCCGGATATCGCTCAGAAGTTTGGTGGAAAGGATCACACTTCGATCATCTATGCTTGCCGAAAGGTGGAGTCAGCGATCGAGAAAGATCCGAACATGGCGAATATCGTCCAATACCTCACAAAGCAAGTCACCAAAGGGTAGGCTTGTAACCTGACACGTAATAACTCGATGCGGATAGTGAGCAAGATATGCCTCCTCAATTACGAGGAGGCATATCGACTTTCAAGGCCTGAAGCCCAGTCGAAGATAACCAGGAGTCTGCCAAAATGCATGTCTTGATTACCGGGGCTAATGGACTTCTGGGCTCTCAGATCTATACTGAATCGATTTCCAGAGGCTGGAAAGCGACGGCTCTTGTGCGTCGGGGATCAGATCGATCTCTACTACCCGCTGGTTCAAACACCTTTGAAGGTGACTTTACGCGCGAACAGGATATGGAGAGAGCCCTCGGAGTACTTCAGACAGATGCGATCATTCATGCTGCTGCCGTTGTCAGTTCCGGGCGTCCAGACTTTCAAACCTCGAAGAAAATCAATGTCGATGGAACCCGCGCTCTCTTGAATGCCGCTCATTCTGCGAAGGTCAAGAAATGGGTGCAGATCAGCTCCATGAGTGCCCATCAGAAGAACCTGGCAGCTTACGGCCATTCAAAGTTCCTTCAGCAGAATCTGGTGCGTGAAATGTTCCCGCACTCAACAATCCTGAAACCAAGTCTTATCTATGGTCCCCAGCAACGGGGCATCTTTTATAAGATGGCTTCCTTGATCAAATCCCTTCCGGTGGTTCCTCTCATCGGCGGAGGGCATGAGCCGATGCGTCCGGTTCTAGTTTCTGATGTAGCAGAAGTAGCCTGCGAATCTCTCATCCTGGATCAAGCGGAGGGAAAAATCTATGAGCTTGGAGGCCCAGAAGACTGGACATTTCGAGACGTCATCCATGCCATGATGCACATCATGGAGGAAAGGAAGCCTGTTGTTCCTTTGCCGCTTCCACTCTGCCGTATCCTGGCGTTTGCTATGGAAGCATTCCTGGAGACGCCTCCTTTCACATCTGACAACCTTGAAGGAGTGGAAAAAGCGCAGCCACTGGATACAAAACCTGTTGAGCAAGACTTGAAGTTCTCTCCCATCCCGTTCGAGTCTGGTTTTCGAAAATGCCTGGAAGAAGGTCTCTTGAAGGATTAGCGGACATCGTATAGCATGCATTCAGTCGCTTATTCTAAGATCCGCAATCTTATGGTTTGACAGGTGAGAGTGAATGCTTATGTTGCGTGTCACCGATTGATGTCTGCCGGAGAGACTGTGGTTAAACCACGGCGCCGAAGGGGTAAGATGCTCCCAGCAAACTCTCAGGCAAAAGAACGGCGGACTGACGGAACTCTGGAGAGTGAGTAACAGGCAACAAGGTTACTCCACCGAAGGAGCAGTCTGATGAATTCTATCAGATGATCTCTCAGGTTGTAGGACAGAGTGGGAGCGAAGCGAGCCTCAAGGGCTCGAAACCCTGATCATGGGATTCGCTCCGTATGAATGATTCCAAAGAAAATCTACTCAAAGTTACTCCACTTCATGGTGCCCACAAAGCGCTCGGCGCGCGCATGGTTCCTTTCGGCGGCTGGGACATGCCTCTCAGTTATAAAGGGCAACTCGACGAGCACAAAGCAGTCAGAAATAATGTAGGCATTTTCGATGTCTCGCACATGGGACAGGTAAGAATACAAGGCGAAGATTCCCTGGAATACTTGCAGCGCCTGGTTCCTGGAGATTTCAGCAAGCTTGAAGACGGTAAGGGGAAGTATACGCAGCTTTGCAATGATGAGGGTGGCATTATTGACGACCTCATTATAACGCAACTTTCCCAGAGCGAATACTTTGCTGTAGTCAATGCATCCACCAGGGAAAATGATGTCAAGTGGATGACTGAAGCCATTGAAATCCTCGGACTCAAGAACGTTTCTATACAGGATGAATCGGAAGACTGGGCGATGATTGCCATTCAGGGTCCGACAGCTCTCGAGTTTCTAGAAGTCGCTTTGCCCGGGATGGCTTGGAGCCAAACACCAGCGTTTACCATGCATGAGATTGATGTCGATGGAAAGAGTCACTATTTTTCAAGGACAGGATATACGGGAGAAACCGGCGGAGAACTAATTTGCCCTGTCGACATGGCGAATCACTGGTGGGACAAGTTCCTGAAACAAGGTGCGGTGCCATGTGGTCTTGCTGCGAGGGATTCCTTAAGGCTTGAAGCAGGATATTGTCTATATGGAAATGATCTCGATCTCGAGACAACTCCTGTGGAGGCAAGTCTTTCATGGTCTGTTTCCTGGAAGAAAGATGAAAACTATTTTGGGAGATCTGTCCTCGAGAAACAGAAAGAGAACGGTGCTGCGAAACGCCTGATCGCCTTGAAGTGCAGCACAAGGCGGCCTCCAAGGACCCACGACCCCGTTCTATTCGATGGAGAGAAGGTAGGAGAAGTTACCAGTGGTGGCTTTTCACCTCAGCTGAACACTGGTATTGCAATGGCTTATGTTGATGGTAATTCATGGAAGCAGGAAAGCTATCAGGTAGAGTCCAGAGGTAAGGCCCAGGATGCTTGTCGCATCAAGCCTCCCTTTGTTTCTACCTCACTCAAATAGACTCATAATTAAGGCTTAAGGAGATGCTCTTAAATGTCACAAGAGAATTTGCGGTTTACTGAAAGTCACGAATGGATTGAAACAAGCGGAGATGAGCGCCTCGTTGGCATCACCGATCATGCGCAGCATATGCTGGGCGACATCGTCTTCGTTGAAATGCCTGAAGTGGGAATGCAGGTAAAGAAAGGCGACGAAATCCTCGTTGTCGAATCTCCCAAGGCTGCTGCCGAGGTCTATGCACCTGTATCGGGAGAAATTGTAGCAATCAACGAGGCTCTCGAAGGTGAGCCTGGGACAGTTAACTCTTCACCCTTTGGTGATGGCTGGCTTGTAAAAATAAAGGTAAGTGACCCGGCTGAGGTTGATGCACTTATGTCACATGAAGATTATCAGAAGCACGCAGAAGGTTAATAATTATGGCATATATACCGCACACAGCGGCTGACACAGAAGAGATGCTTCGCAGTATCGGTGTGAGTTCTATCGATGAACTCTTTAAGGATATCCCAGAAGATTTGATCCTGGACGAACCCATTGATCTGAAAGCAAAAAGTGAATTTGAAGTTTCACAGTATTTTGAAGAGCGTGCCAGCGAGAACCGAACCTTTCCCGATGGGAAAGCATTTTTGGGAGCCGGTGCTTACAGACACTTTATTCCTGCCGCAGCAAAGTACTTGATTTCTCGTGGTGAGTTCATGACCTGCTATACGCCCTACCAGGCTGAAGTGAGCCAGGGGACTCTGCAGGCAATCTTTGAATTCCAGTCCCATATATGCGCCTTAACCGGTCTGGATTCAGCCAACGCCTCGATGTACGATGGAGCCACAGCACTGGCAGAAGCGCTGACCATGGCGATGAGGCTCAAACGCAAGAAGGTTGTGTACCTCCCTGAACTACTCCACCCTGATTATCGGAATGTATGCGAAACCTTCCTGAAAGAGCTCGATGTTGAAATCAAATATCTGACCTCGAAAGGTGCCCGGACTGTTTTTGAGAAAGTCGATGACGGATCGGATGTAGCAGCGGTTGTTGTCAACACACCTAACTGTCTTGGTGGCATCGATGACGGGTACGAAGCACGAAAACTAACTGATGAGCTGGGAGCCGTACTGATTGCTGTGGTGAATCCCACTTCTCTTTCTGTTCTGGCATCTCCTGGTGATTACGGGGCAGACATCGCTGTTGGTGAGTCACAACCCTTAGGAATCCCAGTGAGTTTTGGAGGCCCTTATGCTGGCTTTTTCGCCTGTAACAAAAAGCTGATCAGGAAAATGCCCGGGCGAATCGTTGGGAAAACGCGTGATTCAGAGGGAACGGAAGGTTATGTTCTGACTCTGCAAACAAGAGAACAGCATATACGACGCGATAAGGCGACCTCGAATATCTGCACTAACCAGGGACTCTTCGCACTTCTCACAACAATCTACATGACGCTGATTGGAAAAGAAGGGCTGATTGAGGTAGCTGAGACCTCTCTTGTCCAGACAAGAAAACTGGCAAAAGGATTAATAGAGGAAGGCGTTGGTAAACTACTTGACGAAGAAACACCCTACTTCCACGAAGTAGCAATTGAGTTACCGATTGATGCAGAAGTTTTCTGCCGAGCAATGAAGAACGAGCATGGAATACTTGCTGGTTTGGCTCTGGGTCGCTGGGACGCCAAGTATAGAAACATGATCCTGATCAACTGTACCGAAGTTCACCTGGATAAAGATATTGCCGCCTATATCGAGGCAGCGAAAAAGACTATTAGTAACCTGGCAAAAACTGCTGCAGGCACTGCAACGTCGTAGATGACCGAAAGAGTATATCAATGGGCACATTGGACTTAAAGAAAGTCATTGATGAAATAAATGATGTCCTCGGCCAAACGGAGGATGGAGTTCCGATTCACCTCATTCGAAGGTCGGAACCTGAGGGCGACGGGATCTTTTATGAAAAGATTACCCGCTATGCCAGCGCTATAGACAGACTCGCGCCTCCACGATCCCGATATCATAAGATGGCGGATGATGCGCTGACTCGACATGATCCACCGCGAAACTCTCGACAGACAGCCGAACGCCTGAAAGCGATTCTCTATGCACTCAAGGAAGACCTGAATGAGAGTTTGCTGAGAAGTACTGAGGAATTAATCCACAGCGATCTCCTGTCAGACTTTCTTGAGATGGCCATCAGGCTGATCGAAGACGGATTCAAGGACCCCGCAGCGGTTCTTGCAGGAACCGTTCTTGCCGAACACCTTCGGAGGATGTGCGGAAAGTACGAGATCGAACTCGGTCAGGAAAGAGACGGCAAGACATTTCCAAAGAATGTCGAATCAATGATTGAAGATTTATATAGTTTTCAGGTCTTCCCATCGGATAGACAAAGAGCTCTAAAGGCCTGGAATAAAATCAGAATCAAAGCTCTTCTGGGAGAAAAGGAAGCTTTCACAACTGAGCAGGTGATTAACATGATAAGCGGCATGAGGACTTTCATCGCCGACTACCCTGCATAAATACAAAAGGATATTTGGTTAAAATGCTTAGTGCAAGAACACCGCAGATAGATGAAATTTCAAGCCCCGGTCGTCGAGGTGTGATCCCTCCACGGGCGACAGAAGAAGAGCGACGTGAAGCAAAGGCTTCCCTCCCCCAGAGTCTGCGAAGGAGAGCATCACCTCAACTTCCAGAGGTCAGCGAGTTGGAAGCCGTGCGCCACTTTACTCGACTGAGCCAGAAAAACTTTAGCATTGATAGCCACTTTTATCCTCTTGGCTCATGCACGATGAAGTACAACCCCAGGTTGAACGAACAGGTCGCTGCACTTCCTGGTCTGGCTCAGTTGCATCCGCTTCAGGAAACAGCTGATATACAGGGGTATCTGCGAATTTACTTCGACCTTCAAGAAATCCTGAAAGATGTTCTGGGCATGGGAGGAGTGACGCTTTCACCGGCAGCAGGCGCTCAGGGTGAGTTCACAGGGATGGCTATCATTAAAGCCTACCATAGGGATCATCAGACAGGTCGCGATGAAGTCCTCGTTCCTGATGCTGCTCATGGAACCAACCCGGCAAGCGCAGTTCTGGCTGGGTTTAAAGTCAAAGAAGTCAAGTCTGGCAAAGACGGACTTGTTGATCTGGAACACCTTAAAGAATGCCTCAATGAAAAGACAGCTGGTATTATGCTGACGAATCCTAATACCTGTGGCCTCTTTGAGAAAGATATACAAGAAATTGCCGGGCTCGTTCATAAAGCGGGTGGCTTACTCTATTATGATGGCGCGAATCTCAACGCAATCGTCGGCAAGTCACGCCCAGGTGATATGGGATTCGATGTTGTGCATATGAATCTACACAAGACATTTTCTACCCCACACGGTGGTGGTGGACCCGGCAGTGGGCCAGTGGGTGTGGCTGAACGTCTGGTCAAGTATCTGCCCGCTCCCCACGTTCATTTCAATGAATCCCAGAATGAGTACCAGTTTGTCGACCCTGAAAAAACCATCGGTAAGGTGATGGCCTTTCATGGGAACGCGGCGGTTGTGGCAAGAGCACTAGCCTATGCCCTTGCTCAGGGCGGAGTCGGCTTGAAGCAAGTTGCTGAGTATGCGACCCTCAATGCGAATTATGTCCTGAATAATCTGCCGGAGGTCTTTGAAAGACCTTATGGTGATTTATGTAAACATGAAGCACTCGTATCTGTCAAAGGGGCAGAAAAGAAGTTTGGTATCAAGGCCTTTGATGTGGCCAAGCGCCTTTTGGACCTCGGGTATCACGCACCTACGATTTATTTTCCGCTGCTTGTTCCAGAATGTTTCCTCATTGAACCAACGGAAACCGAAAGCAAAGAAACCCTGGACAGATTTATTGAGGCGATGAATCAGATCGCTCGTGAGATCGAAAATGACGCGGAATTTCTTAAGGAATCTCCCCATGATTTGCCAACCAGAAGGCTCGATGAAGCAGCTGCGGCAAAAGAGCTGAATGTATGCTGTCGCTGGGTGAACCCTGAGGAATAATTTTCGGTCCACTTAACTCATTAAGTATCATTGCGGGTTGCGTCCAGAGGGTGTGCCGGTGTGGAAAGTATCCATAAATTCATTCTAAACGGAGAATATACTTTCCATGGCTGTTAAGACAAATAATAAGGTGCAAGTGGACTCAGAGAAGCTTTCCAAACTTGCAAATACAATCCGTGGCCTCTCGATGGATGCGATCGACAAGGCAAACAGCGGGCACCCAGGCCTCCCTCTGGGTTGTGCAGATTTCGCAGCGACCTTATGGTACTATTTCCTTAGATATAATCCCGACGATGTGAATTGGCCCGGACGAGATAAATTTATTCTCTCCGGCGGCCATGGCTCGATGCTCCTCTATTCATTGCTGCATCTCGCTGGCTATGATTTATCACTCGACGAATTAAAGAATTTTCGCCAGTTAGGGAGTAAGACTCCTGGGCACCCTGAAAATATGGACACCGCTGGAGTTGAGACAACGACAGGGCCACTTGGTCAGGGATTCGCCAATGGGGTAGGCTTTGCTCTCGCGGACAAAATGATCGCCAGTCGTGTCCATGAAGGTGACTTCAAGCCTTTCGACAACTATGTCTATGCGCTCGTCACCGATGGTGACTTGATGGAAGGAGTCGCCCTGGAAGCGGCTAGCCTCGCTGGACAACTCAAACTTGGAAACATCATCTATCTCTATGACGATAACGACATTTCATTGGATGGTCCAACTTCTCTTTCATTTGATCGCGAAGACACCCAAGCAAAATTCGAATCTCTCGGTTGGCATGTAATTAAAGTTGATGGATTTAATCATCAGGAAGTTGCAGACGCGATTGTAGAGTCACAAGAAGTGACCGATAGACCATCCATGATTATATGCAAGACAGTTATTGGCTTTGGCTCTCCAAAGAAGGCTGGAACAAGCGGAGCCCACGGCTCACCGCTCGGAGCTGATGAATCTAAAGAAGCTAAGAAGAAACTTGGAATTCCAACGGAACCACTATTTCATGTTTCCGAAGAAGATAATAAGCTTTGGGCAACCAGAAAAGCAGAACTTCTGGAAGTCTATAGCGAATGGAACGAGAGCGTTAAGAAGGCCGAGTCTGATTATCCTGAAAAGGTTAAATTGATGAAAGCTTTCTACGCGCAGGATATCCCATCAGATCTCTTGAGCAAACTCCCCAAATTCGAAGCTGGAAAATCAGTGGCGACACGCAAGGCAAGCCAGGCAGCCCTCCAGGAAATCGGTAAATACGTTCCTTTCCTTGTTGGCGGCTCCGCTGATCTTTCCTGCTCAACAAATGCGATTGTGGAAGATACAAAGGTCAACGCTGAAGACTTTTCCGGACGACACCTATTTTTCGGAGTTCGTGAGCACGGGATGGGATCGATTGTCAACGGGATGGTTCGTCATGGTGCATTTCGAGCTTTTGGCGCCACCTTTCTCACATTCAGCGACTATATGCGTGGAGCTATCAGACTGAGTGCTCTCATGGAGTGCCCGGCTATTTGGGTATTTACCCACGACTCGATTTTCCTTGGAGAAGATGGCCCCACTCACCAGTCAGTTGAGCAGGTAATGTCATTGAGACTGATACCTCAGCTGAATGTTTTTCGTCCAGGTGATCCAATAGAAACCGGAGAAGCCTGGGTTGCAGCATTGAATGACAAGAAGCATCCATCCGCTCTTGTTCTTACAAGACAGGGTCTACCGACCTATGATCGCTCAAGTGACGAGTTTAAGGCTACGGGTTCCGTTGCCCAGGGTGGATATATCTTCCGCCCTGAGAAGAATTCCTCGAAGCTTGATGGGATATTGATCGGCACGGGCTCCGAGTTGCAACTCTGCGTTGAAGCCGCCAGAAAACTTGAAGAAAACGGCAAGAGTGTACGCGTGGTGAGTCTTCCAAGCTGGGAGCTTTTCGAGAGGCAGTCCGCTGAATATCGTGAGTCAATCCTGCCGAAGTCCTGTACACATCGAGTAGCTGTCGAAGCAGGAAGAAGCATTGGGTGGGAGCGCTATACGTTTGACAGTTCTAAGATTGTCGCTCAAAATACGTTTGGTGCATCAGCCCCAATTGAAGATCTTCAGGAGAAATTCGGTTTCACACCTGAAAGGGTTGTTGAAGTCTTCAATAGTTAAACTCTAACCGAGCGGTCCGGAAGATGATCTGAAAGGTTCTTCAAATGGATGAAAACAGTATTTATCAGATCGAAAGACCTCATAAGAAGCTTGCCACACTCTATGTGATCCGCAGCATTTTAACCGGACCGCTCATTATCATTTCACTTCCAGCGATGCTCATCCGCTATTCAACGATGAGATATCGCTTTGATGCCGATGGTGTCTCCATGAGCTGGGGCGTCCTTTTCAGACGTTCCATCGACTTGAATTATTCTAAAATGCAGGATATACATCTGACCTCTGGTCCTCTTCAACGCTGGCTGGGACTGGCGGATGTTCATATCCAGACTGCATCTGGTTCAGCCTCAGCAGAGATGACAATTGAGGGTATCCTCGAGTTCGAAGCTGTTCGAGATTTTCTTTACGCAAGAATGCGCGGAGTAAATGATTCCGAGAGGCGTGGACAAAGGAGCCAGCTACAGGAAGCAAGCGGCGTTGCATTTCCTCCGGAAGCCCTTGAGATCCTCAAAGATATTCACGCGGAACTTCGTGAAGCCAGAGTTGCACTTTCAGACAAGAGTAAAGGTTGAGTGAGGTAGTCCACGATATGTACGAAGTCCTGAAGAAAATGTATCTGAAGATGTTGAAAGTTCCTCCTGAACCACCTGACCCATCGGGTGCGCCCGGATCACTGATTATCTTTCGTGCATCACCTAAATACCTCAAGTATCGACTCGTTATGTGGCTGATTGGAAATGTCATCATCCTATCGATAATGCCCATTGGTCTTTTCATCGCCTCTCTTGTAGCGCTTGGGTCTGACGGCACTGTTGCCACTATTTTCGGAGTTTTATTTCTGTTATCCCTGGTCTTTTACCTGCTTCAAATTACTTTCGGATATATCGCCATACATCTTGATTATGAGATGCGCTGGTACAAAGTAACAGATCGATCTCTTCGTATTAGAGAGGGCCTCTGGGGAGTACGAGAAATGAACATGAGCTTCTCAAATATACAGAACATCAGTATAACACAGGGACCCGTGCAAAGAATGCTGGGAATTAAAGACCTCAAGGTCCGAACAGCCGGTGGCGGTGGCATAGACCCTCAGACCGCCGAAGCTGGAAATACAGCCCACACTTTCTCCATGCATCTCGGCTACTTTAGAGGTGTCGATAATGCAGAAGAGATTAGAGAAATTATGCGCAAGCGTCTCAAAGCACTGAAAGACGACGGGCTGTCTGATGTTTCTAGAGTTGAAGAGCAGATTGAGGGATTGGAAGAGGAAAACCCAGCACTCCTGGAGATTCTGAATTCAATTAAGGCTGAAGCAAAACTCTTCAAAGAAATCGCTATTAATCAAAACACATAGGGATCCTATTTGAGTAATCGCTTGCGATTACTCAGTAAATTTATCCCAGTCAATATCCTCGATAGAAATCTCTTCTTTGAGTCTCTTCCGACGTATATAAAGTTCAGCTCTCTCCTGGAAAGACATCCCCTCTGCGCCAGGAAGATCTTTGGGTTCCCAGGGGATTGCGTCAGCGATATAAAGATTACCGAATGAACTTACTGCATAGACGGACATACCATCGTCGGTGAACCCCCCTGCCAGCATGAAGTCGCGTCCTGGCAAAGAGAAGAGATCCACGACATGGCGTTGATCTTCAAGATCCCAGATTTTAAGCCGATCATCGTGACCCGCCGAGGCAAGTCTCTTCCCGTCGAGGGAGAAGGAAACATCGAGGACATAGTTTTGATGACCCTTCAAACTCGCAACGAGCTCCTGTTGCTTTAAATCCCAGACTTGTATAAGACCCGATTGGAACCCGAGGGCGATCGACTCTTTGGACTTGCTGATCGCGATGCTGAACACGATGCCCTCTTCACTGTTGATTGTTTCCAACAATTGACCATCTGTTGAATCAAAGTAATAGGTTACTCCATCGTGCCGAGAGTTTAAGATATGTTCTCCATCATCTGAAAACTGAATAACACCAGGGATTTGAGAACCAGGGTATTTGGGTAATGGACTCGGATCTCCCAACCGGGTGATGATTTCAACTTTTTCTGCATCCCATAAATGCCACTCCCCTGTTGTGGTTCCAGAAACGAAACGGTCACCTTTTGGTGACCAACGGAAGACCATTGTGTTATCCAGAGGAATCTCTTGAAGGACCTCCCCTGTCCTCGTATCTTCAAGGACTCCACTAAGCTCGGGAAAGAGGACCCTTAATCGGTAGCGACCATCTGGTGAATGGTCACTGTAATACGACATGATTGAGACAAATTTATCTCGGAACTGATAGACAGAACAATGGTCTTCGTTTTCAGGAGACCTGAAGGCAGTATCGTATCCTCTCCATGCTCCAAGCCTCTCAAGAGGAGCTGCGAAAACATGATCATGGAAAAAATCATGCTCTTCTGGATGCTCAGCCATAGGCTCTATCTCATAGAAACCGTCAACCTCGTTGCTCTGTGAAAGATTCCACGCCTGCACTCCACGACTGGCTGAAGTAACAAGGTGATTAGAATGAGGATGAAAAGCAACACTGTATAGTCTCGGTCGAGTCATGTACTCTTTGAGCAACTCTCCGGTTTCGACATCCCAGATGCGGCACATCCCTTCATTGTCCCCAGTAGCAAGGCGTTTTCCGTCCGGTGAGAACTCGGCGCAGAGCAGCCAGGAAGTCTGATTGTTAATCTCTCTGATGAGCTCGAATGATTCTGCATCGAATATTCTGGCGATTCTGTCTGTGCATGCAGTGAGTATATACCTTCCGTCCGGGCTGAAAGAAGTTGCGAGAATATTTTCAGGGTGCTCCATTGATTCTCTGAGAAGCTCGCCTGTTTCTGCATCTCGAACCTGAACAAAGCGCCAGCCTGCCGTGAGCATATACTTTCCGTCACTTGAATAATCAACATCGTATGTTGTGGTATCCTGATCAGGAACGGCAAAAAGCTGTTGTCCACTTTCAATATCCCAGACTCTCGCTGTCTTATCTCGACTGGAAGTTAACACTCTTTTGCTATCAGGACTAATATCCAATCCGCGCAAGATATCCTCGTGACCGTTGAGGTAGTGAATCACTTCGAGGGTTGCAGGATCAACAACAGCTCCTCTATTATCAAATGAGCTTGTAACGATGTATTTTCCATCTGGTGACTCCATGATATACCAAACACCTGCTTCGTGAACCTGCTCCATCCCAATGAGGTTTCCTGTTGCACTATCCCAAACCGACAACCGTCCCTTTCTATCACCCACGTAGACTTTCGAACCATCAGTGCTGTAAGTGGCATGCAAAGCAGAGGCGGGCTCAGAGGTTTCGAGAAACGTCATCTCGGAAGCCGCTGTCTTTAAATAGAGGAAGCCCCATTCCCATTGTTTTTCACTCTCTGGAAGTCCTCCCATCAAGAGTGTTCTTACATTTCCGAATTGCCTCTCTCTAGCCCGTGCATGTGCGAAAGCGATTGTTGAGAAATACTGTTCTCGCTCTGCCTTACGACGTTCGACGACTGCGAGCCTTTGTTGCTTGAGTGCATTTCTTTTCGAAACTTCAGCGGCATCTCGTTCTTCCTGCAGTTTTTCATTCGCCTGCTGTTGATCGTTTATATACTTGAAAGCCCCGGCGATCAGAACCAGAAAAAGAACGGCAACGGCGCTCAGTGATGCGCGACGAATTCGAGTCTGGTTATTTCTTCTTGTCTGGGCCTCCTTGAGTTTCTTTTCGATCAAAGAGCGCTTTTCTCTATCTGTTATTTCATGGAGAACCTGTTTCGAAAGTCTGAGGTCACCGGCATGAATAGCGACCATGGCATAATATGTAGCATTGCTGTCTTTAAACCTGTCCAGAAGTGAGTTGTCTGGCCAGAGAACGCGTGCCCGATCAAGAATTGTATAGATATCCTTTAATTCTGCGTAGGAAGAATCGAGATCAAATATCTCTGAATCAATTACCAGAACACGATCGTCGGAAGTTAAGCGGAGACCAAACTGGTCCAGCTGATCAAGCCGCTCTTCTGCCGCTTTCAGAAGGTTCGTCGCCTTAAGACGGTCCACCTCACCGTTCAGGTGCGCCGTAACGGCATCAATCATCGCGCGAACATCTTTGATTCGGTCTTCCGGCAAAGGGGATAATGCCAGCATTGCAACCTGACCCAAGTCGGCAGGAACACTTCTGAGTGATACTCTTTGCTCCGGTGGTTCAACGATTCCCTTCGAGGCAATTTCAATCGACTTTTCAGTCGTTTCTGCATCATGAGGGTAGGTCGTTGTCAGAAGGTAATAGAGAATTCCGCCTAATGCATAGATATCTGTGTGAAGTCCTATTTTCTCTGCCGTCTTCAGAGTCTGCTCAGGGGCCATCAGAGCGGGTGTTCCAGATGGATTGATCGCTGTCTGTCGATTGGGTAGTTTTTCTATTCCTTCTATCCAGCGACGAGGTTGGTCCCCACCATCAGGCAAACTATCGTTTACCACAATTGCCAGGCCCCAGTCTACAAGAAGAACCTCCCCGAATTCACCAAGCATCACCTGCGACGGCTTTAAGTCGCGGTGAACAATTCCACGTGAATGAGCAAAAGCAACAGCCTGCATCATTTCCACATAGATTGGAAGGTGCTTCTTGAGGAAGGCAGATACAGTAAGCTGATCGAAGTCCCTCTCGAGAATTCTACTCCACGGTTCACCCCGCACCATTTTCATGGCGAGCAGAGGACTTCCATTCTCATCCCGGCCCAGGTCATATACAGGGACAATATTCGGATGCTCGAGTTGAGCGGTGATCAGCGCCTCGTTTCGAAACGACTTATAATAGCGGTTCTTATCCTTCTCATCTTCTTCCTGAAACTCGATCAAACGGTCTTCACGAATCCGTTTTACGGCAACGATACGTTCAAGTGAGACCTGTATAGCACTCCAGACCTCCCCTACTCCGCCCCGATCCACCAGTCTAAGTTTGACGAATGCTTTCTCATCAGACAGCAGTTCTTCAAAGTTCTGATCGGATTCTTCTGGAAGGTAATCTGCGCCCCAGGTATCCTTTGTGGTCTCTTTCTGGCGGCGTCGTTCCTCCTCTTCCGCATCGGTAACGTCGATGGGAATCTGGCGGATGCTTTCCCGGGGATCAGTTGGAAAGCGAATTCTAGACTTTGGATTGTCTCTACTCATTCATGCAGGGGGAGGGCTTTGCACCCAGCTTGTTTACAAATCGAAAAGAACCCCTGAGAAACACATCAGGGAAACCCTTAACAGTTTTCAGAAAACTTCCTCCTGACAAGAGGAATCGGACATAACCCCTGCCTTTTTTTCATTGTGGAAAAAAATAACCAGCCATTCCTGAATCTCAGAAAAAGCCTGAATTTACTTATTCTTTATATCACCATGACGCTTTGGGATCTCTCAACCGACACATCCTCCTTGCTGTGACCCCCCTAATCTGCTTTCTGTAAAGCATAGAAAACGTGGTGGAAAAAGGTCATCCTTTCACCTTGAAAGAGTCGGCAGGTAAGCATGCAGGAGTGGCACGAGAATCACCAGAAGGCTGAAAAACTCTGCGAAGAAGGCCTGCGCTTTCTTGATCAGGGCCATGTGCTTCAAGCTGGGGAGTGCTTCGAAAGAGCTGTTGAACTCGACCCATCCTTTCCCGAAGCAGTCCTCCAACTTGCCAACTATTATCTTGAGCTGGAGATGATGGAGGAAGCGATTCGACACTTTCGACGGGTGATCCAGCTCGAGCCAGGCAACTCCGATGTTCATCTTGCCCTTGGCGAAGCATACCTTCGGATCGAAAAGCCTGTAATGGCTCTGACATCGCTGAAAGAAGCGCTCAAACTTCGCCCCTATAACGCGGAGCTGATGACAGCGCTCGGTCGAGCCTACTATTTACAGGAAAACAACAAGGAAGCTGAAGAGTATTTTCAAGAAGCATTAGAGATCGACTCAACGATCTCGGATGCATGGATAGGCCTCGCAAAACTTTCACACTCAGAGGAAGACTATCTTTCAACAATCGAATATCTTGAGAAGGCTGTTAAGAGCGACCCAACTTCTCATATAGCATGTATTTACCTTGGGCTCGCCTATCTTGAGACCGGCGACCATGCAGAGAGTGAAGAAGCTTTCTTCCAGGCGGTTCACCGAGAGCCTGAAGATCCACAGGCTTACTATCACCTCGCGACATTGTATATGCAACAGGGAAAACCGGCGGAAGCCCAAAGGTCACTGGAAGCTTCTCTGGATATTTACCCTGAATTTACACCTGCTGCAATGAAACTCTCCTCTCTTTACTTTGAAGAGAGGCGTTACCATGAAGCTATACAGGTCCTCGAGAGGGTACTCTATGAAGAGACGGCAATCGAGGAAGAGGTTGCATTCAATATCGCCGTTAATTTTCAAGCCATGGGTAACAATGAAGAGGCTAAGAAGTATTATCAGCAGACACTCGCCTTGAATCCTGATCATGCCTACAGCTGGAATAACCTCTCGACCATTAATCTGGAAATGAACGAACTTAAGGATGCGAGAGAATGTGCAGAAAAGGCCATTGATGCCGACCCTGGACTGGGCCTTGCCTTCCTGAACCTCGCCAGAATCAATAAAATTGAAGGGAATGCGTCCGATTCGATTCAGTGCTATCTCGACGCAATAGAACACAGTGATGATGACATAAGACCTGTTCTGGAACTAGCAGACGTCTATACATCGACAGGAGAGATCAATAAGGCACTGAAGTATTTCAGGGAAGGGCTCGATATTGACCCCGACAACCCATATGCCCTGCTGAAGGCGGCCAGGATAGAAGTGGCACTGGGAGCACTGAACCAGTCCTCAGAAAAACTCCAGAGAATCCTTCTTCAAGACCCTGACAACCTGGAAGTCAAAGAAACACTCGCGGAAGTGTATTATGAATTAGAGGATCCCGATCAGTGCATCGAACTTCTTGAAGAAATTCTTCAAAGAAAACCAGAAAATGCAGACCTACTCTATCGACTTACCACCTGCTACGAAAAGGTGGGAAACCAGAAGATGGCTCTCAAGACGGCGGAAGAGTGCCTTCGACTCAAGACCGAGAACCCCGATGCACTTGAGTACCTTGTGTCACACCTGATATCTCAGGGACGCCATAAAGAGGCACTGGGGCCACTCTCTCAATTGCTTCAACTTTTTCCTGGTTCGGAAGATCTAATCGTCAAATTCGTCAGGCTAAGCTTCAAACATGGTCAGCTTCGGTCAGCCTATCTATACCTTCAGAACTTGTTATCTCGAAACGAACGAGAGCCAGCCCTGCTTTCAGCCGTGAGTTTTCTTGCGCTCATTTTTTTTGATTTCTCTCACTCGGTCAGCTCCTATCGCAACTTGACAAAACTTGCTCAGGAAGGGTCCTCTGATGCAAAACGGCTATCATCAAAACTCCAGTATATGGTAGCTCTGGTAGCAGCCATTGTACTTATCATTATCATTCAGGTTGGCCTGCTCGGATATATACTCCTCACGTCCTAGACTGGGAAGTTCTCGTATGGAACCCTATCAATCAATTCCTGGTGGTTTTGAAGGTGGATCACCCTTTTTGCCATTCTGAATCCACTGACGACGAGCCTCCATATATTCTCTCTTCAACTCCAGTTTGTTCATATTCTCCTGACCAGGTGCCTTGCTGTCTTCACTCTTTCCATCAAGCTCTGCCATCTGGCTTTGAGGGTCAGGTGCGCCTTTCCCGGTTTTCAACACTCTCTCCAGAATATCTCTAACCTCTCTGGTCTGAGCCGCCTTGGCAAAGCCAGCAACTTTCCCACGCACATCTTTACGGTTGGGACCGATTTCTTTAAGGAGCTTAATCGCACTCTGACGCATCGCTGGATCACGGCTCTCCATCGTGTCAAGGCACGTATTGACACACATATCTCGGACGGCCTGGGGCTTCTCCGGTTCTGCAAACTCAGTCAAACATCCGATTGCAGCTGAGACAACCATTGGGTCTTTATCATTCAAGAGCTTGAAAAGCGGATCAATCGCTTCAATGGGTGTGAGCTGCCCCAGCCGCGTCAAAGCCTCAATTTTCTTTCGACGGCGCTTAGACTTCCCGGAAAAAAAGTAACGCCCTGTCGCCTGCTTAATAAGAGCTTTAGCGTCAGTGGTCTTTGGTATACTGACCTGGCTTTCGGAATCATCTACACCATCTTCCTCCTGATCATCTTCGGCGGGATCAGAAGTCAGGAATCGCTCCAAGTAGGCAGCTACTTCCCCCGAAGGCGGAGGAGCTTTCCCCGTAGCAATCTGGTTTTCATAGCGTTTGAGAACACTACGGGCCTTTGAACCGCCAATCTTGCCAACCGCATAGACAACAGGGCCGACAATCTTATCTTTAGTAACTGGTTTTCTCTGCTCTGTCGCCGTGTCCCAGTAGAATTCCTGCTGATAGACGTTATCTGAACGGTCGTCGTGCATGAGAGCTGTATTCAACATTCTCTCCAGTACAGGAATGCCCTCTTTGTCATTCAGTTCTTCGAACACGGATGCTGCTGCCACCATGCCTAATCCGTAGCGTGTAGACAAAGGTTCCACTGCTCGGACAAAGCAATGGGCGTCCCGTTTCCCAAGCTTCTTCAAGGCTTCAATTAAAGGCTCACGAAACCCCAGCTCTCCCCCGCCCTTATGATATTGTGTCGTATCATCCTTCATCCACAAACCACGCCCCAGCACTCGTATCGCCCATTGTAAATGCTTCGGCTGCATGTCATTGGGTCGTGCCGTAAAGCACTCCAGAGCACAATGAACGGACTGGTGCATTAAGTCCTCTGGCAGGTGGTTAATGAGATACTCTCTAATATGGTTTCGCTCTTTATCCTCTGTCCGTGGCGATTTGATGATTTGACCAAGGTTAGACAAGACTTTCTCGACCTCTTTGAGATCAGAAGAAGAGATATTGCGCTTTCCAAGCAGAGACTTCAGCGATCCTAGAAGTTCATCAATGGCCTCGCTACCAGCAACCGAACCGAAGGCAGAACCGATCTGCTTGTTGACAGATTCAGAGACTCGTTTATCAGACTTAACCTGGTTGAAGAAGTCATTGAAGTCCTGCGAGCGAAAAGCACCCATTAATTCAATGATACTTTTCAAAGCATCTGTACCGACATACTCCTGGGCCCAGGAGCGATAAATCGAGGTAAAGAATCGGTTTTTCCCGATATCCATAAAGACGAGTTGTACCGCTTTTTTAGCCTGAAAACCAAGGCTGTTGTAGATGCGTCCCTCAATTCTTGCGGCCTTCGCGGTCGCCGATTGTTCTCTTGGAACATAGTCTGTCAGTATATACGTTGCGTCGAGAAGAAGGTCTGGCTCCTCTCTCCAGATCGGGATTCTCAGGATCGACCGAAACGTATCTCCAACTTCTCTCAAAACGTTTTCGTCGGGATCACCCATCTTATTCTCGTCTGGTAGAACGCCTTTTATCTCAACGATAGTTTGAGTCAGGGTATTGCTGTATTCGTTTTCGAGGTTTTCAAAGTTGATATTGGCGATCTGTTTGTAGCGCTTATCTCTGGCTCCGTTCATCGTGTTAACTTCTTCCAGCGATACCTGGTAATCGCTGGTGCCTTTGGCGACCTTTGTTAGAACCTGCTGGGCCTCCTTCTGATTGTTAATAACGGTTCCGAGAACATTTCCGATGTAGGAGGCGCGGCGACCGCGGGATCCTTCTGGAGCTAGTGCCATGAGTCGGGAAATGTTGGAAGCGGCGCCATCGAGATACTTCATCCGAGTCCAGTCGCGCAGTTCGCGAGCTAGACGTTCCGTATGGACTTCCCAGAGCTTGCCTTCCCACTCTTCAGTAATTTTGCTCAGTCTACCAAGAGCCTTGTTAACCAGTAGCCCAACTTCGGGAGGAAGCGCGCTGGGAGCTTCCTCGGAAAACTCAAGCACCGGAGGCGTAATGAAATCTCTGTAAACAGATGCCGCTATTCGGGCGAGGGCAATCCCCTGATCCTTTGTCGCTCCCTGGTCTTCACAATACTTCTGAGAAAACTGAAGTGCCTCCTGAGCCTTCCCTGCACGCAGGTAGGCTTCGATTTGCTCCAGACTTTTTGAACTCATAGAAACGATCTCTTGATTGGCATCTCGTCAAGACCCCTCTTGCCCTGTCTCATCCGAGTAAGCAATTATTTCCATGAATCTGTCTATGGACAAGCAAAAAGCAAAAGGAACTCAACGAATATGGCCGAGACGATCTTCTCGAAGATTATTAAGGGCGAAATACCCTGCGACCGGGTCTACGAAGACTCCGAAATTCTTGCCTTTCGCGATATAAAACCCCAGGCACCAACTCATATCCTGATCATCCCCAAAGAAGAAATCCCAACCATTGATGATCTCTCAGAAGACCACGCCACACTCGTTGGTAAACTAATCCTTACAGCAAAACAGATCGCACGGGATGAAGGGCTCGCTGAAGATGGCTACCGTCTTGTCTTCAATTGCAAGGACCACGGAGGTCAGGAAGTCCATCATATTCATTTACACCTCCTTGGTGGACGCCAGATGACGTGGCCTCCCGGGTGATCTTCTGCCTGAGACACCCCTGGATTAACGACCTGAAAATACCGGAGATATATACGTGACAGAGAACGTTCAAGACGGCAGCCATCAGCAAACGACCCAGGAAAAGTCGTTTCGAATCCTCCCGCTCGGAGTGGGCTCTGCCTTTACGTCACGATTCTATCACACCTGCTTTCTCTTTCTGTTCGATAAGAAAAAGCTCTTGGTCGATTGCCCAGCTCCATTTTGCCGCATTTTAAAAGAGGGCACAGAAAAAGCAGGACTGTCCATCTCTCCCGTAGATATAGACGCTCTCTTTATCACTCATCTACATGGCGACCATACGAGTGGAGTGGAAGAACTTGGCTTCTACCGGAGATTTATTACAAACCACTCAAAACCAGCACTCTATCTGTTTGATTCACTCATTCCCATACTCTGGGATCAAAAGCTCAAGAGTTCCATGGGGTATTTGCCCCCTAAGGATGAATCTTCTCCTCCACACCTGGAAAGCTACTTCACTGTGAACGGTGTCCAGCCCGGCGATGAAAACAGCACCCATATCCTTGGTGCAGAATTTACCTTTATCGAGACGGATCACCTTCTGCCCTGCCTCGGATTCAAAGTCTCCTATCAGGGCAAAGCTGTCGGCTTTAGTTCTGATACCGACTTCATGCCCTCGTTCGAGGAATTTTTCAAAGATTGCGATCTGGTGATTCATGAGGTGGGTCAGGGACATGGCCACACCACTGTGGAACAGCTCTCACAGTTTTCAAAAGAACTTCAGGGCAAGATTCATCTCACGCACATCGACGACCAGTTCGATATCCTCAAATCTCCTTACCCAGTCCTTGAAGAGGGCAAACTTCTCTTTGTCTGAATCATCAGTACTCGTCTCTTTATCGTGACTTTCCTCAACTTCGATCTTCACCAGGCCCCAATCCAATTTCAATCGAACCTGAGACCATGTTCAGTGCATGGCGATGGTCCGAGCATGGTCTCAACATCGAGCGAGCATGGTCCGAGCTCGGGGTCTGCAGAATCCTTACTCAGCAGAAACAGGCTTCGTTCACATCTTCGACCGAATAAAACTCATCAGAGCACTGCCGGAAGCAGAAAAAAGGCGTTTCTCTTTTCTCTCCCATGACAAAGAAGCGTCCGCAAAAAGGTAAACGGGGATCTCGGAGCCCTTTCGAATAAAGACAGGGATCTGACTCATCGGAATTTCGAGATCGATTCTCTGTCCCCCTTCGTACTCCGTATTATCATCGACTGAAACCCAATCCCCCTCGGGAAACAGAATGGATCTTTCCAGCGATGGCTTGACCACAGGCGCCACGAGAAGCTTGGAGCCGATCAAGTATTGATCAAGAACGTCAAAGCAGCGCTCATCATCGGAATGATAATAAAGAGGACGACATATCGAGACACCGGTCTTATGGGCTTCGATACTGAGTTGGTAGAAATAGGGGATGAGAGCGTAGCGTAAATGAACCGCCTCTTTCACGATCCGCGCGGCTTCTGATCCATAATTCCAGGGCTCTCGAACCCCCTTGACGCTATGCCAGCGAAGGACAGGAGAAAGGGCACCGAACTGGCTCCATCGTATATACATATCCACAGGAAGCTTTTCCTCACTTCGATCTTCGCCAAGTCCGAAGAACCCACCGATATCATGAGAAACATAAGGACAGAGTGAATTGGCCGCATAGCTCAGAGAAGCGACTTCTTTCTCAAGTGTCTCCCAATTCGAGTTCGTGTCTCCGGTGAATAGGCAGGTAGAACGATGAGAACCCAGTCCATGATTTCTGGCAAGTACGGGAAAAGGCTCTTCTTCTTTTTCAAGAGAACGCTTATAATAATCTTCGATCAACACGGAGGTGGCATTTTCTTCATCATCATCAAGAACTGAACCATCGACCCACCAGTAGTCGCAGCCGTAATTTTCTGCTTTGTGATGAAAGATATCGAACCAGGCCCGGCGATGGTTTGCATCAAGGTAATCTACGGGCTGGTTGTGTAGATGAAAGGGTGTCGGTGTATTGTTTTCTGTATAGAGAGACAGTTCAGAATCAGTGACTTTGAGAAATAGATCGAAGTCCTCTTCTTTCGGATTCAACGCTCCAGGATGTACATTAAAGAAGGTCGTTAGGGACTCTCTTTCTTTCCAGTCTCTGAAGGCTTCCGGATCGGGGAAAAGCTCTCTGTTCCACTGGAATCCCCACCAGAAATGCTCATGCCAATCGGTATCGATGGAGATAGTTCCTAGAGGGAATTCGTTTTTCTTGAACTCTTTAACTACCTCTTCCCATTCTGAATGACCCCACTTTTTATAGCAGGAAAACCATGTCATGAAGAATCTTTCTGGCACCTTTGGAGGAGAACCAAGGAGTTCTTGAAACTGCTTCAAGCCTTTACGTATATCCTTACCATAAGTGGCAATATAGAGAATCTGTATATCGCTTCTTTTCGATCGGTGGAACTGACCCGAAGCAGAGTTAATGACAAGGCTGTCATCACGAAGAATTGTGATTCCCGACCGGTTGATCAGGCCCTGAGGAACACGTGTGAACTGTTCGACGAGTCTCTGGATCGACCTATTTGGAGCCTCGAGTTTGCCGAGAAGGATCTCGGTCATCCGCACCTTGAGCTCCTTTTCTGAAAGCTCCTTATATTCATCCAGGCCTTTCAAAAGCTTCAACCCATCATCCAGTGGACCATAAAAGGGCCTCGCCTGAGCATCAAACCCGTCCATGGGATCACGGTGAATGACCTTTCTGGTATCTATACGGTGATCATAATGATCCAGGGCAAAGCTTATTCCGCCAAGGTTGTCAGTGATCAAATCTCCCGGACTCCAGGAGGCTGTCGTCCCATGCAGGTTCCATTTCAGGGAAAGATTCCGATCGTGAAGGCCTTTCTTGTCATCGATCAACTCGATTGATATACCCTTTGCAGAGTACGAAATTCGATCTTCCTCCCGTTTAAATTCAACAGGATGAAAACCCTTTGTGTCTGGGACGGCGAATGTGCATGGCAAATCCTTTTCATTCTCTGGCAGACATTCAATACGAAGAACTCCTGAAGAGTGAGCATAGATCTGTCGTTTATATTTGTTCATTCCTGATCCTTTTGCCATTGTATCACCCCTTAGAAAGGTTTAGTAGATGTGCTGTTGGCTGGCAAGACTCGAATCGATCATCAGGTGAAGTTCACACATGGGTTTGTTTCCCGACTGGCTGGAAGACTTCGATCCTTTTCTCGAACGCGCAGAGAAGAATGACCTCTATATGCTGTTTAGAGAAAGGCGGATTGAGAAATCTCGCAAGACTTGGTTGGGTCGGGTCCCTTCAGGAAAGGCGTATAGCATTAAACTGACGCTCTTCTCGATTGCCTGCCTGACTGCTCTTATCTTCACAATTTTTAAAATATACTTCCCATTGATTCTGATACCTTTCATTTTTTTGTACATTTACTTATGGCGGGTTCCGCGTCTACCCACGACGGCCTCCTTCGTAAAGATGATCTTTAACCTGATTTTTCTCGGCACAGGAGCCTTTGGTATCGTTCAAGGAGATCCTTTTTTGATTGGCTTGCCACTTTTTCTGCTTCCTGTTGTCCGGTTATTCGGACAAAGTACAGCCATCAAAGGGAATGAGCTGCCACTCTACGCAGGAGACGTCCTTTCTGATGACGGCTACTCTGAGTTAGCGCTTCATGATTTATGGCTCATTGGATTTCGAGGCACGGAGTTTATCGAAGCCGTCTATATTGAGAAGCAGGAGCGCTTCTATGGAATCTACCTTGTCACGTATTCACTTGTAGCCCTGCTCCTCTGGTGGAATCAGATCTGGCGCTCCCAGCCAACCCATCTTATGGCGATCATTCTAACTGTGCTGTATGTCGGGTTCCTCTACTTACTTTTCTTTTATATCTATCTTCTTGTCATGCGATTCCGATCCATGACCTATCCCCGAGATCTGATTCGAAACTGGAAACATGGGATGGCTCCAGCCTATGCTCTGCCGAGAGAGTTCCTTCGCTATCTGATCCTATGGATCATTGCGCTGCCCATCCTCTGCGTTTTGACTGCTGCGGCGACTCCGGTCATTGATGTGCTGGCAGCTTACTGGCTGGTTGTTATACTTGCCATACTGGTCTTCCAGATGTGGTCATATCTATATATACTCAGGGACAATATCTGTAACAAAGCTGAAAAACTCTGGAAGAAGAGTGATCAATGGCTTGAGGTCTTTATCGGAGAAAGGGTTTTTCATGATCCGCTGGCACGCTCGTGGGCGGCCTGGCGCTATCACCCTCACTTTTCTCACAGTCGTCCTTTCGGCGTCGCTGCGGCTTCTGGCGAGTGGGAAACGCCACCCGAGCCCGAGCCAGAACCTCTCAAACCTGTCATGCCACTCTCGGTGCATGATCTTCCTGCACGGAGTAAACAGCAAGGGACAGATTTAGATCATAAACCAGACTCAGAAGAAGCAGAAAAGAAGGATTCAGAGGCTCCAGAGCCTTGAAGATTGACGCTGCCTTACTGTTTTGATCTCCTTCCTTGAATCGATAAGCGTAAGTTTTTTTGCAGAATATGAGGGATTATAATCGGGCATGTCTTCCAGGTTTCCTGACTGGCTGAAAAAGCTGGACCCAACATTAGAGTGTGAATCGGAAAACGAAATCTTTCAGGCGTTTGAAAACCGCCGTCAATACAGCCGAGGAAAGTTTCTAAGAAAACTTCGAGCCAGCTATTCAAGTATGAACATGGCATTCCAAATGGGATCAGCCGCGATCGTTCTGGTTGCTTTGATTATACTTGTGGCTACGAACTGCTGCTTTGCTCTGGTCTTCTTCTCAGTCGCCTATGCGATTCTTCAAAGCAAGACGGGTCAGAGTAAAGTCCACGGCAATTTCCTGCCTCAACGTCTAAACACAGTCTTCAGTCCCTCTGGTTTCTTCGAAACCGCGGCGATAGACCTTTGGATGACGGGATGCGGAGGCAAGAAGATCTTCGAGGCAATGTATCTTGAGACTCGTCTGACCACGATACAGACTCTTGTATTTTCTGTCATCGCCTTGATCACCTTTTATATCATGCTTCTCTTTATTTTCTATACAACTGGATTAAGCCTCTATGGATTGATCATTCCCACAGCAGCTTTAGCGTATCTCCTCTTGGAGCTGGTCCTTTACGCCTTGAATGTTGGAATGATCGACAACCAGATCAAGAAATTACGCTTACAACGCAACCGCTGGCTTGGGAAAAACCTGGTTTCTCAGAGTTTGTTAGATTCGGTTCTTCAAATTCTCATCTATGCACTGGTGATGTTCGGTGGCACCATTTTCTTTATAGTTGCAGGGTTTCTAGTATTCGAACTCAGGGACCTGCTCGTTTCGAATGGCTATCTTTCCCCTGCCTCCATCTTCTTCGAAATGGTGGGCTATACCTATGCCGCATTTGTAATCCTGTGCCTTGCACTATCTTTCAGAATTACAAACATCTTGCGAAAAAATCGCGTGCGAAAATTATTCTTTCAATTAATGGAATCGGGCTCAGAGGCATTCGAAAGTTTTATGCGTCGAGTTGTCATGGAGGACCCTGACTATGCACGGCAGGAGGTTCAGCAACTCCACCCCGCGATTAGAAACCAGGGTACTCAAAGAGATATAGATGCATAAGGAGTCCTTCCCAGCATGGCTGAAGAGGCTGGACCCGACGCTGAATCTCCTTGAGGAAAATGAAATCTTTGAAGCCTTCTGGAATCGGCAAAAGTACTCCAGACGACCTTTTGGAGTTCTGATGCAATGGCAGCGAGACAGGATGACGCCCATAACTCACTGGTTCCTGTTTTTCTTCTTTCTTCTATATACATTCATTCCGAACACAGGCTTTGTTTGCTTTGCTTCGCTCTTGCTACTCCCGATAGCCTTACTCGAAAAATATTATGCTAGAAAGAATCATATATCAAATGAAGTTTTACCCCAAAGGATTGGTCAAGTTTTCGGGGACAAAGGTGTCTACATAAGACCTATCATGGATATTTGGATGACTGGGTGCGGAGGAAGGAAAGTACTGGAAGCCATATACCTTGAAAGGCGTATCATAAGCCAGTCTGTCGGGACTCTTTTCTTCTCCGGGTTGATGACTCTTAATTTGGGTATTGGGACCATACTGACATTGCATCATCCTGAATATTTATTTGGGATATTGATTGCAGTAGCATCAGTGGCCTATCTTCTTTCTGAAATCTATCTTTGTTACAGCAGGTCAGGTCTTATTGATACCAATTTGCTACCGCTAAAGTCTACCATTGACGGTTGGAGAGGGGCATCTTCTGTCACATCATATGACGGAGTCAGTCATGACATTATGATACCAGTCGTAATAACACTCTTCTTTTTTGCTGTCTGCGTTACTGGAATAGTACTTATGGTTCCAACCATGAAGTCAATTCTTGCAGACCTGGTACCAGACGTGGATGGTAGTTTCCTGAGCACACAGATCTTATTGTTTGTTCTTTCACTCCTCGTATATCTTCTCGGTGTGATCTTGAGGTTAATGGCAAAATCAAGAAGTAAGAATGCCAGAAATGATCTCGAGGAACTCTTCCAACTCGCTGATTCAGCCTTCGATCAGTATGTCCGGAGGAGTATCATAAAAGACCCCGACTTTCAAAGGCGACCTGAAGAAGATGAAAATGGGTTCTGCTGATTGCAGCTTCATCTTTCTTCCTGAATCGGGGGGAACTTATAAGATATGGGGAAGCTGAACCAATGAAGGAATATCTTCACCAGTTTTTTCGTCGCCTCGACCCAACCCTCTGCCTGGAAGACAACAATGCAATCTATCAGGCCTTTAAAGAAAGACGCAACTACCGGAGCAGAAAGCGGTTCGCACTACCTGAAGGGTGGTTAAACTCGGCCTCTAGGAGTTCGTTCCTGCTGATCGCAGTGATCATCGTTTCAATGACTTTGACCTTTTACAATCCGATATTCTGCTGCTTTACAATTCTCTTCATATCCCTTCTTCCGGCTGTTTACGCATATACGGGAAAATCCCGTGTTTATCGAAAGATCCTGCCTTTGCACGTTCAAAGGATTTTTGGCAATAAGGGCTATTACCCACAGATCGCAACTGAGCTCTGGCTAACCGGCGCTGGGGGACGCAAGATACTGGAGGCCATCTATCTTGAGATTAGAACGCGAAGCAAATTTCAACAACTGACATTTCCTCTTTCTTTTCTAATGATACTCATTCTCATTTACGCAAACATACCTGCTTCTCCAACGGTAGCCAAAATCCCGTCAATACTTGTCTATATAACGATTGGCTATCTATGTTATGAACTATACCTTTTCCTGTTTCAGGTTTTGGGTTTCTACCATGCCCGTACTTCTTTACATTTCCACCTCCTGCGCTGGCGGGGAGAAATGAGTGTTTTCCAATCATATCTACCGCTATTAGTTTACGGCCTTGTTTATGGTATATGCATCATTGTTTATTTGCTTCTGGCCCGCACGTTTTTCCATGCGATTCAGATCGTTTACATCAGTTTCTTTGCCGAGGAGAAGTATGTTGGATCACTCCCTCCCATTTGGGAATCCTGGTCCCTGCTAGGCTTTGCAATTCTCTCGGGGCTATCTCTGAGAGCAATTCGTGCCGTGATTCGTCCGGAGATGATGTCACAACTCGACTTCCTTCTCGATGAAGCAGATTACAGCTACGAAATCTTTATGAGAAAGATTCTGATGGAAGACAGTGATTATAGAAGAAATTATATGGTTCATCATCCTCCACCTCCAAAGGCAGGGACCCAGCTTTCCCGATGAGACAACCTCTGGCTGAGTCTGCATGGTGAGCGCGGCCGCAACTTACTCTTCATGTAACCATAGAGGCACCCCGTTTGCCTCTAGCTATGAGGAACGAAGTTGGACGGGCCCGAATGTGTCAAATAGATACACCAATTCTATTCTTGCTTCGTTAACTTGTGATGATGATCCGCAGAAAGCAATGCTGCGTGAAATAGATAATAAGGCGACTCACTCAAAATATGTCGAAACGTGATTATTACGAAGTCCTTGGAGTAGATCGATCAGCCGGTGGCGACGAGCTCAAAAAAGCCTATCGCAAGCTGGCGATGAAGTACCACCCGGATCGAAATCCCGACAATTCAGAAGAAGCATCCGAGAAATTCAAAGAAGCGAGCGAAGCCTACGAAGTTCTCTCTGATCCAGAGAAGAAAGCCCGCTATGACCAGTATGGCCATGAAGGCGTAAACTTCGGCAGCGGAGGCTTCTCCTGGTCAGACTTCCATCATGGAGCGGACGTGGAAGATATCTTTGGAGACATCTTCAGTGCCTTCTTTGGTGGCGGCATGGGCGGAGGTCGCCGCCGACAGGACCCCAATGGACCTCGAAGAGGACGCGATGTTGCCGTTCGCTACCGCATGACACTTGAGGATTCCTTTAAAGGGAAAGAAGCAGAAATTGCTTTCAAGCGCAATGAATCCTGCAAGACGTGTTCTGGAAGCGGCGCGAAACCCGGAACCGGCAAGAAGACCTGCGATACGTGTAACGGCCACGGTGTTGTCAGACAGGCCCGCGGTTTCTTCTCTGTACAGGCGACGTGCCCCAGCTGTCACGGTGCCGGGCAGATGATCGAGTCTCCCTGTGACGATTGTAATGGGAAGGGTCAGATTCCTGAAAAAGCCAGCGTTGAATTTGATATACCAAGCGGCGTGGATAGTGGAATGACTCTACGGGTGCGCGGAGAAGGTGAGTCTGGACTGCGTGGTGGTGATCGCGGCGACCTTCTGGTGAAATTTGAGATTGAAGAACACGAGCACTTTGTTCGTGAAGGCAGTAACGTCTATATGGAAGAGCATATCAGCTTTCCCATGGCTGCTCTTGGTGCAGAAATCGAAATCGAGACTCTCCATGGCAAAGAAAAGCTCAAAATCCCCCATGGGACTGAGAACCACAAGGTCTTTAAGATGCGCGGAAAGGGGATGCCCACCGCAACAAACAGCAAGAGCTATGGGGATCAGTACGTTAGGATCGTGGTGGATGTTCCTAAGAAACTGACATCAAAGCAGAAAGAGCTTCTGGTAGAGTTTGCTAAAGAGTCGGGCGAGGACATCAAACCCGGACATCGTGGTTTCTTTGAATATATTAAGGACGCTTTCGGAACCTGAATTACCCCTTAAGTTTTCTTCCAATAAACTGATAGACAGGTACTTTAAAAAGTGGAACCCACGGCACCGGAGCACGGAACTCGCGCTTTCGGTGCTTTGGCATTTTAGAGGTGAGAAACGGCAAGTGATCAGGAGATAGAAACACATCATCGTAAGCAAACCACGCAGGCCAGCCATGTCGTGTGAACCAGCTGTTCCCAATGCGAGTGTCTGTGTGTTTGTGCGGAACAAAGAAATCGACGACTCCGAACACCCCACCTGGCTTTAAGATGGACAACGCATTCTCAATCGCCTGATGCCAGCCTGGAATCATTGTTAACGAATACGAAAAGGTAACGATATCTACTTTCTGACCAGGCCGAAAGGATGTGGCATCGGCTTCGACAGCCCTGATGTTTTTCCAGCCATGACTCACTATCCTTTTCTCAGCAACCCCAAGGAGCGACGAACAAAGATCAACAATGATGCCTTCCTTCAGTCGATCTATACTCCCGCCGAGGGCTTCAAAATTAGATCCCGTCCCACCTCCAAAATCAACCCAGACCGCACCTTCATTCACAGGAATCGATCGGTATAGCTCTGTCCTGCCATGGAGCAGCCTCTTACGAAAGCTATCGTAGTCCTTTGCCTGCCCTCCGTAGAAGTTCTCCAGTCTCTCCTGATGGTTCGCTCCGCCTCGCTTATGAAACAGGAGCTGTCTGATCACAGCCATATCCTGAATCAGCTGCATACGGGAACCCACTTACCTTGGGGATGAATGGTTGCGATATAGAAGCTTCCGTAAGTATGGACACGGTCTTTTTCATGAAGTTCTTCGGAAAGTGCTGTATCATACTCCAGCAACGTCTCAAGCTTTCGCATACGGCCATGAACTTTGACCTCAAGAGGATCGACGTAGTTCACTTCCATTCCACCAGAACGAAAGATCACGCGAGCTTCATCTGTTGCCCGAAGGAGAATGCTTTGCCATTCATCGGCGAGCGCACTCAGTCGGTGAGTACTGAGCCAGTCCATGTGATCCAGCAGGATAAACTTACTGATCTGCTGGTCGTGTGAGAGGAGAAACTTCTCAATCGTTGCTGTATGGAGATGAATACGTTCGACAAGACCATCTTTCAATCGTTCGAAATTCTTCTCCTTAAGATATTCAGGACAACAGTCCTTTGTATATTCCCCGGTGACATATACACGCCAGAAATAATTATCATGAATCGGTAGACTGGTAAAGACAGCATCGAGGCACCTTTCCACGAACTCAGCAACGCCTCCACGATACCAGGTAGCCACCTGATGGCGCTGAGGGCCGGGAACACCGAGTAACGAGAGCGTCGTGCTCCGACCGATAAATGATTTGAACAGGCCTCCCCAGAACGCTTCCTTGACTTCTTCTGAATAGATCGCTTTCTGCTCATCAAGAGACTGAGCGGCGAAGAGTCTGCTGATCGGCTCGCGTATTTTGGCAATGTGATCGATATAGTAGTTGCAGAACTTCGCAACTGACCCTGAGGAACCGCGAAAATAGAAACTCAGTTTACTATCAAAGAACTTTGTTCGCTTATCCCAGAAGAGCTGACTGGAAGGAGAGAGTAATCTTCGGAGGCGGGTCAGGTAGATGTTGTGAAAGCCTTCCAGATGTCCCCGGCCAAAGAGAGAGAAGAAGTCATCATACTCAAGCGTCTGGATGGCGGCGATCTTCAGCTCGAGCAAAGCGTTTTGTCGTGGATTCATATCCACGCAATGAATTTCCCTCGGTTCATCAAGAAGATAGTCCAAGGCATTGCAACCCGCGGACGTGATCATCATCAACTTGTCGTCGGGTTGAATATCCAATGCAATGCGATCAAGGCGTGGATCTTCCCAGCACGTATTGTAGACAAGGTTGTTCTTGTGGACGAGGTTGAAGGCTTTTCCACCTACCCAGTTGCCGATGCGGTCATTCAAGCCTGACTTACTCTGAGTCACCATGTTCATCTCTCGGTGCCTGAAAAGCACTTCCTTTCAAACGCATGACTGAAAAAGCGGAGGCAGAGGTTGCCTTGGCAAGCGAAGAACGCTCAGAGAGGCAAAGCACTCAAATAAGTCACCTCGCTGCTACAATTCTGTCACACACAATATCGTGTAGAATCTAATAGAAGTTCCGATAAGTGCGAACTGGCTTGAGGTATGAAATAGGGCTGAACCGTGGCTTTGTGACTGGTTGATCGCAGTTCTTTGACATCTCTGTCACAAGGATCATTGGGCCTTGACCTTATCCACAGCAATCATCTGGTCGGTATATAACCACTGTGAATAACACGAACGGAAGTGGTACAAGTTCCCGTAGAGGATTGTAATGACCGCACCTGCCTTAGGCCTCGTGACAGCACCCGCTCTAGACACTGAAACCAAGAACGTCTCTCCTGCTCCCCTCAATCCTGTTCGGCTGAACCTGAGGAAGAAATCATTAAAGACTGACCTGGTGGTCATTTCTGATGTCCATCTTGGAAGTGATGTTTCAAGAGCAAAGGACCTCCGGAAAGCGCTCGCAGAGTGGTATCCTTTTAATCGGCTGATCATCCTGGGAGATCTTTTCGACGATCTCAATTTTGCTCGACTCAAGAAACACCACTTCGGTCTGCTGGATGACTTTCGTCGGCTCTCCAATCCCAAGCGTGGCGTGAAGATAGACTGGATCGAAGGGAACCATGACGAAGGCGCAGAAGAAGTCATTCCTCACATGATAGGTGCTACTGTCCACAAGGAAATCATCGAAGAGATTTACGGTCAGATTTATCTCTTTATTCACGGCCATCAGTTCGACGACTTTCTGAATGATCACCCGGTGGTGAGTACCATGGCCAGCCGCTTCTATGAGTCCATTCAGAAGCGGGAAGGTGAAGAGCTCTCACTCAGTCGCTGGCTCAAGAAGAAGTCGAAGAAATGGCTGAGTGTCTGCCAGAAGATCGAGATGCGCGCGATCAACTATGCATCGGAGCGCGCAGCCGACGTTATCATGTGTGGTCATACACACTATTACGACGCCGAGTCTCATCACCCTGAATCACCGATCAAGTATATCAATACGGGCTGCTGGGCAGACAGGCCTGCAACCCTTACAACAGTTGATGGCGAAGGTCTGAAAAGACATCTGTATATCTAATTGATAATCTAATTGATAAAAGTGCCCCCACAGCCCCACGAATGAGCATAACCCCGACTGAGAAATCTTCAGTCGGTTTTTTTTTCTTTAATCAACGGCCCAATGAGTTGAATTACTTGGAGGAGGCTCAACGCCTTCTCCGGTTAACTGTATCTCGACGACTGAGTTCTCGTCTGCATCTGTTTCGATTCTAAGTAGAGCTTCTTTGACTCCCGGAGATTTTGGTTTGAAACGCACAGGAATCGATAGCTCGTCATTGACGCTCAGTATATCGGAACACGAAAGATCACCAAACGAAAAGTTGCCCTCTTCGTTCGAAGCTATATAAGAATCGATAACACTGACATCATTCCAAGATTGAGGATAGCGATTACGAACTCCGGTGAACAACGTTTTTGATAGGTTTCTATAGACAGGAACTTCTGAAAAGTTGAGCAGATCGTTCAAAGAACTAATTGATGTTGAATCACCCGAAATCCAAACCCGTTGTGACCATGCATAAGAACTCAGTGTTCCGTCGAGCAACCATAGCTGGCCTTTGTAAGATAACAGTTGGGAACCGAATGTGCCGATGGGTGTTTGAGGAGTTACCTGTTCCCAGTCTATTCCATTTTTAGACTTCCAAACATCCTGTCTTGTATCAGATGGACCATAAAATAAATCACGCACTAATCTTGATGAACCATGAGTAATGTACATATATTCCTGATGACTCACAGATGCATGACCCATTCTTGGTGGAAAGCCCGCATCGGCAGTGACTTGAACCCAATCAAGACCATTTTCAGTTGACCATACATCATTCAGGAGATTGTCGTTCCCACCGGCAATGACCCAAAGCTTGTTGTTGTGTACAAGTGCCGTGTGAAGACTTCTGCTTGTAAGGGAGTCTCCCTCTTCGACAAGTTGCCAATCTGTCCCATTATCTGAAACTCTAATTTGATTGGTGGACGTACTGAAATCATCATATTCATTACCACCAAATGATATTAGCTTGCCATTGAACTCTACGAGACTTCCGCCCTGATTGAAGACTTCATCATCAAGAGGCAAAGCTTCCCATGACTTACCGTCTGAGGTTTGGTATCCTTTGTCGACTGGGCCATTTTCATATAAGAACAGAACACCCTTGAATGGAACAAGTTGTATATCCTCATCTTCCAGATCGACACGGCCACCTGGCTTCCAAGCGACCCCATTGTCGGTATTCCAAACATTAAGAATGGTATCCGCCTGGACTCTCCAAACCATATTATTGAAGACAGTGTTTCTTGAGACTCCGGTATCATTCAAAAAAGCCATCATGCTCGTATTACCAATTTCATGATTCCAATGAACGGCATCTAAAGACGACCAAACGTCACTTGCTGCCAATGGACTATAAGCAGTAACATCTAATCCCCCGCCAACAATATAGAGCCTACCGTTGTGATATGCGAATGATGAACCATGCCTGGGAGGAAAAGGGTCGACTATTTCAATTTCACTCCATTCTCTTCCGTCTATTGAGGTCCATATTCTATTTGTCATTTCATTTCTGTTATAAGATAGAGAATCAAGCAACCACAATCTATCATTATACACAACGACTTTACTCCAGGCTACTCCAACATCGTCTGGCAGGTCTGACTCAACTGGAACCCATGCCACCCCATTTTCGCTCTTAAGAATAAACTGATAGAAGTTTGCTTTGGAAGCTGAATTTCTTGCTAAACCAAAGGTCCACAATTCGTCATTAAAGACAACGGTCTCGTGACCTGATAGATTTGGCAAACCAACTACATCTTGCAATTTTTCCCAGTTTAGACCGTCTACAGTCCGCCATACATCATTTGATTTAATGTACCCTTCTTGTTGTTCGTCCCAAACTCTCCCGCCAACGATCCACATAGATTCATCGAAAACGAAGCTACTATGAGAATGACGATTCGAAGGGGCATTTTCAGCTTCAATCTTTATCCATGAAATGCCGTCCTCAGAACTCCAGACACCGGGTTCTGGATTCTCGTCATCAGGAAATTCATTGCGACCAATTACCCACAACTTCCCCTGAAACTCCACAAGAGAAAGCCTCCCCGAAAACCCAACATTGTCTTCAAGGACCGGTTCTGTCCAGGTTCCTTCTTCATTCTTGATGCTGACCGTCTGGTAACGATTTCCCGAGGAGTCTAAAGAGGAAAGATTTTCTCCCCCCAAAGTGATCAAATTCCCAGAGTAGCTGATGGAACGGTGCCAGTAAGATGGAGGGAAAGATTGCGGCACGGACATTCTCTCGAGACGACTCCCATCGCTCGACTTCACCCCTGTATCTAGTATATACTGACTTGACATTGCTGCGTTTAGAGAGCGGAAAAAGAAGTATTCCCCATTGATACCGATACCTTTCCACCATTCAGGTATAGTGTAGTCTTTATCAATTCTCTTGAACTCTACGCCATCATCAGAAACCCACGTATTATCTTCAAAGATAATAACCTGATCTCCCTTGATCCAGGGAAAATAGTGTCCATTTGTCATTCCGACTTCAGTACCGGTCATGTTCCATTGGGAGCCATTCGACGAAGACCAAAGTCTTGATATACTGCTATCTCCGACTGTCTCCTTATTGAAGACATGAAGCTTTTCTTTATATTTAAAAACCCGATTTGATTGAGGCCCGCCAGTATATATTGGAATGTTTGTCTCCAATTTGATCCAGTTTTTTAGATCGCCGGTTTTCCAACTCGTAGAGCTATTCGGATCCAGTCCAAAAATGAATAGCTCACCATTGCATTCAATGGCCTCTATATCTCTGGATACGTTAACCTCGAATGGAATGCTGTCAGCAGCTAGCTCCCAGGTGCGAGCGTCTTCCGATACCCAGATATCTTTGTATCCGACTCCATGATGATCGTCTCCTCCGATAATACAGAGCTTATCCTTGAAAACAGCTACAATAGGTTTATACCTGCATACTGTTGTTTCGTCTGGAAACTCCTGAAACCAAGTTTTGCCATCTTCCGTATACATGAAGTCATTGTACATGTGATCTATAAGCGTTGGTGAAACTCCTCCGATCCGCCAAAGCTTTCCTTTAAACTCAATTAAAGTACTCTCCCATGGTATATTGGGAATGTTGAATGCCTCATCTGCATGAGCATACTCTATGTAGCGCCATTCTCGACCTATTTCTGCTGAGAGATACCTCGTGCTTAAAATAACTAAGATGGTTATAATGAAAGAGAATATTTTGTTATGGGACACCTGCCGGATCCTCTCCTATTCATGAATCATCTATTTTTGCTTAGTAAGTATACTTAGCGAATCTCTTGGGGTTGAATTGAGGGGTCAATCGCCTTCCCATTCGGGACAGATTCCTGGTGGAAAGAGAATCACTTCCCAAATTGCCCAAACCCCTTAAATTCAACCTACCCGTTGTTCTTTCCAACTCCCTCAATTTAGGGACAGAGGCCTGCTCGCGTTGAATCTGCGAAAGGTAGCGAATAAACTTACAATGGCTAGTCCCCCTCCTTGTATTTCGTTCCTCCCGAGCGGAACCAGAAAACGGCCGACAAGTAGGACGACAACGTTCAACGACAACGATGCAGTGCCAGGACAAAACTTTTTTCCTCATCCTTCAGGATTCATTTTTATGGTTCTCCCACCAGGTTCGATGCCGGAGCGATGTCGGAGCGATGCAGGTCCGATGGCGATCGCACCAAGATAGGTCCAGCATCGCCGAGGCATCCACTCTATCGACCTCAAGGCCCCGCTGGCACAATTCGTGGCCCTCTCGTTCAAACCAGGAGATGTTGGCTGAACTCGCCAACACACGGTTAAAGATTGACCAAGTTTAGCCTCTCCCCACACGGTAGGCCCAATCTTGACGGAACCCATCTGGAGGATTTCCAACTCTTGCTCGCACTCAACCAGCCTTCTTCCCCCGATCCCGATGCATCACCCGATCTCATCGACAAACTCAGCGTTGTGACCTACTTCACTACCACGCGCTGCAATGCCCGCTGTGAAACCTGTTTTTACTGGAAGAGTTTGAACGATGCCGATGAGAAGGCCTTAACACTGGACGAGCTCGAGCAGCTTACTCAAACGATGCCGCGCTTCAACCACCTGCTGTTCAGCGGCGGAGAGCCGGTGATGCGCAAAGAGATCGTCGAGATCGCTAAGACCTTCGCCAAGAATAACGGAATTATCTCCATCGATATGCCGACAAACGGGCTGCTTCCCAAGCGCGTAGAAGAGGTTGTTGGCCGTATCCTCGACGAAATTCCCGATGTTCTGTTTACCGTTGGCTTTTCTTTGGACGGCTTGCCCGAAACCCATAACCGCATTCGTGGCGTCCCGGGGAACTGGGATAAGTCTATGGAGACGATGAAGCGCATTGCCGAGCTTCGCCGGGTTCGCACGGAAAAGGCAAAGCGTGGTGAAGGCCCCATGCCGAAGCTTCGTATTATGACCCTAACCTGTATTAATAACCAGAACCTCTCGGAAATTGAAGAACTCTCGAACTTGATGTTTGCCAATGAAGAGGTCGACGGCATGATGTTCGAAGCTCTTCGCGGGAACCCAAAAGACGAAACGCTTCTTCCCCCCACACTGGAGCAATTTGATCGTGTGGTGAAGATGTCCATCGAAATGAATGAAAAGCTGTATCAGCGTCGCTTTCCGGAGTATCGCGCATCCTGGCTGAGCTACATCAGAAACGTTTACCGTTTCCAAAAACAGCACCTGTCAGAGGGTAAAATACCAACGACATGTCAGGCAGGGACGGGGCTTGCCGTCATTGAACCTGACGGTCGCGTCCGTATGTGTGAACTGTTGGATATTATAGGTGATCTGCGCAAAGAGGGACTTGACTGGAACAAACTCTGGCTTGGACCTCGCGCCGTTGATCAGCGCAAGTGGATCCGCGAATCGCGCTGCTCCTGCACACACTGTGTGAATATGGGTCATAGCATCGATTCTGATTTCAAGACGCGACTTCGCCGCAAGTTGGACGAGTTCATCTACAGCTGATCTGATGGCTCAGTCTCAGGAAAAGCGAAAAACAGCATAGAGTGTTCGCTAAGATTTCGCGGGAGAACAAATCACGAGCCGTTTCCCTGAACTCTTCCCTTGCCAAAGACAACTTCAAGCACATTGAATTACCTGTAAAACATGCATGTAAATAGATTGTAGGTCATCAATGTCTGGAAGTTCGAAACAGTCGAAGGGAAAAGCAGAAGATCTTAAGCGGGCCCTCTTTCTCCGAGAAGCCGACAAGGTTGCAGATCTTTATCGGGAAATTCTGGAGGAGAACCCGAAGTTTCTCCTGCGTGGTACGGTTCAGTACGATCTGGCTCGCCTTCTGGATAAACATGGTCAGGACGATCTCTCTTACCAGGCATATCAGCTTCTGATTGATAACCAGCCGGATAATAAGGCTCGGATCCCTGCACTGAAATCTGCGGGTCACATGGCATTCAGTCGCGAAGACTATCAGTCATGTGCGTCTTATCTCGGTGAATTCCTGGACACAAAGCCTCTGCTATCTGAGAAGCGTGAAGCGCTCGAGATCATCAATAAGCTACCCGCCGAGTTTCGAAATCAGATCGCTGGTCTGGATAGTGAGATTGATGCCGGTTTATCGTTGGACAATCTCGATATGCAGGGCGTCCACAGCGAAGCAGAAGAGACGAAAGCGAGCAAGACTGAAAACAGCGTTTATTTTGAGTGGAAGGTTGATCATGAGGATGAGAACGCGCCTCATTTGAAGGACCCATCTCCCCCAGGCGACAAGCTGGAGCCCGAGCCAGACATCATTGCTCCTCAAAAGAAGTCCCCGGAGTCTTCACCTGCTCCAGCGGGTTTTAACTTGAAACCCGGTAGAGGTAGAAAAAAGGAGCAGACAGAAGTCGAAGATCCGATACAAATAGACATAGGGCAGCAGCAGGCACCTCCAGCTCCAAACGGAGTTCCTCCCCAGCAGCCTGTCTATCCTGGCTATCCTCAACAGGGACCTCCTCCGCATTACCAGGGTCCTCCACCACCTCAGTATGGTCCGCCTCCTGTCTATCCAGGGTATCCGCACCAACAGCCGGCTCCGTCTGGATATTATCAGATCCCTCCAAAATTTCGTCAGGGACCGCCTCCTGGTTATGCACCGCCCCAACAAATGCCTCCAGGTTATTACCCTGATCCCAATCAGCCTTATGGCCCTCCCCCGGCAGGTATGCCTCCGAGTGGTCATGCAACTCCACCCTACCCGGTGCCTGCTCCTCAAGCACCTGTTCCGTCGGTGCCAACTCAGCAGCAACAGACTCCGGCACACGAAACTCCAACACCTCCAGACACGCCAGAGGGAAAATACGAGAGGTTGCAGGATGCTAAGTTTGCCATGCTGCTTCCAAACGGCAAGAAAATACGCATAGACGAAGTCGCCAAACTCGTCGCGATACGCGAGGGATGTAGCGAAGGAGCTGCGAAGAAAGCTGTCCTCAAACGCAAAGGGATTGTCTATGAGGGACTTTCTATGGAGGAAGCGCTGGAGCTATACGACCAGACAAAGAAAGTACGCCAGCTTTTTGTCTTTGTAACGATTGATAAACCACTTCTTCTTCGTGCCCAGCATGAGATTCTGTCTGCTTCCCTTCATGATAAGGGAATAAAAATGAGCAGTGAGTCCGGGAAATACAAACTCAAGTGGGAATCAGTCAAATTGATCAATACTGGCTTCATTGACAAGGAGCTTGTGGTTGCGATCAGTGGTGGAGAGCCTCTTGAAGAATATCGTTTCTTCGACAAAGTTTTTGATATCGAATCGTTTCTGGATTCCGAACCCGCTGATCTCAGCGAAGGCTTGAAGGAAATGTTGAAGACACTGGTGAAGCGTTCGCCAAATGCAGCGATTGGTCATGCCGTATACGGTATTGTCAAAGATAAGAAAGGTGTCTCTCCGCAGCCATTCTCAAACGAGAAAGAGTATCGTAATTACTGCAAATGGATCCTCTTTTCGAAGCACGCAGAAGAGATCGACATGAAAGAGCTGTCTGAGTACGCCCAACTTTCTACAGGAACGAACTGGTGATAGACAAGAGGGGAAGGAGCTCTTAGTCCAGCACTGTGATCCCTATTGATTTTCTTCTTTGGACAGCGCTCGCATTTTTTCCGGTGGGAGCAGCGTCGTATCTTACTGCCAGGTTTATAACGCTCTGGTCTATAAACCTCTCAAAAAAACAGAATCTGTTCGACCATGCTGAGGATCGGAGCAGTCATACGGAACCAACTCCAAGGCTCGGAGGAATTGGCATATTGGCGGGCTTGATCGCTGGCGTTGTTGTCACAGCGGTCCTCTTGATAATTCCCATGAAGTCCAGCTATATACATGAGCTCAACGAAGAGATTAAATTATTCAGCTGGCTTCAGCTGGCAGTCGCTGCGCTTGGAGCAATGGCAGCATTCCTTGTTGGCCTGTGGGATGACCTGAAGTCTCCCCCGCCGTTATTCAAACTGGGGGCTCAACTGATCATCGCAGGATTATCTGCACTACTTATTGAAGGAATTCCCGGTATCCAGATACCCTTTGTTTCAAGTTTCGTGGAGTTCCCACCTGTCGTAGGGAAGTCAGCCTCTTTCCTCGTGATCCTTTTGTTTATGAACGTCTGGAACTTCATGGATGGCATCAACGGACTGGTGACACGCTATACGCAACTCATACTGGCAGGTCTGATTTTTTCGATTCTCTATTATGACGCCACGACTCCGATCACGATTCTAAGCGTGATCGTCATCTTTTCCTGCCAGGGATTTGTTACCTACAATATCCCGTCTGCACGAACGTTTATGGGAGATTCCGGCAGTCAGGTTCTCGGTTATTTAGTTGCGATCCTGTTGATCTTTTATTGTATCACACCAACGTCATACCCTCAGCCGGTTCTGGGTTTTTTGATTCTTTGTTCTGTTTTCCTCTTCGACGTCCTGTTTACGATCATTCGAAGAAGTTTGAACGGTGCCAATCCTTTGCATGCTCACCGGGATCATCTCTACCAGCGGTATCTTGCCGGACCTGCTGGGGAAGACCATACACTGACGCGCCAGTTCGTAACAAGCCACGGCTTCGTCACCGTTGTGCTCGCTTATTTCTATATTCACGTTGGATTTGACGCGAATCGTGGAATATTGCAGATTCTTCTTATTGCGGGTATGAGTGCCGTCCTTCTTCACTATTTACTGAAGGGGATGCGAAAGACATCTGCTGATTTCGAATCTGGTTAAAATGCCTTTGTTCACAAAAAAAATATCGGTTCTTTCTCTCACCCTGGGTTGTCTATGCGGCGCCGTCAGTGTCACGTACTCAGACAAGATTTTTCTGAAGGATGGAAGAATCATCGAGGCTCAGATCACTCAGGAAGACAGTCAGAGGATTCTTATCGAAAAGGGCGGAATGGAACTTCCACTCTTGAAGAGCAGTATTGAGTCCATCGAGCGGTCCAGCGAAGGAGAGAATTCTCTTCTTAAAGCAGAAACGGCCTTTAGAAAGTCGAATCCAGTCAAAGGCCTTCAGCTTATTCTGGAGGCTCATCATGAAGGGGTAGAGGGTGAGGATCTCAATGAGGTTCTCCGGCGATTCAATCCTGCTATTTCCGGTTCGATCCAGGCAGGGCGAGAAGACCAGGCTCTTCAGCTGCGCATCGAGTTAAAGAATATCCTGGATGCCGATTTTCTGACAGCTCAAACGTACTTCTATACAAGCCAGAATCTCTACCAGTTGGGGGATTGGGACGGTGCGATCGCAGCGATAGACAGTATCCCTTCCGCAAAGATATCAGAGGTCGAGTCGATCAAGACCTGGGCCCTTGAATTAATGAACCTGATGGTGAAACGTCGGCTTGATCGAGGCGAACTTGGCGATGCGCTCTCGATGATCGAACGGATGAAGCTGATATCGGGAGATGGTGATTCTTCACAGGTTGTTATCGCTTTGCTGACTCGCGCTGCGAAAGCTCGAGAGAGCGGTGAATACGACGCAGCGTTCGAAACAATTACCGGTGAGCTCAGCAAGCTTAGTCCAGAGATTGCCAAGGACAGAGCGAACATAACGCTCGATCACATGATGGAGTACGCCGCACAGAACAAGAGCTACCGTTTCGCCCGCATTGCAATGGAGCCCTTAAAGCAGTTCCTTCCCGCTGAATATATACAGGCGCGAGATGAGTTAATTGCCATGGAGGCAAAACACCTGATCGAGAACGGGACGCCGGGAAAAGCGGAAGAATTGATCAGTTTTGAGATTCCTGCAACGGAACGAACAGAGAAGATTCAGGATATCTACAAAGAGGCCTACCACCAGAAGCGTCTTCTGGAGATCAAAGAAACGGAGCCGCTGGAGCTTTTCAAGCATGCTCAATGGTGTGTGGAGAATGAGATGTATAGCGAGGCAATCGAGCTCTTTAACCAGACACGCGAGAATCCGAACTTGCGCGACTTAAGCGATAGCGCCCTATCTACAGCTCGCAGGCAGGAGGATACTTATCTTCTCGAATACGCTCAGAAGCTTTATGACCTAGGGGATATCAACGAGGTTCTCAAGCTGACAAACGTGCTGCTGAATACGGAGGGACGCGGCTCACGATTGAGAGAAGAAGCGCAGCGACTCCAAGAGCTGGCAGAGAAGTCGAGGAATCGCGAAGAAGAACGTCGTGGGATCAATGCAGAAACATTCTATCAGCAGGCGGAACGGTCATACTGGTTGCAGAACTATACGGAATCTCTCAACCTGATCAGGCTTATTCTCAACCGTTTTGCGGATACTCCCGCTGCGGGGCGCGCAGCCGAACTACTTCCCGACGTTGTCAGAAAGCTGGAGCTTCAGTTTATCGAGGGTCAGATCAGTAGCTTTCCTCGATTGCCTGAAGGGTTTAAGCTTGATGAGATTCGCAAAGATGAAAAGCTACAGGAAGAAATCGACCGTTTACTGGAAGAGTTCCGCAATTCTCTCTCTGCAACATCGTAAATACTGATCATTTCCATTTAGACCGCGGCGAAAAACCCTTGTTCCATGGATCAACAGTTGATCAGATCTCATTCTATTTCACTCCCACGAGGCTTACAATATGCAATCTCTTTCAAGTTTATCTGTTTTTGCCAGCCTGTTGGTCCTTTGTTCCCTGTTGGGTTCCTGCAGGACCGTTGACAGCTCTGAAGGGCGCTGGGTACCGAACCGCCCGGAATACGAGGTAAAACCAGGAATTGAAACACTTCTAACCGAACCCGGTTATCTGGATCTTGTTCGCGGCAAGCGAGTCGGACTTATTACCAATGCAACAGGTGTCGACAGTAAGTTAAGGTCCACAATTGATCTTCTGAATGACCATCCCGAAGTTCAGCTGGTGAAGCTGTTCGGACCAGAACATGGTGTTCGAGGCGATGTCTATGCCGGCGATAAAGTTGAAGACCAGGTTGATGCACGAACTGGGATCCCTGAACTGAGTCTCTATGGAAGTACACGCAGACCACCGAAGGAGTATCTCGAAGGTCTGGACGTTATGATTTATGACATTCAGGATGTTGGTTCGCGTAGCTATACGTATATCTATACAATGGCTTATGCGATGGAAGAATGTGGAAAAGCTGGAATTCCCTTTATCGTCCTTGATCGTCCTAACCCCTGTGGTGGCATCATCAGTGGTAATATACTCGACATGAGCCAGGGAACATCTTTTGTAGGCCTTTACGCAGTTCCGTATATGTACGGAATGACTCCGGGTGAAGTAGCCAAGCTCTTTAACAAGGAATTCAATGAAGTAGAGTGCGACCTCACTGTTGTCCCTCTCACGAATTACGAGAGATGGATGCACCAGTGGGATACGGGCCTTCCTTTCGTTCCTTCATCACCAAACATCCCAAGTGCTAAGCATGCATTCTATTACAACCTGACAGGAATTATCGGCGAGCTTCGTCGGGATGTGACCATTGGCGTTGGTTATCCACTCGCATTCGAAGTCATTGCTGCTCCCTTCATCGACGGACACGCGTTTGCTCAGGCAATGAATGACAAGGAAATTCCCGGACTACTTGCCCGCCCAATTACTTTTAAGCCTTACGCGAGTACCTACGAAGGTGAAGTTGTTCACGGCGCCCAGTTCATTATTACAGACTATCGGATTATTCGTCCCGTTGAAGCTCAGATCTTTATGATGGAAGTTCTTCAGGAGATGTATCCTGAGAAAGGCCTGTTTAATGATGACAACCCACGCCGTGCTATGTTTGACAAGGTAATGGGTCAGAAAGAGATCCGCGAGATGATTCTTGAAGGCAAATCTGCAGAAGAAATCATCGAATTCTACAAGCCCGACGTGCTCGAGTTTGTTGAGCTCCGTAAGCCTTATCTGATCTACAAATAATCGACTCCCTCTGGAAGGACCCTCTTATGAAACATTTTGCAAAATATGCTACGACACTGATTCTTGCCGGGATGCTGTCATCCTGTGCTGTCTCTACCCAGAATCAGGGAGGTGCTCCTTCCAGCTATACATTGAATGCGGATGAGAAGCAGATCGCAGACGAACTTAACCTGGATACAGAAAAGCTGGCTGACCTGATCAGCAGACCTCTCTATACGTTTAATGAACAAGAGCTGGATACCTATTTGAAGTTCTACTCTGAATATGAGCCGGACCTTGTCAGCAGAGTGGTCCATTATGGTCGCAAGAATATCAACCAACCCTACGAACTCTATCTGCTTGGTGAGTTCCCCGTGGAAACCTACGATCCCCAGCCACTATACTGCCTGGACAAAAGTGACTGTGTCGTTTTCAGCGAACATGCATATGCGATGGCCTTGTCAAATGACTGGCCTTCCTTCTTCAAGACACTTCAGAGAATTCGCTACAAAGATGGCGAAATCAGCGTGATCACGCGGAACCACTACACAGAAGCAGACTGGGATGTAAACAACTCATGGCTCGTAACTGACATGAGTGCTGAATTAGCTGGCGACGCTAAAGGCACATACAATCAGAAGGTTGATCGAGCAAAGTTTCTAAAGAATAGATACGACCTTGAAACAGACATTCCTGTGGAGAGGATCAGTGTAGACTTTGTTCCTCATGAAGTTGTTCCAGATATTCTGGATGAGCTCGAGGAAGGAATGTACGTAAATATCATTGTTGGAACGAACGAGAACTCCGGATGGGCTTCTCATGTAGGACTGATCACCAAGAGTGACGATGGAACAGTGAACTTCCTTCACTCAACGCCGCCTAAAGTTCGCGAGGAACCGCTACTGTCTTATATAGACAGACGTCTGGCTACAAAAGAGCAGCGCCTGGCAGAAGGTAAATCCTATCTGCGTGGATTCAAGTTTCTTCGTCTGAATGAGAATCCCATGGAAAAACTGGCTGAGCTGGATGGTGATAAAGGCCTGCAGGTTTCCTTCTATTAAAGTCAGTGATTAATATAACCTAAAGAATGCTTTGCAGGAATTCGCGTGTTCTTTCATGCGCAGGGTTCGATAGGATCTCATTGGGCGGACCGTCTTCAAGAATATGTCCATGATCGAAGAAGAGAATCCTGTTCGAACTCTCCCGGGCAAAACGCATCTGATGTGTCACAATAAGCATCGTTGTGTCTCCCTTTTCCGCGATCTTCTCGAGGAGATCCAGAATACCACCAACAAGCTCTGGATCCAGTGCGGATGTAATCTCGTCAAAGAGCATAATCTCCGGCTTCATCGCCAGAGCGCGGGCAATTGCCACGCGTTGTTTCTGTCCACCAGAAAGTTTTGCCGGATAGGCATCGAACTTATCTTCAAGCCCCACAAGAGCGAGGTATTCCTTTGCGAGCTCTTTCGCTTTGGCTTTACTCAGTCCCTGAACCTGAACGGGGGCTTCCATCACATTCCCCAGAGCGGTCATATGTGGAAACAGGTTAAAGTGCTGAAAAACCATCCCAATCCGGCTTCGGATCTTACGTATATGCGCCTCTGTGGCGGCGATCTCACTTCCGTTGGCGATCTCGGTAAAATACGATTCTCCATTGATACGTACGATACCTGAGTCCGGCTTCTCGAGCGTCATGAGGATTCGGAGCAGGGTTGATTTTCCAGAACCGCTTGGCCCAATGATGCTCACAACTTCCCCAAGACGTACCTCCAGAGATAACCGATCCAGAACTGTTAGATCTCCGTAAGACTTACAGAGCCCTTCTATTTCTATCTGATTAGACGTGTTTTCGAATTTATCAGGTGTGCTCAAGGTTCAATTTCCTTTCGAGCAATTTGATTCCAAAGGCTGAGATCAGGCTGACAACGAGAAACAGAACTCCCACCAGTGTTATTGGTTCCAGGTAGCGAAACTCTTCAGAGCCGATTTGCTTTGCATAGTTAAAAACCTCAAGAACGGTAATCGTTGCCAGCAAAGGTGTATCTTTAAACATGGCAACAAGATAGTTCCCAAGAGCCGGTAGAATGGGTGGGATCGCCTGAGGGAGAATGACTCGCTTGAATGTCTGGCTTTTTGTCAGGTTTAAAGCGGTGCAAGCTTCCCATTGTCCCTTCGGAATCGAGTCTATACCCGAACGATAAACTTCAGACGTATAAGCACTGTAATGCAAAGCAAGACCGATGATCCCGGTCGTCAACGGACTGAGTTGTGTCTCGATACCAAACTCAGAGAAAACATCAGGGAGTACGAAGTAGAGAAAGTAGAGCTGAACCAGGAGGGGCGTACTGCGGATAAATTCGATCACGAAAGCTGCTGGATAGGAGACGACTTTCAGCCGTGACCTTCGAAGCATGGCAAAGAGAAGCCCACCGATGAGTGCGAAGGTCATCCCGACCAGCGTGGCAAGGATGGTGATCTTGAAACCATCAAGGAGTACGGGCAGTATTTCGAAGGTAAATTCCCAATCCCACTGGTTCATTTGACACCTCCGATATCCATTCCACGACCAAAATACTTTTCAAGAGACCGGATAAAGTAGGTGAAAACGAGCGCTATAGCGAAATAGAGGAGGAGTGTGAGTCCGAATATTTCCCCGGTTTGCATTGTTTGAGTTCGGAGGTTCTCTGCCTCGAATGTGAGATCTGCCAGAGTAATCGTAGATACAAGTGCTGTATTTTTGAGAAGTTCTATCCCAATGTTTCCGAAGGGTGGCAGCATAGCCACGGTTGCTTGAGGCAAGATAACTCTGATGAGACACTGCCCCCTGGTCATGTTCAGAGCTCTAGATGCCTCGTATTGACCCTTAGGGACTGCAAGGACGGCACCCCTGACGATTTCTGCTCCATATGCACCTGAGTTCAGACCCAGTACAACAATCCCGGCGATAATAGCTGGCATGTCTATACCAAAGAAAGGGAGGACATAGAAGAACCAGAAAAGTTGCACGAGTGCAGAAGTGCCACGAAAGACTTCGATATAAGAAATTGCCAGATACTTAAGTGGGAGAAATTTCGAAAGTTTCCCCAGCCCAGCAGCAAAAGAAAGAAGTAACGCAAGAAAACACCCACCGAGCGTAACCTTTAGCGTGACCCAGACTCCTGGTAGAAGATCTTTCAGAATTTCAAATAAGGACATAGATTTTAAAAGTTATTCTGTACAGAGTTCTGAGGCAGTAACATCACCCGGCAGCTCAGATTCTGTGAAACCGAACGGCCGAACCATGTTAAGATGTTCCTCAGTACCAATGAACGTATCAAGTACCTCATCGAATTTCGCTCTGAGTTCTTCATCCTCTTTTCTGAATCCGAATGCTCCATAGCCCGCAACTTCAGTCCCATCTATAACAGGGTTTGTGAAGGGAACTGCTCGTTCGACCTTTCCGGACTGGTCCTTATCGACCATATCCTGAACGGTTAGAGCTGTGCCGGCATAGGCGTCGACACGCCCTGATGCAACTCCAGCTACGGCACTTGGGTGGTTTGGGAATGATTGAATCCGATCCCTCCGGATGCCAACAGCCTCAGCATACTCCAGTTCAATGGCACCGGTCACGACTCCAATTGTAAGTTCGTCGCTTTGAGCAATATCTTCGTAACTGTGTATATCATGCGGGTTACCCTTTTCTACGACTAGTGCTTCACCAATTTTGTATGTCGGATCAGAGAAATTAATTTGTTCACAACGCTTTGGTTTAATATACATACCCGCTGCGATAATATCAAATCTTCCCGCCTTAAGACCAGGAATCAAAGCACCGAACTCTGTCAAAACCCCCTCGACGTTTTCAACGCCCAATTCTGCAGCGACGTGACGTGCAATTTCAGGAGCTTCCCCCGTTACGCGATTTGAATCTATATCTTCGTATGCGTACGGTGCTTCATTGGCATATCCGATTCGGATCACTCCCTCTTCTTGAATTTTCTCGAGAGTGGACTGAGAAGCAGAAGTAGTACTATCTCCTTCCCCTGAATTACAACTTGTCAAGCCTACCGAGAGAACACCCGTTAGAAAGGTCAGTGTAATAGCCTTGCATAGATTCTTCATACTATGTTGCTCCTGAGATTAGATATATAGACTGTACGTTTCTCGCCTAGCCGGAAATCGTTGCGGGACTTCCGGAAAGATTGCTGCCTGCTGGTAATTCGGGCTGAATGGGTACATCCGAAATGCTCATCGTTACATATTCGACAATACCTCCGATAACCATTTCTACACCGACAGCACCAATCAACATGGCGTTGAATCGCATGGCAATTCCGAAATACTTCTTAATGAGTAAGCTTGTCTTCGACTGAGTATTTTTATACACTGCCTGAAACCCGAGGATACATGACAGATTTATCAGGAGAACACCTGCGATAGCGAAGCCAGTTTGCCAGGGTGCGTGGACGGTGCCCATCTTCATGGAAATCCAGACTCCGCCAGCTCCAACCATAACCGGCATTGTAATTTGCTGTGCAAGTTCTGTAATGTTGCCTCGAAAGAGCTTCAGCCCTTCTGAGCCTTTCATGATATACGAGAATGCAAGGTAGAGGGTAATAATTCCGCCGAATATTCTCATCGATGGCAAAGATACCTGAAAGAAGCGGAAGATGACGATATCACCAACCAGTGAACAAATAAAATAAATGGCGAAGGTCATTCCAGTGGCAGAAAGAATGATACGTCGAAAATCACTTTTCGACGTATCATCAATTAAAGACGAGAGGTAGAGCATTTGCGCAAATGGGTTTAGGATAACAAGAAATAATAACGCATCACGCACCAGCGAATTTTCAAACATTTACAGAATAGACACTACCTTTCGAGATTAAATCCAATTTTAATTTCAACCTAAAGTGCCTCAATAGTATCTCTTGAAGCGATGAATTCGGGCCTTGGCGCAGAAGCAGAGAAAGGCTCGACAAGTCTGTTGCTTATACTGTTGTAAACAAAGAACGCATTGCTTCTTGGCAACGGGGAAATATTACTGTTAGATCCGTGCATTGTATTGCAGTCAAAGATAATAACAGATCCTGCTTTCCCTTTTGCGGTAACAATTCCGCCTTCTTCGTAAAGCTGGGTCATGCTGTTGTCATCGGGCACGCCAAATTCTTGCCTCTTCAAAGAGGCTTTGTAGTGGTTGTCAGGAGTTTCGCCAATGCAACTGACGTAATGATTCTGTGACCCCGGTATAAGCATGAGGGGACCATTATACTCTGTATTGTTCGTCAGGCTGATAGACATACTAAGGCATCTCATGCGAGGCATTCCATCTTCTGTATGCCACGTTTCGAAGTCTGAATGCCAGTAGAATTCCTTCCCTCGATAACCCGGTTTCATATTCGCACGCGATTGATGAATATAAACGTCGTCGTTTAAAATGAAGCGAGCAATTCTCAGAAGCCGGGGATCACGACATAGCTGTTTCAATTCATCGTGAAGCTGGTGGATGCGAAAGATGGATCTAACTTCACCACTACCGGGTTCAATAACGGTTTCGTTTTTCGCTCTAATTTCTTCGTCACTGGCCATCTCCTGCAGTACAGAGCGAAGGTGTCCCACTTCGTCACTGCTGAAGACCTCTGGAAGAATAAGGAATCCATCTTTCTCATATTGGCTGATGAGTTCAGCGCTAACAGGCGCATTTTCATAATCGTCACGATAGACAACAGGATCATGTCTTTCGAGCAATTCAGCTTTTTCATCCTGTCTGGATGGATAAAGATCTTGCAATAGAGCCATTTTTCTTTCTCCTTCTGGACGGGCTGTCTAACTTGCTGATTGTCTGTATTAGCTGACCTCTTCTGCTTCCAACGGATAGGCACCTGTCTTATCGTGTACCTCTTTACCATGCAAGGGAGGGTCGAATACACAGACCATTCTCAATTGTGTGTGCGCTCTAAGTATATGTCGATCATGCTGATCGAGAGCGTAGATCGTCCCAACGCCGAGTGGATGCTTCTCACCGGTTCCAAGATCTTCAATTTCTCCTTTGCCTTCTATCAAGTAGACTGCTTCCAGGTGATTCTTGTACTCCATTTCTATTTCAGCGCCTTCATAGATGGTGGTTACATGAACGGAGTAACCCATTTTGTCACCTTTCAGGAGAAGTCTTGTAGACTCCCAGTTTTCGGTAACGATTCTTCGAGGAGATTTTTCTGCTTCCTGTAATGTGCGTACGATCATAGTCGTTTTTGTCCTTTTTTCGGTCTTAGATTTTGGTTCGATTATCGATGGTCAGAGACCGATGAGGAAATTGAAGCAACAACTTCTTCTACGCTCTCGGTCAATATATCCATCGCTTTTTCCATCTCCTCATCAGTGATAGTTAGAGGACAGAGACACTTGATTACTTCATCCTCAGGACCAGATGTTTCAATAATCAGCCCTTTCTTGAAGGCTTCAGAAGTAATTTTGTCTGCCAGTTCTCCGTTTTCACAAACAAGTCCCTGGATCATTCCCCGGCCTCTTGCGGTAAAGTACCCTTCAACATCATTTTTTACAATGTCGTCGAGACGTGAACGTATATACTCGCCTTTTCTTCTCACGTCGCGTGAAAAGATTGTATCTTTCCAGTAAGTCTCGATTGCTTTTTCCGCGGTAACGAACGCGAGGTTGTGTCCTCTAAATGTCCCGTTATGCTGTCCCGGTTCCCACTGATCCAGCTCAGGCTTCATCAGCGTGAGGGCAAATGGCAGTCCATAGCCGCTGAGTGATTTAGAAAGAGTAATGATGTCGGGAGAGATTCCAGCTGTCTCAAAGCTGAAGAATGTCCCTGTTCTTCCGCAACCTACCTGTATATCATCAATGATCAACAGGATGTCATGCCTGCGGCACACTTTCTCAAGCGCCTGAAGCCATTCGATGCTGGCAACATTGACTCCACCTTCTCCCTGTACTGTTTCAACGAGTACAGCAGCTGGGTGGTCAATACCGCTGGAAGGGTCAGTTAGAACTTTATCGAGATACTCTGTTGTATCAACGCCTTCTCCCATATATCCATCATAGGGTAAAAAGGCTGTTCCGCAGAGTGGTGTACCACATGCATCACGAAAATGACTGTTTCCAGTTGCAGCGACTGAACCGAGCGTTACCCCATGGAAACCATTCGTGAAAGAGACGATGTTTCGTCTTCCTGTACAGTTACGGGCAAGCTTCAAGGCAGCCTCGACTGCATTGGTGCCTGTAGGCCCAACAAACTGCATTTTATACTCCATATCTCTAGGTTCCAGGATATATTCCTGAAAAGACTGGAGAAACTTCTTCTTTGCCTGTGTGGCCATGTCTAAGCCGTGGACCAATCCGTCCCGTTCGATATATTCTAATAACTCTCTCTTGAGTATGGGGTTGTTATGGCCGTAGTTCAGGGTTCCCGCTCCGGAAAGGAAGTCGATATATTCGTTTCCTTCCTCGTCTCTAAGTTTTGCACCTTTTGCTGATGTAAATATAACAGGGAAGGATCTGCAATACCCTCGCACTTCGGATTCGAGTTTTTCAAAAGGTTTCAGATTGTTTTTGTTTGTGTCGCCTGTGTCGCTTTCCATGATTCTTTCTCCTGATTTGGGGTTTTATTTAATTGGTCCGATTGTCATGAGTATTTCTTCCTCATGATCTGTACCGGGGAATAAGTCTTTCTCAAACATGAGTTCCTCTGAGAAGGACGCGTCATGCTCTCGTGCGAAACTCTGGAATAACTTTTTTGAGCTTAAGTTCGTTGGGCCAACGGTAGCCTGCACACTTTCCACTCCATTAGTTTTGAGAGCATTGAAAACATAGTTGAGAAGCTTCTTTGCAACTCCTTTGCCTCTTGCCTCTTTACTAACTACAACTTGCCAGACGAAATACTTGCTGGGATCTCTTGGATGTAAATAACCGGACAGGAATCCAACGATAGTCTCGCCATCCGTTGCCACTGCACAGGTTTCAGAAAAGTGTGTGCATTGAAGAAGATAAAGATAGAACGAGTTTAGATCCAGAGGTGGTGAATTCTGAATAAGAGTATATACCTGTGAGGCATCTTGCTTTTTTGGGTTTCTGATCTGTATATTCATTTTTCTTTTTTTTGCTGATAGTAATGGTCGAACGGGAAGTCTAAACTGCTGTGTGATCTTAAACTTCAGAAGTTCCAGTATCGTGCAGGGGCTCAAGTGTGGGCCCTGTTTCGAGTATTGGGGACGCATCGACTCGGTCGATTTCCATCAACTCGACGACGCGTTCCAATGAAAGCGCTATAGCGAGTCTCTCCAGGTGCGGAAGTTGTTCCAATGCTTTGGAAAGAGCATCTTGAAGAGGTGAGGGCGCTGCCTGTGCAAGACTTTCGCCTTGATCGGTTAACTTGAGATGAATTTGCCTTCGGTCGACCTTACTTCTTTCTCTGGTGATAAGGTTTTTTGCTTCGAGGCGATCAAGAATACCAACGATCGTGCTGGAGCTAAGATAGACCTGACCAGCAAGTTCTTTGGCAGTAATATCCTGACGTTCGCCAATTTTGAGCAGGCAAATTAACTGTGGTGCGGTGATCCCGTGTCCGAGTGCTAATTTTCTCGAATAAAGCTCCACTGAACGAATGATGCGACGTATTGCCTGAAGTATTCTCAGGTCTAGTCGATCATCGGGAGTAATCGTTTCCAACAATGGAGGGTCATCAGAATCAGCTCGACTGTTTTGGTCGGCTTGATCCTGATCACAATTTTGTCCAGTGTCTGATTGGCTGTTTTGAATATTCTTTTGCGAACTCATGATTTCTTAAGGCAAAGCTTAGTATCTCTGATCGTTCGTGTTCAAACTATTCGTGATCACACCGTTCTAAAGCAAGCTAAATTCTAACCGGACGGAGTATGTTTCGCAAAAAAAAACTAAAGCCACTGTTTTCAGCATTCTGCGGTTTGTCTGTTGATAGAAGAATAGGCAACGCTGCCTTCCGTAGAGATCGGAATAGCGTCGAAATGACTCAGAGCACACTCTTTGAAGAATTTAGGGTTCTTTAACCCACAGAGCTAGCCACTCGAGTTACTGGCATCCCCCTGAGTTTTCAGGGAGTTTCAAGCAACGTTTTCTTCGTTTTGAAGTGCTTCTAATTGTTTAGGGGTGAGTTTGGCGACCATTCTCCCAAGTGCCTTATTCATATCAATGAATGTGGTGTGCCACGCAACCATCAGCTTGCTGAGTGTTGCTTCAGGCATCTGCTGCAAGTGGCGGAGGGAGACAGTTTCTGACAGTATTTCAAGAACCGCATCAGCGTCCTTCATGAAATCCCCACAAAGTTCAGAGAACTTGTACTGGTTGAGTGCGAGGATGTTCATAATATTCTCGAACTCTGTTTCCATTTCTGCAGTAATCTGTTTATCTTCAAGTTCTTCCGAGAAGAATGAAAAATAGGTCTGCCATAGTTCAGCGTACTCTCGACAAACTTTGATTCTATTTTCAATTTTCAGATGTGGGTTTGCCATAATTTGAGTTTAATCCGAATGTTTTTCTCAGCCTTGAAGCTACTCGTCGTTTAATCTTTAACCGACCAACCATTTGAGAACACTGCGAGAAAGTGTTACTTGGAAGCTTTATTGAAAAGCCCTAATGAGTAGAAAATAAAGCAGAGAAGGGAAATGATAGCCAGGATTACCAATATCTCTACTGCATAGACATAATTCATGTCCTTGAAAAATCCGGTAATCGGTGCCAGCATATTTCCCATATAGATCGCTCCTGATAAATTTCCTGTCAAATGTTAACCCAATTCTCCGGAAGGGCAATTTACCCAGAAGAAAAGCAATGAGCTTTACTTTAATCCAGTGAGTTAACAAGTACTCCTGTCTCTGCCAAAACGAAACGATCCTCGATCAGATAGGATGTTAACTGTCTTTGAATCTGTTCCATCAAGCGATTTGACTGGTTCGTTCTGAAGTAAGCAGAATCGATAATATCATATGCTTCCCCGGTCGGAAGCCGGTCGATAATCAATAGCTTCTCGAAGAAGGCCGATCCAAGTCTTGCTTGGATAAAGACTTCAAGGACAGCTTCATGAAGTTTTTCCAGACCGTTTGGAACTCTCGTATCGAGAGCAATTGAATATAGACGATCGATTTCATTGCTGAATTCCAGTGGAGAGAGACGAGATGAAATGGCCACCGACTGAGCATCACCATTCACATCAACAGCAAGCTCCTTCAACTCTCGCGGATCTAATGTTAAGACATTGGCAAACCTTTGTTGCACATCCTGGTATTCATTGAAAAGTGACTGAACTTTCTCGGTATACAGGTTTCTGAGCTCTTTCATTTCTACTTCATGAGTGAGCTCGACGGCCTTATTAAGATTCGTGTGAGCAGCTTTGTAGAGGCCACGTCGGTAATCAAGGCGCGCATATTTAAGGCTGTTGCGAGCGGACGCGATCGTTGGTGCTGCGTATAGAAGTGCGCCTGCCTCTTCAAGATCATCCAGCTTATTCTCAAGTTGAGAGGCAACTTCGAGGACGAGTTCGTCCGTGCGGTCCAGCGTGAGCCTCAATCCCGCCTCTACTTTTTCAATTTCCGTCATGATTCGTTCATAATCTTCAGATGAATATTCATTTTGAAGAGCCGTTAATTTGCGTCTAATTGCGATCGATTCTTCCGGCTGAAAAAAGTTAATCCCCTGATCAGCGCCCTTATCCAGATTATTCTTTATGCGCTTAACTCGGTTCTTGAAGTTATATCGCTTTGCATCAACAACGAGTGCCGCAGCGTCTTCTTTTGCTGAATCAGCCCGAGACGCGCTATCTGAGTAACGGTCCTCTTCGAGCATCCCTCGAGCATCCCTGACCTGCGTGCTCGCATTGGCAAGCCTTGCATAATCATACTCCCAGGCTCCGACGGCCTCAGCGTTTGCAACTTCAGCCTCAGCCTCATTGATTTTCTTGTAGAGAGCAGCTCGAGCACGATTGAAAGAGGATGTTGCAAGCTCTTCTGCTTTTACATATTCTCCTGAGTCAAAAAGGACACGGGAAGACGTTACAAGTCGCCTGGCTTCTTCAACTTCGCGACCAGCATAGATCTCCGCTCCTGCTGTTTGTGCCTCAAGAATCATCCCGGAAGCTTCAGCGATTTGCTCTTCTGCCGCCAGCTGGTTTGCTTCATTTTCAGCCGTACGAGCGATATTCGTGGCACGTCGGGCCGTTTCAACGGCCATCTTAAGTTTATCCTGCTGGAGGCTTGCTTCGGCCTCTTCGATCAGATTTTGCACCTGGGTCAGCTGCTCACCCCGATACTTTTTAGTATTTTCAGAATCGGCGGAGAGCAGAGCACTGCGCGCGGTTCTAAGGTCATTAGTCGCCCGACCGGCAATCTGCTGGGCCATCAACTCAACGTCGGCGCGGGCTTCCGCAGCCCTCTCGACAGCAGCCTTATATTGTCCCTGAACAATCAACTGCTTCACCTCATCAAGGTTTTGATAAGAGCGCTGAAGTTCATCCTCTGCGTATTCACGGGCACCATCTTTTTCATATCGAGAAATAAGGTTTGCAAGTTCGATGGAAGCATTGTGGGCAACCACATGATAGATTTCGCTCAAAATATCATTGGCTTTTTCTTCCACTTCTTTAGAGAGAACAATCGCGCCCTTGAAGCTACCCTGCTGTTGACGCAAGTCCGCAGTGACAAGGTTGTTGTTCGCCTCTTCGAGACGCTTACCGAGTTCAATTCGACGAGACTCCTTCTGGTTCTCAAACGCCGTCTGCTCAGCAGTCATCTCACCACCGACCGGATCGAAAAGACTTTCCATTTGATCGAAAACGGCTCGACTTCTTTCAAGCGCATTCTTTGCACTCCGGATAGCATCCTGCGCCAGAGTCTGAAAGGCGTTGCGCTGTCTGTCATACTCATCTGAAGCGTCGATGTTAATCTCTTTGATTTGATCAAAAGCCTCTTCTGTGTCTTGCTGACGAATCGTCTGTGCCTCTGCCAGCAGAGCCCTCAGTTGATCCGTAGAACCGGGTATATACTCGAGAATACCACCGTTTTCAAGCTCTTGAATGTTCTCCTGCATCGTGGCGATACGGTCATCAGAGGCAGCTCTCTTTGTTTCTGTAACCAGTGTCTGCGCTCGAGTAATCAGTAGCTTGGAAGATTCAATAACTTCGTTGAATTTCCCTTCCTGATAACGTGTAGTAATTCCCTGGTAAAGCTCGTTTGCGTCTTCATATTCATCGGGTTTGAACTGCTTAGCACCTTCGAGCAGTGCTTCTGTCAAGTACCCTTCAATACTTTGAATTGCCTCCAGTGACTTTTCACGAAGTACCTGGATGATCCCGTTCTCAGCCTTATTCTTTGCTTCTGAGAATTTATTCGCGGCAAGAACATAATCACGGTCCTCTTCCGAAATACGTCTCGCGAGCTGTATGTCATTCCTGACACCAATGACAACTTCTGGAGTATATATATTCCCACCGATACTCGTCAGAGTAGTGAGCGATTGTTCAGAGTCGATCTGTCGTCTGTCCGCTTCTGTACGAAGGGAGGCGAGACCTGTTCGAACTTCGTCAATGATGTTTTGACTCAGCTCGATCACTTCATCCCACTCGTTGTCCTGTTTAGCAGTATCAGCTTCTGATTTCGCTTCAAGAATTCTCCTGAAACGGTCTGGTTCGTTTCGGGGAAGATCGTTGATTCGTGCGACATCAATTTCTCTTTGTGCTTCCGTAAAGATCGTAGAAGCATGCTGGGGTTTTACTTTTTCCAAAAGCTGGTCTGCTTCCGCCCCTGCCTGTTGCGCGGTTGAAAGAGCTGTTCCAGCATCCGCCTCCAGAGCATTATTGGCCTGATCCAACTTACTTTCAATGGACTGGATTTCATTTGGGGCGAATTCCTGACCATTATAATTCTCTTTGATTTCAGACAATTTTTGCTGAGTCTTTTTCAAAGAATTCTCGGCTCTCTGGCGCTGACAGCCAGCAACAGCTACAACTACCAGAAATATCGTGAGAAAATGAAGAATGGACCGTCCATTAAAGCTCATTCGGGACATGCCTCCAGAATATTGACCGGTCAACGACCGTATTTGTGAGCGTCTATGAGTTAGCATCTGCTATGTTTTCTCCTGTCACTTCCTTCGAGGGCAATTGAATAATTCTCATGAAGATCAACTGAGTTTATCAGATAAACCCGAGGAAATAGAGAAGACCTCCAATACCTCCAAGAACCGCGAGGATGACCAGCACGATAAGAATCGTGCCTCCGCCACCGCCCTTCTTCTTTTTCGACTTCTTTCCCTTAGTCTTTGACTCTGGAGGCACATATCCTTCGCTGATAAACTTCAGTGCGCCAACAGTGCGGCTTAAGAGAATGACCGATTCATGCCACTCCTTGTAAAAGCCCTTCTGGTCCGCTTCAGGTAGATTTCGAAAATACTGAATAGATACGGTTCGTTTAATAAGCGCAGAAATTCGGTCCTTGTTGAAAGGGAACTGCTTTTCGTTCACCCTCTCACCAAGCTTGCGAACATTCTGTGCGATGGAACTGGTTGTTTCCAGAAATTCAGTCTCTTCATCTAACTCAACGGGATCATCAGAAATCCCTTTTTCGTAATACTGCCGATATTTCATCCACTGACTCAAAAGCGTTTGGGTCAGTTCAAGAGCCTCGTTGATTTCTTTAGCTTTCATAAACGTACACTGAATTACCTGACATGAATGGAAGATCTATGAAAGAAAGGGCCCTTTTTAAAGGCCCTTTCACGAATGGCAAAACTTAATTTAGAAATACCGGCTGCTCGCGTTTCCAACCGGCTCGCCGGTCACATCGCCGGCAAATGGATCACCACCAGCTCCAAATTGACCGCCAGGTGCGTTCGTTCCATCACCCTCTTCGCCAGAGGCAACAGGAGTAAAGGTGGTAGGCAGAGGGATATTGGGAGCTCTTGGGGGTGGAGGAATGAACGTCGGATAAAATTCACTCTCCATCTGCCCTGGATTCATCCGGTATTCATCCAGGAAATCAATCGCCCATTCTCTGATCTTTTCATCCTGCTTCTGTTCAAGATCAACCAACTTGGGAAGTGGCGAAAGGGGCTCAGTGGTAGCGACCGACACCTGAGAGAACTGCATTGGCGTGAGATTGTTGAAATATTGCAAACTACTGGTCTGCCTTGGAGCAAGCACATACCTTTTCAGATCGACACCGGATTCAGCAGCAAGTGCCTGAAGATCTTGAAGAACCAGACTCTCAAGGGATTCTTCCTCCTGAGAAGAATCCGGCGGAGGCGAGACGAATTGCAAAGTCCGGATGAGCTTTGTCTTTATAACATTGGCTTCGGGACTGATAAAGTTCGAAGAGACGGTGATATTTGTATATATATTATCGCCAGCAGCAGCGTCGTTGCCCGACTCACCGTCATCGTAATACTGGCCGGCTGAATCTGCAAGGATGCTGATTTCACGTGCATCCTGAAGAATTTCACCTGTGCGATGACAGGTAATCCGTTCGCCCCCCCAGGCTGTCAGAGTAGGGGGCGGTACATATGAGCTGAAGCCACCCGTGCCTGCTCCCCCGCCACCAAAAGGATCATTAAAGTTTCCGCCCGGAGCACCAAAAGGCGAAGGGGCCGCACCAAAAGGATTGGGAGCTCCACCACCAGCTGCACCGGCGCCGGGTCCGAAAGGATTACCACCAGCGGCACCAGCACCAGGTCCGAATGGATTTGAACCTCCACCACCTGGACCAAAGGGATTACCTTGCTGTGGATTATTGGCGCGATTTACCGCATTCTGGGCACGATTAATCGGCGCAAAATTAGACCCGCCAGCCGAACCGGTGCTTGCTCCGGATACCGTATCCATTGATTCGGGATCCGCGAGAAAACCTGCACCAATTTGAGCCTGAACGCTGTTTACCAGCGCCAGAGGTGCACCAAGTGAAATCAGCAAGACCAGATCTCTTGATATTCTTTTCATGTTGTTCATTACTCCTGCAGGGCCGCCTGAGCGATTCACTTCCATCTTTTATCCCCCTCACTAACTATCGGAATAACATCATAATCCCGAATTGATGTCGAGCACTTCTTTAGACTTCTCAACAGTTCCTCTGCTGCATCAGTTACTCGCGGATGAAAAACCGAGGGTCAACCAATTGAACCTTCTCTTCGATGAACTTAATTTGAGAGAGAATGCTCTTCGAATAATCAGTCACGAGATTATTCATATCCCGTATCTCTTGATCCTTTGAGCGGAGCGCCCGTTCTGCCAAAGTGAGGCCCTTTTCATTAAAGTCATCGAGGTTGTCGCGCACGGAAGTAAGAATTGCTTCTCCTTTGTCGTCAAACGCTTCGGTCGTCGTTTTTTCGCTGTAATGCGAGGCCAGCTCATGAAGGCTGTTTTGAGCCTCGATTCCCGCATCATGAAATTCCCGGACAACCCGCGCCGCCTCCTGACGCTCTTCACTCGTTTCACGAAGGGAAACTGTCAGAGCCAGGGGGAGATAGAGGCTTTCAGGAATGGTAATCTCTAAAATCCTTGGTTGTACGGGCTTCTTGGAAACACGAATGACGTCGATACCAGTGAAGGGCTCCTGAAACGACCCCATTAAGCCAAGCAGACCGGGAGCCTGAAGAACGCCGCCCCTTGTGCGAGGGCCACGACGCTTTAACCCCGTGTTCGTTTCAATGATTTTGCGACGGGATTCCGTCAGGCGCTCAGCAAGAGCACTGGACCTCTTGTCCCCGCTAACATTCACCACACGGAGACCCCGAATATAATCCTCCATTTTTGTTCTTGGAAAAATATAATTGAGGGCCACCACTTCATCAATCTGCCACTCAGAAATCTCAAACATAAAAGCATGAGGTGCAGCCGGAGCTCTGAGTGTAACGTAGGCCGTCTTCCAGTGGGTTCCGGAAGCATTCTTGATCACAACCTCCACATTCATCGACTGAGCATCCGGGTAGGTACGCTTATTAATACTGAATGGGTAGAGCTCGGGAAGTGGAGGCTCAAGGGTCTGAACTTTATCCAGATGATTCACGAACCGGCCGGTCCTCGACACATCCATGGAATCCCGAGAGAGCCCGCCCAGCCTCGCTATCTCTTCACGAGAAGGAGGGCGCGCCTGCTCGTCTGTTTCTGATTTTGGCGGTGGAACCTTCTTCGCCGCTGATTTCCTGTCAAAAGTCTCACCGGATGATGAGGCATTCGAACCGGCCTGAGCAACTTCCGCCGAATCTCCTTCTTTTAACCCAGCCGCCTGAAGTACAGCACCTGGATCGTTGAGCACCAACAGGCCGATCCCTGCAGTGATCAGCAAAAAGACAGAGAGGATAATCCCAAGTGTTTTATCCAATGTTCCTGATCCATTTCCAATTTATCGTGTCGTACCCATCTATCACGAAGAATTGCGGGCGCAACTCAACAAGAATCAAACGTCATCACCACTCACCGCAAACGAAAAAACCCCGAGACTTCATTGAATGTCGCAACGAGAAGCAGGCTTCGGAAAACTCACCAATCAAACTCATGAATAACCTTGACTCAACACAATTAACTATGGTTAACAGTTAACCACGATGATTGAGCAAAACACTACAACTACTCTCAAAGCCATTGAGAATCTTCAGCAACTCTCTGAACTCCTTCTGCGCCGACGGGAGCAGCTGGCAAAGAGTGTCGGACTCACCGTCCAGGAATGGAAGCTCCTCGAAGAGATACAGGGAGAAAACTTCATCCCTTCCCTTTTCGCTCGCGAACGGGAAAGCAGCCGAGCAGCTGTCTCGAAGATCTTGCGCAATCTGCAGGAAAAAGACCTCGTGTCTGCGCGCATCTCCGACCTTGACGGCAGAAACCGTGAATATGTTCTGACTGAGAGTGGTGAACGCGTCATGAATCAGATCCTTGAGAAACGCCAACATGCGATCCAGTCGGTGTGGATGGATCTTGATGAGGAAAGCCTCAGCACCTTCACACAGGTTAGTCGTCAGCTGATTGACAACCTGGAGAAATATACTCAATTAGAGGAGAAGTAAGAAGATGGGCCAGAACTTGTACCAAAAGGTCTTTGAAAAGCATGCCGTGAGAAAACTTCCATCTGGAAGCTATCAGGTTCTCATGGGTCTGCACATGATTCACGAAGTCACGTCGCCTCAGGCTTTTTCAATGATTCGAGAGCGCGGCTGGAAAGTAATGTTTCCCGAACGTACTTTTGCCACGGTAGATCACATTATTCCGACGGCCGACCAGTCACGACCTCTCTCCGATGCGCTGGCGGAAGAAATGCTCCAGGCACTCGAAAAGAATACAGAAGAATTTGGAATCCGCTTTTTCGATACAAAGAGTGGACACCAGGGAATTGTCCACATCGTTGGCCCGGAGAAGGGCCTGACTCAGCCCGGCATGACAATCTGCTGCGGAGATTCACATACGTCTACACACGGCGCTTTTGGTTCGCTTGCCTTTGGTATTGGTACTTCACAGATACGTGACGTGCTTGCAACTGGGTGCCTTGTTATGGACAAGCTGAAGGTCCGACGCATAGAGGTGAATGGCAAGCTCAAGCCAGGTGTTTATTCGAAAGATGTCATTCTGTATATCATTCAGAAACTTGGTGTAAAAGGCGGTGTTGGCTTTGCCTACGAATACGCCGGTGAGGTCTTTGATAACTTCACGATGGAAGAGCGCATGACCGTTTGCAACATGTCCATTGAAGGTGGAGCCCGATGCGGTTATGTCAACCCTGACCAGACGACCTATGATTATATCAAGGGGCGCGAGTATGCACCTGAAGGCAAGGACTGGGACAAGGCAGTTGAATATTGGGACTCGATCAAATCAGACGCTGACGCCGAATACGACGAGGTTGTTGTCTTCAATGCTGAAGATATTGAACCTGTTGTTACCTGGGGAATTACTCCTGGCCAGTCTACAGCTGTTGGCGACACGATTCCTCAGCAGAATGAGTTCGCAGAGGACGAGCAGGCTCTGATTCAGGAAGCTTACGACTACATGGGATTCGAACCTGGTCAGCCGATCAAAGGAACGAAGATAGACGTTGCTTTCATTGGATCATGTACCAACGGACGTTTCTCAGATTTTGAAGAAGTCATTCGAATGATTAAGGACAAGGGATTCAAAGTAGCCCCCCATGTTCGCGCTCTCGCCGTTCCCGGCTCTCAGATCGTCGACTTTCAACTCAAGGAAGCAGGATACGACAAGATACTGGAAGAAGCTGGCTTTGAATATAGACACGCTGGGTGTTCCATGTGTCTTGCGATGAATCCTGACAAACTGAAGGGGCGGGAAATCTCCGCATCAAGTTCCAACCGTAACTTCAAAGGACGTCAGGGGTCTCCAACGGGGCGTACCTTATTGATGTCTCCGATCATGGTTGCTGCAGCCGCTTTCGCGGGAGAGGTTGTGGATTCACGAGAATTCTTCGGCGCACCCGAACCTGTCGGCGTTTAACCTCTATACCATTGACTGCATAGATTGATAAAGGATTAGACCTATGAGTGACTTAGTACGTAATCAAATCTCTGGAAAAGCAGTTCCTGTAATCGGGAATGACATTGATACGGATCGAATTATCCCTGCACGTTTTCTTCGTTGTGTAACATTCGATGGACTCGGTGAGCACGCATTCGAAGATGATCGTCTTCAATTGAAAGAAAAAGGGCAGACTCATTCCTTCGATATGGATGTCTATCAGGACGCTTCTATCCTCGTTGTGAACAAGAACTTTGGCTGTGGCTCTTCTCGTGAACACGCACCACAGTCAATCATGCGCTGGAACAAAGGCATCAAAGCAATCGTTGGAGAATCCTTTGCTGAGATATTCTTTGGCAACTGCATTACCCTTGGTGTTCCCTGCGTTACTGCAGCGGAAGGAGATGTTTCCAAACTCCAGAAAGCGATCCAGGCTGACCCTCAGATAGACGTTGAAGTTGACCTTGAGAAAAAAGAAGTCCGCTTCGGCGACCAGAAAATCTCCGTCGTGATTCCTGACGGGCCTCGACAGCAGTTCCTTGAAGGACGGTGGGATTCGACATCAGAGCTTCTCGCGGCAGTTGATGAAGTAAAAAAAACAGCGGATGCACTCCCTTACGTTTCAGGCTGGTAAATCGAAAGCATTACCCAACCCTTGTATGACCTCTCCCCTGGATCTGTTTCCAGGGGAGCTTTTTACTTTCAGTCCTGTCTCCTCACAGAAGAGCGGTTGCATCTCTCAAGAATTCGATCACTCTACCTATAGAAGCGAACAGAAAACGGAGATGGCCCGAAAAACATGACGAGGCGAATCGGCATCCTTCTTGGCAACCTCCAGCGAGGTGGAACGGAGCAACAGGGATCTTATCTGGCCTGTTCCTTGAAAAGAGCTGGTCATGATGTCATCGTGTTCGTCACTGAAGAGAAAGGTCCTCTTGAAAACTATTTAAGTGACCACGGGATTCCGGTGGTTGACTTGAAATTAAATTCATCAAGAAAGGGACCTGGAAAGCTTCTCCGCCCGATTGACTACCTCAAATCAAGCCTCAGACTGCTATCTGTACTAAAGAGAAAGAGGATTCATATCCTCCAAAGTTTTCTTTTCTGGCAAAACATCTTCTTGCCATTCATCAAACTGACTCATCCATCTATACAAACGATCTCGGGGAGAAGAAATACCCGCCACCCTTACCTGCTTAGTCCCGTACCCCGTCTTCTCTCGTGTATTACGAACGTCTTTACGGACCAGATCGTTGTCAATTCTCGCAGCGTTGCTTCTGAAACTTTTGAGAAAGAGTGGTTTGCTGCTCATAAGCTGAGAGTCATTCCGAACTTCGCCCCAACTGACGTCACCGAGAGAGAAAGTCTATCCGATCCACAAGCAAGGCAGTTTTTCGAAGAACATGAGCCTGTTTTCGTCTATCCTGCGAATTTCAAGAAACAGAAGAGGCACGATCGTTTTGTCCACCTGCTGTCTGAATTGAAAGCATACTATCCCCAAATTGGAGGGGTATTGATTGGTCGTGACCTCGGAACAAAGAGACAAACAGAAAGGTCTATCAGGAGGGCAGGTTTAACCGATCACATCTTGACTCTCTCTTCTGATGCTCCTGTACCTCTTCTCCTGGAAAAGGCTGACGCCTTACTCTTTACGAGTGACCACGAAGGACTCCCGAATGTTGTCATGGAAGCCATGAAATATCATTGTCTGGTGATAGCCAGCGATTCACCGGGAACCCGAGATCTTATTCACAATAACCACAATGGGCTTCTTATAGACAATCGCACTGTCAACAATTCTATCAAACGGATCGTTCAATTGATGGGAGACAAAAATAAGCAAAGTATGCTGATCGAGAATGCCATAAAGTCACTGGACAATTATTCACAAAAAAATATTCTCCTGCAATGGCTTGAACTCTACAAGCAACTAGTTGCGAGAAAGAGCTCCAGATGATAAATCGTGTTCTATTTGTCATCGGCTCCATGCAGCGTGGAGGCTCTGAGCATCAGCTTCTTCTTCTTTGCGAGGGTTTGAGAAAAGAAGGCGTTGAGGCAAAGATTCTCTTGCTCAGGCACCAAGGTTCCCGACTGAGAGAAGCAGAAGAAAAAGGATTGATCCTCAACTCCTTCGATATACCCAAAGCGAAAGAGTTGTTTCGTCTTTCAGGTTGGAAGAAACTCTATAAGGCCAGCAAAGACTTTCGAACAATCTTGAGGAATTACAATCCTCAGGTCATTCACGCCTGGTTATTCTGGTCTCATGTCTGGGTGTGGCTCCATCATTTCTCTCTGAGGAACCAGGTCTTTGTGATTTCAAGACGCCAGGTAAAGCCTGACAGACCACCTTCAAAGTTTCTGGACGATATAGATGGGAGAGTCTCTAAATACGCAACGACTTGTATAGCGAATTCACCCTCTGTTGCTCGGGCAGCGATAAAAAGTTCGTCTGGAAGATACCTGAAGGGAAATATACACGTCGCCTATAACGCAATTCCAGATATTTACGAAGATATGCAGAATTCGCAAGAGGTATCAGAGGTTGTCTCTACCCTACCTGATCAATACATCTGCTGTGTGGCGAATCTCTTGCCTGTGAAGGGTCACTTGGATCTGATAGATGCCATGTCTCAGGTATCGAAACAGTACCCGAAGATTAAACTTGTACTCGTTGGAAGAGACGATGGGTACGGTACCGTATTGAAAGATAAATGTAAAGAGCTTGAAATTGAGAAACATGTCATCTTTGCTGGTGAACAGACAAATGTCTATCCAATCATCAAAGATGCTTTATTCTGTGTATTGCCTTCCCATGATGAAGGCCTTCCTAACGCCTTGCTTGAATATCTGAAATGTGGCAAAGCCTCCATTGCAACGGCAGTCGGAGGAGTACCTGATATTTTGAATCACGAAAAGAATGGGCTGCTCGTTGAGCCAAAGAATGTGGAAGCACTTGTTCAGAGGATGATCCAACTCATTAAAAACGAATCCATGCGAACGAATTTGGAGAGAAGAGCGTTAAGGTTTGCAGATACCCGCTTTTCGGTGGCCCACATGACGAAAAGACATCTTGCTATCTATAACCGTTATTATGACGATTAGTAGAAAGTTACTCCCTCACCGCTGACATGATCGAAGCCTGGCGCTATAGAAGTTACAGAAGGAACTGGAATCCGTAATTGCGTCCCATCTTCAAAGCCAGCCACTGATCTTAATGCTTTTTCGTGGTAAAAGTATCTGTAAAGTGTAGCTGTGGACTGGTCGAAGATGAAGAAGGCTTTATTATCATCGTCCGGGTACAGGAAACCCGGATTTTCAAGTGGCTCAGGCTCATCGGGGAAGACAGGCTCCCATGGCCCTTCAACAGAGGAAGCTTCTCTGAGGAATGGCTCTGTATAGAATAGACCAATAAGAAAGTGATCACCTGTGGCAAGGATCTGTCTGACATTGGGTCCAGCACCGGGAAACTCCAACGGACCTAGAAAACTCTCCACAGTTTGCTGGTCGTAGACGAGTGTTGCTGTAGAGGAGTTGTCATCGATTTGGAACAGGCTGGATGATTCATCAAAGAAGAAGGTAGAGGCCGAATCGCCCTGGAGAGTTGCATATGGCGCAAAGACACCTCTGGGATAAGCGGACAGGTTGTCTTCGATACGAAAATCAGCAGAGCTGATTAGAACTCCTGTTGTTAAGTCTTCGTCAACTTTGGTCACATAATAATCTGTATCAGGACCGAGTTTCGACTGAAAATATGAGTGCAGGACTCGATATGACCGATCAGGTAGTGGTAACAGATGGTAGGTTATACTTGCCGGGAAGCCCGGCGCTCTCTTGCTCGCGAAAGGGCCTGACTCCGCGACATCTCGCATATTGATCTCATCATCTGTAAACCGAACAGGCTCTGAAATGGTGTAACCAATCGCGTCTCCCTCATGAAAAAGTAATGTATTAGAACCTCGACGTGTAAGGACGTTCTTAGAAACAGGATGAATAAGCCGGATCCCACTTGTTACTTCATCATAGGCGAGAGTTCCTTCAGGAGTCTCCAGATAGATTTCTGACAAATGATCAGGGAACGGCCCAGCATTACCCTGAAGACTGACCGTAAAGTCTTCTTCTGAAAGGGAAATAGAAACCTCGAGCATTGCCTCATTTAATCCTGTCTGAACGGGAGAGAAAACAACGTCTATACTGGCCGCACTCTTGGGGATGAGTGAAGGGAATATGGGTGAATCAATTGCAGGCTCTGTCGGAATCAACTGAGGAAAGGAGTATGGCAATTCAATATCAAACGACCCCGGATGAGGACCTGAAAAGGCGATATCAGTTACATACAGTCTGTTGAACAGGCTTGGAGGATCAGAGAAATTCTTTCTGATCCAAACGGGAACTGTTTTCGGCCAGGTGGGAGGTTCACCTTGCTGTCTGTCAGGAAAAACAACGGGGTTATCGGTTTGTGACACCAGCTCTGGATCGCCGTAATGTACTTCCAGCGAGATACCACCGAGGTTGATCTCACCAACGGTCACAAAGAGGATATCTTGATTCTGTATATCGCCAATAGAAAGTCTCGGGTATGCCCTTCGGCTACCAGTGCCAAAGTCTTGTTCTACCACAATTTCGCCATCAGCTATGTCGACCACCACCATCTTTCTTGAGTTGCCGACAGACCCAACAAAAACGTACTCAGCTTCGCCATTTGCGGTAAGATCTCGAGTCGTGCCATAGCTTCCAATGGTGTCGCTGAATTCAATCTCTTCGGTGGAAGGATCATCAAGAAAATCAAGAGTTGTTAAGATACTTCCATCAAGGGGCGAAATCACCTTCGGCCCCGATGTGCCGTTCGGATCTGCAGGAATCAGAACATCAACGATCCCATCATTATTGACATCTTTAAACGGAGTCGCGCCTCCGCCTGTCACTTCTGTTTCAGACAAGATCTGAAAGTCAGCTCCTGTCAGCACGAAATAACTGAAGACCCCATCTTGAAACCTGACACCTGCTATATCAGGTTTGTTATCATCATTCAAGTCCGAGTAGCCGACCTGTTTCGGATCGATCAAGGCCAGAATTCTTCCTTTTTCTGGGAAGTTAATGTTTCTGATGAAGCTGCCATCTATGCCGGAGAGGATTTGAACCTTAGAGACCCCTTCAGGATTTGAGGCGAATGGGTCCACGATATAATCGTTCATGTCATCGTCATTTGCGTCAGGAATTCTCAGAACAACCTGACCTGGAATAGGAAAACTGACATCATGCTGCCAGTCTGAAAGGTTCCAGCGATGTAGCGTAAAACTCGTTTGATCATTGTTCTCAACGAGCTCGAAATAAGTGTCCTGATAAGTATTGTACGTTTGAACGAAAGTCGTATCCGGCTCTGAAGTGAGTCCGAGATCTGGTTCATCAAGAATCGTGAGGTCCAGGAGACTATAGACTCCAACAGATCCGGGGTCTTGAGAGCGCCAGATAGCTACAGCATCAGTTCCATCATTATTGTACCCCTCGAGAATAACGGGGGAGTTGAAAACGGAAACATCCTCCACGGTTGTTTGACGAACAACCACTTCTGCCAGGGATGGCTTGACCATGATCAATGTCAAAACCAGAACCGAATAGAATGACCAGCTTGTGATCTTCATCGCACTCCTCACTGATTAAATCTAATTGTGATGGAAGACTCAAACAGGAGTAGGAACTGGTCAATAGAAATACCGGCACCGGGAAATCGTTTTTCACCCCCACAACACCCATTATGATCGAGATGAATGTATAGATCTAATCAATAAAGCATCGTGCCCGTCGACCTAACGGTGGTGAATCCTGTAGCGATGGAATGCACCTCTGTCACCGGAATCAGAAGCTGAGAACCATCCTCAAACCCAGGCAAAACTTGCAAACCTCTGCCTTCGTATAGATACCTGTAAAGAGTTGCTGATCCCTCATCGAAGAGAAAATACGCCTGATTCGCTTTGTCTTCATAGAGTCGGCCGGGAGCTTGAAGTGGGGAAGCATTCACTAGTAAAGGATCATACCTTCAGCAAAAAGTGGTTTTGAGAGAGAAAGCTCCTCTGTCTATCATCGTCTGAAAGACTGCTGCTCCCTTTTGTAGAATGATTCATGATGAGAAGCGATATAAATTGAGAGCAATATCAGGCAACGCCACTTCATCTTAGTTGAAAGCGCTTGCAGATACAACTGGTCTTATCAGGGTCTACTTTGTATTAACCAGATATTAACCTTCTTGTAACCTGCATCCGAATGCATGTTCCATGCAGGTTACAAGCAAGTTGAAAGCAGGTAGGTCGGGAGATATAAATTCTCCGAAGTGTCAGAAAAGCCTGATATTTTGTGAAGGATGATGGGCTGTGAAGGGTACACCGGTCGTCAAAAGAGCTAAGAGGTTAAAACCGCATCAAGCTTCCTGAAAGCGCTTACGACGACTTAACGTTACCGCTCAGTTTCTGCTGAATCAATAGGGCAGTACGCTCAAGACCGAAGAAGAAAATCAGAATCGCCCAACAGCCGACAACGGATGCCAGTCTCGTATCAAGCTTCACCCCAGCGACTAAAAAAAGGGGGAGGATTAGGGCCGCTGTTGGGATTAAAACGTGTAAATATTTTCTCCAGTCCCGGACAATGTAGACGAACCCAAGGAAGAGAAACAGAAAGGGCCACTCCTGACCACGAAACAATTCTCCATGTGGGAAGTAGGCAAATAACGCCATGGGGGAATCTATGAAAACAACCTTCAAGAAACCGCCTGCCCCGAGGGTTCCAATGTACGAGAGAAGAGAGGTTCCTTCATTTCCATAGGGATCTGACTGCCACTCCGCCAGCGTCAATCCATTCTCAGCGGCTTGATTTACCAGAAACCGGTTCTCATAATAGGAGAGATGAAGGTTTTCTGCAAAGAAGGGTGCCCCCGGTTGGATCGCCAGATTAGCAATCATGTAAGGAAAGATCGCAATAAGAGATAATGCAACGCATATACCCGCCGTCAATTTCGAGATCAAACCTCTCTGCCAGGCGATAGCGATAAAGAAGAAACCAGCAATCAGTGCGCTCGCCTTTGTAAAAATCAGGCAGACTAATCCTGCGCCAAGAAGTCCATTGTAGAGTTTCTGAGGTAGAGTATCTTTATCTAATATCATTAGAAGAGCCAGAAGCAAATAGATGAGAGTGATCAGGTCGTCACGAAGAACCTCGACAGACATCTGGACAAAATACGGATGTATAGCGATCACGAACGCAGAGAAAATTGCCACGACGGGTGTAAAGAGTCGCCATCCCAAAGCAAAAATCAACAGGGGAAGTAATGACCCTAACAGCAGTGAAAAGACGCGCGCTGCCGTCCAGGTCTCGGGAAAAACGAGAAAGGAGACTTTCATCAGGAGAGGAAATAAAAGTTCTCGCACATAGGGAGCATTCGATTGAATCGTTGGCCAGAAAGAATCTTTACTGGCGATTTCAAAGTAGCCCTGAGCATCTGGTCTAAGGATGTCGTACCTTGAAAGCTCGAACTGGTTCCATCTTGCCCAAAGAGAGATACCGAGTAACGCGACTCCAAAACAGAAGGCAGGAACCCACTCCCCCGCTGAGATATTCTCTCCACCTGAAGTCTTCTTTGTATATTTTTTCAGATAATAGGAGAAGCCGCCAGAAAGAAAAAGTCCTACCGCTAGAGGAAGAAGAAACTGTAGAGCACGGCTATAGGAAATGACAATAAACACTAGGATCAATGAAGAAAACAGAGCGATCGCTGCAGAAAGTCTGACAGTCCGCTCTCTTCCAAATCGGAGAAAGAAGAAAAGGGCTAGAGGGAGCAGACTACCGAAGAGAGCTCCCGTGAAGCCTAAGTTCCACTCTTTCTTTGTTCGAATGTCAGGCGAGAGTTCAATCCTGATCTTCGATAAAAGCACCCCTTCTTCCTGTGCGTAAAGCGTGACTGCCAAAGGATCTGTAGACCTTCCAGCATAGGGGAGTCGTTCACCCGATATATCGTAGGGTACTCCAGGAATAACCTTGGGAAAACTTGCGGCCTGATAATTTCTGGCAAGACGAATGGTCCATTGAGTGTCTGCATCTCCGTTGATGTTAACGCGTGCCTTTGCCCACGGACCTGGAGGTGTTTCGAAATTCAGGCTGGCCCTCTTCTCCTTTGCTCTAATTCCTTCACCGCTCACGTCCCAACTGGAACCGAGGTCGACCTCCTGACCTTCTCTCAAAGCCTGACTGAAGTGAATATTCATTGTTTCCGCATAGACAGTCGGATCATTCAGGTTGAGAGAGACCTGGTTTAATAAAACAAGAAGAAGGGCTCCTGTTGTAATCACAAGAGCCCAGATTTCCTTATCGACAGATTTCAATGATTTAATCGTTATCATCAGGAACGCAGGGAAGCTCGATCGTGAAGGTGGTGCCATGACCAACCTGTGAAGTAACAGAAATGGCTCCTCCGGCTTCGTGTATGAGGGAGTGAACGACAGACAGACCTAACCCTGTACCACTTCCCGGAGCCTTTGTGGTGAAGAAAGGGTTAAACACATTGGGGAGGACCTTGCTGGGAATTCCGACTCCTGTATCAGAGATTTCGATGACGGCATGCATCGTATAGTCATCAACTTCAGGGTCATTGGTCGAAGAAAGATCGAGTAGATCCTCTGAATGTCTCAAATCCTTCTCGCCCGGCGAGAAGCCAGCGTTGGCAATGGCTGAATCGGCAACTTGTTTTCGAGCCACCTGACCTGACTTTGTCTGGGTCTTGATCGAAAGAGTTCCCCCTTCGGGCATGGCCTGGGCAGCGTTTGTAATAAGATTGATCAAGATTTGTTTCAGTGAATTGTTGGTAATTTGAACTTCCACCATCTCCTCCAGATCGAGATCTACATTGATTCTCTTGTTCTGCAGGTCATGCTGGACGAGCCGCATGGTCTTTCGAAGTGCATCGGTAAGTTCTGTTTTTCCGGACTGATTCTCAGAATCGCGTGCAAAATCAAGCATGTTTGTGATAATAGCCTGAACACGCTGAACTTCTTCTGTTGCGATATTCAAGTCGTCGAGCACTTCTTCCGTAGGGTCCTCAAGTATATCTTTCAGATCATAGAGAGCGTTAAAGATCGTTGCGATTGGGTTTCTGATTTCATGGGCCACACCAGCGGCAAGCTGTCCAATAGCTGCCAGTTTTTCTGACTGCACCAGTTGCATCTGCAGGCGCTGCCGGTCTGTATAGTCCTCTATCAGAATCAGCATATACTGATTATCATGGCCTTCCACAACGATGGGGCGGCCGTAAACTTCGATGCTTTTCCTGCCCGTTCTGAACTCAACCTCCCAGCGCCCTTTGCCTGGGTTTGGTCCGCTCTCGGTGGCATATTTCCTGACTTTCTCTGTATAGCCACAAAGATAACCGCACGTCTCAGGAAACTCTTTGAAGACCTGATCGAAAGTCTGGGAGAAGACCTCCATTCTATCAAGACCTGTGAGTTTCTCGAAACTGTCATTCACATAAGCAATCATCCCTGAATGCAACTCTGCAGCGGCGATAGCGATCTGTACCGTTTCATTTGTATGAAGCAGCAATTCGCGGAGAAACTCAGCTTCTTTTTCTGACTGCTGCATATCGGATCGAATTCGATCTCTTAAATCCTCGAGTTGTTCGGAAAGCCGCTGTACATCTGAAAAGTCCTGATAGAGACAATAAACATTTTTCTCATCATCAAGCTTTGCCGTTATCTTTACATGAAGCTTCTCATGGTTCTTCAGTTTTACGAATGCTTCTGTATCGGCAACGCCAAAGCCTCCGGCCTTCTCTGCCAGGAGCTTGAGTGAATCATCAACATGCAAAGTTCGATGGTCCAGCTTGTGGGCTAAATTGGATGCCCGATAGCCGAACATTCTCTCGGCGCTACGAGTGAATTCTTTGATAACAAGATTCTGATCATAGACAACCATGGCAAACCCTTTGGAGGTTTGAAGGAGGTCCAGGAACTGCTCTGTCTGGGTCTTTGATGGTTGCGAGCTTTTCACGGTCTTGAACTTGATGATTTTAGATTTGCTGAGGGGTAAATAAGGTCAGCCCCAATGATCCTTAAGCATGTTTCAAGCACACTATATAGGAGTGTGCATCAAGGAAAGGAGAAATTTACCTGTCCTTCTCATTGTCCCTCAAATGAATTCCCGGGTACTTTTCGATACCTGTTCCGATTCTGACAGAACCCTCGGTTATGTCACTGTCCGATGGTAATTTTCCTCAAAGGGGATACCCGATTGAGCTCCCAACCCGACCGCATCGATCTTAAAGGTGTCCTCTTTGCCTTCTCTTCTTATGCGCTGTGGGGGTTCATACCCATCTACTTTAAAGTTGTCAGTCACCTTGCCCCGTTTGAAGTACTTTGTCATCGAGTTATCTGGTCTTTGCTCCTTCTCGCCCTTTTGTGTACATACAAATCAGGCTGGTACGACCTGATTCGATTGATGAAACGTCGTAAGGTTGCTCTGACCGTCCTTTTATCAACTTTATGCATCTGTACAAACTGGCTGGTCTTTATCTGGGCCGTTACCCACCAGCGTGTACTTGAGGCTTCACTTGGGTACTTCATAAACCCACTTGTAAGTGTCGCATTGGGATACCTCTTTTTAGGCGAACGGATGAAAAGGCTCCCTCTGATCAGCGTTGTTGTTGCAACATGTGGAGTACTGGTTCAGATAGTGTTGCTCGGGATACTTCCATGGGTCTCTCTACTTCTCGCTTTCAGTTTCGGTTTCTATGGATTATTGAGAAAGACGATGCCGCTTGGGTCTATCGAGGGTCTACTGATGGAAACGGCATATCTCTTTCTCCCATGTGTTTTCTATCTGCTCTTCTTTGCGAACGGTGCTCCTGGCGGTGCTTTTGTGGAGGACTTTTTCCCAACAGGGCTCATTCTGAGTTTCGCGGGAATTGTAACGGCAACGCCACTTCTGCTGTTTGCTTCGGGGGCTCGAAGAATACCTCTCACTGCTGTTGGGATTCTCCAATATACAGCTCCAACGTTGCAGTTCCTCGTGGCAATCTTTCTCTTTGGCGAGGACTTCTCAACGGGGAAAGCAATCTCCTTCGTGATTATCTGGATCGCTTTGGGTATCTATACGACACACCTGTTGAGAGAGTTTCGGCGAAACCGCAAGAGGTGAGAACGCAGAGTTATATCTAAAGATCTGAAAAGTCGCTATCGCGCCAATTTATATACAAAAGCTCCCATATACAAGGAAAAGTCAGTGTGCTTCGATCCCAACAAGGATACTGTTTCAGATACAACCTGCCTCTTAATCTACTTGCGCTCGTACAGTTCTGCTGAGATCTCCCCTTTGTTTCAGTGCGTACTCCACGACGTAGGTTGAAGTTGACTGATCGGTTGAAAGTCCCACATGGTTGTTTCGCCAAAATACTCCACCGTCACAATACGTTTTCCGTCTTTCGCCCATTGAACGCGCTCCACATTTCTAAGCCTCATAGTTGCAATATGAATTCCTGTCTCCGCATGAGAAACCCTGTTTCGTGATGGTAGAACGAGAAATTGGTCGTCAGGACTGAGAGCGATGTCACCACCTCCAGTAATCATTCGAAGCGGAGTTGACGAGGTAGTCTCAAAACATTGCGTTACAGATGTGCCTGCAGCGTAGATCAATGTGCCATCACTTGATACAGAAAAGCTCTGTATTTCTCCCAATAGTGATGTAGAGGTTGCTGAGAATTGACCAAGACTTGAACCAGTGACCACATCGTATAGATCAAACTCGCCGATATCGGTTGGGACAAGGCATGCGGAATTGTCTGGCATGAACTGAACCGCATAAACACCATTATTTGATCCCTGAAACGTATGGATTAGGTCGCCGCTCGCTGCGTCAAACAATCTAGCGAACCCGTCCCCGCATCCCGTTAAGATCATGGTTCCATCCGGGGAAAGAACCATGTCCAGGATTTCATCTGGGTGTCCCTCTTCTGTAATCGACAGAAGGCTTTCGGTCGCAGTATCATAATAGCGAAGTTTTCCATCCATTGTCCCCTGATAGGCAGCTATAAGCGTCTCATCAATAGGCAAGACAAGCGCACGATCACTATATGACGTCGAGAAGCGGAATGATTTTACCAAGGTGCCGTCTGCTTCAGAGATGAGGGAGGCAGTTCCTGACCACCCGATCACGTAGCAAGTGTCTGAGACAATCCCCCCATCGACATTGATGACACTGAGTCCCTGGAGGGGTGCAATGGTGCTGTTGTCAGCACGGCTACACAGGTGAATACTCGCAAGGGGGTCTATATCCCGCATAGCGATGAATCTGGCAGTATCGGGAGAAAAAACCGTGTGTGATTGTTCAGGAAGCTTTGACCAGCTAATGGAACTTTCTTCAACTCCATTTATATATTCATAGGTATATATATGCGTACCGCTGGCCAGTAAGAGAGTGCCACGCGTAAGGTCAATCCCCATACCTAACTTCCCATTAACAATACCGTAGCTGCGCAACAGATCGCCGTCTACGGTGTCGACCGCAATAACACTATCTTCGGTGCGAATGAGGAGCTCATCTTCAACAGGGTTGAAGAGAAGGTTTGTTGTTGATCCATAATAACTGTCATCATGATCGTTTCGTTCGAAGGCAACCGTCCAGGTTTCGGTATTCCACACCTTGGCGGTTCCATCTGAGGAAGCGGTTGCGAGAAGCAAACCATCTGGGGAAAACTCTACATCTACGATCGTCTCATTTTCAGCATGCGCCAGAAGCGTCGTTATCAATAATCCCGTATCCGCACTGTGTATAAAGACTTCTCCACTGCGGTGATCACCCGTGGCAACGTGGTCGCCTGTCGGTGAAACATCAATACACTCGGCAAAAGGTTGAGGGTCGTACGCATAAACTTTGACACCAGTATTAACATCGTATGCCCCATCACCTCCAAGGTGAATGACGGATCCGTTTGCATTGAATGCCACTCCCCCATTAGAACTGGAATCGATTTTACGGATAAAAGCACCAGTATTTCCATCCCAAAGAACGGCTCCATTTCTCTGAAGGCTGGTGGCAACGACGCTTCCATCAGGAGAAAACTCTCCTGTCTCATAGTGTCCTATCCCAACTTTCCAAATCGGCTGGAGCTCAGTAACTGCAGGTAGCTCCTGAACGATCCAAAAGGCTCCCAATGAAAAGGCCAGTCTCACAGTCTGGTTCAAACGCGTCATCATCGGTTCTTTCTCCTCATTCTCCCCTTCTGGGTTTGAATATGGTTTGGCTGACTCCCGCCGCTCCTTTCGATCTGACTCCTGATAATGATGGAGTTTTAATTCGAATCAGAGAAACCTGCCATCATCTTTCAGAGATAATGGGATATTTGACATAGGTAGAAATCTCTGTCTTCTCTTAGAGCTTTTACGGTTTAATAAGTATGGGTTTCTTTTCAAGGAAAGTCAACTTAGGTTCATTAAGTTTTTCTTGAAAGGTCTGAGGATTCTCAGAATTCTGGACTAGAGTGACCTGAATGAGGGCTCATTCGTTCTTCTGTTGAGAATTAGAGTGAGTATAATACACCACAAAAGTATGTGTCAGAAACCGAACCTAAAGCGTCTCCACAGGAGGAAGGTTAATCAGATCAATCATGTCTCTAACGGCACGATCCAGTCCTGTAAAAATTGATCTTCCAATAATGGCGTGTCCAATGTTTAACTCGTTCATATCAGGGATAGACGCGACGGGACGAACATTCCTGTAATTTAACCCATGCCCCGCATTAATAACGAGCCCCGCTTTTTGTCCGCTCTTGCTTGCTTCCTGAAGTCGCAGCAGTTCTTTCCCTGCAGCTTCTTTATCTGAGTCATAGTATCTCGCATAGCTTCCCGTGTGAAACTCGACATGAGTTGCGCCGGATTTGGCTGACGCTTCGACCTGGTCATGAATCGGATCGATAAAGTGACTGACAACTATGCCACCTTCCTTCAGCTTACCTGTGATCTCAGCTATACGTTTATAATTACCTTGAACATCGAGTCCACCTTCGGTGGTCAGTTCTTCCCGTTTTTCGGGAACCAGAGTAACCTGGTCGGGACGCAGTTCCAACGAGATCGCCAGCATTTCATCGGTGGCTGCCATTTCCATATTCAAGAGTCCTTTAGTAATTCTCTTGAGTGCAAAAGCGTCTTCATCTCGGATATGTCGACGGTCTTCACGAAGGTGAAAGGTGATCCCGCAGGCTCCTGCCAACTCACAGAGGACGGCCGCGTGGAGGGGATCAGGCTCTTGCTCTCCGCGAGCGTTTCTGACGGTCGCGACATGGTCGATATTTACACATAGTTTGGTCATCGTCTTGTTCTCTCCTGGCGATACCCTCTTCACGGTTTATTCTAGTGGAACTGCAAAATGACTATTATTCTGTCTCTGCAGATTCAGAGGGGTCCGTCTGGTTTTCTACATCATCTTCGCCTTCGGCGCGTTTGATCGTAATCTCTACCACTGGTGGATTTACATCAAGTGTTTGTATCTCGCGTCGGATGTCATCATCGATATTTCTCAGTCTTGCTTCAACAGGGACTTCACGTGTTTCTCCTGATCTTTCCACAACACCTTCGTAGCCGAAGACGATCATATCGCCTGTAATCGAGGAAACGGCACTTTGTGTTCCTCTGATTTCAATATCAACAACAGAGGGATTAAAGGTCGCTTCAAGGTTCTCGTTGCGAGAAATAAAGCGATAGACAAGGTCTATATCTTCAAGAGTCCGTGTGATTATCTGTTCTTCAATATCTACAATCACGGTTCTCCAGCTCGCACTGTCCTGAGAGAGCCTGACTCCTTCAGGGAGGACGAGTTCTACCGGTTCGCGTATCGTATTGTTGGCACCCTGTATATTTACGGGCTCTGTTGTAATCTTCAGTGTTTCAACTCCGCCATTTCTCAGCTCTTCCTGCTTCCAGGCCTCCAGCACAGCAGTTATCTCTTTTCCTTCTTCAACATCGACACCATTTTCTCGCACGACATATCCGCTCGCTGGTCTTCCACTGATCTGAGGTTCTATAATGGCAGGGATTGTTCTTCGGGAAGCTTCGTAGGCCACCTGGGTCACAAGCACTTCGGTCACGTTGATATTCAGCAGATCCATATCAATTTCATTCGTGTTTCTGGCACGCACCATCGTTCTGGACAAGGCAATGAACCCCTTGTCTTCAAGTGTGATGGTTTCGTCAGCGGCGATTTCCCGGTAGTCGATCTCCACATAAAAATTTGCAGGATCCATCTTGTTGAGCTCTGTGGAAGGTAGAGCAAACCGGACTTTCACACTGTTTCGACCAAGTGTCAGCTTTACAGTAGGATCGAGATTAACAACTTCAACCGGCAAGAGAAGTGTAATTTCGTCACGTTCAGAGAGCTGAACAACGAGCCAGACGCCGGTTCCGCATATAAGCGACAAAAAGAGCAGAAGGAGATTCGAGGTGAGGCTTCTCGCAGAGGAAGGACTGGGCATCAGCTCTCCTCCTCTTCCTGAAATTCAAAGAGTGCTTTCAGCTTTGTCTTCAGTGTTTCTGCAGTCTCACCGCGCTCCAACTTTCCGCCGTACGCGATCGAAATTGTTCCAGTCTCTTCCGAGCAGATAATGGTTACAGCATCTGTTTCTTCTGTCAGTCCAATGCCAGCACGATGCCGGGTTCCGAGGTCTTTGGGAAGCTTAGGGTTCTCAGAGAGAGGTAAAAGACATCCGGCTGCAGCGATGCGATTGTTTCTGAGGATCACAGCTCCATCATGAAGTGGCGTCTGGAGGGCGAAGATCGTTCGGATTAATTCCGAGCTGACTTCTGAGTCAGTACTCGTTCCCACCTCGATATACGGATTCAGGCTGTCCCGTCGTTCAATAGCGATCAGAGCACCAATGCGACGCTCTGACATACGAACAACAGCTTTGATAATTTCATCCAGCTCGAATTGTGAGCTACTGATAAAGGGAGAAAAAATCGATGTCTGCCCGAAGTCCGTAAGAGCTTTTTTCAACTCATTTTGAAAGAGAATAACGAAGACAATCAGAACAAGAGTGAGAGACTGCTCGAGAACCCACGAAGTGGCAATCAGGTTTGAGACACGGGCAATCAGCCAGATGAACACCCCGCCAAGGATAAGGGCCACAAGTCCACGGAGGGCGGTAAAGGATCGTGATTCTTTAATAATAACGAAGACGACATAGAAGATAAGCGAAACAAGGAGGATATCAACGAGATCCTCGCTTCGAATCGTCTGGAATATTGTCAGTATTCGATCCATGCCGTCCTATTCAAAGACAGATAACTTAAAGTGTCTCAAGATGGAAAAGACTGTCAAATCTGAAAGGGCTCACTTCCAGCTGATAGGTTACCTTCAGAAGAGTTGCTTACTTTCAACACAATCACCTATCGCATCGCCTTAATAACTTCGCCCATCCGTTTGAGTGCCTCAGGCATCTCATCGATTCCTACTGAGCCGTAGCAAAGTCTCATGCTATTAGTTGGTTTTGGCTCCTGCGTATCCTCACAGAAGCAGTAATAGCCAGGAACATATAGAACTTTTTTCTCAAGAACCTTATTCAGAAATTCTGAACCTGGATCTGTATCGATTCCGGGAATACTTACCCAGACATAGAGTCCACCAAAAGGATAGAGGATGTCTGTATCATCTGGCCAATACTCTTTCAGGGCGTTAATCATAACATCACGCTTTTTGCGATAGCGGTCGCGAAATCTCTCAGCCGCAACTTCATAGGAGCCGGACTTTAACAGATTGGCCATGAGTGACTGATTCATATTGGATGAGCCAAAGTCCTGGCAGGCTTTCTGGCGACAGACAGCCTGGTGAACTGAAGGTGGCATATAGCTCCAGCCGAGGCGAAGTCCTGGAGCAAAAGCTTTACTGAAAGTCCCCTGTGTAAAGACAAGTTCATTATTCTTATCGAAGGATTTAATGTAAGGTTCATCTTTTCCTTCAAGGTAGAGATCGCGGTAGGAAGCGTCCTCTATCAGAAGAAACTGCCCGTTTGCGTCACACTCGCGTGTATAGATTTCATATAGCTTCCGGCGTCTTTCTTCTGACATGTTGCAACCCTTCGGGTTAGCGTAGTAGCTCATGACATAGAGAATTTTAAGACGGTCGCGAAGACCAGCTGCCTTGATTTCCTTGAGACGTGCTTCAAGAGCCTCAGGAACCATTCCTTCTTCATCGGTGGAGACACCCATCACTTTGGCACCCGCAGCATTGAGCACATCCATATAGACGAAGTATGTTGGATCTTCAACAAGAACAACATCACCGACATCGACCATTGTTTCAGTGACGGTAAAGAGACTCTGCTGGCCACCATTCGAAATCACAATGCACTCAGGATCGACATTCTCGATGCCGAGTTTTTCGAGCCGCGCGGCAAGCGCCAGGCGCAGATCTCTGAGTCCTGGTGTGATTCCATACTGAAGGGCGCGCTGGGCCGTCGAAGATTCAGAAAAGAGATCATCGATGGCTTTTTTCATGAGATCATTGGGAAGAGTTGGTTGATCAACGAATCCCGCCGCCAGTGAGAGGATTTCAGGATCCTCCACAGTTTTTTTCATGAGTCCCGCTATAGGTGAATCGCCCGTACGCTGGGCTCTGGAATTAAATGGGAGATTTGAAGTTACAACCGACACGCGCTTGCTCCGTTAGTGATAATTTTATGGTCATGGGCGATTTCCGCCACATTAAGGGGCCCAAATGTCATCTGAAGCGGTCCTGTTTGTCAATCAAGTCAACGACGATTATCAAAGAAACGAAGGAATGATCAATCCACGCCTTTATACCTGTAGACCCACTCAGGACGCATTTGAACTCCTGTGACAGGTCGGTAAGCGTTTTGAGGAACATCTTCAACGATTGGCCATATCAGCTCATAATGCGTACTGATGACATTCTTCATGTCGCCCGGAAACCACTCATACTGAAGTTTCATCATGGTTACCACGTATTTGTACTTCCCGGACTTGAGATCTTTAATGAGTGGGTCGGGTGTTCTCCTTCCGAGATACTGAACATCCCGAAGAGCATCAGCGGAGACATCATATTCGCCGGTCGCCAGATACTTGAGATAATTATGGTGAGGCATGTAGACCCCTCCATTCTCATGATGAAACTGAATATTTTCAAGGAGTTCTTCGCCGTATTCAATGTCAGAATCAACGAGCTCCTCGAAGGTCTCTTCAGGAGGAAGCTGATCACCTAAGACGTTCCCGTGATCGATAGTAACTGAAACCTCCTCACCTTCATCATTCCTGGCTTTGAGAGTGAATGGAGGACGATGGTATCGGAGTCCATCGGAGGCGTACCAGGGTAGCTCGGCAATTTGCACTGGTTGCTGAGTGATAATGGCTCTCTTTGCCCAGTCCTGTGAAGGATCCTGAAGGAGTGTAAATTCCTTGGTTCCATACCAGGTGAAGACGAAGACTGTGGAAACCAAAACGGCGGCCAGATACTTACCAGCCTGCCCCATAGAAGCTTTCATGGAACGCATTGTCCAGGATACACAGATGCCAAGAACAACAGATTGAACGACAAAAAGGGAGAAGAAATTGTTAATATAACCACCAATTTTGACCCACGTTACTGCTGCAACGTATTGAGCAGCAAAGAGAATCAGAAACCAGACGAATCCTCGACTTATTGTTCTATACAGTATCCAGCGGAAGAGAAGTGCGAGAGAACCGCCCAGTGTAAAGGCAAGGGCCCATTTCATCGATACGGGCCACGTCGAGAGCACATATATAACGGTGGATGGATCGGTAAGCGAAGGATCTGCGCCCATCGGAAAGGTTTTCTCGAGTAAGCCGCTCTCGAAAGCTTTTCCCAGAGCATAGCTAATAATGAAGGAGACGATCGCAAGGGGGAAAACGAGCCAGCGAGGTGACCATTTCCGCAGAAATGCTGCTGACCAGAGTCCAAGAGGAAGAAGCCAGATCGCGAAGATATAATACTGCCAGAGAGACTGATATCCTTCATTCTGAATCTTGTCAAAGTAAATATGATGGTGTGAAGGCACTTCGTATAGATAGTAGAGAATACTTGAGTCTTCCATTTCCCTCAGAAAATAATATCCGTTCAAGGTAATAAGGGCGATCACAGCAAAGGCGATAGTGATCTTGACAGGGTCTTTATAGACTTCAGTCCCGCGTGGACCGAGACCTCGAGACTCTGTGCCTTTGGCGATATAAGCGAGAGCACATTGAAAAAGTCGCCAGAAGAGAGCCAGAAGAGGGATATACGCTGCTGTCTGTTTTGTAAAGTGTGCCAGAAGGGCAAAGAAGAATCCAAGAAGAACAGAAGGTAGAGCACCTCTCTTCCTGAGTATCAACCAGGTTGAAAACATCGCAAACGCGTATGCAAGGGAGTCCACTCGATATAGATCATACCAGTATCCCCCGACCTTGAAGAACGTGAGATAGCTGAGTGCTCCGATGAGAGCCGCCCATTTATTCCTCGTGGCATCTTTGACGATTAGAAAGACACTTAACATGATTCCAAAAGTGGAGAGGATGCTGACCATGCGCCCGACTCCGAGTAGGTTGCCTCCGAAAAGGGAGTGGAGCTCGGCAGAGATAATTTGAAAGATCGGTGGATAGAGGTGAGGACAATACGATCCATTCTCATAGGGCGGATAGAGATAAAATATCGAACGTTCTTCCTGCCAGCGCACACTATATAAGGCAACTTCACCTTCCAGCCATTCGAGTTCGAAGGGATAAGAAAAGCGAGCAAGTGCGATGATCAAAAACTGAGCTGTTGGAACAACAAAGAGAAGAGCAGGCAACAACCACGGCAACCAGGGAATGGAAAGCTTCCACTGCCCACCATTCGATGGGGCCTCATTGGTATTGGAAATTGAAACTTCTTTTTCTTCAGGCTCAATCATGGGAGAAATTCCTGAAGAATGATTCCTCGTGGGTCAAGTCGGCTGTGGGGACTCGTAGGACAAGCAGGCTACCTGCCAGGGGATAAAAGAGAATCCGGACCCTGCTCATAGGGTCCGGATAAGATGAAATCTCAAGCACACCTGCATCAAGTGATGGCAGGTCAATGTGATCCATGGTCGTGATCATCTTCTGCGAGGGAAGCCACTTCCTCACTCTTATCCTCTTCATAGAGAACACTGATCGCATCTTGAGCAGGTTGTAAGACGACAGCTGTCGCGGGTTCGATAGCTTTGAAAATTGGCTTGGGATAAAGACCAATGACAAGAGCGGCGATAGACAGGACCGCAAGCTGTCCCCATTCACGAGGAACGAGATCTTTGAGGTTACCATTCTTGGCTTCGTCAAGTTTTCCAAAGAAAGTCTTCTGGTACATGATGAGCAGATAAACAGCGCCAAAGATAACGCCGGTTGCAGCACCCGCGCAAACGACCCATGTATACTGAGTCATGCCGACTGAGGCAGCCCATGATGTCGGGTCTTGAGCTTGAATCAGGATAGGAAGCTGATTCATGGATCCAAGGAGTATGGTAAACTCACCAAGGAAACCATTCAGTCCTGGTAGTCCAACAGAACTGAGAACCATGACCATGGTCAGAGCGGCATAAATCGGAAGGTTTCTTGCCAGTCCACCGAACTCGGATAGCTGACGCGTGTGACGACGTTCGTATAGCATACCGACAGCCAGGAACAGACCGCTCGTTGATATACCGTGGTTAACCATCTGAAGAACAGCACCACTCACACCCTGGGCGTTAAAGCTGAAGATTCCCACAACAACGAATCCCATGTGAGAGACGGAAGAATAGGCAACGAGACGTTTGATATCTGTCTGTACAATCGCTGTCATAGCTCCATAAATGATAGCAATCACTCCAAGCCATGTAATCAACGGACCAAAAGCGAGTGCTGCCTCGGGAAAAAGAGGAAGACAGAAACGCAGCATCCCATATCCACCGGTCTTGAGAAGAACTCCCGCAAGGATCACGGAGCCAGCGGTGGGCGCCTCGGTGTGAGCGTCAGGCAGCCAGGTATGGAAGGGAAAGAGTGGAACTTTGATAGCGAAAGCGAGGAACAAGGCGAGGAATGGAAACATCGCAGAATGAAATGTTCCAGCTGCTCCAGCTCCCTGCTGGGTCATTAACATCAATTCATAGGAATAGGTCTTAATATACTCGGTCTCACCGGTGGCTGATTGAACACCATTATTGTAATACATCCAGATAACTGCGATCAGCATGAGGACTGAGCCAACCAGTGTATAGAGCACAAACTTCATCGTTGCATAGAGTCGATTGCTGGAACCCCAGACACCGATCATGAAGTACAATGGGATCAGCATCAGCTCCCAGAAGATATAGAAAAGAAACAAGTCGAGGGCGAGGAAGGTCCCCATGATTCCTGTTTGAAGGAGAAGCAGGAAGAAGTAGAATTCTTTTTCTCGCTTATCGATCGCGTTCCAGGAGCAAAGGACTCCGAAAATACCAAGCGCTGCTGTCAGAACGATCATGATCATCGAGAGATTGTCGGCACCGACAGTGTAGGAGATTCCAAAGTCAGGGAGCCATGCAAGGTGCTGGCGAAATTGAAACTGAGAAGCAATCACTCCATCAAACAGGGGTGCACTTTCAGTGATATAGTTACCGGACCAGTCGAACTGCATAGCGAGATACAGAACGATCACAAGATCAAGAATCATGGCGGCAAGCGCACCATACTTAACCTGCTTTGCCGGTAGAGCCAGCGAAGCGATGATGCCTGCGACCAAGGGGAGGAATATAGCGAGAGTCAGCATCGGTAAGTTCGATTACTCCTTCGTATTTGCCTGGTCAGCCTGAGCGACCACGGGGGTTGAATCTTCAATTTCGAGAACAGCAATCTGCTCATTCATCACAGGAACTGTTACAGCTGCTGTTGATTGCTTATTTGAACGGGCTGATTCTTTCGCTGGCTTATACTCGCCCAGGAAAGTTGCAAGTCCGAGGGTAAACCACAGAAGGAACAGGCAAACGCCGATAAACATGACGAGCCCGTATACTTGAACCTGACCATTCTGAAGACGACGGAATTCATTGCCGATATAGTTGCTGAGCTTGCCGAGCCCATTTACGACTCCATCGACCAGCTTCTTATCGCACCAGAGCACACCCTCGTAGAAGCGCATCGCTCCTTTGACGAAAGCAAAATCATAAAGATCATCCCACTTCCAGCCGTACCAGGAAATGTTCCAGAGCGGCTTAACAGGCTTCGCGAATTTCTCAGCTTTATCTAGACGACCTGAACCGTAAAGGAACCAGGCGAATCCGATGCCCCCAAGTGCGATGAGAATAGACATTCCAGCGAGCGGCCAGGCTGGACCATGATATTTCGAATCCAGCATTCCCGCTTCACCTTCAGTCACCTCACCAACGATCAGTGCTCCCAGTTTTGCCGGAGCATATTCCCCTTCGTAGCCACCGAAGTAGGTGTTGGCGACATGAATCGCTCCGCGATCAGTGATGGGAGCGAGGAAGTGGTGGAAAGACTCACTACCACCGATGCCAGGAATCGGCTTTAAATCTTTAGGAACATTCAGAAATCCAACGACGATAGAACAAACCGCAAGAACACAAAGCACGCTTGTCATGTTGATCGGTGATTCATGAACATGGCTGTATTTTTCTTCGCTCATTCTCGTCTTTCCTGTGAAAGCCAGGAAGAAAGAACGCGCCATATAGAATGCAGTCAGAGCGGCTGTAATGACTCCGATAATCCAGATCATCATGTGAAACTGTGACCCGCCAGCAGCGGAAGTGTGGGCCAGAAAGAGAATCTCATCCTTTGAGAAGAAACCAGCGAACGGGATGACACCAGCAATCGCGAGGGTCGCAATCAGGTAGGTCCATCCTGTAAGAGGCATCTTCTTCAGAAGACCGCCCATCTTGAACACATCTTCCTGATGGTGGAGCGCGTGTATCACAGAGCCAGCACAAAGGAAGAGACAGGCTTTAAAGAATGCATGAGTGAAAACGTGGAAGAGACCGGCTGCGAAGGATCCAATACCGATCGCGACAAACATATAGCCAAGCTGGGATACAGTTGAATAAGCGAGGATTTTCTTAATTCCGCGCTGGGTCAGAGCAATCGTGGCCGCGACGAAGGCGGTCAATGCGCCCGCAGTCGCGATGACGACGAGAGTCGTCGGAGACATCATGAAGAAAGGGTTGAGTCTCGCCAGCATGTAAACCCCAGCGGTAACCATCGTTGCGGCGTGGATCAAAGCTGAAACGGGTGTTGGTCCGGCCATCGCATCAGGCAGCCACACGAAAAGAGGAATCTGAGCACTCTTGCCGGTTGCTCCGAGGAAAAGTAGAAGAGTCGCTGCGGTGATGATCGTTCCGCTGTATCCAAATCCATCAGGGACAGTTCCCATGGTCAGGCCATGAATCAGTTCCTGGAAATCAAGTGTGCCGAACCCCCAGAAGAGAAGTCCCATACCGAGGATAATCCCGAAATCACCGATACGGTTGACGACAAAAGCTTTCTTTCCAGCGTCAGAGCAACTTAGCTTTTCTGAGAACTGTCTATCGAAATAATAACCAATCAGCAGGTAAGAACAAAGACCCACACCTTCCCAGCCGATGAACATCATCACCATGTTTGATCCAAGAACGAGGATGTACATGGACATGGCAAAGAGGGCGAGATAGCTGAAAAAGCGAGCATAACCAGGATCAAGTTCAACCTTACCGTGGTGCTCTTCTTTCATATAGCCTGTTGCATAGATAAAGACAAGCGAGCCTACGAAACTGACAAACATCAGAAAGAGGGCTGTTAGCTGGTCGACCTGGAAGGCAAAATCAATGGTCAGTGACTTTCCACCGGGAAGCGCATTAGGGATATCTATCCAGCGCCAGAGAGAAACGTAGCCTCCGAGTCCACCTCGGATGCCGGATTCCCACGGCTTGAGGTTCTCTGGATCTTCTGCTTTGACAAACATGTAAGCATTCTTCAGATCCTTACGTTGCTGTTCGTTCATCAACGCCCAATTTTCATGTGCGACGTCATCATGGGCCAGATGCTCATCATGATCATGAGAGCTGTGGTCACCACTTGCATGCTCTTCGCCAGAAGCAGCATGGACTTCACCGCTCGCGTGGTCGCTTCCATGCCCAGCATTATCATGGGCGAGATGCTTTACTTCAAGAAAGATCAGAGTAGACAGGACAAATGTGACGATCATTGCCGCACATGTAATATAGCCAGCAAGCTTGCCAAGCTTCTTACAGCCGATTCCATTGATGGCTGCGGCAAGCCCCATAATGAGCGGGATAAGCCATACGATACCGATATAGTCCATGCGGGTCAGGAGCCTCCTGTGGTTGTCGACGTATAGATCGTCGAGATCGAGATAATATTAGCCCAAGGGATCAACACTCGTTTAACCCGTGGGGTTGTTTCTTCATTGGAAGGGTTCTCATGGTCTTCAGCCACGAGGCCTCTTTCATTTGCGCAGACGACCGAAATCACGTTTACGTCGTCGTCTTGGTTTCCAGGTATCCATTTTTTCTGGGACCGTTGTACCAGAAAGTAGGGAACTTCTCTAAACTCAAGTTCTATACGGCCATCATATTGATCGGCAGAGCCGTCAAAATCGAGCAACTGCTCGAGAGCTTTCTTAGCGCCTTCAGCGCATTTAGCGGGACAGATCATCAGTCAGAATTCCTTAGAAAAGTCCCAGATTAAAGTCGAGTGCGAAGAAGAGACTCGGGAGAATTCCGAAGAGAAAAACCATCAAGACAGCTGCAAAGAGAATGATTCGTGAGACCGAGGCACTTCCGAAGAGTGCCGTTCCACCTGTGGTTACCCCAGCCAGTGTAGAACCTGTAACTGTATCCTCTTCGCGCATGAACATCGTCACAACAAGGTTAAGATAGTAGAAAGCTGAGATCACACTTGAGAGAACACCAACAACCGCGAGGCCAACAAAGCCGTATTGAACAGCTTCTTTGAAAAGGTAGAATTTGCCCATGAAACCAACTGTCGGAGGAATTCCAAGAAGGCTGAACATGACAATAGCCATCCCCAATGCGGCGAGCGGCTTGCGCTGAGCGAGGCCTCGATATGAACTCATCTCGCCTTCGCCGCCGATGTGAGCAGCAATACCAAAAGCGACGATATTCATGATCGTATAGCCGGCCATGTAGAAAATGATCGCATTTCTAACCGCAGACTGCGCGTCGATGAGATCATCGCCAGATAATATTCCGGGAAGCGAAGCGAGAACAAGAATACCAATCGTCGTATAGCCAGTGTGTGCGATAGAAGAATAGGCGAGCATTCTCTTGATACGGGTCTGAACAAGACCAGCAAGATTGCCCCATAGCATCGACGCGACTGCTACGAGTCCAAAGAGGAAGCCAGCTGACTCTGCAAAGGGTGCCCAGTAGCTGAGCGACTCAGAGATATGCGCAAGAAAAGCAATCGCGGCGACCTTAGAAGCGGTGGCGATCACCATCACTGTTGGTGTATTTCCACCATCATAAACATCGGGTGCCCACATATGAAAGGGGGCGAGCGAAAGCTTGAAGCAGGCTCCCACGAAAAGAAGAGCAAAACCAATATAAACCCAGATCGCATTGATCGGCTGAGCAACCTCTTTGATGAGTCGCTCACCTGATGGACTTTCAACCCATTCTGTGATAGTAATGCCACCAGACTTGAAAACTTCGGACATTTCATTCAGATACGTCGTCCCGGTAGCACCGAAAAGAAAGGCGATGCCCATCACAAGGAAAGCAGAGGCAAAAGAACCGAGGATAAAATACTTATAGGAAGCTTCAGCGGCTCGGGCGCTTTTCCGGTCAATACCGATCAAAACGTAGAGTGCCAATGACAGGATCTCGAGTGAGATGAAAGCTGTGATCAATTCATTTGCAACAGAGAGAAGAACCATTCCCAAGGTTGCGAAGAGAATAAGCGTATAGAATTCGCCGCTGGGGAGGTTCCTTTGCTCTATGACTCGCGGCGCGAAAAGAGTCATACAAAAAGAGGCAAAAAGAATAACCAGAGACCCAAGCTGCGCGAATTCCGTCGCCCGAAAGGTTTCCTCAATAAATGGGATCGAAGGAAACAGATCGAAAAAACATGAAGCCATTGTAACGAGGAGCGTTCCCCCGCAAATGATGGGGAGAAATTTCCTGCTTCCCTCTTTGTTCGTTGCTGCATCAACGACGAGACAAAAGACTGCTCCTAATGTGAGGATCAGAAATGGAAGGATCTCATAAACACTTAGGTCAGGCACATAAGCCTTAATTGACTGAATTTCGTTCATAACTCTTTCCGAAGATAATCTATCTAACTATCCATTATTAGTTGTTTGCTTCTTTTAGCCGTGCAGAAGATCGTGCTCGTCTACGCGGATATTACGTTTAGACCTGAAGAGCGCGATACAGATGGCCAATCCAACACCAGCTTCTGCCGCTGCTACAGTCATGATAAAGAGCACCAGGATGCCTCCGGAAAGGATCCCGTGATAGTAGGCAAATGATACGAGAGCGAGGTTCGCTGCGTTCAGCATGAGCTCGACGCTCATGAAGAGCGAAATAGCGTTTCGCTTCCACATCACACCAAGAATACCAATGGTAAAGAGTAGAATGCTCAGAATAAGATTCGTTTCCAGCATGGAGTCCATAGGTTAAGCAAGCTCCTCTTCAATGACGATTTCATTTCCATCTTCGTCTTTACGACGCGCCATAACGATCGCACCGATGACGGCAACTAGCAAAAGGACGGAAGTGAGAATAAATGGAACGACGAATTTCGTTATCATCATGGTGGCAACGAGAATAACTTCGGATGTACCCGATTCTGCAATTGCCTGTTCCTTGGCGAGCGTTGCTGCACTCTCGCCAGAGAGAGGAAACATAAAGATTCCCACCGCTATCACGAAGAAAAAGGATATGCCTAAAGCTCCTGCCCAAAAGCGAGTGCTTCGTAAATACCAGGGGGTAGTCTCTGCTTCCTTGAGATTTAGAAGCATAATGACGAAAAGGAAGAGAACCATGATCGCGCCTGCATAGACAACGATCTGGATGAAGGCAACAAATTCAGCACGAAGGAGGAGATAGTTGACTGCAATACTTAGCATCACCCCAACGAGGCATACCGCACTCTTGACTGTATTCTTGTTAAAGAGAACACCAAGCGCAAACGCGATCGTAATGAGAAAGAGGGCGGAATAGATGACCAGACCCATATTTGAAAAGACTTCCTTTCTTCACAAAACCGGCACCGGAAGAATGCCGGCGCCGAGTATAAGAATTAACTTCCCTGTTCGCCCGACTCGTGGTCCTGTTGTCGATCTTCATCTGCACCAACGGCTGCAGCTGCCAGCTCAACGCCAACTTTCTTGGTCGCTGGCTTAGTGATCGTCCACGGATCAGCCTTAGCGCCCTTGTCTGCGTCTTCACTGACGTGAGAAACATACGGGTCATAGTCATGGTAGGATCCGAATCCTTTTTCGGGTGGATCCAACATATCAACCTTGCCTGATATGAAATCTGGTCGGCGATCCATCGCCAGCTCATAGCTTGGGCCCATAATGATCGCGTTCTCTGGGCAGGCTTCTTCGCAGAAACCACAAAAGATACATCTGAGCAGGTGAATCTGGTAGATTTCTGCATACCTCTCGCCTGCTGAGATCTGATGATCAGGCTGATTTTCAGCAGCCTCAAGATAGATCGCCTCAGACGGACAGACAGCGGCGCACAGAGCACAGCCCACACATCTTTCCAGGCCATCCTCATAGCGCTGCAAGCGATGACGCCCGCGGAAAAACGCCGGTTGCTCGCGTTTAACCTCTGGATATTCCAGTGTCACGTTCCCATCACCAAACAGGTATTTCACAATGTGCCGTCCGGCGATTGAGAAACCTTTCATGAATTCAAGTAACATATCGTCCTGATCACGTCCTTCCCGAAAGTTTTGCGCTGCTTTCAATTGTTGAATAACAGCACTCGGGTATTATTCAAGCGGTCACGATGCCAGCGCAGGATCTCCGCTGTCTTTGCTGGCTGAGTAATTCTGATAATCTTTGGCCAGTTGTTTCCGGCGATTTGGAGAAAAGACGAGTAAATCCCAGCCAAGAAACAGAGCTAATGTCACTCCACCCAGAATAAACTTAGTCAGTAACTCAATCTCGCCGTTAGGTGTTGTAGCCATATCAATCGCCACGATAACAGCCGTAATAACAAGGTTAACAAGTCCAATAGGGAGAAGACGCTTCCATCCAAGGCTCATCAGCTGGTCATAGCGCAGACGTGGCAATGTAGCGCGAGCGAAGATAAACAGGAAGATGAAGAAAGAAACTTTTGCAGGAACCCAGATCAGCGGTCCACCGAGGTAATAAGGCAAGGCGGCTGCCCATCCATAGGAAGCCTCGAGTGCTGCCCAGCTGGTTCCAAAGAGCTCGAGAGGGATTGGCGAAAGAAATCCACCAAGGAAGAGCGTTGTGCACATAGCACTGACAATCACCATGTTCACGTACTCCCCAAGGAAGAAGAGCGCAAATCTCATGGAAGAATACTCAGTGTGAAAGCCACCGGTGAGTTCTGCTTCTGCTTCTGCAAGGTCGAAAGGAAGACGGTTCGTCTCAGCAAACATTGCGACAATAAACATGATGAAGGCAACGGGCTGAGCAATCACATGCCAGCGCCAGAAGCCGCCCTCTTGAGTCTCAATAATATCATAAAGGTTCAGACTTCCAGAAAGAAGTAGAACTCCGATAATCGACAGGGATAAGGTAATCTCATAGCTCACCATTTGTGCAGAGGCACGAATACCGCCCAGGAGAGACCATTTATTATTAGAAGCCCATCCTGCCAGCGTGATGCCATAAACACCCATGGAAGTAATCGCCAGGACGTAAAGGATACCAACATTAGGGTTAGTGATTGCCAGCGCAACTTCCTGAACAACCCCGGTCGATCCGACAACAGCGGGATCAAGCTGGAGAAATGATGCAAGAGCATCCAGATGGTGACCATCGATCACTGGACCAACTGGAACGAGGCAGAGCGCGAGGAACGCTGGAATCACAACAAGGGCAGGAGCGAGAAGATAGAGAGTCCGGTCGACTCCAGCGGGTGTGATTTCTTCTTTAAAGAAGAGCTTCACACCGTCGAGAATACCATGGAGGATACCCAGAGGGCCAGCTCGGTTAGGTCCGGGACGATCCTGAACCCATCCAATGATCTTTCTCTCAAGAAGGATAATGAAAGGGATGACCTGAAGGAGACCACCCAGAATCAGTGCGATCTTAATGACCGCTGTGATAATAACAAAGGCGTATGCCGAACCAACAGTTGGGTCGTTACTTAGAAACTGTCCAACGAAATCAAAAAGCGGTTGAATACTAAAGGGCAACTGCATGTGGCGTCCCAAATTTCTCCATTTCGGAGGGTGATGTGGTGGTCCCAAAGGACTTCGAGAAAAAATTCACAAAGTTTCAGTCATCATAGGGCGCCGAGACTTAAGGACGCAGAGCGCCCCAGAGTCAATGCCTTATTCAGCAAACCCCAAGGTGACTTCTCGCAAGCGTTTACCTGCGAGGCGTACAATTCCACTGCTAAAGCAGCTTACCCAACCCCTGCTGTTTCCAGCACTCCAACTACTTCAAGCTTGCCGATAATCGGCTTGTCACGACCTGCGAAGTCTGGCCCCCCAAGTCCCATGGGAACGTAGAGAGATCCAGCCGCGGGGCCAGAGGCGATGGCGATCTGGGTTTCATGTTCAACACCGTCAACAACCAGCTTTCCTTCGTACCTGATCAACTTGTCATCAATTCCAAGCTTTTCTGCATCCGCAGGATTGATTTCAATATAAGCTTCTGCCTGAAGAATTTCACGAATAGAAGCATGATTAAGGTGATAGTCATCTCCCTGAACATGCTCTCCCCAAGTCAGGAGAAACTCCCCATCGTTCGCAGAAACAACGCTGCTTTCATGACCTTCGCCATTGGCTGAAATGGGTTCTCCGCAGAATCGAAAATGAGCACCATCGACTCGATAGTCACCGGGATTATATTCTGCTGTGTTCTTTCTGGCACCACCTGGATCTTTAATTGTCACATCATTCTCTGGACCACTCAACTCAAGCCCCCTGAAACTCCCCTTAAAATCAGGAGCAATGAGACTCATCATCTCATTAAATGCATCTTCAACAGACTCATAATTAAAGCTCTCCGAGCCAAGGATCGTTGCGAGACCTGTAAGAAATTCCCAGTCGGGACGAGCACCACCGATGAGACCTTCAGTTGTCACGAGCCGTGCAAGGTTACCTTCCAAATCACAGTAGGTACCGTCGCGCTCAAGGTTCGAGGCAGCTGCGATAAAGATATCAGCCTTCCTTGTGATGTCGGACTCGAAAAGGTCAGAGACAACAAACCACTCTAATTTATCGAGAGCCTCCAGAAGCTTATCCTGCTCAGGGTGAGAATAAAGGGCGTCAGCACCGAGACAAAGCAGTCCTTTAATTCTTCCATCTTCAATGGCTTCAACGAGATCACTGGCTGGAATTCCACCTTCCATTGCCAGAACCGAATCCTCTTCAAGACCCCATATATCACGTACTTTGGCTTCTTCTGCTGGCAAACGGCCTGGCATGGATCCAACTGTATAGAGACCAAAAGCGTTTCTATCCCTGAGAACTGGCATATAGCCCCAGTTATCCCCAAGGTCCTGCCTGAGTGTGATCGCAGCCGGGACTTCGGATGGGAGAAACGCACCGTTCATATCTTCGAGCGACTGAATAATCAGCCCCTTCTTAACGTCATCAGATTTCAATGTTGTCAGGAGAGCTTCTACGCGCTCGCCATCAACGTTGAAGAGGCTTGCCAGCTCGCCTTCTGAAGCCTTGTCACCTTTCACAGCATTTCCAAGAAGCTGGAGTGCTTTTGCTGACTGACCGGGTGCACAGTGAAACTTAAGACTGCTGTGAGGCGCGAAATAATTGTCATGATGGTGACCAATAAGAATGATTGGCTTATTATTTAATCGCGCATACTCTTTAACATGCATGGCGAAAGTCGGCACCTGGTGCAGGTAATCACCATTTACAAGAATGACAGCATCGAAGCCTCCGTTGAGGTCTCCGCTGGCATGCTCAAAAGCAAGAGAAGCGGCTTCGGCGGCTTTTGTTGTCTGAAAACTCATCCGCCAGTCTATATTATCTGATTCAAAAACGGTTCTTGCCAGTTTTCCTGCAAGATACCCTTCTTCCATGGTGGCGCGTGGGCTGACGAGAGTTGCTATCGCCTTGCCGCCATGGTTTTCTTTAATTTTCTGGAAGCCCTGTGCGGCCTGCATCACTGCCTCGGAGAAGGCTGCTGGAAGGAGAGTACCACCTAATTCAATGCGACTCTCATCCCATCTCTTTTCGTGCAGGGCAAAGTCAGAACCGAAGCGTGCGATATTGTCGATAAACTCTTCTGTATCTTCGTTAACGGTGTAGGAGCCATGGTGCTTACGAGATGGAGGGGTGGTTCTATACAACTTACCATTTCGAGTCCAGTGTGTAACTTTGGCTCCAGATGCATCCCAAATGCTCGTTGATTGAGTCTGCATCAATTCCCAGACGCGTGCCTTGAAGCGAAAAGGCTTACTGGTCAGACAACCAACAGGACAGAGATCTATCACATTACCACTAAGAATATTTGAGACAGGGCCACGACCAAAGGTACCGATGTAGTTGCCCTCTCCTCGGTCGAAAACACCCATCACATGCTCACCACCTACTTCGTCGCAAAAGCGGACGCAGCGGGTGCACATGATGCAGCGGTTTCGTTCAATATCGATGAGAGTATCAAATTGAGGCTTCTTAAACTTGCGCTTCTTGTCCGCCATGCGGGCGTGACCCGCTCCGTATTCCATGCTGTAACGCTGAAGCATGCACTCTCCCCCACGATCGCAAATCGGACAATCGAGAGGGTGGTTCGCCAGAAGAAACTCCATCATTCCATTCTGACATTCCTTAGCCAGCTCAGATTCTGTGAAAACATGCATCCCGGGAGAAATGGGAGTCTGGCAGGCGATAACGGGTTTCGGAAGAGGAGCTAACTTATTATCGTCGCGAGGGTTTGGCTGATGTACTTCCACCAGGCAAAGACGACAGTTTCCTGCAACGCTGAGGGAGGGGTGCCAGCAGTAGTGAGGAATGTAAACGTCCTCTCTAGCGGCAACATTTATGATGGTCTCTCCCTTATATCCCGTGACCTCTTTGCCGTTAATGACAACTTTCACTTCTTGTGATGTGTCAGGCTGGAGGGCAGGATGAATACTCTGATCAGGCATGAAAACGTTCCGTTATAAGGTAAAGATTGAGGCGATTCAGGGAAATGGAATCGGTGTGTGTCAATCAGGCATATTCCACGCCGGGAATGGCTATTCCCGGAGGGCTTGTGAATTTCTTCACAAGCTCAGGGGCGATCAACGAGAATCTTGGGTTTCGAGCGCTTTCCTTAATAAAAGGCCGTGTTTCGCATTGCAGGATGCTCGAGAACCTACATTCTTGTGGTTTACAGACATTTATTCGGACTAAATCAGACTCCTCGGAGCGGTCAGAGTACACCATGATTAATCTCAAGACAGGGAATACTTACCTGGCAATTCAGCGAACTTTGCTAGCCTGGTTCAGAACAGAACTGGCTCTCCTGGGTGCTGCCTTTGCCATCACCCGGTTCGACCTGATTTCAGATCAGGCAGCAAACTGGAACAATTACTACCTCGCCGCGCTACTTTGTATCATTGCGACTCTCTTCGCGGTGGTCTCCAGCATTCAAAGCTATGTGTTCACAAGGAGGCTCATTCACGGAAAGGACGAAAAAGCGAACCAGAGAGACCTCATCAGGTATTTAGGGATCTCCACCGTTGGAACGTGCGTTGTCTGTTCTTATTTCATCTTGAAATCATGAATCACAAATAAAATCATTCAAGGTTTCATTCCAGTAGACTTACGCGTCTGTCGCCTGCTCTGCCATCACCTCTGAGTAGAGACGCTCAGAGAGCTCCGTACCGATCTGCTGCTCCTCATCCACCGCAATGGTCGCACCAGCATCAATCAGCACATCTTTATAGCGAGAGAGCCTGACTCGAGCGAGAACGGGAAGTGTTGGGACTTCACACCGAATCTGACGAATGATTTCTCCTGCAATCCGGTGGTCCGGAATCGTCACTACCGCCGCCTTGGCTTGCCTGATACCAAGATGCTCCAGCACCTCAGCCTGGCTTGCATCGCCCACTAACGCATAGACACCACGGGCTCGTGCAATTTCAACAGACTTGGGATTGAGCTCAACAACAGCAACGGCGTCTCCTTTTTCCTGCAAAACGTTGACAACTTCCTGGGCAGCCGGCCCATATCCAACAACTACCACATGATCTTTCGGAGCATGACCTTCCTCTTCCGCCGTTGGTATAGCGTCCTTATGAATCTTAACGATACCAGAGAGACGATTCGTCTTTAAGGCAGCCTTTCCTGCAAAAACAACCAGCACCGGAGTGACGAGTAGAGAAGCCAACGTTACCCAGACAAGCAGGTCAGCAATGTAGTCATTAAACAAGTTGCCTGTGATAGCAATACCTGCCAGCACAAAACCGAACTCACCCATCTGGGCCAGTGATAGCCCTGTTGCAAGCCCTGTTGAGTGCATCATCTTAAGGAAGCGCATCAGAGCGTATATAATCGTAAACTTAATCAGAAGCATCCCCGCCGTGGCAAGAAGTGTAATCACATAATGAGACTTCAGAAACTCAAAGTCTGCAAGCATACCCACCGACGTGAAGAAGAGTGTCAGGAAGATCGTTCTTATTCCACCGACTTCGGACCTCACCTGCGTTGCAAAAGGACTCTCAGCCAGCAGAACTCCAGCGATGAAAGCACCAAGCGCGGGTGAAAGTTTCAGCTCGTGAGCACCGAAAGCAGCACCTATACAGGTGATAATCGCAATGAGTACGAAGATCTCACGGTTCTTAATAGCTGTCGACATATTGAATAGCTTGGGGATGACATAATTACTAAGCAGATAGAAGACACCAATAAACAGGACTGTCGCGCCTATCGATATAGCTGTGCGAACAAGGGGGCTCGACTGACTTTCCCCAGACTCTCCAAGTGTACTGACAATCAGCACTAGTGGCACAACAGCTGCATCTTGAAAGAGGAGAATACCGAGTGCGTTTCGACCATGAGTGCTGTCCATCTCTCCTCGATCCCGCAGGAGACGCAGAACGAAGGCCGTACTACTGGGTGCCGCAACAACGCCAATAGCGAGAGCCGTCTTAACCTCGGCACCGAAGCCCAGCGCGATGCCAGCAATCAAAAGTGCCGTCAGTCCAACTTGTAAGGCTCCCCCGAGCAACGCTACTTTTCCAAGCGCTAACAGGCGACGTATAGAGAACTCCAAGCCGATGCTGAAAAGAAGAAGAGCAACGCCCAGCTCGGCAAGCCCTTCGATTGCTTCAATATCAGTGACTAGACCAAGCGCTCCAGGTCCGACAACCATACCTGCCAGCAGATATCCCAGAAGAGCGCTTTGCCCTAACCTCTCCAGAACGATTCCGAAGATCGCCGCGCCTGCCAGAAGAATCAGTGCGTCATGAAGTAAGTGCCAGAGTTCCATATTGCCTCGCGATTAAACAACCAGGGGCTGATTCAATCAGAATGAGCATCCAACTGATCAGGACCTTGAAGTGGCGGAAAGCACGAGATCAAAGTATTTCTAAACGTTTTTCAAGTAATTGGCGAAGCTCGTCGGTGAGCACGTCTCCGACAGCATTTTCTTTGAGCAGATCTGCAATACCCTGCTTCGATTCTGAGCAAGCTGTGATATGGGCGAGTTTCCTGCCAGGTCTGGGCGCCTTGTCGTAGTCATGAAGATGATAACCTTTCTCCACCAACTTTCCGATAGATGCTGGCATCTCTCCGATAAGATTGAGCATCACGCTGTAAACAGGAGGACACTCCGTCTCTCCCAGGTCGAGATCACAAACCGCACGAAGGTGATTTTCGAACTGACTGGTCTGACTACCTTCAATGGACCAGTGCCCTGAGTTATGGACACGGGGTGCCATCTCGTTCGCGAACAGTTGCTTGCCTGTCTGGAAGAACTCAACGGCCAGAACACCTACATAATTCAATTTATTCAGGAGACGACGCGCATAGTCTTCTGCTAATGCCTGCAGCTCTTTATCCAGCTCAGGAGCAGGTGCAATCGAGACACGAAGGATTCCCTCTCGATGATGATTTTCAACCAGGGGCCAGAACTTGCACTCCCCTGCTCTATTGCGGACTGCCAGAAGAGAAAGTTCGCGATCAAAAGGAACAAATCCTTCCAGAAAGAGAGGAATCCCATTCAATTCTTCCCACGCTTTTTCAGCGTCTTCCTCATTCTTAATGACCCGTTGCCCTTTGCCATCATAACCGAAACGACGTGTCTTCATCACACACGGATAACCGATGCGGCCGATCGCCTCATCGAACTCATCGCGAAAATAGACGGAGGCAAACGGCGGTGTGGGAATACCAACGTCCTGAAAAGCGTTCTTTTCGAAAGAACGATCCCGGGCGACGCGAAGCGCTTCAGAATTGGGAGCTGTGTCAACGCGCTTAGCGAGCCAATTCACGCTTTCCAGGCTGACGTTCTCAAATTCATAGGTCAGATGGTCGAGACCATTAGAGAACTCTTCAAGCGCATCAACATCCTCGTAGGCCGCGCAGTGATGTTCACCAAGCCCCTTCGCAGAGATCTCTGTCGCCGGGTCAAGGAACCGGAAATTGAGATCGAGCTTCTGCCCTGCTTCTGCGAGCATTCGGCCGAGCTGGCCTGCACCTAATATTCCAACCGTTTTCTTCATCATTTTCTGTCTTCTAGATCACGATATTCATTCGAGGAAAAGTCCAACCTGAACGAGACCATGAGGCAAGCAGGAACCATGAAACAGAATGAATTATGAAATATTGCGACGATCGATTGGAATCATTCAAGGATTTCGAACCCCGCAAGGTTGGCTATCATAGCCCGCGTGAGGTGGTTTAAAGACTCAGAATCATACCCGCTCTTCTCCATGGGCTGGCCCCAGACGACTCCTGGCCAGAAGGGATCGTCCTTCTTCCGTACGATGACATGCAGATGCAGCTGGGGAACCACATTGCCTATGGCACCAGTATTCATCTTATCGGCTTTGAAATGAGTAGCCGCAAAGCGTGAGAGGTCGTTCCAGCTTTCCATGACGCGATGACGCATGGAAGTTTCGAGTGTGTATAGCTCTGTCTGCGTTGTGTCGGGAACAAGAATGAACCAGGGAATAGTGGTACATCGGTGAAGAAGAACGAGAGAGAGATCCAGAGATCCCAGTACATGACAGTCAGCAGCAAGGGTTGGGTGGAGTTGGTTGGGGTTCACTGAGCACTCTCTTCTTTCACTGGATGTGCGAATTCTGGGATCTTGAAATCTTCAGCGATAAGTTCCTGAATCGATCCATATCCGGAATTGATCAGATCGTTTGCATAATGTCGAGCCCATGTTCGCTCAATCATGATTTTGGAGATATTCTGATGATGGGCAATCAGTCGAACATCCCGATCCACCTTCTTTAGTCCATCCAGTTGCTTAATAATATATTCGACAAGAAAGTAGGATTCGTATAGACTCATCTGATCCTGTGCGGTATACAAAGATTCTACATGAAAGTCCTTATCCACAATCCGGTTCACATTGATATATCGGGTAATGAAATGACGGCGTAAAAGAGATAAATATGGAAGTGAGTTATCAACAGTTGAGACACCATGACTATCTATACTATCGAGTTGATCGACTCTTTCGCGCACTGACTTACAAAAAGAAGGGTGGAAGAGAACTGAATCCGGTAGATTCTCCAATGCTATCTCAAACTCATCGATCTTGGGTGACGCGGCGAGAATGTCTTCGAACTCAACATAGGCGATATATTCACTATCAGAAAGCTTTTCTCCGAGCCATTCTCCCCGCATCGAGTCGCTGGAAGACTTCGCAGCTACGAGATGATGATCCCCTACTTCATCGTCAACATGGGCAGAAAGCGAAGAACCTAGCAGGAGAAACAGGAGTAATAGTCCAAAGATAAGGCCCTGACTCTCTGGTAATAATCGTTGTGGAGTTTCGATCACTCTCGTTGGTTGCATGCCTGTGCCTCTTTCAATGCTTTTTGGGAAAGTCGGAGAAGAGTGATGCAGCATCAACGCCCGATGCAAGCAGGGATTTCGCACCCATTCATCCCCCGAGTATATGCATGGTTGCCAGGAGCAAGAGAAGAAGAGGGAGCCCAATCGCAATCCCCCACTTCAGTCCTTACTTCATTGAAGATACATCCCTGCCTGCTCCAGTGTTTCGGATGAGATGATCTGCCTTATCACCTCATACTATGCTTGTACCTTCCGAGGAGATGTTCCCGATTCAACGTTACTGCGTGATTTAATCCCGGAATTAGACCTGTTGTATCGACAGGCACGACATACAAATTCGTCTTTTCCTCTTCCGGGAAGGGAATGACGGCGACTCGATCATCAGGAAAGATTTCTACTTCTGAAGCGAGGACCTCAACTTCTTCATGCTTTGAAAACTGTTCGCTCGTGACGATGCGAAATCCCTTCGGGTTTCTATCTGTCTCGTATTCCCAGGACACTTGCAGTGTGTCAGGGTCGAGCACTTTGACTCTCGGAACTGATACCCGCTCCATGTCAGTCCCGGAACAAAACGTTGCAGTATAACAGTCCGTCTTTAAGCTTTCTTTGTTGTCCGCTGAAACAGATGTCACATATATATGAACAGGTGTTTGATCCGACCTTCTTCCTTTGGCCACATGGACATGTTCCGTATCTTTAATGAGACCGACATCTGCTTGTCTCCGGGGATTAGTACCTCCGTCCCACCAGGCTGTATAGAGATAATACCCCTCTACGGGAGGGCCTTCCGGTGCATCCCAGGCAATATGAATTCTCCTTTCAGTAATATCATCTGTAAGATTTTGAGGGAAATATTCAACTTTCCTGACATGCACATTTCTCGGCGGCAGAGGTGGAAGGGTCTCATTCGTGGTTAATTTATGGATTCGGGATTTACCAATCCTTTCTCCGTCTTTCACACCGACAATTTGAAATTCCCACTCCTGCTCACCATCGAATGCTTGCTTGATGACCCTGGGCCTGATATTTCTAAGATTGGCGGGAAGCCGCGCAGCGGACACAAAGCTTGTTTCATTAAGACTTGCCTCATCAGAGACCAAACGATGTTCAACCATCCAGTAGTCCACATTCTTCTTTATTTCATCAGAGATATTAATGGCGACTCTGAACCCCCTCACGCCCTGTGACAAACTAGCGATCTTGAATTCTTTGTCCAGTGGAATGGAGCTCTCCCCTTGTGCGTATAGATTCGCTCCTGCACATAGAACGAATAGGAATACAAACAAGGCATTGAACCTTGTATTGCTTTTTATTATCATAAATACGATCTCCTTTATCTTATTGAGTTCATCAACTTGCATCTAGAGTTGCTTTGTCAGTTTATTCGACTCCTTTTACCAACTCCTCAAAACTCTGATAAGAACAATCTTCTGGAGTCATCCCCTCACGTTCCATCTTTCTTTTCCACACAATCTCCTGAATACGCCATGAGTGACTGCGAAGTCGAGCCTCACGAACGGTTGGCCCCGACGTCTCATTCGTCTTCTCGCTTGCATACCGGGAAAAGAGATAGAGCTCACAAATCCCCTCCGACTCAGTAGAACGAAAAAGAGAAACAGGTTTAAAATCTCGACCCATGGTGATAAAGGCCTCATTAGATTCCAAGAATCGCTGAAAGAACGAATGTCTCAATGTTTTCAGATATATATGAGAGGTTAAACTTTTTGTATCTTCCACTCCCTGCTTGTCTAACTCGTCAATACGATCGCGAATGCTGGGAACAAAAACAGGATGAAAGAGAAGACTATCCGGAGTCTTTTCAATCTGTCTGCTCAGTTGCTCAGGTGAAAGATCCTCAGCGAGAGCCTCATGAAATTTCTTATACACCAGATAGTCCTGACTTGAAAGAACTTCTCCCGGCTCTGCCTTTTCTTCTTCAGCAGGTTGGGCGGAAATGACCGTGACCGGTTTATCAAGTGAATTGACATCTTCAGCTTGAGCTATTTCCGTCATCGTCCCAACCATAAGAGTCATAAAACAGACCTTCAACGGTCCTGCGACGCGAAAGGATTTCATAGAGCAGCTCCAGATATTAGATTATGGTGGAGATTGAAACACGCACCACCGAGTTGCAAGAGAGAATTTGTTGAAGACAGATTGTCACATTGTCCCCCCTAAGCCTGATTTGTATAGAACTGGATCAGGCACTCGACCCCTCGCTAGCCCCCCTATCTGAAACATCTACGATCCCCTGCATCGAGTTGGGCAGGAACACCTTATTCGCAGGATTCTTTGAGATCTCTTTGTATCCCTCCAGGACCTTTTGAGCAATCAGGATGCGACTCGCCTCATCGGCTCCTACAATAGATTGCAAAACTTGCAGGTAATTTTTCTCGGCTTCTGCGATTCTTGCAATAGCCTCGGCCTGACCTTCAGCTCTCAGTATAGCCGCTTTCTTTTCTGCCTCAGCTTCCCTGACTGTTGCTTTGGCCTCGCCCTCCGCGCTCAGTGTCATCGCCCTTGAACGACGCTCTGCTTCCAGCTGCTGCAGCATTGCTGTACTTGTGGCCTGATCCGTTTTGAGCTCCTGAATCTCGGCACTCTTTATTTCTATACCCCAGTTCAGAGTTGTGCTGCTCAAGTCATTAACAATCTTCTCGTTCAAACTTCTGCGTGAGGAGAGAAGTTCATCCAGCTCTCTTGACCCAACTTCCGAGCGAATCGAGTTCAAAGTTGCCTGAAGTAGTGAGCGATGAAGATTGTCAACCTGGTAAACAGCCTTGATGGGATCAACGATTCGCCAGCTGATCACACAATCGACAATTACATTCGCATTGTCTCGTGTAATGCATTCTCTGGGCGCGGTATCGGTCAGTTGTTCTGTGAGTTCAATGAAGTAGCGTTCCTTATTAGTTTCATGCCCCCATAGCCGGGCTACATCCTTTAATGACTCGAGCACTGGAACATATATACGAACTCCACTGTCAAGAATTCGGACTGGTTTTCCGAATCTTTCAACAATACAGCAGTGCTGTTGGGGAACCGTCTTAAAGAACATTCAAAATCCTCCGGTATTAAATCTGGATCACTTCGAGCGTTTCTACTCTACTACAACACTAGCAAGGTGATTATTCAAATGGAGGGAGGAGTTCGGACACTGATGAAGGCGATCTTCCAGTGGTTATCAGGATCGGGACTCGCGATCGAAGGTGATCTGGTCCACATTGAGTGACTGGTGCCTAGAAGCTTCGGGCGACGTCAAGGCCGCCGCAGGGAAGGAAGGGTCGCAGAACTTGAAAGGCTTTGCTTTGAACAACCTTCTGTATCCTGCCTTAGAAAGAAATCGACACAGCACCGCTCGGTGCTCCCAGGGAAAAGCCCCAGTTTCTAACCCATATATTATAAGCAGCACCATTCATCCTTTTCAGGGGGATGCTACCAGTATGGATGCATGTTCGATGTATGATGCTACCATTGGAATGGTTCGAACTCGCTTCGATCCTGCCTCCATGATGGGCAAATGTCACTTTAGGATCCTGATAATAAGACTCTATCCTCTGATTTGAGCATCTTCTCCCTTGAACCAGACCTTTGAATCCGCTCCACTTTCCGGCGCGAGGAGCCGAAATCCAAATGTCCACCAGCGAAGCTTCACAATTTGACCAACCCGATTCACCTTCTTCCTCTGACCAGGAGGATCAGGAGCTTAGCGGCCTGAAGGATTCTCCCTTTCTGACATTTTCAAAGGGAATCGTCAGGATGCTGTTAAATCGTCCAGCGGGATTTCTGGGTCTACTGGCGATTGTGCTCGGTGGGCTGGTTCTCCCTGTCACGGGAGCCACCGCGGAAAGTATCTGCGGTCTCGAGAGATCGGCCGGGGTTCCCTGTCCCAGCTGTGGGCTGACACGATCCGTCACCTGTGTCTATCAGGGTGAGTTTCTTGCCGCACTTCAGTATCATCCGCTGGGATACTTCTTCGCATTTATTTTTCTTATGATGGCGCCATCTCTTTTCTACCCGAATTCTATGCGGAACCAGATCCTGAACAAACTGACTCCACATGCTCGAATTTTCGGCTGGGTGTTTATTACCATGATTGTCTTTATGTTCGCTTATGGCATTAACCGTGGCATAAAGATCTTGTCGAATGACCCAGCTTATGAATGGTGGATAGAGAAGCAACCTGCGCCGGCACTTCAGGAATCTCACAATCACTCTTCCGAAGAAATCACAACACAACTGGGAAATAAGTAATGTTTTTACAGTTGGGTAACTTCAGGGCTATCTTTAAACCATGAACTATACAGAACATGAGATTCATTCAAAAGAGCACGACACCTCATTCAAGATAGCTCCTGAACGAGGAGCTCTTATAACATCAATTACTGTTCAAGGGAAAGAGCTTCTTTATCTTGACCGACCGACCTTTGAGGATCCCAGCAAGAACGTTCGCGGCGGTGTTCCACTTCTCTTTCCATTCTGTGGTTCATTGATAGACGGAAAGCTGAAGGGTGGAGGTTCAATGAAGCAGCATGGTTATGCACGCAATGTTCTGTGGAAGGTTCTTAAGGAATCTGAAAACTATATCGAACTGGGGGCAACAGGTGTTAAAGACTTCCTGGATGTCTATCCGTGGGAGCACTTGCTGAAGTACCGTGTTGAAACAATCGACAGCGGAATCAGGGCGAGCTATATCATGACGAATGAATCGAGCGAAGAAATGCCCGTCTCCCCCGGCTGGCATCCCTACTTCCCTTGCCCCCGGAAGAAGAAGGCTCAGCTGTATGGTAATTTACCGCAGACTGACCGAGGCTGTGTTCGGGACGACAAAGAGGTAAATTTCGGTGTCATTGCTCCTTCCGATGGAGAAACAAAATTCTACCTACCAGAATTGGGTTCACTTAAGATCAACTTTTCCCCGGAAATGCATCATGTACAAGTATGGTCGCTGCCGGGCAGGGACTTTGTCTGCATTGAGCCGTTTCATGGACCTCCGAATACCATCAATTCTATCAACGCACTGAAGATTCCTGCTGGCGAAACAATGCGGCTCTGGATGGAAATCAGGCTTGCTGACACCCGTATTTAGGTTAGAAATGCCCGCTGGGGATCATTTCCTTGAATGATTTTGTCCATCATTGACAGACCGAAGGCTCTTTTTGAGCTCCTTCAATCGTCACAGATGCTTGGAACTAACGAAATAAAACCAGCCAGAGATTGGCCAATAACAATGATGAAAAGATCAACAACTGCTCTAATTCTTTCGACCTTTATTCTGAGTCCGAGCCTGATGATTCATGCACAATCCTGGGAAGAAATGGGAGCAGGCTCTGGAAGCCCGCCTGGGTTGTTTGTTTTGAGTAATTACGATCCATCTGTTGACCCGAATACGACGCGTGAAATCTACCCTGAGCTTCAGCAGCTGCCAGGTGGCCAACTGTCGTTGATACTCCAGAGTAATACGACGGACCAACTCATCAATGAAGGAGAGGTGCGCCTCTTCAAATATCAGGGCAGCTGGACCATCGATCCTTCGACTTCCAGTTCTGATGCATTGGGTGTTGTGAAGGCTTCTGTTGGAAGAGCTCCTTCCAGTGCTGTTGGTGATGGTGTCCTTGGCGTCACGACAACAGGCAGCTTTCCGCAGTCAGGAGCAGTCGATGTCTATGCGTCTTTTCTTGATGGGGAGAGCTGGGCAGGAAAAGGTGATTCGCTCGAGATGGGTGGCCTGACAGACGTTGATACGTTTCAGGACCAGCCCAACCGATCAGCCCTGGGTATTGATGATTTTGGTATCCCATATGTTGCGTATAGCCGAGGAATTACATCACGTCGTGAGATCTTTGTACAAAGATTTCTCGGGACCATGTGGCAGGGAATTGCAAATTCGGATATAACGCCAATCGCTCCCAGTACCACCATGACCATGACAAATCAATTGCCTGCGATAGGCTTTTCCGGCGGAGCACCGGTCGTTGCGTGGACAGAACGAAAAACGGGATCGGAAATCATTCGTCTGTTAAGATACAGCTCGAACAGTGACAGTTGGGAAGAGCTCGAGAACTCTTTTTCTATTGGTCTGGGCACAGGACGTCGCCCGAAAATTGTGAGTCTTCCCGGAAGAAATTCATTCTACCTCGCCTATGAGAATTACTTCACCCGGGACCTGGTTGTTCTGGAATGGAACGGAAATAGTTTTCTTGATCGAGGTAATCCACTCGCTCCCTGGGGACTGGCTAATATCGCCCCCTTCAATGATGCTTCTCCCACACAGACTTTTCCCGATGTTGCCAGTTTCGATATCGCTTTGGACACAGCGGGCCGGCCTGCGATCGCTTTTCGTGCCTCTACAATTTCAACGCCGGACAAGTACCATATCTTTGTCTCCTATAGAGACGGTCAGGGAGTCTGGCAGGATCTTGGAGACCCTCAAACAGGGCTTGGCTCGTCAGACTTGAATTACTCTCTGCAAAACGTCCCTTCACCGCCTTACGGGCATTTCGCTCCCAGTATTTCCATCGGGTTGGACAACAGACCTGTCATTGCATGGCAGTTTCAGTCTATTCCGGAATCCATCGCGCCAATCCTTGTGAAGAGGTATTCTGAGCCGGTGAATACAAATACGCCGAACAGTCAGCTTGCCTTCGAACAACTGAGAGCAGTGCTTTTAGGGAATATTGATCCCAATGACTCGCTTAAAGAGCAGCTCGATGACAATGTGGACGGGGTGCTGGATGCCGCTGACCTGGCGAGAATTGTCAATCGTCTCTGATTTTCGACCCCTTTCCCGTACCTGAGCCGTATCGATGGGAGGATTTGAAGCTTTTCCTTGAAATTGAAGGGTTCTTGCCGGTGACATTTTCATTACAGAAGAAATTGCTGGTTGCAGGAAGTGACAACCACTTGACAGGTTCACATCCGAGCAATGGATTCTGACGTTAGCGTACGGAATCCACATCTTTAGGAGAAGTCTCTGAAAGACATGGCTGATAAAGTCCTTATCGTTGATGACGAGGAAGATCTTACTGAACTCGTTGCGTATAATTTAGAGAAGAGTGGCTACGAGACCCTGAAAGCCTACAACGGAAAGGAAGCAATGGATCAGGCAATCCAGAACCTTCCAAACTTGATCGTCCTGGATCTGATGCTTCCCGATCTCGACGGATTCGAAGTCTATCGCAATCTTCAGCGGAATGCCAAGACAGCCAATATCCCCGTCATTATGCTGACAGCAAAGGCTGATGAAATGGATCGTGTCGTTGGTCTTGAGCTGGGAGCCGACGATTATGTGACCAAGCCCTTCTCCCCACGTGAGCTGAACCTCAGGGTAAAGGCAATATTACGTCGATCAGTCCCTCCATCAGAACCTGCCAATAAGGTGATCGAGTACGGCCCGGTCAGGATGGACCCGGAAAGATTCGAAGTCTCCATCGCTGGTGAGCCAATCACGCTGACATCCACAGAGTTCAAACTGCTTCAGGAACTTGTTACGGAACGCGGAAAAGTTCTGACAAGGATTCAGTTGCTGGAAAATGTCTGGGGATATGTAAGCAACGTGACTGAGCGAACCGTCGATACGCACATTAAGCGACTTCGTCAGAAGATCGGACCGATCGGAGCCGCTTACGTGGAAACGATCCGCGGAGTGGGTTATCGTTTTGCTGATTCTGAAGTACCTCCTGAACCTGGAGACTCGGAATCGGACTTTGACGAGCAAGAAGATGTCTTGGCTTGATGAAGGTCGTTTAGTCGGTGAAAGATTTCTTTCCTCTCGAGGAGAAGTGCGAGCGACTTGCCAGGATTGACCCATGATCGACGTTACAACGCTTTTGCATATCACAGGCGGAATCATCATTGGAGCTGGCGGTGTATGGGTTATACTCAGAAAACGCATGCGGGAGCTATACGCTCATAAAGGCTACTTAAAAACGCTCCAGGAGGGTATCTTCAAGGAGAGTTCTCTTGTTGAGAAAGAGCTGCCCAAAAGAACCAATGAGTTTCTGCTGCTTGAGAAGACAGAGAGCTCCTGGAATTCGATCAGGCAGGAATTGTCCCGGCTCAGAGCAGTCCTCGAAACGATGTCGGAGGGACTGGCCCTCTTGAATGATGACCATGTGATCGTGAGGGCAAACCCGGCTTTTGTCAGCATGTTCCGCACTGAAGTGGGTCGCAAAATCAAGAGTCAGTCTATCCATAAAGATGATCTTGCAGGATTCGAGAAGGCCGGAAAAGAAGCATGGAGAACAGGGAAAACAACGACAACCGAACTCAGAATTTCAACGACTCCACCTCGAGATATTATCGTTACGATTACTCCTTTTTCCGACAAGTGGATTTCGCGAGGGCTCATCCTGACGGCTGTTGATATTACGTCTCAAAGGGAAGCAGAGTCACTAAGAAGCGAGTTTGTGGCGAATGTGTCTCACGAATTGAGAACTCCACTCGCAGCTATACGCGGATATGTTGAAACATGTCTCGAGCCGGACTTCACTGGCCCAGATGCTCCCTATGACCGTTTTCTTCCGATCGTTCTTCAGCACACGCAAAGATTGAATGCACTCATCGAAGATCTGTTGACACTCTCGAGGATTGAATCACGTGCGACCGAACTGATGATTGTGCCTCTTCGCCTCAGCAAAGTCGTTGAAAGTGCGATCGGTATCGTTGCAAGTCATGCGAAAAAGAAGAACATCCGGGTCATCAGTGAACTCCCTCCAAGCTTACCTGATATACGTGCGGACAATGACGCATTGGAGAGGATTCTTCTGAACCTCATTGAGAACGCCATCAAGTATTCCGATGAGGGGCGAGTCATTCGCATTAAAGCCAAGACGCAGACGGATGAAGTCTGCGTGATGGTTGAGGATGAAGGCCTGGGCATTCCGCGGGAAGCTCAGGAACGTATCTTCGAACGCTTTTTCCGTGTAGACAAGGCGCGTTCGAGAAAAGCTGGAGGCACAGGCCTTGGATTGAGTATTGTCAAGCACCTTGTCCAGTCACATGGAGGTGAAGTCTGGGTGGACTCAGAAGCCGGTCGAGGCTCGACGTTCTTTTTCACACTTCCCATGGCTCACGCTTCTGAGCAGTTCGAGAAACTCGAAGAAACTATTTTAACCGCCACTGAGTGATTCCGGTATAAGGATCAGAATTTTTTCCGACCCTTCATCCACAGGGATCCAGTCTGAAATGTATACACCAGCGGTCGGGTGAGTAAAAACAGCCCTGCATTCACCGTGAGGAAGATTATTCACGGAGAAGCGCTGGCGCTGCCAGTTAAACTCTGAGCGTTTCTCCTTACCAGTTCTTGACCGATGATAGAATTCAAATCTTCCTTCAGCCATCTCCGCCTCGGGATCCAGTAGGATCGAGACGTCAACTGTTTCAAGAAAGAGAGGAAGTTCCAGTTTCTGCTCAAGCGGCTGAGCATCAATCGTTGTGATAATATTTGCGTAACCACTCACATTTCTCCCAGGTGTATATACGAGTATTTCATAATCGCCTGGCTTCATGCGGGTTTCGAACTGTCCACTTCCGTCTACACCGAATCTGCCAACAGCTTCTCCACCGGATGTGGGCTCGAAAGACAGGAAGAGCTCATTTCTTCTATCAGGTCTGTTTGAGCGAAAATCGATCTGTCCGGTGACCTTAATGTATCCGTCGTAAATAAAGTCGACCTGTTTCTCTTCCTGTGCCGCAACTTCTGCTCTTTTTGATTCAATCTCCGTCCCTTCAGGAGAGATCAATGTTACGTTGTAATTGCGTGCTTCCAGTTTGAGGAGACGGTAATTGCCTTCGGCATCTGTTGTCGACTGTTTATCCCGGGAGACGCGGACTGTAGCATTTTCCAGGGGTTCTCCGTCTACATCAACAACCTGACCGTATATTTCACCTCCATCGGACATGACAATAATAGCATATTCAGGCTCATCTGTCTTTGATACGTCAACCTGCACGCGCTCTGCCTGGATGAGATCCTCCATGCGAGCTTCCAGTTGGACAGTCCCAACTTCCACATTTTCGAAGATAAATTCCCCGTCTTTGTCTGTACGTGTTGTGACTTCCTTCCGCCGCCCCCAGAAGTTCCCTCCTTCTCTGACACCACGATGCGTGAGTTCAACTTCAACGTCGGACAGAGGCTCGTCCTCTGCCGTGAGAACGATTCCTTTCACATCTTTAGCTTCATAGACAACAACCTGTTCCTCTTCAAGAGATTGTCCGGGCTCCAGCGTCCATTCCTTGTAGCCGTAAAGGGAATTCCTCTTTCCTGAGCCTTCAATTCCATAAACGTGAAGGGTCCATTTCCCCTCTGTAACTGATTCAGTGACCGGTTCTGTCTGGTTAAAGATTTTTCGTCCAAACTGACGCGGGCCGAAACTTTGCCAGTTAAACCCACCATCGATACTGAGAAGATATTCAAAGTTTGTAACTTGATTTTCTCCCGCATCGACGACAACAAAGGACAGCCTGGGTTTTTCTTCCAACTCGATCGTTAATGGACTATCCTCCAGGAGCACATCATTGATTGTCCTCGTGTGATAAGAAACGTGATTTACCACAATCGTATAGACTCCACCATCACCCTCAAGGTTTTCGACAGTAAATTCTCCATTAGCATTCGACTCATTCGTTTCGTTGCTATCCATGAGCCTTCTCCAGTTGTTCCTTCCCATAGGGGCCATACTGATCTGCGCTCCTTCGACAGGCTCGCCCTTGGTATTGACGATTTCACCAGAGAATTGAACCCCTTCTGATAGAAGAAAATCGACATCTGGCATGTCTTCTCCACCTTTCAGCTCTATTGTATGACGTTCCGGAGTATTAAACCCTTCGGGTGCCTCGACGCTGACAACACCCCGCCCAGGCAACTGTTTACTTAACTGATAGATACCGGTCGCTTCCGTCCCAACCTGATAGATAACATTGAGATTATTTTCCATATCAATTCTGGAAGTGATCTCAACATTTTCGAGCGGCATTCCTGCAACTGAGCCGACGTAGCCAGATATACGACTCATCGGTTTCAGGAAAACCTCAATCTGCTTCTGATCCAAATCGCCTCCTTCTTCTCGAGGATCGTGGGCGACCGCAATACCACCCGCAACATCTGTTTCTGCAAAGATGGCCGTGCGTTCATTCCGTTTAAGCTCCAGCTGAAAGGCTCCTTGAGCATTTGTATAGGCAGCCGGTTCCATCGAGTTCGTGTCAGGCATGCGAACGTCGACTCGCTGATTTCTTCCCCAGCGACGAACATTAACACTATTTGTCAGGTAAACAGGAGTGTTAGCAGCAGGATTTTTCTCCGCATCAGCATACACAACCCCGTTTAATACAAGAGGTTTCTTCAGGTAAATAGTTACCTCATCGCCGCGAAGCATGGCCTCTCGATCCACATTGAAAGATTGCCACTCCAGCATATCGTTGCCATACTCAGCAGGAGGTATATAAGAAATAGTCGGGTCTCTCCCAAACTCAATTTCTATGGTGTGTGACAATGGGAGCTCAAATCGACCTTCTCCGTCACTCATCAACTCAACGCGACTTGGGTGGCTGTTCAATGTGGACCGTACAAGTGGATCTTCATCCACGGGCATATTACTGACTCGTACAGCTGGCATCGGATTGCCTGTAGCCGCATCAACAACCTGCCCTTTGAGCGTATAACCTTCCTTCATCACAAGATTAATCGTTTTGTGATCGCCCTTATCGATGAAGATTCTTTCACCAACGGAAGAACCTACAGGATCACCTTCACCTGCATAGATACCCTGCCAGCCAGCGAGAATTGCCGGAAAATCATATGAACCATCTTCCTCTGTACGTGTATAGATCTCTCGGGCATTTGGAACTTTATTTCGTGGGTACCTGAAGTCTGGCATGGCGCCTTCATTCATATAGATTGCTTTCACAGGAATACCTGCAAGTGCTTCTCCCTCAGTGTTGGTAACTTTGCCCGAGATGGAGGCTTCCCCTTCCTGAAGAACTATCTTTACAGAAGTATCAGCATTGACTTCTTCTTCCACACCGGGGATATATCCCTCTTTCATGGCAATTAAATCGAAGGTTGAGTCGCGAGGTACGCCACTCAATTCGAAAATTCCATTCTGATCTGTCTTAATCGAGGGCGCAAATTCATTAGGATTATCGGATCGGAGTCCATTCCAGGTTACTGTTCTGGCCTGGCCGACTTCGGCTGAAGGTACAGGCCTGCCGAGAGTATCAACAACTTCTCCTCGTATGGTCGCTCCAGGCATAAGGGTGAACTCAAGCCTGTCCCTTTGTCCCTGAAATCCTCCACGGGGTGACTTTAGCATCTCGATTTCAGTGGCATAGCCTTCCGCGGAAACTTGAACGAAAAGAGCCTCCCGCGGAAGAGAATCGTTCTCAAATTGATAGCTGACCTCGCCATCAGAACCGTTTATTTCTATCCGTTGATCATCCAGAAGCGGGAGTGTACCGTCAGGGAAAAGCTGAACCATGAACTGTGACAATGGGGTATCATCGGCATCAGATTGAGCGACAACAGTGAGCTGAAACCCGCTCACCTCCAGAGCTTTTCTATCGACTGGGGCCTCCTGAACGGCGCGTGTTCTCTCAGGCCCTGGTGAGGATTTCTCCTGCTCAACACTTTCTCTGACCAGCTGATTGCGTAATTGTGAGCCTGCATCTCCTGGAGCAGGTTCCTGTTCCGGACGCAGAAAGAGGATGGCAACAATGACAATAAGTACTGCAGAAAGAGCTCCAATGGTGAAAATTTGAAGCTTTGCCTCTTTTGAGTTCAATTTCATGGCACTATCTTTTCTTCAACCAAGGTTGAGGCTGACGGGTTAGAGCCAACCATCAATCACGAATCCACTTTGACGGGGGTAAGTACCTCCCGTTAGTATTCTTCAGGATTCAAATTGGAGCATTTTTCTTTCCATGTTATTTCATTACGAGAAATTTGATCAGAATGTGCCTCGGGAGATCAATCTCAAGAAGCTGACAAACCTCTTTCTTGAGTTCCTGAATCGTATGTCTGGAAACGCAAACCGTGCTCTACAGCAGATGGAGCATTTATGGAATCAGCACCAGTTGACACAGGCAACGGGGATGGACTTCGAGGAATTCAAAGAGTATCTCGAAGAACAAGGTCTTCTGCAAAGCTCCAGTTTTCAAGGAAATGGGGGCGCGTCCTACTCACCTACCCAGAAAGCTGACCGGGAAATCCAGAAGTCCGCTTTCGAGGAAATCTTCTCAGATTTAAAGAAAGACTCTTCGGGGAATCACCCGGTTCCTCACCCTGGAAGTGGTGGCGAGAGGCTTCCTGAGACTCGTCCCTGGTCATTTGGGGACAGTGTCCAAGACATCGATTTCACTTCCTCGATCAGCAATGCCTTGCTTCGAAACGGCCTTGACCAGTTCCAAATGTCCGAAGATGACCTTGAATCGTACGAAAAGGAACACCTCTCCTCCTGTGCGACAGTTATTCTCATCGACATCAGCCACTCCATGATTCTCTACGGCGAAGACCGCATTACACCTGCAAAAAAAGTGGCCATGGCCCTGGTTGAGTATATACAACAGCGCTACCCGAAAGATGACATCGAGGTTGTTCTTTTTGGGGATGATGCCATTCCTGTGGAAGTAGCAAAAATCCCCCGAGTGAGTGTCGGTCCCTATCATACAAACACCAAGGCAGGACTGCAGGCTGCGTTGAAAATCCTGCAGAAAAAGAAGCAGGCGAACAAACAGGTTTTCATGATCACAGACGGAAAACCAAGCGCCATCTGGGAGAATGGTGAACTATATAAGAACCCTTTTGGGCTCGACCCCAAAATCGTTGCTCAAACAATCAATGAAGCTTCCGCATTGAAAAGAAAAAATATCACCATCACCACGTTTATGATCACGTCTGATCCCTACCTTCAAGACTTTGTTGATCGTTTGACGAAGGCGAATAAAGGGAAAGCTTACTACGCTTCTCTCGACAATCTAGGGAAATTTATATTTGCAGATTATGCAAGAAACAAGAAAAAGAAAGTATAGATTTATGGACGGAGTTGCCAGAGTAATGAGAAGTCTTTTGAATCAGTACTGGGTGTTGCTTCTCGCGCTCGCATTCCTGCCTGAATCGGTAGTCGCACAAGAGAGCAATCTTAAAGTACAGCTGCCCTGGCTGGATGATAAGGTAAACAGGGATTTTGCTGAATCAGATTTCTGGGACGATGGAAAAGCCGAGGTCGCCGTGTACGATGCGAACCGGATTATCTATGGAAACAACCGTCCACACACAACACGCCTGATTACTGTCTCTGAGGACTTCAATAAGGAGTACTATGTGAAAGCAGACTGGCCATATGGCCAAAAGCCGCTTCTTACAGTATTGAAACAGAATATGAATGCAACAATTCAAACGCCTAATTATCCGTATCACTTCATGCGCAGTTATTTTATCGACCGCTTTGACTTTGGAACTCCTGTCAAGATGTCTATATCAAGCCAGGAGTGGTGCGGTACAACGTACAAAGAGTTCCATCTATGGAAGGACCAGCCCGATATTTCATATCACTCATACTGGGACGGACAGGGGACTGGAGAGTTTAAGATACCTTCAGATGAGAACTATCACTTTGAGGAAGAACTCTATCTCCTGCTGCGGGGCCTCAAGTTTGAAGACAGCCTTGTCGTAAGGTTTTTCCTGGCCGAGAATCAGATTTCTTCCAAAGCTTCGGAACCCGAGTACTCTCTCTCTTTTGCTGAAGTGAAGGAGCAATCATCCTCCTGGCAGGTTACTGTAGAATCGAAGGATGGTCGCGAGCTTAAGTATGAGTTTTCCAAAACCTATCCTCATGTACTCCTCAGCTTTGAGCATAGTGATGGAAGGAGCATGGAATTGAAGAATGTTGAAAGATGGGCATACTGGGTAATTGAGGAGTAATCTTTCTTGGAAGAATTCGTCACTAAGTATTTCTCTTTTATCGTCTTAGGGCTGGTAATGACGATCGGTTATGTCTTCTGGAGAGTAAAGGGTCCCAAGGGGGAAAGCCCTACCAAATCGTCTGGATTAGAGGAGGCGCTCCACGAAGCTGAACTGGAGGCCTGGCGGCTTAAATCAGCCCGAGACCAGGGAATCTCTGAAAAAGAAAACGAAGTGCTTGCCCTGACACCAGAACAGGCGAAGGAAAGAGAGCGGTTACAAAAGATCGCTGACGCAGAAAACTTGAACTCTAAATCAAAAGAAGATGAAGTTGAGGAAGCGGAATCACCAAGGGAGTCGTAGAACTCGTGAAATCCATATACATTACTAGCCTGATGCTGATCGCTTTGATCGGCCTGGTCGTTATTCAACCTACTCGTGGTACTGCTGGAACGTTTGGAATCTCCGCAGAATTGAACTCCGTTTCTCCCGAGATAATCCCCCTTGATGAGCCGACCGTTCTGACTCTCAGCGGCGAGAACTCAGGCGTCGCCACGAACTTCTGGATCGTCGTGGCCGGTAGTCCCGCAGGCTGGACGGTGACCAACCTCACACCTCAAAAGCAATGGATCAGTAATGGGGATTCCATGCAGTTTCAGGTCGAGGTCAGACCGGTGACTGAGGGAGCGAAAAGTATTACTATCGAGCTATACGCAGATGATAACATATTCCTGGAGGAAGATCTCATACAGACCTTTGCGGCTACGGTTGAAGCGGTCCGCCCGCCGGGAAACTTTTCCATTTTCACACCGGCTCAAAACCAGATTGTCGAATCAGACTTTACGTGTGTCTGGGGGTCTGCGCTTAATGCAGACAGTTATGACTTCAAGCTTTACCAGTATATCAATGGAACAAGAAGCCTTCGAATCCAAAGAAGCGACTTAACACAAACAAACACCTTTGTTTCGCTCTCTTCTCTCGTAAAGGGAAGAAGCTATGAGATTACAGTAGTCGCGAAGAATATTGTTGCCGAGACGGAGAACGATGGAGGCCCGAGAGGGTTTTCCGTACCCGCAGCAGAACCTCCTGGTCCTTTCGAGCTCTTCGCACCTGAGGAGAATCAAGGGGTCAACGTGAACCCAACCTTCAACTGGACAGCATCAGAAAACGCGGTCAGCTACAGTGTTCTTGTCTTCAATGAGGATCCCGTTCAGGGAGGCCCGGAAGCTGATCCTGTATATCGAAAAGATGATATTACTGAGCTGAGCTACCGCTGGACGTTCACGCCATTGCCGGCCAATGAATACTTTTATGTTGTTGTCTTAGCGGTAGGAGAATCAGATGGCGAGAACCCCGGTGCGACGCGTCCAAATGAGGGCTCTATCAGGAGGTTTTTTACGCTCACAATCGATCCTTTCTTTCTTGTAAAACCCAGCGTAGATGAAGAGAAAGTCCCGAGAACTCCTTCCTTTACATGGACGGATGCCTTCGGGGCAGAGGAGTATATATTCTATCTCTGGGATGGAAAAGAGGAGCCGAGGAATCTGATCCATTGGAAAATCATCCAGAGACTCCCTCAAATCCCGGGCATGTATACATTGCCAGATACCGTGATACTCCAGGCAGGGCAGGAGTACACCTGGTCCGTTGTAGCGATTCGTCGCGATTCGAATAATGAAATCTCAGAAGCCCGAATCAATGAAGGTGGGGAAAGAAGCTTTACTCTTTCAGGCCTTGGAGACTTCTATATCATTGAACCTCAAACATTTTCTAAGAGCGTTGATCCCCTTCCTTATGTTGAATGGGAAGCGGTCGAGGTCGCAGAGTTATATTGGGTTCAATTCGCAAACTCGTCCGAGAAGGGATTTCCTGTAGAACCCGCTTTCTACCAATCGCCTTTCCTCTCTTCAGATACGACAAATTACACCTATGACCAGGATCCGCTCGAAAAAGGTGAGAAATACTTTGTTCAGGTTTTCGCCTTTGATGGAGTTTCAAATAGAGTTTCCCGTGGTGGCTGGCAACCTTTCATCATATCGGAGTTTGAGGACTTCACTCTACTCAGACCTGGAACTGCAACACTCGAAACCCAACCACAGGATGTTCAGCTGGCTCCGATCTTTTCGTGGGAGGGTTCACCAGGTGTGGACTCCTACAGGCTGATCATTCAGGAAAGGCTGGATCCTGCATCGTTTCTCTATTTTGAGCTACCGGGGAATCAAACGTCCCTCAATTTTGCGGACACTGAAACGCGCTTGGGCAGCCAGGTTGAATACTCATGGTTTGTTGTAGCCCTGGTTGATGGTGAATCGGCGACTTCCACAGACACCTTTTTCTTTCGAACCGCTATACGCACAGAAGCAATCACAGCGGAAGATGCCGTTGGCCAGTTGCTTGGCAAGCAGCGTTTTAGTGAACTCGATTTCCTCAGTTACGATATCCGTATCCTTCAGGGTGACGTCATCATGGATATCAGCCATCCAGCCTGCGAGCTTTTCATATGTGGATCAAATACTCCAACCCCAACAGCTACGCCTCAACCGACACCGACTGCAACTGCCACCCCTTCTCCAACGCCGTCGATGACCCCAACACCAACCCCTACCGGTACACCTTCCACAACGCCCACTTTGACGCTTACGCCGACACCTTCTATCACCCTAACTCCAACTGCCACTGCGACTCCGCTTCCAACACCAGATAGGTAATATTATGTTTCAGCTGCCTTTAAGGGGTGGCTGAAACTTTTGATCTTCTTTGAGATCGTATATACCTCTGCCTTCTCGGAGAGTGATCACCATCGACTCAGAACATTTCAAATAAAAGTCCACGGGGCCTGCTCCTCCGATAATGCAATAGGCATAACCGAGGTCCTGCAGCCCCATCAGCGCAGCGATAAAGAGTGCCTTCCCCACGCCCAGACCACGCGCAGATTCATCCACGCCCGTTGGTCCGAAGAAGTTCTTTCGGGTGCATTCGTAGGCGGAGAACCCAATGATCTGATCATCCTTCAATGCTATAAATGCAGACACTGGCTGATGATGAAAAGCAACTTCACTCTCCTCTGCCCAGCCAGCCTGAAAATGAGCAAGAATAAAATCTCTTAATTTACTTTTCTCCCAGGGATGAGGACGGCGGATGGTGATTCCTTCCTTCCTCAGTTTTTCCAGCAGAGGATCGACATCGGGGAGTTGAACGAGGCTGCATAACATGTCTGGCATAGTCTTAATCTCACTTTAATTCAAAGATTGGTGAATAATTTTACTCGGTAGACCTTCTTGCTATATAGGCATCGATCTCTCTCACAACGATGTCATCTTCTTTACATTCAATCTCAAACTCATCAATATCGCTGAAGCCTAAATTAATGGCGCGATAGATACCCGATTTCACGAAGATCAGCTTTTCGGCTTCCGACGTATCTAACTCCTCCTGAAAGAAATCATAAGACACAGGATCCTTTTCCGGGCTGCGAACAACATAGACATGAGGCCGGCCTTTCATATAGAAGGAGCTGATCGCAGCATACCTAACTCTTTCAGAACAGACTGGGTTGCCTTCAGCGAGAAGACCCAGCTGAGCTCCGTAATTCTCCCATCCATAAACTTCAGCCGTTCTTCCTGAAGCAAGGCCCGACTTCAGGAGCAGAAAAGGACCAACCCGGATGAACATCGAAGCCGTTGTGGAGAGCAAAATTGCCAGTGTGCCAACTCGACGGACCATCGAGTTCTTCCCGGTTCTTATGTAATAAGCCAGAATAGGCACGACGGGGAAATAGGTCAAGAGTGGCCAATTCGCTTCGAGAGGTTTTTGCATCGCACTGTATAGAAAGAAGAGAAAGTTCACGATCACGATGATAGCGAAAAAACGGAGCATCTGGCTTGGAGCACTTGCCTTCATCCGCCAGACTTTCCAGATTGCCACACAACCCAGGATGAACAGTAGAGGGTTTGTTATTCCGATTTGGCTTCCGAGAAATTCCAGAACCTGTGAGCTCCGTGTAAGAAGACTGGGACCCGAACTTCCATCAACTGAACCGAGACCCTGCCCTAGTTGAAACTTGAACGACAACCAATCATGCTGAAAGTTCCAGATCAATACAGGCAGAAATAGAATGAATGAAATAAATGCAGCAACCCATGGCCAGGGCGTGATGAGTTGCTTTCTCCAATGGGGAACGAACAGAATCGCAATCAAAACTGCTGGTGCATAGATCGCAATCGTGTATTTCGACAACAAGGCAAGACCCATGAGGGTTCCGAACACTAACCAACAGGAAATGACACTTTTGCGATTCTCTGAGCTAAGAAAACATGAGTCCAACTTCACCAGAAAATATAAGCCAAGTACACAAAAAAGAACGACGGGGGAATCTGGCGTCATCACCATCCCAACAACGGACATGACAGGACTGGAAATCATGATCCAACCAGCGATATTCCCAGTAGCACGACTCTGAGTCGCGACTGTCGTCAGCTCTCTCATGATGAGAACCGTCAAGGTAGAACAGAAGAGGGCGGGTAGACGAATGACAAACTCCGTCGTTCCTCCGATCAAGGTACTCAGAGCAATGAGGTAAGCTACAAGTGGCGGGTGATCAAAATATGAAAGTGCGAGATTTCTCGACCACACCCAGTACACAGCCTCGTCCATGATAAGCTGAAAACTGGCGTTCGTGAATATTTGTATAAGCAAAAAGAAAGAGAAGCCCAGCCAGAAGAACCAAGACCCTTCAAGCAGGTTGTAACATGCATCCAGAAATTGACGTAACTTCATTTTCAAATCCATAGACCTTTGAATCGAGGAAGCTCTGAACAGGATCAAGCCGATTTGATCTCTCTCAATCAACCTGCTTGTAAGTTGCTTGGAACATGCATGGAACATGCATTCGCATGCAGGTTCATTACTGGGAAAATGCTCATTGAAAGAATCTTAACATGGACAGAACAGGATGGACTTCTCTTTGCAGTAGAATGAGCATATTCCTCTCATTTGGAGCCTGATCGTGACACTTCTTCCCAAACTTTTCCTGACATTGATGATCACATTAGCCTCGATGGCGCACCCCGATACTGGGGAGACTCAGAAAGTGAAGGTTCTTGTCGAGCTCTTCACATCACAGGGGTGCTCCAGTTGTCCCCCTGCAGATCGCGTTCTCAACCAGCTTCAAAAGCAACAGCCCGTGGATGGAGTAGAGATCGTTGCGCTTTCGTGGCATGTAGATTACTGGAACCGGCTTGGATGGGAAGACCCCTACTCCAGCAAGCTGTATTCAGATCGTCAGAGATCCTACGCCAAAGTCTACGAGAGCGAGAGGATCTATACACCGCAAATGATCATTGACGGAACAAACGAGTTTGTTGGAAGCGACAAGAACAGAGCACTGACGGGACTGAAGCGTGCCGGCAAGCAAGAGAAGTTCGATTTCATACTCAGGGCTTCTTTAGATCCTTCAGGCGAAAAGGGAAAGCTGGAGATTCAGGATCTACCTGAAGAATATAGCGGTTTCCTCTATATCGCCATTGCTGAGGATAACCTGCAAAATGATGTACGAAGTGGTGAGAATTCCGGAAAACATCTGGAGCACGTTGCGGTTGTCCGTCATTATCAATGGCTGGAAGTCAGTGCGAATGTGGGTTACAGGTTTGATCTGAATCCAGAATGGAACAGGGAGAGTTTGAAAGCTGTCGTATGGCTTCAAAATGGAGACACGGCTTCCGTTGAAGCTCTTGAAACCGTCCCCCTACTTCCGACTTCAGAAGACTGAGATATTTTAGATTGGACCCCTGGGGACACCTCTTCTCCTTTCTGAACACCAACGGAACAGGAATATACGATTGCGAATTTTAGGATTGTCGTGGAAGGAGATTGTTGGCAATCTACCGGGGTCGTTTATTCAACAGGCGGATGAAGAATGAAAGCATTGACTGGGAAAGAAAAGTCGCTGATCGGCATGATCCATGTCCCAGCATTGCCGGGAACACCATCTTCCTCACTTGAAGTCAAAGAGATCCTCAAGACATCAGTTGAAGAAGCACGCCATCTGGAGGAACAGGGGTTTGATGGCGTTATTCTGGAAAACATGCATGATACGCCCTATCTCAATCGCCACTGCGGGCCCGAGATCGTCGCCACCATGAGCGCTGTCGTTTCAGCAGTACGCCAGATGATTGATATACCCGTGGGAGTTCAGATCCTGGCTGGTTGCAATAAAGAGGCACTTGCCGTGGCCCTGGCTGCCCAGGCCCAGTTCATTCGTGCTGAAGGCTATGTCTTTGGACACATTGCAGATGAAGGCTATATACAGTCTGACGCAGGAGAGCTTCTTAGATACAGGAAAATGATTGGCGCTGAGAATGTTCTGATAGCAGCGGATATTAAGAAAAAACACTCTAGTCACTACGTTACCTCAGATGTTTCCATAGAGGAAACGGCTCGTGCTGCAGAGTTTTTCCAGGCTGATGCAGTCATCATAACTGGTGATTCAACAGGTGAAGAAGCATCTACCTCAGACATCAAAAGTGTTTCAAAGACAATCGGCTTACCAATAATGATTGGGTCAGGCATAACCGCAGAAAACCTTGAAATGTACTGGTCACATGCGCACGCTTTTATCATCGGTAGTTACATAAAGGAGGAAGGCAAGTGGCATAACCCTATCAGTCCAGATCGTGTTCATGCTCTTGTGAGAGCTGCTGAAAAGCTGAGAGGCTGACGGGATGATCGAAGGGAGTCACACACCGAACCCGAAACATCATTGTCGTTCCACGAGCTACCTTCCTCATTTTCTTCTAATCATTTTTGTCTTTATTTCCTATCTCCTTTTTCCTGTTCAGCAATATACTGACTCCAGATATACATTACTTTTTTCAGAACTCATGATTACGCAACAATCCCTTGCCCTTGAGTCCCTGAAACAGTCCGACGACGACAGCAGTCAACTCTACGATGAAATAACAGGGAGTAATCCAAGGCACATTCAGTTTGTCGATGGTTCAGCTCTACCCTACTTCCCTTTCACAAACGCTGTTTTTGCTCTTCCTTTTTATATACCCTTCACAATTTTCGCAGAAGGTTTGTCGTACTCCTCTCATTCGAAAATGCTTTCACTCGAAGCTAAGTATCAGAAGATCATCGCTTCTGCGCTATCCAGTATTGTTGTTCTGGTCATGTTCCTGATCGCAAGGACCCGGATATCGACAAGAGGAGCGATACTGGCGGCTCTGTTAGCTGCCTTTGGGACACAACTTGCCTCTACAACTTCACGTGGTTTGTGGACACATAACTGGTCCATTCTTTTCACTTCTACTGCACTGCTGATTTTGATGAAACTTGAATCGAGAGAATCACAACTCAAGCATCAAAGCCTATGTATACTAACCACAGGAATGCTGTTCACCCTCTCTTACTTAGCTCGGCCAACTGGGCTTATCGGGCTTATTGTCGTCCTACTATATATCATTATAAGATACTCCAAGAAGGGCTTGTTCTTTTATTTGTTGGGTGCATTTGTCGTACTTCTTCCTTTCATAGCGATGTCAAACCACTACTACGGTTCCCTCTTCCCTCCATATTATCAGGGAGGGCGCCTATCTCTTGAAGGCATTTATGATGGTATCATCGGAAATCTCATTAGTCCATCCAGAGGCCTTCTCATCTATTTGCCATTTCTACTCCCCCTCGGAATCTTAGCCGCATATAAGTGGAAAAGCTTATTCTCCTGTAAACTCTCCGTAACGATTTTCATAACTTTAACCCTCCTCTTTCTCGGCATTTCAGCTTTCCCGCACTGGTGGGGTGGTTACAGCTATGGTCCAAGACTTCAGTCAGATCTTCTTCCTTGGTTATATACAATTTCAGTCTTTGTCCTATCAACTCCCAAGGGGAAGGATTGCAGTAAAGAGAATGCTCAGGACTTCATAAAGTATAGTTTTTACTCGAGCGCTGTTCTTTCGGTTATTGTTCATCTTTACGGGGCAACCAGTATCGTCAGTTGGAAATGGAATGAGCTACCCAAACCAGTTGATGCATACCCCGAAAGACTATGGGACTGGAAGAATCCACAATTACTGAGTTCCTGGACAAATGCATCACCTCCAGCCAACCTCCCTGAAATAGCTGTGGGTGAGTCTGTTAAATTCGCAGAGAAATTTGGAGGGCCACTTCTCTGGAATGGATGGGATGTCTACCCCAGTGAGGCAGCTATATGGACAGATGGCCTGTCATCTCAAATCATTTTCTCATCTGATATCGGTAGTAATGCAGAACTAATTCTTACAGGTCGACCATTCGTCTATCCGGGTTACATTGATTCACAATCTATTGAATTATTGGTCAATGGGAAGGAGGTTTTCGAAGGAGAATTGGATTTCGGAGAGATTGCTCCGCTTCGGTTTCCGCTCCCCGGATCGGATGACAATCGCTACATTGTCGAACTGAATGTCCCGACAGCGAAGTCTCCACAGGAGCTCGGTATTAACAGTGATAAGCGTGTCATGGGGTATTTGCTCAGCGAACTGAGGATTATAGCGTCGGATCTTCAATAAAGCAATATCAGGCATGCTCCTTGGTCTTGCAGGTGAGTGGGGCTACTTCAATCAGCCCCGTATGCCGGAGGAAACCGAGAAAGGGACCCATGATGACCTTCAGAAAACTTGCCTCTATTGCGTTGACTTTATGCTTATGTACTTTCGTCAGAGCTCAGGGTGCGACTCAAATCGGAGACATTGAATTTTCAGATTCTATTTCCATAGATGAAAACACGATCCCTCTTCGTGGTGCGAAGAAACTTGAATGGTGGGGGTTTGATGTCTACACGGCGGGCTTTTATGTTGGAGATGAGTCAAAAACTCCAGATGAAATCCTAGATGCAAGTACTCCAAGATATCTTGAAATCCACTATCACAGAAGTATCAAAGCTAAGGATATCATTAAAGCGACGAAAGAGAATCTCTCTGAGAACCCAACCGTTGATATGGCTAAGGTTCAGGATCAACTTGAGGATCTTTATGAGTGTTTCGAAAATGTTGGAGAGGGTGATATCTACAGTATTTCTTATTCACCTGAGTCAGGTACAACGATTTCATTGAATGATGAGGAATCCTGCAGGTTTGAAGGTGGAGAGTTCGCCCGGGTTTTCTTCGGTATCTGGCTATCTGAATATCCTATCAACGATGATCTGGCTGAAGCCCTCAGAGGGGAAGATTGAGCTCTGCACCTCAAGTGCGATGAGCAAACTCCTAAAGCATTCAGAATACTCTCGTTATGTCCCAGCTCTACTGGCTTGGATCTTGTCCATTTCCAATTAAATATCCTGATGAAGGCCTGAAAGAACAGCTGAAGTCAGAGCTTCAGGAGTCGAGTCCCAAAATGGGACATTCAGAAAAGGCGATTCATGACAAAACCTCAGATTGTTGATGACTTTAAAGTCCTGTTTAATGAGCTGAATAAATCGAACATTAATAGGGTCGATCTAGTCTACGACCGAGAAATTCATTTCATCGACCCCCTTCATGAACTGAAAGACCTGGAATCATATAAGAGATACCTGGCGGACCTGTATGAAAATACAACTTCCTGTTCGTTTGATTTCACAGAAGAGATGATTCAAGGCGACTCCGCCTTTCTTGTCTGGACCATGCGCGTCGAACATAAGAAACTATCTCGTCCTGCCACCGTTCCCGGAATCTCTCATATTCGGTTTAATGAGAAGATAACTTTTCATCAGGATTTCTTCGATGTCGGTGCCATGCTCTATGAGAACATTCCTGTCCTGGGTCCACTGGTTAGAATGGTGAAGTCTCATGCAACAAAGTCATCGAGGCAATAGTCACAGATGAAACTCGCAATCATTGGAACGGGTATATCAGGGCTTACGTGTGCACATCTGCTGCATCCGTCGCACGACATTACCATCTTCGAGGCAGCCGACTGGATTGGCGGACATACACATACCGTTGATGCCACTGGCGAAGATGGCACGCAGGCAGTCGATACAGGATTCATTGTATTCAATGATTGGACCTACCCAAACTTCATCAAGCTTCTCGAACGCCTGAAAGTCGAAACCCAGCCGACTTCCATGAGCTTTAGCGTCAAACATAGCGACAAAGATTTTGAATACAATGGAACTTCGCTCAATGCACTTTTTGCCCAGCGGAGTAATCTCTTGAGCCCTGGGTTCTACCGAATGGTCAAAGACATTCTCAGGTTCAACAGGGAGGCGCTGAAAGTTCTGGATGAACCAGAGCTTGCGTATATGCCCTTGGGAAAGTATCTGAAGGAAAACCGATACAGCAGAGAGTTTCGAGACTATTATATTCTGCCAATGGGTGCCGCAATCTGGTCTGCTTCTGTGGATGACTTTCGGAAAACGCCAATGCGGTTCTTTGTTCAGTTCTTCAAGAATCACGGGATGCTCAATGTAAATGATCGTCCCCAGTGGCGAACTATTAAGGGTGGATCAAGAGAATATGTAAAGAAGCTTATTCAACCCTTTGAGGATCGTATCTATACAAATACACCAATACAAACTGTTACAAGGGATGAAGGTTCTGTTACGCTAACAACCAGAAATGGAGAAAAGCACGGCTTCGATGGAGTCATTATCGCAGTTCATTCTGACCAGGCATTGAGGATGTTGGAAAAACCAACAGTTGATGAAAGTAAGATACTTAACGCTATACCCTACCAGGAAAACAGTACGGTGCTCCACCGGGATATTAAACTTCTTCCCAAGAGAGAAATTGCAAGAGCGAGTTGGAATTATCATCTCTCACAAAAGAAGAAAGACCAAACCACGGTAACCTACTACATGAATATCTTACAGAATTTGCACAGCCGCGATCACTGGTGTGTCAGTTTGAATGTGAGCGATCAGATAAACAAAGACCTTGAAGCGGGATGCTGGAACTATGCACACCCACAGTTCACCAGAAAGGCAGTCCAGGCTCAGAAATATAAGAGTCGAATTAATGGGAAGAATCGAACGTGGTACTGTGGTGCTTACTGGGGCTATGGATTCCACGAAGATGGTGTTAAGAGTGCGCTTGATGTCACGAAAGAATTCGGTGTTTCATTATGATTGAAAATTCTTGTCTGTACAAGGGAACAGTGCGTCATCGAAGGTTTTTCCCAAGATCTCACCATTTTAACTATGCTCTTTATCTCTGGTTCATTGACCTGGATGAATTGGATTCTATATGTGAGTTGTCTCCATTTATCTCAAATGAAAAGCAGAATTTCCTTTCTTTCCATCGGGAAGATTATCATCGCCCCGCGATTCGTGGACTGAAATCAGCGATCTACGATACCGTTGAGCGAGAGACTGGTATTAAGTCCGAGGGGCCGGTAAGACTACTCACGCAATTGCGTAACTTCGGATATACCTTCAACCCCGTCAGTTTCTATTTTGTCTATAATAAAGATGGCGATACCCTTGAGACTATCGTTGCGGAAATTACAAACACCCCATGGAATGAGAGACGGGCCTATATATTACCCGTCAAACCATCTTCAACCGGGCAATATGAGTTTCAGTTTCCCAAAGACTTTGTTGTCTCCCCCTTTTTTGATCTTGATTTTCAGTATGCCTGGCACTTCAATAGTCCAAGACAGAATTTAGCGATTCATATGGAGAACTGGAAGAATCATGTAAAGCACTTTGATGCAACCATGATCCTGAAAAGAGAAGCGATCGCAAGCAGTTCTATTGTGAAGAATCTGGTCCATTTTCCGCTCATGAGTGTGAATGTGATCACTGCAATATATTGGCAGGCATTAAAGCTGTGGGTGAAGAGAGTACCATTTATCGGTCATGGAATGACCACCTGAATAGAGAAAGGGTACATGAACATTGAGGAACAGTGCTGGAACAAATTTACTATCAGCGTCATCCGCCGCAAGAGTTTCGGCCATTGATAAATTATGCCGATCATTGATTCTAAGGAAATTCCAGAGTCTTGACAGAGGCGAAGTTATCATCAGGGATGAGCTTGGTGTTTCAAAGTTTGGTTCTCCAGACAAGTTGCCTTCTCCCCTTTCGACGGAGATCGAAGTAAGCGATATACGCTTTTACCGCGCCATCCTTGAGAGAGGTTCTGTCGGAGCTGGTGAGTCTTTCGTAAAAGGCCAATGGGAGTGTTCAGATTTGACAGCACTTATTCGAATATTCGTTCTCAACCAATCAACGATGAACAAGTTTGAAAAAGGTGTGGCATTGCTTTCTCACCCCATCAGAAAGCTTTATCATACATTCCGTCGAAATACGATAGATGGTGCGAAGCTGAATATCTCTGCCCACTACGACCTCGGAAACGAATTCTTTAAACTCTTTTTAGACCCTACGATGATGTACTCGGCGGGTATATTTACCCGTGAGGACCAGACTATGGAGGAGGCCTCGATTAATAAACTCAAACGTATCTGTGACAAACTTGGTCTGACCTCCGACGATCATATACTGGAGATTGGCACTGGATGGGGAGGTTTCGCGATATACGCTGCGAAGCATTATGGCTGCAAAGTCACCACGACAACCATCAGCCGTGAACAATTCAGCTACGCAAAAAAGCAGATATACAGAGAAAAGTTAGAAGGCCTTATACACCTTAAGTTTCAGGACTACCGAAAGCTGAAAGGCAGATATGATAAAATTGTATCCATAGAAATGATTGAAGCAGTGGGTTGGCAATTCTACGATCAGTTCCATCAAGCTTGTTCTCGATTATTGAAGGAGAATGGCTCGATGCTCATTCAAGCGATTACGATCCAGGATCAGGAATACGAGAGAGCTAAGCGGGAAGTCGACTTCATCAAGCAGTACGTTTTTCCTGGATGTTGTATTCCTTCGATGACGGCACTGGTTGATTCCGCAACAAGATCATCTGACCTTCGCCTCTTTCATATGGAAGACAACACAATCAATTATGCTCGAACTCTCAGGAAGTGGTACGAAAAGTTGCTGGACAATCGAGGCAAAATATTGAAGATGGGGAAAACGGAAGAGTTTCTGCGCCTGTGGGAATTCTACCTGTGTTACTGCGAGGGAGGCTTCAGAGAGAGATCAATTCAGTCAGTTCAATATATCATGACCAAACCGGGCAACCGCGAGAACCCGATTCTTCCTCCACTACAATGAAGAATAATGTCATCAATTTCGTTTGCTTTCAAGTGGGATGGTTCCTTTGCGTCCTCAGCGCAGCCTATGGCTATCCTTCCATTGCTCCCATCGGTATCGTTGTCCTGCTTGCGATCCACTTTGTCTTCCATAAAGAGTACGGCACCCAAGTTATCCTGATCGCGACTTCACTCATTTTAGGGATTCTAACGGATTCTGTGCTCATCTTTCTGGATGTCTTTGAACCTGAGTATCCTTTCTTTATCAGTGCTATCAGTCCAGTTTGGATGTGGGCCCTGTGGGTTAATTTCTCCACCACATTGAATGCATCGCTTGCATGGTTACAGAATCGTCCCGTCTTAGCAGCTATTTTCGGCGTATTGGGTGGACCTGCTGCGTACTATGCAGGTGAGAAACTAGGAGCAATGTCTCTCAATGAAGACCTGATATACAGTATTGGGATGTTGGGCATAGTATGGGGAGTTGTTACACCTCTACTCACTCTTACTGCCAGAGCGGCCTCGAACGAGAATAAGACTTAAATATTGAATACATGGAATAAGGAAAGCCTCCAGAGCTGAGCTCCGGAGGCTTTGTACTTGATCTATATGGTGAAAGACCTCTTACTGCTTCACAAACTTAATCGCGTCGGCGATAACATAATCGCCGGAACTCGTCCAACAGGAGAGTGAAACTGAATTAGAACCTGAGTTGAAGCTGTAGCTTCCAAGAGAAACCCAAACTCCATTGTTCTGCTGCTGATTCACCCTGACAGTAGTCGCCCCCCCACTGTGATAGACAATAAAGGGAGCCGAAGTAGCACGGTTACCACCTGTTGTCCAGCGCGCGAAAACCTCATAGGAACCGCTGGAAGGAAGCGTAGCCGTCCAACTGGCGGCGTCTCCGGTAGATTCTGTTGCACGCGCGTGGTAGTTAGCACCGAGGTAGCCTGATACGGATGTGCTGGGGAACCAGCTATTCGAAGCCGCAAACCCACTGTCGCTATTGTCGACCACAACCTCCGTCTGAGCAGCAAGGGGTTTGATCTCCTGAATGCGAACAGCATCGGCAGAGACGACAGCGTTCGTCCCAGCCTCATTATTCAGAACAACCTTGGAAGTTCCCCCTGTCATAGGAAATGAACCCAGGTAATTCCACTGCCCACCGTTAACATCCTGAGCAACCTCCAGGGTTGTTGTGCCTTCATCATGATAGACAACATACTTGGCGTCCTCTGCTCTATTCGAGGATGCCACCCACCATGCATAGACATCACAAAGTGCAGAACCACTGAACGAGGGACTCCATGTTGCGGTTCGACTTCCATCGCCAACAAAGGCATATCGAGAGCTGCTACCATAAAATCCAGACCCACTGGAAGTGCCCCAGGAACCAGTCTCTCCATAGGATCCGCTGCCATTGTCCATATTTTGTGTCGGGAAGTTGGGAACCTTTGAGAGCTTTATCGCATCTGCGATTACTCGACCAGATGCAGAAGACGACGCCTTTACCTGTATTGAATCGCCGCTGGTATCAAAATCCCAAGTGCCTATGTAGATCCACTTTCCACCGCGAGTGCGCTGATCAAGTGCAACTGTCTGAGACCCATTAGCATGATTGATCTGATACTTTGAACTGCTGCTTCTTAAGCTGTCATCGGTCCACCAGACTGCAACTTCGTAGGACCCTGCTTCAGGAAGACTCAAATTCCATGTTGCTGTTGCATTCGATCCGCCGTTTGCATAGCGGTAAGAACTTCCATATTTGTCGTAGTCCCCTGTTCCTGTGCTCCATGTTCCTGAAGTCGAGAAAGAGGAGTCCGTATTATCGAGGCGTATATTTGCAGGCCCGCCCGCATCAAGACCCGTTTCTTCGAGTAGAAAGTCAGCGAATGCACCGAGCGAAGAATGGTCATGAGGGTAGGGATCACTCGTATCTGGCGTATCAGAAAAGGCAGCGATGACGATTTCCTGTCCATTTGGAAGACGAATATATGCGATATCATTCTGAACGCTACTGGTCCAACCAGCCTTGTTCAGATAGACAGTCCCCGAAGGAAGACCCCACCCCATTGAGGACTGGCTGCCGTAGGGGTAGTGATCCAGCATTTGACTCATATACGCGCTGGACTCACCTTCAACCTTTCCTTTGACGATCTCAAGCATGAGCTCCGCTGAGAGGTTAGGCTGCATCTGGTTACTTCCATATGTATTCAATGCCTGCAATTCGAACTGGTTCAGGTTAGAGTTAGTCGGATAAGTCTTGTTGATGATTGTCTGGTTTCCAAGTAGCCCTCGAGCATTCAGGAAGTTCTCTGTATAGCGCCTCTTTGACATCCATGTGCTGAAGCTACCTGAGCTTGTGTTAGGAGCACCGGTTATCGTATCGACAACAACACCTGTCTCGAAGTTATCTGAAACCTCAATCATTGGCCGAACAGAATCATCAAGCCATGCATAGTGCTGTCCTGTTGTGTTTCCTTTGTACATAGAAGCCGCAAGATATGCGAGTTTGACGGCACTGGCAGGATAGGAAGTGGTCGTTCCCTGATAAGAACCACGGCTCCAGGTTCCATCAGATTCTTTTACAAGGATCGTTGCGTGCAGTCGGGAGCCTGGACGAGTTGCGAGATAGCGTGACCTCGCAGCAGCCACAGCGCTGTTCAGGCTTGAGTCATTGATAATTGTAAACTCGCTCGTACCCGCATCCGACGTGGAAGCCTGGGATAGAAATAGAGGAGTAAGCGCAGCCATCAGGACTCCTGCGGTCGCGCCTCGGTTAATTCGTTCTTTCATTCTGGCAATCATTCTTTTCATAGATTCTCTCCATCTATGTTTGGTTTCTCTCTACCAGTACAAGAACGGGAAACCACAGCGGCTCTGATTCCTCCAGAGCACTGTTGCATCTGTACAGGTGACACAGCCGTAGGGCGACACCAGATCTTGTAATGGTTCGGCAAGAGAGTGTCGTGATATGGTTGGCTGTCAATACGGGATTGGAAAGCCGTGCATTATCAACCTGAGCTGTAACAGAGAGCTCTGTGGCTTTAAACGATAGTTGTAGCCCGACGATTGAGAGTCAAGAGCGTGCCAGTTGAATATCAGGGATTCACGAAATCTGCGAGTGAGTTCACCCGAGAATTCAGCGGAGAGCGATCACGGTCATATTGCCTGAGAAAGCGGTCGCGATCTTCGGAAGCAGGCATCTCTCGGACTGCGTTGATCACTCGTTCAGTGGATACGATGTCAGGTTTGCGCATCGCGGTGTACATCAACCACTTCGCGCTGAAGACGGGGATGTAGGCTTTCCCCTGTATCTCTTCTTTGTCCCAGAATTCAGCTTTCATTGCATCGTTTAGGTATTTAACGGCCTCTTCGTATTCCCCTTTTCGCGCCAGTCCAACACCATAGTAGTATACAAGTGTCGCCCCTACATAACTATTAATCCCATAGTGGTTGAGGATCACGTCCATTTCAGTTTTCAGAATTTCAAGCTCCCCTCGACTCAGATAGCTCTCACCACGGGCCATCATAGCCAGTGGGAAATAATCCGAGGTGGGATAACGTTCGAGGATGGCCGTAGCTTTTTCTCTCCCCCTTTCGGGTGCACCTTCCCTCAGGTGCATGAGAGACTGATTATATAGAATCTCATCAACCTGATCAGGAACAATCTCTTCCTCAATGAACTGGTTTGAAACATCCCAGTAGCGTTTTTTCATTTTTTGTACCGAGAAAAGAGCATGACATAAGGTTCGCATCAGCTCTGGTTTTCTGGGGTCTTCAGGATAGTCGAGAATAAATGTGTCTATCAGATCGATTGCTTTGATGAAGTTCCTATTCTTCATCGCCATCGAAATAGCGTGATATTCTCGGATTCTGTGTTTTTCTGTTCCCGCTCTTTCCTTTATTAGAAAGGGTTTAGCAAGGCCTGAATGTTCAAGCTTATCGGCAAGTTCTTCAAACTCGTCGAACTGACCGAGTACGCCGTAGCTTCTCATTTGAGCAGCCTTGAGAACATCCAGCTCTGGGTATTCAGGGTAGTCTTCCTCGATCAGATCTATACGTCGAAGAATATCTCTGTAAATATGTTCCCCAGAGCCATCTCCTGACTTGAAATGCCTGAATACAAACTCAAGGTCTTCTTCCATAAAACTAAAGACAACACCTTCAGGATCAGGAGGTAAAATATCAATCATGGAAACAGGTGTGACACTACTAACGAGCAAACCACTTACCGCAATTCTGGGATTCACCTCATAGCCATGTGAAGCAGATGTATATAGAGCAAGAGCCTTGCGATTGCGTTTCACAGGACCAGAGAGAATATTCTTGAATCCCCACTCGCCTGGCTCATCTTCACTCTGTAACCAGACCTTTGCCGCAAGAACCAATCGATTTGCTCCCGAGTTTTCGACACGAAGTCGACAGCGATACCAGTGATACGATTTAAGTTGGAGCTCGAGGAAAGGGCTTTTCCAGTCGCCGCAAGACACCTGGAATCCTTCTCTTCTGCCCTCTGTGTCTCGAATCAAGTTCGCATCGATATAGCCATATGCTTCTGGTTCAGATGGATTTACAAATAGTCTCAGGCCTGCTTTGACTTCGGTCTCACCCTTGAAGTCGAGAAACATGAAGTCGCTTCCAATCTCTACAAAATCGCCCGGCATGTCGCCCAAGTGAAGAAGGCCTTCGCGAATTAGAAATCGTTCTCCTCCGAGTGCAAAATCATCATTATACTTATTTTGAAATAATGCGCCACTTCTAACTTCCCAGCCATTCAATCGATTATCATCATTTGTGTAAGCCTGCCAGTCATCAATTCCATGTGCGAAAGTGATTTCCACAGCGTGCGAACGCCTGACGGTGAACACGCTTCCGAAGAGAAGCATGATGATCCATAAAATGTGAAAAAAACTCCCTGCCTTCATTGAAAAATCCTCCGAAAAATAACGTTAAATCTTAAGCTGATTAAGATAAGATCATGGATAAGATGGTATTTCAAGTCATATTGGCTGAGAGCAGTTACAGGAGCATATTCGTTAACTGAGCCTGCTTCTAAAGATCAAAGCCACATTGCTTCACGAAATAATAGGAAGAAGAGATAGCTTGCTCGAGATGATCTTTCATGGGCATGACAGATATCAGACTGGTCAACATTAAGATCGATCACTGATTTCTTAAACGAGGCTCCCCTGTCCTTGGAAGATGAGTAAGGAGGATCAGTGGCAAGTATTTTAAACTTGAGAAACAGTTGCCCATACGAGGTGTGGTGAACCTTTCAAGACCTTAGTCTGGATAGAGTTTAATCCGATCATGCATCGGCATGTTTCCAAAGCAGGTGCTAGACTTAATGGATTGAACGGTTTTATTCATAAATATTATACCTTGTGAGTCTCCTTAACTTTATAGATATCAAAGACTGAGACCAGCCTTGGGGGCATTCTGGACAGTGATGTGCGATGTTTTTAAGCTTTATGAGATTCATAAACAGAAAAAAAAGGCCCTTTCTTCGCGAAAAGAAAGGGCCTCCTGGTTGATCGTTTTGCGACTAAGAAAGTAGTGCTTACTGCTCTTCGATTCTGATCGCATCAGCGATAACGTAGTCACCGGACCCTGTCCAACAGGAGAGAGCAACACGTGTCGAACTACCGGATTCGAGTGTATAGGTTCCCAGTAGTACCCACTGACCATTGTTATTTTGCTGGTTCACATATACGACGTCAGCTCCACCCTGATGATAGACGATATAAGGGGCTGCCGTAGCCCGGTTCGAAGCAGTGGTCCAGCGAGCATAAACGTTGTATGTTGTCGTTGCGCTCAAGTTTGCGGACCATGTAGCCGGATCGCTTGTTTCTTCTGCGGCTCTCGCGGCGTAGTTAGTCCCGAAGTAGCCGCCAGAAGAGGTGCTGCCGAACCAGCTTGCAGATGCCGAGAACCCTGAATCTGTATTGTCTATAACCAGATCAACAGGTGCTGGAGTCGCTGTCGGCGTTGGGCTTGGTGTAGGACTTGGAGAAGGTGTTGGCGTTGGTGTAGGAGCGGGACCAGTAACATCTCCAATTCTCACGAATCGAGCTGCATCGGCAGATACCACAGTTCCGGTGTCTCCGTCATTGAAACTCTCTGAACCGTCCAGGTAGAGGTTTCCGCCTGTTCCAGCATCAAAGTTCCACTCACCCAGTTTGATCCATTGTCCGCCGTTTATTTCCTGGTTAATCCCATCGTTGATGCCATCATTGGGATCATCGCCCTGGAAAACAGTTGCACCGTCGCGGTGATTTACAATGTAAGCAGCTCTTGAACTTCTGTTCGACCCAGAAACGTACCACACGTAGACTTCGTATAGACCATCTTGAGGTAGATCTGGTGTCCAACTGGCATCATTATCTTGATTGAAGACGAGTGCCCAGCGTGAGCTTGCGGCGTAGAATCCAGAGGAAGATGAGGTTCCCCAGGTGCCTGATTCCTGGTAAGCTGGGAAGTCCGCGTTATCAACGATGATGTCGGTTGATGGAGTTGGAGACGGAGTCGCTGTTGGAGATGGTGTCGGAGTTGGGGACGGTGTCGGGCTAGGTGTTGGTGTCGGAGTTGGGGTTGGTGTTGGAGTAGGCGTTGGCGTCGGTCCTGCCGGGCCAAGGAGAAAGTCTAATGAGCGACTCATTAATGCTGTTCGGCTTGCATCGGAAGTAATAGTTTCAAAAGGGAATCCAAGATAGACGACCTTTGAGCTTCCGCTATAGACGATAGCAGCGTTTGTATTCGATTCACTGGATCCGTTATAGCTCAAAGCGACCGAAGAACCATTGATTGGATTGATCACATCGGGATATATAACGTTGTAGGTGCCATCGTTACCATTGTCGAAAGTGAGGCCAGAAAGATCAGAGAAGATACTGCCTGATACACCTGAGACCGAATTGGGGTTGCTGACCGATGAATAGACGTTGTCATCCACAAAATCAGCACGAAGCCAATCGTTCAGGAAGAGGCTTTCTGAATCATTCTGTGTTGTGTCGCGATCAAGATCCCAGGCGATCTCAGAGCCGGAAACAAAAAGATTACCACCTCCTGCAAGATAGGTAGCGATCTTCGTTCGCAGTGTACCGTTGAATGATTTGAACTGAGGCTGAGCTCCATCAGTTGCCACTTCTGCCTGAAGTCCAGAGTTCCAGACAACAAGATCATAGTCACTAAGGTTCACCGCATTAAATTCTACAGCTTCGTTGGATGCGCTATCGAAGGCACGCCCTGTTGCTGCGATTGCCTCGCCATGCTGAACGACATAATCAAACGAGTTCATTTCCCGAGGACGAATAATCGTTGCTACGGCGTTAAGGCCACCACCGAAGTACCTGTTGATTGCGATGCTGCGATCAAAGCGATCGTACCCATTTACATAAAGTATGTCTGCTGTTCCAGAGGAAGTGACAGCAACGCCCGCTGTCTCTGTCGCCATCGACTGACCGCCGGCATTCGTCGCCAGAACCTTGAAGTAATATGTTTCACCCGGTGTCAGGCCAGAGATCGTCACATTGTTGGAAGTTCCTCCACTGACATTAACAGGGTTTCCAAAGCCATATCCGTTTGTAGATCGTACGACTGTATATCCAGTGGGAGCATCACCACCCGCTGAATCAGCCGCAGGCGGTACCCATGAAACTTGAACCTGACCTGAACCCACATTGCGAGCCACTACATCCGTTGGAGGCTCTGGCAGAAGAGTCGTTGGTACCGTCCCGCCATACTGGTTTAAGAACTTGACGATTCCCTGATAGATGGCGCGGCCCATGACATTGCGCACGCGTGGATCCTTCATCAGGGTCGCGTCCGCAGCGTTGTCATGGTAGGCTGTTTCAATGATTGTTGAGCACATCTCATTGTTGATGTTCTCAACGGTTAGTTCACCATAATTAATCTCTTTCAGTAGATCGATTGAGCCATCCGACCAGTTGTAAGGAAAAGCAACGCCGCTATCAAGAGCTTCCATATCATTCTCGAGCTCATTATTGATCGTGAGAGCATAGTTTTCCTGATTTTCCATCTGTCGCGTACTGGCGGCCAGTCCCATCGCTCCACGTATAGATCCGTTTCCAGCATTTGAGTGAAGTGAGATATAGATTCGGTCATAGAATCCACCAAAACTGCTGTTGTTCAAAAGAGCAGCGTACTTGGGACGAGCACTGATGTCATCGTTGCGATCGCTGACACCACTACGATCATAGACATTCGTAACTCCTTGACCTTGAGACATCTGAATCCAGTAGTAGGCGGCCTCGAGTTCACGTTCAAAGCCTGAAACTCCAGATCCTCTATCGATGTCGCCCATACCATTTCCGAAACGTATCGTGTCGGCGATCACGACGCCGGTCTCACTACTTTGTCCTGAGATCTCCACCCAGCCGGAGGACCCAGCTTCGAAGTGATAATTACCAAGCCAGACCCAGCCGTTCCCAACGCGACGATGGTTTACGCGGACTTCACTCACGCCCCCACTGTGGTTGATGCGATAAAGCTGACGAACACGGTCACTTCCGTAACGAGTCCATGTGTAGACAGGATAGAATCCTTCTTCAGGTATCGTCGGTGTATAGCGTGCCGTTGCTGGATTAGTCGTTGAAGTGTTCGCCCAACGATAAGGCACATCACCCGGGCTTCCGTAATAGATGGTTGATGAACTGTTTGCCCAGTTTCCACTGAATGTCACGCCGGGTGAATCATTGTCGAGGACGACTTCGTTATCCTGATATCCGATCGGCCTCACCGGTACAACAGTCGCCCCAGCATTGAAGAGATAGTGAACCAGAAAGTTGTATTGATCGAGGTTCCCCATATCTTCAACCATGCCATTGGTTAGCCCACGCTGCGTATTCCAGGTCGATCCAGTAGCATAGTACCCATGCCCTGCCACTGTATATACGATAATATCGTCGAGTGATCCAGCAGGCTGATCGGTAGATGCGTTTGTAACTGGGTTTGCAACAACAGCGCGTGTGAGCGTTTGCTCCGTTCCAGGATTAGCGCCTTTTGATTTGGCAATCACTTCTGGAATAACAGGGTCGCTGGGGTTCTCTGAAAAAGGCTCTTCTCGGAGAAGGCTGGCAACCTCCTCCGGGTCCATCTGAGGAGCGCTTTCCAAAGCACAGCAACTGCTATACTGTTTATGGTCGTGCTTCTTTGCTTCTTCTACGGTTTTACCCGCTTCTACCTTTTCACGTACCTGAATAATTTCTTCTGCATAGAGATCCGTGAATTTATCTGCGCCAAGATCGGCAAGCTTTTGATCATAATCCGAGCCTTCTGGGATAAGCTGTTCTGAAAGCAGTTCATTGGAATCAGCGCCCCTGGACACTTGTGAAGACGTATCCTGAATATTCGAATTGAGGGCTGTGGGAACTGATTTCGCAACCAGCCTATTATTCGAAGAGATCTCATTCGTTTTTGCGTTAGCTGGTGCTGAAAATTCGGGTTCAGTTTCGAGACTTGATCTCTGGTGCGGAAGAGCCTCATCTGACTCTGATTTGGAATCATCTGCTCGAGTCGATGGAGCCACCAGCTCGCTCTGAGGAGCCTTATCAGCCATGGAGAGCAATGTAGAGGGTGCCTGTTCTTGAGTTCGAGTATAAGGGTCGACTGCATTGTGAAGCTGTGCAGTCGAGGGAGAGTGAGAGGAGCTGAGGATGTAGGCACCTGCTGCGGAGAGGGTAACCGCCGCAAGCAGTGATGCGTAGATCAGCCGCTCTCTTTTTTTTTGGGGGTAATGCATAGAATTCCTTCCTTAGAAAAATAGGAGTCTGGCGAGAAGAGCTTCTGCAAGTACCTCGCCATGAAGAATTCATGTAGAACACTGATACCAATACGCTTACACAACCTCCCCCTCCTCTCCTAACAACCTCCCAATACAACCATAATTGTGGATTTCAGAATTATCCTGGATATTTTCCTTGTAAACAAAGAGTTATGAGCATGAAACAGCATTTCCTGTTATCTAAACCAAACGTTGTAGGGAAGAGATTTAGTCTTCAGCCATACCAGAGATTCGAAGATCCAGAAAAACGCCCGCCCCATCTCCTCAGGGAGAGCTCCAGCTTCTATCCTCTTTCGAACCTGGTTCGATCCACCCCAATGGTACCATCATGCATCGATACTGGTTCGATACTGGTAGCATCCCTCTTGTGGATGGCGTTATTTTTAATGAGTCTGATAGGTCGAACGCCACACCACTGAATCCTGCCCGGAGAGTGTTCCAATGAATCATTTCCAAAGACTCCTTTTCGCCGCTAAGCTGAGCCTGATCGTTCTTCTGGCCGCTTCCTGTGCATCAACGGAGAGCCCAACCGTGCAGCCGATGCAGCCAGTGGATTCCTTCACCGTGATGTCCTTCAATATCCGGTCTTCGGCGGGACCTGAAGGTCTTCCATCCATGGGAGAGCGACTGAAGAACCTGACAAAGATCGCTGAGTTTCTCCAGAAGGTGGATCCTGATATCATTCTTCTCCAGGAAGTAGACCGCCAGGTATCCAGAAGCGGGTTCGCAGATCAGGCGGGCTTCATTGCTGAAACGATGGGATATGACCACGTTTTTGCACCAGCGATCCCTCTGCAGGAGGGGGAATACGGGGTAGCAACCTTGAGTCGGTGGACTATTGCTGAATCGGAGGTGACGAAACTCTTCAAACCTGACTATTCAGTAACAAACCCGGACTATCCGGAATGGTACAGCGAGCAACGCGTTTTGCTTCATACTGAGATCATTGCTCCCTTTGGCAACCTATCAATCTATAATACTCATCTTGGCCTGACGGAGGACCAGAGGGCTCAACAAGTGAACGACATCACTTCAAAAATGAACCTGGAATCAGGAAATATCCCTGTCGTTTTTGGAGGTGACTTGAATATAGATGCATCGACTCCCGAACTGTCTGTCCTGAAGTTCGGTCTCGAAGATACACTTGAATATAAGAGTTCCGATGGATTGGGCTCTGCTTTCATGACCTTTCCTGCAACCCAGCCGGAGCGCCGTATAGACTATTTATTCTATACGCCTGATAAACGCCCTGCAATAGAATGTATCAATCATGAAGTAATTCGGGTACAGCTTTCTGATCACTTGCCTGTTATGGCGACCTTTGACCTCAATTAAAACCAGAGCGTAGCTGAAGAGTTCAGAGAACTCGTCGGGAAGGTTTTAAAGAAGTGCCGCAAGTAATGACATCACAATCGACGCAGACAGTGGCACGGAAAAGTTGTCATCAACGTCAGGGATCAATGCCTCTGCAAGGGCTGCTGTAAGTGCTCCCAGACAGCCGATAAGCAATGAGAGCTCTGGAATGCATAGAACGACGATCGTGCATATAGCGAAGAAGGCGATAGTCCCTTCTATACTCTTTTTCTTCTTGCCGAACCTCCATGTCCCAAATCTCTTTCCAATAAGTGCCGCAGCGGTATCACCCAGAACGAGGAAAGAAAAAGCAGCCACAGCGATTTCCCGTGGGAAGAGAGAGAACGTGATGATTGCAGAAACAAGCATCCAGGTTGCTCCTGTCAATTTACGAAAAGTAAAAGATCCGTCACGCTCGAAGCCTCGATACAGAAAAGAGAAATACCGATCAATCAGATACTTCATCTGTGGCTGATGATACCTGCCCCACTCAATGAAGAGCGAGAGTGCAAGGAGACCTGTGAGAAAGATCAGTGTATCTAGTTTATCATTGTAATAAGCGAAGAGGGGAATGATCAGCGACCCCAGGTGGATTGCTTTTCTAAGAACCTCAGCTCTGAAACTTGTCTCCCCTGCCATGGGTTACGCTCCGAATAGAAACTCCAGTGGTCTTTGAAGACGCCTGTTCCACTGGAATTCATTATGTTGATTATAGACAGCTTCCCTGTATTTGTCTTCTCTGACAAGGGAACCTTCAAGATCCTTCATAGAGGGGAACCACGTATCGACATGCAAATCAAGGTTCTGCCCCTCCTCAAAGCCAAGCCTGATCAGTTCGAGTCGAGCCAGCAGCATTCCTCGATGTCCATCATCAAGATGGCGCCAGTCACGGATGCCAGAATCGAGGTAGACAGATATTTCGGACCGCTCATTAGCTTTTCTTAACACCTCATGAATATACTTATTGTTCTCATATTCAAACCAGGGGGAAAGACATGCAGCTTTCGAAAAGAGATGAGGTAACTCCCAGGCGAGGGCAAAGCTGACCAAACCACCCATACTGCTTCCCATCAAGGCCCGATTTGCAGGATCCCTATCCACGGGGTAATGACTCTCAACCCAGGGAAGGAGTTCTTCAATTATGAACTGTCGATAGTTTTCGTATTCTGTCGTAACTGGAAAGTATTCTTTCATTCGCTTGGGGGAGTTATCGATGCCTACAACAATGGGAGCAGAAAAACCTTTCTCATGCATCAACTGTTCGATCCACTTGTCGACTCTCCATGAGCCGTAGGGAAGTTGACTATCGCGGTCTGAGAAGATTAATTGACCATCGTGCTGAACCAGAAGAGGATACACCTTGTCCTTGTTAAAACCGGGGGGTGTATAGATTCGAATACGTCTGGATCGCTTCAGTATTTCTGACTCAAATGTGTGAATAAATATATTTCCGGAATCCATTAACCAACAGCCTCTTTCATTTTAAAGGCCTTGAGAGTATTCGCCATCGTTAATTCTGCGAACTCGTTATAGGGTATTTTCAAATATTCTGAAATGATACTTGCAACAAAGGCCACGTATGATGGCTCGTTTCTTTTACCGCGCTTTGGTTGAGGTGCAAGGTAAGGAGAATCCGTTTCAATCACAATGTGCTCGAGTCCGATCGCTTTAATCACTTCTCTCAAATCGTGAGATTTCTTGAAAGTGCTTGTTCCACCTACTCCGAGATAGAATCCGAGTTCCACGCCTCTTCTGGCCTGTTCAAGAGAACCACTGAAACAGTGTAGAACCCCACCGATCTCCTCTCCTTTTTCCTCTTTAAGGATACTCAGAACTTCTTCGGTGGACTCTCTGCAGTGAATAGACACGGGGTATCCCGTTTCCCGTGCGATTTGTAACTGTCGACGAAAACATTGTCTTTGTTTCTCAAGAACTGCAGGATCCTTGTCCCAATAGTAATCAAGCCCGATCTCTCCGAGAACGATGACACGCTCGTGGTTGAGCAGTTGCCTGAGTTCATCTTCTGTCTCATCCTCCCAGCAGTTTGCGTTGCATGGATGAATACCAGCTGCTGCATAGACAGAAGGCTCGTTCTCAGCCAACTGAATCGCTGCGCGACTGGCCTTAAGAGTATCCCCAAGTGTCAGGATAGCAGAGACACCTGAATCGTGCGCTCGTGTCAGGACTTCATCCCGATCAGCATCGAATTTCTGGTCATGAAGATGGCAGTGTGAATCAAAGAGCATAGAGTAGCTTGCCTGTATAGCTGTAATTATTTCCAGACCTGGAGTTTCAGATCTTTGGTGAGACTAGCAAGAGCAGAATTGAAAGCAAGGACTGAAACGCGATACGATGAATGAGAAAGAATCAACATTCGCCTGCGAGAGCAAGCGCGGTGAAGATTGCTTTAGGAGAAAGCTTAAGCCCCGCTTCCTGAAGCAAAGGCAACAAAGGCTTGAGTGTTTTGATTTTGCCGTCTTTTTTTGCTTTCAGTAAGACACCAATGGTTCCTGTCACCGGAATCTTAAGATGATCAATACTTCTGCGTGAATCACGAGGTTCAATCATCACCAGAGGGGACGCCAGGGATAAGGCGAGAGAGGCGATACCCTTGTCTCGATCCGTGAGCCCGCTACTCTGCTCCTCCGTCAAAATGTCACGCGGTGGACAGACCTCAATGAAGGGAAGAGAGCTGATTTTGGGGACGTAGACGCCTTCAGCTCGAAGTCGTTCAACCTCCGCGACCACTGAGGGGACCGTTAAAATCGTTCGGTACATCCGCGGAAAGAGCTCCAGCAGCTGAAGATGATGAAAATGGATCAGGGGTTCTGCAGTAACAACGATGGTTTCAAATTTCACGATTTTCTCCGGTCTTGATCAGAGGGGAGCAAAAACTGGGCTCATTGAGGAAGTTCGTAGATTAATATGCTACTCAATGGGGCAACCAATTGGCTGTTCAGCGACGATATCAGGAGTCTGACCTTTTCTCAAGGCATCGATGGCTTCTCTTAAGAGATAGCGGTGCCCTTCAGAGCCGGGGAAGAGAGTATTCTCAGGTGCTCCGTAAAACCGAATCCTGCCTGACTTATCAAGAACCCACATTTCAGGGGTTCTCGTGGCTCCAAACAATTCAAGCACCTTTCCAGTGGGGTCCAAATAGACGGGGAAAGTAATCTCTCCTTCGGTTTGCTGCTTATCGAGGGCTTTGAGCACACGTTGATTGTCATGGTCGTGGGATAGAATTCCGATGACTTGAACATCAGAGTACCCCTCCTGCTGCATTTCATTGATCAGGCGCCCGCAGCTGGCTGCGCAGGGACAGTCAGGATGGTGAAAATTTACCACGACAAACTTGTTCTCATCTTTTAGTTCGCTAAACTGGTAAGTGTCCCCTTGAGTATCCGTGAGTTGAAAGTCAGGTAGCTGATCCCCTAACTCAAAATTGCCTGCTTTAACGGGGACGGCCTGAGTCGACTGAGCAGATGAAGAGGCTGCTGCCGAAACCTGCTGTGAGTTGATGCTCTGGAACTTCCATAAAAGCATTGCAGTTCCCCCAAGTAGAATAACTCCAAGGAGGAATAAACTGATGAGAAATGACTTTTGGATCATCCCGTGTTGTTTCTTCATGGCTCGATTGAACTCACATTCGCTTCATTTTCCACCCTCACTTGTCAGCGGAGCATATTTGCTGCCCGGAGGAAATGATAAACGGTCCAGATAGCCTTGAATTTGTGAACAGGTTTACTAAATCCAACGCCTGACTCTGAAGAAAATAAGCATGATTACAGCAATTGAAACCATCAAACCAATGGCGAAAGGATAACCATAATACCAGTTCGTTTCGGGCATATTGTAGGGAGAAGCATCGGAGCTGAAGTTCATCCCGTAGATACCGGCGACAAAAGTAATAGGAACGAATATAGACGCGATAATCGTAAGAACTTTCATGACTTCGTTCATGCGGTTCGAAAGAAATGACTGATGAAGATCAAGAAGGTCCTGCGTGTGCTCCTGAAGGGTATCGGCTATTGCGAGGGCGCGATGCACATGGTCCTGGCAATCTCGCAAATAGAAGTGAACATCATCGCCGACATGTTCTGTGGAATCGTCCATCAGAGTCCTGATGAGCTCGGGTAAGGGACGGAGCGCGGTGCGAATCATCCGGATCCTTCTTCTCTCTACCTGAAGTTCTGGAACAATATTCTCAAGATTTTCGTTCATGATCAAGTCCTCGATATCATCCAGACGATCATCCAGGTCTTCAAGATAGGGGAAGAAATGATCAACAACGGTATCCAGCAATGCATATAGGAGATAGTCCGAGCCACTTTCACGTATCTTGCCTTTCGACTTCTGGATACGATCGCGGACACCATCAAATATTTGAGCAGAGACATCTTTATCCTGGAACAAAAGCAGATAGTCTTCTCCCAGGAAGAAGCTGATCTGACCGGGAGGAGAATGCTGATCCTGTGGGACAGTTCTTACGACGACGAATACGTGAGAATCATAGTCTTCCACTTTGGGTCTTTGATTTCCGTTATAGACGTCTTCAAGTGCGAGTTTATGCAAACCAAGAAACTTTCCAAGTTTCTCGAGAGAAGTGGGATTGATTGCTCCTTCGATGGAGAGCCATTCAATCTCGTGCTCTGAGGTGTGCCATGTTTCAAGTTGCTCGACGGTCATCTCCCGGTGGGACACTTCTTCCTTATTGTAGACGGTGAGTCGGATGGTCGGATCTTCAGGTGGCTGCTCAGAGTGCTTGAGATCGAATGAGCCGGGGGCAATCCCCGCCTTGGAACGTGGGAGCATCCAATCCTTCCAGGGCAGTACCTGAATGATTTGCTTTGCCTTGTGTTTTGCTTTTCGCACTGAGAAGATCTCCTTCCGAAAGGTCTGGGGCTGGCTCAATAGACCCATCTCTTTTGGCATCGTGGGTTTCTGATATACTCGTGCCTTTAGATTACACTTCGGACTCTAAAGATCCTGAATTCTCAAAAATCCTGTTGGCGACCCGAGGCTGCACCTTCAGAGTAACCACTTACAGCTTGAAACGAACCCATTTACGATAGCAAAAAGTATTTACAGAGTAATCATTCATGTTCGCCAGACCTAAAAATATTCCTAATGTAACCACTCTTGATCCCAAAGGAGACTGTCTTCGCGTGATACCCCTCGGGGGGATCGGGGAAATTGGGATGAACTGTAACCTTTTCGAGTTTAATGGCGAAATGCTGATGATCGATTGTGGTCAGATGATGCCTGATGAGGAAATGCTGGGCGTTGATTATGTCATACCAGACATCAGCTATATAACGACTGACCCAGATCGGCTGGCTGCCATCGTTCTAACCCATGCTCATGAAGATCATGTGGGAGCTCTTCCCTATATCCTTCCTCATCTTCGTGATGACATACCTGTTTACGGTAGCGAACTGACGATTGCACTCCTTCGTGAGAAATTGAAGGAGCACAAACTGGAGCCGAACTTTAAGGTTTTTCAGGCAAGGGCAAGATTCGAGGTGGGCGAGAATTTCATGGTCGAACCTCTCGCCGTGACACACTCTATCATCGATGCTTTTGCGATCGCTGTGACGACCCCTATTGGCTCATTCATTCACAGCGGAGACTACAAAATGGATCCAGCACCGACTGATGGGATCTCTTTTGACTTTCATGCCTTCTCACGTTATGCAGAAGGAGACGCAGAAGGCGTACTTTTGCTGCTTGGCGATTCAACGAACGCTGACCGTCCGGGTGTCTGTACTTCAGAGTCTCAGGTTATACCAACTCTGGAGCGTCTTATCAGAGAAGCAACCGGTCAGATTATTCTCTCAACGTTTTCAAGTTCTCTTCATCGAATACAGACAGTGCTTCAACTGGCTGCAGCAGCCGGCAGGACGGTTTTCCCGGCCGGTCTTAATATGGAAAGGAATATTCGTATTGCGCATGATATACACGCTATCGATATCCCCTGCAAATATGAACGTGAGCTTGGTCGCCTGAAAGATTATCGACCAGAAGAGAGATTGATCCTGACAACTGGAAGTCAAGGTGAGCCGATGTCGGGCCTTTCACGTATGGCTTTCGACTCCCATAAACATGTGAAGATCCATGAAGGTGACACTGTAATTCTATCTGCACGTCTGATACCTGGTAATGAGAAATCCATATACAGACTGATCAATCATATCACCCGGAGAGGCGCGAAAGTCTTTTATCCTGGTAACACAGTCAACGTGCACACCTCGGGACACGCCTACCAGGATGAAATGAGACACCTCATTAATCTTGTGAATCCAAAGTTCCTCATCCCTCTGCACGGAGAGTACCGCCATCTATACGCTCACGCACAACTTGCTTACTCTACTGGCATGATGGAAGATGAGATTTGCCTTCTGGAAAATGGAGACTGCCTGGAAGTAACTCACGATGAGGCGAAAATCGTTGGCAAGGTACCGCACGGACGAATTTTTGTTGATGGAAAAGGTATCGGCGATGTTGAAGAAGTGGTTATACGCGATCGAAAATACCTGGCCGACGATGGCGTTGTCGCAGTGATTATCAGCGTATCAAGAGAAAGCGGTGAGGTACTTGGCGGACCATATCTCTCCAGTCGGGGTTTTGTTGCAGATCAGGATGCGGAAGCCTTGTTGGACGAAGCGGCAGAAGTTGTTCTCGAAGCGTACAAAGCGTTAGATCCCGAGGAGAAGGAAGAAAGTTCAACGGTTCAGGTTGCTTTGAGAAAAGCATTAAGAAGCTTTCTCAAGAAGAAAACACGTCGCTTTCCCGTCATCGTTCCCGTTGTGATGGAGATCTAGATCAAGGTGCTGGTTCTTCCGTCCGACCATTTCGATATAGCCTGATACGATGTTCCTCATACCTCCAGGTTTCGGGTATGAATTGTCTCTTTAAATAGATACGATATTCGAGCTGAACTTCACTTGTTAGAAAACGATCGTAGGATTCTGTGGCAGGACTCGTCGCATAATAGTCCCAGTCGGATTCAAAAAGGTCGCTGGGGTTTTCCAGAAGCCTGACCTCAAGAGGCTCTCCTTCGAGATACCCGGCTTCCTTCAATTCCAGCATACCTGTGATCGGATACTGTGCATAGACACGAAAGGCTTTGCCTTCTTTCTCTTCTCGCCTTTCAAGCCAGTGTACCATCCTTTCGTATTCCTCAATCATGGTAACAAGTTGCAGATTCTGATCAGATCCCGCAAGCTGCTCATTTCTGAACCACTCCCTCATGCCGGCGCTTGGGATTCCAATTCTGTCAGGAGTCTCTGCGTGCAGTCGTACGAAATAATTAAAGGCGAGAATACCAGAGATGGGAAACAGCACAACAGTACATACCAGTCTTGTTTTCTTATGACTCCACTTCACGTCGGCTGCATGAAGAACATTCTGCAGAAAAGTACCAAGCAGAACGAGAAAGCAGAGGATCAATAATGCCTGGACTGGGAGCAGGTATCGATGGAGCAGCTCATATTTGAGCGAATACATCGTGTAGATCAGCAATCCCTGGAAAAAAAAACTGACGAATAATTGAAAAAAGGATCGATGCGATGGAAGAGAAAGTCTTTGAAAAGGGAAGAGCTTTATACTCTGTTTCCAATTGATGAAGAGCATTACCATCAAACCAACTGAGATCGCAAAGCTCATTTTGATCAGGAGCTCATTGCCCTCTTTGAAATAGACATTCCAGGCACCTCTCTCAAAAAAACCAAAGAGAAAGAACTCCTGTTCAAGGACGAAGCTTGTCGTATGAGAAAAATTCTCCGACTGAAACCAGTATCCAGTCTGGTGGTAATGATAGATCAACCAGACCAGAAGAGGAACCGATGCTAGAATAGTATATAAAATCCATTTCGAAGTGTTCAGGCAAATAGATTCCACTGCCAGTTTCTTCCATCTATACCTGACGGAAAGCAGGACGGGGATGAGCACAAACTCCAAGGAGCAAAAGAAAAAGAGAAGAGGGATTGAACTGAGTTTTGTGAGCAGCAGTATAGAAGCCGAAGTGATATAAACGAGAGGTCTGGATTGATAGAAACCCACCAGCAACCAGAGAAAAGCTGCGAGTTGTGCAGCCTCGAGATCCAGAGTATTCGCCACCATAAAGAGATGCGGATGAAGAGCAAAGAGAAGAACAGAACCAAAGGGAGCTAATCTGTTTCCTGGGAAAAGAGAGCGAGAAAGCTGGAATGCTCCAAGCCAGATCCATGTTACCCAGAACCACTGGCAAAGATGACTGACCCAGGGTTCAGTAGTGCCAAAGATTTTCCAGAATGATAGCAGAACAAGAAAACATAAAGGAGGGTGACCTGGATCATGCCATACCGGATTGATAATCGTGTTATTCTCCGCAAACCACTTCGCGGTAAAAATGACGTAACCGATCGAATCTCCCCAGAATGGAAGATCGCTGCGGGCCCCATGCAACAAGGCTACCGCAAGATAGGTGGTTAGGAATACACCGATCGATACCAATACCGACTTGAGGGTAATAATTTCCGCGTCTTTGCTGTTCTTCGTCAATAGATGAGATTCTACTCTAGAACTTAAATGAGATCGAACTGACAAACTCGGTTAATTGGCAGGCATGTTGAAGGTCAAGTTCCATTCCCTCCCTTGACTTTCCCTCGAAACTGGAGAGTTTCAACGCCACCGTAATTAGTAAGCGAGACTGCCCAAATCTATGACAACCATTGTTTCCGCTGCAATCATCCTGAACGAGAGAAATCAAATTCTTATCGCACAACGCCCACCGGGTTCCGGAATGGAAGGTTATTGGGAATTCCCCGGCGGCAAAGTGGAAGAGGGTGAAGACCCGAAAGACGCTCTGGTTCGTGAATGCGAGGAAGAGCTTGGAGTTCGAATCACGATTGGAAGGATCTACGAGTCGCTCTTTGTGGATTTAAGGGAAAAGAAGATCCTTTTGCTCTTTTACATTTGTAGAATCCTGGAGGGAGAACCAGAGTCGAAAGAAAACAATCCATTTCTCTGGGCAGATTCAGACGATCTGGAAAAACAGGATATCATTCCAACCGATTTGCCTTTACTTGAAAGGCTTAAGGCTGAGTCCCCAGAATATAGAACATTTTTCAAAGGAATTTCTGATGACAGAGACAAGTAACATCATCTACGTGCCTGAAGATAGAAATCTGACAATATATGATATATACAACTGGAAGAAAATTGAGATTCCAGTACACCAGATGGGCATGCGAGTCAGACCACATGCTCTTGAGGAGATTAGTGATTCATTGCGAAGTGCGCTGGATCGTTGCAGGCAGTCAGATAAATTTGCCGAAGAGGCAGAATCTCTAACTGCTGAAACGGAGGCTTTGCTTAAGAGTCTGGCTGAGAAGTCAGGATATGCAAAGGGGCAGTTCACCATCAATTTGGAGCAGCTGATTTCACCTGCTGTCGCAAAGCAATGGATCACACTGAGTGACACCCCCGAGGAATCATTCTTCGAGGAAGACTATGAAACGCCACTGCAGAGTGATACAGAAATTGAAGTTCTTGAGACCTACGGCAACCTTCGCGTCAACGCTCTTGACCAATTCGATCTTGACTTACCTTCTCACGAAGAGGAGGGAAACCCATTTGCTCTCGACATTCCGCGGAAGAATTCTATCAAAATATCCGATATCAATGCTTCGACGCCCCTTCCGTTAATTGATGAGTTCTGCGGCGCTGAAGGGGTTTCTTCCTCTGGAAATACGGTAAATATAGACACATTCGGAAAAGTAACAGAAGACCATACGTTCAAAGCTCCGATAGGAAGATTAGGAAAATCATGGTATGTCACGCTGAATTTTTACCTTGGAATTGAGAAGAAAGCAGAGGTTTGCAGATCTGTAACGCTGGCAAATATGCCTCGCATTGTCGACTTGCTTGAGAAGAGCAATTTCGAAGTGAAAGGGAAGGGTGACATGTTCAGAATTTTTGAACGCGATGAGGATATTGTACATCTTTATATTGGACTGCCTGGCAAAGAGTCTTTAGGGGCAACCGAGGTTCCGCCCTTCGTGCTCGTGGCAAGGGCTGGGGGCGAAGCGGACCCGCTTATAAGGTCAGAACTTCTCGAGGCCATTTTAAATACTAGAGAATCATAGGCTCTCGTCAGAATCAGTGGGTATGTGAATTTCCACAGGTGTATACTTGACAAGAGATGTATATCTTTCGAACTGAAAATAGGGCCGAAATTCAGGCTTGATATCAACAGTATCAATCGAACGTGAATCAAGAATAATTCCCGTAATGTGCGGGGCTGATGTATAAGGGCTTGGAACAGAAAGTCTATAGCGACCCTTGCCATCAGTTGAAACGAAAACCTGAAGGCTGACTTCCCCCGATCCCAGTGGATGGATCCATTGCGTGAGTAGCTTATTGCCTCTACCATGGAAACCAGACAAACGACTTTCTAGGTTCGGGAGATTGACACTCGTGCTTCTACTCAAAGGAATAGATTCTGTACTGAACGAACTCCACTCCAGTGGAGAACCTCCTCCTTCATCATAATTGACAAGTGCTCTTGATTCCTCAGGCACCTGAGGAGTTAAGCGAAGTCTGTGAATCCCAAGTTCTATCTTATCATAATCCTTGCTTTGGTTCATTCCAGTCGACATATAGACACTCAAGTAGCGTTCATTGCGAGTTCCGCTATCAGAAATGGGTAGATAGACCGAGAATTCTTTGGGTGTTGATGCCTTGATTGGATATGACCAGACTCTCCCCGCCTGATCGCCAAAAATAATATCAAAAACCTGACCATCTACAAGATCCTCACCTTTTGTGCTCAGCTCTAAGCTGAGACCCTCTACTTCATCCGAGTTAGCTGGAATTGAATAAGTGGCTCCCGCTCCCGGCTTCAAGTATATAGAAGAGCTTTCTTGTAATGACTTGAAATCAATTCTCGGGGAATTTAGGAAAGAAATTGCTTCAACCCCGCTCAATCCTTCTTCACCGCGAAGGTTATCTGACAGAGCAACTTTGCGGATAGTAACAGACCAATCGAGGGGGACGAACTCCTTGATCGAACCACTTTCAAACTTTCGTACCTCTCTCGTTTGATCATTGAGCCAGGAATTAAGCGCTTCTATATATCTTTCTTCGCTTTCAATCAGTGACATATAGTAGATCGGGCTATTAGAGAGTGACTGCAACCTACGAGCCTGATAAACCATCATTTTGGGTGCCTCAGGAACATATTGAATTGGCAGGAGTTTTTTCTCTGCGATATCTTCCCCATATTTCTTCGTAAGGAGAAAGTGAAGAGCCCTGGCAGAATAACGATGAAAAGTTAAGAACTTTGCATCTTCAGGAAGTTCACTCATCGCATATTCCAAGGCCTTAATTGAAGGCTGATGTGGGTTCTTAGTCAAATTATATTTCCACTGAAATGCTCGATACAGAAACAACCCCGACCAACAGGCAAGAATGGTGATAGCAGCTATTCGTATATATCTGGCCAGATGCTTGCCATGCATGACATAATCAATCAGGATACATATCCCGAACAATAGAACTGGAAGAACAACAATGATGTATCTTGCGGCGAAATACCTTCCTAGGGGCAGAGCGATAAACGAAAATGTGCCCAACAAAAAAGTAAGCAGTGCGCCGATAGAAATCCAACGATAGCTTTCATTCGACAAACCTGCAATAATCCCAGTCACTGTAAGAAGAATGCCAACCACAGCCAGAAGATAGTCTACAGTCTGATGATAGAAAAGGGCCCCGTAATAATTGGAGAAGAGAGCGGCCAGGAAATCCAGATTAAACCCTGGTCGTAACTCTCCTTGAGACGGAGGCGCACCACTTGCAAGCGCCAGTTTCTCAATGATAACAGGTGCGCATACCACCGCAGCTGTAACAGGCAGTAATGAGGAGTAGAGAAGGATATGTGACTTGCTGATTTTTCTGCCACGATCTGAAACCATGAACACATATACCATCATTGTATATAATGCGACTATCTGTAAAAGGAGAACCTCGAATCCCAGCAGGTGAAAAAAGGTGGAGCCGAAAGCCAGGAGTGATGTTCCTCCAAGCACAAAAACAGACTTCTTCGAAAGGAACCTGATCGAATCAAATCCGATCAAACCGATCACCGAACTCAAAATCAAGGGGGCATAGTGGTTGGCATCCTGAGTATAGAAAGAATATATGGGGGAGGCCAGTGACAGAACCAGCCATATTAGGGCTGCATATCCCCCAACTCTGACACGAAACCATATATACATAAGCAGAATAGAAAGTGAACCAAATAACGCAGAATACAATCGTAGACCGAATAGAGAATCACTGATCTTCAGTCCTAAACTCTGGAAGAAAAAAGTCGCGGGATGAACTCCGCTGAATTCAAACATCCCGTACTCTTCCGCCTTCTGCCAGTTATTGATCTCATCAAGCCATGGATCAGAGTGCCCAAGATCCACTAACTTAATTAAAATAATGAGAAGAGCGATGGAAAAGAATTCAATGAAGCGCCTGCGACTGCTCCCTGATTTATTGCACACGTCGATAGATTCCCCATTTTTCATCTTCACCTAGAAGAAAGACAGAGTCCAATTCAAACTTGTAATCATAAAGTGAGAGAGTCGATTCAGGCTCTTTGGACACCCGGTATATTTTGGTAACAAAATCTGGCGTCCGTGCCTTCAGGTGAAGTTTCAGTTCTTCAATATCTTCTCCGCGGGAATCGGTTGGATGATAGAGTGGTTCGTCTTTAATAATCATAGCAATATCTCGATCAACCAGGCCAAACAAATCAATCACGTACCATCCGCTGAATCTACCGAGTGCTCCAATTCGATGTGCAACGATTGAATGGTCTGAACCCAAGCGGGCTTTAAGACTCTTCGCGGCAAGAACGCAATCCGCAGAATTCATGACATGATAGGGGTACTTGTGCCTTCTCAAATAGGCATCCGTCAGGCTTAGTGAAGAGTTTAAGAGGATAGAAAAGATGAAAACCAACGCCGGCATACTTGCCATCCACTTTTGCTGCGAAACCTGATGGATTCTCTCACTTATAGCTTCTGCCATCACGACAGATAGTGCAAGAAGCGGTAGTAGAGAGGGAATCAAGTATCGCCCCCAAGGCATCCAATCGCCACCCGAATAGATTCCGAAAACGATTCCTGGCAAAAGCATCACCCAGAGTGTTCGAATGTGGGATACGAAATATTTCGGAATGAGAGTTCCCAATACAGCAATCGGGATCAAGAGTCCCAGATCGAGTGCAAAGCTATATAGATAGTCTATTCCAGCCTGAATCCCGGCGCCGGCCGGCACCAGCATCCCCGTACCCATAGGCTTAGCATAAAAAGTATTTGGAACTAGATCACCAAAGTAGAGAACCCTCCATACAAGAAAAACAGCAAATAAAGCCAGGAGGACCAGTAAATGAATTAGAGAATTACGTCTCGCCAGCTTAGCATTTTTCGAAGCCTTTTTCTCCGGGTATATAACCCCGGAAGCGACTATGCCAACACACAAGAGGTAGAGAGGAGCCTCAGGTCTGGAAATGGAGACTAGAAACCACACAAATACTAACAGGAGATTGAGCTGTCCTCTGGTTTGGAGTAAAAGCAGCGTTCCATACCCGATCAGCGCTGCCAGAAGTCCTGTTTCAAGCCCCGACAACGAGTAGTATATAAATGGAAAGAAAGAAAGAAGTAATGATGCCGCGAGAAAAAGACTCTCACGAGTCTTCGTAATCAGCTTCGTCATTCCTGTGACCGAGTAAAGAGCCAGAAGTATACTCGCGAACCCCAGGAGAGTCCCGGCGAACTCAGCTTGAAAACCAACCCTTACGAATAAGCTTATCAAAAAAACCCAAAGCGGATTCGAGTATCCTTCAACGATGTCACCAGGATTAAAACTCAAGCCATACCCAGAAGCAAAATTCTCCGCATAGCGATAGGAAATGTGGGCGTCATCGATTGTGTCGGGAAGTGCTCTAAGAACACTGAGAAGGAAGATCGAAAACACAAGGACCAGAGCAGGGAGAAACCAACCCGGAAAGGGCTTCTCTGGTGTTTCAACGGTGTTCATGGATTGCTGATTAAGCATTCTGACAGAGAATTATCCCATTGATTTACAATGTCAAAACTGATTCATCCTTCGAACCCATTCGAGTGTCAATCAATGAGAGCTCGGTTATGTGAATGTGACATCATGTCTCCTTCGCGCTCAAGCTCGACCGAATAGTGCTATGAAAAACTGAGAGTAGCGACTCATTTTGAGTGGAATCAGCCTCTTACGCCCGGCACTCTAATTGCCAATTATTTTGTCTGAAAGGTGATTTCCTATGAATTACATCAAGAAACCTGACTGGTCTATTTCAGACAAAGAAGCGACTCCTGAAGGCATCTATTGGAATAGAAGAAAGTTTCTTAAGGCCCTCGGCTTTCTCGGCTCTTCAGCCCTTTTGAGCTCTTATAGTATTTCCTGCGCTGATGCGGATGAAGTAACTGCTCAGAACCTGACCTACAAAGATTTCACCGGGGATTATTCAAAGGGAACGGGGTTCGAAGTTCCTGAGCGCCCAACTACACCTTTTGAAAAAGCAACAGGCTATAATAATTTCTACGAATTCACAACAAACAAAGAGCGCGTAAAAGTCCTCGCCAAAGATTTCAAGACCGACCCATGGACACTTGAGGTTTCAGGTCTGGTCAAGAATCCCATCAAACTGGGCCTCGAAGATTTGCATAAAAAGTATCCGCTTGAGGAACGTCTTTACAGATTTCGTTGCGTAGAGGCCTGGGCGATGACGGTCCCCTGGTTGGGGTTTCCATTGAAGAAGCTACTTTCTGAAGCTGAACCCCTGGAAAAAGCGAAATTTGTTCGGTTTGAAACGGTATATAGACCGGATGAGATGCCAGGCCAGAAAAGTCAAACCTGGTACGAATGGCCCTACTATGAAGCTCTCAGACTCGACGAGGCGATGAATGATCTGACTCTTGTAACGGTTGGTATGTACGGGAAAATACTCCCCAACCAGAATGGAGCACCGGTAAGAATAATTACCCCCTGGAAATATGGTTACAAATCTCCCAAATCGATTGTGAAGATTGAACTCGTGGAGGAGAAACCGGGAACTTTCTGGAACGACCTGCAGCCTAAAGAATATGGATTCTATTCGAATGTTAACCCGGAGGTTCCACACCCACGATGGAGCCAGGCTCGAGAAAGACTCATTTCCACAGGCGACTACGTTCCAACGAAAATGTTCAATGGCTATGAAGAACAAGTGGCATCTCTCTACAAGGAAAAGCCTTCCTATCACTAAAGGATTGAGCTTATCCCGCGACCGGGAAGTGATCAAATAGGAGACGAGTACCAGAATCAACTTCTCTCTGTGACTCCTGTGGATATAGACTCTGGCTGCGCCGAATGTACTCCAAAGCACAATCGCGTGTTCAATGAACGAGTAGCCACCTGATAGAAAACTGACATTGCACTGAGCAGTGCTGCCATGCACCTTGTGACCCATCTTGGGAAAGTAAGAAGACTTGATGGATCATCTGCTCGACAAATTAAACCCTGCACAACGAGAAGCTGCGACTCATATTGGCTCTCCGCTCATGATTATTGCCGGAGCGGGGACAGGTAAAACTCGTGTCATTACCCACCGTATTGCATTTCTGCACTTAGAATGCGGAATCCCTTTGAATCAGATCATGGCGGTGACATTCACCAACAAGGCGGCAAAAGAGATGCGCGAACGTGTCTGCCACCTACTCGGGCTTCCTGATTCGCCAGGTCTCCCTATTGGCACATTTCACGGACGCTGCGCGCTGATTCTCAGACGCGAGGCAGAGGCAGCTGAACTTGATAAGCACTTCACCATCCTGGATGAGAATGATCAGAAGCAGGCCATCAAGAGAACTCTAAGTGACCTGGACATCTCGGAAAAACGTGTGAAACCGGGACAGGTTCAGAGCTTTATCAACCTTGCGAAGATGCGTCTTCTCACCCCTCAGGATTGCAAAGAAGAGTTCGATGAGGACGAGGTTCCCTACCCTTCCATCTACGAGCATTACCAGAAAATGCTCAAGAAAAGTAAATGTATAGACTTTGAAGACCTGTTGATGAAAACAGTTCAGCTTTTTGAAACAAATGAGGAAGTCAGACTTCGCTGGTCTAACCGCTATCACTATGTCCTCGTAGATGAGTATCAGGACACAAACTACGCACAGTTTCTTATTACGAAGTTATTGGCGAAAGATCATCGTCAAGTTTCAGTGGTTGGGGATGAAGATCAGTCCATTTACAGCTGGCGCGGCGCGGAGATCAGTAACCTTCTTGACTTTGAAAAAACCTTCGAAGGCACGAAGATTGTCAAGCTGGAGGAAAACTATCGCAGCAGCGGAAATATTCTGAGAGCGGCCAGCACCGTCATTGCAAAAAACAAACAGCGGATCGGTAAGGTCTTATATACGAATAAAGGTGAAGGCCCGGAACTTCTCTTCAAGGTGTCTCAGGAACCAACAACAGAAGGGGACTTTATCGCTGCTGAATGCCTGCGTCTTATTCGCAATGAAGGTGTCGATGCCAATGAAATCGCCATTTTCTATCGCAGCCACTATCTTTCACGAACCATCGAAGATGAGTTTCGCAGATACCGGATTCCATATCGAATCGTTGGTGGAATCCGCTTCTATGATCGCATGGAAATCAAAGACTTACTTTGTTTTCTCCGTCTCGCGATCAACATGGACGACGATCTGGCCTTTGAGCGCATTGTGAATAAACCAGCACGGGGAGTCGGAGCCAAGACTCTGTCTTCGATTGTCAACTACTCGACTCAGGCAGGCGTTTCGATGCTGTCTGGAACACAGCAGCTCCTCAAGTCGAATACAATTAAGGGCAAAGGAAAGTCTAACCTTGAAAAGTTTCTGATGGCTGTCTATCGCTGGAATGATCTCGCAATGGATGCAGCGCCCCATCTTGTTCTGAAACAGATCCTCGAAGACACTAATTACAAGGAAGACGGTGTTGGAGACCCGAACTCAATCGAAGGCGGCTCACGCATTGAGAACATCGAGGAGTTTGAAAACCTGATGATGGAATTTAAACCAACTCAGGAAACGGGACAGCTGGGCGAGTTCCTGACATCCATGGCTCTCGACGCTGCTGTTAATGAGGAAGACCAGTCGCCGAAAGTGAGCCTGCTGACGATCCACAATGCTAAGGGACTTGAATACGATCATGTCTTCATGATCGGTCTTGAATCAGATGTCTTTCCGACGAAACGTGCGCTCGAATCATTCGAAGAAACAGCGATCGAAGAAGAACGCCGACTTTTCTATGTGGGAATAACTCGAGCTCGCGTGAATCTATACCTCATGTTCTCGATGAGAAGAAATCGATTCGGTACCTGGAATAATTCTGAACCTTCGATGTTTCTTCGAGAGTTACCACCAGACGTCTTTGGTCAGCAAAGCCTGAAACAATTGAAACGTATCCTTCCTTACGATTGGGGAGATAATTCTCAAGGGGTCGGTGGTGTTTCGAAGAGAGAAGATGGTGAGTTATATGTTGAGTATGACGAGGAACAGCCTGAGTTTGGACTGTCTCAACAGAAGCCAGGAAAGTTCGCCCGCGAGACTAGAGGACTTGGTACTTCAGCACCGCGTGGCTTCAGCTCGAAACCTCGAGAACTGAAGTATTCAGAGGGGATGAGAGTGTCTCACAAATACATGGGTGAGGGAACAATTGTCAGAATCGCCGGTCGGCCTGGTTGGGAAAAAGCCTTCATTGAGTTTGATGATGGGCGCTCCCAGGATTTTATTCTCCGCTATGCGCCCCTGAAATCCCTCGAGCCCTAGGAATTCACCTCGTAGTAACCTTTTCCGGGGGGAAGGGGCTTGGGTTGAGACCGCAGAAGTAGCTGCCTCTTGACTTCTGTTAATAACTCATCGGGCTCTATGGGTTTTTCCATCAACTTTTGAGCCTTCGTACCAATTTTCCAAAATCCAGCGGGCAGGTCAGAACCAACCGTGGTGCCGGTGATAACGATGATCGGTACATCGCTTCCCTCATCGTGCTCTCGTATTTTCTCTATAAATTCGAGGCCATTATGTCCGGGCATATTAAGGTCGGTCACGATCAACCGTGGCTTTTCCTCCTGGAACAGCTTCCACGCTTCCCAGCCATCGCGTGCCTCGATCACCTGGTAGTGATCTTTAAGCGACATTCGGTACAGAGTAAGAATGTCTTTGTCATCGTCAGCGACAAGTACCTTAACTTTTTGATTCTGCTTGGATTGCTCAGACATGAAGCACTCCATTCCCATTGGCAAGGGTGAGGATTAACACTAAAGAGTAGATAACGCTGTTCCTGTTATCAACGAAAATTGGTGTGCACTAACCAGGCCAAAAAAGTACACGCTTCGTAAATCACTCTATATGTAGACGAGAGCAGTGAGTGATTGTATATGACTCTCCTGCACTGAATTTACAAACGTTGCACTCAGGGTGCAAGTTTGCAACTATCTCGATTCCAGACGCACTTCTATTGGGCAGGCACCGCCTGGACAATTCAGCATTGCCAGTCCAGCATCAGCTATCGCACCGGGACGGATCAGACCGTCTCTTCCTTCATCCACTTCCGACACCTCATGTGACACTCCATTCAGTCTCAGGAAGGAATGCCAGATGCCTTCGGGCGGCTCTGGCAGGTCGCCAGCCTTATCGGGCCATACGGTGACCCACTTGATATTCTTGCGATTCGGGATCAGCTCCAGCCCCAGTTTCTCATAAGCTTTGAGGCTTGTTTCTGGAGACTCAAGAATTGTCCCGCCAGCGTTGAAAATGAAGTGGACTTTACCAATTTCCGCTTCTCGTGTGGTCAGAAGCTCGAGTGCCTTTTCGTGATTTGACGGCAAAACAGCAGCCGCTGGGTCACCCTTTTTGTCGAGGATGAGATTCATCAGTAGAATCAGTTTCTTCTCCTCATGACCGGCGAGAATCGTCTTACTTCCGGAACGAGAGAACTGTAAGGCAGCTGAGCGTCCAACAGGCGTATCAGCACCGAAAATGAGTGCGACTTTGTTTCGAAATGGATTAGCTGGCAAAGGTGTAGTGCCCTTAATTTAGGAGTGATGGGAAGTAAAGTTACATACAATCCCAGCGTCAAGAAAATTGGCTTCTTAATTGCAAATGGAAAGGAGTAAAAAGAGGCGCAACCCCTGAGCAGGGCTATGATCCCGGATAATGATTCCGGGATCGAGGCGTCTGGGGGCTACCATTTCTAACTTTCTTTTCGCTACTAATTATAACCTTTTGATTATACACTTAGCTTCTTATCAACTCTGACAGCCTCCTCTTTATTCAACACTCCCTTCTATCAACTTTACCCTGAATACAATGGTGTTAGGGCTTGGCCAATGTTGCATAGTTGCAACATGCCACCATTTCCCCCTGTAATTTTCTTCCCTCTCGTAGATTCTTGGGAGAATTCGATCGGCTTCTAAACTAACTATTTTCAAAGTTTCGGATCTGGACCATCAGAATCACGCGCCATGATTGCGATTTAATTTCAATCCGTCTCCACCCAACCTCGCACAAGGCTGAGACGACCTCCAGACCATCGCTATGGACTGAGCATCGAGCGAGCATGGTCCGAGCATGGTCCGAGCTCCCGGTTCGAATCATGATTGACCAGAAAGATGGGGCGATGCGGAATCCATTTCGACGGCACTTCCACATGCCCCCTCACCATCATGTCACATTATGGGATACCGCCCCTTCTTCATGAAACCTGATCAACAAAACGTCACCTACGGATCCACCATTCTCTTGTCCAATAGCGGTACAGGATGGGATCCTCCTGCTTTGCTTCTCCCTTCTCCTCTGGTGCTGCTGACTTTCGAAAAGGGGATCACAAGGCTCCTGCATGCGCAGACCCTCGAAGCCTTCTATGTGGGAGAACGCGATCCTCTCGAACTTCTCGAAAGCATCCTCAGTGACATCAAAAAACATGTTCCAGTGGCAGGCCCCGGTGCAGGAAAGCCTTCTTTTCCCCTCGCTGCCGTCGCATCTTCCTATGAGTTTGGACGTCATTTCTCTCCTCATCAGAGCGCGTTCACCCACCATCAGGAGATGAAGCACAGTGAATTCTTTGCAGCCGTGTACATTGATGCATACCGTCCTGATCTCCAGGGAAATACAGAGCGAATCGGTTATGCTGGTGTGATCCCGGAAGGATGGATGGAGAACGGTCCTAGACTAGAAAATACTCCCTGGGGACATGATGCTCCCCCGGTCTTTCCTCACCCTGTTGAAGCAAAAAGCGAGGTTGAGGAGATCAAACCGCTGGTCGCCTTTGATGAGTACAGCCTGATGATTCAGCGCGTAAAAGATTATCTCGCAGCAGGTGATATATACCAGGCAAACCTGACGGTTCCATTTCAGGGCAAAACGAACGCTCCGCCAGAAGCGATCTTTGACATGGCCATCAAGAGGGGCGGTGCAGCATTCGGCGCGATGATGCTCACCATGGAAGGAACACTCCTGAGTTTTTCACCAGAGCTCTATATACGTAGACGAGGGCGTTCCATTGAAACAAGACCTATCAAAGGAACCCGTTCTCTTCCGCAGCATCTTGAGGGTCGAACAGCGGCTATAGAGTCCTTAAAATCATCTGAAAAAGATAAGTCTGAACATGTGATGATCGTGGATCTCGAGCGAAATGATCTTGGGCGTCTCTGTGAGTATGGCAGCGTTAAAGCAAAACCCTTTATGCGCCCAACGGAGCATCCAACTCTTATCCACCTGGAATCAACGGTGAAGGGAACTCTTAAATCAGGTGTAACGATTCGGGATATCTTTGAAGCTACTTACCCCGGTGGAAGCGTCACTGGTGCACCGAAGAAACGGTCCATGGAGATCATATCAGAAATTGAACGCTACCCTCGAGGCTTCTATTGCGGTGCAGTTGGATGGGTGGATTGTGAAGGAGATTGCGACCTGAATCTCCCCATCCGAACAGGCTTTATAGACAAGGAAGGCCATGTTCATTTTCACAGCGGTGGAGGCATCGTAGCAGACTCTCAAGCTTCAGAGGAATGGGATGAGCTCCTCCTGAAGGCCTCCTTTTTCCAGGAAGTATTACGAGAAGTCGAATCAAACTTGCCCTCATGATATGAAGAGTGCCGGCAAATCTCTGGAACGATTTGCCGGCACTCATTTTCATATAGACTGAATCAATTCTTATTCTGTAGATTCGTCCAGAATAGCCGCCTGTCCAGGATGGCGTGGATCTCGTATGTTCTTAATCAACTCTTGAATGTGAACAGGAGGTGCAGGCGTGAGTCGAGAAACAGTCAGAGAGACTGCGAAGTTGAGAAGCATCCCAACCGTTCCAATACCTTCCGCTGAAATTCCAAAGAACCAGGGTGATCCCCCAAGGAATTTCAGATGAATCACATAGGCGAGCGTTGTAAGAAGCCCCACGGAAATACCAGCAATGGCACCTTCTTTATTCATGCGCGAATCAAAGATCCCAAGCAGGATCACCGGGAAGAAACTGGCCGCAGCAAGGCCGAAAGCAATTGCAACAACCTGTGCCACAAAACCTGGTGGGTATATACCAAACAATCCTGCCACAATCACGGCAACAATAACCATGATTCTTCCAACAAAGACGCGGTGCGTTTCATCAGCTTCCGGGTTGATCAGGCGATAGTATATATCGTGCGCAATTGCACTGCTGAGAACCAGCAACAAACCGGAGGCTGTTGACAGCGCAGCAGCGAGTCCTCCGGCAGCCACCAGAGCGATCACCCAGGGGGCCAGTCGTGCGATTTCGGGTGTTGCCAACACAACAATATCTCGATCAATTGTTACTTCACTGATCTCAGGGTCGTCGTTGATGATCACACGGCCGTCCCCATCTTTATCATCCAGATTTAACAGACCCGTTGCTTCCCACTTATTCACCCATTCCAGTTCTCTAATTTCTGTTAACTCCTGATCGTGAAGAGTATTGAGCATCTCGTAACGTGCGAACATGGCCAGCGCTGGTGCGGTGGTATAGAGAATTGCGATAAAGATCAGCGCCCACATGGCGCTAAAGCGGGCAGCTCTAACATTCTTCACGGTATAGAAGCGAACGATAACATGTGGAAGTCCGGCAGTACCAACCATCAGAGCGATGGTAATAAAGAGCATGTCAATCTGGGATTTGCTCGTAAAAGGCTCTGTATAGGCACCAAACCCAAGATCTGTATGAAGGTCATTGAGCTTTGTACTGATATCACCAAAGGTGAGAGCGAATTGTGGAATCTTGTAACCTGTGAGCATCGATGCGAGTGCGACAGCAGGGATCAGGTAGGCAATAATGAGAACAACATATTGCACGACCTGAGTCCATGTAATTCCCTTCATGCCCCCGAGAACGGAAAAGAAACCGACGATCACCATACCAATAATGACACCGGTTTCGACTTGAACTTCGAGAAAGCGGCTGAAGACGATTCCAACTCCGCGCATTTGCCCGGCAACATAGGTGATCGAAACGAAGATCGCCGCGATAACGGCTACAACACGAGCCACATTGGAATAATAGCGATCACCGATAAAATCAGGCACCGTATATTTGCCGAATTTTCTTAAGTAGGGAGCCAGCAAAAGAGCGAGCAGGACATAGCCTCCGGTCCAGCCCATCAGATACATCGATCCATCAAAGCCCATAAATGAGATCAGACCGGCCATACTGATAAAGGAAGCCGCTGACATCCAGTCGGCAGCAGTGGCCATCCCGTTTGCCACCGCAGGTACTCCTCGACCGGCGACGAAGAAACCAGAGCTTTCGCGCACTCGCGCCCACCAGCCGATTCCCAGGTATAGCATGAAAGTAATCAGAACAAACGTAAAGGTCCAGGCGGTTGTCGTCATCTTCTATCAGTCCTTATCCACGTGATACTTTTTTTCAATCCGATCCATGCCGAACGCGTAGATCATGATCAGAATCACGAATATGATGATAGACCCCTGGTTTGAGAGCCAGAATCCGAACGGCAGCTTACCGATGGTGAAATGATTGAGCTGGTTGACAAAAAGAATTCCGCCAACGATTGAGCAGAGAAACCAGATACTCAGCAGAATTCCTATAAGAGTAACATTCGCCTTCCAGTAAGCCGCAGCCTGATCCTCTTTACCAGAAGAGTTATCAGCATCTGGCTTTAGCTGTTCATTCTTGTCTTCTTCCAATGCTTTCCGTCCTTTCTCATTCATTTCCAGATAAATCCGTCAATCTTCCCCCCGATCAATGATTGACGATTTGAGGAAAAATGGCATGTGATAACACGCATCAAGCGTTACTCCATCACTGAGGATCAAGTTTTAATGTCCGAAAATTCAGCAAACGAAGCTCTCAATGCCCCGTGGGAAGTCTATTTCGACATACTCGAGATGCGGGATTCACCTGATTCAAGCGGCCATGAACTGAAGGTACTGAAAAAAGGGGATACTGTAGAAGGGTCAGAAATCACGATTCATCCTGAAACAGATGAAGAATGGTTACAGGCCAGTTGCAGCGGTTTGAAGGGATTCGTTTCCTTGACGGGCCTCATCAGGATCCATCCTGAGAATCGTCAGGAAGGAAATCTCACGATCGGTAAAGAAGTGGTCGACCGCTGGTGGGGTGTTCCTATTTCTTATGAGCCAGATGACTTACAGGATATTCCGAAAAAATACTGTATAGATGACGGCAAAGAGTACAAGCTGCGCAAAGAAGCATTATCTGAGTTAGTAAAGATGCTGGATGCAGCAATGACAGAACAGATTGAACTTAAAGTGATATCTTCTTATCGGTCCGGTCCTTACCAGGAGAACCTCTACAAGAACTCGATCCGAAAGAGCGGTGCCGGTCAACGCTATGGAGCTCGGCCTGGACATAGTGAGCATCAGCTTGGGACAACAGTGGATTTGACTGATCCTGATCAAGAATACAATTTTGCCCATGAGTTTCAAGAGACGAAGTGGGTAAAATGGCTTGAAAAGAATGCTGCCAGGTTCGGATTTCGCCGTTCGTACACGGACGATAATATTACCGAAACCGGTTACATCAGCGAACCCTGGCATTGGCGCTACATGGGTCATTGATTGAATTCTCAAGGCAATCAGTCACCAGCCCAAACTTTTCTTGTGTGAATAAGATTACACACCCCTTAAAAGGTTGCTTCCAAGTCTCCTCATGATTATCTTCATGGTTAGATGGATGAAGCCGAATACACAGGGGGTGTACGACATGAGACCTGCTTTAACTCTCTCAAAAGCGACCGTCTTTCTCGTCTCAATCTTGACTTTTCTGCTCACGCCTAAAGAGCGTGTCTATGCGGACTGGCAATCAGTGGGAGCGCTGAATGTTCCCGAACTCAGTTACAGTTTCCTCGCAACAACACCAGGTGGTGAACTTCTTGCAGCAACGTTTAACAATGTCAGCATGGAAGACAAACTGGTGCGCGATCTTCCAGCGCTTCTTATAAGAAATCCCAATTCTGCCACCCCAGAGGTGAGAGAACTTCTTTCCGTACCCTTCAGCCCTCAGAGAGGATACGGAGGAATTGCCAGCGATACCCAATCTAATATATACGTAAGTGGCGACACCGGAGACCCCGGTACATCTTTTCTCAGAAAGTATAAACCTGATGGTACACTGGACACGAATTTTGGCATTGGTGGTGAAGTCAGGCCAAACAAGAGGTGCCTCGGAGTAGAGACGATGGGTGACTATGTCATCCTTCTGGTAGACTGGGGCGTTCTGCATGTCTATAATTCGCAAGATGGGTCGCTTGTCGGCAAAACAGACAAGCCTTCAAGACCAGGCTTTGTTCGTGATATCTCTATCGATTTGAAATCCCAGGAGATATTTGGTGTTGCACAGGGTGGAATCACCATGTGGAGGGGTGGAACTCCATGGAACCCTCAGGATTATTCCTATCAATCGATTATTGACCCGAGATCTGACCCAAGATCTGGGGAAGGAATCTTCATCGACCCACTTACGAGAAATCTTTTGATTACACCAATACCGGGGAATACCCTTTTCGACGTCAAACGACAAGGGGGATATAGCAGGGCGACAATTCACAGTGCAAACCGTACCTCTCATTTGTGTGACAGTGCGACTTCATTCAACGGAGCCTTTTTGTATATCTCTGATATCAAGTCGCGAAAAATCCACGTGATGAGGCGCCCCGAGCCCTCAGGATCGAATAATGTCAGTCTTGTTGCATCACAGGGAAATGGAAAGGTTCGCCAAACAACTTCGGAAAACCTGCAGAATATCGAGTGGCACAAATCATTTGTTGATGTGGTCGAAGAAGCACGAGAAAATAGAAAACCGATGTTTGTCTACTTTATGGTTCCAGGGGTGACAGCCTGCGAAGATTTTCAGAACAACGTTCTGCTGACAGAAGAGTTCAAACAAGTTGCCCAGGACTTTGTCTGCGTCTTCGAAAACGTCAAAGAGAATCAACATACTGCCTATAGATTCGGAGCCTATCGAGTTCCTCATGTAACCATCCTTGATAGTGTAGGTGAAACCACAGCCGAATTTACCTATAATATTCCACAGGACCAATTGTTCGACACCATGAATGCCACATTCTGACTCGGATGAATACTCCTCTCTTAAAAGGGAGTTTGACATTACTCTGATCTTTGATTAGCTCCAGTGTCTAATGAGATTGGAGAGTTAATCACAATGATTTTTGAAAATTTATTTTCCCAGCACCTTAAACCGGCTATTTACGTGGCGGGTGGTCTTGCACTGACACTGGCAGGAAGTGCATTGAACGCGGAGGAAGAGTTCGAAGCTCGTGCCATCGTTGATTTCCGTAAAACCACGGGAGATGTGAACCGTGCTATTTTCAGCACTCAGGGATTCATGCAGGTCTACGTTGAAGAGAATCCCATGGTCATGGAAACATTTGAGCTGACAAACCCGAAAGATACTCAAACTCGACTCGAAACCTGGATCCACCGCATGGAACCAGAGAACGATAATAACGATCCGAGCAGCTTCAATTGGGAAGGGTTCGATGATCAAAGGATGATTCGATTTATCGAAAACCGTGATGAATTTGAAAAGGTCTATCACGATGATCTGGGTATGGAACCACTCGTTCTACTCGGATATAATGTTGAGTGGAATAAATCAGACGACCCGGAAAGCCCGGTAGAGAGTCATGAAGAATGGGCTGAGTTTGCAGCTGCAGTGGTTGAATCTTACAATGGTTCCGATGATAATTACTCTCCCACCATGCGTCTACTTCAGATTTGGAACGAACCCAATTTCCATTTCTATACGGGAACTCGAGAGAACTGGTTTGATCTATACAATACAACGGCCAGGAGAATCAGGAATGAATATCCAGGAGTTCTTATCGGAGGTCCTACCATTACACACAGTGGCGAAGATCCTCAATTCTGGATGGAAACGTTCGTCGAAGAATGTGGTCCCTACTCTGACTACTTGATTTTCCAGCACTATGGACCTCAAGGACAGGGGCATGAAGTACTTATTAATCATGTCCGTAAATACGCAGAGATGTTTCGTTCATTGCCCGGAAAAGAAGATGGAAAAGTGATGATCACCGAGACTGACGGCTGGTTTCAAGGCTGGGAAAAGATGAAGTTTGTCATGGCTCGCCAGTTCGGATTCCTCGAAATCAGCGATCTATTGCTGGGTGTTCATCATTTCTGCTGCATGGAATTCAATGAATCAGGAAACTATGCATTCGGACTGGTTGATGCCTGGGGAGGTATCATTCCGGGAACCTTCTGGCCGTACTGGCTCTTCAGGAACCATATTGGAAAGAACGTACATACACAAAAAACCGGAAACCGCCAGGGAGACTTTAAACTGACGGCTTCTCTTGATAAATCACCGGAAAGCGCCTTGATGAATGCGGTACTTTTCAATTCCTCCGATGATGACCTCGATATTTCTACTTACCTGTATTTCTCTCCTGCCTCGGCAGATCGACTCCTGCAGGTAGAAGTCGTTCGTAGTGATTATCAAGGTATAGAAGAAGTGATCAAGGTCCCTCGAGACTCAACCTCTCACGAACTGGACATTCGCCTCGGTTCAGGCGAATCGGCTTCCGTGGTCCTGAAGAATGATGGGAAGAGGCATTTCGCTTTTCGTGACTTGAACTATCAGGAAAACCCTTTTCTTGAAATCTCCTCAGAAACAGAGGAGGTGAATTACGGTGATCGTGTGACTGTCGAGGCACGAATGATTAATACAACACTATCTGATCTATCAGGAAGGCTCGAATTACAGGGTATACCAGAACAATGGAAAGCTGAAATTGTCGAGGGTGAAGCAGAGTTCTCTTCTCTTGGAACAGGTCAGAGTATCACCGCGTCATGGGAATTTGAACTGACGACGTTTCACCTGGAAGGAAAGATTGCTCCCTACGTTGTCTATATTCCCGATGGTGAGTCCTCGGAGGGCAGAAACCTTGATGATCTTGCTCATTCAATTCCCTGTTCTATACCCAACGTAGTACCTGTCAATATTATGCCCGTCCCGGGGACAGTCTTTGCAACAGCAGGAAAGAGCTCTATTCTTGAAGTTCAGATTACAAATTCCATGAATCGCCAGATAGGTTCTACACTGGATATAGAGCTCCCGGACGGATTTATTCTACTTGAATCAGAATCAACCGTGACAATCCCAGCTGAATCAAGACTCCGTTTCCCCTTTGTCATTGGCGTTGATTCCGCAACCGACAAGGGAGTTTATTCAGTACCCCTTTCTGTCGATCTATTTGATACGACGATGACTGCAATTGCTACGATCGAAGTTGTCGATTCAAAAAACCTGGGTGAGTCGGTTCCGATAGATATTTCTGACTATGCGAATTTTGACCCGGTATCCTATTTCCTGAACCGAGAAGACTCTGATGAAATGGGGCTGTTCCGCTTCCCAGCTGACCCGCTTCCAACGAACAGAATTGCCTTTTCACATGGTATCCCATACCAGATGTTAGACTATTCTGACGGAAGGAAAACCGCTGTCCTTCCTAAATCCCAGGAAATAGAGCTGCAAGAGGGACGATACCAGGGACTTTCATTTCTAGGCTTCGGTCACGATGGAAAGCACCCGGGAACTTTTACGCTTGTCTATAAAGACGGTTCGACGGATGAAATCAACTCCCAGATTCCTGAGTGGTGTACACCTCCCCCGGAAGGTTTTCATGTCGCTTTTAAAGCACCTCACCGTTACGTTCCCTGGGGTCTCTCGGGTCCGCCATGCGAGCTCTTTTCGACAACCCTCGATGTAGACAAGGATAAGGTTCTGACGAAAATTATTCTTCCAGAAATCGACGAAGATGCATATATCTTTGCACTCACCCTGCATCAATAGAGTCTGAGTGAGGAGGGGATTTCTCACTTCTTCTGAATCCTTAACCTTGAGAATTGAGCGTGTCTCTTTCAGGTTTACAGGAGACTACTTGTTTGCTACCCTCTTCAGGTGAGGCTTGTGACTGAAGGGAAGATTCATATGGAATTCGTTACCTTAGAGAATGGGCGAAATCTGTGCTTCGACGAAATTGGAAGCCCAAATGGAAGACCCATCTTTCTATTCCACGGAATCCCCGGTTCGCGATTCCAGCGCCCTGTCAGTGACGACCTACTTAAGAAGTTCGATATACGTCTGATCACCTTCGACAGGCCTGGATACGGTAAATCTGATCCAGTACCGAAGCGCTCACTCTTGGACTGGCCGCATGATATTGAGCAAGTCCTTGATTCAATGAAGATCTCTCGATTCTCGGTTGCTGGAGTTTCCGGTGGAGGCCCCTATGCCCTTGCTTGTGCAAAGTCATTACCCAACCGCGTAAGGCAGGTAGTCTTGCTGGAAAGCCTTTGCCCAGTTGAAGATTTGCCCAGCTATTATCCCATCAAAAACTTCTTTCTCTCTCATGGTTATTACAAAGGACTCCTGAGGATTCTTATTCGAAGGTGGATGAGGTCATTAAAGAACCCCACGACTAAAAGCGGCGGTCCTTTTTCTGGGCTTATGCTCTCAAGATCGGACCGTCAGGTTCTTTTCAAACAGAACTTTCTACAGCAAGTCAGATTAGATTTTCTGGAAGGTTTTCGTCAGGGTCCCGAAGCTCTCTTACAAGACTTGGAGCTGCTGTCCCGACCCTGGGGCTTTGATCTCAAAGAAATCAAACAACCGATTCAGATCTGGCATGGTACATCTGACTACATTGTTCCTCCAATTGCCAGTCGAATACTCAATTCCCAGCTTTCTACATCAAGACTTTACCTGTCTAAAGGCGATGGACACTACTCCCTACCCCTCAAGAGGTTGAAAACTTTCTTGAAATTCCTTGTTTGTGATTAGTTTTTCTGAATAATCACGCAACATTCTTCTCAGTTTTTCGTCTTGATTTAGTAAGAAGGCGGAAAACAGACGATGCAGATGACAACGACACTAAGACCTACACATAAGGATGACGCAGACCTTGACCTCGTTCTAAAGGCTAAACAGGGCGATTCAGATGCGTTCGACATCCTGATCAACCGTCATTATGGGCTGGTCTATGCCATTGCACTTTCCCGGTTAAAAAACCGCGAGGCAGCAGAGGATCTTGTTCAGGAGGTCTTCTTGAGGATTTACCTGAATCTCAATCAGCTGAAAGACGAAAAGAAGTTCATGGCCTGGCTGACACGAATGACTCGTAATCTTGCCATGGACTGGATGAGAAGAAACGTTTCGCGTTCTGCTCTTCTGAAAATGCTCCCAATGGAAGAGGCCCTTCATGACCTACCCGATGAAGCGACAAAATCGCCGAGGGAAGCTGCTCACGATAAGAGGGAAAGTGAGAAGCTCATGTCGATCATCTGGGAACTTCCAGAAAAACAGAGAGAACTTGTCCTGATGCACTTTCAGGAAGAAATCCCCAAAAGGACAATTGCTCAGTCGCTGGGAGTTCACCCTTCAACCATTGGACGACAATTAGAACAGGCACTCAGCACTATGAAAGACCAATTTGAGAACCGAGTTGAGCGGACGTTGAAGAAACAGAGATCTACACGGAGAGCTGTGAAGAAGACAGTTGCTGTCATCGCAATGACCTCTGCCCTTACTCCTGAAGCGAAAGCCGCGATCATCAGCTCGGCGGTCAAGTCATCGGGCACTTCGTCAGTAGCATTGGAAGCCTCAACATCGGGCGGCCTCTTTACCTTGATTCAAGGCTTTGTAAGCTCAGGAGTTCAATCCATGGCCACTGCAACAGGCATCAAGATAGCCAGTAACATCGTTCTTGCTGGAGGTATTGTAGCAGGGACATATATCTATCAACATTCTGACACTTTGTTTTTGGATCGCGAAGCAGAATATGCAAGGCTCTTCGAGGAGGGGCAGATCTTTGAAGGACTCAACCAAAACGAAATGCAAGGGATCACGTTTGAAATCGGGAAGCCTTTCGAAGGCATTATACCCCGCGGCGACCTTGTGAAAATATCCTATCCAGGAAATCTATGCGAGGATTGCGAGATCCTTGTTCATGCTGAAGAAGATGGAACCTTCACAACTGCTGTCCTGAACAAGCAGGGTGATATGATGATTGAAAATCTTCTGCGAGACTCTGACCGAGTATTCTTCGAGGATACTTATGATGCAGGAACCAGTGAGTTTATATACGCACAGAAAGAAGAGAACGGAGTAAAAATCTATCATCAGATTAAAGAGAGCCCGGAGTTCGCTCAAATCTACCCGGAGATACGTAGTTCCTATGACTCCGGTGAAGCATCAATCGACACAGTCGTCGATAAAGCTCTCGAGGAAGCCAGGAGGTCGGGTCTCTACCCGGATAAAACAGAATACCAGGAATACTATGAAAAAGCGATGCGAAAAAGAATCAAGGAAGAACGATTCAGAACCGTTGAGCAAATCAAGGCGATGAAGAGAGATTGAAAATGACATTGAAAAACATGAAGATTAAAGCTTTTTCCCTGATTGAGCTGCTCATAGCCGTTGCTATCATTGCTATCCTTGCAGCGATTGCCGTCCCGAACTTTCTGGAGGCCCAAACTCGGGCAAAGGTCAGCAGAACACTGAACGACCTGAAAGTCACTGGCACCGCCATCGAAGCATATACAGTTGACTATGGCCGTCCTCCCTATGATGGAGAGCCGGGCTTTACCTACTATGGCTGGGTAAATGGCCTGAAACAGCTTACGACACCAACTGCATATATAACAACTCTCTTCAGCGATCCTTTCAAGCCAAGGGCCCTTGGAGAGCCGACGAGACCAGGACACACACACTATATCGATTATCCGGGAAACAGCAAACCTTCGTTCGATTATTCAACAGCTTACTGGAATAATATCGGAGTTGATGCAGAAATGACCCGTGTATGGCGTGCAAAGTTCGGTTATAGCCAGTGGAAGCTGACAAGTTGTGGCCCCGACCGTTTTCATAATTTTGGATTAACACTTCTTTATGACCCAACCAACGGAACCCTCTCGGGTGGAGACATCATCCTGTCTCAGGTAGGCTTTAGAGAAGCAGCTCCTGAATAAAACAAACCCCCGATGTCTATAAAACACCGGAGGCCATGTGTGAGAGAGAAGGGCTTTATTAAGAAAAGGATTAGGGGTACATTACTCAACAAGTGTGCCTTCTGGTTCCTTCTGAGTTCTGACAATGTCACCGTCTGAGATGGTACCATTTGTTGGATCATAAGGCATCAGGACCGAAGGATTCCCTGGTAAACTGGTTTGAACAAAATCACGAGCTTTGTTTGGACCATAGGAAGCCAATGCCCACAGACCTTCAATTTGTCTGGCTGGTTCAAAGAGGGCAACGACCCCTGGTGACCTTCTCTGCGCTTCATTGTCCGAATAATAGTAGCGCTTTCCAGCAAGAGGATCATATCCTTCAGGATCCATCAGGTCTCCACTATACGTCCCGATTGTTCCATCAGGAAGAAGTATCTGAAAGTCACCAACATTCGCTGCCGTGAATGGGTCACCAAAGTTTGCGCTCGTAACATAGGCGATCGGCGTACTGATTCTGGTTGGAACCACTCTAATGAAAGGCAGTCCACTCGTGAAGGGTATCGGTGGATAATGATTATTGTCTACATAGTAACTTTCCAGAGCAGTCGCTACAGTTCTCAAGTCGCTCTTAACTCTTGAAACCTTCGACCGTGTTTGTGCTTCCAGAAAGTTCGGCACTGCGATAGCCGCCAGAATAGCGATAATTGCGACGACGATGAGCAGTTCGATCAGGGTGAATGCTCGACGTGATTTCTGCGTACAAGATTTTACATTTTGGGGGTTCATCGTTTTTCTCCTACTGATGAAAAATTGTCGACCTTATGGTCTGTTTGGGTGGTTGTGTTCTCAGGTTTGAGGTTGGCGAGACCATGCTCTAATAGCGGCCTCATAAATCTTTTCATGTCATCGAAATAACTTGATGATGGTTTCAATTTCTGCGGGATATGATAAATCATTTCCGCCAGCATTTCCAGATCGAAGAGAGATACAAACTCCTGCCCAACCCGACCCTCTTTGAAATCCATATTGTGGTAGTTCATCACGGGTGCACAGATCCCAGCGACTTCAAAGCCGTAGGCTGCGAAGGCCGATGCTTCGCATGTCCCCCCATCCATCAGTGCCCGCCTGTAAGTAACATTCCCGCCTGACTTACCATTGAACGCCGTTTGGATTCTGTATATAAGGCGCTGACTGAATATCGTCGCACGATCGCCAACGCGCAGAACCGCTCCACCTCCTTGTTCGACGCCTGCTCTCACGCTACTTATTTCAACCGAGATAATATCAGCCCCCTCTGGTATATACTCGAAACACAAATCATGGTCCGCTAGGGCCAATGCGCCGCAGAAACCTGCTTCCTCAGCGAGCGTAAATAGAAATGTTACGGGACAGGCGAGAGAGTCTTTCTGCTTTGCCAGACGGGACAGGGCAAAAATCATTGAACCAACGGCGCACAGGTCATCGCAGGCACGTCCATACAGGCGATCATCAGAAATATCGAAGGGATTGACGTCCCACATACCGAGAACAGCACCTGCAGGCGACTCATCAGCAACAAGGACAACCTTGGAATCCTTCCCGTCCGAGGCCGGTGTATAGCTTTTAATCGTGGATCGAATCCCTTTGTCGTCTTTCGACCTGAAAAGGCGAACAGCGGAGCCTTCAAAAAACTCCCTTTTTACGCGGCCTTCGAAGACCGCATGCACCGTATTGCACTCTTCGTCTACTTCTTGCACAACAAAGCCAGGATGATCCAGGTGAGCGACGAAAACAACGGGAGCGTTTGAAGCCGAAGATCCAGACGGGCTTAGCCTCACTATACGGTTCCCAACAGGATCGATCTCAAGCTCAACTCCCGGGATATTGGAAAGTATCGAATCCAGCGTCTCACACATCCACTGTTCCCGAAAGGGTGCCGTCGGAGTTTCCTGCAGAGTTTTAATATATTCAGTCAGTTTATTCATTGTCATCAACTTCCGGGTTCTGTCTCATCCTCTTTAACTTTAGGAGCGATCTTGAAACCTGTAAATCCATAGAGAACAGCGAAGAGAACACCTGTATAGCACATGATGGCCCACGGTGCATATTGAATGGTTGGTACGCCAAGGATTCCCGCCATATAGACACCCGCGACGCTCCAGGGAATCAAGGGCACGATAACTGTTCCGCAGTCCTCAGTTGTTCTTGAGAGATTCTTTGCAGCCAGCCCTTTATCCCTGTATGCCTTTGCGAACAACTCTCCTGGCAGAAGAATGGAAAGATATGAACTCCCAGTACATAAAGCGACCAGCACACAAGAGAGAGAAGTTGAAAACACCAGTTTACCGACAGTCGTGGCGAATTTGAGCAGAGATTGAAGAAGCGTCTCCAGCATTCTGGTGACACTCATCACTCCCGCGAAACAGAATGCTGCGAAGGCAAGCAGGAGCGTATCCATCATCGACATCATGCCGCCTCTTGAAAGAAGACTATCGACGGACCCGACACCAGAATTCAGCTCATAACCTTTCACCATTGCCCAAAGCGGATGTATAACATTCCATGTATCAAGCTGTACCTTTTCCCGAGCTCCATTCCATTCTCCCTCGCTGATCAAATTACCAACAGTCTGGTCCTGAAGCTCAACAGCGCGATCCTCAGAGATATACGGACGTGAGATTGGTGCTTCGCCCTGTAGAGTAAAGGCAAGGATCCATGCAACGGCGCAAGACACCAGCATCGTAGGAATAACAGGTTTTTTAAGAAAAGCTGCCCCTAAGGTAATCGCTGGAGGCAACAGCAGAAGTGTACCTGTGAAGATACCGCTGATATTGAAGGTAGAGACAAGACCTTGCGAAAGTTCCTGAACGCTGCTGCTCGCCTCTACTTCTGCCCCACCTCGACCAACAACAAGATAGATAAGAAGCCCAATGATATAAGCGGGTGCCGTGGTCCAGATCATATGTGCGACATGGTCATAGATATTCGTCCTGGCAGCCATAGGAGCCAGATTCGTTGTATCTGAAAAAAGAGAAAGCTTATCCCCAAAGTAAGCCCCGGCAACAATAGCTCCAGCGGTTGGCGCCAGCGGCATCCCCAGACCTTGTCCTACTCCCATCAGTGCGATACCAATGGTTCCTACTGTTCCCCAGGATGTTCCTGTAATGACAGAAACGATACTGCAAACGATGCACGCCGTAACGAGGAAATAATCAGGTGTGATAACCTTCAACCCGAGGTAGATCAGCATCGGAATCGTACCACTTGCAATCCACGCTGCAATCAAGGCGCCCACCACCGTGACGATCAACATCGCCGTCATCGATTTATAGAGAGCGACATTGATCCCATCCTGCATTTCTGCGTAGGTGTATCCCAGTCGTTTCCCGATAATCCCTGCAACCACAGTTGCTGCTATCAAGAGAACTTCTACATTGATATCCAGCAGGCCATATCCAAAGATAAGCAAAACCGCCACGGCCATAAGAGGAATCAGCGCCTCAAAAAAGGTGGCCATTCTCTTTCCGGACTCAGGTGCTATGTCGACGGTTTCAGCCATTATTCCTCACTGAGCAAATCTATCGTTAATGTGCCACTCAAGAGTGAAGCTCTTTTTTCCTCTGACGCAACAACCTGTTCATCCAGAGTAATCGTCATTGCAAACTGATTATCGGAAAGTTCGAGACGTTCATTCTTCTCTCTCAATGCCGTGAAAAGCGCTTCTTCGAAGACTCCACGGTCCCAGATATCATCAACTTCTGCTTTATATACTCCTACGGGTGCTACTACTGCGCGTCCATCCGCTGGTTCTACCGAACCAAGCTTGTAATTAATTCTATCCCCTTCCTGGAGGAATCGGAATTCGATATTGCCGATACCTTTACCAGGGCCGCCGGTCATATCGATCGTGTCGAGCATAAGAAGTTGGCCGCTCAACACGTAACCCTTACCGGTAGAGCGATCAACTTTCATGGCCGAGTTCTCGTCTATACCATAACCGAACCTCACTCCCGTGCTCTGCTGAGCGATGGCCAGACGTGCAAGCCTGCCTCTCGCAATATGATGCTGGTCGATCAGGCCCCATGGAAAGAAGCCAAGCCCCGGCTGCCATCCCACGCCTGTGTCGCCTGTTGGGTCAGGCCCGTCGAGCAGCGATTCCCAGCTACTGCCACCGTTCAGCATAGGATCCGACTGACAAGCTGCGCCGGCACTCGTACCTCCGATGACACCCCCACGATCCAGGACCTCCCAAATAGCTTCGAGCACAGGAGCTCTTGAACCATCTTCGTTCAGGTAGATGGACCCGAGCCGCCTTTGGTCCCCACCCGTAAAGAAAACCCCATCACTTGAGGTCACCGTCTGAGCAAGATCGACTCGGTTTGCATTTTCTGGATTATTGATTGTGACGTCGATCACATGAACAGGACTTGTGAACTCTTCGAAGAGTTCAGCCGTGCCAGGTCCGCTTTCTTCGGGAACGCTACTGGCAGTTGGAATGACACTGATACCACCGTCGCCTGTAATTTCGGACATATGCCGCCAGACGATGTTCTCATCACTCATAGACCCCCCGCAGATGAGCAGCGTCCCTTTCATGGTGTGCTCCTCATAGGAAGACTGAATGTGCGAGCAGGCTCCCAGGAAGAGAACTCCAAAGAAGAGGACCGCCTTCTGAACATATTTGAGCATGAAATTCAGGTTTCCTTTAAGTTGCTTTCTCTGCCCGGAGCTGTTGCTGGAGCAGCGTTATGTTCTGGGCCGATGTCAGGCTGATGACAACATGATGAAAAAGACAGGAATTCCTTCTTGAAATCAACATATCGCCCTTGCTACCCTCAAAAATAATTTACGATGTTTTGACCGTGGTTTGATGTAGATTCCACGCACAATCAAGGATCTGCTGAAAGATTTCTTAAACCGACCCAGGATGCTATCATGAATGAAAAACAGCTGGAAGCCCTCATCTATCTCAGCCGAAATCAAAACTTTACCAAAGCTGCAGAGATCCTGTACTTCGACTCTGATGAAGATGATTACATGACCCCGGAAACCCTGCAATACCGCATCAAATCACTGGAAGAAGAGCTTGGAGTCCGCCTCTATAAACGCCAGAAAGGGGTCAATCGAGTCACTCTAACAAGGGAGGGAAACCTTTTTCTCAAAGAAGCACTTTCTGTTTATCAGCAAATGAAACAGTGGAGGCTACTCTTCACCGAATCCGAGCATTACCAATTTTCTTTTGCTGCTACGGAGCTCGTCATCCTGCATCGGCTCCCAGAAATCATGGTTAAATTTCACAAATTATTTCCGAACTCGAAAATTGAAATGAGATCTGCAGCTCCTGAGGAAGTTGAGTACCTGGTGAGAAGAGGAGAAGTCGATTTTGGCCTGGGAACGCACAGCCCCGATGACCAGGAACTTGAATACAAGGTCTGGAAGAAATCGAAACTCTGCGTGGTCACCCCGAAAGGCCATGAACTGACCCGAAAACTCAATGTCACCCTCGAGGATATAGCTCAATACCCGCTGATTCTACTTTCTCACGACCCGAGCCGTCGAGATGACAGGGCCAGAGTGGATATGGCTTTCCGACGAGAACAGGTCAACCACACTGAAAAAATCATCATGATTACCAGTAACTCTGAAATCGTAAACTGCTATGTCGAGACAGGCATAGGAATTGGCATCGTTCCCGAAACAGCTCTGATCAATACAAAGCGCAATATAGACATAGTTGATGTTGGCAATATCTTCGGTACCACAGAAGTAGGCATCCTCGTCCGCGATGATAAAGTAATCACAACGGCAATGAAGGAACTCTTTCTCCTGCTCGACCCAAAATTTGATGACTGGATGAAGAAGCGGGCCGATCGCAAATCAACGGGTAAAGCAAAAGGCTGACTGAGATCATCTCAGCCAGCCTCTCATTGCTCTTTTAATCATCTTCATCAAGAAGTCGTTCGTATAACAGGTGTAGAAATAATCCAACATCAGTGACGATCGGGGTAGAATCAACGGAACCGCGATCAGCCAGTTTCGTCGCTACGGAAGGGTTGATATCGACACAAATCATTCTCACACCGGATGGAGTCATGTTTCCCACACCGATACTGTGCAGCATGGAGGAGAGCATAACAACCATTTCAGCGCCCTGCAGTAGTTCGCTGTATTGCTCCTGAGCCTTGACCAGATCCATAACTGTATCAGGAAGAGGACCATCATCGCGTATAGATCCTGCCAGACAAAAGGGAACGTTTGCCTTAACAATTTCATAGAAGAGCCCATCAGTAATTACGCCTTGATCAACAGCGTCTTTGATACTACCACACGCTCGAATCGTATTGATCGTATTGATGTGGTGACGATGTCCTTCGCTGACTGCCTGACCCTTCTTGAGATCCACCCCCAGAGACGTTCCGTACAGCTGGCTTTCAAGGTCGTGAACGGCAATTGCATTCCCTCCAAGGAGGGCGTTGACATAGCCTTCACGAACAAGCGCCTTGAGATAAGGCCCCCCGCCGGTATGGATAACAACGGGACCAGCAACGAAAACAATTCTACCACCTCGTTCATGAATTCGTTTCATTTCCCAGGCAACATGATCGACGGCTGACTCAACTCGACGTTCGCTGCTCACCGAAGAGCTCATGAAGCGGAACTCATCTTCTTCTGCGTCGCGTTTTGTATGGACACGAATTCCGTGTGAACCCGTAAGAACCTGATCACCGGTCTTGAGATCGCGAATCAAACAACATTCTGCGACCACAGATTCATTATCTTGCTTCAAGACAACCGTGGCGTCCATGCGCTGTTTTGCTATACGCAACCAGTCGCCTTCGTGGAGAATCTCTGTGGGGAAAATTGTCGTACTGTAGAAATCCTCTGGAGCAACACCGTTTTTCTCCACCACCTTAAAGGTCGCGTTTCTGACCTCTTTATCCTGTACTACTCCTCCGAAAGCGATGAGCTCATTGAGGATAGCATCGAGTTCCTTTTTGCCGGGAGCAGATATCTGCATAGAGATATATGAAGGATCTGTTTGTGTAAATCCTGGCTCGAAACGGTCAACGCGATAAGATCCGCCGCGCATGGGAACGATATCCATCACCTTAGTCAGCGTACCTTCATCGATAATGTGGCCGCGAAATTCTATATCGACGTTGGTGACGGGGCTCTGTACTTTCAGTCGCTTCCCGTTTTTCTTCAACTCGTTCAGCTTAAGTGTCAGACATTTTGAAGATCCTCCGGAAAGAAGGAACTGTGTTAAAGGAGTTTGAAAAACGCGAAAACCCCATTCATGCAACTTGTTCACCAGGCCTTCTGTTGCCTGATTCAAGACAACGGTTGTGCCTGTATCGACAGCATTGCAGGCGAAATTCAATGCATCTTTTTCGCATACGGCGTATCTGTCTGCTTCCGGAACCAGAGACTCGATAACCTTAACTGAACGATTGTCGAAAGCGTCAGGATACCAGATCAGTTTTCCTCCGGAAAGAGGACAGAAACAGGTATCGAGATGATAGAACCGATCATCAGACAGTTTAACAGGCACGACCTTAACTCCAAGGACGTCGCTGACAAAGGTTGCTGATTCAAGGACTGTTCTGAACCCGTAGCCCATGACTAGGACAGGGGCGTTTCTTAAGAAGAGAGCATCACCTGCTCCTTCAAAGTACATCCCGCGCGGCATCTCCGTCACTTCAAAGTCGTGCTTGCGGAACCACTCTGTAAAGACAGGCTCTTCAACCTGTCTTTCAGGGTGTCGAAAGTGTGATGGAATCGCATGGTTTCCAAAGACAAGGCCTGCGTTGGCCGTAAACACAAGGTCGGGCATTCCAGGCCCCTGATCTATCAATTCAACCTCTGCATCTTCAGAAATGGCCTGGTGCAATGCCTCCCACTGCTTCATGGCTTCAGAAGCATCTGGCCGATGCAGGTTACCTTCCATCCAGGGATTGATCACGTAATCCACGGAGAAGTTCGTTGGACGGCACATGAAGAACCGTTTATTCTTTGTCATCGCCACTTTGCTGAGTGACTCTGGACTTGTTGTTGTCTTAATCATCTTCTACCTCTAGTGTCTATATGCAGTTCATGGTTCGCTTTCAAAAGCGGATGAGATACGAAGGAGCACAGAGAGGTGAGATCAGTAGTCAGGCGGGACTCCACGACGGAAATAGATGCGCCGTGAACCCCGTTCTATTAGTGGTGACCGGGATAATAAGATCATGGCTTATCAACCACACGATACACAGGAATTTCCCCGTCTTCATTGACGGTTTCACGAAACTCATGAAATTCATACAACCCATAGAGACGCAATGGATCCAAGAGAAGAGAGACTCTGTTTCCATGACTTCCAGAAGCATCCACGTAGATTGCATCTGACGAGGAAACCCTGGTGGGAACCTCTTCTAGCTCGACAATCTGTCGACCATCATATCGCTCATAGAGAGCGTCAAAATCTTCTTCAACATCAGTGAGAATACTTCGCTGAACCCAGTACTCATCACCTGGACTGACTTCCTTATAGGCGATGGCATGTCGATCAAGCAGTGTCTTATAGACGCTTAAAGAATCTCCAGAAATAAGATACCCCTTAGGTCTTGGAACAAATTTCTTGATAATAATATCATCCATCAGATTCATCGTTGGAATCGTTATTTCTTCACCGGAATCGCGATCAAATGCAGGATAGGGGAACAGCCTTTTGTTTTCATCCGTGATTCCCCAGAAATAATTCGTCGGGATATAGTTCATTGGAGGAGCTTTTCTGGCAGTCTCGATCGCATACCTTTCCGTCTTTCGGTCTCCGCCAAGGATCAACGCCCAAAGCAGCTCACGGTAGGCTGCCACGCGCTCTGGAAAGTCTGCCTGTGGATCTTCGTTCCGCCTGTATATACCTGCTTCAATGATAAAAGACAGGTTCTGATAGACCCCAAGCCCGTTGCGTAGATCATCCGCTTCAAGGGTAGATGGCCGGATTTCAAACTCAGGAGGAGGACCTCCGACGAGGTACTCGAGGAAAGAAATATCCTTCTGCTGCATCGCAGCGCGGCACTCTTGGAGTCGCTCTTCTGCAAGATTACGAATTTGACGATCAACATATGGGTTGTTGACCGTGCCGAGGGTAACCATCGGCCACTTTCGAATTCCTGCCTCCAGTGTAGAACCAGAATCGCGTGAATACTCGTGACAGTCGATCGTGACATGAGCACGAACTCTCTGTTGTATTCTGTGAATGGTCTGTACTTCGGGTTGAAGAAGGGTCCGATGATCGCGGTTGAGATCAGCATCATGAGCATTCCTTCTTTTGTCTTCGTCGACACCATCCGGGTTAGCCATAGGCAGGAGATAGAGGTCTATATCTTCGGGCAAGAGTTCGGGATTCTCTGCAAGCTCCTGAATAATGGTGATCAACGCATCCTTGCCTGAATGTTCGTTACCATGCTGAGCTCCTACAGCGAATACCTTCCAGGGATCATCTGTTTTGCCATGACTGACATGAACCATGTAGAGGGGCTTTCCAGTGACGCTTTCGCCCTCTTTGGTCAGTTCCATGAGATCACTGTTGGCAACAACAGTTTGAAGGATCTCCTCCATTTGCCTTGAGTTGAGGGGGCGCTCGTGAACCTCGAAAGAATACGAGACCGTCGCTGCCGCGAGGAGGAATGTGAGGAAAAGGGTGCGTATCATGGCCGGGAAGTTTTCCTTCAGTGGAGTAAGATGTAATTTAACCACGACCCCGCTCTAAAACATAGAAAATTTTCAAAGACCTCTAAAAAATTCAGTGGTGCACAGTGGGTGTTTCAGGGCCGCTTCAGGAAGTCCAATGTGATTGAAAATCGGAAACCAAGAAGAAAAACTTCCTTTCTTGACGAGTTCCAAGGGTACCACACTGCTCTGAAGTACTGATTTTCACCGGTTGTGCCTGGATTCGAGGGCATTAAGGCTGATGCTGGCGTGATTGATGGGGGTCAAAAGTTCTAAAATATTATCGAATGTTTTTAAAGCAAGATCAGGCTTCAAAAAGGGGGTAGGGATAATGGTGCCTTGATGGGGGGATGATGGTGGGATGATCACGATCATCCCACCATTGGGTCAGCATTGAGCCAGCATTAGCTCTACCCACCCTGAGAGCGGTGAGGTTCAAGAATGACGAAGTTCAAATGGAAGCTGCCGAATATTATTAAGGAGATTATCGTCTCAAGTCATCTTCGTTGAATAAGTCGAGACTCGTGGACGGGACCCAGCACTCCTGAGCAAAACGAATCTGGTTCCTGTCGGCTGAGAGGCTCTCTTGATAGAGAGGGCCTCGATTTCGATCACTGCTCCCGCCGATCCAGCTCTTGATCAAGCCATGACTTAAGGAGAGCAGGCAACAGAGCCGAAGTATGAAGCAGGACGTGTTACCTGAATGTGAAGATTATCCTGAGAAGCTTGTGCGTCGGAGACTGCGCTGGGTTTTCCATAATCCTCGGCAAACAATATCCTCTGGTTCATCCCCTTATAAAATTAATCACCGCGTGGCTGGAATTTCTCCTTCCTCATCCGACTTCTGCTCCAACGAACCTTGACCCCTCTTTCAAACCTTCGCTAGGTACCGGGGCGAGGTTAAAGCGGACCCGCTTTTTCCTCGTTAAAAATTCCACGAAAGAGTCGATACAGATGCCTGTAGCAACCCCAAAACAATATCAAGCGATGCTCGACGCCGCCCAGGAAGGCAACTACGCCTACCCTGCCATCAACATCACCTCACTCGTTAACATCAACGGTGCTCTCAAGGCTTTTGCAGAATCAAAGTCTGATGGTATCATTCAGGTTTCAACCGGTGGTGGTGCGTTTGCATCAGGGACAGCGAATAAAGATGAAGTTCTTGGCGCTGTCGTTCTGGCGGAAGCCATTCATCGCCTCGCAGAACGTTATGACGTTCTCATCGCCCTTCACACTGACCACTGCCAGCCAAAGAAAGTGGATACATTCCTCAAGCCGCTGATCGAAGAAACAGCTAAGCGCCGCGCAGAAGGAAAAGGAAATCTTTTCCAGTCTCACATGCTGGACGCTTCTGAGCTGTCTCTCGATGAAAACCTGAAGCTTTCCAAAGAAGTCATGGAGCTTTGCGTTAAGAACGAGATCATTCTTGAAGTTGAAATCGGCGTTGTTGGTGGTGAGGAAGATGGAATCGACAACTCTGACCTCCCCGATGAGAAACTCTATACATCGCCAGAAGATATGGTACAGACCTATGAAGCATTGAACCCACTTGGTCGTTTCATGCTGGCTGCGACTTTCGGTAACGTCCACGGGCACTACAAACCAGGTGCTGTCAAACTTCGTCCCGACATCCTCAAAAAAGGACAGGATGCTGTTGTCAAAAAACACGGCAAAGAAGCAATGATGGACCTTGTATTCCACGGCGGTTCAGGAACTCCTCAAAATGAGATTCAGGAAACCCTGGAATACGGTGTGATCAAGATGAACATTGATACGGACACACAGTATGCTTATTCACGTCCGATTGCGGATCACTTCTTCCGCAATTATGATGGTGTCCTCAAGGTTGATGGCGAGATCGGCAGTAAGAAGCACTACGATCCACGCAGTTACCTGAAGCTCGCCGAGCAGGGTGTTTGCGACCGTCTCAAGGTTGCTATCGAAGACCTCAAATCAGCAGGAAAGTCAGTCTACGGCAAGGTCTGATCCCCTTAAGTTTTCCCCAACAAGAACCCATCGAGCCGGCTCCGGAGCATCCGTGAGTCGGCTTTCTTTATGCTCTCCCCAACTTTGCCTCCAGAGCAACATCACTGACAGGTGGATACTTTCTGTTGCCTGATCCCCCCTCTCTATGCAGCATCGCCTCTTATACTTATTCTTTAATATGCTTAACAAAGTTTTCTCTACGGGAACCCAATCATGAAAAAAATACTTAAGTCAGCAGTCCTGAGCCTATTCTTTTTATATACGCTCTCATCAACAGGATTTCTGTATGCCCATGGTGGACAAAAAGGACCTCTCACCCAGGAGCAAATTTCACAAATCGACCTCAAGGAACCATTATCAGAGGCCCCTCGATTTGTCGACAAGGTGTTCAACTCAGGAAGAGGAGTTCTATCTTCTGAGGACATGGAGAAGCTGAAGGAAATCTATGAGTACTATGAAGAGTATAGACGACTGACCGCCCCGGGGTCAAACCCGGCCTTCGCGGGCCAGGCTCCCTACTATCGACAGATCGCCGACGATCTACTTGTCGAGGCCATCGAGAGTATACCTCCAGCGCTGACTCTGGACTTCACCAACTACCAGTTCTCACTCGGCCCCGAAGAGCCTATCAGCTTCAACCGTATCAATGGTATTGCTCTGCTGAAAGTGATCACAGGTTCTGACGCTCAATCATTCCGCCATCAAATTTATGATATAGACAGAGAAAGATATAATCCGCCTTATACCTTTGAGGTCCATCCAAATGGGGTAACATGGATCGTCCTGGAAATCACGGGACCTTCAATGCAGGAAACCGTCGCTGGAATTGCCTTCAAGAAGGACGGAGAAGAAAATCCTTTTGGCTGGCATGGACTTACGATCGCTGAAGCTGCCTATGGCGTTCTGGATCTTTACCTTGAATCAAATGGTAAAGAGACGCCTGCACTTATCCAGGTTGCTGACTCAATGAATGGAAACCTCTGGCCGATCGGAGACTCTATCAGCCTCAAGGAAAACATGCATGACGTTACCGGCCCCGACGAGCTCATGCCCCCAGGATTATCTATACGAGGTCCACATGAAAGCTTTCACGTCAAAATGCCTGGAAACAATCAGGGGTTTTACTGGCTGGTGGATTCCCATACGGCTCTAACGCTTCCAGTTGGCAGTTGGGACATAACACTCTTAAAAGGTATTGAACATGAGCCTGTTCAACTGACTGTGGAAATCGAAGAAGGCAATCGGCAGAAACGGAAGGTTTCTTTTCACCGGTGGGAAGACATGAGTCACAAAGGGTGGTTCAGCGGGGATGATCATATTCACTCGCGGATGTTGCACAGCGGAGATGTCGACAAGCTCGTTACATTTGCTAAAGCGATGGATATACACGTTTCAAATGTTCTGGAAATGGGCGATCCTCAAAGGACATATTTTACCCAACGAGGATTCGGAGAAGAGTATTACGTGGAGTCTGATGGACATTGGCTGATTCCGGGTCAGGAAGACCCCAGGTCAATACTCGGTCACAACATAGGACTGAACCTGACGAGCCTTGTGAGAGATCGCTCAAAGTACCTGGCTCTTGACTGGATCGCCCGTGAAGTTCATCGCCAGGGTGGGCTCTTCGGACAAACCCACGTTGGACAAAACGTCTGTGAAGCGCATCGCGGAATGGCAATACTTGTTCCCTTCGAACTCTATGATTTTTACAGCATCATGCAACGTGGACTGGGAACGGAATTGTATTACAATTTTCTTGATCTTGGATACAAGCTGAACGCTTCGGCGGGTAGCGACACTCCTTATGCCGGGACGGTTGGAGACGTACGTGTCTATGCGCATGTCGGTGAAGACGAAGAGTTGACCCCTCAGAAATGGTTCGACGCCCTTTCGACAGGAAAAACATTTACCACAAGTGGTCCGATGATTGAATTCACGGTTAATGATCAGCTTCCTGGCTCGACAATTCATACATCCAATCCCGATGAAGAAGTCAGGGTTGAAGCAAAGGCGTGGGGTCTGTCGGGGCACTCGGCCCCGGTAGGGTTAGAAGTGGTCGTATTGAGTGAAGTGGCTGGGAGAGCTGTCAGTGCTCCTGATCCCGGCAAGGATTTAAGTCTATCGCTGTCGCTTAATGCCGGTGATGGTTTCTGGGTTGCGGCCCGTGCCTATGGACAGAATGGCTCCGCGGCACATACGACACCTGTCTATATCAAGCGTGAAGGCTACCGACATTGGAACGTAGAACGGGCAGAATCAGTTATTGATCGACAGCTCGACATTCTGGATGAGATCGAAGCCATTCTGGATGACGTAAAGAAACGTGAAAAAGAGGGGGCGCTCAATCGTCTTGATTTCAACAATATCAGTGTTTCCCGAGAAGCAGAAACCCTGAAAACACTCCTGAACCAATCTCGTGGAAAATACCAGGAACTTATCGAAGAACTGAAAAGGCAGAAGGGAGAATTGGAGTAACCCGTCACGATTATTGCCCTGACGTTAATTAGAGATGTGAATTAGGCCTGAAAAGGAGAAATCTTTCTGATGTCACGAGCTAAATTAGCCCTTCAGCCTCTGGCTTTGATCGTTGGCGGCACCTTACTTCTGAGCTCCTGCATGACGGGTGTTCCGAAAGGGGTTCAACCTGTCGAGGGCTTTCAACCTGATCGATACCTCGGAAAATGGTATGAGATCGCCCGTTTGGATCACTCATTCGAGCGGGGTCTTACTAACGTAACGGCAGAGTATTCACTTAAAGAAAATGGGGATATCCAAGTCGTCAATCGTGGCTGGAACGAGAAGAAAGAAGAGTGGAGTGAGGCACGGGCCACAGCGAAGTTTCAAGGTGACCGAGATACAGGATCACTGAAGGTTTCATTCTTCTGGCCCTTCTATGGAGGATATCATGTCATCAAACTGGACAAAGAAGACTACGAGTGGGCACTCGTTTCTGGACCGGATAAGGGTTACCTCTGGATCCTTGCACGTGACACTGAAATCGATAAGAAATTGAAGGATGAACTGTTAAGTTTTGCAGAGGACAAAGGGTACGAAATAGAGGATCTGATCTGGGTGGACCATGATCTGGTTGAGGGATGGGGTGAGAACTAGTTAGGCTCGAATATTATATCAGCAACTTGATAGTTGTGTAGACGCAGATTGATTTATAACAGTTCCTTCATGTATGGATTTACCATGACAAACTTGAAAAGCACGAAGCGTTTGACTTTCATTCTTTCTCTGTCTGTATCCTTGCATGCTCCTTCCTCACCGCTTTTCGCAGAAAAACCATCACTCGTCGGCTCGCGTCCTAATATTATTTTTCTGCTGGCCGACGATCTGGGCTATGGAGATGTGGGGTTTGCAGGACAGGAAAAGATCAGGACACCTCATATAGATCGAATTGCCTCCGAGGGCATGACTTTCACAAACCATTACGCAGGATCCACAGTTTGTACTCCATCACGATACACATTGATGACCGGGCGTCATACAGGACGAATGCCCGTTGAAAAAGGCGCCTCACTAAAGTCTTTAGATGATATAACAGTCGCCGAAGTTTTGAAGAAGAGTGGCTATACAACTCATTTCATCGGCAAATGGGGGTTAGGAGGAGCAGACATGTCACGTGATGAATACATGTCTCATACAGGATGGTGGCCTCCCGGCACCGGTGAACTTCTTGATGACGAGTTGGAAGTTCTGCCAACCAGAAATGGGTTCATGACTTCCTTCGCCTTCCTCAATCAGGCCTATGCACACTGGTATTACCCCATCGGTCTCTGGCGAGAAGAAACCTTTGTGGCAATACCTGAAAATGAAGTAGTAGACTATTCAAACCGGACAGCGTATTCACATGACCTCTTTACGGAGGAAGCTATCAGCATTGTTTCCTCTGCTACGGGGGACCAGCCCTTTTATATACAGCTCTCTTTTACAATTCCTCATAGAGAAGTACACTTCCCCCCAATTCGAACTCTCTATAATGACGAAGAATGGCCTGATATTGAGAAAGCCTACGCCTCAATGGTGACTTACCTCGACAATTCAGTTGGTGAAATCGTTGAAGCGATCGACAGGAACCCGCAGATCGCCGATAACACTCTGATTATTTTTTCTTCTGATAATGGACCTCACGATAAAGACAAGCATGACGTATTCTTTTTCGAAAGTAGTGGAGAATTGAGAGGAATGAAACGTGATCTTTATGAAGGAGGTATAAAAGTCCCGACATTCTTTCGCTGGAAGGGAAGGGTTCAACCAGACACCTCAAGTGATTTCCTGTCTTATTTTCCTGATTACCTGGTGACTTTCGCAGAGTTAGCAGGAGTAGAAGAGGTGCCGCCAACAGATGGAGTTTCGATGGTTGATGCTCTGGGTGCAACAGAGGTGGACAATGTTGAACGTGGTCTCTACTGGGAATTTCATGGCAATGGAAGAGGCGTTAAGCGCAATGGGGAGAAAGAAGCTATCCAACGCGCAGCATACCGGAGAGGTTCCTTGAAGCTCATCTTGCTTAAGAATGGTGAGTTCGAATTATTTGATTTGGCAAGTGATCCGAGAGAGACTCGGGACATCTCAGAGGAGAATTCCAATACATGTGAAGTATTCCTGAGGCATATCAGGGCGGAAGGCTCATCGTTAATCGTAGAACTGATGGATCAACATAACCTGGCAGAAGGACCGCACGATACCGATCGCATGTGATTTTCTTCATGTGTATAACATCTTATAATAATATTGAATCTTGAGAAATCAAAGTAAAACTTGACGGTGTTCTTTGCTGGTAGGTTTCTGGATTCCTGAGGGATTTTACGAGCAGGATTTCCTCAGGAAACCAACCAGTAGAGTTTAAATCATGTTGATGAAGAAAGTTGTTTCGGGGGCTGCACTGGCATGCGGACTCCTTAGCTTTGCCCAGGCCAGTGATGCCAGAAATGTCACACTCAACCCAGAACTTCCCATTTTCCAGGAGAAGGACGGGTTGATCGTCATCCAAGTGGAAAGTATGCCACCCAGTTCAGGATGGGTATTGGAAACCGGCGATTCAGGATATACCGGGAACGGTTACTATGAATGGAAAGGGCCAAATCATTTTGGCAACCCCGGAAATGGCACGATCACGTACCAGATCAATGTCACAAACCCCGGCGTCTATAACTTCCGGATAAGAAATCAACATGACCACCCGGACCATACAGAGGAAAACGATGTATGGGTGAGACATAATCAGGAAGAGTGGTTTAAGATCTATTCATCTCAAAGCGGCCAGTACAAATGGACCTGGCAATCGAGAAACGAAGAGCTCGGTCACGTTGATGCATCGTTTAATCTGAATGCAGGGCCGAACACGATCGAACTCTCAGGACGATCTAATGGGATGAAACTGGACCAGTTTCAAATGTACCTGAGCACTGTTCCAAACGCCCCAAGCACGAGTTTCCCTGAATCCCAAACAGGTTCCGGTGGAAGCGGTGGTGGTGGCGGTGGAGGTGGAGGCGGCACAGATCCTATTATCACGGGAGAATCTGTGGTATTTGACTTTGAAGGCTCCACTGAAGGATGGATGTACGCTCCCCTACAAGCCTTCACTTCTCCAGCGACAACATTTGAGGGAAGCGCCCTAACTCTCATTACGAGTGATAACACGCAGACCTTTGGCTCCTATTCTTCGCCGAAAGTCCTGGTACCCGATGTAGACGCAGAACCCATTGGTGGCTATTTCTATGAAGTGCAGGCACAAATTCGTTCCAGTTCAGATGACCCATCGAAAAATCCAACGACACGAATCAGGGTGACGTCTTCAGACTATACAGAGTCACTCTCTCATGATATTGTTTCTTCGGGGAATGGAACCTACACCCCTGACCCATCAGGCAAGATATACAGGAGCTTCTTTTCACAGGGCTCTCCAGAGAAAGAGTTCTCTCTTCATTTCGATGTGATGAATTTCGACAAGACGAATCGCCGATTTCACTTTATTCATCTGGACGAAATTGCTCTCATCAATCGAACGGGGACCCAGTTCATTGGATGGGATGAGATTGCCAGATACGATTTCAGCGGAAATAGAACGTTTGGATTTACGCCCGTTAATGTTGAGGCCATTGCCGATGCAAACTTATGGAGCAGCAACGCCGGACTGATGCTCAGTGGTGAGTCGAACGGCCCCGGCGGCAATCTTGTCTTTGGCTTCTGGTCAGCGGAAACTCCGTTCATCATGGAGAAAAACACGATCTATGAAGTCAGATACAGTGTAAGCACATCCGCCAGCGCATCGACAGTTAATCGGGTCCCAACATACCGGATGCGAATCAGTGATTCGGGTTCAGAGAGTTTTCTAACGACCAGTTTCGAATCAGCGACGGATTCTCCTCCGATTCCCACTGACGGAAACACGATTATCTACCGATCCTGGTTTTACGCGAACGAAGTTCTGGGGGGTAGAACGATGAACCTTGCGTTCGACTACCTTTATGTTCCGGGGCTCGGGAACGATCCATCCATTTCGGTAAACCTGAAAGATCTGACAATTCTTGAACATTCCGTATCTCTGGAAGATTAACCGACTTCATTGATAAGTCGAATTATGCAGGGGCTCTCCACTCGGTTGAGCCCCTTTTGTCATGCTGGAGAGTGAGAAAATGCCTTTTGACAGGAGGCGAACGAGGCCCCAGCGATCAAAATGCCCCTCTTTCAGCCATAAAACTTCTGGACTCAGTCTCCCAAGTATGACTCAAATGCTGCTTGAAAGCATGCAATAAGAGCGTTTTGTGGAGCTTTAAAAGCTTCATTCGATACTTTGAAGCTCTCAAACTGGAGGTAACAGATGGCAACAGCGATGGAAAAGCGGCTGGGTCGAATGCTGGTAAGTGACAATGTCATTTCTGAGGCTGACCTTGATCAAGCCTTCGCTGAACAGGAAGCTACCAAGAAGAGCCTTGGGCACGTTCTCATTGAGTTACAACTCACATCTGAATGGGAGATGGCCGCAGCACTGGGAAAACAGCTCAACGTCCCATTTATCACGCTTTCGCATTATGAGATAGATGAGCAGGTCCTCAGTGCCATTCCAATAGATATCGTGAGAAAGTACAAGATTGTGCCGGTGGATAAAACCGGCGACACACTGACAATTGCACTTTCTGACCCTTCAAACATTTATCTTCTCGACGAGTTGAAACTGCTGACAAAGACGGAAATTATCCCCGTCATTTCTTTCGAATCAGATATTGTTGAGGCGATTACTCGCTATTACCCGGAAGATGGGCCTGGCGGCGGTGCCAATATCGAAGAAGCCTTGAAGGAGATCCAGGACGGAGATGTTCAATCTGCTGTTAAAGAGGCGCTGAATTTCGACGACCTCGAACTTGAAGATGCAGAAGAATATGAAGAGAGCGATGATGACGATGAAGCAGACGTTAATGATGCTCCAGTTATTCAGCTCGTAAATAAGATTATCGCAGAAGCCATCAAAGCAGGCGCATCAGATATACATCTGGAACCTTATGAAAAGAAACTGAGGCTTCGTTATCGTATCGATGGTCTTCTTCACGAAATGACCAACCCTCCTAAAAAATTTCAGAATGCGATCATCTCTCGTATCAAGATTCTATCTGAGATGGATATTGCGGAGAAAAGAAGACCTCAAGACGGACGCTTCAGGGTGAAAGTACAGGGACGTCCTATTGACTTTCGTGTCAGTACCTGCCCTGTCATTTTTGGCGAGAAAGTCGTGATGCGTATTCTCGACCAGGGCAACCTGATGCTGAACCTCGAAGATCTGGGCTTTGAACCTCACGTAAAAGTGAAGTTTGAGGATGCCATTCTACAGCCATTCGGCATGGTTTTGATCACTGGACCTACCGGTTCAGGTAAGTCAACCACCCTCTATTCGGCCCTTTCCCGTATTAATGATCCGAGCAAAAATATCAGCACTGTCGAGGACCCGGTAGAGTATAATCTGCCCGGGATTAATCAGGTGAATGCTAAGCCCGATGTAGGACTTGATTTTGCCGCAGCCTTGAAGTCTTTCCTTCGTCAGGATCCTGACATCATTATGGTGGGTGAGATTCGAGACCTTGAAACCGGCGGGATTGCGATCAAAGCGGCCCTGACTGGTCACCTTGTCCTTTCTACACTCCATACGAATGACGCACCAGGAACGGTTCAACGACTACTCAATATGGGTATAGAAGACTTCCTCATTACGGCCTCATTGAACATGATCCAGGCCCAGCGTCTTGCCCGAAGGATATGCAAGAACTGCCGCACAGATTATACCCCAGACCCAACAGAGTTTAGATTGCTGGGTATTCCTGAAGAAGAAATCGCCGACAATACGGTTTTCTATCGAGGCCAGGGGTGTGAAGTCTGTCGACATACTGGATACAAAGGGCGTGTTGGTCTTTATGAAGTGATGTTGATGGATAATGCGCTGCGCGATGCGGTGATGGCAGGCATGCCAACAAACAAGTTCAAGAATCTGGCAATCGAACAAGGTCTTGAAACCATGAGAATGGCCGGCATCCGAAAGGTTCAGCAGGGAGCCACAACGACAGAGATGGTTGTTGAATTGACGATGGATGACGATCTGGAGGCGGTTAAAAAGGCAAAGCAATTGGAATTGGCCTCCGAACTTGACTAAGAATCATCCTAAAATACGGCGAGGGAAACGATGAGCATTGGAATTACCTCTTGCCGTGGAAAAATAAATTTGGAAAAAAACACCCGAAACTAGTCTTACTGGAATAATCATACAATGCCAGTCTTTCAGTACAATGCCCGGTCAGCAGACGGACAAACGATCAATGGGACAGCTGAAGCAGCTGACGAAAACAGCGTTGTCAGGATGCTCAGGGAAAAAGGGCTGACGCCAACTCAGATACAGAAAGCAAGTGCGAGTGGGCGCTCAGCAAAGAAGAAAAAGGGGAAAAGAGGTCGGATCAAACTCGACGACATGGTGGTATTATCACAGCAAATGGCCGTGATGATCCGCGCCGGTCTCCCTCTAATTGAAGTTCTCGATATTCTGGCGGAACAAACAGAACGACGCGCCCTTGCGAGTGTCATGCGACAGATTGAGAAGGACGTTGAAGCAGGACTTTCACTGACGGAAGCCATGCAGAAACATCCAAGTGTATTCTCTCAGTTTTTCCTCTCTATGGTAAGAGCTGGTGAAGCATCAGGTATGCTGGATACGATCCTGGACCAGGTTGCTACTTATCAGGAACGAATTGCCTCTCTCCAGAGGAAGATTAAATCTGCGATCATGTATCCGGCGACCGTTACCATTGTTGCAACGGGGATTACAATTTTCCTCCTCGTGCGTGTGGTACCGGTATTCGAGGGTATTTTCGAGGGCCTTGGAGGGGACTTGCCCGGACCCACCAAGATTACGATTGCTGTATCTAATATCATCAAAAACAAATGGTGGTTGGTTCTTCTTATCCTCGTTGGATTCCTGGTTATCATGTATAACTGGGGGAAGACGAAGAAAGGACGCTATGCGATCGACAATTGCTACCTGAAAATGCCGATCTTTGGACCACTAATCCTCAAGTCCTCGGTGGCTAAGTTTTGTCGGACGCTGGGAACGTTGATCCGATCGGGGGTCAATATTCTGTTTGCACTGGAAATTACTGCGAAGACAGCGAATAACGCTGTGATTGAGTCTGCTGTGATGAAAACGAGGGCAAGTATCCAAGCGGGTGAATCACTCACCAAGCCGCTCGTTGAAGCAGATGTGTTCCCTCCAATGGTAACACGTATGATCGACGTAGGTGAGCGTACTGGTGCGCTGGAAGGCATGCTTGTGAAGATCGCAGACTTCTACGAGGACCAGGTAAATGCGATGGTTGCGGGGTTGACCTCCCTAATTGAGCCTTTGCTTATTGTTTTCCTGGGACTTGTTGTTGGTTTCATTGTTGTCTCGATGTTCCTGCCTATGTTCAAGATGATCGAGCTTGTATCAAGTTAATAAGGTCCTTCGAATTCGTTTGCGCCGATCAAGTCAATAACGTGAACTAGGGGCGGCTCGCTTGAGTCGCCCTGATTACTTTCTACAAAAGGTTGATGGCGAAATATGGTCGATCCAGATCTCGAACGACGCATTGCTGACTGTCAAGAACTCATGGAGTCATGGAAACAGTTCATGGAGCTCGTTTCCAAAGCCATCAAACCTCCTCATGCAACAACGCCCCAGCTTGAACAGCAGTTCCTGAACAACAAGGCCCGCATCGCCATGCTGCACGATTCCTTTATGGAATCTTTGAAGCACGATAAGAATGTTGGCTCTAACATGATCGATATCGTGAACCGAGCGATTACGCTTGGCTTGCTCCAAAAGCTGAGTGAACCGGAATGCAAGAAGTTGGAAACAGAATGGCATGAAGTGTTTCTCCTGCTCAACGAAACTGTAAGTACCATGCAGGAAGAAAAAGCCAAACTTGCCGATGTCAATGAAATGGCTTTCAAACTGGGGAAGGTGAAAGAATCGATCCTCGTCAAGCTCAAGTCATTCTTTGGCTCTATCTGGTTTAAGATAGGAATTGCTCTCTTCGCCTTTATTTTTATTATCTGGGGTATTCCAGCTTTTGGTATATATGATTACGACAAGCTGCGAGACGTGGGCCCGCTCGAACAGCCATTAACAATGTATTACAATGTCGGACGAAATCAGCTGGGCCTTGGCATGCCTTACTTCAACCTGAAGAGCTTCCAGGACCAAATGCCTCCAGAAATTGTCGGGGTTGGAGATATTAAGGACATAACAACAGAAAAGGATAAGGAGAGCTCCGCGAGAGACCTCATCCGATTTATGAACGCCTATGACGATGACCCCTATGCAACGCTAGAAGTCTTTCAGGAAGCGGACAACTTCGCCGTGCATACCTACCGCATGTCCGGAGGCAACCAGACCGCGGAACTCTATATGTTTTACTTTCGTAACTCGGAAGGGGCTCAACGGCTCTACAGTACTCTTCTTGCTCATGAGAGTAAGTTCCCTGACAACGTGAGAGTTGCTCGAAAAGCCAATGTCTTCCTCATAGCCCGGGGTCCTGGTGGCCCATTGGACCTCGTGAACGAAGGTGTCTTCAAAACCATGAAACCCTGAACTGGGATCTTCAAAGGAGGAAGCGGATACCATGGAAGAGAGAGAGTGCAAAGAGTGGTTGCGACTTGCCTCTTCGAAACTGGAGACGAAAAAGCTCCTTCCTCTCTTGCGGGAACTGATGACGCCTGAGGCTGTTTTCGGAGCCTCCGATCAAGAACTGAATCAACAGTATCATCTTTCAAAACGTGATGCAGAAAAGCTCAGGTCAACTGCGACCTCTTCCACCATCCAACTTCAGTACGAGCTTCTGAAGAAAAACAACATTACACCGATTCCTCTCCACTCACCGGTCTATCCGGCGAACCTCTTTCAATTGGTAGTACCTCCTCCGCTTCTTTTCGTAAAGGGGATGCTCGAGCAAAGTGACCAACTCGCAGTTGCGATCGTTGGTCCGAGAAATCCGACATCATACAGCAGCCGGGTCACAACTCATCTGGTTGAAGAACTAGCCCCCCTGCTGACTGTCGTGAGTGGAGCGGCCATTGGTATAGACACGATTGCTCACTCTGTGTGTTTAAGGAAAGAGGGAAGAACGATTGCCGTTCTGGGGTGCGGGATCGACCAGGATTATCCTGCGAGGAATAGACGACTCCGTGAAACGATCGGACAGGGTAAACTTGGGGCTTTGGTCTCAACCTTTCCTCCAGGGACACCTCCAACAAAAGGCAATTTTCCTCTCCGAAACGTCATCCTTGCGGGGCTCTCTCTAGCCGTCATCGTTGTTGAAGCCTCCTCAAAGAGCGGTGCTCTGGTCACTGCGAGGGCAGCGAATGAAGAAGGGAGACTTGTCTATGCTGTTCCTGGGGATATAGACCGAACCAACAGTCATGGGAGCAATCGCCTGCTCAGAGATGGTGCTCTCGTGTGTACGTGTGCCGACGACATCCTTCATGACCTTGAACCACATTTAACCAAGAGACTGGAAGAGTTGAAAGCGACCCAAAAAACTCTTGTTACAGCTGAAAAGAAACCACCTGCAATGATGACCGGTGCAGCAAAGTCCCTGTTGGAAGCCATCTCTCATGAACCGATGGCATTCGACGACCTCGTAGCTCGCTTTGTACCGGACAGAATCCCATTCGGCGAACTCTCCCAGATATTGCTCAAACTTGAGATGGAAAAATTCATTACCCAGCAACCGGGGCGTATCTACGCACGACGTATTTAGCTTTCACACACTTGGTTCAGAGCTTACTTCTTCGATTTCTTCTGTTTAGACTTTGCATCTATAAGTTCGAGAGCTTTTTCAAGTGTCACATCTTTTGGATCAGAGCCCTTCGGTAGAGTCGCGTTGACCTTTCCGTCTGAGACATAGGGGCCATAGCGACCGTCGAGTACTTGAATCTCTTTACCTTTATCGTTCTTACCAAGCTCTTTGAGGACTGTCTTCTTTGCTCCTCGACCGCGTCCACCTTTTGGCTGTGACAGGAGCTCTAAGGCCCTTTCCAGTGTCACTGTCGAAGGATCATCTTCCTTCTTCAGCGAACGAAAATCTTTCTGATGTCCAACGTAAGGTCCAAAGCGTCCCTTATTACATATAACCATCTCCCCAGTTTCAGGGTGTGGGCCCAATTCGCGGGGGAACGCAAGAAGCTTCAAAGATTCCTCAAGAGTGATTGTATCAGGATGCATGTTCTTTTCGAGAGAAGCTCTCTTCGGTTTAGGTGCTTTTTTGTCTTCGGGAGTCTCACCGATTTGTACATACGCACCATAGCGCCCGATCATCACATATATCTTTTCCCCGAGGTCTGGATGTTCGCCAACAACTCGAGGGCCTTTCTCTTTTTGAGCCAGCAGAGTCAGTGCTTTTTCCAGAGTTAAATCCTCAGGTGGCATGTCCTGAGGAAGGTTTGCATTAATGCTATTGCCGTTTTCCCCTTTCTGGAGATATGCGCCATAGCGACCAACACGGACCCTCACATCTTCTCCTGACTCTGGGTCTGAACCTAGAGACAGTGTCGGAAAATCAATCGTCTTTTCTTTATCTTCTACAAGAGTTTCCAGCCCTCCGGCACCGTTGGATCCACGAAAGAAATCCCGAACATGTTCTACCCATTCAAGGTCGCCTTCAGCGATCTGGTCGAGCTGCTCCTCCATTTTTGCAGTAAACTTGACGTCGATGTATTTTCCAAAATGGTCGCGAAGAAGGTCCGTCACAAGAAGAGCAGTAAACGTTGGAATCAACTGCTTTGACTTATTCATATAGACATAGCCGCGATCCTGAATCGTACTGATAATCGAAGCATAGGTGGAAGGCCTGCCGATCGATTCTTCTTCCAGTTTTTTCACAAGAGAGGCTTCTGTATACCTGGCTGGAGGCTGCGTCTCATGAAACTTTGGAGTGACCTCATAAAGCTTCACTTCATCTTTATCTGCAGACTTATCATGAACTTTACTTCCCACTTTCAAATCAGGAAGTAGAACTTCTTTATCCCCAAGTTCTGCAGAGGGATCATCGCTGCCTTCCACATAAGCACGCAGAAAACCAGGAAAGAGAATCTTCTTCCCAGAGGCCGTGAACACGGCGCCCTCGTTCTGTGCAGGGGCTTCAATTTCTATACTTGTTCGAAGCAGCTTTGCGTCGGGCATCTGGCTGGCAAGTGTACGCTTCCAGATCAGCTCGTAGACATTCAGCTCTTCTTTAGTCAGATAGTTCTTCAAATCGGTCGGTGTACGTGAAACTTCTGTGGGGCGAATAGCCTCGTGTGCTTCTTGAGCATTCCGCTGCTTTGTCTTGTACTTGCGTGGGCCGGTTGCGTATTTATCCCCGTACATCTTCTTAATTACGGCCTGAGAATCCTTGAGCGCCTTATCACTCAAGACCACACTGTCCGTTCTCATGTAAGTAATCAAACCAACGCGTTCGCCGCCACCGAGGTCTATACCCTCGTATAGCTTCTGAGCAATCTGCATGGTTCTTCTAGCTGTATAGCTCAGCTTGCGGTTGCCTTCCTGTTGAAGGGTTGAGGTTGTAAACGGAGGATAAGGTCGTTGAGAAGCGGGTTTCTCTTCAACCTTGATGACTTCCCAGGGGAGATTCCTGGCGATTGAATCAGCTAATTCTTTTGAGCTCTTTTCATCGAGCAACGTAACCTTCTGATTCTTCAACTCTCCCGTTGTTGAGTCGAAATCCCTGCCCGAAGCGACGCGCTTACCGCCAACCGAAGTCAATGTCGCTGAAAATGCAGACGACTCGTTCTCACCAATTCTCGCCTCCAGGTCCCAATACTGACTCTTCTTGAATTTGCAACGTTCCTCCTCGCGTTCCACGATCAACCGAACAGCGACGGACTGCACTCGACCGGCACTCAGGCCCGGTTGAACCTTTTTCCACAAGACCGGTGACAGTTTATATCCAAAAAGTCGGTCAAGAATTCGTCGACTTTCCTGAGCATGAACAAGGTCATCATCCAGGTCTCTTGGGTTTGACAGCGCTTCTTGAATGGCATCTCGAGTAATTTCGTGAAACACGATTCTCTTAACAGGAACCTTAGGTTTCAAGAGCTCTACCAGGTGCCAGGAAATTGATTCCCCTTCGCGATCCTCGTCAGTTGCGAGCAGCAGTTCATCACTCTCTTTCAAAGCCTTCTTCAGTTGATCAACGTACTTCTTCTTGCCGTCAGCCATTACATAGATGGGCTGAAACTGATCCTCAACGTTAACGCCAAAGTCTGCCCACTTCTCGGACTTATACTTTTGTGGAACTTGTTTTTTGCCCGCCGGAAGATCTCGTACATGCCCATATGAGGCGAGAACCTTATAATCTTTTCCAAGAAAGTTGCTGATCGTCTTAGCTTTTGCAGGTGATTCGACGATAACGAGTGATGACATTATTTATCCTGAACGTGGTCTTTTCGAAATCATGAGAGCCCCCTCTATTGTTGGGGGAAGGATGCGGGTCAACAAAAGGTCGACAAGAACCCGCATCCTGTTAAGCCAAGTAACAGGGCAGAGCCTTGATGCAAGTGAAATCACAGTCATTCCTCCCCGGGCGGCTCATGAAATTCTCCTTGGCCATCCAGATATTAACTTCAAATCTCTGCTGCGACCCCATACAAGAAAATGAGATCTTTCCAATGTCAGCTGTCCAATACATCTTCTTTGATGCCGGATTTACTCTACTTGAACCTTACCCCTCAGTCGGACACCATTACTCCAAGGCGGCTTTCGACTTTGGATTGAGCGTCGACCATGAGGCACTTACGAAAGCCTTCATCCCATCCTGGAAAAGTGTTCGCGCAAAACGAGAGCAGGCGGGAGTTCTTCCTTACGGGTCCAACCTGGAAGAGGCTCGAGATTTCTGGGCCGAAGTCTTAATAACCACCTTTGAACTTGCGGGCTGCACGGAAAGACTCCCGAAAGACCTTTTGGGAAGGCTCTTCGATGAGTTTGCCCAGGGGGATCATTGGCGCACCTACCCAGACGTTATTCCGACGCTTGGTTATTTAAAAGAGCAGAACGTGAAAATGGGGGTGATCAGCAATTGGGATCCTCGCCTGCATCAGATTCTTGAGGAGCTGGAACTTAAACAGTACTTTGATGCCGTAGTAGTTTCCAGTGAGGTAGGATACGAGAAACCCCACAAGCGGATTTTTGAGGAGGCGCGAGAAAGAATTGGGGCCAAAGAAAGTGATTCTTTCGGGTTCATCGGTGATGAACACAAAGCCGACGGGGAAGGTCCTCGAAACATGGGATGGGGGTATTCACTGATTCTTAGAGGGAAAGCACCTATGGAAGAATATAATTCCAGGTCAAACTTGTTGGAATGTGCACAGTTTCTCCTTTCAAATGAGGGGCTTTCCTGATGCGAGGTGGCAACGGGTTACGTTGTAGTTCTGCAACAATGCACCAGAAAATTACGGTTTCTTTATGAGTCCAGCTTCGAGACCAACCCGATATTGGAACCAAGTATAATTTTAAATTCAATATTTTCAATAATCTAGCTCTTGGAGAAACTCCTGAAAAACTAATCGGCATCTACTGGCAAAGCGGGACTTCTACTTGCATATAGAGTAAGTATCAACACGAGGGAAAAGAGGAAGCAAAGAGGTAAGGGAGGGAATAAAAGGAAGGGCTCAGGGAAGTTCCGGAGCGAGGTTAGGGACCAAAAAGAGGAGTAAGTACGGGAGGTAAATCTTGGAGGGCAGTTGTCTTGGGGGTCAACTGACCGGGAGGAAAGAGAAGGGGTAGGAGCCGCGATAAGTCACTTGGTGGAGGTCTGGGAGGACTTCACGAGGGGTAAGAGGAAAAAGACTTATCGTGCACGGTAGGAGGAGAGGAGCGAAATCAATCTCAGGAGGGCGAGGAACTTGAGATTGGTTTCCTGGAGAACAAACGGGAAGTGAGATGGAATTGGCGCTGGGGGGCATCCCAATTCCATCTGCTTTCCGTTTTTTTCTTTTGATACCCACTATTCAACGACCTATCATTCCTGATATACTTCTTTGAGTGATCTTTAGAAGTCATGGTCAGATTGATGGTATGCGAGAGGGGTAGATCTGAATGCTTGGAAACGCAGTTATAGTGGTGCTATTTCGAGGCTTTCGGGCGCTCAAAGCTACTGCTCGCAGCCAGCACATAATGAGCAGGACTTCTGAAGATCACCCTAGAACCAACACCTCATCGACCCTGCCGGCTTTTCTCCATGACCACTCCATCTAACCCTTCCATCTATACACTGAATAGTATCCAGAAGACCCATGACCGAATTCGTGACTTGATCACCAGGACTCCCATTCTCACCTCAGAGACAATCGACAAGGATGATCAGTGTAAGTACTTCTTTAAAGCAGAGAATTTTCAAAAAACAGGATCCTTTAAGTTTCGTGGAGCCTCCAGTGCCATCAGTGAGATTCTTACCAGAGATTCTTCAAAGAGACCCAGAGGAATCATTACCTATTCCTCAGGCAACCATGGTCAGGCAATTGCCCGCGCTGCGCAGTTCGCCAACCTCCCTGTTACTGTTGTGATGCCTTCAAGTGCCCCCTTACCCAAGCGAAAGGCCACAAGATCATATGGCGCTCGGGTTGTTGAATATGACCCTGTGAAAACAGTTCGGGAAGAACTGGGCGAGGAAATAGCCGAACGAGATAATCTCGAACTCATTCCTCCCTACAATCACCCACATGTTATACTTGGACAGGGCACCCTCACCCTGGAGATGCTGAATGAGACTACTTTGGATTATTTTTTCGCTCCTGTCGGTGGAGGTGGGCTGATCTCCGGAAATGCAATAGCTATCAAGAATCTTTCCCCGAAAACCAAAGTCATTGGTGTTGAACCTGTAAACGCAAACGACGCGAAACAGTCCTTCTATACACGAGAAATTGTGAAGATTCAAAACCCCGACACGATAGCCGATGGCGTACGTACTCCCTGCCTCGGCTCGTTGACCTTCCCTCTTATTCTGGAATACGTGGATGAGCTCATCGATGTTTCCGAACGAGAGATTGTCGAGGCGATGTTTTATCTGTGGGAAAGACTAAAGGTGATTGTTGAACCAACTGGAGCCGTGGCCTACGCCGGAGCTCGGAAGATGGCCGAATGCAAAGGAAAACGTGTTGGGATAGTATTGTGTGGTGGAAATGTTGATCCTGCCGAAGCCGTTGAAAAATCAAAGAAGATTCTTTAACACCACGATCGCAGCATTTCGAAAAACTTATCCGTTACGCCCGGTGATATAATCTTCAGTAATCTTGTCTGTTGGGTTCGTGAAGATTTCCTCAGTCTTGTTGTGTTCGACCAGTTTTCCCAGCCACATGAGGGCTGTGAAGTCAGAAACACGAGCAGCCTGCTGCATGTTATGTGTTACGATGATAATCGTATAGTCCGTCTTAAGCTCCTGTATAAGCTCCTCAATCTTCCCCGTTGCGATCGGATCAAGAGCCGAGCAGGGCTCATCCATGAGGAGTACATCCGGTTGTACAGCAAGAGCCCGTGCTATACAAAGCCTCTGCTGCTGTCCACCGGAAAGATCCAATGCACTGTGATTTAATCGGTCTTTAACTTCATTCCAGAGCGCAGAGTGCTTCAGTGACCACTCGACCACATGATCTAATGTGTCACGGTCCTTCACACCGTGAACGCGCAATCCGTAAGCAACATTATCATAGATTGTTTTAGGGAATGGATTAGGACGCTGGAAAACCATCCCAACTCGTTGCCTCAACCCGATCAGATCAACTTTATCACCAAGAATACTTTCTTTATTGATCTGTATATCGCCGTTGATCCTGACGTTCGGGATCAACTCAAGGATTCTGTTTACTGTCTTGATCAGCGTAGACTTGCCACAACCTGAAGGGCCAATTAACGCGAGCACATTGTTCTGCTCAACACCAAGATTAACGTCGTACAGTGCCTGCTTTTCGCCGTAGTGAACATCGAGGTTGGAAATCTTTACATAAGGGTTGTCGACTTTGAGGTTCGACTCTTCCTTTGGTTTGATTTCATCTGGACTGGTGATGGTGCTCATTTTTTAATCGCGTATTTTCTTCTCAGAATAATTGCCGCCAGGTTCATGAGAAATGTCATGGCTACCAGGACGAAGGTTGTTCCAAATTGTATATATCGTGTCCCTTCAGGATCATGATGCTGAGTCGCCATCGTATAAATATGGTAATTCAGATGCATGAACTCAGAAAAAGGGTTCACAACAGGCACTTCGAAGAACAGGAAATTGACCGGCTCTGTCAAGGGAAGCGTCGGCATAAAGAATGTCACACCCACGAAAAGTATTGGTGCCAGCTCTCCTGCCCCCCTGGCGATCGCGAGAATCGCCCCGGTCAAAATGCCTGACCTTGCCTGGGGAAGCACAACGGTGCTGATCATTTGCCATTTTGTTGTTCCCAGCCCGTATGCAGCCTCTCTGAGTGATGCGGGCACCGCCCGAAGTGCTTCTTCCGTTGAAACAATAATGACCGGCAAAACAAGTATGGCCAACGTTGCAGCAGCCCAAAACATGGCTCCCTGCCCGAAAACCTTTCTCGGAGGCCCAGAGACCTTCTCATCAACGTAACTTCGAATGAAGTCACCTCGCTCAGGACCCATCAACCCCTTTTCCTCCACAAGAGCGATCGCCTCGGCTCTTGCAGCCTCCCGCTCAGGGGCCAGTCGCTCTTCAATGACCGCGGCCTCTTTCTCAGTGCGAGGAATCCCATAAGCATAATAATCGAGGTTTCTACCAACGAAGAGTACGAAGAATCCGAGGCCGAAAAGTCCGAAAACGATTGATGGAACGCCAGCCAGATTATTCACCGCCGCTCGGATGATGCGGGCAAGCATTCCTCCTCTGGAGTACTCAACCATATAGACGGCGCCGAAAACCCCGATCGGCAAAGCCATCAGAATCATAAAGAGCACAACGAAGACCGTCCCGAAGAGAGCGGGGAAAATACCACCACTGGTCATCCCATCTCTTGGGGGCTGGCTCAAAAACTCCCACGTAAGAGCTGACTTACCTTCCCAGGTTATCGTCCCGAGAATGTATATCAGGAGAAAAACGACCGCCCACGTGATCCCCCGGATAATATACTCGAAAGATAAGGCCCAGAGAGGAGCACGGCTCTTCTGGTTAACCGCATTTCTAACTTCGGACAAGGTCTGATCCAATTGCTTATTCATAACCGGATCTTCTTTCGATAGCGATTAACAATCACTTCAACAGTGAGGTTCAGGAGAAATGTTATCGTCACCAGGATGGCTCCCACAAAAAAGAGCGAGTGGGCATGCAAACTTCCACTGGCGGCTGAACCCATCTCCGCTGCGATAGACGCGGTCATGGTACGCACGGCGACAAAGGGAATCGACCATATAGACCCATCCTCAGGAAGCATCTGCGGCGCGTTTCCGGCACACATCAAGACGATCATGGTTTCTCCAAGAGCACGCCCGAAACCGAGTATAACCGCGGCGATCACACCTGAAAGACCAGCCGGCAGAACAACCTTCCAGGTTGTCTGCCAGCGCGTTGAACCAAGACTGAGACTTGCCGCGCGCAAATCATCGGGTACGGTACGCAACGCATCATCCACGAGGGAAGCGATCACGGGGATAATCACGACGCTGACGCCAAGAGCCCCGATGAACATGTTATAGGAATCAACATAGATCGTAGAAATTCCGAGAAAGTTTTCGACACGGGTGGCGAGCGCCTTCAAAGGCAGAGCGATTACCGTAAGCATAAAAAAACCGACAACAACGGTCGGTATTCCCACAAGCAGCTCGAGAGCCGGCTTGATCAGGTTTCGCGTCCTGTCCGACGACATCTCTGAGAGAAAGATCCCAATTGAGATACCCGCCAGAGTGCTCAAAATCGCCGTGAGTATTGCAATGCCGAGAGATCCCCAGATAAGCGGTATCAGTGAGAGCTTAGGGTCCTCACCCTCCGGCTGCCAATTGTATCCCACTTCGCTTCCGACGACTTTTGTGGTTTCCGTCGCTGGATCGTACTCCATGATATTTGATTCTGCATAGAGGAAGTCTGTGGGATTGGTCATCCCAAGTGCCACGAGCCCTTCCTTATAGAGAAAAACAAAGATCAGCAGGATCACGAGCGTGGAAAATGCCCCGCAGGACATGAGCATATACTCGATCGTCTTCTCTTTGAAAATTGTATAGAGAGGTACAGGCCTGCGGAGTCGACTCCGTAAGGCCGTTGTCATTTGTTCGTTGTTCAGGTTGTTACCCGGACGGTCTTCCGAGATTTGATCAGACATCTATTGGACTACACTTAAATCAGATGGGTGATACTGACGCTGAACGCCTGTGGCTGGATTGAACCAACCCGAACTACGTTATTCCTTACCGAGCGGAATATATTCCATCTTCTGGACAATCTTCTGTCCTTCATCCGATTTAATCCACTCAAGGAAAGCGCCAATTTCGCCGGTTGCCTTCTCACGTGTGTAATACTGCAGCGGACGGCTGATTGAGTAAGAACCATCCTGAATCACGGAAAGGTTCACATGGATCTCACCATCAACAGTCTCAACGGGCGTCACTGCTGGCGCATCCTTATCCTTCTTAACAGCGAGAACACGAATACCTTCGGTCCGCACGAAGTAAGCTACCCCACCGAAACCAATGGCATTCTTATCATTCTTCACAGAATTGGCCACAGCAGCGGTTGCAGCTAAATAACTGGTGTTGCTTGTAAAGTCAGCTTTATCAAGAACCTTCTCTTTGAAAAAGTGATACGTACCACTACTTGATTCGCGACTGAAGACAACGATACGCTCGTCCGGCCACGCTGGATTAAACTGATTCCAGCGTTGAACAGCTCCTGTGTAGATCGCCTTGATCTGTCCTTGAGAAAGCTCCTTAACGGGAGAGTCAGCATTCACGGCAAGGGCAATACCGTCGAGCGCAACAATGTGCTCCTCTGGTTCGTACCCGTTGTCCTTCGCCTGCTGAACTTCTTCCGGCTTCATCTTACGGGATGCCTGGGCAAGGGCAACCTGACCCGTAATCAGGTCACGGATACCAACACCAGATCCTCCACCACGAACGGAGATTTCAACGTTGGGGTGCGCCTTCATATATTCTTCGGCGAGTCTCTGGGTAAGAAGATTCATGGTATCCGAACCGCTTACAGAAATCTTCACCGTATCGTCTTGAGCAAAACTTCCCTGAGTCACACATGTCAGGAGAGCGATTACAACCATCGCAACAAAGGTTTTTGCATTAACAATCATTTCAAAGCCTTTTATTTTGAGAATCTGAAGGTGATTTCCCTTCAGAAGGGAACTGTTTCTTGCCACTTCCATGGAAGCCAAGTGACAATCCTGTGGACAGGGCAACCCTGATTTCACATCATCCTGTTGAAAAAGGAGAGTTAAATCTCAGGCATTTCCTGAACAACGCTTGCAACAGTCTTGATCCTGACCCTGCGACGCATTAGAAAAATGCTCCAAACCAAGAAGAAGAAGTAGAGTCTTGACTAAAGGCCTTGCACCAACAAAACTCTAAATCCCAGAAATTGACCTTGGCAACGCACAATGATCCCAACGAAAACAAATTCAGCAGTGAGGGGTTGCCAAATTTACAGATTACGACTATTCGATATCAGACCCTGCGACATGAGCCCGAAAGGGCTGATGGAACTTCCTTAAGCTAAGACGCTACAAAGGTTTACCGCATCCATGGCCGAGAAAAATGACCGCAATTCTTCCGCATCGGGCCGGATCCTCAAACCAGGGGAGATCCTGGGCGGTAACTATGAGGTGATCAAGAAAATCGGGGAAGGCGGCATGGCCATGGTCTATGAGGCAAAACAGAAAAGCCTCAACCGCACCGTCGCGATCAAGGCTCTCCACCCAAAACTCTGTAGTGACGATTCCTTCGTTGAGCGCTTCGAAGCTGAATCAGGAGCTCTCGCAGGCCTCTCTCACCCCAATATCATTGTGATCTTTGACCGAGGCCATGAAGACGGCCTTTATTACTTCATCACCGAATTCGTCGATGGTGAAGATCTCGACAAGAAGATTATCAACAATCGCGTCCGACGCATCGCCGACTGGAAACTGGTGATCGACGCGTGCGCCAACGCCCTCGAATACATTCACCAGCGTGGCGTTGTTCATCGAGACATCAAACCATCAAATATCCTCATCAACAAAGAGGGCCAAATCAAACTCGGCGACTTCGGTATCGCGCATATCGTTCAGGGAGATGAAGCTGTTGAAGAAGTCGACGTGGAGACTCCTTCACGGCCACTTGGTACAACACACTACATGTCACCAGAACAGATGGTCGAACCGGAAAATGTCGACCACCGGGCAGACATCTATTCTCTCTCCGTGGCCTTCTACAAAATGATGGCTCGCAAAATGCCCGTCGGAGAATTCCCCCCTCCCTCAGAGGTCAATAAGGATATACCCATCGCCGTCGATGCCGTTATCTACCAGGCAATGGCACCAGACCGGGAAGACCGCTATAGCACGGTACGCGAATTCTGCGACGAGTTAAATAAGGCATTGAGGGATCAAAAAGGGAATATCACATCCCTCTTCAGTTATCGCTCCTCCAACAGCTCCTCCTCTCTCTATACAGGAGTTGACTTCAAGAGTGGCAGTTCATCTCAGGGATCATCGGCTGAAAATAAACAGGTAGACACAACCGGAACCGGCAAGAAGGCGAAAACCCACGCCACGGGCACCACCACACAAAGTACGGCAGGAATTCTCTCGGGTGTAGGGAAGAAAAAAGATAGCACATCGCTGGGCACCACTAAGACCGGGGACACGCCGGGGAAAACACCAACGACAGCATCAAAAACCCCATCAACGAAATCAGGAACGACGAAAAGCCCCGCTGAAGAAAATGAGAGCGGCAGCAGTAAGAAACTTGTTCTGATCATCGCAGTTGCTGCGTTACTCCTGGCATGCGGAGTTGCAGCCTATCTACTGATCACTAAAGAGGAACCTGCTCCTCCTCCCTCATTTGAAGAAACCATGGAAACACTTCCCGATTTAAGATCGCCCGCAGAAGAACGGGAGCAAATGCTGCGCGAACAACAAAAACAACGAGAACAAGAGCTGATCGATGACGGCGAACCCTTTGAGGAATTAGACAGCAACAGCAATGACAACGGTCAGCCCTTCGAGGAATTGGAGTAAATGAATAAGGCTTATCCATTCACCCTGACCCTGATATCTTTTCTGACAACCATGATTCTTTCCTCTTGTGGCGGGAAAACACCAAAGGTCGACCCCACAACTGAAGTGCTGCAGAAATCAAAAGAGGAAATCCAGGTCTCGGCATACAACCGTGACTATACAGAGCCCACCTCTTTCCAGCAGGGCGTTGGAATGCACGCTCGCGCAGACAAAAGTGAGATTATTCTCTCTGTCTATAACCGTGATCAACCCAGCGTCACGATCGAGCTGGGCGACCTTGCACTTGTTCAACCAGGAGATCCCTCCCAGAGCCTTTATAAGCTTGGGGAACAGAATGCCTATCGTTCAAAGTTCAATAGCCCGATGATACTCCGCCAGGGAGAAAAGTCATCACGACGAATCCTCATTCTACAGTCCATGCCCCTCTCCGGCAAGAGATTGATTTACAACAACCCCAGAGAGCGAATCCTTATCGCCGTTCCCATTCAGTGAAGAGTTGCCTCAGCAGACCGATACCGTAATCTCACTATCTGGTTACTTGCCAGGCGGGAAGCACAAGAGTCATGAACGACATTTTTCACCAATATATACGACTCACTGGATGGACCGAACGGCCCCAGCCCATATGTATACACACGACAAGCGATAGCAAGAATCAAGAAGTTCCCAACGACATCGTCAGCCAAGAAAAGTGATTGGTTGAACAACCGGGAAGTCGGGTTACCGAGAAGACACCCCAGCAAAGGCCGGCACCAGATTTGCTTCCTTGTTGAGTAAAGGTTCGCTATCAAGTCGAGAAACTCTCAAGAAACTCTCCATCCGTGGATGACATGCTTGGGAAAGGTGACAGTGCATTGCATTGTGATCCTTCATTAAGGTTGGAAAAGCAGATCGGACCAGCTGATATCCGGCATCACTCGTCGCCGACGACCTCAGATCAGAGCGAGGAGCCTCCTGCTTCTCGTGAATGACTAAAGAGTTCTCACTAGAGCTCAATGAACCTTGAAACAAATCACCCCTCAAAAGGAAAGGTATAATATGTTGAACAAGTTAACGTTCGGATTAATCACGGCAGTAGTATTCTCAGTAGCCCTTCTACTCACTTCCTGCGGCCATAAGAACGGTCCCAGCGCAGAAAAAGTCGGCGACAATATTGAAGAAACAGCAGAACAGGCCGGCGACAATCTGGAAGAAGCCGCTGAAGACGCCGAAGATGCAGTCGATGAAGCAGCTGAAGAAGTCGAAGACGAAATCGATGATGCAACCTGAACAGTGACCACCTGAACTTGTCGTGCCGGGCTCAATTGGGTCCGGCATTTTTATATACAGACTCGAGTATCAAAGACTTCTAGGAGAGCTAAATCAATGAATTCTTATTTTGAGTCAAAGAAACGCTTCGCATTTTCAAGTCTGGTTTTTCTCTGTATCCTTGTGCTGTCCGGGGGCCTCTCTCATTCTCAGACAGTTAATCCCGTCAAAGGCTCCGGTAATGCAGGTGACCCGAGTTCTATACAGGTGAAAATCAGCAGTGCAGAGGCAATGTCAAATGCTACAGACTCATTTGATAAATCGGCAGAGTCACTCATTGAAGAACTCCTTGGCGAAAAGCATAGTAAAGATTCAGAAAAGGGTAAAACCCTCCAGGATGTAGCAGATGAATATTCAGATGAGTATACAAAACTTGTTTCTGAAAAGATTAATGAACTGAAAGGAGATGGCACACTCACGGCATCTGAAGTGACGAGAGAGCTGGGAAATCTTCGTGACCAGCAACTGGCGACCCTTGAAGAAATTTTGCGGGCAAGAATAGATGGTTTTTCTGCTCCCCCTCAGAAACGTGATTTCTCCTCAGTTTATACCTATTCGGTTGCATTGCTAAGCTATGCGTTTTTCGACCGCAATACGGTGAAAAACTGGATCATCTTCCTGATCATCGTTGCTTCAATTGACCTCTAACCGCCGATAGACGGACTCGCCTCCGGGAACAAAGTCTGCCGACAAAACCATGACTTTAACCCCAAGAGTTTTTCCCATCTGGTATTTCCAATCGGTTCGCACAACCAGGTTCTCCAGAAAACCTTTCCCAACATAATACCCCGCACCCTGTTCAGCCATGGGCGATCGATAGGCATCGCGTTTTGCAAACTGTCCCGCGAAATCCAAAGGAGGAGTGACATGAACGCGCCAACGCACGGTACCTTCGGCGAAGGGATGATCAAATCTCACCCGAAGCTCTTTCTCATCAGCGAGTGTCACCACGGGTGTCGCGATCGCCGCCGAATAGACCTCAGGCAGGGGCGCGAACCGCGTCATCTCCTCCCCTGCCGCAAACCGATGAATATTGATCTGACGGAACGCATCATACCCACGCTTTGGTGTCTTGATCCCTGGGCATTGTAAGGCATGGAGATTCTGTATATAGGTTCGCCAGGAATCCGATTCCTGAACGGAGAGCGTGCGATACACTTTACTGACCTGTTCGACACCCGCCCGCTGAAGCCGCTGGCGCAGGGTTTGTGGATCACGAGAGATGGCATTGTTTCGAAGGATCGACCGACCATCTACTTCGTAGACGACAGATGCGTCGGGTCCGGTTCCGATTTTACCCGAGACTGAACCATAGGGGGCTTTAAGACGTACCAGTGCCATGCGTCATTCCTCCTGTGAGTGACGAGAATCCCCTCCTAGACGATGCAGGAGGTCTTAGTCGACTGTGAGCTGCGGGAAGGAACCTATGCGGGATGGGGTCAGGATGTCAAGTGTCTATTTCGCCTAATCTTCGCCAACCCTAATTCCTTCTCACTCAATCATACCTGATGTCGAACCAATGCCGACTCAACGGAGGGATGATCGTGATCATCCCTCCATCATCCCCCCATTAACCCGACATCAAGCCAACCCCGGTGACGGCGCGGGTGGAAGACTTCTTCAGAATAGCTACAATCGCGAACAGGAACCACTTGATGTTGATAGGCACTTCGTCTTGGCGAAGAAAACCAAATAGAAATTAGATATTAAACAGGTCTAGCAAGATCCGTTGTTACCAAATCAAGTCAGGTTTCGAATAGCGTTTGACGCCTTAAGTAGGCTAATCTAGATAAAATCGAAACGATAGGATATAAACAATGCAGATAATAAACTGGTTTGTGCTCATCTTTTTGGTCGTTATCTCTTCTGGGTGTAAGTATAGTTACCCTGTAGATACGCGAGCCGCAATTGATACCATCGCAGTTGATCCTGGCAGGTATGCAGACGGGAATTTGTACGCATTTACTGGGGAAGTATACAATCCACGAATAACTACTCTATACGACCTGAAGGCGATAAAATTCACTTTATTTGTTCAGGACTTTAGGACTGCCGTTGAGACATATGACCCTGTCTCTTATTTGGATGTTGTATATATAACGAACGATATCATTGTAACGGAAGGCCAAGATGTATCTGTCCTTGGTCGTATTATTCAACCAGGTTTGTTTGATGCCCATCCTAGACTTGCTGGTATTTCAATAGCCAACCACTCCACAGGGTACACATACTGGCAGAGATATGCGAGAGAGGAAAAACTAAAATGGGAGGAGGGAATTATCCCAAGAAGTCTAGATTTCTCTGAAACCCCAGAATTAGATGAAGAGTTTTTGACCAAAGTGCACGAATTATTCTAGTTGTGATAAGGATCTACCAACCAAACATCAACGTAACTCTATGGTAGAGTCGGGTTATCCAGTATTGGCCTTGAGTCCTCTCCATCAACATAACTGTTATCAACGTTTTCTTCGACAACCGAGCGGCTATTGAAGCAGTCACCACCAATTATATTTGGGAGCAAATGTTCTACTACCAACAATCATCTTTAGTCATTTATATGGTTTGAGACATTTCATTTTTGATCAAATCAAAGGAAATAGCTTTGATAACTTTGTGGCTTGCTGGGTGAAATGGATTGCCCTTCAAAGGGTAGGAAAATGAAATTATTAAATGGAATGAGTTTTTGTACTGAAGAAGAAATGAATGGACTTTACTGATCAACCTACAGAAACAGCCTTGAAGGCTTGGCGGTTTGGGATCACTCAATCTGAGCGCCTCTGTGCCACACTACTCCACAGCGAAGGTTTTAAAAGGATTGATCCTCAAAGCCCTCTTGGTGGTCCAGATGGGCTCAAGGATGTCCTTTTCGAACTTAATGGCTGGCGATATATCGCCGCATGCTATTTCCCCTCTACTGAAAAGAAGTTTAAGAAAGTCAAAAAAAAGTTCGAAGGTGATTTTATAGGAGTTGCCAAGCACGCAGCACGAGGGATTGCGTTCTTTACTAATCAGCACCTCACCCCGCGAGAACGTGACATTCTCAATAAGATCGCAATGGACTCAGCTTCAACGGTCCGAATATATCATGTAGAGGCTATCCGCACAATTCTTGATAGTCCCCGCGGATATGGAATGCGATTAGAGTATCTCCGCATCCCTATGAAACCAGAAGAACAAGCAAGCTTTATCTCCCAATTTGGATCCGATCTTTCTTCTGCAATGGATCGCCATTCCGAAATGATTGCAGGCCTGTCGAAAAATGTGGCTGAGATTCATTCTGCAGTTGTTAAAAAGATGCCAGCATCATTATTTCCAAACCAAGTTCATTCGGCAATAACTATGGCCACAAGAGCGATGGTGTCCGATCTAACTGAGGGTTCCGACAAGAAAGATATTGCCGCAAAGACTACCTTTCTGACCCAACACCTTGACCATGACTTGCTGTGTTTCATTCACAGGTCGATGTTTATGGATGAACCCATCGCCAAACAATCTGGAATGCTTCGTACCGTTGGAGTATGGATCGGGGCGCCAGGATCCATGCCTGAAAATGCTCGATATATCCCTCCCAAGCCAGAAGCGATTCCAAGCCTTGTTGACGCGCTCCTGATGAATTGGCGCGAGAAATACGAAGATACACTGCGGGCAAACCGAGATGCAAAAATCGGGAGAATTGTATTCTTTCATTTCGAGTTCCTAAAAATTCACCCTTTCGTAGATGGCAATGGTCGAATTGCAAGACTGATCATGGAGCAGCAAGCAAGGGAACTCCTAAACATTGAGAGGCGTATTGTGCTTGAGGATTCCCCAGCATATTTTGAAGCTATACAACTAGCACACGTTGGCGATATGGAGTCTCTTAAAAGGACCGTCACTCAAGCTCTACTGGGAATCCTTGGGGAAGAGGGATAAACCGACCGGCGGCTTGTGATAGTTCACGGACAAACAGGACCGTACAAATTAGATGTTGGGTATCTGAAGAGAAGATACGAAATACAACCTTCACATGGAGGACAAAAACGCATGGTTTGATGGAGTAAATGATATATAAGTTCTGGACAGGAGTTGTAACTATGTCGACGCCTTGCCATATATAAGATTCGATCACCAAACTCTTTATCGAGCTACATCGAAAAATTTGGCCGATATTAGGATATCAACTAAGAAGCATTGGCAAACAGAATAAACCTCTACATCGTTTCTTGGCACCATTCGCCTACAGCCGAGTGGTTTGCGACATTTTAAGAAGGTTCGACTCAATGGGTTATTATGATATACAACAAGTCTGCCTAAACGGACATCAAACTACAGATAGTTACAATCGGTCGCCACAATTCAGAAAGAATTTTTGCACTACTTGTGGTGAGAAGACAATCCATCAATGTCCCGGATGCAACGAACCTATTAAAGGTGACTACCATGTACAAGGTATTATAGCAATTGGGGGAACAAGAGTTCCTACACACTGTGAGAATTGTGGTAAGCCCTTCCCATGGACTGAGAGAAAGCAATTGATTGTGGAATCAGCAGCTTCATCTGGCCCTGAAAATTCATTCTCACTGGTTCAGTTGATATGCTCTCGTTTTCACCTTGTAGCAAAACAAATGAGATCAAGATATTCTGACCGAAATACCTTGATAGTTAATGATGAATATGATACGCAGGATTTATTGCACTCTTTGCTTCACTTATATTTTGACGATATTCGAGCAGAGGAATGGACTCCAAGTTACGCAGGTTCATGCTCGCGAGTGGACTTTTTTCTGAAGAACGATCAGATGATTATCGAAGTGAAGAAAACAAGAATGTCATTAAAAGCTAAGCAATTGGGGGAGCAATTAATAGTTGATACCGAACGATATAAGGCGCATCAAGGCTGTAAGAAACTTATTTGTTTCGTTTATGACCCGGAAGGTTGGATATCGAATCCGAGAGGTCTTGAAAATGATTTATCAAAGGAGAGTGATGACTTTTTAGTCAACGTTATTATCGTTCCCAAGGGGTACTAGGCGAAATGCTAGTCGTGCATGGTCGAGCCAATGGCGATTTCTTTAGATCGCATATATATACCCCTTGGCGCACACCAACTGATGAGCCATGTTCTATTAAACCGTCTCTGCTTCGATATTGAATTCCAGCCCATCGTATCCGAGGCGGATGCCTTCGGGGAGGTGCTGATTCACATCGGAGTGTTTAAGGTCGTGGGTGATATGCGTAAACCAGGTGCGCTCGGCCCCAACCTCTTGTGCAATCTCAACAGCCTGGTCGACCGTCAGGTGCGTCGGATGATCACGATAGCGGAGTGCGTTGAGAATCAGATACTTGACACCTTTGAGCTTCTCACGGGTTTCTTTTGGAACCTCGCTGGCATCGGTGATATACGCAAAGTTGCCAAAGCGAAAGCCTAGAACAGGCAAGTCGCCATGCATCACGGGAAGTGGAGTGATCTTGAGTCCAAGACACTCAAAAGTTTGCGAAACTTCATTGAGCTCAACCTGGGGAATGCCTCCTCCGGTTTGCATCGGAGCGAAGATATAATCGAAGCGACGCTTCAGGGAATCAAAGGCTTCTTTGTTGCCGTAGAACGGGATCGTCGTCCCCTGGCGCCAGTTATAGATGCGAATGTCATCAAGACCACTCACATGATCGCTATGAGCATGAGTGAGGAGAATCACATCAAGTCGATTGATGTGATACCGTAGAGCCTGTTCTCGAAAATCACTGCCGCAGTCTACGAGGATCGTATGTTGATCATCGCGGAGAACGATGCTTGAGCGCAGTCGGTTGTCGTTTGGATCCGAGGAGGTGCAGGTCGGGCAATCGCAGCCGATGACGGGCACACCAGCGCTTGTACCAGTACCAAGGACGGTGACTTTGAGTGGTTTGGTCAAAGTGATCCGTTACCCCGTCGTTGTCTTGTGTGCGGCGATTTCTTTAAGCTGTTCCTCAAGCTCACGTATCCGATCTTCCTGCTGACGGAACCTGTCTATAATCGGATCAGGCAGCGTATGATCGAGTGGGTGATCACAATGATCCACCCGCACCCCGTCGCGCTTCACAACGCGGCCGGGAATTCCGACGACGGTAGAGTTTGAGGGGACGTCCTGAAGTACAACGGAATTGCCACCGACGTAGCAATTCTCTCCGAGGGTGATGGCTCCGAGCACTTTAGCGCCCGCGCCGACCACGACTCCATCCTCAAGGGTTGGATGACGTTTGCCGACTTCTTTGCCGGTTCCGCCCAATGTCACGCCATGGAAGAGCATACAGTCTTCGCCAATCTCAGCGGTTTCTCCGATGACAACTCCCATACCGTGATCGATAAAGAACCCTGGACCGATCTGTGCCCCATGATGGATCTCGATACCGGTGAGGAATCGATTGATCATGCTCATTACCCTCGGGACAAAGGGAATTCCTATGCGATAGATCAGATGTGTAAATCTATGAATCAGGATCGCATGGAACCCAGGATAAGTGAGGGCGACTTCGATGGGAGCGAGAAAACCGTGAGCGGCAGGGTCGTTGGCGAGTGCGGCTTTGAAGTCGCGCTTGATGCATTGCCAGATCGAATGTTTTACTCTCATGGTCGTTTCCCGAAATTAAAGTCGGTTAGAATTGTGAATCGTTGCTGCTTCCAATCGCTTCTTCAATGATATGTCTGACTCGCGGTTCTGATGCCAATCTTTCCTTTGCCTGTTCATAGGTAAACTTCCCGGTCGCGAGAAGTATAGACAGAGGAATGATTTTGGGTTGTTTAATGGCGCGTTGAACACACATGGCGACGCTGAAGTTCTGAATTTCTTCTTCAGAGCTCGGCTGTTCAAAAATCGCGAAGTGGAGGGCTTTTTGTGCCTCTTTGTCACTGATATTGAGCAGTCTTGCGATGAGCCCAATCGCGCGGTAGTAGAGTTTGTTATTGGAAATACGAAGGTCGATCATCACGTTTCCATATACTTTGCCTGCGATGATATGTCCACCGGTAGTGATCGCGTTCAAGGCGAGCTTGAGTGTTAGCTCTGCTTCGTTCACGATCGCAGGAGCATGACCGAGACGCTCGACCCGCAGAACGCAAGTTTCTGTGAGGAAGGAAAGATCGCTGCTGACCTTTGGGTTTGTTTCTGATGTAACAAGGATCAGAGCGGTGTTCGCTTTAGCGTCGTGCGTTGCTTTGAGAAGCTTCGCGGTACTTTCACCTACCTTGCCGATGGCAATTCCCACAACCAGGTCACCCTTCGCGATTTCAGGAAGGATTTTCTTCTCGAAGTCATCGTGGTCAATTTCGTACGGTTTACCCTTAGTCTTCATCTGGCTGGAGTTGTAGCCGATGTATTCCCAGCCTTCACGTATATATCCCCGTACATCATAAATATCTGCACCAAAGGTAGGAGGGCATTCTGAGGCATCAACAATCCCCAGGAATCCTGCAGATCCGCGGCCCAGATAATGGATGCGCCCACCAGAACGCAGTGCGGTCCCGGCCATTCGAACGATCTCTGAAAGAGCGGGGATATTCTGATAAGCGCTGAGCATTGCACGGTTATAGCCATGAAGTTTACTTAGGATCACATCGCGCAGGGGAAGCAGGTTTTCTTCACCGAGCGGTGTGGATTGTTCTTCAGCATTGTCAAGGACCCAGAGAGCAGCCATGAAGACAGATTCGATGACGATTTTCGTCATGCTGCCGCCCTTCATGCGAGTAGATCCAGTCACAGGCTCAGGACCATAAACAGGGTTGAGAAGTATATACTGGTCGTTTTCTTCTGCCTGTGTCAGAACCTCGTGGACAGTCCTGTCCCAGCCTTCGATCTTCACATTACGCGCAGTCTCAAGGGGGTTAAATCCAACAACAACAGATTGAAACTTTTTATCTTTGAGTGTGGTGTCGAGCTGACCGGCCACATAGGGTGCGGAAAGGCCACAAGTGATCCCGATATACATGGCCTGTGTGTATTCTTCCGGCAGAGCTGCTTTGAGATCGTCGACTGATTTCTGAATACTGTCTTCGGCAGACTCCTGTGCCATAATGAGAGCAGCTTCTCCCCCGGCAACCAGCGGTTTAAAGACTTCGCGCATTTTGCGTGAACGGAGAACTTCGTTGAACTGGATGGACAGGAGAGCCGCCAGGCGACCAGAGGTTCCCGCCCCGCTCATATAGACGTAGCTGTCTGTGTCCACAAGAATTCTGGAGAGTCTGAAAGCTGCTCGTGCTATCGACTCGATCATTTCTTCATCCATGACCGATGGATGATGTTCGTAGCCAGAGAAGAGCTGTGCATCGGACTGCCTGAGCATTCTGATGATTGCCGTCTGGTCGGCTATATCAAGATTCCGCGTCAGCGGATTGGACGCCTCGGTGATCGCTTGCTTCATAAGTAATAATCCTTAAGAGTTGAGACTCCTGGGACTAAAAGGAATCGCCTTTCCTTGGTAAACGTACCGGGAAAGGCGATTGTCTCAATCCTGAATCGGCTCATGGAGCCAAAAAAGTGTGGAAGAGTTAATTAAACGGCTGAATCGCTGGTGCTTTCAACCGCGGCAGGTGCTTCGGCACGGTCGACAAACTCGATGAAGGCCATCTCTGCACCATCGCCAGCGCGACGACGTGTGCGAATGACGCGGGTGTAACCACCAGGACGCTCCTGATAGCGAGGACCGAGCTCTTCAAAGATGCGATGAACGGTTTCTTTGCACTGCAGGTTACTGAAGGCCATACGGCGGTGGTGAACACTGCCCTTTTTACCAAGAGTAATCTGCTTTTCGATGAACGACTTGAGAACCTTTGCCTTAGCAGTGGTTGTCTCAATGCGATCGGTGTAATTTCCTTCGTCGTCCTTGGTTAAAACCAGGGCCCGAGTAAGGTTTCTCAATGTTGCTGTGCGGTGTCCTGTTGGACGATTTAAGCGTGTACGATGTTTTCTGTGTCTCACGATACTTTTCTCTTCAGGAGGTTTAGGTTAGATTATTTGTCGTCTCCGGCTGGAATCGGAATTCCGCCTTCGTCTAGTTTCATATTAAAGCCGAGCCCCATCTCTTTGAGAATTGCTTTGATCTCTGAGAGAGACTTACGACCGAAGTTACGATACTTGAGCATCTCACCTTCAGACTTCTGAACAAGGTCTCTGATTGTCTTGATTTGGGCTGCCTCAAGACAGTTGAAAGAACGAACTGAGAGTTCGAGTTCTTCGATAGACTTGTCAAGAAGACGCTGAATATCGCTGTCGGGTGAGCGGTCGCGATCATCACTGTCGGCGCCAGCAACGGCACTTGTGTCATGATCTTCCGCACGAATAAATAGATCAAGGTGGTCACGAAGAATCTTTGCTGCGTAGCTGATTGCTTCGTCAGGACGGACGGATCCGTCTGTGGTCACCTCAAGAATCAGTCGATCATAGTCCGTTCTTTGACCAACGCGGGCGTCAGCAACCCGATAAGAAACCTGTCGGACTGGTGAGAAGACCGCATCGATGGGGATGATCCCGATATCGTCTTCATCTTCCATGGGTTCGTAGTAAGCGGGCTGGTAGCCACGTCCCTGAGCAACAAGCACTTCCATGCGGAGGTGACCTGTTTCAGAAAGCGTGCAAATGGGCTGATCGGGATTCAGAATCTGAACATGATCAGGGAGTTCGAAGTCACCTGCGGTGACCACTCCTGGTCCCTGCTTATCGAGGAAGACCGTAGCTTTGCCATGGACGCCGTCCATTTTAAAGACGGTTTGCTTCAGGTTCAGGATGACATCATTGACATCTTCCTTTGCTCCGGGAATGCCACTAAATTCGTGGGCGATGCCTTCGAAGCGTACACTCGTCGCGGCAGCTCCCTGCACAGAGGAAAGCAGAATGCGACGGAGAGAGTTACCGATGGTATTTCCAAATCCGCGCTCGAAAGGCTCTGCTGTGAAACGACCGAACGTTTCAGAGAGAGTGACCGCGTCTGGTACCAGACGGGAAGGACGGATAAGTGGCTTTAATTCAAGCTCCATGGAGTGTTAATCTCCCTAATGATCTTTGGTCTATGGTGAAAGGTGACACACTTTTAAGAATGAACAATCTGGTTCGGAAAAAGAGATCCGAACCAGATGAAGATTCTATTAACGAGAGTAAAGCTCGACGATCAGCTGCTCTTTTACGTCGATATCTTCAAGGTCTTCCCTGGAAGGGACGTAAAGATACTTAGCTTCTTTGTTGTCTGCATTGTACTCGATGAAAGGTTTTCTTCCACCTTTGCGCTCAAGCAATTCAAGCGAATCTGTGACCAGCTTCAGGGCTTTGCCTTTTTCTGTCAGTGAGATCACATCGTCTGGCTTAACGCGATACGAAGGAATCGTCACAACTTTGCCGTTCACAGTAACGTGCTTGTGACCAACGAGCTGACGAGCCTGGCGACGGGTTGAGGCAAATCCTACACGATAGACAAGGTTGTCCAGGCGGGATTCGAGAAGCTGAAGAAGTACAGTACCTGTCACGCCTTTGTAACGTGCTGCTGTTGCAAAGTAGCGACGGAACTGCTTTTCCAGAACACCATAAATGATTTTACAGGCCTGCTTCTCGCGCAGCTGAACTCCGTATGTAGAGAGCTTGCTGCGTGACTGACCGTGCTGTCCCGGTGGATAGTTGCGGCGATCGATGGCTGACTTCCCGTTGAAGTCGCGCTCACCTTTGAGATGAAGCTTCCGTCCGAGACGACGCTCAAGACGTCCTGTTGGTCCTATATATCGAGCCAATGGAATGATACCTCCTGGTAACTTTAAACTTAGTCGTTATACACGGCGCCGTTTTGGTGGGCGGCATCCGTTATGGGGAAGGGGTGTGACATCGCGAATAAGGGTAATCTTCATGCCGAGTGCCTGGAGGGAACGGATCGCGCTTTCACGTCCCGGGCCTGGGCCTTTTACATGAACGTCGAGATTGGCGACTCCATGCTCTTGAGCTTTCTGTCCGGCACGCTCAGCGGCCTGTCCAGCAGCGTAGGGAGTAGACTTTCTTGAGCCCTTAAACCCTGCGTTACCTGCTGACGCCCAGCTGATAGTATTTCCGGAACGATCAGAAATGGTGACGATCGTATTGTTAAACGTGGCGTGAATGTGAGCTACGCCATTCGCGATATTCTTTTTCGCTTTTTTCTTGGCTGGGGCCTTTGATGCTTTCTTAGCCATGCGAGATCTTACTCCTTAGTGTATATACCTTTAAAGCCTGTGTTTACTTCTTCTTGCCAGCGATTGTTACCTTAACGCCCTTACGTGTTCTGGCGTTAGTCTTGGTGCGCTGACCTCTGACGGGGAGGCGACGACGATGGCGGATACCGCGGTAGCAGCCAATGTCCATGAGTCGCTTGATGTTCTGCTGAGTCTGACGTCGAAGATCACCTTCAACGATGTAGTTCGCAGCAATCAGCTTTGAAATCTTAGTAATCTGGTCGTCCGTCAATTCACGGGTACGAGTATCGAAGGGTACACCAGCTTCCGTGAGAATTTTACAGGCCGTGGTGTGGCCAATCCCGTGGATGTAAGTCAGTGCAAACTCGACGCGTTTGTCTCTGGGAAGATCTATTCCTGCAATACGTGCCACCTGTATATCTCCTTAAATTCCGTGAATTAACCTTGGCGCTGTTTGTGACGAGGGTTATCGCAAATGACACGAATCACACCTTTGCGGCGGATGACGCGGCACTTGTTACAAATTTTCTTAACTGAGGCTCTTACTTTCATGTTCCTTATATCCTTAAACAGCCTGCGGCGCGTGCACCGTCAGGTTAGAAAGATGACAATTGTGTTGGGCTTTATCCTTTTTGACGGTAGGTAATTCTTCCCCGTGTCAGATCATAGGGGGAGAGCTCTACAGTCACTTTATCACCAGGGAGGATACGAATGAAGTGAACGCGCATCTTTCCCGATATGTGAGCCAGGACTTCTAAGCCATTTTGAAGTTCAACGCGAAACATAGCATTGGGGAGCTTCTCTGTTACAACGCCTTCAACTTCGATGCCTTTTTCTTTTGCCATAAACTCCTAGGGCTAACTCCGCTTAATTAGGGCCACTGTCGTGGTTTAACCAGACAGCAATTTCCGAAACTCTCAGCCGGCGAGGCCACACGTCAAGCCGAATCAGTTGCTCCTTTCATAACTATTACATCTTTACCAAGCGAGGGATCCCGGGTCAGGATCTCAGCACCTGATTCTGTCATCGCAACTGTGTGCTCAAAGTGTGCCGCCATCGAGCGATCCTTCGTAATCACGGTCCAGTTATCATCTAATTCCATGGTTTCACCGGTTCCGATGCCAACCATGGGCTCAATGGCTACCGTTAAGCCCTTTTGAATCCTTTTTCCTCGAACACGGGAATCATTTCGGACAGTCGGCTCTTCGTGCATTTTTCGCCCGATGCCGTGACCGGTGTAGTTCTCAATGATATGAAAACCGTTCTCGCTGATCACCTTTTCAACGGCCTTACCGATGTCTCCCACTCGACCATTCAGCGTCATCGCTTCAATTCCGGCGTAGAGTGAGTCATTCGTTGCCTTCAGCAGTGCCTGATTTGTCTTCGACACTTTCCCGATTCCCAGCGTGTAGGCTGTATCTGCACAAAACCCTTCACGAACGAGACCGCAATCGATGGAGATCAGATCTCCTGATTCCAGCTTTCGTTTTCCAGGAATTCCATGAACAACCTCTTCATTCACCGAAATACAGAGGGTCTTGGGAAAACCGTAGAGACCAAGAAAGGCTGGCTTGCAACCAGCTTCCTTAATGCGATTATAAGCCAGCTTATCTAATTCCAGAAGGGTAATCCCTTCATCTGCAGTATTGCATACTTCAACCATAATGCGGTGAAGCAGATGTCCTGCTTCGCGCATGAGCTGGAGTTCATCATCTGACTTCAGATAAATTCCGCTGCGGTTTTCTGTATTTGAACTACCGAGTATCACTCTTATCTAAGCTCTAGCCTTTGCAAATAAATCTTAATAATTCTCTTCAACAACCGCTGCGATCTTTTTGGCAACGTCGTCCGTACTTCCTGTCGCATCAATCGTGTAGAGAGCGCCGCGTTCGCGATAAATATCTAAGACCGGACTGCTTTGATCCTGATATACCTGAAGACGCCCGCGGACAGTTTCCGGATTGTCGTCGACACGTTTTGTCAGTGGCCCCGAACAAACATCACAAACCCCTGCCTGTCGCGTGGGTTTGAAATAGATGTTAAAGGTTGTCCGACAGTCGGCGCAGATTCTTCTTCCTGTCAGTCGAAGGATCAGCGTTTCTTCGGGCACCTCGAGGTTCAGGACAACCGGTTGAATCAACCCAAAGTCGTCACAGATTTTCTCGAGGAGATAAACCTGCTCAACAGTTCTCGGATAGCCATCAAAAAGAAAACTTTCCGTTTCACCGATGAGTGGGGCGATGATTTCTCTCAGGAGAGCTGTGATCATTTCATCACTGACAAGCTCGCCTTTCGAGATGATTTCCTGGGCTTTCATGCCCGTTTCTGTCTTATTTCTAATCGCCGCCCTTAAAGCATCGCCAGTAGATATATGCGTCATGGCATACTGGCGGACGATCAGATCTGATTGTGTTCCTTTTCCTGATCCCGGTGGACCAAATAGAACGAGATTCACCGTGGATTCCCTCTCTTGATCAACATGGAGCTCTAGAAATTCCTTTCTTTAGCCCAACGTTTTGAACCACCACCAGACTGTCTTCTTGATTTAAAGCCTTCATAGTGACGCATGAGCATGCGTGACTCGATCTGCTTCATCGTGTCGAGTACAACAGCGACAACAATGATCAGACCCGTACCACCGGCAAACTCTGCCATCATGTAAGGAATATCAAAAGAGACTGAAAGGAGTAGAGGGATGACGGATACAGAACAGAGGAAGATCGCGCCCACAAATGTAATACGTGTCATCACACGATCGATATACTCTGCAGTTTGTTTTCCAGGACGATAACCAGGAACGAACGCACCTACACGACGCAGGTTGTCAGCAACATCCTGTGGGTTAAAGACGATGGCTGTATAGAAAAAACAGAAGAATGCGGTCAGGAAGATGAAGAGAAACGTATGGAAGTTAGCCGCTTTCAGAAGAAGAAAGATCGAACCTTTTTCAATACCAAAGGCATCGTATAGATTGTACTGAGTTTGAGGGGCGAACATCTGACCAAGAAAACCAAGTGTTCCACCACCAGCATCGGCGCCGATCCAACCGAACACTGTCGCAGGAAGTGTCAGGATAGCAGAAGAGAAGATAACGGGCATAACACCAGCTGTGTTCACCTTCAATGGAAGGTAGTTGGTCTGTGCCGTCTGCATCTTGCGCCCGACCATCTGCTTGGCGTGCTGGATTGGAATCTTACGAGCGCCTTCCTGGATCAGGACAATCATAATGGTCGCAACGATTCCCATCCCGGCAACGATCAATGCCCAGATTGGTTGTGGGTTGCCAAGTTCGATAGACTGTTTAGCAACACGAATATACGCGGGATATGCTGATATAATACTGATCGTAATCAGTAGTGAAATACCATTTCCAACGCCTTTTTCGGTAATCTTTTCACCGATCCACATCAGGAAGGTTGTGCCAGCAGTCACGGAGAGAACGGTTGTGATCGTGAAGAGGATATTATGCTCGCGCATGAAGGGTGTAATAATTTTCGGATCAGTCTGAATATACATCGCGAGACCGAACCCCTGAATCACTGCCAGAAGAACAGTTCCATATCGAGTCCACTGAGTGATCTTTCGTCGACCCGCTTCACCTTCCTTGGCGATCTTCTCAAGGCGTGGAACCACAGGCATCAGGATCTGCAGGATAATCGAAGCAGAGATATAAGGCATGATGCCAAGAGACATGATCGTCAGCTTGGAGAAAGCGCCTCCAGTGAACATATCGGCTACGCCGAAGATGCCCTCTGATAGTCCGCCAGACCCAAAAGCGTCGTTCATGTAATCCACGCTGATAAAAGGGCATGGGATGAAAGTGCCGATACGGTAGACGGCTATCATCATAAGCGTAAAAAGGATCCGCTGGCGCAGATCCTTTATCGCGAACATATTCCTGATTGTTTCTATCATTTAATGCCTGTCACGTTTGTCCAGTTTGTGTCAGCGAAATGATTCCGAGGCCTCTAGTCAAGGTTCCTGCCAGTATTAAGGCAGACTTACTTTACCAGTTCGACTGTTCCGCCTGCTTTTTCCACTTTTTCAATCGCTGCTTTACTTGCTTTGTTAACTTTCACCGTGAGCTTCTTGGAAATTTCACCGTTCGCAAGGAGTTTCACGGGCTTTTTCGTGTTAATGACGCGAGCTTTTTTCAATGCTTCTGCATCAACAGCTGCTCCATCATCAAACTTCTTCTCAAGACTTGAGAGGTTAACTACTTCATAATCCACACGGAAAGGATTCTTGAATCCTCCTTTAGGGATACGACGGGCAAGTGGCATCTGCCCCCCTTCGAAGGTTCCGCTCTTGCCGCCGCCGGACCTGGCCTGCTGACCTTTGTGTCCTTTACCGGATGTCTTGCCGAGTCCACTTCCGTGTCCGCGACCAAGACGTTTAGTCTTTTGTTTTCTTCCCGGATCTCCCGGCAGTTCATTGATCTTCATATTAAACTTCCTCTACCTTCAGAAGGTAATAAACCTGGTCGATCATTCCCTTAATGGGAGGTGTAAGTTCTTTCTCTATTGTCTGGTTCAAGCGACGAAGACCGAGAGCTTTGATGGTCTTGCGATGCTGCTCTCGGCAGCCAATTCCGCTTTTAATCCATGTAATTTTGACCTTTTTCATGATCCTTTAGTTCCTGTTGCGTAAACTCGAGAGGGACTCAAGGTCCTTTCTCGTCATTCGATTATTTATCGGAATTGGATTCCTTTTTGGCTGAATCATCATCTTTGCGGCCACCAGCGGTGTATGTTCCGCGCTGACTCTTATCACGGCGATCCTGTTCCTGAGCTTTCTGCTTGTGAACACCACTAATCGCTTCTTCACGAGCCTTGCGGTAACGATCCGCAGCTTTGCGTCCCATGAGCTCTTCAAGAGTTTTTCCGCGACGGGCAGCAACTTCTTCTGCGAGCTCAAGTGACCTTAGACCTTCGAAGGTAGCGCGTACAACGTTCAGCTGATTCTGGCTGCCAAGGACTTTAGTCAGGACGTCCTGAACACCAGCCAGCTCAAGAACAGCACGAGCTGCAGGTCCGGCAATCAAACCAGTACCTTCAGAGGCCGGCTTCAGCATCACTTCTCCAGCACCGAATACACCAAGCGTCTCGAAGGGAATTGTACGACCAACAAGTGGAACGCGGATCAGACTTTTCTTCGCCGCTTCAACTGCTTTTTGAATCGAATCAGGCACTTCGTTAGCCTTACCAAAGCCAACTCCAACGTGACCGGCGCCGTCGCCTACGACAACAAGCGCAGCAAAGCTGAAACGGCGACCACCTTTAACAACCTTCGCAACACGGTTGAGAGCAACCACGTCTTCACGGAGGTCAAGGTTAGCCGGGTCGACAGGGCGGTAGTGTGCCTCGATGGCTCCCTGGAGAGTTTCTGAAGAGTTATCTTCTACAGCGACGTTATCACCCGACTCAGCAACAGCAGATCCCGCTGTGGATTCGAGTTCATCATTTTTGTCTATGTTCTCACTCAAGATGAAAAAACCTTTCCGTTAATTCCTGGTCTGACCGTATAGATCATTAGAATTGCAGCCCGGCTTCACGGAGCTGGTCGGCGATTGTCTTGACGCAACCGTGGTAACGATACCCACCGCGATCAAACACGATGTTTTCGATACCTTTTTTCTTCAGGTCTGCGCCGATGACCTTACCAAGTTCTTCTGCACCAGCGACATTGCACTGATGCTTACCGCGCTTGTCACCAGCAGCGGTTGTATATGTCCCCAGTGTTCGAGCACCGCGCTTATCACTATCATCAACAACGTTGACATAGAGATGCTTGAGCGACTTGCGTACAACAACGCGAGGGCGCTCTGCGGTACCATTTACCTTCTTGCGAACACGCACATGACGTTTTTTCAGTTTTGCTGAACGACTTACTTTCATCTGTCCAAACCTTTCAGACACTCGGTACAGTGAAGAAACCCACAAGAGGATTACTTCGCTGACTTACCGGCCTTCCGTATAACTCGTTCACCAACATAGCGAACGCCTTTGCCTTTGTAGGGTTCAACAGGACGCCAGCGACGTACATTCGCAGCTACCTGCCCGACTTTCTGCTTATCGATTCCTTCCACCGTGACGTGTGTCTGGTCAGGCACAACAAAGGTGATGCCTTCCGGTGGTTGAATTTCCAATGGATGTGAAAACCCGAGAGAAAGTTTCAAAGCCTTGCCTTTAAGCTCTGCTCTGAAACCAACACCCTGAATCTCTAATTCCTTCTTAAACCCTTCCGTCACGCCGATCACACAATTCCTGATCAGACGCTGGTAGAGTCCATGGAACATTCTACTCTGTCGTGCATCATCAGGACGCTTTACCGTGAGCTGACCATCTTCCTGTGTCACCTCAACGCGGCCTTCATGATCCACGGAGAGTTCGCCCTTAGGGCCTTTTACTTTTACCTCAGTTCCGTTGATCGTAACTGTTACGCCACTTGGAACTGCAATGGGGAGTTTGCCAATTCGGCTCATAGCCGCAGTCTCCGTAGTTATCTTTCTTTATCGGGCCGAAGCCTTACTGATAAAGGTGCATGGTTGATTGCCTGGATTTACCAGACGGTTGCCAATACCTCACCGCCGACTTTCTTCTGGCGGCACTCACGTCCAGTCAGGATTCCGTGAGATGTTGAGATAATGGTGATTCCAAGTCCGCCCCGTACATGGGGAATCTCATCAGACTTGAGGTATCTTCTTAAGCTGGGTTTACTGACGCGCTGAAGTCCGCTCAAGGCACGTTCCTTATTCGGACCATACTTGAGGAAAACGCGAATCGTCCCCTGCTTGGTATTGCGCATGACTTTGTAATACTTGATGAAGCCTTCGTCTTTAAGGATGCGGGCGATGGCAACTTTCGCACGTGAATTAGGAACATCAACGTGGTCAAGACCAGCATCATTGGCATTACGAACTCTTGTTAGCATATCAGCGATTGGATCTGAGTGCATCTTCTACTTATCCTTTATAACTCAATTACGGAAAGGCATTCCGAGGCGTCTGAGGAGTGCTTTCGCCTCAGCGTCGGATTCTGCTGTTGTTACGAATGAGATATTCATTCCACGCTGACGGCTAATCTGGCTATAGTCCAATTCTGGGAAGATCGAGTGATCTTTAATTCCCAGCGAGTAGTTTCCACGACCATCAAAGCTCTTGCCAGGGATTCCTCTGAAGTCACGCACGCGCGGGAGTGAAATATGAACCAGGCGATCCATAAATTCCCACATTTTCGCGCCTCGTAGCGTAACGAAACAGCCAAGGGGCATCCCCGTACGAATCTTGAAAGTCGAAACAGAGATCTTAGCGCGTGTTCTCTTGGGCTTCTGACCCGTGATAATCGCGAGTTCTTTCTCGGCAGCATCGAGTTCTTTAATGTCGCGCGATGCTTCACCGACGCCCATGTTGACAGCAATCTTCGTCAGCTTGGGGATCTGCATCACATTTTCGTACCCAAACTCTTCTTTCAGACCAGGAGCGACATCCTGTCTGAACTTAATCAGCAGACGTGGTGGTCCGCCGTAAGTCGTTTGAGTTTTTGTTTCTGCGTAACTAGACATCTTCTTTCAGGCTCCAATAAGCAGCTCTCGAGGTTTCGTGTGAGTTAATTCTCGAGCACGTTTCCCGAGGCATTTTTACCTTTAGTGTAGCGAACTTTCTTGCCATCTTCGACTTTGAAACCAATTCGAACAGGCTTGTCCGTTTGAGGGTCGACCACAGCGACATTGCTCAGCTGGAAAGGAGCTTCACGCTCTTCGATTCCACCAGACTGTCCTTCTTTGGTCTGTTGTACACGCTGGTGATAGGTGCGATAGTTTACGCCCTCAACGATCACCAGGTTCTTTTTCCGATCAACTTCCAGGATACGACCACGTTTGCCCTTATCGTTTCCGGTAATTACTTCAACGATGTCGTCCTTTTTCAGCTTTGCATTCATGTCTATGCCTCTTGCCTGTCCTTATATAACTTCTGGTGCGAGTGAGATGATTTTCATGAAGCGGCGAGCACGCAGCTCACGTCCGACAGCACCGAAAATACGAGTGCCAACGGGCTCATTGTTATTGTTGATCAAAACAGCTGCGTTATCATCAAAACGGATATAACTTCCATCTTCACGGCGGACTTCTTTACGGGTACGCACGATGACAGCTTTAACAACTGAGCCTTTTTTCACGTTTCCGTGAGGATCCGCATCACGTACGGAGCAGACGATGACGTCACCGATCGAAGCATAACGTCGCTTGGATCCTCCAAGTACCTTGAAGCACCGAACTTTCTTGGCACCGCTGTTATCAGCTACTCTCAGGACGGTATATTCTTGAATCATCTTTCCAAAATCCTCTTAAATTACAAACCTTAGATCTTCGTGATTACTTAGCCCGCTCGATGACGCGCTCAAGCTTCCAGCGCTTCTTCTTACTGAGGGGACGAGTGATTTCTGAAACTTCAACTGTATCGCCAATGTTCAGAGTATTCTCTGCATCATGTACATACAGCTTCTTGCTTCTCTTAATGTACTTCTTATAGAGAGGATGCTTAATACGACGGTTAATGACAACAACAGCGGTTTTATCCATCTTGTTGCTGGCGACAACACCAACACGGGTCGCTTTGCTTTTCTCTGCAGTTTGTTCCGTATTTGCTGCGGCATCTGCCATGGTTTACTACTCCACTAAATCGTTCGGTTTAAGATGAAGCCTTCTGGCCTGTCTTCTCATTGAGGACTGTCAATATACGCGCATAATCGCGTCTTAAATCCTTAAGAAGAGCAGTATTAGGCTCCTCTTTTGTCGTCAGCTTCTGACGTAGATCGAACATTTCCTTCTGAATCTCAGCGGCGCGAAGCTGAAGCTCGGCCAGATCCATTTCTCGTAACTTTGATGCAAGTAACGCCATTATTTAGCTCCTGACTCTGTCGCTGTTGGGTCATGACGCATCACAAACTTCGCTTTGAGTGGAAGCTTATAGATCGCCCGGCTCATCGCCTTGCGTGCCAGGTCTTCAGGCACACCCTCGAGCTCGAAAAGTATACGACCAGGCTTGATCACGGCAACCCAGTGCTCCGGATTACCTTTACCTTTACCCATTCGTGTTTCAGCTGGCTTAACCGTCAGAGGCTTGTCTGGAAATATGCGGATCCAGAGTTTACCACCACGCTTTACCGTACGAGTTATCGCAACACGAGCCGCTTCGATCTGACGGTTGGTGATCCAACCACATTCAAGAGCTTTGATTCCGTATGTCCCGAAAGCAATCGTGGAGCCGCGATACGCTTTGCCGCGACGCTTGCCTTTCATGACCTTTCGGTGTTTAGGACGCTTTGGAAGTAACATGTTCTTTCGTTTCCTATCCTGGTCGATCTACCTTAACACTAAGGTATATTAGTTATCCTTGCTTGTTGTCCTGGTTAGAGGACGTTTCTACTGGCTTACGATCAAATACTTCACCGTGGAAAATCCAAGATTTCACGCCGATGATACCATATTTCGTCTTAGCTTCCGCGAAACCATAGTCGATGTCTGCTCTGAGCGTATGAAGTGGGACGCGACCTTCACGATACCACTCTGTACGGCTCATCTCAGCCCCACCGAGACGACCTGAGCACTGAAGACGAACTCCAAGAGCTCCTGCCTTCATACAGCTTTGAACGGTCTTTTTCATCGCACGACGAAAACCAATTCGGCGAAGAAGCTGACCAGCAACATTCTCTGCTACCAGCTGAGCGTTCAAATCAGGACGCTTGATTTCTTCTATATTAATCACGATCTGCTTGCCGGTTTTTGCTTCAAGCTGACCACGAAGTTTCTCGATTGATTCACCTTTTTTACCAATGACGATACCAGGACGAGCCGTGTGAATCGTCATCTTCGCGCGCTTTGTTGCGCGTTCGATATCAATCTTCGCAATTCCCGCGTGACTGAACTGATCTTTGATCATCTTGCGAATCGCAAGATCTTCGTGCAGCAGTTCGCGATAGGCTCTTGGAGAGTAGCTACGAGACTTCCAGTCCTTGATGACTCCAAGTCTGAATCCGAATGGATGAACTTTCTGACCCAAAATACTTTCTCCTTATTCTGTCAGAGCCACGTAAATATGGCTGTTACGTTTGCGGATGCGAACAGCGCGACCCATGGAAGCCGGGCGAATTCGTTTAATCATCGGTGCTTCGTCAATGATGATTTCTTCGATATACAGTGTTTCTGGTTCTGGGTGAAACTCACCAGCACTTGCAACCGCTGCCTTAACCGTCTTGAGGACGTAGGGCTGAGCTGAAGGGCGCTGCGTAAACGCCAGAATTTCGTAAGCTTCTTCCACTGATTTACCACGGATCAAATCAGCCACGAGGCGCACTTTACGAGGAGCGCATCGGACGTAACGGCTTAAGGATTTACCAATAATCTTTTTGCCGCTCGCGGTTTGCGTATGTTTGAGAAGTCCCGCTGACATCTATATCTCCTTAACGTGTTGCCTTAGCTGTTTTGCCGCCGTGAGTACGGAAGGTACGAGTTGGGGCAAATTCCCCCAGCTTGTGACCGACCATGTTCTCAGTAACGAAAACAGGGATGAATGCCTTGCCGTTATGAACGGCGATCGTGTGACCCACCATATCAGGAATGATCATGGAACGCCTTGACCAGGTCTTGATTACCTTATTTTCATTCTTATCGTTCATGGCATCTACTTTCTCAAGCAGATGATAATCGACAAACGGTGGCTTCTTTAATGAACGTGGCATCTCTGTTTAATCCTTCGTTATCACTTGTTGCGTCGTTTGATGATGAGCCGACTTGAGGCTTTACTCTTCTTGCGCGTTGCAAGACCTTTTGCTTTCTGTCCCCATGGTGAGCAGGGCTGACGACCACCAGAGGTACGGCCTTCACCACCACCCATCGGGTGATCAACAGGGTTCATCGTCACGCCTCGGTTATGAGGACGACGACCCTTCCAGCGCATACGGCCAGCCTTACCAACAGCGACCAGCTCATGATCACTATTTCCAACTTCGCCAATCGTTGCGCGACATTCAACAGGCACCAGGCGAACTTCTCCTGATGGAAGTCTCAACGTCGCGGTTTTGCTTTCACGACCGAGAAGCATGACACCGTTCCCTGCAGAGCGAGCCATTTGTGCTCCCCTGCCGGGTCTCAGTTCAACACAGTGAAGCGTTGTACCTACAGGAATCTTTGCGATCGGCAGGCAGTTACCTACACGAATCTCAGCTTCTTCGCCGTTCATGATTGTCGTACCAACCTGAAGACCGCGGGGAGCGATGATATACGCCTTTACACCATTTACATAGTGGAGAAGAGCAATATTCGCCGAACGGTTCGGGTCGTACTCGATTGAGGCGACCTTTGCGGGTACACCATCAAGACGTCGCTTGAAATCAATCTTACGGTAAAGTCTCTTATGACGTCCCCCACGGAAACGACTTGTAATACGACCGTGGTTGTTATGACCGGCCTTGTAGGGCAGGCGCTCTGTCAGAGACTTCTCCGGAGTCGTCTTCGTGATCTCTGAGAAATCAAGAGAGGTCAGATAACGACGGACCGGTGTATATGGACGAAACCTTTTAATAGGCATTAGATCCAGGCTCCTTACATCAACTCAATCTGCTGGCCTTCGGCGAGAGTCACCGTGGCACGTTTTACGTCGGCCGCTTTGCCTACCTGGATGCCGCGCTGACGGGAATACTTAGCTTTCCCTTTGCGAACGACAGTGGTGACATTCAGGACCTTTACGCCATAAGCTGTTTCAACAGCCCAGCGAATCTCACGCTTGTTGGCGTCCTTCGAAACCTCAAATACATACTGAGGGTTCGTTTCTCCCATCACATTCATCGCTTTTTCTGTGATGATGGGCTTGACCAGTATCTGATAGGGACTCTTCTGACTCACTTTAAACGCTCCTCAAGTGCTGTCATCGCCTCTTTCGTAATGACAAGTTTGTCGCAAGTCAGCAGATCGAAAATCGAGATCGCAGAGACGACTTGAGTTGTTGTCGGTGCCAGAGAAGACGAACCAAGGTTGCGGCTTGCGCGGAAAAGTTTCTCATCCTTAGCAGCTGTCACGAGAAGGACCTTCTCTTTGCCAAGTCCAAGCTTTTCGCGCAGCTCGACCACTTCCTTCGTCTTTACAGAATCACTCAGGTTGATTTCATCAATAACGATGACTTCATCCTTGGCAATCTTGTCAGACAGAAGTGAGCGATATGCACCCTTACGCTTCTTCTTGTTAACTTTTTCTTCATAATCCCGAGGAAGAGGTCCGAAGGTAATCGCACCACCTCTCCAGATAGGAGAGCGCACAGAACCTGCACGAGCGCGACCCGTTCCTTTTTGCTTCCAGGGCTTACGTCCACCGCCGCGAACTGCTCCACGAGTCTTCGTTGAGTGAGTTCCCTGACGCTGGTTTGTACGATAGGCATTATAGACTTCGCGGACAAGAACAGCATTTGGCTCAACACCAAATACCTCATCAGCAAGCTTAATAGCGCCGCTCTCTTTACCGCTTTGTGTCTTCACTTTAAGTTCAGGCATTTCTTACTTCCCTTTCCCCTTACGGATCATCACATAGCCGCCGTTGGCGCCAGGGATTGAACCCCTGATGATTATAAGGTTTCTCTCGGTATCTGTCTTAATCACCTTCAGTTTCTTAACAGTGATTTTGTCAGTACCGTAGTGTCCGGGAAGCTTTTTCCCTTTGTATACACGAGAGGGATCAGAACTACCGCCCATAGAACCAGCTTTATTGTGGTACATGGAGCCGTGAGAACGAGGACCTGGGCTTAATCCGTGGCGCTTACGTCCACCGGCGAAACCGCGTCCTTTACTCGTTCCAATCACATCGACCTTTTCACCTTCTTCGAAAAGCTCGACAGAAAGATTCTGTCCGACTTCCAGCTCGCTTGTATCATCTCCGCGTAACTCACGGACAAGTCGAGTTGGTGCGACACCTGCCTTTGCGAAGTGTCCTTTTTCTGACTTGATAGCTTTCCGTTCAGGCTTTGGATCAAATCCAATCTGAACAGCATTATAGCCATCAGAGTCGGTAGTACGTTTTTGAATTACAGGGCATGGACCCGCCTCTATGACGGTCACAGGGATTACAGCGCCCTTCTCATCGAAGAGCTGTGTCATTCCCAGTTTTTTACCCAAAAGTCCGAGTGGCATAATCTCGGGACCTCCGATTGATCACCTTGCGTCTTAATATCGAACCAACGCTGATTCGATTACTTTCTAACCTTTGCCTTTACGGCTCCGGCAAGCTCACCTCCGGTTCCCCTCAAGGAAAACCTGTTAGGTGGTCAGCTTAATTTCAACATACACACCTGCTGGCAAATCCAGATTCTGAAGTTCATCCAGCGTCTTCTGCGGCGGATCGATCAGATCGATCAGGCGCTTGTGCTGGCGCATTTCAAATTGCTCACGACTCTTCTTATCGCCGTTAGGAGAACGATTCACCGTGAACTTACGAGTACGTGTTGGAAGAGGAACTGGCCCCGCCATGCTCGCACCTGTGTTCCGGGCTGTCTCTACGATCGAACCAACAGACGTTTCGAGCAAACGACTGTCAAAGGACCACAGATTGATACGAATTACTTGATTTGCCATAATTTCTTTATCCTAAAAGCTCCAGGAATAATAAAGAGGCGAGGCCTCCTGCGGAAGCCTCGCCAGTTACCTTAGAGATTACTCGATGATTTCAGATACAACGCCCGCACCTACGGTACGGCCACCTTCGCGAATCGCAAAACGAAGTTCTTTTTCAACAGCGATTGGCTTCTGCAGCTCAACGGTGATTTCAACGTTGTCGCCAGGCATAACCATTTCAGTACCTTCAGGAAGAATAACCGCGCCGGTTACGTCTGTTGTACGGAAATAGAACTGAGGGCGATAGTTCTTGAAGAATGGAGTGTGACGTCCACCTTCTTCTTTGTTCAGAACATAAACAGATGCCTTGAACTTTGTATGTGGCTTGATGGTGCCAGGAGCAGCGATAACCATTCCGCGGTCGATCTGATCTTTTTCAACACCACGAATAAGAAGACCAACGTTGTCACCAGCAATTGCCTGATCAAGCAGCTTACGGAACATTTCAATGTCTGTTACAGTTGACTTGAACGTATCAACGAGTCCAACGAACTCAACTTCTGACATCTTGTTCAATGTTCCACGCTCTACACGACCTGTAGCAACAGTACCACGACCAGAGATTGAGAAAACGTCCTCAACTGGCATCAGGAAAGGCTTATCGGTGTCGCGTGTAGGCTCTTTGATCCACTCATCACAAGCGTCCATCAGCTTATCAATAGCCTGTGTTCCAAGCTCTGAGCTGTCGCCTTCAAGCGCCTTGAGTGCTGAACCGTGGATGATTGGTGTGTCGTCACCAGGGAATTCATACTTATCAAGAAGTTCGCGAACTTCCATTTCAACGAGCTCGAGCAGATCAGGATCGTCAACCATGTCGCACTTGTTGAGGAAAACCACGATCGCAGGTACGTTTACCTGACGAGCAAGGAGAACGTGCTCACGAGTCTGAGGCATGGGGCCGTCAGTCGCAGCAACAACGAGAATAGCGCCGTCCATCTGGGCAGCACCAGTAATCATATTCTTAATGTAGTCGGCGTGACCAGGACAGTCAACGTGAGCATAGTGACGATTAGCCGTCTCATATTCAACGTGTGCTGTATTAATGGTAATACCGCGGTCTCTTTCTTCTGGTGCCTTGTCGATGTTTTCGAAATCAACAAGTTCGCCGAATCCCTTAGCAGCCTGCGTTTTGGTGATCGCAGCCGTAAGAGTAGTCTTACCATGGTCAATGTGACCGATGGTTCCGATGTTCACGTGAGCTTTTGCTCTGTTAAAAGCTTCCTTAGCCATGATGTGCTCCCAGTGTTTTCTGGAGTTTAAATTTCAAACTCGCCACTTAAGGACGAGAAAAAACCCTAAGGTAAAGGTGCCTCAGAACCACCCTCTCAGGTCCTTTGGCAAGTTGCTCAGTTCATTTGTTCTTGGGAAGTCTTCAGGGAGAGACGCAGACAGACCTCAGCCACGAATGTAGCTGCGATCGGAAGGCGCCCTCGACTTCCTTAGGCAAATGCCTGAACAGGTCTTTAGGGGCAGTCCAGCTTCAGTGCTGAATAATTGCGGTGAGGGAGTCCGCAATCTGCCGGTACGCAGCGAGGGCCCAAAAAGGTCCATCGCAGCGGAGGCGGAACCTATTGATCGACCCGCCCCAAGTCAACAGCAAAACGACAGCTTTTTAAAATAAATGCAAACCAGCCGTTCTCCCGGGTTATTCACACTCTAATTAACCGAATCCCACCTGCAAATCGCGAAGAATCAAACCACTTTTCACCTTCGGATAAAAGTAAGTCGAGCGATGAGGGAGAAGTTCACCATTCTCAGCGATCTCCATCACTGTCTCTTTCGGCATTGAATTAATCAAAAAGGCCACAGAGCCCTTACGTTTCTTCATCAGAGTCAACGCATCAAGAACCGTCCGGCAGTAATTGATATCGTCTTCTGCCAGCTCAACCTCCGGATTACCTATCCAGCCGCGGGCAATTATAAACTTGTGGAGAATCGTCACATCTTGCGACTTAACAAACTCCGACATGAAGTCTTCGTCGACCATCTCCTCCACATCAGCATCTTTCTTAAGCTTCAACTCGTAACAACGACCGCCAGGCAGGGCCATAACGAACTGACTCTTCACACCCTTCTTCGGAGCAAGATGCTTCTCAACGGTCTCCGTCGCCTTCTCCACCTCTTTATAACTAACCTTGAATTGCTTGATATCAAAGAACTCTTCGAGATCTTCCAGAACCTCTTCCAGATCGACATCTGCTCCCAGATCCCGCGCAAGCACACGGTGCATGGAAGTAGTCATCACAGCTTCATCGGTAACGGCATTCAGCTGCATCAGGATGAAATCATAAGGCTGGCGTCCGTCACGGCGACCGGTCGACTCGCGCATTTCATCACGATAAGAAAGGGCTGTCTCATATCGATCGGTCCCATCCGCGATGAACAGTTTCTTGTCTTTCATTGCATTATTGATAGCGAGAATAGGATCTTTTCTGTGCATCAGCCAGATTCGATGGGTATCACCATTCTCTTCAACGGTTTCTTCGAGAGGCTTACCCTGGGTAGCCTTCTCAAGTATCGCGTTTATCTCTTTTTCTTCATCTTTATAGAGGCAAAAAACGGGTTCCGTGTTCACCTGAGAGGACTTCAGCAGGTACAGACGGTCCATTTTCGGCTCATCGAAGGTTACTTCATGAGCTCGAATCTTACCGGAACGGTAATCCTGAAGCTTCACGAGAGCGAAGAAGCCAAGGCGACGCATCTTCTTCTTTTCCCCTGGCAATGTGAACACGTGCTCATAAATGTAGAAGCACTTTCTCTGCTCATCGATAAGGAGGTTCTTAGCCTTCCATTCCCGATAGCACTCTGCTGCCCGGGTGTATCGATTATTGAATTCATCATCTCCCGGGGCTTCGTACCCCAGAGTGAGCCTGACCATATTATTAGGATTTTGTTCGTGGAGTTCTTTTTGAAGAGCGGGATCAATCGTATCGTAAGGAGGACAAAGAATCTCGTTTAACTTCAGGTCATTCTCTTTGGTGTTAAAACGTGTGCCTGCGAAAGGTAGAACGTCGGCCATAAATCTCGCCTTGGATGAATGTTGAAAATAGGGGGAGGAAATTATCCGCCCCGAAAGCCCGGGAAGGGTGAAGAAGCCATGGTAAGCCTGTCAACCGTGATCCCAGCCCTTTTTACCCTCAAAGATGCACTTCTGGTTCTTTTTTACCAAAAAGCGCTAAGCGGAAGATGAATCGGACCCTTGAACAGCTAAAAGCAGAAACTTTTCTCTTTCTGAAAAGAAAACGAGATCCAGCGCACACAGATTAACTTTCAGCTAAAATCCCCAGAAGATCTCTTTGATGTCAGGGTCAGCGAATGTAATCACACCATCTTTTTCAAAAGACGACGGTGCATATAAATGCCCTGGAGAAGGGACGGGGATCGGCCTACCCGAGAAGACCCAGTCCACCTCTGACCCCCCATTGGCGTTCTTCACCGGTGAACCGTCCAGAAGCAATGACATCCCGTAAGCATATATACCTCCGGGGAGAGTATAGGCCTGATCCCATATTCTACTCTCAACCGATTCTAATTCAGATACAGGAACCTTCTTCTTTCGCTCACCTTGCACGCGCTCAAACATGAGATAACTGTCGGTGCTCTTTGGGGATATCTGGAACTCATTGAAATCAAAATCTTCAGGCTTGAAATATTCCGTATCAAGAATAATGTAATCGGCGAAATCGAAGGCTTCACTGCTAACCTTTGTATCGGCTGACGGGAAGAAGAAGCGACCCGCCTCGGCAAGATAAGCTCCACGTACAGCCGGTCCCCAGTCACCTAGATCTCTCCTGTCGTCTAGAATGAGAAAAGATTTGCGGGGAGATAACTCGAAGCACTGGTCTGAAACAAGATCGAACTCTTCACTTCTCTCTCTATACTTTGTAAAAGGTTCGAGAAATGGAAAGGCATTCAGCTCTCTGACAGTAACAGCAGTTAGCGAGAATAACAGAAAGACCCCCATGAATAACCAACAGAGAGAAACCCGGTAGAGGACCAGCGCAAAAAGAAGAGAAAGTACCAGCCATATCGGGACGTATCCATGGGGTCCCGATAAATTGGGATGGTGCATCAGGAACAATGGGAGAAGAGATAATAGAGCACCCCAGAGCAGAAAAAGGGGCATGTCTTTCTCCTTAACAGTTTGCTTCATGCATAGAGGGAGACTCAGTAGTGCTATAATGGGTGCATCCCAGAAAAGAGGTGATAAATAAAGGTTCAATCGAATAAAGGCATAGTCCAGATAGTTGAGTACTCCGCCCATCTTCCATTCCTGTGTATATCTGGGATCCGTGGGGTCCATGATGGCCAGAAGGTACGAACCTGGATCGCATAAGAGAATCGTCAGGACCCCGAAAGACACGATGGGGAAGACAAGGATCTTCCACCGATTCTGGTCGTCAGATCGCCAGAACAAGTATCCATTCACAATCACAAACAGAGGAAGAAGAACGGGAGCTGATATCTTTGTCAGAAAGAACGCAGAAAAAACAAGTCCGTTCAGGATCATCAGGTAGGTCTTTGGGCACTTGAATTGGAGCACCACAACCAACAGCCACCCCAGGAGGAAAAATGTATAGATGGAATCAATATACATAATCCCTGAGGTCCAAACCAGAGCAGGGTTGAAACTAACCAGAAGCAGACAAATCAAACCCAGTTTCCGACCGCTCAGGACTTTACCGAAAAAATAAGCGAGCAGACAGGTTCCTATCCCGAACAACACATGAAAAAGACGCAGGTTGCCTGATGAAAAAGAAGCAAACCCATCCAAAGGAACCACCCAAAGATAATGCATGAGCAACATGGCCATGGGAGGATGAGAGCTCTTTCTCTCAATGACCATCTCGCAATGCATATCGCGAACGCTGCTCAAACTCGATGTCTCTGCCGAAGAGAGAGCGTCATAGGCATAGTGTATTTCATCATTATTGAGGGGGCTGCCGTAAATGGGTAGGATCCGAACCACAGCTGCCAGTATAAGAATAAGACACAAAGCAGAAGGGACAAAGAATCGATGACCGATAATCGGTCCAAGTCTACCTGGAAGAGATAACTCTCTATCACTTTCGATTAATTTCGACACTTGAACCAACCGGCTTCCACTCAATCAGATGAGGAATTCTTAGATGATCTTCCCCTCATCAGTCTCACCTGAATGACTGATACGGAAAAACATCTTCCGTGGAAAGCCTTCGCCTGCCAGTGAAAAGGGGAAAGTAATAATTTAGAGTGATCTTCAGAGACGGAACCATGTCACCAGGCAAAATGTATCTTCCCATCGCCGAGAATCTTACTTTATCAAGGCCCGCTGGTTCCCGGGCCACTTCGCCCGATTCTTCCGAATGCCTTAATATAGGCGAAGGCGGTGACCACATCCCCCTGCCTGGCTTTACTTCCATCAGGCAAAAGAACTTCTTCATTGTAGAAGGATTCATCTTTCATCTGATTGATCAAATCCCCGGGTTGAGGATGAAGTGTGAGACTAGAAAATACGTCTTCAAAGGTCTCCATTGTCCATGCATTTTCAATAATCTTGTCGTAAACGACCTTCACGTCGCCGGGAGGAAGCTTCCAACCATTACTCCAGCCTGCAACGATATGCAGCGAAACATCATACTCTCCACCTTCTGCACACTCAAGAGATGTACTTGCGAAACCCGGCCTGTTATCGTTTGCGAAACCACAGATATAGACAGGCCCTTCTGGAACATTTGTAAAGACGGCTTCTCCATTAACCGTCCAGCTGAACCCGATCATCTCTTCGAGAAAGGCTCCCTGCCACCCACTCCAGCCGTAAATACGATCGAGAGAGGGCTTTCCTCTACTGATCATGATCAGTAGATCTTCATTAGGGACATTCTTGATCCGCACCGTCGCTGAACCTTGCGGCGTGATCGTGACTGTGCTCCCATTGGCATTCTTCAATTCATCACTATCTAGTCTTCCTAACAGCTCAACCTGCGCGCCGTATTTCGGAAGACCTGAGAAAACGGTAAGAGACCAATTTGGCCAGTTCTCTTCACTTGCCACCCAACGCTGCGCCACGAGGTTTGCTTCGACCTCTGGTAAACTTATGCTGAACTGATTATTCTTGTCTATAATGTCGTGGTTAAGTTTACTCCCTGAACTCAATCCTTCATGAAGTAAAGTGCCATCCTCCAAGAGCGGAATGCCTGTTTCTTTGTCCTGAACCCAGACGATTGCGGAACCATGCTGATTCACAGATGCAGCAACACTCCCGATCACGACATCAGCTGACAGTAATACTGCCTGGAAGAGAATCATAAGCACCGTGGAAACGAGCGAATAGAACCTGAGTTTCATTATTCCGCCCCCTCGATTAAATTGGAATACTGTAGAATCCATCATATTCAACGACACATGTCAACGATACGTCTGCAGAGATTGTTTGCCTGCTTCGGAGACTAACATACTTCTTTGCAAGTCCCCCGGCGGTTCCTGCGCCCCCCCGTCTATTTACATTCACCTATCGCTGAGAGGTGACCAGAGACTGTTCACAGTTAGTCAGCTTGAACATTCTGACAGAGACGAAAATTCCTGGTCCCGGCAGCGACCGGGATCGCAACGGAACTAGAACAGCACCCCGGCAGGAGGTGCGAGTTTCCGCTTTTTCCTGACCATCCTGCATTCATCCTGCATTCAGCCTGCTTTTATCCTGCATTTCGATGCAGCCTCCAATCAGGATATAAACAGATTAAAACCTGGTAAATTGGGGTCAGCCTGAGGAGCTTCAAACTCCCCCGCTGGCAGCAGGCGATTCACTGCAACCGGTTACGACGATCCTATCCCTCCCTTCTTCATTGCCGCTCTTCATACGTTCTGTTCCACTCAACTCTGAATTCTTAAGAGGGTTTGAGGTCAGTCAGATGCCGCGGCTTCACCGATACCGAAGTTGGAAGAAGTTCACCTTCATCATCGCTGGTGCTCTTCTCCTGCTTGTGGTCGGGGTAGTATGTTTTTACCACCGTGGCCTCCGAGCCTACGTCCTTGGAGCCAGCGGGTTTCATCCTCATGCGGAGGATTCACGGATCCTCGTTGAAGAAGATACCGATCCGGACCATGCACATGAAACACTCAGAGTCCTCGACACCGCCATCGCCGATATCGAGCGTGTCCATGGTCGAACATTTTCAGAAACGCCTCACGTCTATATCTGTGCATCACAGGAGTCCTTCAACTGGCGGACCGCTGCCTCACCAGATGGCAATGGCCGAGGTGCCGTTTTTGCAAACCGACTCTACCTCTCCCCACGTACTTTCACGACGGATACCTGTCAGGGAATTTTAACACACGAACTTTCTCATCTGCATTTACGTCAGGTTCTTGGGTCGGGCTATACAACCGACATTCCCGGCTGGTTTCAGGAAGGACTGGCGGTCTATGCATCAGACGGAGGAGGAGCCGAACCAATCTCCAGAAAAGAAGCTCTTGATGTTATACGTCGAGGAGAGACTTTCACACCGGAAGATCACGGTTCAGCTATACCAAGAACGGCGAGAGAGCACGGACTGCAACACCACATGTTCTATAAGCAAGCTGGAATGTTCGTGGAGTTTATGGCAGAGTCAGATCTCGAACAGTTCGACGCGTTTCTTTCGGAGCTCTTTGAAGGTCGGGTTTTCGATGACGCATTTCTTCAGGTTTATAGTCGAGAGGTCGAACAAGTGCATGAGCGATTCGTGGATGCGGTAGAGAGGGAGGAAGAAAAGGCGTTCGAAATTCACCTCGACACAACCTTATTGAATGATCATTCTAGTTCGGAGTTTAATTTAGAAATCGAGAATACTGAAAACTTGAGGAAGAAGGAGGAGATCATCGTGAAAAGAGAAATATGGACACTATTTAATTCCTTTGTGGTGGTTATTGTCTTGCTGGTTCCGCAAATTTGTCCCGCGCCATTCGGAGGGTACGGGCCTGTTCAGTTGAAAGAGTTTGTCTCCGATTCCGAACGTTTTACGCTCCGGGTTGAGCCTACTAAGCGAGATGGAAATGGGCCGTGCAACCTGCGATTGACAGAAGGAGACCGTGTTGTTTGGGAACGTGAGTACGAACGAATGCTCTACAGTGCAGTGGTTCTCGAGTCGGGACATATAGCGGCGTACAGTTATGATAAGTATCCCCAACCAGTCACAACGTTTCATTCGAATCCCTTCCAACTTGTTGGACTTAATAACAAGGGCGAAGTAATTTATGAAAATGAGAATGTCGTTCCCAATTTGGACAAAGGCATTGTTCGCCCATTTCAGATTCGTGCCCTCACTGCTAACAATCAGTTTAACTGGGCGTCTTACCTCGTTTCCAAGAATGGATATTATTCAAGTCGCGAGGGAAATGTCCCCCCTGAACACCACATCATCATCAAGGATTTGATTTCAGGCAAAACAGTAAGTTCTATAAATACTGACAAAGCAGGCTTACCAGCGAATCATATTATGACCTTCCTTTTCTCAATCCCATCTTCTCCTCTTATTGGATGCGTATGGACTGCGAGAGAGGGAGAAACCTGGTTGGGTGACCGAATCAGCATTCTTACCCAGGAAGGTGAGGAGATATACAGGAAAGAATTCGAAGCAAGCTTAAATAAACAAGTTATTAAGGAATTCGACAAAGATAAGTCGAGTGTCTATCTATTAATCCCAGAACAACGAATCCTTTCCCTCCAGTCAAATCTGAACGGTAACAAGTGGGCCGTGATAGAGGACATCTTAGAGTTGCCCCCCGTGGAGTCGATTGCCCAGCAGAAAACCAATCCCCCCCGGGGCTACTCAAAAAAGGAGGAGCATCTTTCGGTTGTACCTGTGAGAACATTTGAGATAGACAGACCCGTTCATACCAATAATCGCGTCCGCGCTCCGGGCTCCTACTGCTTTGGAGATCAAGGGGAGCTCTATAGTCTCAGAGGAAACTCCGTTCTTCAAAGAGACGATGAATTAGGAGTCGTTCAATCATGGGAAGTAAATACTTCAAATAGTTTTGAAGCTTCGATTCACTATCTTGATCGGGATCGATTTGTTCTCAATGAAAGAATCCGATTTTCCCCAACAGAAATTGCTTATCGCCCGCTCATCTATAATCGTATGAATAACGATATAACAGTGATCGGAGATGCATTAACTTCCAAAAGTCTCGCCATCTGTGACGCATATAATGACCGGGTGCTCACCTTCACCTCAATCTCTGAGCTTAGAAAGAATCAAGAGGGTGTTATCTTCTATCAAGAGAAGAAGCTACAAATGTGGAAGACCGATGGAACTCTTATCGGAAGAGTTTCCACCAACGACGAAGAGCATCCGTTACCTGATGGTTATTTCGACAAGAGCGTCTGTATAACAAGTGATGGCGGAATCGCTGTTCCGTCAGGTGGCTCAGTCTTAGTATACAGCGAAACAGGAGTCTTTGAACGCGAAATACCAATCAAGTTGAAGGAGAACGATATTCGTATCAGAGTGACGGCTGTGGAGCGAGATCGATCGGGGGGCTTCTATGTTAATATTGGAAATGGACCTTATCCCATCCTTAGACTCTCTCGTGATGGACAAGTACTTGAAAAGATTTCTCTCAACTTCCTTCCTAATCGCTTAGGTGAATTCTGGAAAAATGAAGGCTACTATTCACTCATGCATTATAGTAAGTCGGGTGAGCCTATTCGGTCGATCCAGAGTCCAACACCGAATGATGGCGTGCCAAAGCTGATGGGGCCGAGTGTCGATTACTTGGGGAATTTGTACTTCCAGGACTCTGATAGCAAAAGCATCTATATATATACAGATCAGGGTCAGTTCCGAAACATGATCGAAGGCATGGAAAGAAGTGGTGATCAGGAGTTAACCTTGATCCGATACATGGTACCTCAAATGCCCGGACAAGAACTTGCTGTTTTTTTTGCCGACAAAGGTTTGGAGGAGGGAACCGAATCCGAAAAAAAGGGAGTTCTTGTGCAATTCATCGATGCATCGGGAGATGTCCTAAAGGCTGTAGAAGACGTCGAACTCCAACCTTTAGATCATTGGCCGTTTTATTCAGGCGGAAGAATCTTCTACTCGAAGGCTTCACTAGATTATTTCTGGGAAATGGGGACCCCCCTGAACAAACGTAGTCTTCTTAATTTCAAACCTGTCACTGAAATCGAGAAAGACGCTTATGGGTACTGGCTTGATCAAGTTCAAATTACTCTTCAGTCACCTCAAGGGGATTTACTAATTAATAATCACTTTACTAGAACGGGCATTCAAAGTATAGATCAAAGGTTTTCCATAATCGACCGGGATGGCAACCCTGTCCGCGTACAACAATCGAGTTCGAGTGCACAGTTGAGTCAAAGTCGTTGTGTATGGGATGGAGAATATATTTATAGCACGAATCAGGAGGATCTCATTCTAATTGACCTGGAAGGTAGAACGACAAACCCGATTAAAATCAATGGCTTCAATCCTCGATATTGTAGGCTTTTTCTGCTCGACCATCTGAATGAACTCTGGATCTTCGATGGGAAGATGACAGTGGTCTGCTTAAGTCTCGACAACCTTAAAGAAATTGCTCAAAATCACTTTGCTAAACAAGTCACCCGGAAAAACTCTGAATAATAGAAATCTTGGTTTGTATTGAGAACTAGTATAGAATTGAACCAGGGAGATAACTCCATGAAAAACAAAAAGCCTCTATATATTATTGTCGCGTGTTGCCTGATATTCCTCGCTGTTCTCGTGATCTTGCTACCGAAGGTTCTCTTTAACTCATCATGGATCAAGGGCAAGCTACTGAGTCACATCGAAGAGAATTATAACGGAACGGGTACCATCGAAGAAGTTGATTGGGATTTCTGGTCGGGCTTCGTATCGGTTTCCGGTGTGGACCTGGAGGGGAAATCAGAAAGGACTGACTGGGAAATTGAATTGGAAAATGCCATCATCCGATTAAATATTAGGAAAGCAATCTTTGGAGAGTTTGATTTTCAAGAGATTTCTTTGGCTCATCCATCCCTGACACTGGTTGAACACACACCTCCTCCTGAACCGGAAGATGAGGGGGAATTTGAACTACCGGATTTTAACAACAGTCTTGAAACGGAACATCTTCGTATATCTCAAGGCACTCTTTCCTACACCAATACGTATAACGAAAAGCCTATTGAATTGACCGTTGAAGATTTTTTATTCGACGATCATCAAGTCTCAATCTTGAACCCGGTTTCACTGATCTGGGGATCAAAAGTATCAGGAGAATTCTATCTGGGAGATCGTAAAGAAGCCATTCAAGGTACTTTGCTGAGAGAGCCAGGAAGCGAATTGCGGATCAAGAATATCGATGTTGCATATATCACTCAAGCTCTGGGGTCGAGATCACCAATCACTCTAAAAAATGGGATCGCTTCTTATGAAATTTATCCGTATATCCCAGAAGAAGATCTCGAAGCACTCGAAGAATCTGAAGATATTTCATTTGATGCTGTTGTTGAGGCGACTCGCAATCTTGAAGTGATTGCTCAGATCACCCTGGAAGACCTCGAGCCGTCGAGTAAGAAGGATCAAGTTGTTATCGATTCGCTGAAAAAGCTTTCCATGGAGACTGAAGACGAAAAGACGATCATTATTGAAAAACGATTTGATCGAGGGACGGTGGTCGTTTTCGGTATTGGATACTTGTTTACGGCAATGACATATCGACTATACCCTGAAAAAATTAGTGAGGGTATTAAAACACTTCAGGAAAAATACACAGAATCAAAAGAGGGTTGGCTGGGAACCACGATGGACTATTTCAATTCAGAGGAAAAGAAGGAGGAAACAGTTAATGAGGACTCCGAAGAATAGAGTCTAAATTCCTCATTGAAACTCCAATTCCTATCCGCTCTGGTATTCTTGTCACGCCAACCTCCACAGGGCTTATAGAGAAGGCCAGAATCACTCTAAGCGGCGAAGTGTGTTAATGGGAAAGCAAACTCTTAGCACTCTCTGGAAGTCCGATTTTCTAGTTTACATAGACATCGCAGGATACATAAGAAACTAGAGAGAGTTACTGACGAACGTGCCAGAATTGACACTGAAGCAAGCATGTTGCACCCGATGGGCGGTACGTCTGATTCAAGGGGGATTTCTATGAATAGCCACTTTTCCGATCAATCAGAGCATCTATATCGCTCGATCTTTTACACTCTTGTTTTCATTGCATGTTGGAGTAACCCGGCATTCTCTTTTAACAATCCCATCGTTTATATTCAAACTTATGCATCACCCGATGGGGACAAGAGTTATACCGTCGACCCGTCTGAACGATACGGACGGGGAGAGAGTCTCGTCGAGTTTCACGAAGGTGAACAGCTTGTTTGGAAAAAGACTCTCCCTTTTACTCTGCAGAATTGCCAGGTAACTCCTGATGGGTCATTGGTTGGCTATGGCTATACTAAATCACTGAAGGGAGATCGCCCAACAGCAGGAGATCTGGTCATTGCAATCATCGATCGAGACGGGTTAATCGCATTTGAACATCGATTGGTGCGCGAATTTCTAAATAAAGGGGATGCTTCACCTCGACCCTATGTCCGAGAACTGAATATGAGCAGAGACGGCAACTATGTCGCATTTCACCTGGCTGAAAATAAAGATCAAAAACTTCTGCTTCTAGACATCAAAGAATCTGAGATCCTCTTCAGCAAATCAATGACGATACTACTGGACACCAAAAGAGTGAGTATCCCCAGCCTGGCGTTCATCGATCCGCATCCCCTCATGATGATTCGATGGGAGAGTAGAGATAGCATTGCGAAGAAAAGCTTACTTCATCATACCATACTTGACATTGAAGGCAATATCCTATGGTCACGAGATAATATAGAAACAGCGGGAATGGTTTGGCATGATTTGATCAGCCTTGGAGGTGGTGAGATAGCCTTTTACGATGGTGAGAATAACGGGCAGAAAGTATCATGCACGCTTTCAGATGGGGAATGGAACTTCAATCTCACTGATTTTGAGATTGAAAGAAAGAAACCTGTTCAATCAATCAAGCCGAAACAGGAACTTGTCATTCCAACACTGATTGAAGCAGAGAATATCAAAACGATCAATCTGGATATAGAGTACGAAGACTTTAGTGATCAAAGAATAGGAAGATTACACACTTTCGACTATAACGGAGACCTGTTCACAATCGAGCAGGTCGAAGAGGAAGTGTATCAGATTACAAAGCGCGGAATATACGGAGAGATCATCGATTCTCATTCTATACAAATCGATGGACTGTGGAGACCACGAGATCTTTTCCCTTTACCAGATTCAAAACTACTCCTCGACTTTGATGAAACTTACCCTACGACAGGTCCTCCTGTGCAACGAATGCTACCTTTAGCTCCTCCGTTCAGGCTCTTCATTTTTGACCTGCGAAATGAATCGTTGAGTGAAATTGAATTGGCAGATCCAAGAAGGACGGGAAACACAATGGTCAATTCGAACGGCTTGATCATGATAAACGTCGACAAAGACGAAGGGCCGACGATGATGAAACAGCGAGATATTATCAATCAATCAGGAAAGATTCTCGGCTCGCTTTCAAGTTGGACTCTAAGCAAGAAATTTGACGAATTTGACCACGGTATCGTATGCCTGACAAGCAATGATGAAATTGCATATATTCCAAGGCATGGTTCTGAACTCTCATTCCTTGATTTTGAGGGGAATATCATCCGAACTATAGATTTGGAAGAGGCTCTCGGATATTTACCCTTAAGCATCGGTCAATTATGGCCAGATTCGGAAGGTGGGGTTTTTATTGGGGACAGCATGGGGATTTTTCCAATTATACAAATAAGCAAGAATGGTGAGATACTTAAGAAATTCAATGAAATCGGTAGGCCAGATATTCTAGGAAGACTATGGGTTGCCCGAAAGGGAAGACTGAATGAGATAGACCTCTCCGGTAATATCATTCGTACAATAGGTCCTCAACCGGACTCGAATAAGTTAAATCAGCCACGGAGTTTTTTTGTAGACGAGAATGGTTATAGCTACATCCTCTCTAATGATACGAAAAAAATTTTCGTATTCGACCAGAATGGAGATCTTTACTTCAAGTCAAGACCTCATGAACACTCAATTGCAGAAATTGATTCCTTCTCTTCACCCGAAATTCTGATATTCCCCGATTACATGATTGATCTGAATATCAAAAGAATTCACCGTGGTAGCCCTTTGAGATCGAATACTCAATTCTATCGATACAGGATTGGGAAAAGACCTAACATAGATCTCGGCTATCCGAATTATTTTACAACCGAAAAGTACATTAGAACAGCATTACACACTATCGTCTATGAAGGGCATTTATTCTGCCTTAGGAACCAGGAGTTGCGGGCGCTGGATCTTAATAAAGACTCTGTAGTTGGTAAAACAAAGAAAGATGCGTCACGAGTCTGGATAGAAAACTTGAGCCAGCCCCTTATTTCACCACAAGGCAATCTTCTCGCATACAATACTACACCTAAGGGTAATATGCATTTAGCAGGCTATAGTGTATACGATCGGACCGCCCAGCCAATCAGGACACAGTCTATTCCAGATAGCATCAAGTTATCAAGGATGCGTTCCGCGTGGGACGATGATCTGATCTATACGCTTCATGAAGGTGATCTTATCGTCATTGACGATGAAGGAGAGATCCGAGGTAAGCTCGATATTGATCAGGAGATTATCGCTCAGACTGAATGGATTGCTCTTACAAAACACGGGAAAGAACTGTGGCTCTATGACGGGAGAACGGGAATTACCTGTCTGGATGTGAGCAAGATCTCCAGCTCATTGCCAGCGAATCATTAATTGCACACCTGAAAAGATTTCCTCGTCGACAAACCTTCTTCTCTCCGCTCTGGTATCTTTGTCAGGCACACCTCGACAAGGATGGGAAACGATGGCTCTTTCACCCCACTATTTCAGGCGGATGGTCCTCTGCCTGGGTCTCTTATGCTCCTGCTTTTTTGAATCACCGACCGCTGAAGCGTCGTCCCGAATCATGCAGCCCCTGCAAATCACGACTTATTCAGCTCCAACCAATGACTTGAGCGTGACCGTCGAACCCGGCGAACGATACGGCAAGGGTCCCTCAACAATGACATCAGAGATGAACGGTGAGGAGCTCTGGAGCAAAGAAATCCCCTTTACTTTTTATCGGTGCGTGATCTCAGAGGAAGGATTTGTTACAGGTTACGCCTATACTAACTCAATCTATGGACGAGGAGGTGATCAGGGAGAGTTAGTGATCGCGGTTCTCAATCCTGAGGGAGATGTCGTTTACGAGAAGCGCTTCGAGAGGACCTTCAGTGGCTTCCTCCATTCCAGCCCCTATCCTGTCGTCAACATCTTCGATGTGAGTTATGATACAAACTCTGCTCTCTTCTTTATGAGAGAAAAAGATCTCAATGAAGGCGGAGGCGAGTTACTTTGCATCAACTATAAGACACAGGAAGAGCAGCTCAATATCAACCTTCTCGATGCAACGGGAGACGAGAAGGGGCGCATTCTGAATCTCAAATATATACACCCTTATCCTCTGATCGCTGTTGCAGGACAAAGAGAAGGTTCGGGGTTTCGTTTCAAAGGACCTCGAACAGATATCATCAACATGAAGGGAGAAAGTCTCTGGTCGTGGTTTGGCGAGGAAGACACAACCTGGTGGGGATTCAATCTGAACCGGGGAGAGAGTGGCGAGATCCTCTTCATGGAAGATGAAACGACCCTTCATCGGGTTCAATGTTCAGCCGACCAGGAAGGCTGGAAGTTTGAAGAGAGCATCGAACAGGTTGAGAAGACTGAGGAGGAGGAAGAGAAGAAGAAAGAAGAAACTCCTGAGGTTGCACAAATTGAGACCCAGCCTATTGCTGTAGAGGTTAATCGCACCTTCCAGTTGGACGTCGACCGACTGGATATTGAGTCGACGAAGATTGGTTACCTGCGCACTTTCGACGACAAAGGGATTTTATATACACTCGAGAGAGAAGAAGGGTCAGCAACGCTCAATCACCGGAACAGTCAAGGGGAAATCGTTGCATCCTGGCCGATGGACCTTCCAGAAGGTTGGTCGCCATCACGGTTTCAGTGGCTGCGGGAGGGTCGGTTTCTATTAGAAGGATACCAGAAGGACCCTGACAAGAAGAATCATCGCGCGCTCAAAATTTTCGATACAACAGCAGGAGAACTTGAACCAATCGAGGGGATCAAGAGCTGGGGAGTTGGTGAAGTAAATACGAACAATAGCGGTTATATACTGGTTCGATCCTATAAGACGGAGGATATCAACTCTGGCGGACATATACGTGTCATTGATGAAGCGGGGAATGTCATTGTCACGATCCCGGAAGAGCAATTCTCACGAAATTGCGGAAACTGTAAAGCGAGAGCTGCCTGTATCACAAACGACAACGAAATTGCCGTCTTGAGCACGTATCAGGATAGAGTGATTTACCTCGACCTTGAAGGTAACATTCTCCGCGAGCACTTCCTCAAAGAGATCTGGGGATACGAACCCAATTATCTGGCAGATATATTCGCCGATCCGGACGGAGGTGTTTTCGTTAAAGACTTTAACGGAAAATACCCTATCGTGCGCATGTCCAAGGACGGTGTTGTCCTTGAGAAGTATGTCAAGAATGGCGTTCCTGATTCGAATGGAAACATCTGGGGGCATGATGGATTCCAGATGCTGCGTTACCAACAAGATGGCAGTGTCGATAAGACGATTGGAACTCCTCCCAGCGAGAAAGCCATCGGGGCTATCCATCAAATGGTCGTAGATCAGAATGGCTATATCTATATTCTGCCTCGTAGGACGGGCATTGTACATGTTTTTGATGAAAGCGGAAGACTTCTCTATAAGTGCGACTCAGGAAAGCCAAGCATTCCTGAACCAGAGAACTCACAAATGAGTCTGCTGGTCTACCCTGACCGTTCGGTTGACTTACTCGTCAATACCCGACCGCAGTCATCGGAAGAAAAACCCAGGGATCTTCTATATAAATTCGATGCGAACGGTTCATTTCTTCCCGATTCTTCATTCCCGGACGGAATCCTGAAACCGTATCCTCCCTATTCTATACAGGGAAATATATCTCCTCTTGTTTTCGACGACACGTTCTTTCTCCTTCGCTATCAGGAACTTCAACTGATTCATACCGACACGGGAGAAATTGTACACTCACAAGAGAAGGATTTTGACAGGAAATGGCTCGGTTTCCTTGGGAACCCTTTTCAGTCACCCGACGGTCGGATCATGATACAGAACAGGATTGGGACCCCCTACACCGGAATGGCGGGACACTATACAATCTTCAGTTCTGTGGGAGAACCAACACGCTTTCAGAAAATCCCCGCAGGAGTAGAGATCAGCAACATCTGGCATACGGCATGGGATGGAGAATATATCTTTACGCTCTACGAAAGCAGGATTGTCGTTATCGACGAAGATGGCAACCTGATCGGACATTTGGACTTCGGAGAGAATCCAACACCGAATGTGCATAGGGTGTTCCTGACCAAGGGCGGCGAAGAGCTCTGGTTATTTGATGGAGAAAAATCGATCGGAGTCATAGACGCTACGGGGATCCAAAATCTTTAGGATTGATATAATCACGGATTCTAAAGAAACTCTCTGATCTTCACTAAGATTAGAGATCATGAAACCCCTTGAATACCCTTACAGTATTATCAGGATCGCTTGCTTTGCGCTTATCTATATTACCTTGTCATTCTCTCAAGGCAAGGCCACCTCATACACTGGCCGAAGCGATTACCTCCAACAAAAAGTCGAATTTGTCTCAAGCAATGATAAGTACAAGGTTGTGATTGATCCAACCCATCGCCGTGGAGTTGGAGCATGTTATCTCTCACTCTATAAAGAAGATATTTTGGCATGGAAAGAGAGACTTCCCTACACGATTTATGAATGCGTTGTTTCCAATGACGGTTACATAATCGGCTACGGATATACTATGCGTAAGCAGGGGTGGAAGTCAGATCCCGGGGAATTGGTCATTTTCTCGATCAATCCTACTGGTGACAAGGCTTTTGAAGAAAGGTTTCCACGTCATGAGTATAAATCTGTACCATCCCCGATCAGTCGAAAACCACAAATAAATAATGAAAGAGGTCAGGCTCTTTTTGAAATTCTTTCCTATAAAGACGGGAAGGCTGATGATTCTATTGTTGTCGTGAATTATCGAGATGGTGAAGTAAAAACGAGGCTACCAGTACCAGGTCTGACGGATCTCAAAGGAGAAAAAATGGACAAGGCCATCCTTGCAGGCGACCTGGTCTGGGTTCAACTACTTGGAGAAGATGCTCATGACCTATTTGGACTCAACAAGTCTCCTGATGGCGGAAGAATTTTCAGCAAGCATCATATTCATATCTTGATGACATTAGACGGCGAAGAACTATGGCGTTTATATAAGCATTACCCAGACCTTGAGTTGGGTCTTACTTTCTTCCCAGAGGTGAAGACAAATTCCCCAAATTCGTTTCAAATTAAATCCAAAGATGGGACTCTCTTCGCATTGACAGTAAATCAGAGTGAGGACGGGTCATGGAAAGTTGAGGAGGAAAAGTTAGATAAATCCCAAGTCACTAAAGCCGATAAGAATTCAATGACTGCGAGTAAAGAGAAGGAAAAAGAAAAGCCCGCTTTCGACATTGAAGGCTTTTTGAGCAACTATCCTGTCGTCAATATTCAGTCTACCCAGGGCTTCAATCTGAAAAGAAGGGATCACACTCCCATTTCGCAGCAACCAGAAACGACCCTTGTAGACAGTCATGGGGCAATATATACTCTTGATGTTCACTATAATGTGACCGTCTATCACCCGGATGGCACCATCAAATATGAGCATCGTTTCGAGGAAATGAATCTTGAGGTCGGAGTAAATGAAAACGTTACACTCCTGGTCGACGACCGTTCAACAGTTCACTTACTCATTGCCTTAATCCAGGAAAGTATCTACTTGCAAGAACGTGACAATAATCTGAAGGGGACTCAATTAAGACTTGTAACATTAGAATCTGAAAGAAGTGACTACGATGTGCAGTCAATCATTGTGAATGACCGTCGTGATGCAATAATCTCCTATAATTCAAAGAATGTATTTCCCTTTCTCATTGATTATACGCTCTTCAAGAAAAACTTTACGGAGATCAAGTACATCGACATCCCATCAGGCTATGGGGTTCATTCAATCCAGAAGGATGGAAATGGCTATTGGCTTGATAGATCCAGATTTTCGAGGGTCAATGATCCCAAAAGCGTCATTCTCTTCAATAATCCTTACATACACCAGAAAGACGAGGAGAAGTTCCTCTACAGTCTCGTCAATCTCGAAGAGAAGTCTGTGACTCCCATTCACCTTTCAGGTGAGCTAGTCGATTACTCGACTCCGATTCTTCACGACGGGAAGATGGTTTATCTCCAGGTTCAGGATTATGTCTTTGCAACAGACCTCGAGGGAAATGTTCTGTGCAGGCTCAAGGTAAATGGTGAAGAATTCTTAAAGCTTGGTTCAGCTCACTTGACAAAAGGAAGATCTGAATTGTGGTTCATTAACGAAGATAGAAATGTAACTTGTATCAAACTCCCCGACCTGCATCAGCAGGTCGAGGAGCTTAACTCTGAGTAGATTCCAACCTGTTAAATCAGGAATCAGCAGCCACGTTAATGATCACATTATTATATTCGCCGGGGATAACGGTGACTTCTTTTTGGATGGGGCCCGTATCCTTGTTCATGATGGTTAGCTGATACTCTCCCTCGGGAAGGTTAAAGAAGGCGAATTTGCTCCCATTAAAGTAGTCCTCACTCTCATAAGAGATATCGAAGATTTGGGCGATGGAATCATTCTCATCATCACGGGAGTGAAGAACCCTTTTGATTCCCTCTCCTTCGATCGTGACTGACTTTGCCTTCGCCAGCTTCTCAACTGCTTGTGGGTTTGCATTCTTGTTTTCAACGATGATTCCGGAAACCTGTCCATCAGGTGTAAAGTGAAACAATAGATGTGTATCACCTGAAGTGTGCCCCCCCGCTTCAGCATCCACCTCAACGACAAACCCCGCGGCTCTGGCGTCGAATTCAACAGCTCCTTCCAACGTAAAGATTGAATCCTCTAACTGATTCTCCAATTTGAGATGCGATGTAAGCTTTCCTTCCTGTCGATCTATAGACTGTAAGAAAACATTTTTAGGTCTCTTTTCACCTTCATAGGTAAAGAGAGCTTTGCGTTCTACCAATCGAGGATAATTCAATTCACCGAGGTCAAAACCTTTTTCTCCCATGGTGATATTGACATTGCCTGGAACAGTATAGGTACCCAACTGTGCTGAAATTCGAATACTGTATTCACCCTTGAGGGTTTCTGATATACTGAACTTTCCGTCATCTCCTACCTGACCGGCTACTGTTTGTTCGCTATTATCTTCTACTCTTTGGGGGGAAGCTGCGAAGAGCTGTACATGATAAGGCTTTTGCTCTTTAGCTCCAGAAGTATATATAACTTTTCCGTAGACTCGAGGCGACTTTGCCAGATCAAAGTCGAGAGTCATTGAAGAGTCTATATCGACGATCTCTTTGGTAGTCTGACGCGCGGATCCTGATCTGTGTGGTGTCGAAATCTGAACTCTATATTTTCCTGCAGGAAGGTACTCGATATTATAGCTGCCATCGTCCTCTGCAAGATCCGAAAAGTGATAATCACTGCCAGAGAGAGAGGTTAGACTGATCGACGCTCCCGCCAAAGGCTTTTCATTGTCCAAAACAAGACCGCTAAGAACATTGGAACCGAGGTCGCTACCGAAATCGATAACTGTTTCCTGGTTCTCCAGATCCTCGATGTTCTTCCAAACCTGACTGAAGGAAACATAGCCCTTATGCTTATAGAGTCCTAACATGTATTGACCTTTTTCAAGGTTGTGGAAAGAGAAGCTTCCGTCGGGCTCTAGTTTAACGTTTCTGAAAGATTGGTACGGCGTACCACGTGGATTCTGAAGAGAGATACTCATCTCTCTGCCATTCTCTATCAGCGCTTCGGGTACTTTTCCCCGTAGAATAAACTCTTCTTTGAGTGGAATGATGACCTTTCCATCTTTCTTCTCCAATAATAACAGTGAGGAATAGAAGCGTTGATAACCGTCGACAATCGTATAGACCCAGGAGGCGGGGACGGTTGCACCAAGCGTAATTTCTCCCTCAGAGTTTGTCTGATACAGCATTGAGGAAGAGGCATAGGTTTCTTTTCTTTCTAAACGATCCCAATCAATAAAAGGAGGACTCCCCGCGGATGATCCCCAGAAATACATAACGTGTGCACCCTCAATAGCCTGACCGGTAGAAGCATCGACAACTTGAATGATCGTTGACCCGATTGCATCGAGATTAAATTCGTGCAGAGTTGCAGTTTCTATCCGCTCAGCGATCAAATCAGGTTTAACAAGAACGACTTCATCATCGACAAGGAAAGTCAAGTCATAGTCTTTTCCAACATTAAGTTCATCCAGAATAAAGACTCCTTGATCATCGACAATGACTTCACCAGGCTCGACGCGAGAAGAATCAATCCCGTTGCCCATCACTCTGAGAACGTATTCTTCTACCGGAAGCCCATCAGCACCAAGTAATTGGCCTTGAATAATCCCAGAGGGTTCGATTGTTACCTCGACAAGTCCTTCTCGCGTAAACTCCGGGAAGTCTATACGGCTATATCCTCTTCCGTAAATATCAAGTTCGATTGGCTCAGTAGGTAGAGCCCTGATGTATATTCTGCCGTTTGCATCAGTTCGTCCTGCTGAGATGCCATGGCCCGGGATGACGCTATTGCCAACTCGACCAATTTCCATCCTCATTCCAACGAAGAGACCTTCGACTCCATTTCCTTCTTCATCGGTAACAATGATATCAACTTCCCTCCCTGGAGAGAGTACGAAGTCCTTGGTAGCCGGTTCATTGAACGTGCCGGGCTCCAACTTCACTCCGGCAGGAGCGTAGTCTTTTCCATAAACAGTCAAGCTATTGTGATGACGGATATCATGAGCTTCGATGAAATAATGACCCTCATGATCGGTCATTACCTCGACTTTATTATTCATGGATCCATAGGCAACAGTCATCCCGGGAAGAGGCTTACCATCTTCTGAAACAACGTTCCCGGAATAGTACCCTACCTGAACGGGGTTTGCTTCCAAGGTGATGGTTGTCATTTCGCCTTCTATTTCAAGTGGCTGTCCGTGCACTCTTTTGTATCCATCTGCATAGACGTTGATTCTGGTTTCGCCGTTCGCACTAACACCCTTTACGATATACTCTCCCGGATTTTCTCCGGAAAGACGAACTGTTTCCATATAGTAGTGGGAATCGCGATAGACTTTGGCTCCTTCTACGGGGTTTCCTGATTCATCAACGATAAGTATCTTTGCGTCTACCCCGTCATCCATCCGGATGTTTAGAGAACCCTCTTCATCGAAACGTACTTCTGTAAAGACATACCTCTTAACTAAATTATCGGCTTCAACAGTAATTTCCATTCGACCTTCTGGCATCCCAACAAGCTGATAATGGCCATCTTCATTTGTATAGTCTTCATGGAGGCGCTTGCCTGATTTGACAACAACCCGAGCACCTTCTATTGGCTCACCGGTTTCTTTGCTTGTGACGGTTCCAGATAGTCGAGCTCCTTCCGTCAGTAGGATGTTATAAGACCCGTACTCTTCCCCCGCCTGGATGGTGATACTATCATCGGCAAGCTCTGTAACGTCGCTCAGGAACTGATCCTGATGGGCAAAAAGCCAGACTTCCCCGGGTTTAAGGTTTGTGAATTTAAAGTGACCCTCCTCATCCGTTTGTACCCGGGCTATCTCAGGTCCTCCCCCACAGCAACACCCTGGCTCTCTCAGATAGACATCCATACCAGGCGCGATCGTTCCTGTTGCCTGGATGATGAGCTTTCCAGAAATCACAGCACCTTTCTGCAACTCGACCTGATAATTATAGTTGTCCGGTACGACAGAAATGGTTTTTGTCAAAGCATCTGGGTGATTGATGACTATGGTGCCTGAGCCTACAGGACGCATGACGTCAAGAGATGCCACCCCTTCATCACCCGTTGTAAAGGATTCTGGTATATCAAAAAACTGAACGGCGGCGCCGGAGACAGGAGACTGAGACTCTTCCCAGACAACTGACACCCGGTAACTAAGAGGTTGCGCTTCTTTATTATTCGTTGAGGTGCTGACAGCTATTGGTGAGTTTGCTTCGGTTTCCTTGTTGAGAGAATCCTTTGAAGCGACCTGTACAGCATCTGCTTCTTCCAATGTCTCACTCTCTTGACCAACTTCAATTGGATCTTTAGCTGGAGGAAGGGTTTGAGCCTCTGTTATAGTCGTTTTTTTTCCTTCATTGGAAGATATCATATTCTTTGCCAGCAGACCAGTAGTGATAAGAGCAACGACGGCGATAGACGCCGCAATGACAGCGAAACCTTTTCCCGCTGTCGCAGCTGTCCCTGCGGTATAGCTGGATAGGGGGACACTACTTAGATCTCCTGCTTTAATCGCTGAATGAGCATAGCTTAGTATTTCAGATGCGTTGCAGGTTGAGGGAGGAGAAAGCAATGATCCGCTCGTTGCAATAGCCGTCAGCACTGATAGCGTTTCACCCATGCCTGCTTTTTTGAAGGGAGCATGCAGCTTCTTGAGCCCTTTGTTGATTCTGTAAGCGATGGTACTCTTGGGAACAGACAAAATGGATGCGATTGACTGATAGCTCAGTCCGTCAAAGTAGTGTAGAATTAGCGGTAGATGGTACTCTTCTGGAAGATGCTGCTCGACGAGTTGAAGAGTTTTGATGCGTACTTCCTGGTCCGCGGCCTCTTTATCTGGGGTCTTTTCATCGGAAACTTCAGGAAGGGTGTCCGTTGTAAATTCTCGATCGTTGCGGCGGTTCCTTCTCATTCGGAGATTGTCTGCTTCTCGAGCCGCAATCTTCTTAATGAGGCCTTCGATGTCCTCTATGCCTGATTCAGGTGTCGAGTCCTTAACCAGAAAGAGAAACCGGGTGTACGTTTGTTGAAAGGCATCTCGCGCATCTTCCGTATTCTTAAGCTTTCTAAAGCAGATCGTATAAACAAGGTTTTTCGTTTCTTCGAAGATTTCTTCAAAGGCCGGCTGGTTGAGTTCCTTACAGAGTTCTCTCCACCTGGAGGTGTCATTCGGCGTCATGGTTTACTGTACCCTTCATCCGTGATTTTGACTTCATAAACAATAGGCACGCAAAGAGAACTAATCGTCCAAATCCATTTTACGAAAAAGACCGCCCTCTAGGAAAGAAGGCGGCCGCAGTGTACCTTTAAGTTGTGAATCCAATCAGGGAGGCGATAAAAACGACTGAATTTCCAGATTCTCCAACGTAATCGATTCTGTTGGTGAATTATCTCCTCCTGGAATGAAGAGGTAATCGAGAGCGAAAATCACCGGGTTACCGCTGATTTCTTCTCGGGATTCAAAGAACAGTTTATATTGTTGAGGAGCTCCTGCGGCTGGCAACTGAGCCCCATTGCTCACAGATTCCACGTTCACATAAGAGCTCATATTTAAGGAGCTGTCGTTCATCCTCAATCTGAAGGTTGGCAGATTTATCAACTCTGAAGGCGTCGCGCTCGACGAGACAGTGAAAGTGGCTTCATAGAGGCGATTACCTTCCAGAAACAGGGCATTGCTGAAGTCAATATCAGGCGAACTCCAGAATCCAAAATTCACTTCATTAAAGAAAGTGATCGCTACAGGGCCGACTCTTAAACCATTAGGATCAAAGTTGAACTCGGGTGTTGAAAGAGGCGCTGCAGATTTGAATTCCCAGCCGTTATTATTGTTCGAAAAGTTGTAACTTTTCTCAAAGCGCTGTCCAGAGAGACGATTCCTGTCAAGGACGTCTACATTGACGCGATCAAGCAAGAGAGTACTTTCAAGAAGATTATTAGGATCAATATTAAGTATATCGAAATAGACGTTTAAACGGTTGTTTCCTTCAGGCACCGTGAAGTAACCGTAGTAACTCTTTCTATCCATACCTGGTGACGGGCCGTCTTCTGTAATTGAATTAATTCGGAGAACAGAAGACTGCTCAAAATCTTCCATACTCATTCGAGCCCTGAAGTCTGCAGTCTGAGTGGCTGAAGTAACTTCGCTGTTGCTTCTCACCTGATAAGTCATTCTATACAGGGAATCTGGGCCAGTTATCCCATCAAGAATAAGATCACTTTCAGAGAGAAACTCATTAATGACGAGGCGAGGAGAGCGGTAGAACCCAAAGGTATTTTGATTGTTGGTGGTTGAGAGAGTAATTGCCCCTTCACTCTGTGCCGCTATCGGCTCTGCAAAGACTTCGGGAACAGATTCGAAGATCCAGCCTTCTGTATCGTCGTCAAAGTTAAAGGGCTGGCGTTTGAGAGGGAATGGTGTTGGTGCAGGAGGTTCGATGGGCTCAATACCAACGCGGGCGGCAGCTTCAAGTATAGCTGCCTCGGCATCGACAAGTCCGGCCCCGGTCGTATCGTCGAAACCAGGGGCAGCTCTTCTGCCGATGATGTCTATCGCTGTCAGCTGAAGGATCTCCTGGACCTCAGCAGGAGTGAGGTTTGGGTTAATGTCCTTCATTAATGCGGCAATGGCAGCCACATTGGGCGCAGCAGCAGATGTTCCGAAGAAGTTTGGAAATCCGTCCGGCTCTCCTGCGAACCCAGCCAGGTTGAGGTTCCCACCGAAGAAAGTAGTATTATTTCCGTCTATACCGGCAATGTCTGGTTCAAAGAATTCCCGAACAGAGTAATTCCCGAAGTCATCGAATTGTGTGCGGAGAGAGCCTCCCAGTGAGGTAAAGCCTTCCGGGTCGACTTCGTTCGTAGGAGAAAACGAAGGAGAATAGCGGGTGGTATCATACCATGGGACCGCGCCAACACTCATGACGCCTTCAGCAACGGGATGTCCAAATATTGTCGGGCCACCTACAGTATTGAGGTCAGAAGTAATCCCTTCAACGATCGGGAGTGCCCCAATGAACTGAATTCCAATCTCCAGGGGCTGTTCGCTGTTTTGTGGGATGAACTCCTGATTACCTGCAAAGTGATCGATAGCAAGATAGAAAGTACGAGTCTGATCAAAGACAATCAATCCATTGAACTCAACGGCATCTCCCTGTGGCGCACCAGTTGTCCCCTGCAGATCAGTGGAGGAAATAACAATAGGTGAATTCACATCGGGCTCTTCGAAGAGATAATAATCTATATCAATCTCAGACCCAGCGCTACCAGGGATGGATTCGAACGGTTGGTTCCATTGGACCGTAATTCGAAGCAAATTGAAAGGGACCACCGTAACCTCTAGAAACCCGGTGCCATTAGGCCACTGGTGGAAGTCATTGCCCGTGGGAAACAAACTTGTATCATCCACTCCTGGATTAATATCCTGGTAAGTGAACCGGAGCCCATTGTTGGCGGAATTTCCTGCAGAGGAGAAATATGGAATTCCATTTGCAACAGCCTCGCGTGCCGCCTGTGCAATGACTCCATCCTGGTAATAGGGAGCTGTAAAGTAGCCAACATCATCGACAACCACCGTACATCCGGCTTCCTGCCACAGTCTCCGAATACCATCTGCGAATGAAGCTTGCCCGAGAAATGCTGTATGAAAAGCGAGTGGTGCCCCTGGAGCCATATCGTGTATGAGCTCTGCCATGGCAGCGCCTTCGTCTATACTATCTTCACTTGCGGGAAGATCGAGAAGTATTTCAACTTGAGCGGGAAGGTCCCCCGAGTCCTGGTTAAGTGCTCCCATGAGAATCCCTGCTTCACCTGCAGCAGGTGTTGTATTGAAGTCTCGAACACCGCCCGTAAGTGCAAAAGAATCTGAAAGAATACCAATCTTTTGAGTCCTTCCATCAACCTCTCGCCCGTCCACAAGAAAGCGATCTCGCATTCGGTCGACATTATGAGCAACTTGTGCTCTCGACTCCACAGCCCCAACATGTGTCTCCGGCTTTATTGAAGGTCGAATTAATTTAAGGCCTTGCAATTGACTCAATGACATCACGACATTGGGATCCTGAACGGCAACATAGGCATAGTCCAGGTTGTCAGATATATACTGTACTTCAGCACCAGGAATGGTGAATCCACGCAAGCGAGAAGCGAAACCCTCTTCGAAAACAAGTTCGAGAACAAGTCCGGCATCATTAATTACGAACCCCTTCTCTGCGAATGAATCCGAGAGGCGAACATTCGTAGACTTTGACTTAACGACACTCTTGAGTAATGAATGCGAGATCTTTTCCTCGTTTTGTCCAAAGCCAAGGTTTTCAACTTTTGGATGAGCAGCAAATAAGTCAGAAGCTCCAAGACCGATTGAAAGAATAGTCATCGACAAACCGATGGTACTTAGTCGGCTCTTCCAGTTTATCTTAAAAAACATGGCGCGAGAGTCCCTCAAAAAAATTATAGTGAAAAACAAAAGCTATTTTGATTTTCAGGAAGTGGTAACAGGATAGTTGAAGAAGATTCTTCGACGGCACAACAAGAACTTGTTTGTAACAGTTCAGGACCTACTTTTCCTGTAGTGCTTTCCGGAAAGTACGGCGAAGCTCTGGAATGGCGTCTTTTTCAAACCACGGGTGTTTCCGAAACCACATTAGATTTCGGGGGGATGGGTGAGGGAGCGGAAAGTACTCAGGCAGATACTCTCCCCTAGCTTCTACTGTCTTGGAAACGGTTCCCTTGAAGTTTCTCTTCAAATAATACTTCTGTGCGTATATCCCAATCAGGATGGTCAGGTTGATATTTACCAGATGCTGGAGGAGCTTTTCAAACCACAGTTCGGCACACTCTTTCCTGGGAGGCAAGTCTCCTCCTTTACCCTTACCAGGGTAACAGAGCCCCATGGGAATGATCGCGATTTGCGACTCATCGTAAAACAGTTCCTTGTCAATATCGAGCCATTGGCGAAGTCGATCACCGGAAGGGTCATTCCAGGGGATCCCTGTTTTGTGAACACGCGTACCGGGAGCTTGTCCAACGATGAGAACTCGTGAATCGACCGAAGCCCTGAGTACGGGCCGTGGTCCGAGAGGTAGAGTATCCTTGCAATACTGGCACCCTCTGACTTCTTTGAGCAATTGTGAGAAAGAACTCATGATGGATCGCTCTTTCCTGTTAGAGTGGTTGTCAAAATTAATGTCCGAATAGAAGGTGAGCGAGAGTGGACCATTCAGTATTCTGAAAACATAGGAATAGTGGTGCTATTTCGAGGCTTTCAGGATGCTGAAGGGAGTACTCGTAGCCAGCTTAATATCGGACAGAAATTCTGTCAGACACTCTAGCTCTGCTTTAAGCTAAGAATCTCCATCATTCTCTTACGAAAACCACGAATAATTTCTGATCCTTCTTTAGCGGAATGTTCCTTCTTAAGACCGTGCATTTGTTCCATTGCGGTCTCAAAGACATGTCGAAGCTGATCGATAGACTGATAGAGTTCTGCTTCTGCCAGGGATTGAACGGCCACAACGCGCAGCAAGTCTACGGGACGCCACAAGTTTTCTTTCTTATCGGGTATATCGCTGAGGATGACCTTTCCGGCAGAGGCCAGGCCATCCATCGCCATGTTAAAGGCAAGTTGTGCGCGAATCATCAGTTCACTGTGATCGGAAGGATAAGAAAGTGCTACACGATAATGGTGATTCGCTTCTGTAATCATCCCCTTTGCTTCGTAAGCCTGACAAAGAAGGAAGATCATCCAGGGTTTTACATTTTTCTTTTCCGGATAGACAGATAAATGATGGATTGCAGACTCCCACTTCTGTCGACTAATATACCAGGCTCCTACTCCCCCCCAAAGCGTGATATTGCTTTGAATATCATCATGGTGACCTTCTACCCAGCGGGATATAGTACCGGGTACTAAAGGCTGATCATAGTAGGTTGAAAGAAACCGAGCCATCGACTTTGGATAGTGGAGTGGATAAGCTGAAATTAATTTATATACCCGCAGAACATTACCTCGGTTCCCTCTCATCCCGCAACGTTCAAGAAGGGTGAGTGCGAAGCAGTCCCTTGCTTTCAGTTTTTCCAGTTTCTCGAAGGCCCAGGATTCAAAACCAGCTAATCCCATGTTATCCTGACAGAGATTAAATAACTCATTCTGAGTTTCTTCATTGTCAGCCTCTTCTGAAAGGAGCAGATCAGCCGCGGCCAACAAAGCTTCCTTATGATTTCGAGCGCGAAACGCAGCATCTATCGCTCGAAGGCGCAAAGCGGGCGAGGCTTCTTTCTCTTGTATATAGGGATACAGAAGTTGATAAGCCTCCCCGGAGTGATTCAAATCAAGAAGGAACTCCGAGTATGCCCTTATCGCCTCTTCTGGCTCCTCAACCTTTTCGAGGAGCTCCTGAAAAGCGTACCGTGCAACGCTCTCGTCACCCAGATGCGAGGCGGAGAGTGCTCGGTAGTAGAGGTAGTGTTCGCTGTCAGGATGATATTTGAGACCGACCTTGGATTCACGATGGGAAAGGTGGTAGTCTTTTCTTTCGTAAGCCCATTCTACCAACCAGCGACGGGCACTGTCACAGTCTTCCTGGCGTGACAGCGTAGCTCGCACCTCTGCAATCGCCTCTTCCGACTTTCCCTCCTGCCAGAAAAGCCATGCAAGGCGCGAAGAGGCCTCTCCATTTTCAGGGAAGTAACGTATATACTCTTCAAGAAGCTTTTGGGCAAGTTTCTCTTCATCCAGGCGTACAAGAACCTGAACCTCAAAATCCAGAGCCTTGTAATTATCTGGATTGTGACGAATCTCTTCCTCTAGTTTCTCGCGGACCGAAACAAGCTCTGTCCGGCCTGCCTTTAGCGCAGCCTCAGCGGCAGCATAAACGGAAGTCGATTCATTGGTACCAGCAGGTTGATCAGTTCTAACTTCAGATTGGCTCAAATTCTTTCAACAGCTCCTTAAATTCAGCGGGAAAACGAGCATCTTTCAGGTTCTCTTTATTTCCCGCAATCTCTGCATAATACTTGAGGTACCCATCACGCAACAGGCGTATGTCCCATTTATTGAGCGCTTGCAGGCGGGCCCTCTCTCCCAACTTCTTTCTAAGTTCAGGGTTATCGAGCAATCTTTTCCATTCAAATGAAAGTTTCTCAGGATCTTCAGGTTCAACAACCAGGGCCCCAGCACATGATCTGATCAACTCATCCATGCCCGGGACAGAGCTTGCTACGGCAGGCTTTCCCGCCGCAAACGCTTCAAGAAGCGCCAGACCCAAACCCTCCCAGCGGGAGGGCATCAGGAAGCAGTCCGACAATTTAAGAAGATCCTTTACATCACTTCTTATGCCAAGAAATCGGACTCGGGAAGCAACACCGAATTCTTCTGCCATCTGTCTATAGGTCCTCCCTTCCGGGCCCTCTCCAGCTATCAGAAGGTAAGGGGTTCTTCCTTTGATTTGATCAGGTAGATTTGAAAAAGCGTTGAGCGCAATATCCACCCCTTTCTGTGGCGAGAGCCGTCCTACCATCAAGGTCACAAGGGTTTCCTCAGGCAGCTCAAACTCCTGCCGGTATTCCTTGATTCGACTTTCAGGAAGCGCAACATCCCTGAAGGTGTCCTTAAGTTCAACACGGACATAACAAACTCTGATTTTATTCGCAGGAACGCCTTTATGAACGAGGTATTTTTTAACGCCCCTCGAGATAGACAGAATTCCGTCAGCCATTCTTAGGGACTGATTGTCTATCCAATTGAGAAAGGCGTTCTCTTTCCATATCTCCGTATTATGACTCGTTGTAACAATAATGGGTACACCGGCGATCTTCGCGGCAATACGGCCACAAAAATCTGCCTTACCAAGATGCGTATGAACAATGTCTGGCTTTGTTTGACGGAAATACTTTACCCATTTTGGTATAGATAGAAGGCTCTTCACGCCTCTCAGGTCCAGCTGTTGAACGGAAACACCGGCATTTCTGAACTCATCGGCGAGATCACCGGGGTAAAGAGTCAGGAATTCAAGCTCAACCCAGTCAGGTGAAACATTGACAAGATCCAGGAGCATTTTCTGCGCTCCGCCATAAGTCAGACCTGTTATCACATGAATAACTTTGAGCTTTGTCTTCTTATGTTGTATTTGTTTCAATCTAGACATTTCCGGGCTACTTGTAGTGCTCAGTGATCCTTTTGATTAAATAGGAAACGATCGATCGTTTTTCTTTGTACTCTGCGATGTTGAGTCGATCCGCCTTCTCAACCCACTTGGAACTTAGAGCCCGCGCGGGGATTGAAACCGGATTGCCGAACAATGCCGTAATAAGAGTTCTCCCTCTTTCCTGCTGAGGTGTTCTCAGTTCCCCTGCTCCCTGTATCAGCGCGAGTGAGTCCAAGCGTGTATTACCGGTAAACTCGATAGGGCTCAAAGCTGATTCATTCAAGTTTCTCAGGAGCTCTTTCTCTGACCCTGGTTCAGCAGCGTCGCGAAAAATTTTCAGTTTTTCCATCGCATCTTCGTATAAATAAGGTCGTTGCTGCTCAACTTCGGTCAGATCCCAGGTGAGGACAGTATCCGGCGGTTCTTTCAGCTGATGAGAAAACCTATCGGGCTCCAGATCACCGAAGCAATCGAAGAGAGAACCGAGAAACTCACCTTCTTTGTGCCGCTTCCTGATTTCTGAAAAGCATGATGCAGCCTGAAAGAGCGTTGAGTGCAGCCGTCTGGATTCTGTGATCTGCTTGTCCATAAAAAGTAGTGGCCAGAACATGGGGACATAATGCTCCAGTTCCCAGCAAACCTCGCCATTGATCATCAATTGCTGCTTTGACATAGTGGTCTCTTACATGCTGACTCTTGACGTCGGGGATAAAGTCGGTCTTCCTTCTTCCCCAAACTACTTCTTCCCGGGTTAACGCAACAATCGTGAAATTGAAAAAGTTCCTCCAGGAGATCAAATTCAGTCACTCCGTATTCGCGCTTCCCTTTGGTCTGGTTGCGATGATTATCGCTGCAGGTGGCTGGCCTGGATTCATGACTCTGTTCTGGATCATCGTTGCGTGTGTGTCCGCACGGACTGCCGCGATGAGCTTTAATCGTGTGGCCGATTTAAAATTCGACCGGGAAAATCCGAGAACAAAGAACAGGGCTCTCGTTACTGGCGAACTGAAGGGGCACGAGATGATGATGGCGACCCTCATTTCATCTCTCATATTTTTCTTCGCCGCACTGATGTTGAACAAGACCTGCTTCTACCTGTCCCCACCAACACTGGCCGTGCTACTTGCCTATAGCCTGACGAAACGGCTAACTGACTATACACACTTTTTTCTAGGCTTTGCCTTATCACTGACTCCAATCGGTGCCTGGATCGCCGTAACAGAATCGATTGCGCTCACACCAGTACTCCTTTCGGTGGCTGTTCTTTTCTGGGTTGCAGGGTTTGACATGCTTTACTCCTGCCAGGATTACAAGGTGGACAAAGATTCGACGGAGCTCCATTCATTGCCAAAGAAACTGGGTGTAGAACGCGCCCTTGGGCTGGCCAGAAAACTGCACGGTATTGCGTTACTTTTTTTCTTTTTCTTCTGGCTTTGGGCTGGTCTTGGACTGATCTCTTTCATGGGCATTCTGCTCATCGGAGCGCTTCTGTTATACCAACATACTCTCTTAACTTCAAAAGATCTCAGCAGAATTAACGCCGCTTTCTTTTCTGCGAACGGTATCATCTCAATGACCTTTCTTCTCTCTGTCATTGTTGAGTATATGATCAGCTGATGCTTCTGGAGACGTTAACGATTCAGAACCTGAGGAAAATTGAAGAGAGCCATCTCTCTCTTTCTCCAAACATTAATCTGATCACAGGCGAAAACGCTCAGGGCAAAACGACAATCCTCGAAGGGGTTTCCATTCTGGCGACAGGGCGAAGTTTTCGAACTTCCAGGGACCGGGACCTGATACGCAGGGGGATGAAATCAACGGAACACGAACCCTTTGCAGCAGTCGAAACAAGATTTCTTAAATCCGACACACGAAGGAAAATTCGCGTCGCCATCACCACGAAATCAAAGTCTGTCTATATAGACAACAAACCGATCAGTCGGCTTGGCGAACTCTGGGGGGAAATTAATGTAGTCACCTTTGTTCCTTCAGACCTGGAGCTGGTCCAGGGAGGACCTCCTTCCCGACGCTCTCTTGTCTCTTCGCTTCTTGTTCGCAGCTCTCGCCACTATCTTAATACGATGCAGAACTTTGAGAGAAGCCTCAAGCATCGGAACCGATTGATTAAAGAAAGAGTCCGTTCGTCCTCTCCCGAGTTTCAGGCTTTTGAGGAACAGATGGCCAGCTATGGCTCAGAACTAATGATAGCCAGGACGCACCTCATCAAGAGATTCTCTGAGAAAGCCTCAAAGCATGTGATGATTCTCGCCGGAGGACGGGACGAGTTTATCATTTCTCACGAAGCGGGTTTCTCCAAAGCCTCTGGCTTCAATCCTGAATGGCTGGATGAGCGAAAGAAAGAGACTGTCAGTAAATGGATGAAGAACTACTGGACGAATCAACGTCGATCTGATCTGGACCGTGGATATACAGAATCCGGCCCTCAAAGAATGGATATGAAGCTGATTTTGAATAAGACCGACGCCAGGCAGTTTTCGAGTCAGGGGCAGGCAAGAACCATCGTTCTCGGACTTCGACTGGCCGAGCTCGATCTCCTCAAAGAAGTGTGCCATGCCTCTCCCATTCTTCTGCTTGATGATGTTCTCGGTGAACTGGATCAACGTCGTACACAACACTTTATGAAAATCCTTTCTCGAGACAACACTCAGGCTCTCTTAACGGCAACTGATGCGCACCAGGTCGAGCAGGAGCTTCCTATCGGCGGGAGGTTTCTTGTCATGGATGGATCCATTAAGCCGGTGGGTAGATCGTAGAAAACAGCTTTAAACTCTGATTCTTGAAATTCTGCTTTCACTCCCCGTGTTATCTGTTAGCAATAGGTGTGGATTCAAACGGAACGATTTAATTTTCGGAGAAGAAAATAATGCGCGCTTTAAGTAAATCAAGACTCTGGAAATCTCTTGGTCTCGTAACCTGTATCACATTACTCGCCTCTTGCGGTGGTAAGTCGCCCGACGCCACAGGCGGGGCGGAAGGCAAGACGCTCCGCGACTATAAGCCTGAAATCGGCACGTCTCGTCTGGCAGTGGAAGAGAAACTGGGGGAACCAACTTACATCGGAAGAACAAAAGGCGGCGATCTTCTTTGTGTCTATCAGATCGAAGGAGAACGAGCAGGCATACATACAACAGTCAGCTACGACCGCGACGGGGAAGTCTCCTTCGTTTACCGCTAATAGGAACACTTTGCAAAACATCTACTTCACAGATTTGGAGTTAACCATGAGAAGAGCAGGCATCGCTGCGATGATTTTGGCCACCGCGGCATTTTCCTACGCCCAGGAAGAATCAAAAGAAACACCCCAGATAGATACGAAGACATATATACCGGAGAACCCCGCACAACCCAATGGAGCACTTTCGGGAACCTCCGTGTTTGTCAACCCAGGCCACGGCTGGTTCTGGACTGGCAGCAGATGGACAACACAGCGTGGACTCTCACACGGAATCATTGAAGATCACAGTAATGCAGAAGCTGTTCTCCAATACCTTGTCAAATACCTGTGGAATGCGGGAGCACGCGTCTATACAACGAGAGAACGCTGCTTTAACACAAATATGGTCATCCTGGAACCGGGTGATGAAGGCGTCTCCCTCAGTGGCGACTGGGAATCAGAAGCTCACGATGGCGCCTATGGCCTCGATCACCTTAAGGCACAAGCGGTCACCGGTGAGGCAACAGCAACAATTACCTACACACCAGACATACCAGAACCTGGCTTTTATGGCGTTTACGCCTGGTACGCACCGTCTGGTTCAGGCTATACAGCCCCGGCAACAACATTCCAGGTCAATCATTCCGGCGGGACAACAAACTGGGTACAAAACCAGAACCACGACGGAAAAACCTGGAAGTATCTCGGTTCCTATTACTTTGAGAGTGGCTCGAACCCGGAAAGTGGTTCCGTCACGATCGACAACACAAGCATTCAGGAGGAACAGTGGATCACTGCTGATGCCATCAGGTTTGGTGGAGGAATGGGTGATGCTGTTCGCGGAGGCACCACAAGTGGGAAGCCCCGGTGGGAAGAATCCGGACTCTATTACACAGAGTTCATGGGCTATGATCCCCATGAGGATAACCGAAGATTCAATACAGTTTCAGCCATGCCGATGCTTGCCGAGTGGGAAATGGAGCCCTGGGAGGCAGGCAAAAGCATTTACGTAGGCTGGCACACAAACGCAAGCGGCCGGGGTACTTCGAGGGGAATGTCTTCGTATATATATGCTCCTGACGAAAAGGGCTGGCAGCCAATTAAGGATTTCACAGGCTATGAAGGCGGAAAAGAACTCGGCCTGATCGTGCATAATACTGTCGTTGATTATGTCCACAAAGAGTATGACCCGGAATGGCGCGACATTGGTGTCATTGGAAGGTGGCTTGGTGAAACGAACCCTCGCAATAATGCCGTTATGCCCGCTGCCCTGTACGAGTACGGCTTCCACGATAATGCTGAGGATGCTGCCTATATCCTGGACCCTGTCTTTAGAGATCTTGTTGCAAGGGCAACTTATCACGGTATTGTGAAATACTTTGCGGAGGAGGTAGAAGGGTTCGAAAACTCAACAACTCTTCCAGACAAGCCTCTCGGTTTGAAAGTCACCGAACGGAATGGAAATTTTATCCTGAGCTGGCAGCCAGCTTCTGCCATGAAAGATGATATTGTTGGCGATCCTGCAAGTTCGTTCAAAGTCTATCTCTCTTCAAATGGTAAAGGTTTTGACAACGGAACAGAAACGAAGGAAAGAGAGTTTGTCCTTCCTGTTCCCGAGTCAGGGGCGCCTGTCTATGCCAGAGTAACCTCAATCAATGCCGGTGGTGAATCCTGGCCATCAGAAACACTGGTCGCGATAGACCCTCTCGAAGCAGAAGCCCCCGCCGTACTCATTGTCTCTGGTTACGACCGCTTTGATCGCGGACTGAACGTGAACGAGAATGGGAATGAGCGTGGAATTATTTCCAGAATGAATACCTATGACTATACAATTCAACATGCAGAAGCATTGGAGGAACTTGGCTACCGCGTCCATTCCATCAGCAATGAAGCACTTCTGGAAGAACAGGACATGCTTTCAGGCTATGACAGTGTGGTCTGGATCCTTGGTAAGGAAGGTAAGGGTTCTGCACTGACTGCTGAAGAACGTCAGACGCTCCGTATGTACCTGGCTCAGGGCGGTTCGCTTTTCATTTCTGGGGCTTACCTCGCCTCCGACCTTCAGGATCAAAACCAGAAGTTTCTGGAAGAGATCTTGAAAGCAAAGGTTCATGACACCGTTGAAACGGACCAGTATACTTTCCTCAGTAGTCCTTCTACAGGAATATTCAAGGGACTCTCTCAGCTTGAGTACCATGACCGAGATGCAAAAAACGTGTACCCGGTATATTCCCCAGACGCCATCTTTGCAGCGAATGGTGGAACTCCGTTGCTTATGTATGAAGGAACGGATCGTATCGCAGGCGTGTCTGGTGACGGCGATTATCGGACGATTTTTCTGACTATCCCCTTTGAATCTATACGTGATTCAGACGCAAGAAACGACTTGATGGCTCGTTCCATGGACTATTTGCTTAGGAAGTGACACTCAAAGATATGTCTGGCTGCTTCAACGGCAGCCGGACATCGTTCACTCATTGAGAAAGGGATATACCGATGAAGAAAACGCTAATTGCTCTCATTATAGTTATCTTCGCCCCCCTCGTGCTACAAGCAGACTCAACTGAAACTGAGGAGGCAAAACGTGAACGGCTCAGAGAACTCGAAAAACGAATCCAACAAATCATCGGAAGAGAGCGGAGCAGATTGGAAGCTGAATCTCAAAACGATGATCAAGAGGTGAAGGTAGAGACCGCCCAGGAACTTTCTTGTGACAATTGCGGATCAACCACTTGTTGTGCTTTGAATATGGGAGACAGTGCTTCAGTACCTGAGGAAAGAGTGACCGTCGGCATGAATGGGGGTCGAGTTGAAATGCTTGCTACAGTATTATCCAGTCAAGTTGAGGGCAGTGTCTATATTCTTGAAGATGATTTGAGAATCAGCATAATAGCAGAGAATGAGCCTATTGAAAAACTTCTAAAGGGGATCGCCCTGAATCACGATCTCGAGTATTGGAAAGATGGTCAGGATTATTACGTTGGTTCAGAGGAAAAAAAGAACAAGTTACTCGGAACAAGTCCCCTGATAGAACGCACCTACGCTGTTGATGATTCTCTCCGAGCTGACGTTATTGAGTCCATGCTGAATTATTCAACAGACGATGGAACTGTTGAGGCCTTCGCAGATGGAATCCACGTGAAGGATACAGATCGTGCCGTCGCTCAAATGCAGGTGGTGTATGATCTACTCGTTCAAAACAGGAAGACAACTGACTGAGACTCACTTCGCAAGCGCTTTCAGACAGGAACTCCCTCCGAAAGAATTCGAGGGAGTTTTTTTCTTACCCTCTTACTTAGTTCTCACCGGGTGACGGACGACTGTCCGACGTCTGTCCTACGTCTTACCATTGTCTCGAGACGTCCGTCAGACGTCGGACAGATGCAGGGATGACAACGATCCCCCGGTTTACAGGCCTGTTCTCAGGGTAACACCGCTTCCAGGTGGCTGACTCTCAGCAGTGAAAATGGTGTTTTGGAGTGGATTAAAAACACAAGACGACCTCGCCGTTAAGAACTGCAACCGGTTACCACCGGCAGAGAGAAACTGATCTCTAGGGATCAGTAGATTGCAAAAAGAAGTGAGTTTAGATCAAAACTTATTCAGGAATCTTCTTCTGAACTTCCTTGAGGTCATCGTAGATCAGCTCTGCTTTCTCGTAGCGATCTTCTTTCTTCTTGGCGAGGCACTTCGCAATGATTTCCCACAACTCATCAGGGATACCTTCAATCTTCGTGGGCTCTTGATGAATGTGCTGATAAGCCAGATCACCTTCGGTGAACGGTGGCTTCCCATTGCAAAGCTCGTAGATCATCACACCAAAGCTGTATAGATCCGCGCGGTTGTCAACAGGGACACCCTGGACCTGCTCTGGTGACATGTAGAGTGGAGTTCCTATAACGGCACCAATCATGGTTCCTTCACCACCAAGATTGGATTGATCCATCATCTTGGCAATTCCGAAGTCTGTCACCTTTACATCATCGTTGGAGTTCAACATGATGTTTGCTGGTTTGATATCACGGTGAACGATCCCCAGTCGATGCGCGTAGCCGAGAGCATCGCTGATTTCCAGGCAGAATTTCACGACATCACTCAGCTTGATTTTGCCATTGGTTGTTGATTTGATTTTCCGCTTCAGGTCGGTACCATCCACGTATTCCATTGAGATATATTTGCGGCCCATCTCTTCACCAATATCGTGAATTCGGACGATATTTGGATGAGAGAGTTTACGCGCATTTCTCGCCTCAATCTTAAATCGGCGAACAGCTTCAGGGTTATTCGACATGTTGTCGGGAAGAATCTTCAGGGCAACAACCTCTTCGAGCTCCTTATCGCGGGCCCGATAGACGATACCCATGGCACCTCGGCCAAGTTCGTCCAAGAGTTCATAGCGCCTTGCTGCCTCTTCTGACATCTGCTGGACAATGGACGTTTTCTCAAACGCCATAGGATCAGAAGTAGATCCGGAAAGCATTTCGAAACGTGTCTTTACATCTTTATAGCTGATATCAGCAGCGAAGAGTTGACGATAGACAGTCTTTGCCCCAACGAGATCTTTCTTCGCCTCGTAGCGCTGGGCGAGATCGTAAAGAAGCTCTTTTGTTTCTTCATCAACAACGAGTTTTTTGAACTCCTGAAGAGCAAGGTCGAGCATGCCTTTCCCACTGAAGCACTTCCCAAGCATCTTTGTTGATTCAGCTTCCCAACGATAATCCTGAGAAGTCTGCTGGAAACAGCCAATGGCTTCGTCATATTCCTGTTGAGAATAGAAGAGTTTGCCGAGTTTGAAGCGCGCTTCCAGATCATTATTTTTCTCAAGAAGCTTCTGGTAGCACTTGGCAAGTTTTTCCTGAATCTCTGCCGCATTTGGGTAAAGTCCATAGACTCTCTCAAGTGTTTGAACGGCTTCCTTGACTTGATCAGTTGAGAGCAGGATGGAACCCTTCTGAATAAGGGCCGCCATGTTGTTGGGATCTTTCCTGAGTATGGTTTCAAGAGCAGTCAGAATGTTTCTAGTCTGACCTGGGTGATTGCTGTTAATAAAATCAATCTGCTCAAGGCCTTCTCGTATATGCCCATAAGAGACCAGCAGCTCAACAAGGAACCAACGTATTCGAAGAAGCTCTGGCTTTTCTGTAAGCAGAGCAATGATGTTAGCGATCACTTTTTCCTGGTTCTTTTCGTCAGGATCGATCGCCGCTTTGAAGCTGTTCACGGCTTCCGCTGTGTCATTCTTGAAGGCGTGTATACGACCCATGGCAAGATGAAGCAGATCGTTCCTGGGTTGCAACTTCAAAGCACGGCTGTAATAGCCAAGGGCTTCCTCATCGGTGCGGAGCTTTTGTGCATATGCCACGGCCAGGTTAACGAGCGCCTGTTCGTCATCGGGGTTCCGATCAAGAATGCGCTGATATTCTGAAACAGCTTCATCCAGTTTATTTCCATAGAGACTCGCGAGAGCATTGAGGCGTTGAAGTTCCTCATCGTTCGGTTCCTTTTGAAGAAGCTGTTGTGCTGTTTCCAATGCCTGGTCATAGCGATTGGCTTTGATATATGTTTTGGCGAGTTGGCGACCAATCATCAGATCATCAGGATAAGCCTTCAGGTGTGATTCATAGACTTGAAGGTTTTCAACATCATCCTTGTCTTGTGAGGCGAGGATACGTGCGAGGGCCGCTGTATATTCGATATTATCTGGAAAACTTCTAAGAGAGTCGCGAAGGACCTTCTCTGCCTTTGGTTCTTTTATGTCCAGTTTGATGTACGCGTTCGCGAGCTGCTCCAAGTGAGCTTTTTCAAGTTGTCCGGCATGAAGGAGTGGCTCAATCGCTTTGATACTCAACTCATGGTTTGCTGTCAACTTGGCAGACTGTGCGAGAGCCTTCAGAGTAGTTGGATCACCAGGATTTTCCTCGACCGATCGATTATAGATCGCAATCGCTTCTTCATCATACTGATCCCGGTCGTAGTAAATACTCGCAACAGTTTTCAGAACATCTTTGTCGTTCGGAGAAAACTTCAAGGCATTGCGATAGGCCTGGAGTGCTTCCTCGTCGCGTCTCTTTTGAAGCATGTAACACTCTGCAAGGAGCGCTGTTGCTTCTGGCGATGACGGGTTTACATCGAGAGCCTGCCGTACTTCATCACAAGCCATACTGATCTGGTTCTTCTGCAAGTGGATTCGGGCCAAATGGATGTAGGCAGGAGCGTGTGAGGGGAGGACTTCAAGTATTGCCTCACAGAGCGACTCCACCTGGTGGTCCATTTTCTTGGCGTCGATGCATGACGAGAGATAAGCTTTGAGGAACTCTGCTTCCCCTTTACGTTTCTCGAACTGTTGCTGATAGACAGGGAGAGCTTTGGCACTTGTGTTATTTGTCTTCAAGTAAACTTCACAGAGTGCCTGATAGAGAGGTTCTGTTGCGACACCTCCGCGCAGAGCAGAGCGCAGATGCTTTGCAGCTTCTTCGAAGTCCTGCTCCTGAATAAGGCAGCGCCCAATTCCATATTCAAGGTAAGCTGGTTCAGGGAAATTCGGTAAGGCATTTATATAGACGTTCTTTGCCTCGGAGTCTGTCTTTGGTTCTCTCAAGAGAGCTCTGGCATAAGAATTCATAATCTCCCGATCCTCGGGAGCAGCATCATATGCCTTCTTGTAAATTTCCACGGTTTCTTCAGAGTAGTTTTTCTGGGCCTGATAGACCTGTGCAAGTTCGAGTGCAAAACGGCGATTCTTCGGCGCCTTTTTCACAAGTTTGGAATAGTGTCTCTCTGCATCTTCGAACTGGCCGCTGGCCATTGCCTGTTGGCCTTTCTTTCTTAAACTCGAAATACCCACCGTGCGGAAAATAACAAACCCGATTGCACCTAGGGTCACTAAAGTAATCAGAGTGACCAGAATAATGGCAATAAGATGCTTGTTCCACTTTATCTTGAGATCGAGGGAAGAATACTCATCATTGTAGGGGTTGGCATTTCTGAGGTTAGCAGCCAGGATGCTAGCTCGATCCCAATCAGAGCTCTCCATTGCTTCCTGAATTTCTTCCTCCCAGCGCGAAATCTGGTTTCTCATTTCAGCGCGACGGGCCTTTTCAAGGACTGCCCACTCACGACTCAGTCGTGGATTATGATAGGGAGATCCACCGTTCGTCATCCAGGGCGTGAGCGTTGACCAGTCTATTTCCGTGACGATAAAGTCAGTCTGAAAAGCGTATATATGTCCGTCGCTGACGGGAGCAACGCCGAGAACCATAGCGCCTGAGTTTGGCTCAGAAACATAGCTGACAATTGTATGAGCCAGATCATGATTCAGCTGTTTTTCTTCGGCTTTCAGCTCCTGCGCACCTTTGCCGTAAACCCACTCAGACATATTCGTTGTAATCTGAAGAGTTTTCTTCAAACCAAAAGCAAGTTCAGGGTAGCGTGATCCAACGGAAGAGGAGCGTGGAATAACAGCCGGCTGAGTATTAATACCTGCGTAGATATTCCTTTCAGAAATAATAATCGTTCCATCTTTTGGGTCAACCAGCTGCAGTGATGCGGTGGAAGCCTGCACGATACGTGCAGAGCTGATGTCCTCACCGCTTTGTATGAGAATCGGAGGCGCCACGGGAGAATAAGGAATCACCGAACTCCACTGAACCTCCAGCGGAGGCGTGAGTTCTTCCCGCCAGCGGAAGCACCTCAGCTCGCCGCTATCAAGTGAGATAAACACTTCGTCAAAACCATCGTTGTGTATATCAAATAGCAATGGAGAGTGAGGAAGTGCAGTAGCCTCTTGAACAAGAATTTTTCTACCGGTGCCTGTCATCGGATTGATAAAGAAGAGGTAACCATCGCTGGAGGATGCAACAACGTCAGCCTGGTTCTGATCACGAACATTCCCAATGACCATGGGCGCTTGTGACTTTGACCCGGTACGATATTCCCAGACTTTTTCCAATTGGGAATTGTGCGCATCAACACCATAGATATTTCCGCTTTGATCAATGATGATCAAGCGGTCGTATTTCTGATTATCCGGTCCTTCAACAGTATAGACAGTTGGCTGTAAACTGAAGGGAGAGCCTTGTGTGATATTCAAACGGTAAATAACGTCAAGGGTTCTTCCATCCAGTATAACAACTTCCCCTGCGCCAGTCCCAACCGCGAGATCGAGCATATTTCTTCCCAGAAAATCTCCCACAACAGGTCCTGTCAGGGAGGTATCACCGAGATTGTTCGACTTCATTTCCTCTCCTGAAATGGAGTCATAGACGCGAATTTTTCCAACGACATCACTTACAACGACCTCGGGGGTGGGTGTGTGAACGAGGTCCACGACGAGTGCCGCATTCGGAGATGACATGTTCAGCTTAACATGGAAGAGAGGTCCTGAACCATCTCCGTCGTCCTGGGCCGGGGAAATCCGAAGGAGCAGGATGAATAGTGATAGGAGCACGGGCATTGTAAAGCGCTGTGCGGTATGGGGTGTCTTCATTATCCAGTTCTTTCCAGTACGTTTCGCATGGAGTTTCAGTTGATCGATTCACATGGAGAAAATCTCTAGCTGGAAAATGATTCTTTAAACTTATTCGGGTCGCAAACATGAAATTTCATGTTTCATGGAATCGTGGTGCCGAACTTTCGATCAAGTCTTGCCGCGCGAGTGTTTCACGGTGAAATCAAAAGGGAGCGATCGGGGCGGATTCAGCCCATATTCTTTCTGAGGTGACTGGCGATATCACGTGCGAAGAGAAAGCCGACAAGTTGCTTTTTCCAGAAGACGGGGAGGCTCGGCCGGCCCGACCTCGCTACCATCTCGTAGGCTTTCTGGCTGTCTTCTGTCGGGGAAAGAATTTCCGATGTTCGGTAGGGTTGGGCAAGCTTCCGGGCTGGAGTAATCTCCCAACTCTCCTTGCTGAGAAGAAGAATAGATTCTGCACTGATGTAACCGAGGAGATTCGGTCCATCAACTACGGGAAAGCGATCATCATGAATCTGATAGAGGTAGCGATCGACAACCTCTCTCACGGTCATATCAGCAGGAACCACAGCAACAACGGGACGCATCAGGTCCCCCACTTTCTTCGATGTGAAGGCGACCTTAAATTGTGCGTGTCGCAATGAGTCCTTCGCCAGCTTCTGCAAAAAGAATCCAAGGAGGATCATGGTGATTCCCTGGAACTGACCACTGAAAATAAAGATCGTTCCCACTCCGATCATGAACCAGCCGAACCCTCGTCCAAAGATACTGGCCACTTTTGTGGCTCCGTAAAAGTCATCTGTCATCATCCAATAGAGGGAACGGAGAACTCGCCCGCCATCCATGGGAAAGCCGGGAATCATGTTAAAAGCGGCGAAAACAAAATTCATAATGGCGAGTGTTTCAAACGAGGAGCTCACATAAGCAGGTAATTCCAGTGTCGATGCTGCCACCGAGAGAATACCAAACAGTATCATGCAAACGACCGAGACGGCGGGTCCTGCGATCGCGACAAGAAACTCGTGAAGAGGTTTCTTTGGCTCGCCCTTGAGGAGCGCTACACCGCCGAGGAGAAAAAGAATAATACGATCGGTTGGTATTTTGAAGGCTCTTCCTGTGAGCGCGTGACCGTATTCGTGGGCGAGGAGCGAAGCAAAGGCGAGAACAGCGGTAAAGACACCGAGCGCGTTCGCAGCCAGAGGAGACATATTGTACTCTGTTGTAAAGAGACCGCCCAGGTTCGTTGAAAAAATGAAGAGGATCAGGAACCATGTCCAGTGGAGATAAACGGGGATTTTGAAATAAGTCCCAATATAAATTCCAGATTGTCGGAGAAAGTTGAGCATCTTGTCTCTGCTTGTTTTGTCTTGGCGTCAGCCTTGTGATATCATTATTACGTGAGTGCGCAAATGCAACGCATTATGCGCCAATCAGGGCAAGAATCTTGCCCGTATCAGGGACAATCAGAAATGCCAATTATACCTTTTGAAGGACACATACCGAAAATTCACCCAACAGCTTTCATCGCCCCAACAGCCCTTATTCTGGGAGACGTAGAAATCGGTGAGTATTCAACGGTCTGGTACGGAGCTGTTCTCAGAGGCGATCTGGATCCCATTAGAATCGGTAAAAGATCGAATATCCAGGATAATTCAGTGCTCCATACGGGTCTGAATGAACCATGCATCATTCATGATGATGTCACCGTTGGACATACAGCGATCGTGCACGGTTGCGAGGTCAAATCTGGAAGCCTGATCGGTATGGGAGCCTGTGTCCTGAATCGATCGGTCATTGAAGAGGAATGTATTGTAGGTGCTGGTGCACTGGTAACAGAGGGTAAGTTATTTGAAGCTCGCTCCATGATCCTGGGGTCTCCCGCTAAATTCATACGTAAGCTTACTGATCAGGACCTTGAACCGGTTCGAGTCTATAATCAGCGTTACGTTGAGAATGGTGACAGACACAGAGTTGCTCTAAAAGATTGGGACGGGAAATCCTGATTCATTTCAATGAAACCTGAAAGCAATCTCCCCCACGCTCCGTGGACTCCCTACGCTTTGTTGGGTATCCTGTGGATTCTTGTATCTTTCCTTGTCGTTCCTACATGGGGGTGGACCTACTGGGACTTTGGTGATGGCAACTATATGTATATTGCCAGGAGGGTGCGCGAAGGCCTGACGCTGTATAAGGATATTTTGGCTCCCCAGCCACCTCTCCATACCTATTCCGGCGTGGCTGTTCAGGCGATCGGGGGTGCAGTTGCTGGCAGTGAGCTTGTTGCAATCAGGATCTTCTGTCTCTTTAATCGCTTCATGGCATCTCTTCTCGTATTCCTGATAGCGAGGAAACTATTTGCATGTCCATTACAGGGAATCATCGCAGCAGCGGTCTATCTTTTCCTACCCATCGGCTTCTGGTGGTCTCTCGGTTATCAGAGCGAGAACCTCGAAAACGTCTTTTTGCTGCTCGCAATATTACTTTTGATGAGATGGGACTGGAGGTGGTGTCTTCTGGCAGGGCTGTCGAGTGCTCTGGCAATGCAATGCAATATGACGGCACTTCCATTCTTTATGGCTAATGCGCTGTTCCTGGCATTCAGGAAGGTCAAGCTGCTTCCCTGGTATGCTGGTTCCACAATCGTCGTCTATCTGCTAACAACGATCGCAGCCAATGTCGTTACCGATGGCTACTATGTAAATAACGTCCTCCTGAATCAGGTAGGGACGTTTCCCAGAACAGACATCCTCTCTTCATCGCCGGGGTTTCCCGATACTTTCTTTGAATATGCTATATTTACGAAAATCATCCCTCAGACAATGGAAGTACTGAGACTCGAAGCTGGCTTCATCATCTTGGCTGCAACAGGTGTCGTCATGGCGGTCAGGCTCTTTGATATGAGAGCAGATTTGAATGAGAGCAAGAAAACGGAAGGATGGCTTCGTGTTGAGTTTATGAGTTGGATGCTCATAGCAGGCCTCTTGAGTATATGCTTCACCGCGAAAGGAGGAACGGTGAACTATATCTTCGTGCTTGGTGAGCCGTACGTGGCGATTTTTGCAGGTTCCGCGATCGTTAAACTGCTGAGAGTCGCGCTACCGAAGTCATGGCAGGAGTGGAGGCAGTTGAGCATTTTCTATACAGCTCCCTTCCTGAAACTGACTTTTACGGCTGTTCCCTTTGTCATTATTCTCATTCCTGCGTGTAACAATATCCGTATGACTCTGAATGAAGTCCAGACAGAGCTTCCTGAGGATAGAGTTCTTGAAATCAAGAATTTCATCGAGACTTACGCTGAGCCCGGTGAAGAGATCCTTGCACCTCCGTTCTATGCATATCTAACCGGAACGAATGTTACGGGAGAGCTGGCGGAGAATTATATCTGGAATATAAAGTTCATGAACGAACAGTTTGATGCGCAGAATTATGGCAGGGAAACCGGTGAAGCGACAGCGAAAATGCAAGAAATTGCCAGTTCTATCAGATCTCAAAAACCAAAAGTTGTACTTCTGGATACTGCCCAAACAGGGAAGGTTCAAATTATCAGGGAAGCACTTGATGAACATTACCAGCATGCAGAAGTGAATCCGATAATACATACACGCAATACTCAACTTGAGCTTTTTATCCCTAAAAGTGTGAACCCTCACCACCTGCCCCTGAATGCTGCAGGGCTGTAAATAGTAACTCACCGGCGCGCCCCAAGAAAGGAAGTTCATCGATGCTAAAGACAAAGTCCTTACTCTCTGTATTCATCATAAGCTGTATTCTCTTGAGTATTTCCAGCATCGCGAAAAGCGAAACGTTCGACCTCGACATGACAACGGGCGACAGGTTCACACACGTGATTGAATCAGAGGAAGTCGCTGTGATGAATTCCTTTGGAAGCATCACGAACACATCGCAACGCTATACATTATACTTGTCTGCGAGAGTCCATGAAAGGAGCCCGGGAAACCAGTATCTGATAAAGTATACGATTCAACGCATCATCTACAATATTTCGACTCCAATGATTTCTTTGAATTACGACACCGACCTTGAGGTCTCAGACAAGGATAAGAACGGAAGACTCTTCGGACTTCTGACGGGACAGACCTTTTCAGTAGAGCTGGATTCAAAAGGTCGGGTGCGTAAAATCACAGGAATCAATGAGGCGTTTGTTTCAGCATTTGATACACTTGAGATTCCGGTGAAGAGTCGAGGCATGATGCTCGAGCTCTTTTCACCAGTGATTGGTGAGAAGGCCTTGAGTGAAAAGCTTTCGAGGCCAACGTCTATAAGCGATCATCCAGAAATTCAAGAGGGGGCAAAGTGGAGCTCGAAAGAACAGACATTGTTGCCTTACCCCATGGAAACGGAGGTGACTTACAAAGTTTCCTCCCTTTCAAAGGAGATCGCAGAGGTAAAATTCCAAGGCGTGATCACGACCCACCCCACAAGGAAAGAAACAGTCATTAACGGAGCCCAGGCAAGAGTGGAGATTTCCGGAGAAGAAGAAGGGACTGCGTCTCTTGATCTGGATCGAGGCATTGTTAAAACATGGGAGCGCGAGAGCGACTTCTTCGTTGTGAGCAAAATGATGATAGGAAGCGATCCAATCGAAATCCCCATGGACATCAAGTGGAAGAGTCAGTCTCGGATTACCGATTATATGCCAGCCAAGGGTCTGGAGTGAAGGGTCTAGCTCACTGACCGCGCAGGACATCCTCCATTGTATACACGATGCCTTGTTTTCCCTGCTCTATTTTTTTGCTCAGAAACTCGACGGCTTTCAGTGTTCCATCTGCATAAACACGACGCCCATTAATACAGTGTCGAAAACCGATATCAACCTGATCCTCTTCGGACGTCAGGTTGTACCAGTGATAACCGTGTCCTTTGAGATGCGCTTCTTCAACGCCAAGTTTAATTTGCTCTTCCCGGTCTCGAACAGATCTTATTGTCTGCTCTTCTTCGCTGGAAAAACCGATCTGCCTTAAGAGATCGACGAAAGCTTTGGCTGTCCCACTTACATCTTTTTTTTCACTCTGATGTGACTCAATGACAGAGAGATTGTAACCGTCGAGAGCACCAGGAAACTCCCTGGCAAGATAAGAAAGTGCTGCCTGGAGGACAACGATTGGGGTTGCCATGTTGGGTGCAAGAACAGCACACGTTTGGGAGTTTTCAACAAGCTGACGAGCTCTGTTCAGATCGTACCCTGTCGTTCCAACGACACAGGGAAGGTTCGAAGCGACAGAAGCGGATATATTATGGAGCGCACTGTCGGGAGTAGAATAGTCAACAAGCACAGGCATTTCAAATTGCTTTTTTGCAAGTAGACTTTCGAGATATCCAAAAGCTTCGCACGTTAGCAAAGAATCAGCGACATCAACTTTCTGCCCTCTAAGATCCTCGTGCGTGAATCCAAATGAAGCGAGTGAGAATTTATTTTTATGGGTATTACTGGTGATGGCTCTTGAGATTTCTATACACATTTTTCCGGGAATACCGGAAAGGATAATCGTAGGCTTCACGTTAGCTCCTGACCTATATACTGATAGATTAAATAATTCTAAATGCGTCGACAAGGGTACAACGACGTTTTCTTGTGAAATTACGGGCTGTAGTAATCCCTTCACCCGTTGGGGAGGCTATAGAGTAGGAAATGTAACCTTCCCCGCCCACCGCGAGACCTGCAATTGAAGGGCCGTTCTTGACAAAGATCGAACAATCGCAAAGACGTGCCATGCGACTCAAATTGGGGAGACTGGTTGAGTGCATGCAGGCCGTATGGCGAAATCCGTGTTCAGCCTGCAGAGCTAATTGTATGGCTTCTTCTACGTTGGAAACTCTGACAACAGGAAGGAATGGCATCAGCTGTTCTTCCTGAACCCAGGGATGCGATGAGTCTTTAACTTCTCCTACTAGAAGTGGCACTTCGGGTCCGAGGTTTGTATAGCCAATTCTGGCAGCCAGTATGGAAGCATCACGCCCAACCAGATTTCGGTTAAGTGAGCGTCGACCATTCACCTCAGGAAAGGCTTCCTTTGCAAGAGCATTAATTTCACTTTCTACAAGTCGGACGCAGTTCATCGCCTCCAGTTCACGTAAGAGTTGGTCGCAAACATCGTCATGACAAAAGACTTCTTTCTCCCCGATACAAAGGATATTATTGTCGAACCCTGCTCCATCAACGAGGGCGCGAGCAGCTTTCTGTATATCTGCTGTCTCATCTATTATCACAGGTGGGTTCCCAGGTCCGGCGGTTATAGACTTCTTTGGAACTTTGAGAGCAGCCTCAACAACTCCAGGTCCTCCTGTAACCAGCAATATACGCGTAAGAGGATGATGAAACATCTGCTGAGCACTTTCAATTGTCGGCTCGTGTATTGTTGTGAGTAAATTTCCAGGGGCACCAGCATCCTTGAGAGCATGATTGAACGTAGCAATCGCTTCTGCGAAAACTTTCCTGCTCGCAGGGTGAGGATTGAAGACGGCTGTATTGCCTCCAGCCAGAAAGGAGATCGCGTTATTAATTAATGTTGGAACGGGGTGAGTGCTTGGAGTAACCGCTCCGATGACACCATAGGGTGCAAGTTCTTCAATGGTTAAACCATGATCGCCTGACTGCGCCCAGGTGGTCAGATCCTCTGTGCCTCGAGTCCCCTTACAAACGGCTTCGAATTTCTGAATCTTGTGAGACTCTCGTCCCATGCCGGTTTCTTCAACGGTAAGCCTGGCCCAGCGCTCTTTAAATTTCAGCCCGACGTCGCGTAGAACAGAAATATATTTCTCGCGCTGTTCAAGCGAGTGCTCTTTCAGAGCCTGGAAAGCTTCCTGCGCAGACTTTGCTGCCTGATCAATTGACTCGTAAACACCATCCTGTTCGCTGGGTCTCGCTGGGACAAGGCCCGATGATGTTCCGTTTGATTTCGGAGAGTTTTTCGAAAGTTCAGCGCATACTTCACTCACGAGGTGTTGTATTTGTTGTTCGTCCATAGCGTTATCCGACCTCATCAAGACAATGAGAAGTTAAGGAGATACTGACACCGGGGTTCAAGCAGGAACTCTTTGTATTTCTGCCCGACGATGTGCTTACGGGCACTCGTGCTCATGGCAGAACAAGAAGAACGAGACTTGGCTCGATTAATGCACCTGATTAGAAGGGTCAATTTAATCAAAAAGTTTGTCAAAATGCCAGAAAACCAACCAACTCAAAAGCCGCAGGATTGCCAGATAGAACTCAATCGAGATAACTTCACGCGTACTCTGATAAGAGAATTATCTGGATCTCTCGAGGACATCGTGGGAATTGAAGAGGCCTCCGGTTATATTTCAATGGTCGGTAAGATCATGGGAGATCAAATAGGCAGAAGTTATCTGGAGTCGATGAAATTGGATCGATTGTCTGTCGATCAAATGAAAGAAGTCTTTGTCGATTTAAAGAGAAGGATTGAAGGAGATTTCTATGTCATTGAAAGCAGCGAAGAAAAGATTGTTCTTGGGAACCGTCGGTGTCCATTTGAGGAAAAAGTGATAGGTCGAGAGTCGATGTGTATGATGACATCCAATGTCTTTGGCTCAATTGCATCTCAAAGTTTTGGATATGCGAAAGTATCGCTGAATGAAACGATCGCGCGCGGTGATGTCGAATGCAGAGTAACGATTTTTCTCAAGCCAACGAATGAGGCAAAGAATGCAGCAGGGAGAGAATATTTCGCGGTAGTTGAACACGAAGAACCATCATAGACGATGAAACATCTCATTGATTTTTTTAATCAGCCTTCAATAATTGTGAACCGTGACCTCTATATGCAGGCTGTTAATTTATCTTTCAAAAACCTTATACCTATTGATCATGATGAAAGCACTAAGAACCTCTCTTCCTACATAGGCAATCCAGAGGTTGTCATGAAAGCAATTGGACTTTCAGACAAGTCTTCCGAAAAGGTACCTGTTGCGTTGACGAGTTCGGAGGCAAATTCGGACTGGAGTCGGCTTATCGGAAGTGTAGCATCACTCAAGAATGCGGGCATTACTTCTGAAAGGCACTATCTGATTACACTCAATGCGGACAGTTCAGAATCACTCTTTGTAAGACTGAACAAGCGACTCGACCTCACGAACCGAAATATTGAGGAGATATACAAGCTTAAATACTTAAAAGATCTCCAGAACGATCTACTTTCTAACATCTGTAAAAGTGGGAGAATACTGATATTCCACCTCCATCTTGCAAAAGAGGTGTTTGAAGTCTTCGGGTATGAAGGAGAAACATTTGCTGGTATTCCTCTGGACGAATTTTCAATGGTTTTCTTTCAGCCAGAATCTATACTAGATCATTCCGACTCAAATAATGTGAGAAAAAGCATAAAACACCTGAAGGGTGACAGTGATCAGGAAGACTTTTATATTACACTCAGACACTCTCCAAATAGAGTCTACCATCTACATGTTTCGCTTCTTAAGTCTCCTTCTTCCAACCCCTTTTCTTCCAGTGAAGTGATCACCGGGTACATTCACGATAACTCAAGGAGAATAGAATCGGAAAGACTCGCACGCGAATATGAACGAGCAACTCTCAACCATGAAAGATCAGAAAGCATGACGAGGCTTTCCGGGCAATTTGCTCATCATTTTAATAATTCTCTTCAAACCATTATGTCTGAAGCAGACATGATGCTTATTTCGGAGAACCTTTCTCCCGAAATAAAGGACAGTTCGAAACGAATTATAAGTTACTGTGAACGGGCAGCAGTTCTTACTGAAAAGTTATTGACTTATAGTGGGAACCACTTCTCTCAGTGGGAAAAAAGCGATATACACCCAATCGTTTCTAAAGCTGTTCTGACATGGAAGAAAGATAATGCCGTTGGGCATCCTGTTTATATAAAGGATGGGAAAAACCTGCCATCAGTCGAGTTTTCTGCTTCACTACTCCAACAGGCACTATGGTGCCTGTTAGAAAACGCACTCGACTTCTCAGATAAACCAGTATGTGAAATAGAAATTCACCTGGATAGAGTCTCAAGAAAGCAGTTGGAATCATTTACCATCTACAGCCATTCACCACTAGACGAGGAGGAATACGTCTATCTGGAAGTGAGGGATAACGGCCCTGGAATGAAGATAGATATTATTAAAAAGTCTATCGAGCCATTCTTCTCTACTAAGTCTCGGGACCCTGGAGGAACGACCGGCCTGGGACTATCGCTGGTGTATGGGGTTATGATCAGCCATCGAGGCGGAGTAAGTATCTCAACAAGCCCCAATGGAGGTACCTCAGTTGGACTATTTCTTCCATCCACGACTAATCATCTCAGGTGAGAGAACTCTTCTGAGATCATCAGTGCTTAGTTATCTGTGGCTGTAATGTTTGGAATCTACTGTGCGGTGACTCTGAGTCAGGCCGTGCTTCTTTGTTGAGCTCTTCCGTGTCTGAACTCGCCCGACTTTACGTAGATGATTTCATCAGATATATCGACCGTAAGATCGGCAATTCTTTCGAGACATTTACTCACCCCGAGGACATTACTTGCCTGATAAGCAAGCTGAGGTGTGTCCCGACTGATATCAATGAGCTGAAGAATCGTTTCCTCGTGAATACGATCGACCATGTCGTCACGAGCCCTCAATTCAGCTGCAAGACGTTCGTCCATTTCCTGAAATGAGCGCATCGCATCATCCCACATACCTCGGACGAGCTGATAGCTTCGTGGGATATCAACATAGGGTCGAATATTTGGTTTATCTGCAAGCCTGATACAAGCCTGAGAGATATTGACAGCAAGATCGCCTGCTCTTTCAATGGTTGTATTAACTCTCAGAAAAGCGATCAACCTTCTTAAATCGCTGGCAACGGGCTGATTGAGGGCAATAATCTGAATTGTCTGCTCCTCATGAGCATCTTCAAGGGCGTCCAGCTTATCGTCGTTGGCGATAACTTCTTTGGCGAGGGTTGAGTCTTTTGCTTCAAAGGCGGCGATAGATTCACCCACAAGCTTCCCGGCGAGTTCACCCATTTCATAGATGGACTTCTGAAGGGTCAGCAGTTGTGTTTCAAAGTGGGCTCTAGTACTCAACGTAATGGTTTTCTTTCTAAGATTGATGAGGTCTGCTCATCGATTAAGATATGAGTATGGTACGGTTTGGTCTTGGGTTTCAAGTAGAATTGGATTTTTTTCACAGTTTTTTCCAGATTCTCTCAAAATCTGGTAAATTCTTCGCTTAATTGTGCGCCACCTGTCAATGAAATGTCACAGTGTAGCCAGAGTTAATTCTTTTCTTTGCCCTTCACCTGCCGCAAGCGCCTCGGAATCTCTTCATTTCCACATCCCACACAATCTTCACAAAACTCCCTGAAAACACAATCTGTCCCTCAGGGAAAGTCGAGGCTTGACTTATCAATGGCCATCTTTACTGTCTGACGTCCCTTGCGGAACACTCTTCTTGCAGGGACCGCCTCGTCGACTTCAAGCCTCTCCAAAGCTCCTTTTCGAAGCCTGATACACCATTAAGCTTACGACCTCATGATCAGATAATAAGGTGAAAGACGACAAGGCCCATTGATTTTGAAGGTTAGATTGATCCATGACCCAGTTTCTTGGCCGACACCTGCTGGTTGAATTCCTTGAATGCGACAGCACGATCCTGAATTCAGTACATCAAATTGAGAAAGCCATGAATGAGGCGGCTTTGAAAGCGGGAGCGACAATTGTTTCAAGCACTTTTCATCATTTCAGTCCATACGGAGTTAGCGGAGTTGTTGTGATTGCAGAGAGCCATCTGGCGATTCACACCTGGCCGGAACACGGGTATGCCTCAGTAGATTTATATACATGTGGAAATGAGTGTGACCCTCACTCGGCAATGGAATTCCTTAAAGAAGTCTTTTCAGTTGGACGTATTCAGTGCACGGAACTTAAACGCGGAACCCTGGATACAGATGGAAAACCGCTGCTTCACAAACCTGTCGAGGCATCAGTAGGCCCGGCTGTCTCGATTGACTGATCTGTAATCTGATTAAAGTTCTCGTTTTGAGCTTTCTCAATTTCTTCCTGACCCGTGGTATTGAAAAAGACTCTGAAAAGTGCGAGTTGCGGGAATAGCCGAGGCTCCCATTTCAACCTGACGGACTCCACGTTTTCTGGTCGCTGATACTGACTCAACCTGTCCATAACCTGCTTATATATATAATACTGCATGATCTGAGTGACTGGTCGAATCCGGCTCTGTCTGGCTGCAGGAATCCCAGGTAAAGTCTTTTCCCTTTGATCAACGAGGCGCTCGAGTATCGAATCCACAGGGGGCTGATCACCACTGAACTCCAGCTCCGACTGAACGAGATGAAAGTGACTCAATATCTGCTCTGGGAGCACATCACTGACGGATTCGTCTGAATGAGGAGAATCGTGACAGACAAACTCCTTTTGAAGCATAGCGGCGCTGATCGAATACAACTCCAGGCCTTTTCTGGCCTTTTTCCCCAGTTGCTTGAGTTCACTTTCAAGATTCTCCAGCGCCTTTTGAGCAAGCTGAGGCTTACCAGACATTAAATAGATATCCAGCTCTTGAAGTAGCGCATAGTAGTAGCAGTCTCCTTCGCTCCCATAGGGCTTTACCAACTGCAAAGCACTCTCATAGTTTTGCTTGGAAAGCATCTTTTCAGCTCGATGCATTTTAAATCGAGGAAGAAAAGAGTAAGGGGCTATCGATAACAACACGAGAAACGGGGTTATCAACTCCAGACGGGTATCATCAATAAACGCAAGTACAATCCATACGACAACAATTCCTAGGGAAAGTCCTCCAGATTCCCGAAGCCCTAGATAATCACCTGGAATTCCTCTTAGGACCCTGATAATTACCAGTAGGGGAATAAGCGTTATCATCGAAAGATGGAGAGAAAGAAGTATAGACACTCCAGACGAAGATCGAGTCAGTGCAACCCAGAGGATTGTAACAAGAAAAGGCATCCAGCAAAACAACGTAAATACGATCATTCTTATTTTCGGTCTGGGCCAGGTAATACTATATATCAACCTCGTAGAAAGATACACCAGCAGGAATGAAAGTCCAAAGTTCAACAAGATACCGGGAAATACCTGAACGAAGAGGTTTGCCCCAGTGGCAATATACATTGCCCAGTTTGAAACAACCAGCATCATTGAGGGTTTCAGTTTCGCAATAGCCGCACTGGATTCAATGCCTTCAGGATAGATGACAATAGATCTATTCAAACTTGGAAGAAGCCACGAGTCAGCCGTCTCATCGAAGTCTCGGGTGGATCGACGATAATGGTGGGGGTTATGTAAGATCCATTCCCTTTGAACCTCATCATATCCGGTGACGACCATGTAATGCCCACCATTTGGTCGCATTTCCAGCCACAAGACGGGATATCCCTCGTCAATAAGCTCTTTCCAGGTTTCCTGATCTCCGCTGAATTCTTTTGTGGAGAACCCCAGTGAGCTGGCGAAATTGTGGATGACCTGTGGGGGCGTACCTGCGATGCCTGTATAGACTTCTTCAGCAATTTCGTCCTGCCCCAGCGACTCCTTCCAATAGCCAAGGATCATGGACAGGGAAGCAGGTCCACAATAGTTCCCTTTCTGAGTCATATACTGAGGGTTTGGAAGAAGTTTCACCTGTGCATCGGGAGGCGCCGTTTGAAGACTGGAAAGAAAGCTTCTTATTTGCCTCGAGTAGATTCCAAGGGGGCGGGCACTTAGTTCATTTACCAGAAGGCGACTTGCAAGGGCCCTGTCCCCATCGTAGTGTGCATACGTGGCTTTCAGCCATGCCCGCTGCTCAGAAATCTCCGGCTGAAAAAGAATCCGACCCAATTCATCTGCTCGTACAATAGCCTCTTTAAACCTGTTTAGATCTCCCAGCAGCTCAACTTCAGAAAGCAGAAACTCACCTACGTTCGGTGCTATTTCCTGGCAGGATATTGCCAACTCCAGCGCCTCTTCCGTTCGCCCCAACTGCCTTAGAAGTTGTATCTTACGAGAGTTCAGTTCTTTGCTCTGCGGAAACTCATCCAGACCATCTTCAATTGAATCCAGAGCGACTGCCGGATCATACCACAGTTCACGGGATCCCATCTCAGCAGCTCTAACGTATATCTGTGCCAGCTTCTCATCAAGTGCCAGAGCTCTTTCCAGCACCTCTTTGTGTCGCCGACTTCCAAACCCATCGAAGTTAAAGAGATTCAGATAAGAGAGATAGGCCAATGCGGAATTCGGATAGTCTTCCACCAGTGCTTCATATCGTTCTGCAAGTTTTTCAAAGTCTGTTCCTGGAGTTTGTCTATCCAGAACAAGTGAAACTCTCCTGAGTTCAAAGTCCGGATTATCTCCTGATAGCCTGAGTGCTTCGTCTATTTCGTTTCGGGCAACATACAAGTCTGACGTAAGAAGAGCAATCCATCCTCGCATATAGTGGGCACGTATCTGCGACTGCGTGCTGCCGGCGAAGTCATACTTGATATACGAAAGTGTCGCGAGGTCTTGAATTCGATTGGTTTGATAAGCTATCTGAACAAGCAGTTTGAGCCCTTCAAAGCTTTCCGGATATTGAAGTAAGAGATCTCGGACTGCCATCCAGGCTTCATCATATTCTGCATGGTCAAAGTGTTCATCTGCAATTTCGAAAAGTTGCTTTTCTTCCGAGGTTTCAAAATGACCACCGGAATGATACGCAAAACCCTTCCCGTAAAAGAAGAGAATAACAAACAGTACCACCCAGGAGAACCATTTAAGTCGGTTGCTCAAGTCATTAGAAAGAAACATAATCATCTTTCATGGATATCATGCGCATCTTTTAATTATTCTGCAGGAGATATAACGTGCCCTGCTGCGCACCGAAAAGATAGCGATTGCGGGGAAGCACTTCAACACACACCAGGTGGTCTGTTATCTCATTCGGTGAGACCCACACTTCCTGCACCTCTTGACCACTCACATGAGTTCTATATACACCTGCCCCTGCTGCTCCCCAGCAGGCGATCAACGTATCATCGCTCGCGAATTTGACTTGTGCAGCTCGACGCAGCCTCATGATTCCGCGACTGGGGAGAGCGATCCTGTAAAGGCTCTTCAGCTCTCGTCCTTCTCGCTTATAGACCTCCACACCGTTTCTGCGCCAGGCGATGGCTACAAGCTGATCGGTTACCGATACAGAGTCCACGAAATCGCCTTTTTTCTGTTCAACTAAGACAGGACGAAGAATGTCCGTATAGTCGAGTACCTGGAGGCCAGTGTCCATATTATCTGCAAGATAGACAGAACCCTGTTCCACGAACCCTATCTCTTTGGAATAATCAACAAAAGGGTAACGTGATCGGAGAACAGGTGCTTCAACTCTACCTTCTAAAACCGGGAAATCGTAAGCATACAGCCCGGAAGCACCCGAGGCGATCATCAATAAATTATTATAAAGGTAGAGATGAGTAGGAATACCACTGACTTCCCAGAGCTCAACCTGTCGATAGGCTTTCGAATTCAACCCATTCTTTTCAATCAGGCGGACCCCTTCGAATCGGTCACCGGATAAAATTTGGGTTTCACTAATTTCAATCGAATGAAGGGACTTCCATTCTGGATGGTACTCGACTTCCCATCCTGTATCATTGCCGGCACCATGAATGAGTAGTGACCCCTGCAAAACCAGTGAAGCGAAGAGAAGATCGTGCTTTGGCAGATAGTTAAGGTGACGCGGGGAGCCAGGCAAAGTCTCGGTGAGCCGCGTCAATTGAGGGGCAGCTGCTAATTGAGTTGGCAAGATAGAAAGAATTAGAAGATAGAGGAGGAATGTGCTAGCCCCCAGAGATTTTACTGTAATAGTTCGCATCAGTGTCCCTTGTGAGAAATGTCCACTATCTGGTCGATCAATTTTCAAGTGGACTGCTCGGCTGCTAAGCCAAATCTTATCCAGAGCAAATCCTGGAAGGGCTACGTTATTCTTCAAATTATGGATGAGAAGATTCCTCGAACATCAAAAGAGAAGGCTTTCCTCTATTGCTTTCTCAACTGGCTGGTTCCTGGCCTTGGTTATATTCTCTGCAAGGACTATCCAAGAGGACTCACCCTTCTGGTCCTGATTAATGCCTGTTTTGTCATTGGTGTCTTTCTCGGAGGATACATCCTGCCTCCACTTTCCTGGGTACCCAGAAACCCAGAGTTCAACCTAGTATCCATTCTAACCTATCTTTCTCAGGCATTTCATGGCTCTGGCTGGTTGGGCTTGCAGTACCTTCACGAAGCCTCATCAAGTGACCCAGAGGCTTATTTCAGCCTGACGAACCTTGCTGGAAAAAGCAGTTACTCAGACCTTGGGGTCTTCCACCTTGTTGTTGCTGGCGGGTTGAATTATTTTGCCACGGTTCGCCTCTACGATCTTATGGCAGGTACTCCAGAATTAAGCGAGAGCGAGGCGGCAGAGTACGAGAAGAGCAAGGTTAAGCAGGAGGATGTGAACGGATGATCGCCTGGCCTTTTATTCTCTCACTGATTTACCTGACGCTGCTGGTCTCCTTTATCATCACGCTTCTGGAACAGAATTTCAGCGCAAAACTGATTGGGAAAACTTTTAGAAGATGGGGTAAATTTTTACTCTTATTGGGTTGTTTGGCCATATTTATTCTCATTTTATCCTTCCTAAAAGATACCTTGTAGCGTTTCTGCTTTTTTTCAGCTTTATTTGAGCTTGACCCGAGCTGCCATCTCTGGCGATGTCCACGTGACCGTGCAAGGTTGCTCCGTATGGAGAACCCAAATTCAATTTATAGAAAGGAGGGCTTGCAGTGAAGAAACTTCGCGGCTTCACCCTCATTGAACTTCTGATCGTTGTAGCTATTATTGCTATCCTCGCAGCGATCGCTGTTCCTAACTTCCTCGAGGCTCAGACTCGATCTAAGGTCTCTCGTGTTCGTTCAGACCACCGCTCACTGGCTACCGCCATCGAAACGTACTACATCGATAATAATGAATATCCGGCGGACACCACTGATCCAACTGAAACAATGGACTGGACATTCTACAACACAGTTCCTTCAGAAGTAGGTTTTACCTTCGCAGCACGTGGTAACTCTCAGCTTCTGACGATCACGACTCCGATCGCTTATATCACCTCGAACTTCCCAGATCCATTTGCTGACACTAAAGGTATCGGCTTCCGCTACTACACAGACAGCAGAGGATGGATCCTTGGTTCATATGGACCAGACGTTGACGAGTCAGGAAACCTTAACGGTGACCTTGGCTGGTTAGACGACGCTCAGGGCGTTGAGACTGTTTACAACTCCTCAATCGCTCAGCCTTCTCAGCTGCTCCTCACAGGTTCAACAGCTGACGGCGCTCACACCTATGATCCTACCAACGGTACGATCAGCCCTGGTGACCTCTGGCGCGTTAAGCAGTAATTTATCACTGCTCAATTTAGCCTAACCTTGACCGCCTTCATCCGAAGGCGGTCTTTTCATGTTCATGCCAGCTCCTGAAGATACATTTCTCAAACAACTGCTAAGAATACGAAGTCTCCTGGTCAGGAGAATCTGGCTCATATTCTTCTCCCTCTTTGTCGTGACCTCGCTTCTCGGCATAGCATGGCTGGCCTACCTTCTCTTGAAAGTTCAGCCAGAGAGAGTCGTATACCTTGTAGAAGAGAATCAGGCTGCTACCCTCAAGTTTGAGGTCGCAGCCCTGCTCGATCATACAGCCCTTGAACTCAACCAGGACAATGAAGCAACACTCAAAGATATCAATAACCGTGATATTCCTTTTCTGAAGTATATCCTGGCAGAACGGGGACTTTGCTATTTCTACCGTGGAAATAAGAATAAAGTAAACTGGATCGCCTTCATCGGTTTGAAAAGACCTCAGGAACGGTTCATGAAACGCCTCCAGAAAGACCTGGAGACCTCCGACTTCCTTGAACCGATGAATGAAGCAGAACCCTCAGATACATCAGGGGGGCCTTATTACCAACTGACAGACACCCTGTTGATTATCTCAAGCACTGCATCCCTGCCGCAATATTCCGAAGAGGAAATCACTCTTAACCTCGAGGGTAATTTGCAATACAAAACACAGGAGTTATATTTCCCCGACGCACTGAAGAGGAGGATTGAAGAGAGCATCAGAGAAAAGGTCCAGATACCGATGACTGAATGGAATGAGGAAGTCAGCATTGTCTGGTCAAACTATGGCGATCCCCTCAGTGTAAATTATACAGCTTCAGACTCTCCTGTTTCGATCAACTATATCCACCCGTTCCTGGATGAACCCAAAAATAAAGAGAAGGAACTATAGCTTGAAACAAGACTCACTCAACCTTGTTCGAATGATTACCTGGCTCCCGGTAGGCGGAATCGAACGAAGAATCGTCGCAACCCTTCCGAAGCTTCGGGAAAAAGGGTGGAATCCAAGAGTCCTGTGTTTGAGAGAAGAAGGAGAGCTTGCCGATGATCTCAGGAAAAATGGGATCCCTGTCGATGTGATTCCTCTGAAATCACGCCTCTCACCACCCGGCATCTACAAAATCTCGAAGTATCTGAAAAAACATGCGACAACAGTAGTGCATACCCATATGTACAGAGCCAATATCCCTGGAACCCTGGCAGCAAGACTCGCAGGAGTCCCAGCAATCTTTGGCCACATACACAATGTAAATAGTTGGAACTCAAGTCGGCAAAGCTTTGTGGACAAGCTTGTTTCACCGCTTCGTTCTAAGACTTTCACTGTCTCCAGAGCCGTTCAAAAAGACGTGATTCAAACACTTGGTAAATCCACTGATGCGTTTCCTGTTCTCTATAACGGGGTTGATATAGACAAGTTCTACCCGTCTCCTGAGCTTCGAGAAAAGACTCGTGCCGAATTAGGTTTGTCAGATGAAGTCTGTTTCCTTGTCCCCGCCAGGCTCCACGCTCAAAAGAACCCGAATGGAGTCATAGAAGCTTTTTCTCAATCTCTTTCGCAACTCCCGCCCCATCTGGCCGAGAAAACCGTTCTAGTCTTTGCCGGCGAAGGGAAGGAGCGAGAAAATATGGAGAAGTCCATTCTTCAAAAGAATCTACAGAGTTCAGTGAGACTGCTTGGAAGTCGAAGTGATATGCCTTCACTCTACAACGCCTGTGACTGCATGATTCTTTCCAGCTTCAAAGAAGGCTTTTCCAATGCAATCGTCGAAGCCCTGGCTACGGGAACACCAGTCATCGCCAGTGACGTCGGAGGAAACGCCGAAGCCATTGGAACCGACAGGACTGTCGGCTGGATTCATCCTTCCGGCGATGCAGACAAACTCTCTGACCAGATCCAGTATGTCGTCCAAGAAGGCTCGAAGCTGCTCTCTTCCATGTCTCAGGCATGCCGCGAGAGAGCCGAAGCCTTCAGCCTCGACAATATGGTGACTCAGACAGACCAGTTTTATCGGTCTGCTCTCCAAAGGAATGTATAGACACAATGAATTCGTCGTACGAACAGTCTCCCCCAGGCTTTTCTCAACCTGATCCGCAATTTGTCAATTATCTCCAATGGTTGTTTTCCTTCAACTTGCTGTCAATTCAGCAAAAAGTATTTACGCTCTCCCAGAAATACTATGTTTATGATGAAGAGGAAAACCCAAGATTCTATATTGTCAGGCCACCGAAGATCTTCGCAAATTTAATCGTATCGCTTATTGGTTCAGCGATCAGCATATTTTTCCTCGTGATAGGTATCCTGCTCATTCTGAAGCTGAATTCCTTCATCTTTGGGATCGGCTTCATCATGGTCACAGGGTATATCAGCTCTCTCTTCATTGTAGCGATTCGTCCCTATCGAGACATTTATATCTATACCGATGACACGGAAAGCTTTCCAGTCCTGACCATCATTCAGGAAAACAAGCTGGATATCTATCAGTACTATGGAATCTACGATGCCCTCGGAAATCACGTAGCAACTGCGAAACGTTATGTGCTCTGGTCCTATGTTCGTCGAAAATGGATGATCGAATCGATCAATGGAGAGCCCATTGTTACGGCGCAGGAAGATTCAATGGTGCTTTCCCTTTTACGAAGATATCTGGGTCCGCTCTGGGGTGCTTTGAGAACGAACTTTGATATCTATCTGCCCGGGAAAATTCGCGTTGGTGAATTCAATCGTAAGTTCACTGTGACAGACCAGTACACACTTGATTTGCGGGAAGACCCTCATCAACTGGTCGACCGGCGGGTCGCTTTATCTCTCGCAATCCTTCTTGATTCTGCGGAAGGCCGTTGAGGCATGACGACCTTCAAATCTCAAGATCGAACAGCACCCTATTACTTTGCAATTACTTCAAGAGGGCTTTTCTCCAGCGAGGAAGCCTACCTTAACCATTATGCTGAATTGTCCACGTCGGGAATTCATGCGATCGTTCTCAGAGAGAAAGCCCTGTCATCGGGAGAGCTCTACGACCTGGGCAGAAACCTAATCGACAGGATGAATCGCTCTGAGGTCAGCCTCATCATCAGTGATCGCGTCGACGTAGCGCTCGCGCTTCAGGCTGATGGAGTGCACTTGACGGAATCTTCACTCTCCATCGAACAGACTAGACGGATCACGAACACCCGGTTTCTTATTGGCAAGTCGTGCCACGATCTCAAAGGGGCACAGGCTGCTGCCGTTCAGGGTGCCGATTACTTTTTCATCTCTCCCATTTATTCCCCATTATCTAAAGCAACGGACGCAAAGCCACTTGGTACAGAAAAACTGGGAGAGGACTATTCTAGTTTAGGTACTCCGGGCATCGCCCTTGGCGGGATCGATTTAAACAATTATAGACGCGTACTTGAAACCGGGATTCAGGGAATTGCGTCTATAACAATGTTTGCAAAAGCAAACCCCTCTGAGGTTGTTGAACTTCTCAGAGGGGTGACATGATTTCATACGAGGACTTAAAAGTCGATTCAGCTTCCTTTTGCCTTGGAAAGAATCAGGTCGAATCTCTGACCAACTCTCTTCCAGTCAATGATCGTCGGGAACGCATCCACATAGGCTCCCCGCTTATTCTGATACTTGAGATAGTATGCGTGCTCCCAGACATCATTCACAAGAATGGGAATGACACTCCAGGGTGTATTGATCTGATGGTTGAGAGCCTGCAGAATTTCAAGCTTATCTGACAGGACATTATAGGCGACTATCCCCCACCCAGACCCTTGAACTTTGGCAGAAGCGGCGCTGAAGTGTGCCACCATGGCATCTATATTACCAAAATCTTTTTTAATGTATTTATTTAAATCACCTTCAGGCATTGTCCCTGAGCCAGATGGTCCGAGAGAGTCCCAGAAAATACAGTGGAGTGTATGACCAGCTCCGTGGAATGCCGCCTGTTCGCTCCAGTAAGAAACAAGGTCAAAATTGGCTGATTCCCTCGCTTCCGCCAGCTTTGCATTGGCGTTCTTGAGTCCTCTGACATAACCGGCGTGATGCAGGTCATGGTGAAGCTTCATCGTTTGCTCATCAATGACCTCACTGAGGGCGTCATAGGGATAGGGAAGGGGTGGCAAAGTGTATTCGCCATTCTTGTCAACTGAACCCGGAGCATAATCAGAAAGATGCTGCATGGCCCCCTCGTGGTGTTCAGCTCTTGCCGTGTTGGCGGCACCAAGCGCCATTGCTCCACCTAACATTGATCCTGCGACCATGAAATCTCTTCTATCAAGTTTACTCATATTGGATTTCCTTTAAACAAGTTGTTAGAATGAAAAGAAGCATAATCTGTTCCGTGAGCCTTGTAAAGGGAATGCCAACCGCTTACTGACCAACAATTCAGCCTGCAGCAGTTTTTCATTGATGCTCATCACATCCCCTCTCCTCTATGAAAGCACCTTTGGTGGCCGGTTTAAGAACGAAATGAATACCCCTTCAGATGTTATCCTGCCAGTCCTTGGCTTCATTCTTCTCTTCGCTGGGAATGTCGTTTATTGGACTTCTCTAAAAACAACCTTCGGAGCCGTCTTCTGCTTCACGGGTGTTGCAGGAACGAAACTGGTTCTCGATTATACTGCTTATGAGTTTCCTCATGCATGGATTCCGATCCTCATCTATACAATAGTGGCAGTGCTCATGTTTGTCCTGGGCTTCAAAGTCAGCGAACTGGTTCATAACCTTGGAGTTTTTCTCATTGGTATAGCGGTCGGGGTTTTAGGATTTATCACCATCTATACGCACACGGGAGGCATCATTGAAAAGCAATTCCCAGATGTCTCCGGAGATATCATCTGGTCCTTTGGAATTCCATTTTCTGGTTTGATCGCTGGTTTTATTGCTGTCTGGCTGTCAGGCCTCTTCACCATTATCGGTTGCCTGGTTGCCGGTTACTGCCTTGTGCAAGACCTGCCGGTCTTTCTTGAGAAAGAATTGCTGCTCATCCCTCTCGTCTTGCTGGGCTGTCTTTCTCAGGTTTCGCTCCTCGGTCTTTCGCGAAAGAAGTGGAACGAGCAAATTGAGGACGATGAAGAGGAATAGCTGATAAAGAAAAAACCTCAGCTCGTGAGAGCTGAGGTTTAAATAAAGTGGCGGGAGCGACGGGACTTGAACCCGCGGCCTCCGGCGTGACAGGCCGGCGCTCTAACCAACTGAGCTACGCCCCCGCAAACTTATCATAGCTTGCGTCTTGGTGGGTAGAACAGGATTCGAACCTGTGACCCCCTGCTTGTAAGGCAGGTGCTCTAACCAGCTGAGCTATCCACCCAAGACTGTGACTTCCGTCACAGCGGAGGCAGAAACTCGACAAAGCGAGCCCGCGCGTCAAGCGTGAAACGACACAACACAGACATTTTTTTTACTTCGAGCCAAAAAGGTCCTCCTGACCACTGCCCTCCTCCCACTGCTCCCCTGCCGGGGCTCCCTTTTCCACCCTCTCACCAGCCAGATATTCGACGACCCGCTTCTGCGTTGCCGACTTTGGCAGATCTTTCCACTCCTCAAGCGTAAACCAGTCACCCTGCCAGCGCTCAGGGTGCTCAATCCCCTTGCGAGTCGGCTTCTCACAGCCGTAAACACGCAGTGTGATCTTCTTTCTCATGACCACATGCTTCAGCTTAAGCAGAGAACGGAATCGCTGGTGAGCCAGGCTCAAGCCCTGTGCCAGAGTCTTCACTGCCTCTTCGCTCTCCTTGTCTTCAGGAACGGTTGTCCGCGGTGTCTCCCACATTCCTCCAAAGCTTAATTCTTCTGGTCGGCGAACCAGAAAGAAATGCTTCTGAGCCGAAATCAGCAAAGCAACTTCTCTCGATTCCTTGAGGGGAGCCTTCTTCGCCTTTAAGGGATAGCCTGTTGGGTCTCCACTCTGTCGCGCCTTACAGTACTTTCTAACAGGGCACTGGGCGCACTGAGGGGCTTTTGAAAGACAGACGAGAGCACCCAGCTCCATCATCGCCTCGTTGAAATCTCCGCTACGTTTTTCCGACATCACCAGAGAAGCTGCTTCCTTCAGCAGTTTTCTTCCCTTCGTAGACTTGATATCATGTTTCAGCTGGCTAATGCGGGCGATGACTCTTTCAACGTTAGCATCAACCACAGGAACAGCCTCACCAAAAGCGATCGAGGAGACCGCTGCGGCCGTGTACGGACCCATACCGGGCAAGGAGAGCAGCAGCTCATAGCTTCGAGGAAATTCCCCCTCAAATTCATGAACAAGCGTTCGAGCTGCCTTGTGGAGATTACGCGCTCGCGCATAGTATCCTAAACCCGTCCATTCATGGAGAACATCGTCGAGCTCCGCATTTGCCAGATCCTGAAGCGTCGGCCAGCGCTTGAGAAACTTTTTCCAGCGAGGCGTGACAGTTTGCACGGTGGTTTGTTGAAGCATGATCTCGGACAGCCAGATCTTATAAGGATCTTTATCCTGCCGCCATGGCAATTCCCGGCGGTTCTCATCAAACCACTTTAATAGATCCCGCTGAAACTGTGAAGCTTTGATATTCAAGAAAATTCCAGAAAACCACAATCAAGATAGGTTGATGATCACATACTTCTTGCAGTCGGCAAGCCAGTTTTTGATCCTTTTCTTACACGATTAGAACCGTAATGCACCTATACTAATTCCAACAGGAGCGGAGGATTCAATTCATGAGGGAAACTCACCCATCAACCTTCTTAAACAAAGTTTTTGCCTGTCTGTGTATCATGGCAGCCAGTGCATCTCTGGCGATGGCTCAATCTGATGAAGGAGACCGTTCATTAGAATTGGAACGTATCTATACGACCCTTCTGATGAACGAGACAGAAGATTTGTCATCCCCGGGGATCGGGCTTTGTTTCAGCGAGGGTTATCCCGCTGAATCCATTGCCCGCTTTGAAAAAGCATTGTGGGGGAACAGGGTTAACGGCCGGTATAATATTAACAATGTCTGGACAAAGACAGCGACGAATCCTTCCGGTGCGGGTCCGGGAGAACTGGTCCTAACCTACAGTTTTGTTCCCGACGGTACTTCTATCAACGGCGGAGCAGGAGAACCAACTGCTCCCAGCGACCTTGATAGTTTTTTGACAGGAATCTATGGTACAACAGAAAACTGGCAACAGCACTTCCACGACATGTTTGCGGAATGGCAGGAACTAACAGGCATCACGTATATCCACGAACCCAATGATGACGGTGCAGCATTCACTCAATTCTCAAGCGATGCCCCTGGTGTCCTGAACGTTAGAGGTGATATACGTATTGGAGGACATTTTATTGATGGAGAAAGTGGTCCTTCCATTCTTGCCTACAACTACTTCCCGAATCATGGTGAGATGGTCATCGACACTGGGAACATCAATTTTTTCAGTAATACATCCAACGACAGTCGGGCGCTTCACAACACTATTTCCCATGAGCATGGACATGGACTTGGTCTCGCGCATGTCTGCCCCATTCAACAAACAAAACTGATGGAACCAACGATCTCCACCCTTTACCGCGGTCCTCAGCTGGATGATATACAGGCAGTCCAGCTCTCCTATGGTGATCCCAATGAGCCAAACGGATCTCCGCTTTCAGCAACAACACTGGGAGACTTGACATCGACACTACTGGTTGAAACAGTTGGCATAGAGGGGGAAGATGATACCGACATCTACCGATTCGAAATCCTCGAACCGGGTCATGTTGATGTCGATGTTTTTCCGTCGGGTGCCATCTACCCCGAAGGCCAACAGAGCCCCATCTTCTCCAATTGCTCCACAGGCATCCTCTTTAACTCAACAAAGGTCCTCGATCTGGAAGTTGCCATTCTCGGTACAGACGGAATTTCTGGAATCGATGCGATCAACGCTACCCCGGCAGGGTTTATCGAGAACCTTGAGAATGTCTACCTCCCCCAGGCAGGTAGTTATTATGTCAGAGTAACAGGGTCTGGCGACACCCTTATCCAGCTGTACGACCTGAACTTAAGCTTCACCGCAGAGAGTTCACCAGTGATAACATCCCTGGGCATTTCCATTAATGATGGTCAGATTGAGGTTCAGGCGGGAGAGGAACTGGAATATGTGATTCAAGCCAGCAATACCTCCAATCAGGACGCTGATGGAGCTCGAGTCATTTCACTTTATGATTATAACTATTCGAATGTTTCGTGGACTGCAGAATACGAAAGTGGTGCCAGCGGCCCGGAAAGTGGCACCGGCCCCATCGATGCAACCCTGGCGAATTTTCCAGCAGGTAGTAACGCAACCTTTCGACAGAATATCACCATACCAACGGGACTGTATTACCAGAATCTGACGACAGCCGCCTATATACAGCCGCCCGATGGGATTACCGATGACAACCTGCAAAACAATGTCGCTGTGGACACAGATACTTTCATCGTTACCGATGGATCGCCAACCCACCGCGAAGAATTCAACATTTTTGATGGCTTTGGCTTTTCGTCGACCACAGAGAGTGACACCGGATTTGGATTCAGAGCCTCAGACTCAAATGAAAAAGGGCTCTTCACAGAAGACACGCTCCAGTCCCCAAATGGAGAAGGCCTGACGTTTCCTGGCACTGTGACATCCAATATGGGAGTCAACAGTGAGATGCTATACTGGAACGAACCCAGCTATATGGCTGCATTCTGTTTTCGCTTTGATGACTCGGGCTTAGACTCATCGGGATCACTCACCGAATTGATCTCCTTCAGGAACGGAGGAGGTCTGCAGATGTCCTCCCTCATTGTTGTAGGAACCGGACCAGGTGGTGTTCAGGGCGCCGGTGTCTATCTTCCAAACAACGATGGTCTAAATATCTCTCTTCTGGGATTCACCTCTCTGCCGGAAAACGCCTGGCACACATGCGTATTACAATATACTTCAGCCACCAGCGCAATTAGTCCCGACGCCGGGATCAAAGTCTGGTTCAACCCCACAACAGATCAGGATGTTCCTGATCTTGAAATAACACCTGAAAGTGGTTTAATCACTTCGAAGTTTGGCGAAGGAGGACTCGGCAAGTATTTCTTCGGTAAAGTTGTCAATATTAACGATGGGAACAATGGTCCCCGCGTTTATATAGACAGCATCGGTACCTGGGAAGGCTTTGGAATTGAGGGGATTAATGATCTCCAGGCCGCCATCGATTTCCTCAATTCGAAAACCAATGAAACGCCAACTCCATCTCCAACACCGACACCTTCACCCAGTCCGTCACCAACACCTACCGCTTCTCCGTCACCTACCTCGACACCTTCGCCAACATCCTCACCTTTACCAAGTCCGACACTCTCTCCTTCTCCATCTCCTTCACCTTCGCCCTCTCCGTCTCCGTCTCCGTCCCCAAGTCCCTCCCCTTCTCCGTCTCCATCACCCTCCCCGACACCACTACCGGGTGACTCATGGCTGCTCCTGATAAACTGATGAATATTGGAATGGATCTCTCTTCTCTCCTGCATGTAACCATCTGAATGTCCGATTTGAAAAGGAAGCTAAAACATGAGCGAAAAGATCAATAAGACAGAAGAAGAGTGGAAAAAAGAACTTTCACCTGACGAGTATCGCATTCTTCGAGAGAAAGGGACCGAACGCGCCTTCACCGGAGAATACAACGACGAAAAACGCACAGGGAAGTTCTACTGCAAAGCCTGTGGCAACCTGCTGTTTACTTCCGAGCACAAGTTTGACTCCGGGTCAGGATGGCCAAGCTTCTACGACACTGCAAACAAAGAGGGCATTAAAGAAGAAGAGGATACTTCCCTCGGGATGAGGAGAATTGAAATCATGTGTGATCGCTGTGAGTCCCACCTCGGTCATGTCTTCCCAGACGGACCGAAACCAACCGGACTTCGCTACTGCGTTAATTCAGCCTCGCTCAAATTTGAGGAGTCCTGATAGATCTTCCTCTCAAGAAATGAGGGTGATGACAACTAGAGAGACCACGTATAGAATAGGAACGGCTGGCTGGAGCTATCCAGACTGGCAGGACCTTGTCTATGCGAAAGGCGAGAAGGGACCAAATCAACTCAGACGACTGTCCCAGTGGTTTGATTGCGTGGAAGTCAATTCTTCCTTCTACCGAATTCCCGATGAAGATTCATCAAAGAGCTGGTCACAAGCAGTCTCCGAGAATAAGAATTTCCTGTTCTTGACGAAAGCCTATCGTAGCTTCACCCATGAGCAGGAAATGCGTCCCGGTGATTTGCTCACGTTCAAGAGATTTCTTGACAAGTTCATGGGAACAGAGCGCTTTGGGATGCTTCTCTTTCAATTCCCCTGGTCCTTCAAATATACAAGTAATGCACGTCAATACCTCGCCAGGACTTTGAACGAATTCAAAGACTACCCCTGTGCTGTTGAAGTCCGACACGACAGCTGGTGGAACGAGGCTTTCTTCGACGGCTTAAGAGAGTTTGAGACAACACTTGTCAATATAGACCAGCCAGACTTGAAGGGGAATATTCAATTGGACGGGACCCAGACAACCGACATCTCCTACTTCAGATTTCATGGCAGAAACATAGAAGCCTGGTGGAAGAAAGAGGAAACCTACTACGGAGAACGTTATGATTACCTGTATAGCCAGGGGGAACTACAGCAGTTTCACGAAGTGATCAAGAAAAGCGGCGAGACCGCAAAGAGCACCTTCATGATCATGAACAATCACCACCGGGGAGATGCTGTGGTCAACGGACTCGAACTCGCAGATAAACTGGGAATCCTCAAAGGGCCAGTTCCGCGCGGCCTTATGAAAGAATGGCACGAGCGGTTGAAAGATCTTCCCTTTAATGAAGATGATCCGCGAGAGAGACAGGGGCAGATGAAGTTGTTTTGATAAACAGCAACCAATCAAAGCATTTTGCTCCACGGTGATAGAATCTGACAAGCGAATATCGTCGACTCCTCTTGTTTCAGACGAGAGTTAACGGACAGGATTTACGTGATGAACAGGATGATGGTTTAATAATCTCCTCCTCCTTTTTACGGAAGTCGTGTGCGAACCCGTTTCAGCGAGCCTTGGTACTTTAGTGCAATGCCCCCCCTGGGAGCGCTGATCGCTGATCGGCGCAGTTAAGGGAAAACCTGTTATCTACTAAAAAACCACATATTCAATCGAATGACCACCGATTATACCTCGGTCTATAATGACTTCTCGAATGTGTTGTGCATGGCTTGAAACTGTTCGCGCCAGAACTCGGCGCCTTTGCTTCTATTGGCCTTCGTTATCATCTCCAAGGAAAGAATAGAAAACCCCGAAGATAGACAACAGCTTGACCACACGTCAACAACTAACGGATGTTAATGAAACGACGCTTACGCTTCACCTTCAGCAGATACAACTCAAACGAAAACCTTCACCATCTTGTCTATCATGTACATCATGTCTAAAGTATTCACTTTCTACGCAGCTCATAGAGAATATATCGCGCAGAGGCGCAGAGAAAATATTATCTATTCATTTCAATATGAAAACGAAAAACGGATTTAAACCGCCGACCAGAGCATGACGAATGCGTTTGACCGCTATTTTGTATAGCGCTAATTTGACTGAAGTTACGAACTTAAGACGAGCGCGATGAATGATTTGCGTCAGATGTATAGCTGCCCATGCTTTGCGATGGTTTGCGGTGCTTTGCATGGGCAGTGACATTATAGTGATATCCGAGTTATTTGGACGGGGGAATTGATGGTGGGGTTGGGAGGGCTTCAGGGTAATACCTTCCCCCAACCTAAATGGATATAGCCTATGGAAAATCGTATTCTTCTTTATTTACAACAAGGCCTGAATTATCGAAGTTAACAGCAAAGTGAGTACCGTAAGTTTTGCAGGAAAAAGTCCATACTTCTGATATGTGCGGGCTTTCAACACGCTGTGAAATAATTGCTGGTTCCATTTTCATAGCAGAAACAACATCTTCTTTTGTTGACCCAACTGATATTGAAGAAAATCCTATTTGTAACTCTCGAACGCAGTCTTTATAGGTAGAGTTTGTATATAAGAATGATACAAAAACAATGACGTTTAAGATTACAATCGCCAGAACAATCCCCGCAATGACTAGAAGCACTTTGCGTCTCACCCTGCTTGCACTCACCTTGGCAACTCCTTTCTTTTCTTATTCACTTACTCGGCACAACTTGCGGGTGCCGCAACTACAGACCCCAGGGAAGAGTTACAAGTTCGCCATTCGCCAATTTTGATCTACATCCTTGGTCGCAGTTCGATCCACATTCTTGACCGAGTTTTCTTCCTTCTTCATTATTGTGCAAATCCATCATAGATTCATCAGGAGTAGAATACATCGGAACTCCCCCATTGGAAAAGAATTCGTGTCCAGTACCTGCTATCCAATCCGACAGGTTTCCACAGGTTTTTGAAGCAAGGCACATCCATACACAATGCCGATATGCATCCTGTTGCCCTCCGTGCATCCCGGGTAATCCAGATGAATCCGCTGCCCTCTGGGCGGTAGTCGCCGCTCTTCTAACACAATCCAAATCCACTGGATTTTCTGGAAGATCTGAAGGTAGAATTGGAATTAATATCATCTCACCTCTTGGATCTGTTAAGAAGACAGGTGAACTCTCTGCGAATGTATACTGGTGTTCAATATCTTCTGGATACGGTGCCTGACTCACAAAGATCCCTAGCTCGGGCATATACCACCTCTGATACATATAGACAAGTCCTGAATCTCCGCCGAACTCTTTGGTGTTATGGTGCCAGCCGTCGCGTCCGGCGTAGCTATCATTCCACTCTCCGCTAGTCCAACCCGACGTTACATTACCGAAGGCGTCCTGATAGTCTGTATCGACGATGCTGTTCCCATTGCTGTCTGTCTTGGCAATCAAAGATCCCACCTGATCGTAATGAAACCATCTGTCAGTCGCTGTTGGGAGTGTCCCGCTCACGTTGTAGGTCCTGTTGCGGAGTATATGGGCAATGCTGCCACCACCGAGTGTATTGTGCTCAACGGTGATGGAATCTGACAAGCGAATATCGTCGATCCAAGCACGTGAAGTCCAGACGCTCAATCCATAGCAATAGGTGTAGTTCACTCCAGGCGTTAGGTCCGTTATGATGTCTTGAAGGTTGGCCTGCACACGATGCCATTCACCGTCTGCAAGGTCAGCACCCAGATAAACCTGATAATCACTACCGGAAAAGCTGTTGGTTCCGTTATTAAACCGAAGATTGACCCGACGATTGCATCTGGATGGACCTGTAAGCTTTAACGAGGTATACGCCCCCTGGGAACGCTGAACGCCGATTCGGCGCCGTTCACGTAAGCCAGTCCGCACTAATAGATGTTGGAAGACCCCCAGCAGACAACTGATATATTGGAATGATCTTCAGTCGTCCTACTACATCGTAGGCTGGCTGCGAGCAATAACTCTGAACGCCTGAAAGCCTCGGAACAGCACCATCAGCAAACGCCGGCAGGATAATATCGACCCATACGGCATGTGCGGGCCATCAACCTGGACCAGGAAACGGCCTGTTTCGCTGTGTACGTTGATCTTATCAATGAAATTTGTGCTCCTTCAACGGTCGACAAGATCCTGATCATCCTGCTTCCTTCCTGCTTCCCGCCTGCATTCAGCCTGCTTTCCGCCTGCATTGGAATACAGCATGAAACTAAGCTGAAATCTGGTTGAAACAGGGTAGTTCCGCTTTAAAATCCGTATTTTTGCGACCGGAAAAACAATTTCCCCTCTGATTGACATCGTTCCTATCGATTAGTAGGGTTTATACCATTGAGGTTTTAATTTTTTGTGGTGAGGGAGAGGCTCGACCATGGATGTAAACGAACTCAGCAGGGATGATCTAAAGCGTTGCCGGGATTTTTTGATTCTGCTCGGTATCGACACTCCTGACCATCGATTCCTGAGTCGCCGCGGTTACTTTAACATTTTTTTGAGCGGCCTGAGACCCGAAGACGTCGGGAAACACCAACATCCCTCAGTTCAAGAATTCCGAGGAACGATCCAGATACTCGCCAAGCTGGGTGTTGAACGGGTCCGATCACTCATCGTTCTCGGTGATGAGCTTGAAGAACAACCTGAACCCGATCCTCCTTCCAGTCCATCTGGTGTCTATAGTAAATCCTTCAAGAAGAATGATCTGGCTGACCCACCCAGCTCCTCCGGTATCGTCCACAAGAAAGCCTCCACTAAAGATATCCGTATAGAACGTCCATCAAACGAGGAACTGCGTCACTACCGGGAATTAGAACATGCAGATTCACCGGGAGAAGCAATTACCTATGCCCGGCAGCGACTTCATGAAAAGGAGTTCCATGAAGCCTACCATATCATCTTCGACTATTTTCTGAAGCACCCATTAAATGAATCCGTTCTTAGAGCTGCCTCCGAAATCATTGAGGCAGGTGGAGAGTTTAATAGAGCGCGCGGGATTCCGCCGGAAAATATGCTGTTTGAGTGCGAGGAGCTTGCCATTGTTCTGGCCAAGCGAATCCCCAATATTAAAGAAGTCGTAGAGGATGGGGGTGAATACACCAAAACAGTCTATACCTACGTCAAGATCATCTATAACACGTGGATCAGCCACTGCATGCAGCTGCTGAATTACAAGTACTCAACGGCCACAGGAGAAATGGTCCGTCGAAACTGGATCGACCCACAAGAGTTTGGTTTTCTGGTGGATGTCATGCGAACCGGTATACGCACCGGTCTCCCCCTGCACATACTGCGCTATATCTACAGAGAGCTGCGTAAATGCGTCGACTTTGGCAAAGAGATCATTGCTCATTCCGAAAAACGCTCGCAGTTTGAGGGGGACGTGCTCCGATTTCTTGCCTCCCCCAGTCGTGACCTCATTCCAGATCTGACGCTTCTGATCTATAAGGATATCACGCACGCTTACCTCGCTGAGGGAGATACGGCGACAGCTCTTACCTTTTGCAAGCAGTGTCTCATGCTGAAGAAGACAGACCGCGAGATGCTTCAGCTCAAGGACGAGCTGGAAAACCGGGGAGCTCTGAGAACGCGCAAGGGCGAAGTTTCCTGAGGTCTGCATTTGCTGACCGTCCTGTGAACAAGATTTCCCACTTCCTCAAACTCTCGAGAAATCTAACTTCTCACTAAGCTGTAATTCGTTTGTAACCAAATCAATTATAGATGATGCTTTCAAGGCAGCGATGTTTTTCAATCTGTCTCATCACCGGAGAATTCCAGTTTGTCTCGACGTTTTCTCAAAGCATCTATCAATGTATCTGTGTTGATCCTCGTGGTAACTTTCTTCGTTTTCATCCCTCGTGAGCATCGCAATGATAGATCTTCGTCGCATGGAGAACGCGAAGAACAGGTTGTCAAGTACTGGCGTCAAACATCACAGATGTACCCAACCTCGGGGATACTGAAAGATACAATCAAACTGACTGCGATCCAAGCCGTAAAGCAGAGGAATAAAGCTTCTTCGCGCCTTTCGGTTACTGAGTTTCGTGTATTGGAAGACGAGGATATCCACCGGAAGTATGGAGGAGAAACAAAAACCGCCAGAGAAGTTGAGTCGCCTTTAGAATTAGAGAAAACTGCAAACCAGCAGTTCGCATTGCCCGATGATGCAATAATTTCAATCGAAGCTATTGTCTGGTCTGTTCCACAGCTAACCAATAAGCAGATCAACTATGAACTATCTGTATACACTCCTGACATGGAACCTGTCGACGACTTCTGTTTTCTTAAGGTAGAAAAGGACAGTCTTCAACCGCGCGACTTGAACCTTGGAGCAGGTTGGAAGTTGTCTAAATCTCCAGTTGTCGGACTCATTATGACGACAACTTCAAACAAAAAACTAACAGCAACCGATTTTAGAATCTATAACCAATCCACAGGAGATGAAGTCAGTCAATCTCCCGATTTCTCATGGAAGAGACTCGGGCCAAACAGGTACTACCTCTATCATACCGTATCTATACGCAGGGAGATAGCCCTTGATTATAAGATTATTCTTCAACGTCATGAAGATGATGGATCTCTCTTCAACCTTAAAGAGGGAACTGTCTTCTCTCGAGATGGGTTGCATACCAAGGAAGTAGTAATTACTGGTGGCTATGCCCAGAGCACCTCCAATGAAAATGATCTATATGGCTCTAGCGTTCTGGCATCAACTCCTCTTCACCGCGACAGGCCCATTGCTCCACTTGGGTGGATTCATACTGGCTACTCTCCCCTGCCCCGATTCTTCCGAATCGAATCCTCTCTTAATCAGTTTTCTGTTCTCATTCTGGCAGCGGGAGCGGAGATTGAAGGTCCCTGGCTCATTGAACTATACGATAACAATTTAAGGCTACAGGATCAAATCGTGATGCGAGATTGGACGCTACTGCATCATCTGGTAGCAGCCGGCCCTCCTGAGGCTCTCGATCATATTAAGATTTCAAAGTTAAGCCGGAGGTATATGGTCAGTAGTTCACTCCCAGCGCCACCGGAAGGCACGATCACTCGCTTTCCTCCGTTCCCACTAAGTCTCTTTCATTCGGAGAGAAAGAAATAATAATAAATTATCCGATCACAAAGAAGACCGCAATTAATAGAGTACTTGAATATCGCCCCAATACTTATATAAGCAAGGGCGAAGTTTCCTGAGAAACTCCGCCCATCATAAATGTCGTTGTAATTAAGGCCGCTTAGCCTAGAAGGTCACGCAGCTCTTTCACTGCCGTCCGGAAGCCACCGAAGCAATCCTCGACAACCTTTGGGTCGGCAAGGTCGACACCAGCATCGCGAACGGTATCAAGTGGGTCTTTGCTTCCACCAGACTTGAGAAAGCCAAGATACTTATCAACGCTTTCCCCCTTCAAAATACGCTGAGCAAAAATCTGCGACGCCGCAAAGCCGGTTGCGTATTTATAGACATAAAAGTTGTAATAGAAGTGAGGAATGCGTGACCACTCGAGCGCGATCTTCTCATCAGCTTTAATCACGTCTCCGTGATACTTGGCGTTCAGCTCATAGTAGTATTCATTCAAACTCTCCGATGTGAGAGCTCCGCCTTTTTCCAGGCGATCATGTATCTCCAACTCAAACTCGGCGAACATGGTCTGACGAATCAGCGTTCCACGGAACGAATCACAAAGGTGGTTGAGCAGATATGCCTTCAGTTTTGGGGCGTCATTCGTGCGAACAAGATAATCATGCAGTAGAGCTTCATTTGTGGTGCTTGCTATTTCTGCAAGAAAGATCGGATAGCCCGCATAGCGGAAAGGCTGGTTCTTATTGCTGAGGAAAGTGTGCATGGAGTGACCGAGCTCGTGCGCCACGGTAAAGACGTCGCTCAAAGTGCCATGGTAGTTGAGAAGCACGAAAGGCTTCTCTCCATACGCTCCTGTTGAATAACCACCGGAACGTTTTCCCTTGTTCTCATAGACATCGTACCAGCGTTCGTTAAAGGAAGCCGCACCCTGACCTGCATATTCATCTCCGAGCGGCTTGATGGACTCCTTGATCCAGGCTTCACATTGTTCCCACTCAACATCCAGCTTGAAATCAGGAACGAGGGGAACATGCATATCCCACATGTTCAGGTCGTCTTTGAGTCCCAGTTTTTCTGCGCGTAGATTTAGATAATCGTGATAGTCAGGAAGGGCGTCATTAACCGCTTTGATCAAGGAGTGATAGACATCAGTCGGAATGTTGTCATGATGAAGTGAAGCTGCGAGAGAGCTTTCGTATCCTCGCGTCTTGGCATTAAACACATGGTTCTTTGTATTCCCAGCCAGCAGAGAGCATAATGTGTTCTGATGACTCTCATAACCATCGTATAGAGAACGAAAGGTATTTTCCCTGAGAGTACGGTCGGGACTGAGAGCAAGCGTATAGGCGGTGCCGTTGGTAACGGTGTGCTCTTTCCCCTCCTGGTCGAGAGCGGGTTTAAAGGTGAGATCAGCATTGGTCAGTTTTCCAAAGGCCTCACTTGCCGTACGGAAGAGATCACTTGCATGACCCAGCAGCGTTTCTTCACTTTCACTCAGTGTATAAGGCTTCCTGCGCACGAGAAGTTCGAGGGTCCTCTTATGAGGTTCGAGGGCCTTGTGCTGAATCCATTGATTCAGAGTCTGATCTGACTGAGAAAGAATCTCAGGCTGTATCCACGCGGTCTCTCCGACGATCTGCGCATAGACAGCACGAACCTTACTCATGCGCGCCTGATTTTCACCGACGCTGGTGTCCTGATCCTCAAGCATATGGGCGTAAAGATAGACTTTGTCGAGAAGAAGGCCGATCTCGTCGTCGGCCTCAAGCACCTGAGCAACTTTATCAGGGGAGTTCAGCTGGCCTTTGAGCGCTTTAATTGGCTCAAGCAAAGGCAGGAGTTTTGCAAAATCTGCCTCCCACTCTTCAACAGTGGAATAGATGGAATCCGTATCCCACTTATATTTCTTATCAATTTCTGAGCGAAGTTTCTGTTTATCTGTCATAATGGTGTGATGTTCCTCTTCTACGGGCTGGGGCTTATCTAGGGGATGGGTTGCGAGGAAGCAAGGGGCAGTTTAAGCGCTCAAAGAAACCATTCCCGCTTGCCTGGAGGCCTCGACTGTTTGAGAGTGAAGACTGATTAATCATTTACCAGCCAAAGGGGAAACGAAATCGTTGAAGAGCCTGTCATTCATCAAGAGCTTCGACAGGATGCTTCTCTTTGTTATTCTCCTTCTGATTTCCTGGATCAGTTGGAGCCTCGTCAGTTATCAGGGAGTTTTATTTAAGGTTCCCTCGGAATTCAAAGGCGCGAGACCAAAGACAGATAATGCTGTCATCTTCCCATCGCTTTTTCTTTCTAATAAGCATGATATTTATTCATCACTTCGAAGTCAGTATTTGATATCCGGGGGAATGAGCAACAGGATCGTTCGGGAGAATATGACCACCGAGGTCGTCGTTCAATCCACGCAACACTTGCTTCCCTTTTACCCAGGCTCTGGGGAATTCCCCACTCTGTGGAGACAGTATCATGACCAAGTCGGCAGAAGTAGTGCTCCAGTCTTTTCTGTAAATGATCAAGGCCTGGCTCCACTTCCGGATGGCTCTACAGTGAGTTTGCTGGCAGTGACGTATTTTCTACCTCAAAAAGGAAGAGAAAACAATTTATACCCGAACAACAAAGCACACTTTATCTATACACAAGACATGAGGCCTCACCCAACTATAGATACTCTTCCTGTATCGCCAGAGGAGCTGTTTCCTGAACCAGATATGCATGAGGATGGTTGGCCCGAATACCCTATGCCTGTAATCGGTTTACTTTTTGACGTTTCATCCTCACACCCTTTGAAGCATAATTGGATTCAGTTGATAGACCCTTCAACAAGCGCTCCACTTACGGGACAATCTCCTGGCATGGTTGAACAATTGACTGAGAATCTATACTATTTAAGGATTCCTATTCTTATCTATCAAGACAAACCGATTGATTTCAGTTGGAAAGTACAGCCCAAGCTTAAAGAGACCATCCGAACGCCTCTTCAAGAAAACAGCGAATTTATCAGCGAAGAAGCAGGAATTCGAATACATACACTTATTGAAGGAAAATTCGACACCCGATTCGGAAATGGCCTTACACTCACAACAAGCGTAGAAGATGCTTCTGTAATGAGCGGTTATTTTACGGATCTGGTTCTATCGCCAAAGGATTTCCTCTCCGTTAAGAGCTCAACAATCGAAGCCAAAAACTTCGTCTTCAATATGGATCTTCTTCAAAATGGAGGTACGACGATCTTTTTCTCGGGCTTTTCTCTTTTCCTGTCAAAGTTTGACTTTTGTGTTCAGGATACGGAGGGAAATACTCTTGGAGCCTATTCCATAAGAGAACATGGTCCATCACTCCTGCACGTAGACCTGCCAGCAGAAGAATTATCGACTTTTTCAATGATTGAACTGGGAGAGTCATTCAACATTGAAGGAACTCTACCCGGTCTTCCCGATGCGCCGTCTTACAACGATCAGGTAACGAACAACCTTGATATTGTCATACCTTATTACAGAACCCTTGAAAGCGCTGAAATAGAGCAATTTCTGAACGCTGGTCTTCAGGTGGACCTAATTGGCTTTCCGAGAAATAATCAGCCGGTCGCGTTTTCGAGAGAAAAGGTAACTTTGAGAGAAATCCTGATCATGAGTGGAAAAAAAAGGAATGCCGATAGAGTTCGTGAACCTGTATTCCTATGGGACTCCAAGAAGAGAACAATCAGCTATGACTACAGGCGCAATGAACTGTCACTTCGGACGATCCTGGAGTATTTGGAGAAATAGCATGAATGCCTTTGAACATCTCAATTTCATGGTAAGACTGAGTCCAACTCTACTCGTGACATGCCTACTTTCAGCAGGAATTATCAACGCGACAGATTTCGACTTCGTGGTTCCTTCTAACCCATCAGAGCAACAACAGCGTATTCCATTTGGAGACTGGACGGAAGGTTTTCCAGTCTTTACTGAAAACGAAATCAGTGAAGAGTTCTCATCGATTCAGCTCATGCCGAAAGCGAGAACCTCGGTGAACACAAGCACCGCGACAGTGCGTATCAAACATGCACATGACATTGATTCACTCGTACACAAGTCGCAAGATACTGCTAATTTTGTATGTGACGAAGATGGACGCCTGGCGATCGCTCTTCCTCCACTACCTCTTCATCAGTTTGATAATCAAGGATTCTATACTTTCGATCATGGCCAGGATCTGCGCATCGAAAGCCTCGTGCTGATTGAAGTAGTAGAAGAAGAAGAAAAAAGCATTTCACTCTCATTCTATAACAAGGAGGGCCAGAGACAAACGAGTCCTGAATTTGCCGCTGACCTTGAAAAAGTATTCTTGTCAAACTATGAGCAGCAGGACCCCCTATCGAAACTGACCCCAGACTTGGGAATTGTCTTCAGGTCTTCTGGTGTAATTCCACCTAGAATAAAAGGAATAAAATTTCGAGACAAGAAGACTGGCTATACAATCTATCAGGATAGTCATATATTCGCTTCGCACCTTCCTGAAAATAGAGTGTTCATCGCTGGCGAATTAAATATCTTGAGAGAAACCGCTCTGGAGTTTTCAATTTCGATACGCGAACGGGTCGGCAACCCCATTGATCTACCAGTTACTTTATCAAGTGCTCACGTCGAATCTGGAATGGGACTGAAGATTCATGCGGTAAGTGAAGGGCTAGGAAGAAGTATCCTCAAGAAAGCTCCTTCTCCTTTTCTGGCGGTGAGTGTTATCGAATCTTTTGATCTGGAGGAATTTACCTATGAAATAGATCGAGAGAAACTTGAATCAAGCACAGTCATTTATTCTGCGATTGCTTGTGTTCCTGGAGCGTATACGCTTCAGCTCATTGACCAGGACAACGAAGTTGTAAACGAGGAAATCATCGAGAACCGGAAGCCCGTCTATATATTCACACAATCAACACCAGTAAATCATTTAAAGAGTCTCAGAATGATCCGATATGGTGAACCTCTTGAATTGGCCGGAGAGATTCACCCGCTCCGCTACCACAAAGAGCTAAACGCTGATGTCAGAGACAATATGAAGTTGATAGTTCCAAAGTTCAGATTTGTTAGTGCAGATAGAACAACGGGTTTTCTCGTTGATCATCTACAAGTAGATTGGAATCTTCACCCAGGTGAATACGCCACTGATGACAATACAGTCTACAGGGGCCTTCCTATTTCAGTCATCCTGAAAATGCACCTGGAACGAATAAAAATAGATGATGGGATACAACTCACTTGGGATCCCAGCGAGAGAAAGGTAACGGTCCTGAACAATTAGAAACTCTCTTGCATTGCAATCGCGACAAAGATACCTTTCCTTATCTTCAAATATGCAAAATGAGGTCGAGGGTCCTGTCAGTGTATCAACATCGTAGATGGAATCGACTAGCAACCTTTACCGTCATCGTCCTACTGGGATGGCTTTCCTGGTCTCTTACTCTTCGCGGGGGAAACATACCTGAGATCTTTATAACGCGCGATTCGAATCATTTTATCCGACATCCCTATGGAGATGAGACCATCTCGCCAATTAACTATTCCGTGATAGACCTGGAAAGTGAAGTCGATGATCTTCAGATTCTCTATACACAAGAACGATTTCACACAGAGACGTCTACTCCGTTCCGCGAAATCGCTATATCCTACCCGATTTCGAAACCTTCCGCGCTCGGACCTGGTTTTCTTCAAAATCGCCCCACTCCTGATCCATTCTCAGGGACTGTGGACGTGACTCCTTCCAGAAAGAGAGCACCCGACCCTGAAACGGAAAAACTCCGAGAAGAAATTCTTCGGAGAACGCCTGGGTCCTACCTGAAGCCTGGCAAGTTGAACCCGATTCAAGCACCGGATGACCTGGAGTTTGTTGAAATGGAAAATAATCGTGTTACACTGACCGAAGGCACAGAACTCAGTTTAGAGATTGTGGCGTTCGGGTACCCTGATGAAACGGGTCGATGGAGAAACTTCAGTCCATATAGACACGATTTGTCTCCGCTGTCAGAAGAAGAGGTGAGTTACCATTTTCCAGACGGAGTTCAACTCCCCAGATTGCCAAATCAGAGAGGGCGTGGGAATGCAGTCTTCTCGCCCGAGATTATTCTCATCTTTAAATCGGATCTCAATAGACTTTCACCCATTCATGACTTCCGACTCTACGATAGGGAAACGAATTATTTTGTCTCTGAAGTAGGAATGCAGGAGATTCAAGTTTCTGAGGATGGAGTCATTCGAGTTCGAAGCGTGATGGATCTGTACCGAGATGTGCCGCTCAGCTACTCATTACTTCTACAGGAGCCACATCAACCTGTCGCGAAAATCCCCATCGAGAAAAACTCAGATTATTTATCCAGTGATCTACGCATGAGGCTGATGGTTTTGGAAGAAGGTGCAGCAAAGCATCATCGTGTAGACAGGGGTCAACATTATGCAGAATGGCTTGCAGCTTCATCTGTCAAGTCTCTCGGACAGTTTGCGGCTCCAACCGGAATGATCAGTTCGTTGCGAAACCAGAATCAGTACCAATTTCCACCTTTGGGGGAAAAGGTGTTTCCTGGCTTCGGCATGATGAATACCGGTGTCCTGCAAATAGACAAGAGTAATGAGGACCGCACAACCCTGGCACTTGCTGTGGCAACGACAAAACCTTATGTTTATGAATTGAGAGTGATCGGCAAGACCGGTGAGACTCTGATCTCCAGGACGATCGACGAGCTGGAAGTATCGCTGGGACTACCAAACCTACTGATCTTCCACATGCATCGCTCATTGGATGAGCTTAGTCACTTTGAACTGCTCCGGTTTGGAAAGCCCATCGAGATTCGAGGCAACATTGATGGAATTCCGGTTATGGCAGGAAGAAACGCAGACCTTGAAGATCAGTTCGATTTGCGTATTCCTTACTTTCGCTATACGACCCCTCAAGAAACAGAGCGCTTTGTTCAAAAGCACACCCAGCTGGTGTGGGTAGGTAATTTTCGAGGGAACTACAAGTGGCGGGATTCTTCTATACACCAGAACATGACCTTGCGAGAAATCTTCTTCAATCATTGTGACCGGGTGGATGAAACTCAGTACTACAATATTGTGTGGGCACCGAAAAATAGAGTCATCGGGGTTGATTATCCTTCTCCCACCGGACCATTGGGTTTTATCCTGAGGAATGTTTTGAATGGGAATTAGCTATCGATGAATAAAGGTACACTGAAAAGAAGAAAGGTCGTTCTATGGAATCGAGCAGGTTTCTATCTCCTGTTCTTTTCACTTCTTTTTCTGAGTCTGACGGCCTATAGAAAGAGTATTAGTGGTCCTGGGACACTTGTAATTCCAACATCACACTCTGGCGCGGTCGCTGCGCGCGCTATAACAGTTCGACCCCCTCAGACCATCGCCGAACGTGATGCCTACCTGTCTGCTATCAGGTTGACTCGTCAATCAGCTCCTTCTTCTGGCCAGAATAACCCAAACAACACAGAGCTTGAGTTTTCGATTCCGCCAAAAGTAACTACGCCGCAAGCAGTCACTCGTCCACGCGACGAATATACACTGAATAAACAGGGTGAAGAGGTCCTCAAGAACGGGAAAACCCTCAAGGTAGAAGGAGTAAGAATTCAGCGTCCTGTCGCAGATCCGATGGAAACCGATGAAGCAATATCGGTCGGTGTATACGATCTTCAGTTAAATGAATTAACTCCGGACATGACCAGGAACTCCATGTTTCTCTTCTCGGTGAGGGAAGGACAATATTTCTACAGCAAGCGGCTAAGTAAAGACACCCTGGAAGTTATTCTTAATTTTCCTGAATCACAGAATGTCCAGCTGAATGATATGAGAATTATCGATAAGCTGACAGGTTTTGAGGTTTCAAGAAACGCAGGGAAGTCGATTCAGAACAGACAGGACGATTATAGCTTCTCGAGTAGCTTCCATCTTCTTCGACCAACCCCGGTTACTATCGAAATTGACTTCGCTCACGGACAGATAATCGAAGCAACCATCCCCTTCAAAAAGGATGCTGTCTATAAAGACAATGACATTGCTGTAAGAATTCTGGCTCATGCAAGAGGCACGGTTCACGGTACTAGCACCAGTCATACATCCGGGATGGGGGGTACAAGTTCGTATATAATTGGAGATTTGAGTTTGCCTGACAGAGAACCACGCACATGCGTTTTTGTCGCGGCAATCCCTACTCAAGACGGATCAGAATATTCATTTGCCATTCGTAACAAAGATGGCAGCTTGTCCGACATAATCAAACCCTATGAGAGCGGAGAAATTTATCATATCTATACGAAACAACATCCCGAAGAGATCAAAGAGTTGGTTATTCAGAAAAGACAACATCTATCGAAAGTCAAGTTTGAATTGCGGGAACTACCTGGCTACCCCGAGGCGAACAAGGATGTGACCAACAATCTGGATATCGTTGTTCCCGTGTATGACCTTCGCTACAAATGGGAAACAGAGACCTTTCTTTCGAACCACCTTCAAATCCACTTCACCCCTCCAAATTTTCATTATCACTACAATGACGGTGAGAGACGCTATACAGACATCACATTGAAAGAGATCATGAAACTTCACTTCGATCATTCCGACATTTCTCTCGAACAGATGGATTGGAACAGGACGACGAGAACTCTTAACTATAACAGGATGCAAAATCGTGGAGGTTTGCTGCAGCAATACCTCTCAATATTCGAATAACTCAAAGCTTCTCTGCCGGATAGACTTCGATCGGTGATCCTTCAGCCAGCATCACGTGGAAAGGTTTCTGGTCTTGAAGAAAGCTCCACTCCTGGCCGTATAGATGCTCCCAATTAATATCGTGAGATGCCTGAACCACAGGGTAGGTCTGCCATTCAGGGTGGACGACTCGATATCTTAAGACTCTCCCACCGCGTGTAACCCCGAAACCCCATTCATGCTCTTTAAAGTGGTGTTCCAGCGAATCTTCAGAATGACTTTCCAGCTGATCCTTTGCCCGGACATCGAAAGAATACTTCTCACCTTTCCAAAGAAACCTGTGGGCGACCCTGAGCTCTCCATTCATCCTTTTGGTTTTCGAACGCATAGACGTCGCAGAGTAAGGCTCATTGTAAAGGAGCCGGGCGATTGTTGTCGTTATCCATTTCGGGACAAGCTCCCGGACGAACATCACCCCACGTTGATCCCCTCGTCGCACATAGTATCGCAGATTAATCTCTGGAAAATTCTGGTAGCCGGGCCAGGGAACTCCCCAAACACGCGTCTTGAGGAAATCGAATGCAACAAGACTGACATAAGCTGATCCTTCAAGAAGATCCGGCTCGATCCCCTCTGGAAGCCGCTTTTCTAAAACCTCTGGCGGTACCGCATAGGTCATCAAGAGCAGGCGTCTCCACGCGGCTGTTAGAAAAGGTGAAGCCATGAAGACTAATCTCCGTAAAAGACAAAGATTTCATGAATCATCACGACAAACCCAATAATGAAGACTACAATCCAGGCAAGGATGCGCCATTGGGTTCCGGTCAGGCCCTCATTTTCCTCTGATTCCGGTCTTTTCGGCTTATTTTCCTTCTCATTATCTATTCTCATTCAATAGCTCCTGCTGATTTCCCCTCTTCCAGACAGCAGCTTATTCATACGGATAAATTGGGCAGACTCAATCCACTTCTTGCTTTGCCCCGCCCTTTCGGGTTATGATCGTTGGAAGAATAAAGTGAGAGGTTAACTGTATCTATTATAATGAGTACTGATTCTTTCGAAGTATTGATGAGCGGAGCTGGAACTTCCCTTTCTCCAGATGAGATCGAGAGGGAACTCTCATCCATGTGGAAGCCCCTGGAAGAGGGAGAAGACCACGGCGCTTCCGTCTCCCGCGTGGCATTGGGAAATGTGATCTGGGTAGGAGTGGATGGCGAACTGGAGCGCTTGAAGAAAATTGTTCAAAAAGTCGTCCCAAAATACCCATGTCGATTCTTCCTGTTGGAGTATTCACCTGATCGGGAAGAGGAAGAAGTCAAAGCCGCTGTGAACGCCCAGTGTTTTGTCCCCAAACCTGGAGCTCCTCCTGTCTGCTGTGAAGTGATTCATATGACCTTTGGGCCTGCATCAGCGAAGCATCTCGCGGGTTGCGTGGCTCCTCTACTGATCACAGACCTTCAGGTGGTGCTGTGGGAGAGTCTCGAGGGCATTTATCTGAAAGAGTTTAACGAGTTACAGGAGCTTTCTGATCGCACGCTGACACAGGCATCGCTCGCTTGTAACCCTTTCAAAGTTTTGCAAAGAGTGAGCAAACTGCCCTACCGCACCTATGACCTTTCCTGGTTCCGCATCACGGAACTCTTCAATCATTTGACTGCCTATTTCGATGACCCTTCTGAAGAGTTCGATCTTCTATCAATCACTGACGTGAAGATTGAAATCGTGAAGAATAAGAGTAACCGGAAGCTTCCGTCTATCATGGCCGGGACGTTTGTTGGGTGGCTGGCTTCGAAACTTAATTGGACACCTGTCGGTTCTTCCGATGATGGTTTTCTCTTCAAGAATGGCAAACTTGCAGTCACAGTTATAGTAGCAGAGGGAGGAAGACCTCGTTCTGAAACATTCAACAACCTCAAGTCCGTTGAACTTACCGACCGGCATGGCCGACTCTTTCATATGTCTATGCATCAGGACGATGAGGAAATGGACCTCTGGTGTGGAAAAGGCCCCTGCCCGACAACAGGTCAGCGGATTTTCGTTTCCGAGGCATCTGAAGAAGACGCCCTGGGACTTGCCTTGAATACCCCATCATCACACAAATCATTTATAAAGGTCCTGGAGGCCTCATTGCCCGTGATCGAGTATCTGCTTGATCACCATGAAGAATAAGAATTAACCCCGATACCAGTAATAAGTTAGGATATGATTTATGGAAACAACCTTCGGTACGGTAAAGATTTGCGAGACACCAGAACAGGTAGCCGTTGAGGGAGCTCAAAAGCTTCTCTCTCTCGCAAATGAATATAAGGACACGGGATTGCCCGCATACGTTGCCCTTTCTGGAGGCTCCACTCCGAAGGAGATGTATCACAAGCTTTGTGATATACCGGAAGAGGACGGTGCGAACCTTCGTCAGCTGCATTATTTTTTCGGAGATGAGCGCAGCGTTGACAACTACCATCAGGACTCGAACGTTCGTTTAGCCATGGGAGGGTTTCTTCTTCGTCAGAAAATCCCCTATGCTCATATTCATGCACCAAATGGTGCAGCCCGGCCTCTCGGGAAAGAAGCGCATCGGCTCACTCGCGAGCTGGAGTCAATCCTCCCACGTGATAGAAACCGCACACCAATCTTTGATCTCATTTTTCTGGGTATGGGTGCAGATGGACATACAGCATCGCTCTTTCCCAACACCCGTGGACTCGACTCTCACATTCCCGGGTATGTGGCGAACGAGGTTCCTCAGCTCGACACCTTTCGTCTATCATTAACCTATCCAGTGCTGCACGCAGCGAAAGAAGTGTATATTCTCTGCACTGGTTCAGGTAAAAAAGATGTGATTCGACAGATCTTTCAAGAGCCCAATCGCAGTGAAGTCTACCCAATCGAGCGCCTTAACCCCTATAACGTCACCTGGATTCTGGATAAGGCCGCTGGCGAGTCTCTCTAGAGTGGACCATTGAGTATTCTGAAGACATAGGAATAGTGGTGCTATTTCGAGGCTTTCGGGATGCTGAAGGGAGTGCTGGCAGCCAGTTTATATCGGACAGGAATTTTGAAAGACACTCTCAATCCAATATCAGTTTTTGACGATCGATCAAAAGTTCATCTTCCGGATGAACTTTTTTTTCTGCCATGTCGAGAAACGCTTTCCCACCCTCTGAGGACATGATCTGATCGTCACATAATCTCAGCTGAGGAACAGACTCAGCAACCGAGTTTGAAAGGAGCCACTCTATGAAGTCACCCATCAGAGTAGCAGTAACCGGGGCCGCAGGACAGATTTGCTATAGCTTACTTTTCCGTATCGCTTCTGGACAGATGTTCGGACCAGACCAGCCTGTGATCCTTCAATTGATTGAAATTCCCGCTGAACCAGCGATGAAGGCTCTCAGTGGTGTTGCCATGGAGCTTGATGATTGTGCATTCCCACTGCTTCATGATATTATTCAGACTGACGACATCCATGTTGGTTTCAAGGACGTCAACTGGGCTCTCCTTGTGGGTTCCAAGCCACGCGGCAAGGGTATGGAACGCGCCGACCTGCTTAAAGACAACGGCAAGATCTTTGTCGGACAGGGCAAGGCCATCGACCAGGCCGCCGCTGATGACTGTCGAGTCGTCGTCGTTGGAAACCCTGCAAACACCAACTGCATGATCGCTGCAAGCCAGGCAAAAAGACTTCCAAAAGAACGCTTCACGGCTCTCATGCGACTCGATCAGAACAGAGCTCAGACACAGCTCGCGAAAAAAGCAGGTGTTCAAGTCTCAGAAGTTGAAGAAATTTATGTCTACGGGAACCACAGCCCAACGATGTATGCTGACTATACCAACGCGAAGATCAGTGGGAAGCCCGTCACCGACGTGATCACTGACGTCTCATGGCTTGAGAATGATTTTCTTCCGACAGTTGGTAAGCGAGGCGCCGCTATTATCGCGGCTCGTGGTCTCAGTTCAGCTGCTTCAGCTGCAAATGCTGTTGTCGACCACGTTCGCGATCTTCTGACTCCTGGCAAAGTTCACACAATTGCAGGACCAAGCGATGGCAGCTACGGATTCGCCGAGGGCATCTGGGTTGGAACTCCCTGCAAGACAACTGCCCCTGGAGAATACGAAGTCGTCAAAGGTGTCACGATCAACGATTTTGCCGCCAGCAAGATTAAGATCACCAATGATGAACTTGTAAGTGAACGAGAAACTGTCAAAGATATGCTCGGCTGATTGCCTGGCTCATCAAACTTACGATTAATCAAACCGACGGGGACTTCACCTCGTCGGTTCTTTGTTTTTAGTACCACCTGAATAAATCCTTTTGCCACATCCCATAAGCCTCCGAACACTTTAGACCCGTTCTCGGAAGGATTGGCCGGTTAGCGGCTAAGCGAGATAGATGGATTCGACTTCAGGTAGACACAGTCCTAGCGGTGCCATGACACAACCTCCATGAAGCCGCGGGCTCCTGTCGCAGCCTGTCGATAACGGCAAAGAATTTTGAGAACTGCTCTAGCCCATTATGTTGAACGAAAGATGATGAAGATGAAATCCTCCCGAATTAAGACCCTCTTTGCTGACCAACCCGTAGACCAGGAAGTCTGCGTTAGAGGCTGGGTGCGAACCCGTCGCGACTCAAAGGGTGGTTTCTCTTTCATCGAGGTGAATGATGGCTCAACTCTGAAGGGGATCCAGGTCATCGCTGATGCGAATCTGCCGGGATATGAGGAAGTCATCCTGAAGAAAGTTCAGACCGGCTCCAGCATAGAGGTGATGGGGAAACTGGTTCAGTCTCCTGGAAGTAAACAGCCCGTTGAAATCCAGGCATCGCAGGTCAACCTCATCGGAGAAAGCGGCGGAGACGATTACCCTCTTCAAAAAAAGGGACACAGTTTTGAGTTCTTAAGAGAAATAGCTCACCTTCGTCCTCGATCAAATACTTTTGGTGCCATTGCGCGCGTAAGAAATCACCTTTCCTTTGCGATACACCGTTTCTTTCAGGAGCGAGGTTTTCAGTATATCCATACTCCCATCATCACAGCAAGTGACTGTGAGGGCGCCGGGGAGATGTTCACGGTCACAACACTCGATCTGAACAATATACCGAGGACCGGGGAGGGATCAGTCGACTTTAATGAAGACTTCTTTGGCAAGCAGGCTTCCCTCACCGTATCGGGCCAACTCAATGTTGAGACCTACTGTCTCGCACTTTCCAATGTCTATACTTTTGGACCAACTTTCCGAGCAGAGAACTCCAACACATCACGTCATCTGGCAGAGTTCTGGATGGTAGAACCGGAAATAGCCTTTTGTGACCTCGAAGGAGATATGGATCTTGCAGAAGAGTTCCTCAGATACCTTTTCCAGGGACTCCTTGAAGAGTGCTCAGAAGATCTCGACTTTTTCAATAAGCGCATAGACAAGTCGGTGATCAAGACTGCTGAACTGATTGCTGAAAGCGACTTTCAAAGAATTTCCTACACGGAAGCCATTGAACGACTTCAAAAAGTGAAGGCCAAATTCGAGTTTCCCGTCGAGTGGGGACTTGATCTGCAAAGTGAACATGAGCGCTTCTTGACGGAGAAAATCTTTCAGAAACCCATTATTCTCCATGATTATCCGAAGGAGATCAAAGCTTTCTACATGCGTCAGAACGAAGATGGAAAGACGGTTGCAGCGATGGACGTGCTGGTGCCGAAGATCGGCGAAATCATTGGTGGAAGTCAGCGCGAAGAGAGACTGCCTGTGCTTCAGGAGAGACTAAAAGAACTGAATCTCTCTGAACAGGATTACTGGTGGTACCTTGACTTAAGAAGGTTTGGCTCGGTCCCTCATTCAGGCTTCGGACTTGGTTTTGAACGCCTGCTTCAGTTTTCCACGGGCATGCAGAATATCCGAGACGTTATTCCCTTTCCTCGATCACCTCGAAATGCAGATTTCTAACAGAATAAGTCCTCGTCCTTGACTCGGTAGTACCCCCAAAGGGAAAGCTCGCTGACCAACTCTGGCGAACCGAAAGATCGTATGAATAGCAGCACAAACAACACATCCTCCACCCTGATCGAACGTCCCTATATTCTTTTGCTTCTATTTTTCATGGGGCTTTTGATAGCGACCTTCGTCAATGGACTGATGCGTTACGTTGGCGACTCAGAGACCTACCCCCTGACCGGCTCCTGGGATACCTACGCGACAGACCCCTGGAGAAGCCCTTACGAAGCACTTTACAATTGGGACTCAATCTATGAGGGAGACTTTCGTCCTATCTTCGAAGCCGTCTATGGCCGAAGGATTGACCCTGAATATCGCATCTATCAGCCCGAGCAACTCAAAGAAGGCAGAGCCTCCTTTGTTTATACACCCTTCGTCGCCCTCTCCATCGAACCCTGGGTAAAGCTCAGTCGGGAGAGGAGAAACGGCGAGGTAACATCTCCAGAGTGGAACAAGGAAGACGAAAAACGACTTTGGAAAGCAGCGGATCAAATCAGTTTCTATAACCATATCTTCTGGCTGATAAGTGCAATTCTTCTCTATCTCATGATGAATTACCGACTGCCTCACAATCCCTGGATCATTGCTTTCTATGTGCTGGCTTTCATTCTCTATTATCCTTTTGCCAAGGCTCTTCAACTCACTCAGGCCAGCATATGGATCTATACGTTTCTCGTAGGCTCTCTCTTTGCCTTCCAAAGAAAATGGTATATCCCTGCAGGGATACTCCTGGCCCTTGGGGTATCCATTAAACCTCATCTCGTCCTCCTTCCGTTTTTGTTGATTTTCGCTCCCGGCTTTCCAAGGAAGACCCTGGTTGCGACCTTTGCAACACTGATGGTGACCGGACTGACGTCGTTGATCTATGCGGGCTGGCAGAACTCCATGGATTACGTTCAGCACACCCTGCCGACTCTTTCAGCAGGTTATGCTTATTATCCCAACCAGAGTATTAATGGACTGCTTTTAAGGTTATTTGAGGGATACGACCCAGCTGATTTCAACCTTGTAAAACCCCATGGATATATCAAGACGATCTCATCAATCGTGGGACTGTCGATCCTTGGAGTCACCTTTTGGTTTTCCCGTCAAATCACGGGTAAAGAGAACCATGACGGTAATCTGCTGGCGCTTTCGTGCATGGTTATCGCCGGAACCGTTGCATCGCCAGTCTGCTGGTACCATCACCTTTCTGCACTCTCTGGTCCCTTTGTCATTATTGTCTATCTCTACAGGAAAAACTTGCCAGCAGTAAGTGACAAGCTGGTGCTTCTCCTCTTGTTAATCTACCTTCTCATTGGTTACTACTATGACACAAGGTATCTCGGAGGCATCCCGGCGGCTCTCTTTTCTGCCCCTGGTTTTTACGGTGGCTTGATGCTTCTCGGTGTCTCTCTCTATACCACTAAGACTTTACGTTCAGGTAAAGAGTAGCCCGATGGCTTCTTCGCGGGAACAGAGTATTATTCGCTGGGAGATTGCTGTCCCCTTTCTACTCCTTGTTGTTGCGCTCGACTGGATCAAGTACAGCTACACCTTTGGTCTGCACAATCATTCGATGCAGATACCGTTCCTCCATATGTCCCATCAAACAGAGCTGTTTCCTCAGGATCGATTCATGGAATCGATGCGGAATTATTTCAGTTACTTTTGGGTTGTGGTCGCGTTCGTGACGAAATGGGTTCCTGTCGAGCCTCTCTTTGTTGCTGGTCATATCGTGACAAAATTGATTGGCTATACAGCGATTTTCTTTCTGGGAAAGAAGCTTTGCCCTCTTGCCTGGTGGGCTCCATATCTGGCTGTCTGGATGAATCTTTCTATTCAATCTGATATTGGTGGAGAATCGCTGCACTGGTTCTACTTTGCCCACACAACGTTCGCTACAGCTCTTGGCTACTGGGCTCTCTATTTCCTGATTGATCGCAAATGGATCCTTGGCTTTGTCTTGTCCGGGTTCATCTTCAATATACACGCAATGCAGAGCGCATACCTGGGATTGATGGCTGGCTTCATGGCTCTTCCGGCGCTATACAAGAGAGAGAAGAGCGCCTGGGTAGCACTTCCTTCATTCTTTCTCGCAGCACTCCCCGGCCTCTGGTGGATGCTCTCTTCCTCTTCTCTCGGTTCTCCTGAAGATCTTGCCGAGCTGATCAAAGCTTTCTACCCCGTTCATTTCTTTCCAAGCGGCTTTGAAGAGAAAGAAATCACGGAAACGTGGATCGTTGTCCTTTCTTTTCTCTTCGTTCTACCTTTCTATTTTAAAAACAGAGAAGGACTGCTTCTTTCTCTCGCAGCGACGTCTATCCTGTTCCTCTGGTCGATAGGCGGATTTATTCTGGAATCAAACCCTCCGGGATCACTCATTAAGCTGCACGTCTATCGCTCCAGTTCTTACCTCGTTACCATCGTACTTCTTTTGTGGTCGACGGTCTTAAGTTACGTACTTCTGAGGATTCGCCCCAGGTTCACCTTGCCTTCTTTTCTATCACTCATGGCTTTCGTATCCGTCGCTGGAGCCTGGAAGTATATCGACTGGGACAAAGACTTATTCATGCATCTTCTCTGGATGACGACTCTTGTATTTGCCACTTTTCCGGTCCTTATTAAGAAGTGGCAGCACGCGGACAAGCTCCTCTACCTACCCGTCCTGTTTCTAGCGATTTTTTATGGGATGCAGCTCAAGAACCAGTACCATGGAGAACGCTGGTATCAGCCGATGCGTGATGACTGGTTCGATGTTCAGAAGTGGATTGAAGCAAATACACCCGAGTCAGCCATCTTTGTGACTCCCCCGGATGCTCAGGGATTTAGAATCTATTCGAAGAGGACAACTCTCTTTGAATGGAGTGATGGAGCCGCCATGCTGTGGGATAAAGAGTACGCACCATACTGGAAAGAGTGGTATGAGGAAGCAGGCGCTGAATGGCAGGATGAGTACAATTACTTCATCTGGGTACGAATTGGCAGCGCATGGCTGAAAAAGGGAGAAGAGGAAATCGTCAACATCGCGCTGGAGGAAGGCGCCGATTACCTCGTTCTTCGAAAGCCCTACAATTGGGAAAAAGATCAGGGAATCCTGCTCAACTGGCAGGGCGAAATCCTTTATGAGAACGACCTCTACTTTGTTTCACCGGTTCCCCGGTAAAGGCGTCGATAACTTAATCAATCCTTTGGTTGTACTTTCACTTGTGACCAGTGGGTCGCTGGACGTTATAACACCTTTGTAAGTGATTGAGGGCCTGATTTCCAGCCTTCCCATCAAAAACTATCATCGTTTGCGAGCATTTCCGTGAAGAAAAAGACACCTCGACACCCCGTTATCGTTATTGGCGCAGGCATCGCAGGCCTGACCGCAGCCTTTACTCTGGAAGAGCAGGGTATACCGGCTCTGGTTCTTGAAGGGTTCGACCGGCCTGGTGGGCGTTTCAACAGCCGAAAAGGCGAAGGGTGGCTCGCAGATCATGGGACACAGTATTTCAAGCGCTCCGATGATACAATCTGCGGACTTGTCAGGTCACTTGGACTCGATACCAATCGAGTCAGTGTACAGGGCGGCGTCCATGAACTGAAGGGAAACGGAGAGATCGTTGTCCCAAAAGGCGGCGGCGTTGATCTTGACCGACTTTGTCTTGATATTGGTTTCAGCGGTTTCATGGAAGAACTGGCAGCCCGGGTGAGTGTTGTTTATAATTCAGCAGTTGGAGGAGTGCGCTGGGACAACGATCAGAAGACCTTCTGGTGGGAAAAAGAGGGACAAGTATTCTGGTTCGTGGATGAAAAAGGTGAGGCGATCCGCAACCCCGAGACCCGAGAACCTTTCATGGGATCGGGGCTTATCCTCGCCACGACCCCAACAGCTGCTAACCGCATAGCTCGAAGAAGCCGTTCACTTGAAGGGCTCGTTCCATTGCTCAGTTCAGTGGAGCACGACAGCTGCTTTACGGCGATCTATAAAGTTCCTAAAGTCAAAAAGCCATTTTATGCGCTCAAAGGGGATCCAGAGTGTAAGATTGCCTGGCTTGCGTTGGAAGATCGCAAGGCCCCCGAGCGTATTTCATCTGAGTTCTCACTTCTCGTTGTACAGGCGTCTCCAAGGTGGAGTGAAGACCTCATGTATATGAAGGAGCACGAAGCTCTTCAGGAAGTCTATACAGAGTCGCGTCATTTGATCCCTGAGCTTCCGGAAAATCCCATCTCCCAGACATATAAACGCTGGAAGGTCGCTCGTCCAACTTCAGAACCCCTTGGTTTTCCTGACACAGCACACTGGCCCACCAACCCCGAGCACCTGCCATTTGCCCTTGCTGGTGATTACCTCCTGGGTGACAAAGCCGAGCACGCAGCCCGGTCAGGTGTCATCGCAGCCAAACAGATCCTGAATCTGCTGCCTGAACGGCGGAATGTGCTGGGGCTTGAACTACCTTCATAAGCGTCTGCAGGCGCAAGCTCCAGGACCCTCTCCCGATTATCGGTCTTATACGTAAGAGATGCGCTACCGAAGTGTCCACGTCATCGCTGGAGAAAGTTCTTCGCGAGAATCAAGAATCACCATGTCCTCTACAATCCCACGATCCAAAAGCTTTATGATGAGTTTTTCGGGCTCAGGACTGAAGTGATCCAGTAGGTTTATCGATTCCTGCAATTGCTCGTGGTTGAGAAGAACTCTCTCACGACTCTCCGCATAGATGGCGATAAGAGAAAGCTTTTCTTCAGCTCCCAACTGGTCTATTTCAAGCGAAAGAGCACTTCCTTCAAGGTTCGCAGTTATTCGGATTGGCAGGGAGACAATGCAGTCAACATCGCGTGGACTGACCCTGGCTCCATCGACCTCAGAGACCATCTGCTCACTGAGAAGAGCGACAAGGTGACGTTTGGTCGTCTTCACCATAGGAGACGGTGGGATAAAGACATCCCGCCAATTGGCGTTGTAGAGCATGAGCATTTGCTTTTCTCCGGCAACAAACCTGTTCGCATAAACATTCGAGATTCCTGTATCAATAAGCGGCTCAGGATTAAGGGTAGTCAGGGCATCACGATGTTCTGAGAAGACTTCATGGGTCTTTCGGTACAACCTTAGAATACTCTCATCATACCACGAAGTCAGATCGCCTTTAATCCAGATCCCTTCGCCGTTGAAGAAGACCTTTTTCAGATTCTCCCCGGTCCAGTTCCGAGCAAGAAAAAGGGCATATATGATCTCGATCTGTTTAAAATCGGGGAAGGCAAAACGGAACAAATTTGTTCGAGTCGGAAGCGGGGATGAGCCACCGCCAAGCACAGAGTATGAAAAAGAGCCGTCCTGATGCTGACTGATCAGATCTACCGGCGTATACTCTGTATACAATGGTATTCCATCCTTAATGCTGTTCAGGCCTTGCCGGACAGCGCGTGTCATTTCATATTCTCCGCGCAGTGTATACGTCCCCGGAACGTGCCCGTGGGAATCACTGAAACACTGAAAGGTTCCCAGACCAAAAACATCAATATACATCGCATCAGCACCAGTCTCTGAAGCCACGTCCATATATAGCTGCGTCATATAATCCTGCCACCCATTATTATAGGGACAGATCTTCACCTCTGTTCCATTTCGGTAATCAGAACCGGTACTGCTGATCATTTTCCACTTCTCTCCATATGCCTTGTAGGCTTCAGACCTTTCATCGAGATTGTATCCTTCAATGTACAAGCCAACGGGAATGCCCTGGTCCTGAGAGAACTGTATTCCTTCCTGGAAGTTGGCGAGTCCTCCAAGCGAATAATCACGATAGTCTCCAACGCGGCCACTTCGATCTGACCACCCCCAGGATGAAATATCAATAAAGTCAGCACCACCGATATACTTCTTCGCATTGGCGATCTCTTTGGGAAATGTGTAGGAATCAATCTTGCTGTTGAACAAATACCAACTTCCACCGATGGGGTAATCTCGCCGGCAGGTATAGATTTCCTGAAACCAACTCTGTCTGGGTGATACAGGCTGATACCAGCTGGAAGTCCATTGCCGGTAAATCTTGAATCCTTCGTGCCAATCACCAGGATGCAGAGACAATGACGTCTGTGGAGTATGAAACTTCTCGCCCGAAGCTACCGCCTCCCTGCCGATTCCATTATATCCAACACGCATAGAAAAGCTCGCCTCTCTTTTCTCGAGCTCAAATTCTTTATATATCAAACCTGTATCCTTCGTCATGAGCGACAATCCCCAGCCTTCATTCTGATCGAAGACGGACATAAACTGGAGTGGGAAGTATCCAGAATACGGAGTTGACAGCTGTATATCCTCATTTCCAAGAACAAAGGTCTGGTGAGGATATGCGTAGAACAGATTTTCTTGATGAGACCCAAGAGTTAGTCCCCTGAGATCTGGAAACACCAGTCCGATAGACCCTGAAGTCTGAGAGTCATTCTTCACAGCAAGGTCGAATACCCCAGCTCCACGATCATCGAAACCCGCTTTTAATGTGAAACCAACAGCAGGAGAGATTTCATCCATACGTAGCTGCACGGTTACTTCAGGATTCGGCATACTTGTATCTATATCCACATCTTCTGTGACAAGCTCCTTCGATGTGAAAGGGATGTCGTTCCAACGACCCGTAAAGAATGCGATTTCATCATCTGCTCTCACAAGATCGTGCCCCGTATATTTACTGATAAACGATTTCAGAGACACGCCATTGGTTAAATCAAACTCATAGCGCGCAAATGTATTGTCAAGAATGAGGAGATCTTCCTCATAGATAATTGCAGGGTCCACAAAGGGTGGGGAAGCAGCCTCTTGAAGCGGAGGAGCCAGTGTAACTAAGAAGGGTTCAGCGAACTGTGCATCTCCCCGGACTCGAAGGGATAACCCTGCGAGAGCAACAAGTCCTCCATCCGAATTTTCATGCACTTGTACTGATTGGATGATTTTATGCTTCTCAGTCGGAACGGCAAGCACACTGAAGGTTTGATTTTGGACCTGGTGTAAGTTTGTTACTGTATCAACAGGAAAGAACTCATCGCGTGTTCCATCGGTATAGTGTACTTCTATATACAGTCTTTCAGCTTCATCTATCACTGAAATCAAGTCTTCTATGAAAGGATTTTCTCGACCAGGAAAGTGCGCACCAAGTAGAAAGTAAATTTCCGATGCCCGCTGATTGAGTTCAATAGAGATGACCTCAGAATCACCTGGTAGAGATGTGCAAATGACGTTCTGCTGCCCCAGCCCCACCTCAAAAGGTATTTGTTCATTTGATGTAACACGTTCCGTTTCAAACCATTTGGAATCTATATCCATGAGCGGTATTAGCCGATCCGAGGACCCATTAAAATCATCCGAAAGATCAATAAATTGAAAGTCCTCTATCTGCGCATTTAGATCATCCCAACCCTGAGTAAGACTTGTATACCACGTCAGATCGTCTCTCGGATCTTTGTCAGCAAATGCCAGTTGTCGAATCTCAAGGCTTGATTCGCCGGACACTTCACTCTGAGCCTGTATTGCGATTTGGTTGATCGAAGTAACGCCTGCGGGGACGACGGCTGTATGCCAGGCTCCATCATCGATCAATGATGATTGGTAGAGAGGTCTTGATTCTCCATCGGGACCATTCAAGTAGACAGCATAGTCGCCTGACCTCGCCTGGATATTGCGCGCCTTGTAATCGAAAAGGAGGTAAGGAAAGCTTTCAATATCTCGTGTACCGGCTAAACGTCTGGTCCATTTCATGCCTTTTAGTGAGTCTGCCACTCGAAAACGAACATATTCATCGCCCAAATCCACGGTATAATTATCCGATACATTTTGCGGTGACATCCATTCTGGCCTGGCTATCCAATCATCAATACTGGCAAGGTCAATCTCAACACCTGTATTGACAATCCCTGCGCTCTCCGGTGGTGGAGGGAAGTAACCTGGCGGCTGATCCCGGAACTCAAGAGACTCAATTAAGACCGATGTTCCTGACACGGAAGATGCACGAAGCTGAAGCTCCACTCCGATGACCTGGGGGGAGGAGATATAATCACGCAGGTCAATGCTGGCTGTATGTAACTGACCGTCAGCGATAAGCTTTTCGGAAGTTAAAACGGTGACGAATCGTGTGGATGTAGAACAAAGCCGGAGAAATGCAAATGGGGGATCAGAAAGAGATCCTTCAAGTCTATACTGAAGGATAAGCCATGGGTGTCTGTCCAACCAGACGGGCCTGAGAGATGATCGCCATGCTGCCTCCTTCTCATATTCCATTACGTTAAAACGCAAACCTTCCGGAAGTGCTTCAGCGAACGGATTCTCCGCTGGATTCAGAACCGATGTGGGCCAGTTCAACCAATGACTGATTGAATCGGTCGCGATACGACGTCCAATACCGAGCTCTGACTCCGGGGTTGAAGGGACCAGTCTAATCGAATCCGCATAAAATCGATCGGGTTGAGTTGATCCCTCATGAAAAGTAATGGTACCACCTTCTCCAATCTTGACTGCACTTGCGAGGATGTACCATCTATCCCCGCAATGCCTGTATGTTAACGGGGCAAGTCCTTCCATGAGAGGGTTGTCAGCAGGATGATTATCGTCTGTAATCACAAAGCGGCTATTTGGCGCATCTATCGCAGACTGTGATGGAGTAGTAACGTATAGATCATACACAGCTCCCGGAAAGAAATCAGGATGACCATCAAGAAAAAACGAGAAGGATGCATCCAAAGTATCCTTGAACGAGAATCGCGTTCCCTTCCCTTGCAGCCGTCCATTTTGCAGCTCAGGAGCAATAGCTGCTGATTTGGCGAAAGACCCTGCCCCATACCATTCACCAAATTCACGATAGAGCTCTGCTGTCGTGATGCTTCCATCCGAGGCCGTGCTTTCAATGGTGAATGCGGTTTGTCCATAAACCCACTCGAAGTTTGTCACAAGAATAACAAGAAAGGCCAACCTTAGAAACATATTGAAAGAACTTTTCACCACCATGATATACTTAATGCCAATTACACAAATCTTTAATGGATTCAAACACAGCACTCAAGAGAAGATAAACGATTGAAATTTTCTGAGGGATAAATAACCCAGGTTCATGTCACACGAAGGTGCATCCAGAAACGTCGACGAGTCCCTATTATTCTTCTCCAATGAGGATCAGTGAGGCGCATCTTCGAAGCCCCTCTTCATTGAGCTCAAAAAGCGCTGGGAAAACGACACTCGGAGCGACCGAGATGATGTCGCGGCGATGCTGGACCTATCTCGGAGCGATCGCCATCGGACCTGGATCGCTCCGACATCGCTCCGGCATCGTCCCGAAAGGGGTTTTGATGGGTGTGTTTCAACTTCGGGTAACAGTTGCGGATCATCGCAGTGACGAGAGCGTTAGCTTCATGTGCAACCTTTGTCCCCCAAATTTGAACCATACCGACTCAATGCTCAGGTTGCGGGAGCAGAAAAGCGCCACTGGACAGGCGAAGCCAGTCGAAGTGCTTTGCTCGTGGGATTGCAGAACCTTCCTGGTTCTTCGCAACAAACCAGGGCCAAAGGCCCGTCAACATACCAGCCCAGCTCGTAGTCGAGCGAAGCCGACGAAGGGCTGGGTTACTCGGGTAAGAGGATCCGGAGGGCTGTAAGCCCGATCCATGATTTCATTGATAGATCGGACCTTCAGCCCTCTTTGTTTGAATGAACTCTGTACCCAGCCCTGCGCCCGCTACGCTGGGCTTTGAGCTCGGCTGGTATGGAGTACACACCTTCGGTGCTTTGGGTCGCTCAGAGCACTCGGCTCCTATTAGCAATTGTTAAGAGTCATTCGAGGTTCGACGAAGATACCCGATCCCCAAACCCAATGCTTAATTCCTGAAGCATAAGGTCCAATGCGCCTCCAAGAGGGAGGATCGCTCAATTTGTTGTGTATCCTTTATTACTTACTGGAATTTGAACCACGCCCGTGGCTGCGATATTTTGGCGATTTGACAGTCTTCTCCGAATCCACCACGCTCCTTGAAGAGAGAATTCAGGAAACAGGTAAACAGGTAGTAAACAGTAGTCAGTACTCAATCCCCCATTGAGATGACCTTGCAATAAAACCTAAACCATTTATTTTCAAGGACTTAGAACGATGCAACTTCTGAGAAAAATGGGAATAGAGTCTGCTCTACTCCCATCTACTTAATCGTTCCAATGAGGGATAAACAGGGAAAACGGAAACAAATATTAATCAACAGGAAGTCTTGAAATACCATGGATAAGAAAAGTTCGCTCTCACGACGCTCCTTCCTTAAGCGCGGAGGGCTCTTAACCGCTGGCCTCGCTGCACCTCTTTTCGTTCCCGCTACGGCGCTCGGCCGAGCAAGCCGACCCAGTGCCGGAAACCGGGTTAATCTCGCGATTATCGGATGCGGAATGATGGGAACGATCGATCTGCGCAACTTCCTCGGAATCTCAGCCGTTGAAGTTGTTGCTGTTTGCGATCCCGACGAGAACCATCGCAAATCCGCCCGGGAGATTGTTGAAACTCATCAAAGGGAAGTACTTGGACGCAGTCAGACCAGCTGCGAGGACTACCTGAAGTTTGAAGATGTCCTCGATCGGTCTGACGTCGATGCTGTGCTGATCGCCACTCCTGATCACTGGCATGCGGGAATCGCCATCGCCGCAGCGAAAGCGGGGAAGGATATATACGGTGAAAAGCCATTGGCCCGTACCATAGTCGAAGGTCGCAACATCGTTCGTGCGGTTGAGAGATATGGTCGTGTTTTCCAGATGGGCTCTCAGACACGATCTCATGCTCCCGTGCAGCGAATCATCAACCTGCTGAGAAAAGGTGTTATCGGCAACATCGAAAGAGTAGAATTGAATCTCCCGCAATATGGAGGAGGTCCTATCGCCGCGATAGAGCCGGTTCCTCCAACCTTTGATTACGACCGCTGGTTAGGTCCTGCACCCTGGGCACCGTATCAGTCAGGGCGTTGCCATATAAGCTTTCGCACTGTCCTCGACTATTCAGGAGGCACCATAACGGATCACGGGACACACCGCCTGGACGTCTCTCAATGGGGAACTGATCATGAATATACAGGTCCAGTCCGTATAGAAGGAAAGGCAACCTACCCGGAAGATGGTATCTATGATACGCCTGTGGTCGCTAAATTTGAAATGGAGTTTTCCGACGGAATCACCTATTATTGCGAAACGGAACCCGATGAAGATAAATGGGGTGTTACGTTCATCGGAGACGAGGGATGGATTCGCGTACCAATGATGGCTCCACTCCCCCACCAGCCTGTAACGGCAAGCAATCCCAAGCTCCTGGAAATGAATCTTACACCGATGGATATGGCTGTCTACCCCAGTAAGAATCACTGGGAGAACTTTATCGAATGTGTTCAAACGCGACAGCGCCCGGCGCAAAATATTGAAGTCGGGCACCGCTCAACGACTCTTTGTCATCTGGCAAACATTGCGATGGAACTGGATCGGCCTGTGAGGTGGGACCCTGACAAGGAGATTTTCCCCGGCGATCCAGAAGCCAATGCGAAGCTTGATAGACCGAAGAGAGCGCCGTGGTCTCGCTTCCTCACCCTTTAATCGAACTCGATCAAGAGAATCCTACGGAGATATATAATGATATCAGTATTCAAAAAGCTTGCTGGAGCTCTTGCGGCCTCGCTTCTTACCCTTTCAGGACCTTATGCGTTGGCGGCTGAGGCAGAAGAATTCCCGATTCGCGTGCTCCTTGTGACAGGTGGCCACCCCTACGATGAAGTAGAGTTTCACGATATGGTTAGTTCTATACCAAACTCTGTCATTACCCATGTCGAGCTTTCCGATCATTCAGAGATCTTCGAAAATATCGCTGGATGGAATCATGATGCGATTCTTTTCTATAATATGACTCATGAGTTATCTGATCATCGCCTGAACAACATGATGACCTTAACAGAATGGGGAGTGGGAATGTTGCCTCTTCACCATTCGACCCTTTCCTGGACACCTCAGCCTGAAGTAAAGCAGATCTTCGGTGTCGAGTTTCCTGATGCAGGAAATTTCGGGTTTCAGGTGGGGCAGATATTCACTTATCATATTGAAGATCGTGATCACCCTATTACTGAAGTTCTCGAAGACTGGGTAGTAACGGATGAGACCTATACAAACTTTTACGGGCGAGGAATCCCTGGTAATCGGGTTCTCATAACAACGGAGTATGAGCCTTCTGATGATGAAGTAGCCTGGGTCAGAAAACACAACAATTCTCGTATAGCCGTTATTCAAGGTGGACATGATAAGGTTCAATTCACCCACGAGTCATTTCAGACACTTGTTCACCGCTCGATCCATTGGGTAGCAGGTCGGTTGGCCGACGATGGAGAGGAAACCTTCGAAACGGCGATCTACCGGGAGAATTATGAAATCCCTGCCGCTATACAAGGGATAAAGAACTACACTGCTGACAGCACTCGCAGGTGGCTGATTCATACGGAGAACCTTCTTCAAAATTACCGCGAGATACCTGCGAAACAGTCTGAGATTATCGACGGGCTTGTGGAAGTCGCCCTGACTTCCAATTCCAGCCATGAAGCTCGCTCCTGGGCTCTCCGGCAGGTTGGTCATTATGGAAACCGAGAACACCTTAAGAGTATTCTTCCACTTTTAAAGGAAGAAAAAATTGGTCATATGGCGGTTTTTGCTCTCGGGTCGTCTCCACTCGAAGAAGCTGAAGGCTTTCTTCTTGAAGGGATGAAAGATGCCGAAGACGAAGTACTTGTTTCTGCTCTACTTACTTTCGGAGAGATTGCAGAGAAAGATGATCCGCGGTTGATTTTGAAATATACACAGTCTGACAATCCTCTTGTCAGGGAATCAGCTATCAAGGCACTGGGATCCATCGGAGGTCCTGGTTCAGTGGATGAACTCCTGTCATTACGTCAGAGTGCAGATGAATCAGTAAGGGACACAATCGACGAGGCTCTATTATCAGCTCTGTCCACTGAATCTAAAGGGAGAGCTCCTTCTGAATATGGGTTGTACGAAGGATCTGCAAGTACGGAGATGGCGCGTGTAGCAGCATGGAAAGCCCGACTGCTCGATTCTCCCAGTGATGAAGTACTTTTCGAAAAAGCATTGTTGCATGAGCACCCTGAAATTAGAGACGTTGCGATTACGACTCTTCCCAAACTGGACGCTCAGAACCTGATTGGCAGTGTTAGTTCTTTCTTCAACAAGCTGGAGGAGAAGGAGAAAATAGCTGTCCTATACGCCCTGGGAGAAGCAAAGGCCCCGTCATCTCTTACAATTGTCCATCGAGAGATCAACTCGTCAGAGCCAGACGTTGCAGCAGCGGCAATCTATACAGCGGGTACACTCGGAAACAGGGAGACAGCTGAACTTCTTCTCGAAAAGTATCCCACGGCTGGTGCGTCGGAACAGGAGCTGATCACAGAAGCACTAACAGCCATCCCTCAAGCAGAGGTAGATGGCTACCTGATCGCAGTAGTGCAAGAGGGCTCGGACAACCAGGCCATGGTCATCAGTCTTCTTGCAGATAGAGCGGCTGTGAGATCTATTCCTGTGCTCCTGAAATTAATTGATTCAAGAGATAGAGATGTGAAGCAGGCGTGCTACGATGCGATTGGAGCGATGGGAACCGACGAACATATTCCTGTTCTCCTCGATCAACTTTTGCAGGCCGAAGAGGCGCTAACGATGAGATCAATAAGCGGGACGATTGGAAAGCTGGCTTCACGATCTACGAATGAAGAAAAGATACTTTCAATCTATACGTCAAAGATTGGAAAAGGAACTGAAAGATCAGATGTGCTGATTACGAACCTCATAGGGGACCTTAAAACGGATGACGCCTGTAAATACCTGATCATGCTGATGCACGAGAGAGAAGACCGTGTCCAGGTTGAAGCAATCAAGGCGCTCTCAAAGTGGCCAACGATTCAGCCTCGCGAGGGGTTGTTGAAAGTTGCAGAATCTTCGGACGCCAGGAACGTAAAGACGCTCGCCTTGAGAGGTTATCTAAGCCTCGTTTCCGCTGACGAATCATTGACTCCCTGGGATAGACTTAATGCCGTGAAGGCAATTGATCAGTCTATAGATGATCAACAGGCAAAAACTCAGGTGCTTGACATTCTGGCGAAGGCACCGACCATTGAAGCACTCAATATGTTGAAGACATATCTCGCCGACGAATCGGTGAGTCAGGAAGCTGTCTACAGCATCGTTAGATGTGCTTCGCCGCTTTCACTGGAATATCCAGAACAGGTCAACGAAACATTGAGTGACGTCTTGAGTTCTGATGTCCCTGATTCCGTGAAATCTGAAGCTCAGGAAGCTATAAACTTACTTGCAGAATTTGGCGACAGAATTCTTGGCAACTGGAACTTTGCTTCAGATGCTGAAGGATGGCAGGCCCAAAACCATGCACAGATCGAAGCAACAGAAGGTGTACTGACAATTACGGCAACCGGCAATGATCCCTTTATTGGTGTGATGACAGAGATTCCCGAGCAACCTCTATTAATCAAGCTGCGTGTTCGCTATGAAGATGATCCTCAAATTATGCAGTTCTTTATGAGAACCGATCGCGCGAACATGGGTGAAGAAGGAACATTCCTGACCCTTACGGCGAAACCTTCCAATGGAGAGTGGCTGGAATACGAAGTGCCATTTACGGCACCAGGAAAGTTACTCGAACTGCGGTTTGACCCGAGATTATCTAGAGGCACGTTTGAAGTGGATTATATTCGCGTCATGAAGGATACGGAAAAAGCCGGCTAATAAAGGTTCCATCATTGCAGGAGCACCAGGGCCCACTTTCCTCAAAATGTGAAGTGGGCTCTTTGCGATCATTCTCATAATTCAAGACTTTCCAACAGTAATGCTCCTACTCTTCTCATTCATCTTTAGCGTTGCCCGCAGGTTCACCGAATATTTGATTGGACCGTGAGAGAGAACCAAGTGGAGTAACCTGTGCCTACAAATAAAGATGTATCCCAACGACCAGAGATGATTCTGGTTATCATAGCCCTTTTATATTCCATCCTGCCCGCGCAACTTCGAGCAGATATCGTAAAGGGCGAATTGATCATTGAGTATAAGAAGCAGGACCGGTCTGGAACAACAGCGAGAATGATTGGTAAATCTTTGCAGCTGGAGCATCAACGGGATCTTGCTTCTGGACGATACGGGCTCTTTAAGCTCCCGTCCGGAAGGTCATATTCCCGATTATCAAAGGGGATTCGCGACCATTCACTCGTGAAGGAAGTCTCGCCCAATATTGAGAGAACGCTGACGTTCACACCGAACGACCCAATGTATAGTCCGGAGCAATGGAGTCTTCACAATACAGGTCAGAATATTTCTTTCCCTGACCCCTCAGACCCCTTCAACGATATTAATCTCACAGGCGTTCCAGACGCGGATGTCGATGCTCCTGAAGCCTGGGACATTACCACAGGTTCCTCAGATGTCATTGTTGCTGTTATTGATACAGGCTATCCGGTAAATGTTCCTGAACTCATGGCTAATGTCTGGGTGAATGAGGACGAGATCCCCGGGAATAATCTTGATGATGACAACAACGGCTATATAGACGACGTCAATGGATTCGACTTCTTCAATGATATCGGAAATGTAGCTGACTCACACGGACATGGATCTTTCTGCTCAGGAATCATTGGCGCTCGCGGTAACGATGGAACAGGCATGGCAGGCATTAACTGGCAGATTCAGATCATGGCTCTGAAGTCATTCAGCAATGAGGGCACTGCCACGGACGCTGAGCTTCTCGATGCGATAGATTATGCTGTCGACAATGGCGCTCGGGTTATCAATGCCTCCTGGGGAGACTGGCTCTTCTCTCCTGCTCTATTCAGTACCATTAAGCGAGCAAACGATGAAGGCGTTCTTTTTGTCACCTCGTCTGGCAATGATCGCGCGTATTTGAAGGACCGGCCCTTCTACCCCGCTTGCTATACGTTGCCGAACATTCTTACGGTTGGTGCGACTGATATACAGGATGACTGGGCTGCCTTCAGCAACTTCGATCCAACTTACGTTCATACACATGCGCCAGGTTATTGGGTTTATTCGTCAAGACCATCAAAGTATGAATTTGCAAGCGGAACATCCTTCGCAACTCCTCATGTGGTCGGAGTTGCAGCTCTTGCTCTGGCTCAAGACCCTCTTCTCGATGCTGAGACGCTTAAATACCGAACTATCTCGGCCGTTGACGAGTTGAACTCTTTGGAGAAGCGTGCTATTGCTCCCGGTAGAGTTTCGGCCTACAAAGTTCTCACTAACCATCAGAACGATTCTACGCCTCCTGAAAGCATCGATGACTTAACGGTGATTGGACTGAGTGCCAATGGGGCGGAGGTTGAGTTTACGGCTCCCGGTGATGACGGAAATCTGGGGACAGCTCTATTCTATGACGCTCGTCTATCAACTCAAACGATCACACTTGAATCATTTGAATATGAGCAGCGTCTTTTTCATCTTCCACAGCCACTCGAGTCAGGTATAGCTCAAACCTTTTTTGCCACCGAGCTGGATCATGATACAACATATTATCTTGCGATTAAAGCCTATGATGAAGCGGGCAATGCTTCACCTTCCGTACCGAATCTTCAATTCAAGACAGAAGCCTCGACCATTTATTTCCAGGATGACATGGAGAGCGGAAGTGACAAGTGGACAGTATCCGGTACCTTTGCCTTAACCGAATCCGCTTCAAGAAGCGGAAACTGGTGCTGGACAGATTCTCCTGACGGAGACTACGAACGACTTAAAACGACGACGATTACCTCAGAAGCGATAGACCTTTCATCTGCTATCGACCCCTGGTTGACCTTCTATCATCAACATATCTTTGCTGAAAGCTTTACCCTCGCTGGTGACTACGGCGAGGTGCGTATCTCTGTCGACGGAGAGAACTTCGTGCAAGTCAGTCAGTATTTAAATCAACGATCTCCTTTTCACATGACTCGGGTCAACCTCCACGAATATGCAGGTGAATCTACCATTTATATACAATTTCGTTTTCGAGCTGACTTCAGCCTAAAGGTCGCAGACGGCTGGTATATTGATGATATACTTGTCTCCGAGATAAATGACTTTCTTCCTGAGCCTGCCGAATTCGTCGTCGAATCGACCGACATTTTCGGAAACCTGAATGAGTCAGCCGACTATTCAGAAACCACGGAAGGAGGGAACTGGTTCGGGAGCGTGGGGAAAGCAGTTCTTCCAGAAGTCCGCAGCCAACGGTCCAGATACAATGTCACAACAGAACTCGGTTCCACTGCAACAGTTACTCCGGAGTTCAGCACGACCGGAATATACGAAGTCCTTGTCTCCTGGGGCGATTATGCGAACGCCACAAACGTCAGGTATCAGATTGATCATGCTCTGGGATCAGATGAGGTGTATCTCACCCAGGATTCCCGGATAAACAAGGATACATGGCACAGCCTTGGTACTTACCTTTTCGCTAAGGGCAGAAACACCAATGGGTCAGTCATCGTTGACGATAGCGAGGTAACTGGTAAACCAAATGGGGCAGCAGAAGGGCGCGTTTTTATCGATAGTGTCAGGTTCGTCTACCTTGGAAGCACCTTTCCCTCTTCACAATCCGGCTGGTTCTGGTATTAATTTCAACCAGGCTACGATTTCTTTTCTTGCCCGGTTGGGGGACTTCTCCAAGATACCGTGCAATTCATCACGGGAAGAGAAATCCATGAGACTGATCAAAAAAACATATGCTTTTTCGGCCTTTGCCGCTGTTACCTTTACTGGCGCAACAGCCCTCGCCCAGGAAAGCGCAGCAACGAAGACCTATGAGGAAGCTCGCACAGAGATTGTCGAACAGATTAAAGAGAACTTCGACGACGAGCGCTTTTTCAATGCACACTGGGGCGTTCTCATTAAGTCGATGGATACGGGAGACATCTGGTGGGCACATAATGAGGACAAACTTTTTCTGCCTGCTTCAAACGAAAAGATCCCAACGACGGCCGCTGCGCTCAATTACCTTGGTCCCGACTTTAAACTTGAAACGCATGTCAGCACGGACGGCAAGATCGTAGATGGTGTTCTTGACGGTAACCTGATTGTCTTCGGCACAGGCGACCCGACAATCTATACGCGATTTTTTGATTCTCCCCTGCAGGTATTTGAGGGGTGGGCAGAGCAACTGAAAGAAAAAGGAATTACTCAGATTAATGGGAATATCATTGGTGACGACGATGCATGGTCCGATGATCACGTGCGAGGATCCTGGCCTCTCGGCGATCTGACCCCCTGGTACTATGCAGAGTACGGGCCACTAACCTTCAATGAGAATTATGTCGATATACAGATTATCCCCCCGGAGACAGTCGATGGGACAGTGACACTTGAACCAAATGTCAAGAGCAGCTACTATACACTCGACACTGACATTGAAGTTGTTGAAGAGGGGCGCAACCGAATCTCACTCTACCGTGAAAGAGACTCGAATATTATTAAGGTCTCTGGACAGGTTGTTGCCGGGTCCCGCTCATTCGAAAGAACTCCCACAATCACGAATCCTACTAAATGGTACGTTCATGTTTTGACAGAAACCCTTGAGGCTAATGGCATAGACGTTCTCGGTGGACCTGTTGATTGTGACGAAATCGATGGTTGGGATCACACCCCGGAAGACTTTGAAACATTGATTGTCCACGAGTCGCCCGAGATGGTTGAAATTCTTAAGGGACTTATGAAGAGAAGTCAGAATATGTATGCTGAGTCTATACCGCATATTCTTGGTTGGAAGGCAACAGGAGAGGGAACCTTCAGCGCGGGCAGACAAGTGATTCGTGATGAATTGGCTCAGTTCGGCGTGGATGGGGACGGTTTTCAATATTCAGATGGTTCTGGTCTCTCGCGTTATAATTACATAAGCCCTTCGATTATTGTTAAGATCTACGAGGGGATGCTTGAAGGTCCTTACGGTGATGAATGGTATGAATGTCAGTCTATCGCTGGCGTTGATGGAACTCTGCGGGGTCGTATGAAGGATACACCTGCAGAGAATAATGTGCGAGGCAAGACCGGAACAATTTCCAATACTCGCGCCCTCTCAGGCTATGTCACAACAGCAGCAGGCGAGAAAATGGTTTTCTCGTTTCTTGTGAACGGACATATGAGAAGCAGCTCCGAAGTCAACGATGTGACGGACCCATCACTTGCATTGATTGCAGGGCTCGACATCGCTCCTGAATAACGATTCAGCATCAAGTTTCTAAGTACAAAATAAATCTCCTCCTGGTCTCTATACCGGGAGGAGATTTTTTCTTATCTGAAAGGCATGGTCAGGGAGAACTGGCGAGGAATGCCTCAAGCACTTCAACAGCCTGGTTGTGATCTCTTTGAGAGGTATAGATGAAGAGGACACGCTCGTCACCAAGGACTTCCTCATTCATATCCTGATCGTGGATAATCTTGAAGGGGATGCTGCTCCTCGTGAGTGTCGCCATCATACTCGCGTTATCTGCTGCTAGATGATCTGTAAAGATACTGCGGAAATGACCCTGCTTCTGAGTGATGACCCAGTTAGTAAAGTCATCGAGATTGGCGTAGGAGGCATCAAGAAGATAGACTCCCTTCAGGTGATCGTTCAGACCTCCGTGGCGGAGCGAGAAAGCTATCCCCCGATATGCTCCACTATGACCAGAAAGATAGACGTCTCCTAATTCCTGTGAGGGAATTTCATCTTGAGCATTTAAGAAACCCAGGACATCCGAGGTGAGTGCTTTGAGTCCGTCGGGATCTTCGAGCTTCCCAAGACTGGAATCGGAAGCGTCAACAGGACCTTCAGGAAAAACAAAAATGACATTCTTCTTTGAGTTTGAGACCTGCTCAAGGAGCTCAAAATCGACGATAGCCTTTCGGACATTGTTTCCCCACCCATGAAAGTAATAGAGGAGGTCGACGTTCCCATCATATTTGTAATGCTCGGGGATATAGACAGCCACAGTCGAATCGTTGTAGTGGTCTTCAAAAGAATAGATTTCATCCCTGTATTGATGCCCCTCTTTCCTCGATTCATGGGGGAAGGGTGCATTCTCCATTGAGACGAATGCCAGCTTTCCACCAATTTCTGGCTCTTCCCAACTAACATTCTGTCCATTTGATAACATTGGGCTGAGGAGTACTCCTGTTACTAGTGTGAATTGACCCGCGCATACTTTCATCGATGCTTTGGATCTAGTTTTCAAGGCGTCTATCATTCCACGACCTCAACTTGGGCGGTAATAATACCTCTCGCAAGCGGAGCCAGCTGCTTGAATGCCCCTTCAGACAGGTCTAATGCTCTCCCTTTCGTACCGGGAAAACGGTCATTAACCCGCACAACAACCTGTGTGCCCTCATCCACGTTCGTAATTCTCAACCGTGTCCCGAAAGGAAGATTTGCGTGGGCAGCCGTAAGTGCGTTCTTATTAAATATTTCTCCGCTCGCCGTCGTCTTGCCGTGAAAGCCAGGACCGTAATACGAAACTTCTCCTAGGCTAATATAGCGGTATTTCTTCCCTGTGGCTTCCTGTCTATAGGTGCTGTAATTTCCACCTCCAAGACATCCGACTGCGAGCGTACCGAAAAGCCCGATTATTAGGACAGCACCAATTACGAAGGGAATGGGTTTTCTTTTGATCATAGTTAATAACTCCTCAAAGTTCATCGGCAAACTTCCTTGATAGCCGGTTAAAAAGAACGATTCCTATCCAGATAACAATGATGGTGAAGGCAATCGATACACCTAATCCGAGAAAGAGAGTTGAATCACTGACTTCGGGAGCAGTATCCATATGACGTCCATACAAGACTCTTCGATAGGCAATCGTGATGGGAGTCATCGGGTTTGCAAGATAGAGATAATAAAGAATATCACTATCCACCATTGATTTCAAATGGTCCCTCGCCAAGTCTACAGAATAAATAACTGGAGTGAGATAGAACCATGCGGTGAGGGCAATCTCACTGATCGAGCTGATATCGCGATAGAATACATTGAGCGAAGAGAGAATGAGAGATATACCAAAGATCATCAGAAATTGAAGGAGGATAACGAAAGGCAGGAAGATAATCTCCCAGCTTGGCCATAAATCAGAACTCTTCATCGCTGCATAAAAGGCGATGAAGACAAACAGGATGATCATTGCCAGCAGCAAATGTATCAGATGACTCAAGACTGTGGCCGCAGGAAATGCCGCTGAGGGCAATTTAACCTTCTTCACGACATTCGCATTGTGAAGAATTGATCCTTGTGCATCCAGAAGTCCCCCCTGAAAAAACAGCCAGGGCAAGAGACCTGTCAAAAGATGCAGGGCGTAAGGAATTTCAGTCTGCATGGCCCGGGTAATCTGAGAAAAAACAGCCCACATGATGATCATCAGAAACAGGGGCTTCCCAAAGCTCCATAGAAACCCGAGGGTTGAAGCCTTGTAACGTACTTTCAAATCGCGCTTTACAAGCGTGAAAACAAGTTCCCAATTGTTGATCAATTCACGAATCATGCGTTATCCTTCTCTTCAACTCCATGAATCAGGAGCTACAAGGACAAGCATTTAGTGCATTTAAAGGTTAATCTTGTCGTAACGGCTCAATCTTCTGGTGCCTTTGCAAATAGGCGACGAGCAGCAGACCCACTTCCGAGCCTGCCCCGGAGACAAATGCAATTCCATCTTTGAACCACAATTAGGACACGGAGGTTTCGGATGTTGTTCAGGTTCGGAACGCCTCTGATCTGTTCCGATGGAGGACTCCTCAAGGCCTTCAAGATAGAGGTCTTGCAGATCCTCACCATTCATCATTTTATTTGTGAGACCTTTATCTTTCAGAAAGTTAAAGGCATCCTGGGTAAACCGACCAGAAGTAATGATGCATAATAGTTCATCTTTTAGGAGCTTCCAGTATCTTCTGACTTCTCCCACATCAGGGCTTTTCCTATGTATATAGATAAGAGAAAGTGAAGTCTGCCCAGTCTGGAGGGAAAGCTGCCAGACATTCTTATCTATGACTTTCTCACTTATGATCTTGTACCCGTGCAATTCATAATGATGTCGAATTGTTTTCAGGATTTCCTCAGGGGCAAGATAGTTTATATGCCTGTGCTTCGAGCTCACTTTGTAGAAAGCCAGGCTCTTTGCGGTTTCTGAAAACTGCGCTTTGACAAGGAAGTAACTGGTGACAAGAAGTCCGCAGCCAATGATAATCAATATTCGAGTCAAAAGGGCACCTGCCACCATGAGCGTGCAGGCAAATATAACAAGAGAAAGGAGAAAGACAAAGAAATGATACTCTGACAGTTTACGATTGATCATATAGCTTTTCGTATATATTCTCCCCAAACTATTTTTGAAACTCAACTCTTAAATTTTACGAAACCCTCTTGATAATAAGGGGAAGAGTCTTTGTCTCTGATTCGTCGATTATCAGTGCTTCTTTAAGTAGTGCTCTTGCTTCTTCCAGGTTTTTGCCATCTCGGTGGTATAGCGTAAAGACGGCATCTCCTGGTTCAATTCTCTCGCCGGGTTTCTTGTGAACCGTCAGTCCAACGGTCGTGTCGACTTTATCGGAAGTTTTCAGTCTACCGGCTCCCAATGTATTTGCTGCGAGCCCAACGGCACGAGTATCCATTCTTGAAATGACTCCCTCCTGCTCAGACTTGAAGACTTCTGTCTGTGCGCTCACGTCGAGCATTTCTGGCTTGTCAAGAATAGTAGCGTTCCCGCCCTGGGATTCGATCCACTTTTGAAACCTTTCCGCGGCCTTGCCAGTATCAAGTGCCTTCTCGAGTTGCTCCAATGCTGTTTCTCGTTCGTCTATAAGGCCAGAAAGAACCAGCATGTCAGCGCAAAGTTCGAGCGTGACGATACGAGTATCCGATGGGCCTTCTCCTCTCAAAACATCTATTGCTTCGCGGACTTCCAATGCATTTCCCACGGCGACCCCAAGAGGTTGACTCATCTGCGTAAGAATGGCACTTACTTTCATCCCCAACGCATTCCCGATATTGATTAGAGAATGTGCCAGCGCCGAGGCCTTCTCCTCGGAGTCCATAAACGCACCAGACCCGCATTTGACATCCATGGTCAGATAATCATTCCCGGCAGCTCTTTTCTTCGACAGTATAGATGCACTGATTAGTGGGATGCTTTCTACCGTTGCTGTCACATCACGAAGCGCGTAGAGTTTCTTATCAGCCGGAACGAATCGGTCGGTCTGTCCAATGATTGCACAGCCCACCTTTTTGAGTTGTGCTTTCAGCTCTTCTTCGTTGAGATTCCAGCGGTATCCAGGAATGGAGTCGAGTTTGTCGAGAGTCCCTCCAGAGTGCCCCAGACCCCGCCCACTTACCATTGGAACAACTCCACCGAATTCAGCAACAAGAGGGGCCAGAATCAATGAGACCTTATCTCCTACTCCACCCGTAGAGTGCTTATCGAGGACAGGAGCGTCTATATCTGAATGATCATAGGTGTCACCGCTCTTGAGCATCGACTTTGTCAGGGCTGCTGCTTCGTTCGCAGACATCCCTTTGTAGAAGATTGCCATCAAGAGCGCTGAGATCTGATAGTCGGGTATCTCACCTGAAACATAACCATCGATCAGAAACTGTATCTCTTGAGGGAGCAGTTCTTCTCCTTCACGCTTGCGACGAATGAGTTCTGGGGTATTCATAGTTTCAGCTCCGACTGTGATTTGACCATGAAAGACTGTTCTTTGGCTTCAAGACGTGCGCAAGAAAGACCTTCTAAAGATCTCCCGCTAACAATCGGTTATGATGCGTCAGTGACGATGATGCCGCACTTGACGGGGATTGGGCGGTACACTCTGGACCTTTTGCGAGGGCTTGTTGCTGTAAGAGATCCCCGGTTTCAGTTTGTTGTACTTCTCAATTCACTTCGCCACCCTCTCCGAAAGCGTCATCAGTTCTTGCTGGATGCGCCGAATGTCGAAGTTGCGATTCGTAGAATCCCCGGCCCAATGCTGGTCAAGTGCTGGGCGAAGTTAAACAGACCGGGTTTTCAGTCGCTCGTGGGTCGTCAGTGTGATTTAATCCATGCACCAGCGGCATATCTTCCCCCAGAGAGGCAGAAGACACTGGTCACGATACATGATCTGGCTTTCCTGCAAGAAGAGGGAGATCAATCCGCGCTGGCTGGCAGACATTTCCACAGCGACTTTCAAAACCATTTGGGGCACGTGAAGGCTATTGTCACACCTTCGCAAGTAGTTGCGGAAGAGGTGAGGCAAACTTACGCACTGAGTCCGGAGAACATTTTCGCTGTTCACTCGGGGATCCGCCTGCCAGGCGCTCGAGTACTCCAATCTATGAAACGGGAAGAGCTGCCTGATCCGCGACTCCATTCCTCCCGGTTTGTGTTTTGCCCAACAAGTATGGATCCTCGAAAACGGGCACAGATGATACCCAGGATTTGCGAACGTATCAGGTTAATGGAAAAACATGCTGAACTGCTGTTTGTTATCCTAGGCGCAAATGATGGAATGCGAAATGAGTACCGGGATCAAGACAACCTGATTTTCCTCCCCTATCAGCGGACAAGGGATCTTTTCTGTCTATACAGACATGCAGAGATTACTTTACTGACAAGTAGAGAAGAGGGCTTCGGCTTTCCCGCGGTTGAATCCCTCTCGATGGGAACTCCCTTCCTTTCGAATCAGCAGGGAGCAATACAAGAGGTTTGTGGAAATCTGGGCTTCTACACGAATGAGGATACGATCGATGCGTACGTTGAGAAACTTGCCTTTCTGCTCGATTCCAGTCTGGAAAATGATTTTAAAAAGAAGGCAGCGGCCTTCGCAGGAAAACTGACCTGGCAAAGGTCTGCACTCCAGTACCTGCAGATTTATCAGGAACTCATCGAGAGCGAATGTGGCAACTTCTCTTCATGAGTTTACGCTCTTCGCGATTCGGTCGCGTCGGCCATGGTACATGGACACTATGAACCATCAGCCGCGAGGGCATGCATTTCACGGTGAAATACAATGCCATGACGAACAAACAATAAGGCAATGGGTTTTTCTTGAATGGCAAAGTTCTCAATGACCGTTTCGAATGGGGTGGAAACGGATTATTTACATCCGCGCAGGAGATGACTCTATTCTCCCCGAGAACGCTTACATAGCGTATAAGGTTTGTTTCTGGTGCTTATCTCGGCGGTGTCTGCTGGGCTGTCATGCAGCAGACATGAACGAGACAAGCACCAGACAAGCACCAGACACAGAAGAGAGAAGCACGGGAAGCGGGCATAGAAAAGGAGGGCTGCAAGCGCTTACAGAAACAGGGCAGAATCATGATGATTGAAGAGTTTACTCATTGCTATACGTTAAAATTCTGGGTGCTGACATCCTGCAAACTATCATGATGAGGAACCATACCCTGAAAACTGTAAGCGAAAAAAACTTTGAGTTACCCCGATTTCAGCAAGTCTGAGCTTGCAAACATTCCTCCGCTTTGGTTTCTATATGATCTTCCACGAGTTGTACATGGAGCTTCTTTGTACGGAGAGTAACAACCAAAGTTACAGGATAGCAAAAACAGAAAAGAATTCACGCGCCTGACTTCAACGATGCAAGATCCACGTAAATATAAAAGACAGATTAGACGTTTGAAAAGAAGACTTCAGCTTCAAGGCGAATTTTCGCGCCCAAATCTTTCAAACCACCAAACCCTGATTGATGTTTTTGACGATCTTGCAAAATCTCTGGAAGGGGTTGTCACAAGTAAACAGGCTGCGGAAATCGCTGTGGAGACGGCAGAAGTTCTTCTTGGATGGGATTCCTGCTTTGTTGGGCTCTATGACCGTGAAGCCGAAAAGAGCTATCCTCTCCTGACGATAGATACCATCGACGGAGAGAAAAAAGAGTTTGGAGAAAGATACGACCAGCCGCAAAAACCCAGCGAAACGTTTTTACGTGTCATCAGGGAAGGCCCATTGCTGATTCATCAGCAACCAGAGGTAATAGAAAAGAAAAAGCTCAGCTACTTCGGAGATCATTCGCGCCCTTCCCTTAGCCTGTTATTTGTACCCTTCACATTTCAGCCTGGCGCAGTAATCGGCATGATGTCTATACAGAGCTACACACCCGAAGCTTATACGGATGAAGACCTGAAAGTATTGCAGGTCATTTCCAGCATTTGTGCCTCGGCGATCGCACGAACAGAAGCTGAAGAAGCCCTCCTTGAAATCGAGCAGGATTATAAACTTCTATACAACAATGCGATGGTGGGTCTTTTTCGACTCTCAGGAAGGTCAGGTCGACTCCTTGAGTGCAATGCCTATCTGGCTGAACTTTTTAATTACAAGGATCGCCACGATTGTCTTTTCCAGTTCCAAATTGAAGAGCGATATGAGGGGTACAGTCAAGTCTGGCAGAAGCTCAGGAGCAAAGGCGAGGTTGATGATTTTGAAGCGGTGATGACAAAGGCTGACGGAACACCTTTCTGGGTTCGCTTCTCCGTCAAGGTTTTACCCGGAAGCGGCCTTCTGGAGGGGATGATCGTTGATGTGACGCGGCGAAGAGAGGCGGAAGAACGGCTTCGGCGAATCGCCTATTATGATCCTCTCACGGGTCTACCAAACCGCACTTACTTCATGGAGGAGTTAAATCGACAGGCAAAGGACCAACCAGAAAGCACTTATGCAATTCTGTTCCTCGACCTCGACAGATTTAAGAACGTCAATGACAGTCTTGGTCACCAGATGGGAGATACGCTGCTTCAGTCTGTATCTATACTTCTGCGAAAGTGTATTCGTGACTCAGACTTTCTGGCAAGGCTGGGGGGCGATGAGTTTACGATTCTGATGCCAGATATCAATCGAAAGTCTGATCCTTCAGAAGTTGCTGAGCGCATTTTGCAAATGCTTACAAAGCCTCTTCAGATTGACAGTCATGAAATTTTTACAAACGCCAGTATAGGAATCGCCACGAAAAGCTCCCAGAACGATTCCCCAGAAGAGATTCTCCGTGATGCCGACACGGCGATGTATGAAGCGAAGAAACGGGGAAGAGGTTGCTTTGCCATCTTTGATCGGGTCATGCATGAACGAGTACTCGGATCGCTTCACATGGAAACAATGCTTAGAACGGCTTTTCGCCGAGGCTATCTCCATATGGAATACCAGCCTGTCTATACACCTGATGGAGAGCGCATCGTTGGTGTCGAATCACTCATTAGATGGAATGATCCAAGCGGGCAGTCATATAAACCAGATGATTTCATACCTCTCGCGGAAGACACCGGCTTGATTACACCCATAAGCGAGTGGGTGATTTCTGAAGTGGTGCGGGATATCGAGTCGTGGAGGTCAAAGCTTGGCGAGATCAATGTAACAGTGGGGATTAACATCTCCGGAAGACACCTGGTACAGCCCAATTTCGTGAAGTTTATCAAGAAGATCCTGAAGTTTACGTCGATTCCCATTGGATGTATTGCTCTTGAAATTACTGAGAATGTGATTTTTGAGGACCCGATTCATGTGAACACAATTCTCGGAGAATTGAAAGAGCTGGGGGTTAAGCTCCATCTCGACGACTTTGGAACAGGCTTCTCCTCGCTCAGCTATCTCCATCAGTTCCCCATTGATGCCTTGAAGATTGATCGCAGTTTTGTGATGAAACTGCAGGAGACAGAGAAGAATCGCGAAATCGTTCGGTCAGTTCTGGCGCTTGGTGATGTTCTGGATATCGAAGTGATCGCCGAAGGAGTGGAGACGGAAAAGCAGCTGGAAATTCTTCGCCAGCTTGGGTCTCCGAATATCCAAGGTTTTCTCTTTGGCAAATCACGTCCCTCGAACGAAATTCTGGAGCTGATTAAGAACAACCCGCCCATCGAAACATCTTGCGAATACCAGATCTGATTTCAGAAAAACCAGACTCCCCTATCCAGAAACTTTTGGCACGATTTTCACAACATCTACGGTACCCGTTGTGGTTTATGACAAGTTCGAGCCCGGTTAAGGAGTATCTGTGAGTTTCAATTCTCAGAATGTATCGCAAGGAAACACCCCACCTTTTCAAATAGGATTTCAGGGTCCGCTGCCGGATGAGTTACCCATCTTGTCCCTGCACGAAATGGTCTTTTTTCCCCTGATGTTTGCTCCGCTAGTGATCACGGACGAGAGCCAGAAAGTATTGATCGAGGAAGTTATGAAGACGGATCGACTTGTTGCCGTTTTCCATCCCGATACGATGGCTCTTGATGTCGAGGAGGCACCTGAACCTTCAGACCGCGAGCAAAAAGAGCCTGGTGCGGGTGCAGGATTATTTCCGGTGGGAACTCTCTGCAGTGTTCTTCGTATGCTGCGCGTTCCTGACGGTTCGCTGAGACTATTGGTCCACGGCATCTGCCGAATAAGAATTGATCAAATCACCGAGACAAAACCTGTCCTGCGCGGCTCGATACAAGCGATCGAGGAACCAGAACACAATAAAGATGATTTAGAAGTCGAAGCGCTGATGAAGCTGACATTCGACAACCTCCAGAAGGCCATCAGTTACGGTGCGGTTTCGGAGGAATTGGCCATTGGAGCCATGAACGTTGAGGGCCCCGGGAAACTGGCGGATCTGGTGGCTTCGCACCTTCAGATTCGTCCAAAAGAGCTGTTAGGTATTCTCGGTGAACCAGATGCAAAGACTCGTCTCAGGCTGGTTCAAGACCTCCTGGTTAAAGAAATTCATGTACTCGAAATTGGCAATCGAATCAATGATGAGGTTCGAGAAGAGGTGGATAAGAACCAACGCTCTTTTTTCCTCCATCAGCAGATGCGTGCCATCAGGAAGGAACTGGGAGAAACGGACCCACATGAAGCGGAATTGGACGAACTGGCGGAACGATTGCAGAGCCAGGAAATGCCGGAGTATGCGCGAGAAACAGCGGCAAAAGAGTTTTCGCGATTGCAGGGCATGCCCACCGCAGCGGCTGAATATGGTGTGATTCGCACTTACCTCGAATGGATTCTGGACATTCCGTGGTGCATTTCAAGTAACGATCGTATAGACATCAGCCATGCAGCCGACATCCTCGATAAAGATCATTATGGACTGGAAGAAATCAAGGAGCGTATTGTTGAATTCCTGAGTGTCATTCGGCTGAAAGGCGGTGATCTCAAAGGACCGATTCTATGCCTTGTGGGCCCTCCCGGAGTTGGTAAGACATCACTGGGTCGATCCATCGCGCGCGCAACTGGTAGAGAATTTCAGAATTTCTCTCTCGGCGGGATGAGAGATGAAGCAGAGATTCGAGGGCACAGGAGAACCTATATAGGGTCGATGCCCGGTAGAATCGTGAAATCTCTGAAGGAAGCGGGAACGAATAACCCTCTGATCATGCTTGATGAAATAGACAAGCTTGGCTCTGATTTCAGAGGAGATCCGGCCTCGGCATTACTGGAAGTCCTGGATCCTGAACAGAATAATCATTTCACCGATCATTATATGGACATGCCTGTTGACCTTTCAAAGGTGATGTTCATCACAACGGCAAACACTCTTGATACGATTCCCGGTCCCCTTCGTGATCGCATGGAGATTATCCGTATTGCCGGATATACCGACATGGAGAAGCTTGAGATTGCTCAGCGATATCTCATTCCTCGAGAGATGAAGAATGCTGGTATACTTAAGAAGCACCTCTCGATTCACAAAACAGCGTTGCGTCGAATCATCACCGACTACACGGCGGAAGCTGGCGTAAGAAATCTCCAGCGAGAAATCGGAAAAGTTTGCCGCAAGGTTGCCCGCAAGGTTGCTGAACTGGAGTCAGAAAAGGATCGTCTTGAAGCTGCTCAAGGGAAGAATTCGAAAGCGAAGAAAAAGAAGCTCTCATTCAAGAAAGTTTCTGTTGCAGAGAAAGATCTGAAGAATTTCCTCGGCACGAAGAAGAGTTACCAGGAGCTGGCGGAAAGAACAAGCCGACCAGGTGTTTCAACTGGTCTTGCCTGGACCAGCGTTGGAGGCGCTATTCTCTTCATCGAAGCTGTTCGTTATCCTGGAAAGGGAGAGCTCCGCCTCACAGGCCAACTGGGCGAAGTCATGAAGGAATCGGGAGCCGCGGCTTTCACTTACCTGAAGGCTAACCAGAAGAAATTCGGTCTTAACCAGGAAGATTTCCAGAAATATGATTACCATGTTCATGTCCCGGCCGGTGCGACTCCAAAGGACGGGCCGAGTGCGGGGACAGCCATTGCGACAGCTCTTGCGAGTCTGATTACAGGCCGAAGAGTCCGTGATTTTGTGGCGATGACTGGGGAGATCACCCTGCGTGGAAATGTCATGCCCGTTGGAGGAATCAAAGAAAAGTGCCTCGCTGCTCACCGCTCGGGAGTCAAAGAGGTGTTTCTCCCGGATCACAACAGAGGTGACTACGAGGAAGTCCCCGAACAGATCGTCAAGAACCTGAAAGTACGTTTCTTTTCGGAGGCCGGGGAATACCTCGACCATGCTCTCGAGAAATCTTAAACTCTACCCGTGAAAAGTTCAGTTGTCCTTGCCGCTCCCTCTCTTGACTCGTCATAAGAGGGAGCATTGTTTTGAATGAAGGCGAGATAGCTCTATATTATGTCATCCTCAGTATTTGGAACGTTATTCAGAATTTCAACTTTCGGCGAGAGTCACGGGGGAGCCGTTGGCGTTGTCATAGACGGGTGCCCGCCCGGAATCGAGATTACCGAAGAAGAGATTCAGGTGGATCTGGACCGACGCCGGCCTGGACAGTCACAAATTACTACGGCGAGAGCAGAAACTGATCAGTGTGAAATTGTCTCAGGAACTTTTGAGGGGAAAACCCTCGGAACACCGATATGCGTTGTGATCAGAAACAAGGATGCTCGAGGAAGCGACTATGAACCCTTTAAGGATGTGTTTCGCCCCAGCCATGCAGACTTCACCTATGAAGCTAAATATGGAATCAGAAACTGGCGTGGCGGCGGTCGAGCCTCGGCACGTGAAACCATTGGCCGTGTTGCAGCTGGAACTCTTGCGAAGAAGATCCTCAACCAGGAATTTCATACAGAGATTCTATGCTGGGTTTCACGCGTCCAGAATATAACAATGCCTGAAGTCGATCCTCTTCTTGTCAGGTTGGAGGATATAGAAAGCAATATTGTTCGATGCCCTGACGCGAGGGTGGCAGAAGAGATGATCGACTATATTAAAAAGATTAAGGCAGACGGCGATTCAGTGGGTGGTACTGTGGATTGTGTGGCCAGGAATGTGCCCGTTGGTTTGGGGATGCCTGTTTTCGATAAGCTTGAAGCAGACCTTGCGAAAGCAATGATGTCTTTACCAGCAAGCAAGAGTTTCGAAATCGGAAGTGGACTTGAAGGTACATATCTCAAAGGCAGCGAGCATAATGATATCTTCTATAACAATGACGGGACTGTCAGTACAAGAACGAACCGCTCTGGCGGTGTTCAGGGTGGAATTTCTAATGGTGAACCAATCACTCTTCGGATCGGCTTCAAGCCAGTCGCTACGATCCTGCAGAAACAGATGACTGTAAACAATAAGGCTGAAGAAGTTGAGTTGATGCCTAGAGGCAGACATGACCCATGTGTCCTTCCACGAGCAGTTCCGATGGTTGAAGCGATGATGGCCCTTGTGCTGTGCGACCACCTTTTGCGCCAGAGAGCAATGAATCCACACTGGACCTCGAGTCCAATTGGCCAGACATCCTGATGAGAGGACAATCAGCCGAACCTTCTAATCCACGATGAAACGCGTAGGCATCCTCTCATTTTTCCCAGCGTTTAACCCACCTCGATCTGGTGGAGAGCTTCGCCTTCACTATATGGCGAAAGCACTGGCGAGTCGTGAGTTCGACGTTCAACTTGCCTCTCCAACTTACCACGATGCTCCCAAAGAATGTATTCACCACTTTGATGGATTCCGGGAATATCGATTCCCAAAAGTACCCATCTATAACAAGACCCATGCTCTTTTGGATCGAATCGCTGGCTTTCAGGAATGTAGTGGTCTTGTCTGTGCCCTTGTATCCAGGTATCATCAGGACTTGAAAGAGAAAGCCGAGGAGCTTGCCAAGAGTTCAGATATCCTCGCTCACGAAAGCCCCTTCCTGGCCCCTCTGACTCCGAGAAGAAGGAAGCGTAAACAGCTACTTGTCTATAACAGTTATAACGTCGAGACGTTGATGGCGCGTGATATGTTCGGAACTTCCATCCAGGGCAGGCTTGCAACTCGATGGATCCGGCGGGCAGAAAAACAACTCCTTCATGAGTCTGATATCGTTCTGGCCTGCAGCCCAGAAGATCGCGAGATCTTTGTTCGACAATTCAATGTCCCCTTCACTAAAATTGAAATTATCCCTAACGGGGTTGATATACACCACATCAAGCCTGCAGCCAGCAGTGAACAAAGGCTTCTGGCTCGAGAAAAGCTGGGGGTGAATGGCACACGACCGGTCTGCTTTTTTATCGGAAGCTACCACCCTCCGAATATAGAAGCAGTAGACTTTATCATTCAACAACTGGCGATCCATTTTCCTGAAGCGCATTTTCTCATAGCAGGCAAGGTGAATAAGGCATTTGAGGACCGAGATATACCAGATAACGTTCGGATGATGGGCCTGATTGAAGAAGAGGATAAACAGGCTCTCCTGCATGGGGCTGATGTTGCTCTCAATCCGATGCTTTCAGGAAGCGGAACAAACCTTAAAATGCTCGATTTTCTGGCAGCAGGTCTACCAATTCTCAGCACTCCACATGGTGCCAGAGGACTTCAGGTAGAGAATCGCTATCAGGCGATCGTTGCTGAGCCTGATGAATTTCGCGAGTCTCTGTCAGAGTTACTGGGTGATCAAACACTTCGAGATATACTTCGTGAAGAAGCTCGAAATCATGCCGTTGACAACTTTTCCTGGGACACTATCGGAGAGAAGGTTGCAGACCTGTATGAAATCAAGTCGAAAAAACGCCTCATCATTCTGAATGACTACAGAGTGATGCCTGCTGAACAGGGAGGTCAGGTAAGAGTTCAGGCAGTAGCAGAGCATTTGGCTGCTCACAAGGTGGGAGTCACAATTCTGACACTTTCTGCAGACGGGATATCGAGACGTCTTCAGATTAATGAAAACCTTGAAGAGTTGAATATACCTAGAAGTCGGACGCATCGAGTTGTAGATGCCTTTTTAGCCCAACTGGTTGGATGCAGCGCTGATGATGTATCAGCGCTATTGTTTACTCCATGGCTGAGTCGTGAGTACAAGCGGGTTCTGAAACAGGAGCTCAAGACCGCCCAGGGAGTTATGTTCAGTCATCCCTATATGAATTGTATGAGGAAGTATATACCTGGAAGGATCACGCGGTATTATGACTCTCACAATACGGAATACCTTCTCAAAACGGCTCTTTTTCGTGGTGGGCCTCTCTCAAGGTTTTTAATTGGCAGAGTGAGAAAGGCTGAGATTCAGTGCTCCAATGATGCCCAGGCTGTGTTCTGTGTTTCTGATGAGAATAGAAAGCAACTCGAGTCTATATGCAAAGGAATGCAGAAAAGATCTTTTATCTGTCCCAATGGTGTATCATGTAAAAGTTTCACTCGCCTGACCCTCGAAGAAAAGCGCCGTTACCGGAAAGATGTTGGGTTTGGTCGAGAATATGTTGCTGTATTTCTGGGCTCTGGGCATCCACCCAACAGAGAAGCGGCCGACCTCATCATTGAGAAAATCGCACGGGAACATCCAAGGGTACTCTTTCTTCTGGTTGGCTCGGTCAGCGGATGGTACTGGAATAGACATTTGCCAGGTAATGTGCTGCTCATGGGGATGGTCAGTAAGGATGTCAAAGACTTCATTCTTCAAACGAGTGATTTCGCTTTGAACCCGATGATGACTGGCAGTGGAACCTCGCTGAAACTGTTCGACTATATGGCCGCTGGACTACCGGTCCTCTCGACCCCAACGGGTGCGAGGGGTCTCGATGAGGAAGAGCTTAAGTCTATTCGTATCCTCAAACCAGAGGAGTTCAGTAAAGGACTCCGAAACCTTCTTAGCGATCCGAACTCCTGTCGAGAGTTATCAGAAAACTCGCGGAAAACTGCAGAGCGCCATTTTGATTGGAGTGTCACCCTTCAAGAAATGGTTCGCATCATCCGCTCTGAACGCAAGTAGACCCAGCTCACATTAGTCCCGTTTAATCACATCGCACATCAGGCGCTCGCGAAGTGGCTCGGGCACGGTGATAGACCCATCTTCATTCTGGTTATTCTCGAGAAGGGCAATCATCAGTCTTGGGAGTGCAAGTCCACTACCGTTCAGTGTATGTACAAACTCAGGCTTACCCTGTTTTTCCCTTCGGAACCTGATTCCTGCCCTGCGCGCCTGGAAGTCTCCAAAGTTCGAGCAACTTGAAACCTCAAGCCAGGTATCCATTCCCGGTGCCCAGACTTCAAGATCATAGCATTTTCTGGCACCGAAGCCAAGGTCACCCGTACAGAGTTCAAGAACTCGGTAAGGAACGTTGAGAGCTTCGAGAAGAGCACAGGCGTTCGCCGTCAGCTTTTCATGAGTTTCCTCACTCTCTTCAGGGAGCGTTATATGCACAAGCTCCACCTTGTGGAATTGATGGACTCTTGATATACCTCGGTTTTCACGACCGGCCGCTCCAGCTTCACGACGGAAGCAAGGCGTATGAGCACAGTATGCCAGTGGCAATTGCTCCCCATCGAGAATTTCATTCGCATGAAGGTTTGTGACAGGCACCTCGGCAGTTGGAATCAGACGAAGTTCATCTTCAGGTATATGATAGAGCTGATCATCAAACTTAGGAAGCTGAGACGTACCCAGCAGAGCCTCATCTCGAACAACAAAGGGAACTGAGACTTCTGTATAGCCATGCTTTACAGTATTGAAGTCTAGAAGCCATTGGATCAACACTCTCTCAAGCCGAGAACCAACTCCTTTAAGTACATAGAAACCGGATCCTGAAAGATTGGCACCGCGAGCAAGGTCGAGAAACCCGAGTGATTCACCAAGTTCCCAATGTGGTTTGGAGCCAAACTGATGCTTGATTGGATCTCCCCATCGACGGATTTCCAAGTTCGCTGACTCATCAGCGCCCACAGGGACGGATTCATCGGGAAGATTCGGAAGACGAAGTAGGGCATCCTTGAGATCATCATCAATTCCCTTCAGCTCTTCATCTATCCTTGAGATATCTTCGCCAAGTTTTTTCGATTCGGCCTTTAACTCGTCGATTGGCTCTTTTGCTTTCGCCTTTTGAGGAATTTCTTTACTGATCACATTGCGTCGCGCTTTCAATGTTTCTGTCTGCTGAACAAGTTCGCGGCGCGAATTATCTTTGGAGAGAACCAGGTCAACAACCTCAGGGTTTTCTCCCCGAGTTGAGAGCCGTTCTTTCACGTGTTCCGGTTGTTCGCGAAGCTGTCTGATGTTCAACATGGTGAGTCATCCATTGTGAATCTTAGAATAAGTTACTGTAGTTAGCGACATCCTTGTGAGAGAGAGGTCAGGGTCAAGGACGGATTCCGAAAGGAATGACATCTAAAAAAGAGAATGCCGCAGGTCTAAAGACCCGCGGCACTGCTGGAACTGAAGGCAGATGTCGTGATTTATGTGATTTGCAGGTGCTCTGCGAAGAGCTTTCTTCCGGGGATATATTCCGGCGAAAGACCAAGAATCTCCACCCCAAGGGTCTCGCCCACAGAGTAAGGATAGCGCGTGTTGAAGACGATTTCCTGAACCGAAGCCGCGATCGGAACGTAGGAATCAGCCAGTGCTACCGTTGCCGACCGCAGATCAGATTCGGCGGCTTTTCTCATCCCTCCGCCCAGAGGGCGTGAGAGTCTGACTCGCCAAAAACCGCTTCCAGCCGTTTCAAAGTGAGGAATTGAGATCCGTAGTTGTACTCCATCCATTTCTGCAGAGAGAGGTCCAGCAGGGGCTCCAACTGTTTCAAGGAGAGTTGGAGCTGTGGTAATCGCTGCCTGGCCTGCGAGAAGTCGATGCATGTTAATTCGCTGGTAAGCCTGCCCACCGCTCAGGGTGTAGCTGCGGCCATAGACGTCCTTCTGGGTGATGCTCCTGCCAACAGTATCCCACGCATCGGCTTCTGCTCGGGTCAGCGATCCATACTGCTTTGAGAGAGAGCTCAGGATGGCGCGAACAGCTGCCTGGTCTGTGGTGTTCGGGTTCGTTGGTACTACGAGACGACGACTGATTCCGCGTCCTTCAAGTGTGTAGAATACCTGGCCATCTCCTTGAACTCCTATTTTTCCAGAGAATGCAGAGATTGGTGAGGTGAATTTAACTTTTGCCATGATCATTTCCTTTTATCAGGTAATTCTCTTCGATAACTTCGAAGAGTCCGCCGGTTTCGCTCAAAGCGCCCGGCGAATGATCAGGACGTTAGAGTTTTCAAAAATGCATGCGCGCAAACCTGTGTAAAACATCCGTAAAGATTTAGAGACTTTTTGCGAAAAAAACCTCCGAATCAAGTTCGGAGGTTTGCAATACTTCTAATGATGACTTTTGAAGCTTTATTTTTCTACTGTGTTGCGACCGGGAATATAATCTGCCGGTGAAGAAAACAGCTTCTCTGGGACTTCATCCATCACCTTGATATTGCTTAACGTCAGTTTGCGCTTGCTGACAGTATTGACTCTTTCCTGCGATATCTTCACGCCGCCAAATTCTTCCCACTCTTCCCAGTCCCAGAGAGTTTGTGAGGCGCCTTCACTATAGGACTCCAGAATGTACCCCCATCTCAGTATCATTCCGCTTTCTTTGTCTATATAGACCCAGTACTGATCTCCTGATGTCAGACCAACATCAGAGAAAGAGAGATGAACGACATCACATATGGTCCCTTCAATTTCTTCAGTTCCCTCATAGGCGAGATTGACGCCAGGATCCAGAAACTTCCAAGGCATCGCAAGCCAATACGTGTCATTGATCCAGGCAGCATAGACTTTTTCAAGCAAAGCAGGTAATTCTGAAGAGGGGACAGCTCTCTGGTTCGCCCAGGCCTTTCCCTCCATTGTATAGATGTTCATGGAAACCACATAGTTTACTTGAACGCCTTCATCTTCTTGTGTCCATTCCTGTCGAATATCTCCCGTTTGTTTATCCCAGAAATGCGTACGTCTATCCACGAATTTAAAGCTGATGAGGCGTATTCCCTCCCAGGTGTCTAAACCTCCCATCGCTTCCATCGCGCGGTTAACGACTTCCACCGCTCGTGGCTCGCGGTTCTCTTCTGCTTGGGATACAGATGAAGAAGACAAAATCATGATCACGGAAAAGAGGAATCCAAATATTCTATTTATCATCATTTACTATCCTTAAATGTTGTGATTGCCTGTCTGAAATTATTCGTACAGAATTTGGCGCAAAATTGGCCCAGATTCAAGCTGGATTTCAAGAAGACAAGATAAATGACCATATTTACCACCAAGGATAAGCGATGCAAAAATCAGGCTACCAGCCGATAGAGGATTACGGAATCATTGGGGACCTCTGCACCGTTGCATTGGTTGGGATTGATGGTTCTATCGATTTCATGTGTTTTCCCGAGTTCGATTCTCCCACCCTGTTTGCAGCGATTTTGGACAAAAAGAAGGGGGGCTATTTTCGTATTCAGGCAACTCATGAGTCTGCTCATGCGAAGCAGATCTACCTCCCACAGTCGAAAGTTCTGCTAACCAGGTTTCTCTCAGAAGAAGGCGTCGCTGAAATCAGCGATTTCATGCCGGTACAACCTGTCTGCCCAACTCATGAGCTGATACGTCGTGTTAAAAGTGTCCGAGGCACAAACCATTTCAAGCTCGAATTCTTTCCGAGATTCAACTACGGTCGATCTGAGCACCGTATAGAACGAGAAGGAAACAATTATATTTTTGAGTCTGAAGGAGAAGATAAGACTGTCATACGTTTTCGCTGTCCTGTGGAAGCACACATAACCGAAGAAGGCGGCATCGTTTCTGAGTTCACACTGGAGCACGGACAATCACTCCCTTTCATCATGGAAGAAGTGACGGGGTCGAACGAAGACTCACCAGCAAGTAACCCAGATTTTGTTTCAGAAGCATTTAAGGAAACCATGAATTTCTGGAGAAGCTGGATCAGCAGGATGAAATACAACGGGCGATGGCGCGAGATGATGGAACGGTCCGCCCTGACATTAAAGCTATTAACTGCCAGAAAGTATGGTTCACTCGTTGCCGCTCCAACCTTTGGTCTCCCAGAAGAGATTGGAGGTATAAGGAACTGGGACTATCGATATACATGGATAAGGGACGCCTCCTTCACACTCTACGCCTTGATTCGCCTTGGTTACACAGAGGAGTCAGAAGCCTTTATGCGCTGGATTGAAGACCGCTGCACGGAACTCAATGAAGATGGCTCCTTAAATATCATGTATGGGATTAATGGACGTCACGAGTTGAAAGAATCCGTACTTTCCCATTTTGAGGGATACCGCGGCTCAAGCCCTGTACGAATCGGAAATGGTGCCTACGACCAGCTTCAGCTTGATATATACGGAGAGCTGATGGATTCGATTTACCTCTATGACAAATTCACGGAGCAGATTTCATACGATCTCTGGCAGAATGTTGTCAAGTTGACCAACTGGGTTATTGAGAATTGGAACCAACCCGACGAAGGAATCTGGGAGGTGAGAGGCGGTCAGAAAAAGTTTCTGTTTTCTCGAGTGATGTGCTGGGTTGCCGTCGATCGTGCTGTAAGGATGGCGCTTAAGAGATCGCTGCCTGCCCCACTCGATGTGTGGATAGACATGCGCAACAAGATCCATAATTCCATCTATAATGACTTCTGGGATCCAGGGATCGCCTCATTCGTTCAGTTCAAAGACTCAGGAACCCTTGATGCATCGACACTTCTGTTGCCCCTGGTGAGGTTCATCAGCCCGAAAGACCCCCGCTGGCTTTCCACACTGAAAGGAATTGAACACCAACTTGTAGAAGACTCCCTTGTCTATCGCTACAAGAATCTTGATAACCATGATGGACTGGTGGGAGATGAAGGAACTTTCTCCATGTGTACATTCTGGTATGTAGAATGTCTTTCGCGTTCGGGAGATCTGGACAAAGCACGGTTCTTCATGGAAAAAATGCTCGGCTATGCGAACCACCTTGGCCTATACGCGGAAGAGCTTGGGCCGCGCGGGGAACACCTTGGGAATTTCCCCCAGGCATTCACACACCTTGGCTTCATCAGTGCCGCATTTGACCTTGATAGACGCTTGAACGAAAGAGGCTATTGAGATAACAACAGTTAATTCTGAAATTTATTCAAGAAAATCTCAACATCGGTTTCACCCATGAACCCGACCCGCCGCCCCAGTTCTTTGTGGTTTGAGTCAAAGAATACCCAGGTTGGAAAGCTGGTAACTCCTCGACGACGCGAAACTTCCTTATAGTGCTTTTTTGTAACCCATGCAAAGGCCGCTCGATCTAAAAGCTCTCTAAAGCCCTGAGTTTGACATGCCTTTAACTGGAGTCGAGTCAGTTCCTGATCTTCATCGATAAATAGCAGCACAAGAAAAGTTTCTTCTTCTTTGGCCTGCTGGGAAGCCTCAACATATCGCAGGAAAGGTTCGGGAACGACAGGGTCTTTATAGACAACTTCTTCAGTGACTGGTTCGATGGGGTTGAGGTTCTCATCAACGATCAGTTCTTTGGATTTACAACCGCCAGTCACCAAGATAATAGTCAACAGACAGGATGTAAATACGAGCAGACTTCTATACATCCAGCGTGACCCATCGTGGCTTGCCGTAATCGCTCGGCACAACGGAAGTTGCAATAGGTTCAAGTCCATTTCTTCCAATCTCACTACTCAAGCCGAGGTGAGTGTGTCCACTTACAACCCACCGAACCTTACCGAATTGCATCAATTGCTCGCCGAGAGTGAGGTGGCCAAAGTAAGGGATACCAAAGGACCAGTTTTCATCATCCGGGTTACGTTCAAGCTGCCCTTCGAAGATAGGGACGTGAGTTACGACAAGTGTTTTCTGAACTTCATCATTTGCCTCAATATCTGCCAGTTGTTTGATGAGACGCTCGCGACGAATCCTGGCAAACTGTGGGTCTGTATATTCCCAGTCTACCCTGACAGCATCTGCAGCATAGCGTGCTTTCCGCTCGACAATATCCTCATCAGACTGCTGATAGGAAGGTTCGCGAGCGCTGTAATCATACCACCCGATGGAACCGCATATTGCTAATTGATTACTCAGAGTCAGCGGTGATTTTTCCAACCAGTGAAACCCAAGTGACTCTGTGATATCAGGAAGTATTTCTTCATACAGTGCGATACTGGTTTCACCAAGTCCAGTCCAGATGTCGTGATTTCCAGGGAGCACAGCAACGGTACAATCAAGAGCCAGAAAGCATCTCAGGCACTTTTCGAAATGCATAGATGGATTGCCGATATCCCCAGCAAGAACAACGAGGTCGGGACTTTCTCTCTCCATGCCGGCGATAAGTCGCCTGATAGGTTCAAGCCCTGTCGATTCTAAATGGAGGTCAGATGATATGAGTACGCGCAAGCTGAACAGTTCTTTCTTAAACTACGGTGAGGTATTTATTCACTTTTTGCCGGTCAGTTTGATAAGATGGTACCCAAACTGAGTCTTGATAGGATCAGAGATCGTTCCTTCTTCCATAGAAAAGCAAGCCTGATCAAACTCCGGAACCATCATACCTGGCCCAAACCATCCAAGATCGCCGCCCTGCTCGCCACTGGGGCATTTGCTGTGCTCTTTTGCCAGCTGCTCAAATGAAGTACCTGTTTCTACGCGGTTCTTGAGATCCTGAGCCATCTCTTCTGACTCAACTAATATGTGACTCGCACGAACTTGTGCCATGTGCATCTCCTTTTAGCGTGATTAAACTGATATTCACAGCAAATCTCAGGCATACGCAACTGTTTCATGTTATTATTTTGTGGCTGAAACCATTCCAGACCTGCCCAAATGGCTGTGACGCTGAGCAAGGATCGCGAAAATACCGCATAGACATGCAGCGAAAGCGAACGTGAACAAGTGTCCGCCAACATCACTCACGGGACCAAAAATCAAAGGACAGGCAAACTGCCCCAGAAAAAGCGAGGAAGTGAGCAGCCCAAAGTTTCGACCCCGAGCGATTGATGAAGAAATCTGCGCCAGCCAGACGTTTAAATTTGGAATCAGACTTCCCATCCCAAAACCACAGAACAGAATGAATAAAATCAAGACATAGGGGTTCGGAGAAAAGGAAATTCCGATATACCCCAGTGCGAAACAAAGGGAACTGATCACCGTGATTGTCCAATTTCCTGCAAGCGACCTGAGTCGAGCAAAGTTCATCGACGTAATCGCTGCGACCATGGTCGAACAGGCAACCACAACTCCGCTTAGAAATGGACGACCACCATGGATATGCTCAACAATGAAAGGCATCATCACGGGAACCATGTAGAAGATTGTCATTGCTATGAAAGCGATAACGAAAATTGGATGCTTGTAGTGAAGGATCTCGACATCCTCTTCAGCATTGCTCTGGGTTTCTCTTCCTTCTAATAATCTGCACCTCCTGAAAAGAAAAAACCCGGGGACCAGAAGGATCGATAGTGTATAAATCAAAAAAGGCAATCTCCATCCAAAGTTAGCGAGAAAACCACCCAGCAACAGAAACGCTACACCCCCGAGAGCCATAAAGGCGGACTGAGACCCAAGAAACTGATCTCTTTCTTTTCCATCGAAGATGGTGACAATGAGAGTTGAGTTACCTGTCATGATCCCTGAGACCGCGACCCCGAGAAGCAGCCGTCCCAGCAAGAGTCCGTAAATGGTTTCAACCCAAAGCCCTGATGATCCTGCCAGTGCATAGACAACCAGCGAACAGATAATCACCGGAACACTTCCTATTCGATCAATGAAATAGCCAACCACCCTTCCTGAAAGGGCAATAGCCAGTGCAGGGAGGGTTAGTACCAGTGGAATCAAGACCGACTTCAGCGCGATGCTATCAAAGTGTGTTTCAATTGAAGGTAATGCCGGGGCAATCGTTGCCCCTGCCATCACCGTCAAAGACGCTGTAATCAATAAGAGGATCTGCTGAACTTTACTGGCAGCTTGTGATTCGAATATGAGCAAGAGAAAAATTCTTTCCGGAGTTTCACCATGGAAAACACAATACATTCCCGAAGGGTGCAATAAAACAACCTTCGACGCGATCAACGTTTATGTTTCACAGCAGCATCTGGTTGCTTGACTCCACTTCCTGCAGCTTCCATCCTTTCCGGTGGTGACTAAATTTGGAATTGCAGGACTTAGTTATGAAACATTTTCGCTCAGCAACTCTTTCACTCCTCGGAGCATCTCTTCTCACAACCGCAACTTCAGCGTTTGCCTCTGACCTTCAATCCGATCAGCCCGCATTGATCGTCGTCGTCTCTATCGATCAGTTTCGGGGAGACTATGTATCAAAGTTCACCCCTCACTTCGGGACATCAGGAATGAATCGAATCCTGGAAGAAGGTTTCTGGTTTGAGAATTGTCGCTATCAGCATGTTTCAACCTATACTGCTCCCGGTCACGCCACCCTGCTTTCTGGATCTTACGGGCACCTGAACGGAATCGTGGCGAACAACTGGTTCGAGAAAGAGGAAGACCAGGTTGTCTATTGTGTTGGCGATTCAGAAGAAAGGAAAGTTCTCTCCAGCGGAGTTCTCCTGGAAGAGGGAGAAACCTGGCCGCCTCAGCCTCAATCGATGCTTGAAACTGATGGCAACGAGGGTTCGCACTCTCCTCATCGACTTCTCTCAGAGACCGTTGGAGACCTGCTTGAGATGAAAAGCCAGGGCAGATCACACACCGTCAGTATTTCCTGGAAGGATCGAGCCGCCATCCTGATGGCAGGTCGAGGAGCCGACACAGCTCTCTGGTTTGATCGTGACCTTGGCGAGTATATAACAAGTACATGGTATAGAGACAGACTTCCTGACTGGGCGATCCAGTACAATGAGTCAAAGAGCGTCGATCAATGGTTCAAGAAGCCGTGGACTTTGTCACTCGATGAAAGCATCTATGAGCTTGTATGTACACCGGACAGCTTTCCTGGGGAGTCTACCGGAGGGTTCGAAAAAAATACTTTCCCCCATGTGCATGGATGGAACTCTGCCAGCCCTGACAAAGCCTATTACAATAACATGTATTACTCACCTTTCTCGAATCAGTCGATAATTGATATCGCGGAAAGGGCTATTTCCGAAGAAGGTCTGGGTCAGGATGAGCACCCTGACCTCCTGACATTGGGTTTCTCATCGAACGATCCCACTGGACATGCCTTTGGACCTGACTCGTGGGAAGTGTTTGATGCCGCCATTAAGACCGACGAGATCCTTGCGGAACTTATGGACCTCCTGGACGAAAGAGTTCCCGATCAAAGCTGGACCCTGTTTCTGACCGCTGACCATGGAGTTGCTCATCTACCTGAGTATATACAACAGTTCGACCAGGAAGGTGGCAGGATTTCTCTATCTTCATTCGCTGGATCGCTCGATGGATTTCTGAAAATAAATACCGATCGATTAGAAATTCCCGAATCTGGCTCGTTTATCAAGAACATCAGTGTTCCCTGGATCATCCTTGATCTTCCTGAAAATAAGGATACCGCAAGAAAAGTCAAAGAGCTCACTCGGGACTGGCTGCGAGACCAGGACACTGTTCGCCTTGCGCACGTAACAGAAGACCTTTTGGAAAAAGGCTCCAGCCTGAACCGAATCGAAGAGGCAATCCTTAGAAGCTATTTCCCGGGCCGGGCAGGAGATGTAGCCTTCGCCTTGGAACCGAACTTTTTCTTTGGGGGGAACGATGGGACAACCCACGGTTCTCCCTACTCATATGATCAACATGTCCCACTCATGGCGATTGGGAAAGGGATCAAGCAGGGAACGAGCAACCGCTTCGTAGAACCACCAATGATTGCCCCCACCATCGCCGAGCTCGTTCATGTTCGCTTTCCAAATAATTGTGAGACGAACCCGCTCTACGAGGCTCTCGAACAATAAGATCAACCGGAAGCATCTATGCCCTCGGTCCTGTTCCACAAGTAACCTGGCCTGTTTCTTAAGGGGCAAAGTTCTGTCCTTGCCTTGATCCATCCTGTTCCTCTAACACTTCGCACACAATTCTGTGCGCAACCGGTAGCGCACCCCTAAAAAGGTAAGTTCCAATACTATGAAACAACTCTCAGATTCTACAACTGCACTCTCCGATCTTAAGAAATCGTGCCTCAAAAACCGGGAGTATCTTTAACTACGATGCGCTGACAGCAGAAATCAGAGCACTCGAAGGCCAGAGTCAGGCCCCAAATTTCTGGGATGATGCGGATCATGCCCAGGAGATTATGAAGAAAATGAATCTGCTCAAGGCCCGTGTCGAACCTTGGGAGACTCTGGAAAAGGACGTCGATTACAACTTGGAACTCATCGACCTCCTTAAAGAGGAAGGGATGACTGAGGGAGAAGAAGCGGATCAGGTCGCTGAAGCGACCGATGAGCTGAAAGCTCGCTACAGCAAGCTTGAACTTCAGTCCATGCTGAACGATGAAGAAGATCAATTACCTGTCTTTCTCAAGGTTCACTCCGGAGCCGGAGGTACCGAGTCTCAGGACTGGGCTTCGATGCTTCTTCGTATGTATATGCGCTGGTGCGAACAGAACGACTACAAAATGGAATTACTTGATCAGACTGAGGGTGAAACGGCAGGAATACAATCGGCAACCCTCCGTATTGAAGGCCCCTATGCATTTGGATATCTTAAGGGGGAAGCAGGTGTTCATCGCCTTGTCCGTATATCACCTTTTGATTCCAACGCGCGGCGCCACACGAGCTTTGCCTCGGTTGATGTCTCTCCAGAAGTGGATGATAATATAGAAATAGATATCGGTGTTCAGGATAAGGACTGGCGTATTGACAGCTTCCGTTCTTCAGGCAAAGGAGGACAGAAGGTAAACAAGACCACTTCTGCCGTCCGTATCACTCACTTCGACAGCGGGATTGTCGTATCTATGCAAAATGAGAGATCCTGGCACCAGAACCGGGAACTGGCTTTCAAAGTACTCAGGTCCAGGCTATTCGAAAAAGAACTTCAAAAGCGAAAGGAAGTGGCCCAGGCAAAAGAAGCAGAGAAGATGGACATCGATTTCGGCAGTCAACTTCGAAGTTATGTCCTCCATCCATATAAAATGGTCAACGACCACAGGATGGAGCTCAAAGTGAATGACGCTGACAAAGTTCTCGATGGATACCTGGAACCCTTCATCGAAGGTTACCTTCGCTGGAAACTTGGCAAAGGTGAAAAGGCTCAAAAATAATCGAAGCAGCGCGGAGAATTCCAGATCTTGAAATCCTCAAGCGAAAGAGTTCTCATCGCGGATGCTCTGCTCCTTCTGACTGCAGCGATCTGGGGATCCGGGTTCATTGCACAGCGCATCGGCATGGACTATATAGAGCCCTTTGGGTTTAACGGATTCCGCTTCCTGATTGGCGGTCTCGTCCTGCTTCCGTTGATCAATCGGGATCGAAACCTCAAGAACTCCATCAACCCACATTACTTTATTTTACCTGTTGCCGTATGCGGACTTGTTCTTTTTGCGGCAGCTTCCCTTCAACAGGCTGGACTCGTCTATACAACAGCGGGGAAAGCAGGTTTCCTCACCAGCTTGTATGTGGTGATGGTTCCCATTTTCAGCCTGTTTTTCGGCTATAAACCTGGTGCCTGGGTTTGGGCAGGTTCAGCCTTGGCAATTATCGGACTTTTTTTTCTGAGTCCCGGTGCATCAATGGCCCTTGAATTTGGAGACCTCCTTGTATTCATCAGTGCCATCTTCTGGGCCATTCATGTTCTTGCCATCGACTTTTTTTTGCGAAGGGGATATCCCCTTGTTCTTGCTGCTGGACAATTCTTTGTCTGCGGCGCATTGTCACTCATGGTTGCCATCATGTTTGAAGGCTGGTCGCTCATGAATTACGTGAGTGCTCTGCCGGCCATCGCCTATGGAGGACTCATCTCGGTTGGAGCAGGCTATACGCTCCAGGTTGTAGCTCAGAGAGATGCCCCGCCTGGTCATGTCGCTATCATTTTAAGCGCTGAGGCTCTTTTCGCGGCGATCTTTGGCTGGCTCATTCTTAGTGAAATTCTGTCACCTAAAGAAGGCTTTGGCTGCATCCTGCTATTCGCTGGTGTGATCGCTGCGCAGCTCGATAGTCTGAAAAAGAGCTCCCCATGATCCCGTTGAGTCTCCAGTCAATGATCGATGAAATTATTGAACGTTATAGTTCAGACGAGCTTCGAGTGGCTGTATCTGCTCTCTCAGGTGCATACCGAAACCGAAAGACAGGTAATGGAATCAAGCTTTCTGCTGACGAGATACTCCGAGGGGCCTACCTTGCTGTAAGATTTCCTGCTACCTGGGCAGCTATCACACGTTGCCTGTCTATATTGGACGAATGTCGGCCAGACTTCGCTCCCAGATCGATGAATGATCTGGGAGCCGGTCCAGGCACAGCCTCGCTGGCGGCAACTTTCTACTATCAAGAGCTGCACGCTCTGAACCTGTACGAAGCAGATAAGGCTTTTCTAGACCTTTCGAAAATCCTGATCAATGGCTCTGACAATACCCCGAAAAAGGTTCATTACAACCTCACAGATGTAAAGACAGCAGAGTTAACGCCCGCAGATCTTGTCATATCATCTTACATGCTGAATGAACTAAACGTCTCCGATCATCAGTCTTTCATTACCAGAGTCTTGGAGAGTTGCAAGGATGTGTTTCTGCTTCTTGAGCCAGGAACACCTGCGGGCTTCCAGAATATTTTAAGAATACGTGACTATACCATTGAGAGAGGGTTTCATGTCCTTGCCCCCTGTCCTCATGAATCCAGGTGTCCGATGGCAAGCACGCCCTCATGGTGCCATTTTTCTGAGAGATTGCCTCGCTTGAGAAGACACCGGCAATTGAAAGGCGGAACTCTTGGCTACGAAGATGAAAAGTTCAGTTATCTAATTCTGAGCAGAAAGCACAGCTCACTCGATGCACATCGAATTATTGCTCCTGTTTCAAAAAACAAAGGAAGCATCGCATTTGATTGCTGCACGACAGGCGGGGAACTCAGGCAGGTTGAAGTCCCGCGAAAACAGAAGAGTCTATACAAACTGGCGAAAAAGAAAAAATGGGGTGAGACCTGGGAGGAGTCTTAAGTGGAACGCCGGCGTAACGAAGACACCGATGCACCAGACCATTGCGTAGACATCAGGGAACAGCCGCAATCGTCTGCCTGTAATTTGAAGATCTAAGCTTAGGATTTATGCGAACGGCTTCATTATAATATGTATTCGCAAGAGAGCTACGGCCCAGCTGGCGATAGGCCAGCGAAAGGTTATAGTAGGCTTCTGAGTATTCTCCGTTCAGCTTGATCATCGCGTCAAAATGCTGGATACTTTCAAGGTAACGTTCCAGGTAGTACTTGCTGACACCCGCAATGAGATGAGCTTCGGCGTCCTGCGGGTCTTCCAGTAAAACCCGGTCAACTTGATTCAGCGCATCTTCAAAGCGCTTGGACTTGAGATAATTCCGGGCAAGATTATATCGGATCGTTGTATCTTCTGGATCTAGACGAACTGCTTGTAGATAGAGGGGCTCCGCCTGTTCGTAATTCCCCTCATCAACGTATGTATTCGCGAGGTTATTGAATCCCTCATCGAACTGAGGATTTACCTTCAATGCTTCCTCATAGAACGTACGTGCATTGATTATATCTCCCTCCATGATTGCGTTATTTCCCTGATCCTTGAGATTCTTTGACTGAACGACGCGCTGCTCATCTGGGGACTTCTCAGGAGAAGGCATGGAGATGGGAGACTTATCTTCCTCTTTCTCTTCGGGCACAAACACAACTTCCGATTCTGCGACCTGCTCTTCCTCGCCGGGGCCTTCATCCTCTTCTCTGAGATTCTCAACAACGCGATCCTGCTCAGTTTCTACTTCATTTTCCACCTTCTCTGTCTCTTTTTGTACGACGGCAACATTGGTCGCCTGGGGCGGAGTGGGTAGAAGGAAATAAATGACAGAGACGATGGCGAAGAGCATTAGAACGAGAGACGAAATAATAATCGCATTGTCTCTGAAACTGTTCTTAAAGACTTCCTCGGACTTATCTTCTTTCCAGACGGGACTTGGAATAGGTCGATCCCCAGTGTTTTCTCGATTTGAGGAAACCTTTTCTTCAGTCTTTACCCGGTCTTTGACTTCTGAACCATCAGTGTTCAGGCGAACGCTGCGAATAATCTCAGCTTCTGCACGCGTCTTGGTAGAACGGGCGCATTCGCGCCCCTCACAAGTAACACATGTGCAGGTAATTTTATATGTATCGCAGTATTTACTCATAAGCTTGACCCAACTTCAAAGAAGCTTAGGTCGCCCCCTCTCATTAGACAACTCAAAAGACTTTCAAGACTGAAATTAAGGTTTTTGGATTCTAGACTCAAGTGAATCTCTGAGGTGCTTGAATAATTTTCAGTCATTTTCCAGTACAGTATTCTCTGTCGCGACGATGATTTCCTCGACAAGCTTTCGGGCAAGATCGGAGTCAAATCCTCGCCGAATAAGATAGGCAAAAGCATTTCTTCGACGCTTAACGGGATCTAAAGGTTTCTTTCGGCGATTCCACTTTTCAAGGAGAGCTCGAGCACTTTCCTCCTGCTGATCGGAATTCGTCAGCTCATCCAGTTTGTTCTTGATGATTTCCTCGGCGATCCCCTCTCGCTGAAGCTCAAATTGAATCTGCTTTCTCCCATGCTTCGTGCGGAGTCGGTGTTGAATGTGATAGTGAGCGTATTCCTTTTCATTGAGAAAAGCCCTCTCTTCCAACTGCCGAACAATATTCAAGGTTATATCCTCCGGGTATCCCTTCCTCATGAGCTTTCGCGTGAGTTCCTTTTTGGAGTGAGGACGCCTTTCCAGGGATCGCCAGGCAGAAGCGCGGCAACGTTCCTGTTGATCGTAAGTCAGCACATTCTCCCATTCATAATCCTGGAGCACCAAATTTGTAGAGAGGAAAAATTTTAGCACCGTAGCACCAAGGAGCTTGACTTCTCCGCCACCGTTTACGAGCACTAAATAGTTCTCAATCCCACCGCCAACTTTTTTAATTTTCGTAATTTTAACCAAGTCTGTATTCCAAGTATGAAGTCATTCACGGCATTCAATCATAAGATAACATTGCAGGGTGAGCAAAATATTTTTGTCTCGCTCAGAGACGAATATCCTTGCCATTCATTCTCAAAGCTGGACAAATACGTCTCATATAGAGATTTATTTGTGCTGAGAATAACACAATTTCAACGGGAAAAATAGCTATCGTACTGATTTAACTAAATTTAGCACCTCATATTTCCGTTCGGCAATATATTCGCAACGTTACTTAAACAGATGACAGAAAAGAAAGTTCAAAGCTCTGTCACCTAAACGACACGAAACAGACAAAGAATAATTTTCGTGAGAGAAACTTATACTAAAACCCAGCAAGGAAGGAACATAAAATGGAGCAAGAAACACAACAGTCTCATCCCCCAGTAGAAGCTCTCCCCCAGGAGCTCAGCTGTTATCTGCTTCTCATTCAGGATCTACTTAATGAGAAAGGCTACGTGCGAGGCGTTGAACTCGCAGAACGACTTCAAATGAGCCGTCCAACCGTTACACGTGCCATGCAGCGCCTCGCTGCACTTGGCTACGCCTACTACGAGCGCTACCGTGGTCTGACCCTCACACCAGCAGGTGTTGAAGCGGCTGAAAAGTCCCGTGAGCGTTACAATTCAATCTACAAGTTCCTCGAAGAATCAGGCGCCGAACTCAGCAATATTCAGCTCGAAGCCCGTCGTCTTGAATCTTTCGCTAATGACGAACTGGTAGAAGCTTTTGCCATCGCCGGAGAGAAACTCGCGGGCTGACGTGAGAGAGAAACCGATAGCTGCCCGACCCGTTCAGTCATCGTACATCACGATCTCAGGGCAGCTGTCAGCGCCGAGGTGTAACCTTAAACAGGTGACACTGACCGCCCGTACCGGCAAACCAGGGACGAACTTCAGCATTCGGCCGATGCCCCCCTCATCGCCATCCCACATGACGCTTGATAGAGCGACAGGTGCTGAAGAATTCGTCCCTGGTTATATTTTCCCCCTCAATAAATCACTGCATGGTTCGTTAATGAACCGAAGGCATGCTGAAGCTCACTGGGCACCTCCATCTAAAGACATTTAGAGTATCGCGCTTTGGACTGATCGATCGGAGACAGGCTTCCATTTGAGCCCAATTCTGTATCTGTGTCGCTCTGGAGGAGTAATCACCGCTGTCAAAATCTAAATAAGTAAATCCGGAGTCACCTCGATCCTGAGAGACGTCATCTGCAATTCGATCACGGTAGGGGTCTGCAGCTTTTCATATTTGTGTCTGCTGGCTGTCCCCTGAGTCTCGCCTGCTTTCTCATGCACCAGAGAAGCAGCAGACATGCACCAGATACCGACCAGAAATGCAAGTGACAGGGGAACACAAGGACAAGAAACGGAGTGATCTTCCGAAGGCTTGCTTTCTACCCAAAAACAGGAGTCTGTTAAATCAACCCTTTACAGCTCCGTCGGGTTGCGGATAAGAACGCGACCCATTTCGCGGAAGGGCTAAAACGTTATGTATACAATCGCTATTCTAGGAGCATCAGGTGCTGTTGGCCAGGAAATGCTCAAGATTCTCGAAAGCCGACAGTTTCCTGCCAAGGAAGTACGTCTGCTGGCCTCGCCAAGGTCTGCCGGTAAAAAGTATCCCTATCGGGGAAAGCGTATTCAGGTTGAAGCAGTCACAGAAGAGAGTTTCAAGGGAGTCGATATAGCGCTGTTCAGTGCCGGGGGATCCATCACCGCCAAGTGGGCACCGATCGCTGCCAAAGCAGGAGCCGTTGTGGTCGACAATACTTCACACTATCGCATGGATAAAGAGGTCCCACTCATCGTCCCTGAAGTTAATGGTGACCTGGTTAAGCAAAAGCTGCCAAAGGGCGTCATCGCGAATCCGAACTGCTCGACGATCCAGATGGTTCATGCTCTCAGACCTCTGCATGAAAAATATACTATCGAGCGTCTTGTTATCTCCACCTACCAGTCTGTAAGTGGAAAAGGTGCGAAGGCAGTCAATGAGCTGTTTGAGCAAACAGAAGAATTAATGGAAGGTGAGAAGGACCTCACCATGGCTGAGTTTCCTCACCAGATGGCCTTCAATGTTCTTCCACATATTGATGTCTTTCTGGATAATGGCTATACAAAAGAAGAAATGAAGATGGTTAACGAGACCAGGAAGATTCTAAACGCGCCAGACATACGCATTACAGCAACCTGCGTTCGTGTTCCTGTTATACGTGCTCACAGCGAAGCTGTAAATATCGAGTTTAAATCAGCACCGGACGTGAAGGAAGTACGTGAACTGCTCTCTGCGGAGCCGAACGTCGTTGTTATTGATGAGCCTGAAAACAATCACTACCCGTTGCCTATCTATGCAGAAGGCCGTGATGAAACATTCGTTGGCAGAATCAGGCAGGATATTTCGGATCCATCGGGCAAGACTCTTGATATGTGGATTGTCAGTGACAACTTGCGCAAAGGAGCTGCACTCAATGCTGTTCAAATCGCTGAAAGACTGGTCAAAGAAAACATTGTCGGCTAAGCAGGTGGTCTAATTTGCCTGCCCGCTTCTTTAATGCACACTGTCATTTAGAGCTCTCCTTTATGAAAGGGAAGATCAAGTCTGGTCTTCCCTTTTCTTTATGGCTGGAAGAGGTTGTAGCTCTGAAAAGAGCGGCATCTACCTCTACCATCGAACGTGCTGTCCGTGAGTCACTCGATTTATTCAGCCAGGAAGGTACCGAGGCACTTCTGGATATAGACTCGCTGGGACTGACCCCAAAAGTTTGGAAACAGGTTCCTTCAATTAAGGGGATTGTTTTTCGCGAAGCCCTGGGTTTCAAACCACCTGACGGAATCAGATTAGCCAACGATACGCTCAAGAAGCAGAGTGCCGATCATCCCCTTCCATCACATCTTTTGGATGGAATAAGTCCCCACGCCCCATATACCACGACAATACCCCTGAATCGCAGTCTTGCATCCCGTGCGCGGCTTCACCAGCAGTGGCTTTGTGTGCATGCGGCAGAGACGGAAGATGAGACGGAGATGTTTCTTCGTAATCGAGGCGACCTGAGAGAATTTCTTGATCCGTTCTTACCAGCTGACTGGGAGTGCCCACGGGTACGTCCACTTGAATGGCTGGACCTCTGCGACTGCCTGACACCTCAAACACTTCTCGTCCATTGTAACGACGTCACCGACTCCGATTTACAGCTGATCAGAGCGCGACAGTGTCGGGTTGTTATCTGCCCGGGTACCCACCTCTACTTTAACCGTGGCGAGTTTCCACTGGAAAAGCTTCTAAAATATGGAATCCCAACATACATCGGGACCGATTCACTTGCTTCCAATGATCAGCTATCCATGGAAAGAGAAGTGACATTGGCGAAGGAGCTCTCACCGGGCGTATCCCCAGAGCTGGTCGAAAGTCTTGCCTCAATAAAACGTGCTTCAGATTTTGGACTCATGTCCCCCGCGAGAAATTCTCGCTGACACGTCTGCAAATAGAACCTATATAGCAGCTATTACCTAGCCGGGCGGGGACTGTCATGAATACCAGATTCATCTCTTCAATAAACACCACTCTCGTAATCCTATGCCTTGTGATTGTTTGTCCTGTGCATTTGCCTGGAAAAAGTGCGAGACCATCGCGTCCAGTAATAGACATTGAAGAATCGACGTCCACTTTCATGCCTGCGATCGAAGAAGAACTGGCAAAACGCCAGACGGAAGAATACTCTTTTGCTCAACAGATTGAGGCTCTACACACATTTATAGGCAATGTTTACCCATGCTTTGACCTGAAAGGAATTGAATGGCAGGAAGACACAAAGGACCTGATGTCTAGACGTTATATGCTCGATGATGAAGATCAGTTTGCCCTGCTTGCGATGGAACTGATTGCAAAGACTCAGGACAGTCATGCTGGACTTTTCGCAGGGACAGCAACACCGCCGGAACCTCCTTTGCCTCAGTGGGTAGCTCCGGTTTATTTCCTGAGAGATAACCGCAACCGGCCAGTTGTCTTTCAATCAAACCTGAATGAGAACGACTCGAGAATCAAGGTTGGAGATGAACTGATTTCGGTGAACGGAGTGCAGGCTGATACATTCATCGAAAAGGTTGGGGAATACTACAGTAAATATGTAGGTGTCTCCTCGCCTCAGCAGCTGGACTATCTGGCTGTTCGTAAGACACTCACCTCCATTTCACCTGGCAAAGCATTTGAACTTGAGCTTAGAGATCTGAAGGGAGGCATCTATACCGAAGAGGTCTATGCGAAATCAAGCTACTATGGCCCTTGGAAACTCCCCGTTCCAATGACAGGCTTGAAGCGTGAGGGGGTTGTCAGCTGGAAAAAACTCACACCCGAGCTGGGTTATATCTATCTCTCAGGGATTAAAGGTCCAATAGGCCTCATCATGGAAAGTGCGATGCAGGAAATGGAACCCATGGAGGGACTCATTATCGATGTACGCGGAAATGGTGGAGGTGGGTTCGATACGCAAACAGCCTATCGATCATTTATAGACAGTCCTGACACACCGGAAGATTACTTTTTCGAAGGTCCAGTTGTGATCCTGACAGATTCAGGGTGCATGAGCGCCGGCGAAGGCTGGTCTTCATGGTTTTACTCATCGCAGCGGGCTACCTTTATTGGGGAAACAACGGCTGGAGCAAGCTCCCGCAAAGAGCACTTTCCTTTACTTGGAGGAAAATACCTGGCGCGCATCCCCGTGAAAGCATATACAGGCTTTCTAGACCGTCCTATTGAATATATTGGAATCCTTCCCCATTTGGGTGTCAGACCAAACAGGGAAGATCTGGCCAGGGGGATAGATACGGTAGTAGAAGCAGCAATCGATTATCTTGAGAAATCGCAAGATAAAGACGGTTCAAACCCACTCAATTAAGTATCATTCTCCTCAACACGTTCTCGCGACTCCATCAATAGGCTACCAATCAATACAGAGATGGCAAATAATGAAACGAGTACCGCATAGAACAGGGTAGGCGATTCAAACAGTTTCCAGGGGTCACGACGAAAGATTACTCTGAGATTACCACCGACAAAGAGTAGACTCCATGCAAACAGGAATATCAACACGGACCTACGGGGTATAGCACCTGCCAGTGAATCTCGTAACAGCCAGAAAAAACAGGGAAGAATCCAAACAAGATAGATAATTTGGACCATTGGAATCATCAGAAGAATCCAGCTCAATGAAAAACAGTACAGTACAGACTGAACTTCCTTCTTCTCGACAACTCGCATCAACAGGACACCAAGAATCAATGTAACAAATGCCCATAATCGCAGCCAGAGTGCATATGAGGCAGCATCTGTATAGATATCGGATTTCAACTCGGATACGATTGCCTTAGGAACCGAGAATGAAAGTTCCTTCAGCTCGATTGGAATTTCGGGAAGAACTTTCAAAAAGTAGAGCAAGTCCCAAAGGAAATACCTGAATATAATACCGAAGTAGCAGTAGAAGATAATAGTGGTAATGAAGCCACCTAATTGATTCCAATTCTTTCTGACGAAAGCTGGAATAAGAAGGAGTACCGGCACCACCTTGATTAAACTCAGGACAGCAAGAACAGCCCCTGCCTTGTGGTGTTTCTCTGTGATGTTGAAGTAGCAGAATAGAGACATAAAGAAGAGTGTCCAACTATCTACATTCCCCGATGTAACAAGGAATTCCAATGGATGATAGAGCAGAAACACGGCCGGTACGAAGAATGCCCACTTCTCAACCAGGAATCTATGGAGCGCGGAGTCAGCTCTTTCCTCTCTTGAGCCTACCTTAAAGCCGAGAGCGATAATACATATAGACGCTCCAATAAGAATGAAATTCATCATATCCCAGAGGCTTTCACCCGTCTCTCGATCAACAAGCAGAAGGGGTGAAGATAATGCCACTACGAATGTGGGATAATTGAATGCAAGGTATAGATCACCCAGCTGAGGAGGATTGCCATCTAAGGCATATCTAGGTGCATCCCAGTGCTTATTGTAATCTCCCCCATACACGGCTATCCCATCGATGATAACTTTGCTTGTAAAGAGAACCAATCCTGTCACCAGAAGGAGCCATGGGAGCAATTCGTAGAATCCACTTTGCCCAGCAGGGAGTGGACTTTGCTCTCGCTTTCTCTGGTCCTTCATCAACCATCTTTCCCTATTGTCAATAGGTTGCGAGAACCTCGACAACCTGGTCAATCCTGCGACGGATCGGAGAGTTCGCCCCCGGATGATTATTCGCCATAATCGAAAAGATTACAGTCTTTCCATTCGCCTTTCGTATATAGCCGCTTAAAGCAGATACGGCATCCAGGGTTCCTGTCTTTGCCTTTACTCTGCCAGCCATCCCATTCTTGCTGAGTCGATAACGAAGGGTACCACTTCTTCCACTAACAGCAAGACTGTCCACCCACCACTCTTCATCCTGCATCTCTTCAAGAAGATTAACAAGCGCATGCGCTGATACAGCATTTTTCCTCGAGAGCCCACTCCCATCAGCGGCGATAAACTCGGCTATATTCACCCCGATCTTCTTCCAGTATTCTTCCTCAAGCTGGTGAGCACCGCGGTAGCTCCCTTTGCCATATCTATCTGCAGATGCGAGTAAATAAAGAGACTCGGCAAGAAAGTTATCGCTGTCACGATTACACTCGAGAACGATATCTTCTATCGAGGCACCCGAAACAGTTGCGATCAATTCATCCGAATCAACATCTTCATCAAGAATCACTTCGCCGGATACGGTGATCCCCTCCTGCATCAGAACAGCCTTCAAGAGTTTGCCCGCAACGAGACTTGGTGCACCAACGGGAAAGGAGCGTACCGATTGATTCTCAGAAGAGGCGATTCCACCAGTAATCGTAATCTCATCGCCATCGAGTGATCTATTGTAGTTGATTGTCGGTGACGACCCACCAGACAGCGTCGATGAACGGTTGACTATCCTGAAGACATCGATGGGTAGAGAAGACTCAAACTGAAGCTTCTGACCGACCTCCGCAGGTCTTATCACAACACCAGCGCGATTACTGTTAATGGAGAAAGCAGATGGAATGGCACCGTAACTGGTGTCCAGGTCGTCCCACTGCCAGCCTGGTGGAAAAAAGTGTGGTTCTCGAAATCTTCCAAAGTCGACAATAAGATTTCCATCTATACGAGTAATACCTGCGGAGTGAAGCTCTGTTGCAATCTCCTTGAGTTTGCTGAGTCCAGGCCTTCCTTTCAAGAGAGAGGGAGTCCAGGAGGGGTCACCAGAAGCCTTGACAATTAAATCACCACGCAGCACAGAGCCTGCAATCTGACCTTCTGTATAGATTCCCGTTTCGAACCGATGATCAGGAGAGAACCTCCATGCAGCCAGGGCAGTTGATACAAGCTTCTTATTACTGGCTGGAACACAGAGTCGCTTTGAATTGATATCAACAAGAACCTTGTCCGAATCTGCTTCAACCGCATAGATACCCCAGAAAGTATAATCGCCGGAACCGTCGTTGATGATACCGCTGACACGGGAGTCCAATGGAGCGCCCGGAAGAGCAGGAACGAGAGATACTAATAATAATGTCAGTAATTTGTGTATAGAACGAAATTCAGTGAACATTCGGTTTAATCCTCTCTCAAGAGGCTTGAGATACACACCCATCACTGCCTCATGGTCAGAAGATCAAGCAGGGAATCATCGGTGAGTACAAAAAAACTGCCCCACCGATCAGGAGGGGCAGTTAAATTCAACCAATGTTGACTGGTTAAGTCTTGCTTATGATTTTGATTCTTCGTTGTTTGCAGCTTCCTCATTCTCTTGAGGAGTCTCAGCCGGTGCTTCATTCGCAGCCAGTTTCTCATCGATAACGGCCTGGGCTGCCTGACCCTGCTCAGCCTGAGCAAGACGGGCTTTGCTTTCCGATTCAGCTTCACGGTTAAGTTTCGCTTCATCGATGCGACGCTCGCTAAGACGTGCTTTCTTGCCACGGAGGTTACGGAGATAGTAAAGCTTCGCACGGCGCACTTTACCGCGGCGAACAACTTTGATGGAATCGATACGTGGGCTGTGGAGCTGGAAGACACGCTCCATTCCAACGCCGAAGGAAACGCGGCGTACCGTGAAGGTTTCTCTGACGCCTGATCCGCTACGAGCGATCACAACGCCTTCATAATCCTGAAGACGTTCTTTGTCACCTTCAACGATGCGCACGGAAATACGGACGGTGTCACCTGAACGGAAATAGGGAATATCCGATTTCAGGTGGCTGGATTCAATTTCTTTGATGATTGGGTGCATGGTTTCTCACCTTTTTCGATATGGACGTGGTGTTGACCCTCGCAGCGGGCACCAACGACTCTGCTGAAGAGAGCCGCGTCCATGCGCAGGAGCCCGAGAGCGAAGCGCAATCACTGCCGTCAAGGCAACGGAAAAGTTCGCTTTTTCTGCAAAACTTTCGTCCGCCTTTCAGAGAACTCTCTTCACATTCTAATAACGTGTCAAAAGATTGAGCAGATAGGGCCCCGGAACGGCATATCCATACCCCTCAACCTCGGCAATGGCGTAAGTGTTTATCCCGATAACTTCGCCATTGACAGTGATTAACGGTCCGCCTGAGTTGCCTTCAGTGATCGTCGCATCATGCTGAATGAGCTGTGTCCCCTGACTGTCTGTGATCTTTCTGGAAATGATCCCGCCAGTCATCGTATAATTGAAATCCTCACGCTTGAAAAACTCGATCAAAGTCTGATGATTGTCCGACCTGATAATCGTCTCCAGCTGCTGGGTCTTTGTGATCGCAGCTCGAGCCGCATTGGGAAACCCCACAGCAAAAATAGACTGCCCTTTTCTGAGTGCTTTCAGATCTCGAGCCACCGGCAGGTAGGTCAGCTCCTCCGATGCTTTTTCCCAGTCTCTGATCTTCAACAGAGCGATATCGTTCTCTTTGTCGAAGGTCTTCCAATCAAGGTAGTAGTACTTTCCCCGGTTGATGAAGAGAGCATCGATTTTAATCCGCCAGTCGTGGCCCTCAGATCGAGCAATCTGTTCAAGCTGACGTGCCTGGTCTTCCCAGTATTCAATGTCCTGTACCACATGGTAATTCGTCGCCAGTGTCCCATCAGGATAAATAACCACGGCGGTTCCCGAATGGAGCGGAGTTTCCTGAACCCATGTTGCACCCTGATTCGCTGTGGCAACTCCAACCACGAGAAGTCCGACAGCCTGATCTACCCGCTCAAGAATATCGTCTTCGATAGGAATAGAGATAGGATTGCCACCCAGCATAGCAGGTAGTTCCACATCCTTTCCATTCATCTCAGCCGCAAGTGCCTGGATTTGATATTCCATTTGTTGAATTCGATCCTGCTCTTCACTGCGACCGAGGTCCGTAGAGTGTTTCTCCAGATTGATACGAGCGACTTCAGACCGCAGAGAAGAGATTTCGCTCTGCTGCTGAAAATGAAGTATTCCAGAGAGCCCGATCAGAACTACCAGACAAAAGGCCATGGAGATGATTGCGATTGTTTTTGCCATACTTATCTCTCTGAGTAATTTTCAGGGAATCCCAGTAGATTTAAAATCCTGGCGATTTGCAAGCATCTATTGCGAAAATCATTACTCTTTTATCGGTGGAGGAACCTCTTCTGGCATGGATGAATCATGAGCAAGAGGTTGACACCCTGTAAAGATCTTAGCCTAATTCGAACCGAATAAACAATAAGAAATGCAATTCGATGATTTTCTTTGAGGAGGACTCACAACCAGATGGGTCAAACCCTGCAGATTAACCGAAGAGTCCCAACGGGCGTCTTGTCGCTTGTCGGGCTGATCGCTACGATTTTCCTGCCAGCCATCTCTCTGGCTCAAAGTCCAAAGTGGGCACCTGATGTTACCCTGGGGACGCACGATTCGAATACAACTGGGGTCCTTTCGCTGACGACAACTGAGAGGCCTCAGGTCTTCAGTATCAAACAATTCGATGCTGAGGCCGCCTTCCAGATGGTGATGATTTCGGGTGACCGAGAGTTGCCTATGGATCTGGTAAGTGGAACGCGTGAACAACTTGTCTTCGAAGGTGAAGGTTGCAAAATCACCCTGTCTGTTAAAGATGAGTACACAGTCATCGCAGATTATGAGATTACGGATCGACCGGACACCCTTGCGGTGCTTGATCTTCGGGCAAACCAGGAGGTAACCACCTCGTCTCTCACACGGCAGCCGGTTGGTGTGAAGATCCAGAACCCGGATGAGACCGTCAATGTAGCTTCATCTTCCGGGGCGACACTCAGACGCGGCTATTCGGGTGGTGCGAAGCTCGTTCTTCCCCTGGAGCCCGGGAAGAAGGCCAGGTTTATTCTATCCGTCGAGGATATCAGTTCCGACCTTTTTGAGTAATTGAATCTCCTGCGAAAAAACTCACTTTCATGAATTCATTCTTCCACCTTTGAAAAAAAGGTGGAAGTTTTCTTTTTAGAGGAGTTCTTGGAACCCCTGAGTGCGATAGCGCCCAAATGTAAAGGGAAGGGTTTTCCGCCTGTAAAGTCAATAAAGAGAGTCATTAACCATTTAGAGTACCTCATATTGTGCCTGATGGGGGTAGCTAAAGGGAATCTGGTTGGCTTTGCATTTTTAACTTGCCGGTGTCCCATTCGGCTTCGCTTAATGGCCGGAGTTTCTCAGGGAATGCCCGTATGGAATCGAGACCAGGATACGCAAGAAAGGTCGCACTGATTTGCGGTGGGCCATCATCAGAGTTTGTCGTTTCGCTCACCTCGGCGCGTTGTGTTGCTCACGCGATCGACCGGCAGCGCTATGAAGTAAGAGTCTTCTGCATCCTCGAAGACGGCAGCTGGGTCTGCCCGGAGGAAGTGTGGAACAACTCTACCTATCCCTCACGCATTGAAAAGCTTTTCGATCTGCTGGATTATCCAGAGTTCTGCCCAACGGGTTTTTTCTCTCAACACCCTCCCGTTGAAGGTCTTCGCCGACTTGTAAACTGGGCTCCCTCGATGATTCTTCCTGTCATGCACGGCGCCTATGGAGAAGATGGACGTATTCAGGGCATGATGGATATGATGAACCTGCCGTATATCGGAAGTGGAGTCACAGCGAGTGCTCTCGCGATGGATAAGCGTCGGGCCTTGAACTTCATCAGCGCTCACGGAATTCGAGTCGCCCGCCATCTCATTCTCCGCACTGAGACACCTCGGGCGCATCGCGAGGACCAGCTTGCCGGAGCAGGCACATTGCTTGGCTGGCCCCTGGTCGCAAAACCTTCTCACGGAGGATCGAGTGTCGCCACGGCTATCTGTAAGGATCTAGACGAACTTTACCGTGCGGTGACGAGGGCCTTTGAGTCTGACGACGACGTGATCCTCGAAGAATATGTCGTCGGAACCGAAGTCACTTGTGGAGTGCTTGACCTTGCAGAAAGTTTCGGTGGACGCATCATATGCCCCCCTACTGAAATACGTATAAAAAATGGCGATTTCTTTGATTTTGATAACAAATACCGACCCGGAGCCACGGAAGAAATTACTCCGGCAGAAATAGACGAACCACTGACTCATCGCGTTCAGACAATAGCCGAAAAGGCTCATGACCTGCTCGGCTGTAAAGGTCTCTCGCGAACGGACATGATCATCCCCGAAGATGGACAGCCCGTCTTTCTGGAAACAAATACCTTTCCCGGAATGACAAATACATCACTGCTTCCCCAGGGAGCAGCAGAACTGGGCATCTCATTGACGGCTCTGTTAACAGGCCTGATTGAAGGAGTCTACGAATCCATCGTTGAAAAGAAAGCACGAGAAGAACAGTAGGTACATTCTCCCTCTCAGGAGACCATATAAATTTGCCGGTTGTTGAATCGCCGCTCTGAGTGCAACACGAGTATTCGTGCCGGCAAGCCGAAGCCCCGCTCTTCCCTTTTGACGAGCGGGGCATTTATTTTCCCCCTCTGCCAAAACAGGAATATGATCAACAACTCATTGCGCTGGAAATGATCCGTCGATAAATGTGCAGCATCAAATCCGTGACGAAGGACACCCATGACGAATAGATCTTCTGTCTTCACAGCGTTTGCACTAATGATCGCGGTCAGCCTGATGAGCCTCAGCACATCATGCCGTGTTTTTCAATCTGGGCCATCAAGGATGGAGAAACAGTTTCCCGGAGGAGAGCCCGAAGGGTTTCTTGAAGGTGATGCCCGTGATACTATCGTTGATGACGAGGAAGAAGAGCGCGAGATAGCTGTGAAACAGGCTCCGCGCGTCCAAATCCCTAGAAACAAAGAAGATGTTGATGGCCTCTTCATGAGTGTTGAAGTTGAACGCAATATCGTTAAAAGTGGAGAACCGATTGTTGCCATCTGCCGGGTTCGAAACACTACCGGTAATACGCTTACGATCAATTATGTCAATGAACAACGGTTCGATCTGACCATGTTCTATGACGAACAACAACGCGCTGTGGCCCATGTATGGAGCGAAGGGCGTTTTTTCGCCACTCATTTTCAGGAATTCACTCTCAGTGGCGGGGCCATCCTCACGCGCAATCTCGAGATAGACACCGCTCCGCCAGACGAAATCGGCTTGATGCTCGACCAGGATCTCAGTCGCCCGGTGGGTCCAGGGACATATTACCTTTGGGCGACCCACGAGGGTTCACCGTTTATGGCCGCAGGACCCATTGAAATCCGAGTCATCGAATAATTACAGGAATTCACTATGGACGATGCCCGCCTCAACAATGAGATGATTCGAAAAGTAACGGAGCAAGTCCTTGCACGTTTCGCGGAAGCATCATCTTCGGGCAAGACTTCCGGGGATGAATCATGTTACTGTGGATGTGGCGGTAAAACTTTCACGGAGATTGCAGAGAAAGAGGGACAATGTTGTATCTATACCGACCCCTCTCATGAACGAACTCTTGCGGCAGGCTATATTCCCATCGGTATATCTGCCCGACACGTTCACCTCAGTGTAGAGAACGTGGAAATATTATTCGGCAAGGGGCATCGACTCACACCAATCAAGGACCTTCGTCAGCCGGGACAGTTTGCAGCGAAAGAGACCGTATCTATCATCGGACCAAGAGGCCGCTCCCTCGAGAACATCAGAGTGCTCGGCCCGGCTCGTACGGATACGCAAGTCGAGATCTCCCTGACCGATTGTATTTATACGGGAATCAAAGCTCCTGTGAGACCAAGCGGCAATCACCACCAGACCCCCGGCTGTATTATTGTTGGGCCCAAGGGGCATCTCGTCATTGACAAGGGTGTTATCCGAGCCAACAGGCATATACATTTGCAGACCCGTGAAGCCCAAGGCCTTGGCCTCCGGGACAATGACATCGTCATGGTCAAGATTGAGGGAGACAAACCTGCCCTTTATTATGAAGTGCAGATCAGGGTGCGCGACAACTTCGTTGCCGAGATGCATTTGGATACAGACGACGCCAACGCCATTGGTTTGGACAAAAAAGCAACGGCCCGAATCATTCGTCGGGCCGAAGATATCATTCTCTGTGGTAAACTTGTATAGTTTCTAACCAGCCATTCTGTGAGCGGCTTGACTATGCGGGGCGTTTTTCTCGGAAGAGTCGGAAAGAAGAAGTCGCAAGCTGTTAAGGACGACAAGGACCGTTCCTCCTTCGTGACCGAAAACACCAAGTATGAGAGGAAGCTCACCTATAATTGCAAAGGTAACCAGAAGTGAGGCGGCACCGATAGCAATCGTGAGGTTCTGAAGGATAATGCGACGGGTTCTCTCACTGAGGTCATAGGCAACGACAAGATCACTCAATCGATCTTTCACAAGAATAAGATCTGCTTGAGCCAGGGTGCCTGCCGAACCTCGAATTCCCATGGCGACCCCGACTGTAGCTGCAGTTAATGCTGGTGCGTCGTTGATTCCGTCACCAACCATCATTACGTGTTGCTCAGCAGCCTTCTTCTCCACAATCGCCCATTTTTCTTCAGGGTCGAGCTCACCTCTGGCGTCGGTAATTCCTACAAGTTTTGCCATCCGATCAACTGCTGGCTGTATATCGCCACTGATCATAAAGGAACGCAGCCCGCGAGCGGCGAGACTTTGTACTGTCTGCAAGGCACCCTGTCTCGGTGTTTCCTTCAGATAGAAACGAATTCGTGGGACACCGTCAACGTATAGAAAAACCCGTGATGATTCGCGTTCTTCATCATCGAAAATAAAGCAACCGCGTGGACGCCCCAGCTCGACACGCTTACCTTTCCAGGTTCCAATCAGTCCCCTGCCAGGAAGTTCTTCCACTTCACTCAACACGGTACCTTTAGAACACACTCCTTCACTCATCAGATAATCGTAAATGGACTTGGAGGCCGGATGCGTTGATGAAGAGCATAACTCCTCGGAAACTTTTAGAAGCTCTGAATCTGACTCACCGTCCCATTTCATGTGATAGACACCAGGGATCCCTGTGGAGAGGGTACCCGTCTTGTCGAAGCCAACCTCTTTCACCTTCTGAAGAAGAGAAAGACCAAGTCCTCCGTTGAAGAGAATACCCCGCCGAGCCCCTTCAGAAATCGCCGCAAGAATGGCACTTGGTATAGACAAAACGATGGCACACGGAGATCCAGCAACCAGAAGAACCATGGCGCGGTAAAGAGCATCTGACGCAGACATTCCCATGGCCAGCCACCATACCAGGAAACCTGCCATCGAAATAGTAAGGATCACAAAGGTAAAGTACTTACCGATACGGTCCGAGAGAACCTGAGAAGGGCTTCTCCGCTGCGGGGCATTTTCAATCAGCTTGATAATCTTTTGATATGAGCTTTCGCTGGCAGGCTTTCGAACTTCCATCGTCAATACACCTGTTCCGTTTACAGCACCGGATGGAAGGTCATGACTGGGAAGAACTTCGACAGGCTTTGCCTCGCCAGTGATTGCAGAAAGATCTAGCTGGCTCTGCCCTTCAAGGATACGCGCGTCGACGGGTACACGCTCTCCAGGACGAACGAGTATTCGATCTCCTGGTTTGAGAACATCAACAGCAACCTCACGACGACGCTCGTTTTCGATGAGAACCGCCACGGACGGCATATCTGCCATCAGATCTTTAATTGAACTATGAGTTCTCTTGCGGGCGTAAGCCTCCATTGCCCGACTCGCTCCGAAAAGAACCAGCAACATAGCTCCCTCGGCCGGATGCCCAAGGTATAGAGCACCAAAGGCAACGAGGATCATGAGAAAGTCTACGTCTATGTCACCTACCTTCAATGACTCCGTTGTCTCTGGCAGAGTATAGCGCAGTCCAGCGGCAAAACTGACCGCATAGAAGATGATACCCAGAACTTCCTGAAAGGGATGAATCAGATAGGCAAGAATAAGTGCTGCAAGAGCGAGGGCTGCCGCTGCGGCATTGCGCCCCCATTCGGTTTCTTTTTCCTGGTACCATATGTTGAAGAATGTTTTGAACATTGTCATCTCTCCTGAAACTATAAGTAGAATAGAGTAGGGAGTTATTTAAGACAACATATTCCTTTTCATTGATATTCAACAGCTTGGAAGGGAGCTGAAATGTTTCATTGCCACCCCAAACTTTCCCTCGGGCTACCAGACCCCTGATGTATCCACCCGAGGAACAGTCCCATTAGGCTGTTGCTGTTGGAGTGCTTGTCAAAATTCCTGTCCGTTATCGACTGGGAGCGAAGAAAGTTCTTCTGCAAGGGCAGTCGATTCAGTGATGTTTGAGATCGATGAGAATGTCGCAGATCGCAACATTCTCACCAGGATGTCTCTCAGTTGATTATTGGGGAGCTTCCTTATGATTTCGTTCAGAGTGAACGGTATGAGGAGATCAACTCTTCTATTAAGATCAGGATCGGTTGTTGAGCATCGTAAACAGGTTGGCATGTCGCCTCCCAGTTTGAAATAAATCTTATTTATTTTCGGGGAAACTACTACCAGAGAGCCGCTGAGCATATTATTGGTAGATGGCAATACCGTGAATTCATATTCTTATCTAGTTAGTTCTTGACTAGAGAGAGATAAAGTTAAAGATTTCATCTGTTGTATTCGAATCTAGAAGGAGTTTTTTTTATGCTCGCAAAATCATGTTTAGTAACAAGCATCCTTGCACTTGGGAGCTCTGCACTGGCTGTCACATATACTGTAGATAACACAGGTGCGGGTGATTACACCACCATTCAGGATGCCATCAATGAGGCAGACGCCACAGAAGTCATAGTCGTCAACACAGGCACTCCATATGCCTCAGCAACAGCATTGATTGAGAAGGATCTCATCCTGCGCGGAGATGACCCATTGGATCCTCCCGTCTTGTCAGTCGTTGGAACGGGAAGTGGAAATGGCTCTAACGATGGTATTTTCGTGAACGGCGATTTTGATGTGACAATCCAGGATCTGATCCTGATTCCCCACGAAGCGGGAACTGACGATGCCATTATGGTAAATGCCGGTGGCAGCACTCAATTAAACCTCACGCTGCAGAATATCCATATTACAGGAAATGACGGGTCAAATGCTCCAACAGTTCCCTATGGTGCTGATCCCTTTGTTTCAGTGGACACTTCTGCCGCAGGAACAGACTACTTCGAAGACTGTGTATACATCATGGGAACTTCCGCCTTCGGCAATGGGGTAGACGGTACCATTAACTGCACAATCACTGACGTGAAAGTTTTTGGGAACTCTGGCGGCGGGGCGGACGCATTTGTTATTATCCCTGGTACCGGCGCCACCGTTGATGTCTCAGGTCTCGTCGCAACTCACTGCGGCCGATACGCGGTACAACAGGCCACAATTGGAGCAAGCGGTGTGGGCTCTGACACCTGTACTTTCAATTATACAGGAACACGTTCCAATCCATCTATCATCGCCTACCAAACCGTTGTGGCGATGTACCTTTGGGAAGGTGGGACGACAACCATCGATCGTGCAATTATTGCTGATTCGCCAACGGGAATACGACCTGACCTCGATGGCTTGAACGATCTTGTCATTACGAATTCACTCTTTGCCAATTGTGCGGATGGTGTCCTTTTCAGATTTAGCCCGATATTCAGTGGACAAACGGCTGACATTAGTGGATCGACCTTCTTTAACAACGAAAACGGCGTTGCTGTCGCTACCTCTCTGGATGCCAGCGGTGGTGGTGATGTCGTCATCGATGTTTTTGATTCAGTATTTGCAGAAACAGGAGCCACAGGAACTGCCTTTTTCCATGACGGAACGGCAGGGACTTTCACAGCGAGTACGAATCTGATTCCTTCATCAGGCAGCTATGCCATTGAAACCGTTGCTGGAGGCGCTTCTGCAGTAACTGTCGTGAGTACACTGGATATAGACCCGATCATTCAGGGAACGAACATTGCCAATGCAACCGCGACAGCCTTTGATATTCAGAATGATGACGTCCTTGGGGCAGCATCGGATGCAAGCGACTTGACTGGCTGGGGCGACAAAGCTGCTGCTCCTCTTTCTGCACCATCCTGGCAGTCTTACGACTAATTTTCAGGATCAAGTCCACATATGACCTTTGGGAACTGCCCTTCTGAAATCCTCGGAAGGGCAGTTCTGTATTTCCCGGTATTCTGGAGTAAGTCCTTCCACGCAAATTTCCAGATCCCGGTGCGACTTGAAAAGTTTCATTGGGGATTTTGCCATCGAGGGTCATATTGAGATTTCGTGTCGTGAAAAGGACAGTGCCGGGAAACCGAAACGAAACGTTTGACTCTTATTAGATCGAAACCCTTCCTACCCCCGACCTCGGACCATGCTCGCTCGATGCTCGGACCATGCTCAGACCATCGCCATGGTCTAAACCTCGTCTCAGGCACGACTCACCATGAACCGTCAGCTGCCACGAGCCACCAGAAGAGAAATTTCAGGATTCTGCAGTTTTTCCCGACAAATCTGTTCGGAAAGGGAATGAACCCTTGATTACATTCAATCAAATGTTGCCTCTCCTTGACAGCGACAACCAAACTTTAGATCACTTAGTGGGCGTCTGGTTTAAATGACTTCTTATTTGAAGAAGGCGTCAGTTCACACATTACCCTAGCGAGACATTTATGAATTTCTGGAAATCCTCCCCAAAGTCTGATCGACTCCTCCTCGGTGCGGCCATCGTTTGCCTCGCCATGTCGATCATGATGCTCACGGTTAAACACTCTACGGCACGCGCATCTGCCGCTGAAGACGAAGAATTCCTTCGCTTTGTACAGGTTGCAGCTGAGATCTACAACGAGATCCAGGGCAAATACGTGGATGAAAAAGAAGGTAAAGAGGTTCTTGAAGGAGCCCTTGCCGGCATGTTCCAGCGACTGGATGAGCATAGCCAGTATATGGACCCGCTGATGCTCGAAAGTCTGAACAAAGACACAGGTGGTGAGTTCAGCGGAATCGGCATCCATATCACCATGCGACAAGGACTTCTGACGATTATTGCACCCATTCCCGGTTCTCCTTCGGCCAAGCTTGGCCTCATGCCCTGGGATCGCATCATCGAAATTGAGGGCGAAACCACTGAAGGCATGTCCCTTCATGACGCCGTCGAGAAGCTGACTGGTCCATCAGGTACTGAAGTGACCATTAAGGTCTATCGCGAAGGCGAGCCAGACCCCATTGACTTCACAATTACTCGCGCAACAATCAAGATCGATTCTGTCCATTACACCTCGTTGGACGAGGAGGGAAAAATAGGATATGTTCGATTGGCACGATTCAGTGAGAACACCGCTAATGATACAAGGAAAGCGATTCTCGATTTGAAGTCGCAAGGCATGGAAGGACTTGTCCTTGATCTTCGCTTTAATACGGGTGGACTTCTTCGTGAGGCCATCGAGGTGAGTGACCTGTTCGTTCCAAAGCATGAAATGATTGTTTCAACGAAGGGTCGCTTAAGAAGCCAGAATCGCGAGTACCGCGCGACGGAAGATCCGATTATCCAGGGCATGCCTGTTTTCTGTCTTGTGAATGAGGGATCTGCTTCGGCTTCGGAGATTGTTGCCGGTGCTCTCCAGGATCATCACATCGCAGCTGTTATTGGTCCCAAAGGAAAGAACACTTTCGGTAAGGGATCTGTGCAGACAATCGAACCTCTTCGCAACAGCCTGTACAGTGATGAAGATGGAAACCCAAAAGAAAGCGCGATGCGCCTGACAACGGCACGTTACTATGTTCCATCGGGCAGAACGATTCACCACATCGGCATCACACCTGACATTGGTATTCCAATTCCAGCAGGACATGAAAGTGAGCTTCTTCGCCATGGTCTATACGGTGACACGACGATTCCCATGACCATCGAGGAGAAGGAAGCACTCGATCGTCTCAAGGAAATGCGTGATGAAGACAATGAGGGCGAACCTGAAAACAACAACCAAGAGGACGTGCTCGGTGAAATTGAGCTCAAAGAAGAAAAAGAGACACCCGTGAATGAGGACCTCATTTCAAGCCAGGCTGGTGATGAGCCCTTCTATGCTAAAGTTGAAAAGCCAGAGTTTGTTGAAGATGACGAATTTCAGGATATCATGTTGAATGAAGCTCTGAAGCAGATGAAGATCTATATGATTCTTGATGGGACACGCCAGAATAACGATGCAACCATCGCCAACCTTAAGGAAAATGAAAGCCTGAGTATGCTGCGCAACCAGGAATAAACTCGAACGATACAAGCTATTGGTAAGGCCGGAGGGTTCAACAACTCTCCGGCCTTCTTGATTTAACTGAAAGAACAGGATCTATATCGTGCCTTGCGAAGATGTAACAGAATCACTAGAGATCGTGATCGACGAAGAGAGTCTACTCTGTGACTATCGATTGACCAAAAGGACTTGTGGCAGGGCTGTTGGTGAACAGGACCTGATTCTCCCCTACCTGAAAGGTAAACCGGCAGAGAAGCTGGCAGAGCTGGATGTTGAAGAGTTTCTGGAAGGACTAGATATACCCAGCGACGAAGAGCTGGTCCTCACTTTGAAGCACTTCTTTGCGGTCACTTCCGGAATTCGTGTTTTAATCGGAAAAGAGCCGGGATCAGCTTTGGACCCCGTCCGCGTGGCGCAAGTCAACTACGAGGATGGAGGCTATCATCTGGAAGCTGAAGTCGTTGTCGACATTATCACAGAACAAATTGCATCATGCGGAAAATGCAAAGGATGCGGAAGCCTGAAGAAACTGGTGACCTGAATCTTGAAAGTGATAGACAAGCTCCCTCCGCTTATTTTTGAGGGTGGAAGTTTCTACCTCCGTGGCTTTCGATAGCCAAACCTCTTCAGGTCCTGATCGTTCTTTCGCCAGTTTTCTCTGACCTTCACCCAAAGTTCCAGAAAGACGGGAGCCTGACAGATGATCTCTATTTCTTTGCGGGCGCTGGCACTGATTTTCTTCAGCATCTTTCCCCCCTTGCCAACGACCATCCCCTTCTGACTATCTCTTTCGACATAGATGGTGGCAGCGATATACCACTTGGAATTCGCACGTTCTTTAAAGTCGTCAATCTCGACAACGGTCGAATATGGGAGCTCCTGGTGTAGCTCAAGGAACAGCTTTTCGCGAATCATTTCCTGGCATAGATAACGTAAGTCGCGGTCTGTAATCTGCTCTGGATCGTATAGAGGTGGTCCTTCGTTCAGATACTTTGATGCCGTTGACAGCAGTTCATCCAGCCCCTTTGATTCGTAGGAAGATATCATCAGAAGATCGCTGTAGCTTCCTTTGAGCTCCTTGGGAACGCGTTCCCCGATAAACGACCCCATATCTGTCTTTGAATACTTCCCATCGACCTTTGTCAGTACGAGGATTTTATCCGTCCTGTTATTTGTAAGGAGGTCTTTGACGATAGTTGGATAGGGGTCCTGATCTCCTGCTTCAACGAGATGGATAATGAGGTCGACCCCGGCAAGTGCATCGGCAACTTCGTCGAAAAGACACTTGTTTAACTTGTCGTTGGGATCGATCACTCCGGGAAGATCAACAAAGACCATTTGCATGTGATCGTCTGTATAGATGGCGTGGAATCGATCTCGAGTCGTTTGTGCAAGAGCTGATACAGCAGCGAGCTTCTCACCCATCAGTTTGTTGACAAGCGTAGACTTTCCCGCATTGGGTTTTCCCAGAAGGGCAACGAAGCCGGACTTAAATTCATCCATTGGCGATGACGATCATGTCTTTGACAGTGAGGTCAGATGTCTCTTTCAGAAGACGATTCTGTTCTTTCCACATTTCCTTCTTGTTCTCAGCTGTATCATGGTCGTAACCAACAAGATGAAGGAATCCATGGATCAGCATGAGTCGGAGTTCGACACATAAATCTCTGTTCGTGGGTTTTTGCTCGTTACAGACAGGGAGACAGATAGCCATATCTCCAAGATAGAAAGTTTCTTCAGGAGCGAGCTCGGGAAGTTGCTCGTAAAAGGGGAAACTCAAAACATCTGTAGGTTTATCTTCATCGAGGAATTCATCGTTCAGTCGATGAATCTCGTCTCGAGAGCAAAAGAGGACTGTAACTTCTGCGTTTGGTATATTCCTGTCTTTAAGACAATGCTTAAGAGTTTTGCGCGCGAGAGAAGTGAGGTCTTTTCTTGGCGACTCTAGACCTGATTCTTCGTATCTGATGTGTATATTGCTTGCTGGACTCACCCTGAATCTTTCTGATACTTACCTGGTAGACTGAAGCGTCCCTGGTCGGCCCACTCTTTCTTTGCCCAAAGCTGTTCAGACAGTTTTAAAAGTGGGGCTCCTTCCTGGGAGGCGCGGTCCAGTTCAAAACTAATGACCTCGGTGTCGTCAACCGTGAGTCCATGTTCTGAGAGTCCGACACGAATTTGTGAATTAGTGAGATAGCCTCCTGCTTCATCAAGGAGTTCAATCGCTGCGTCCGGGACGCCGAGCTTATCCCAGCTCTTTTCGCCGATGATTTCCGATGCTGGAAAATCAATGGTTACAAGCTCTTTAATGGCTGAAATACGCTTTTCGAGGCTGTCGATCTTACTTTCAACCACGTGAAGCTGCTGAAGCAGACCCAAACGAAGCTCCTGCATCTTGCCTTTCTCGAGAAAGAGCTTTGACTGCTTTTCCCGGAGGACTTTGATCAACATGTCTACCGTCACATTGTCTTCGCTAGTTGTTTTTCTGACTTCTTCAGAGCTCATGATGGCTTTACCTCACGGGAATATTGTGATTATCTGAACCTCAACTGACAACGGAAATTCTACTCAATGGCCTTGTCCCTTTGTTTGAGGATTTTCCATTTGTAATGCTTTAGATAGCGGTCGGATCGCTCGACCTGAGATCTGGCAGCTTCAAGAAAAGGCTTAGAGAAAAAGTAAGCAAGGGGCGAAAGACCGAACGCCAGTGCACCAAGCCCAAGAGCGAGAAGAGGAATCCATTGCTCATTGCTCAAGAACTCCGCCGATAAAAAAAGGGCAAGTACCAGGTAGAGAAGGAGAATCAGGATAGGTGACCAGGAGAAAATCTTTCTCCATTCCTCTTTCCAGGTTCTGAAAAGCCGTCGCCAGATGGATCGGCTGAATAATGTAGGAATGAATCTTCTCCAGAGAGATTTCTTCTTAAGGAAGCAGTCATTCAACATTTGATACTTGCGCTGTTTCATAGACATTTGAAGCGTGGTGTAGGTCGGCATCATCGCGACCGAAACGATAGAGAACCCCGCGAAGCATTGACCCAGGAGAATAAGGTGAGCCATCAATACGAAAAAGAGCATACCACCTTCATGAAGGCCAAATAACAGGAAGCCAAGCGGGAGTAGAATGGCGCAGATGAATATCTTTATAGACGCTTTTTTTTGAAGGTTCCATCTTGAATTAATATCTCGATAATTTACTATCACCTGTAAGAGAAGCAAATCCCTTCCTGTCCATGGCAAAAGAAGAAAGTCTAGCTGCTGGGGATCTTTTGTGCTAAATGAAAACTGAAAAGGATCGATTCTCCTCTTACGTGTGAGCTTAACTCCTTGAACGATTCCGTGTATCAGTAGAACGACTAGAAGAAGGATAACCCATCCCCTTCCTGGAAAATAGGTAGGAATAATAAACGAACCCAACAGATATATGATCGCCACGACAAAGAGTATATCTACCAGCCGGTCAATGAGCTTTTGAGCCCATGATTGTCTATTCGACGATTCTTTCTTTTGCAGGTCCAGACGATGACTATGGAAGTAATCGAGCAGGGGTGGCAATTCCGACTGATTGAGCTCAGGAAAGAGATTAAGAACCCATTCTGCTGGTAAGATCAGTCCATTTGGAGCCCTGACACGTCGTGTGAAGTGCCATTTTGCTCTGGGCGCTCTATCGCTTTTCTCTTCCATGATATCTTATGAGCGTTCTCGAGGAATCAGATCTCTCTATCCGTCGAAGAAAGTGTGGCGTATAACCTCAATCGAGGAGGAATAACACAGGTGAACGTTTACGCAAGCAAAGGGGGCATTATGCATGCCGGTAAAATCTGACTGAATCCGGGCGGAAGGGTTTTGGCATTACTCATAATAAAGGAGTGATGATCATGACTAACCGTAAATATTCTCCAAGAGCGATTGCTATGTACTTTTCCCTGCTCATTTTAGGGGCAGCCTTTGGAACGGCAATCTATGTTACCCTTCAAAATGCCCTGGCTCCTGGCGAGGAATCTGTCCTCCAGGGAGATGAAATGACGCGAGCTGAATTCATCGAAGAAACCCAGGACCAGGAACTCTACTCCAATGCAGCTGAACGGGCGATAGAGCTTGAAGACGAGCAAGAGAGCAACTCAGGCAGCGAAGAGAGCTCAACAGATAACTGAGAGCAAATCCCTCATGAGCTGAAATAGAATCCCCGGAAGAAAGGGATCCACGTAAAGGAAACCTTGACCGCCCCGGATAATCACATAAGAGATCTGTCTCGTTGTGTGTGTGATTTCCATCCGGGGCATTCCTTTGTACCAGCCTGAACAAGAACAGATTAACCAACTCGCTGACTCTCTATCCAAACTCATTCAAGAAATCTATCTGAGCGATCGAATCTTTCCCGTGAGTTCCACGGGCCTTGAAAGAGTGAGCGAAACTCCCCTGCCACTCAAAGAAATAGAGCAAATCTGGAAGACCATCGTTGATGAGAGCACGCACTTAACTTCGCCCTCAATGTTTGGGCATATGGACACGCTGGTTCACCCGGTGGCTCCATTCACAGATGCGCTCGTGTCGGCCTTGAACAACAATCCGCTCTGGCGTGAGATTTCGCCCTACGCAAGCAAGTTGGAAGAAACACTTCTCGCTCAGCTGGGTGATTGGATGGGGCTCGGAACAGACCATCATGGTATCTTCTGCTCGGGTGGTTCCCTCGCGAATCTAAACTGCCTGTTTGCTGCTTGCGGAGGATTCACTTCATCGAAACCTCGCTCAGAATTTGTGATGATTTATTCTGAAGGAGCCCACGCATCGATCGGCAAGGCTGCCTCAATTCTTGGTTTTTCGAAGGACCAGATTGAAATTGTAAAGTGTGGAAATGACGGTCAAATAAGTCTGCAGAGTCTTTGCGAAGCACTGGATAGACACCAGGATAAGACCCCTGTCGTGACGGCGATAACAGGTTCGACCTTTCATGGGGCTATTGATCCTGTAAAGGAGGTCTCGGACCTTGTCGAGAGCAGAAATGGATGGCTGCATATAGATGCAGTTTACGGCGGAGGGCTCGGTGTCAGTCCAAAGCTGAGATCTTTGCTCGCGGGAATTGAAAAAGCGAACTCGGTTGCAATGGCACCTCAAAAGTGGATGTACGTTCCTCGACTATCGGCGGTAGCTTATATACGCGGAAGAAAAGCTTACGAAGAGGCGCTTCACTGGCCGATGGCCTATTCTGTAGGCACAAATGATCATCGTGGCGCCTGGGGAATTCAAGGCTCTCGACGTGCAGACGTGCTTACCCTCTGGGCAACCCTCAACGCAATTGGCACAAAGGAGCTTGCGAAGACCATAGAGAATCAGGTGGAAATAACTGGTGAATTATATAACCGACTAAAATCTTCTGAAATGCTAGTTCCTCTCCACGAACCGGAACTGAATATCCAACTCTTCACGCTTAAACCTGAAATCAAGTCTGAGCTCTCCGTGCAGGAAATTCATCAGGAACTGATAGCAAGGAATGATGGCTGGGTCAGTCTGGCAAAATGGCGTGAAGAAGATGTTTTTCGCGCTGTGATTCTCAACCCTCGCACAAATTACCACCATCTTGAACAATTTGTGATTCGTATGGAAGAGAGAGTTGAAGAAGCACTGAATACAAATTCGGATCTTCAGCAGACTTGAGGAAATGGCGTCCCCGGCAGGATTCGAACCTGCGACCCCCGGTTTAGGAAACCGGTGCTCTATCCGACTGAGCTACGAGGACGCTGTGGTTCACGTTCTCGGTATCTGTCCGATTTGAGTCAATCCTGATTTCCCGGGACATGATTTTCTGCATACCACGCCTGATATTCACCGGTCAGGGCATCTCTGGCAGACAAAGCTTTTTCTTTCGATGAGAATAGCCCAAAGCACGCAGAACCGCTGCCACTCATGAGAGCAAAATCAGCGCCTTCTTCTTCCAGTCGAGCACATGCTTCAGTGATTTCAACCTTTTCATCATCAAGAGCAGTCTGGAAAGTATTATGCAATTCAGGTAATGAGTCCGCTCCGCCCTTTACCCACTCGAGAACATCGGAGACATTAGTTTTCGTTCCGAGATCTTCTGGCAGGAGGCTGCTATACGCTTTGCCTGTAGAGATCGATACTTCAGGCTTGATGATAACTAGATGGAGTTGGCGCTTGAAGTCTACGGGGTGAAGAATTTCTCCTCGACCTTTTACGAGAGAGGCACGAGAGCGAATAAAGAAAGGACAGTCGCTTCCAAGAAAAGAAGCGATCTGCTCCATTTCTTCTTCGATCAAATCCAGTTCAAACATCTTGTTCAGGGCGAGGATGGTTGCCGCTGCATTTGAGCTCCCACCTCCTAAACCAGCTCCGACCGGGATATTCTTTTCCAGGTGTATATCAAGTCTTGATACGTCGATGTCCTTTGTCTTTTCGATAGCACGTACTGCCTTCAGGACAAGGTTTTCACTTTCCTTGCCCATTCTTACAGCATACGGCCCGGATGAAGTAAAGACGGGACCCTTTCCAGCTTTGTTTCCTGTTTGTATAGTCACCCTGTCATAGAGAGTTACGGGAATAAACAGGGACACCAGGTCATGATAACCATCAAGTCTCCTGGCGATGATATCCAGAAATAAATTAATCTTTGCCGGTGATTGAATCGTGATCATACGACATTGCATCCAGAGCAAATTACATTTTCAGAAGCAGCATAGCTGGCAACGTGGCTTCTTGGTTGTTTCCGGGAAATATATCCAACACTTCAACTATTTCATCCTCGAAATATACTTTAGAGATTCGATGATATTTCTTTGGGGCAAACACACGGCGTTTCATTTGAGGATCAAAATCCAGCTGCAATTTATTTTCGAGGTCGTCTTCACGGGTTACCAAAACCACACCGAGGACGCTCGAACTCTTTTGATCTTTGAATAGATATGCAAGCTTAACTTCTATTCTTGAAGAGCTATTTTCAATTTCAACAATAGATGTTTCCCACGACGATGTTGTTGCAGACAGGACAAATCTCCCCTCACTGCTTTTCCATGCATACTCTTCACCTTGTGCATAGACAGAACCGCCCCATGCGTAGTCGTGCAAATGTGAGGAAAAGGCACGCATTCCGAATACTTGTAACCAGTTAAGGTAGATCTCGGAAGTGACTGTATCCTCAGGCTGATTGCGATCAACTTCATAAGGAATCCATAGACCATTTACACTATCTGGGGCGAAGGAAGGATCTAAAGCCAGGATATTCTCAGGGTTTGGGTCTTCGTAATAGAAGCCCGAATCACCTGGGATCGCGTCGGAATAGTACGCATGATAACCCTCACGAACCTCTTTAATGGACCTGGCATTCGGATCCACCACCATCCAGAATGGATTCCTGATAGTTGAACTCCCTGCAAAGATTTCTGTAACGACGCGTCCCTCATTTATTTTGAGGGTCGCAAGAGGGGGCGGAAAGTGAATCTCGCGAGCAACGTCAGACCCTAAAGCTGCATCGAGCTCGATAAGAGACTGCAAAGTGTTGTTTCCTTGATTTAACTTCGAAGCCTTTGCATTCTCCAAAAGAAGCTTCGACAGACCATCTATCGGAGGACTCATGCGCCCGAACGACTTAAGCGATCTTCGCAACTGGTCTATTCCTTCAACGGCTTGCTCTCCCACCTTGTTAAAGCTTGAATGTCCTGACCAGAGAATACGCTCATGGACATTGGTTGTTCCAATGTTGAGATCGAACTCAAGCCAGCCTGCTTCCTGAGGGAGTCTAAAAGTTGCAAGAAGAAGCTCATGATTGTTGTATATACGACTCTTCTGTTCCCCAGAGTCCGCAAGAACTCGACTCGTTGACCAGTCTAAGTTTGTGAGAACGATCTTCGAGCTCCAGCTGACAGCTGAGGAAGAATCCCATCCTGAAGGATAGGCAGTCCAGCGATGATCGCCATCGGGTGCTTCGTACACAGAAAGATTCAGCAATGCTTCAACGGGGTCTTGCTTACCACTGGGTGAGGACTTCTCATCCTCACGAAGATCGCTAAAAAAAGAGAACCCTCCCACAATGAAGAATGGCAGACATATTACGAATGCCATTGCAATGAGGAGGGGAATTATTCTCGAGAAGCCAGTCTTCCTTGATTGTAAGGAAGAAGCCCTGTCAGAACTCAATTGAGTTCGAAGACTCCTTCAGAAGGAGCTACACGCATATCCCGATCGCTGTCCGCAGAATTGGCAGCACTCTTTGAACCGCTGCTTTGCTCAGCGGATGCATCCCGAACTGCATCTGCAAGCTCACGAATTGCATCAGCGATCTGGGCATTTGATTCAGCGATGCGGGCTGTCGAATCTGCTACCTGACGAGTTGCATCCGCTACTGACTGAGTTGCTTGAGCTGCCTGCGCCTCAGTGTTGTAAGCCGCGTTGCTTGACTGGGCGATAATGGTTGATCCCAGGGCGACTGAGAGAGCAGCCAGCAGGAGTATGGCATATGAACGTGCGTCTAACTTTGGTCCGACCATCGACATGGTCCTCCGAGGGTGAATTTCGCGTCTTGTGTTCTAAGACTGAGCCAAATTAGGAAGTCAAAAGGATAAGAAGTCAAGAGGAGGGAAGCTTTTCATGAAGCCTAACTCCGCAATTCAGAGTAATCCCGGGTCGGATGACTCTCTATGGCGCAGACTTTGCCCTCATTTATGGCTTGTTCGCGATAAGATCCTTTGGGAAAAAGTCATGACTCCTATTTCACGCCTCCTTACTCTTATATGTACTATCCTTCTTGCCGCCCCCCTGTTTTCAGCAGAAATGCCAGAGAACTTGAGGGGAGAACTCGTCATCTTCCAACAGCCAGGAATATCAGAAGTAGCCAGCTCTTTCGAAGAAAACACCCTTCCAAGAATCGAAGAGATGGTCGAGGAATCCAACCTGAATCTCACGGTCCTGAACGCTCTCGATACATCCGTTCCGGATGAAGTTAAGATTACTCCTTTAATCATCTATCAGAATTATAAGGGAAGATCAATCTATCAGGGAAGATTCAACGATGTGGACAAAATTGCTCACTTCGTAAGAACCTCCAGGTTCATTCCTCAAGGCGATAGGGAGAATCAGTTAGAAAATGTGCCGATTATGAATTTTGGGGAGGCTAAGGTCGCGTCACCCATCAAGATCACAGACCTCGAATATCTTGTTCCTGAAAATCACGACCAGAAAGCCTTCGAGCAGATTGGGCTCGAAGGAATACACGAGGGTCTGTCAGAATATAAGATCGTACCTCAAGTTTCCCTTGGAAGGTCAGACAGACTCTTCTACATGGACTTTTACCCAATCGCTATTGAGGACAACCGATTGGTGATTTCTCTGGCTCTCTTTTCCCAGTTTGACTGCCATACTCCGGTATTCACCGCCTACAACGACGAAATTATCGGTCACATGTCTGAGGCGAAGTCTCTTTTTGCCAATGCGGCTGCTCTTTTAGAGGCAGAGGTGAAACGGCAGCTCGACAACCCGGAAAATGGCGATGGCTTCGATCCAATCTCTGCAGAGAGGGTTGGAGGATCGACTTGGGAAAAACTTAACCTCGCCCTCCCACCAGAACCCGAAGCGGAGAATGAACAAGCTCTGCAAGATATCCCGGAAACCAGTGAGTGGATTATGAGCGAAGAGGCTGTTGAAGGTGCACCTTTTCTACAGTTCTGGTTTCCCGCACCTTTAGACAGTTATGCAGGCGAAGCCAAGGAGGTGACAGGAACACTCCAGCTCGCAGAGCGTGGAACTCTAGCAGGAGCCACGGGACGGGTCGAAGTTGACACTTCCTCTCTCACGATGGGGATGCCTGAGCTGAACAATACAGTTTTGGATAATGTGAGTGCCGAGCAATTCCCCCTCTCTTACTTTGAATTAAAGGAAGTACAGGGCGAGGATCTGACTTTAAGACCTGAGCAGAAGACAGAATTTACCGGCACAGGAATTTTTCACATGAAAGGCCTGGAGATCCCACTGAAAGTTGATGCGTGGATTAGACCCGAGGCTGATGAAAACGGAAGCGCGACGCTTGTAACTCATGCCCAATTCCATATCGCGTTGGCCGATCCCTTTGGGATCGAGGGACCACCGGGACCGATCGCGATCAGTAATCGTTTGAATTTCTACCTCATCTTTCAGCTCAAACCAGCGGGAGATTGAGTAAACCGATCAATCTGTTAAACCACGCTCCAGCAAAGGTTACTGTCCCGGTGGATCGCTATACCCGAAAGCCTTCATGCTGCAAAGCCAACTACACCCTTGACCCAAGCACCCCACACACGTGTGTATCTCGAAACGTTAGCTGGAGGCCGAGCTCTTGCATAAAAATCAATACTTAGACGACTTCATGGAACACTTCCGGTATACCGGTCTGACTTATGACGATGTGAGTCTGGTCACTCAGTTTGCTGATTTTCTTCCGAACCAGACAGATCTCACGACTCAACTCACTCGGAACATTAAACTCAACATTCCCTTTATATCAGCTGCCATGGATACAGTCACAGAAGCGGAAATGGGTGTCGCCATGGCCCTCTCGGGGGGGATTGGAATTGTTCACAAGAGCCTCCCACCTCCTGCGCAAAGGACTGAGATTAAGAAGGTTAAATATTACCTGAACGGATTCCTCATCAAAGCGCGCACGGTCTCTAAAGAAATGACCATTGCAGAAGTGGACAGGATGAAGGCTGAAAAAGGTTTTCATTTTTCAAGCTTCCCCGTTGTAGATGAAAACCGTAAACTCCTCGGTATCGTGACAGGTTCTCAGTTCCGTTACGCTGAGTCGGAGACTTCGAAGATCGAAGATATCATGATCACGAAACCCGTGACGGCGAAAGTAGGAACGACGATCCAGGAAGCGTTCGATACTCTTCGTCAACATAAAATCAGTATACTTCCTGTCACAGAAGAGGATGGCACTTTCGCGGGTATATACTCCTATAAAGATGTAAAGAGGATTATCCAGGAGAAGAACAGTTCCCAGTGCGTTGATGACCGTTATTCTCTCCGAGTTGGTGCAGCGGTTGGTCCAGCTGACCATGAGCGCATCGAGTGTCTGCTCGAAACATTTGTGGATGTCCTCGTTGTTGACACAGCTCATGGGCATAGCAAGGGCGTTATCGACATCCTCAAATGGATTAAACAGAAGTTTCCTGAGCAGCAGGTCATTGCCGGCAACATCGCCACTGCAGAAGCTGCCAGGGCCCTTGTCGACGCAGGAGCAGATGGCGTAAAAGTTGGGATAGGGCCTGGGTCTATATGCACAACTCGAGTTATTTCTGGAGTAGGAGTGCCTCAGTTCAGCGCGGTATATGATACAGCGAAGGAACTCAGAGGAACGGGGGTTCCTGTTATTGCTGATGGTGGAATCAAGCAAAGTGGCGACGTTCCGAAAGCAATCACAGCGGGAGCCAGCTGTGTGATGATGGGGAGTGTTTTTGCCGGCACTGACGAGTCACCCGGAGAGCGTGTGCTTATAGGCGGCCGCCAGTATATATCCTATCGTGGCATGGGCAGTCTCGGGGCCATGACCCAAAGATACGGCTCAGCCGATCGATACGGACAGAAAGATGTAGCTTCACAGAAACTGGTACCAGAAGGTATAGAGGGCCTTGTACCTTACTCCGGACCAGTTCAGGGAATCCTTTATCAATACGCGGGCGGGCTCAGGTCATCTCTTGGCTATAACGGTTGCAAGACGATCGAAGAGTTGCAGTCAAACGCGAAGGTGGTCAGAATCACCCCAGGGGGGAAACGTGAAGCTCACCCTCACGATATTGAGCACATCAAGGAAGCTCCGAATTATCGCCTTGAGAAAGATTAAATTCGAGATTTTCAACCTCAGGTTCAACTCTTCAGGGTCGCGTCAAGTTGGCGCGACCCTTCTTTCGTTTCGCAAGTCTATTCAAGATAAATTCACCGGAGCTTCCTGAAACAGTCAAGGAAGAGCATTAAATGATGCTGACTTCAATAGATGAGCGGGACAGAGATTTTCAAAACTCTATCTACCGCACACTCCTCCATCCATTAAATATTGATCACTGAGATCACTCAACTTAGGCGTTCTGCATCTTCTTATTTTATCCTAACATCTTAATCAGTGAGAGGTGAAGACATTCTTTCCTTGCGGGTGTTTAGCTCTACCAATGATACAAACAATACGGAAGAAAAACAAAACGTTGCTTAACCACCACTGGTTGGCCCTGCGTTGGCAAAGCCTTATGGGAAACAGGACAGCAGATAGTTAATTATAACAGGAGTGTTGTGCCGTTGAGTAGACGAACAGTTGAAACCGATAGAGACTTACAAACAAAGAATGCCCGCGACCCTATTATTACAGGTTGCCTTGAAGCTTGCCGCCGATGTTGTACACTCGTCGATCAGCTGAGCGATCAGGAGTACAACTCCACCTCAAAGAACCACTCATCTATCGGTGCGCATATGCGTCACTGCCTCGAACATTTTATCTGCTTTTTTCAAGGAATCGAAGAGGGTTGTATAGACTATGATGCCCGTGAGAGAGACGAGAGGATTGAAACTCAACGCACCGTTTTTTACGAGGTCATTGGACAAATTCAAGGGCACCTCAGCGAGCTTGATCGTTCAGATCTTCCAACAGGCCTGGAATTGCATCAGCTGCCTGCACCGAACTCAAAGTCATCAATTGTAAATACAACGATAGAACGCGAACTTCTTTTTCTGACAAGCCATACGGTTCACCACATCGCTCTAATGGAGATGCTGGCAGAGCTTGGAGGAGTCAAGCTCAGCAAAACGGTCGGCAAAGCCTACTCCACCGAGAAACATGAGCAGGATAAGAGTGAGAAGTCAGTTTCAGAGAGCTGAGCGCTGAACATCGCTGAATGAATTTATTCAAGAATTGTAAGCGCATTCATACCTTTAGATAACTAATTTTCCTGGATATCGAATCCAGGCTAATCAATTCCTATTAACCTGCTATCAACGAGCTTGGACCATGCATAGACCATGCATCGGAATGCAGGCTGCAAGCAGGCAGAAAGCAGCTTGAAACAAGATTGATAGGGATAGCGTGTTATGTATACGGTTACAGTACAAGGAAACACATGGGTGTCGGTCTAGATTGAACTTTGGGTCAGATGGTTAACAGCGAAACCCTGGTAGATTATCCCGACTTCTTACGGGCAACCTTCTCAAGGACGAATTTGAAAATCTCTTTTGAGTCGAGTTGATTCTCATCGCTGTGATCATAGATTGCGAGAAAATCCTTCAGATTCTCTCGGGAGATACCGGAAGTAATCAGTGATTCGGTCAATTGAGTGAGAGCCCGAAATCGGTCGCGACTGGAGATGACTTTCCCCACGCGAGACCCATCCAGATCGATGAGGGCCCAGCAACGATCATAGTCCTCAGCCTCAAAGCGATCTTCATTGAAGTAAAGGTGATCACTACGATAGTCCCCGTGAAGAATCTTTCGATCGTGGAGGGACTTCGTGTATGCGGCCAAAGATTCCCAAACCCTGTCAAAGCGGCGGGTTTCCTTGAAGTACTCTTTCGAAGGTCGCCATGACGGGGAAAAGGCGGAAGTCGCGAGGAAAATCTGAGGTAAGCCGTTTTCAATAAAGCCTTCGGAATAGTAGACAGGACGAGGAACGATGACGTTCTCACGGGCGAATTCCTGAGCAATCTGAAACTCCCTCCATTCTTTGGAAGCCCGAAAAAGGGAAAGGATCTGTTTCACCTTACCTCTGAGCAGGCTGCGTTTCAGGTAGATCCGGTGCTCTTCTCGATTGTCCACGCGATAATTAAAGCCAACCACGGTTCTGAGGCTTGAGACCTTGGCAACATGCCAGTCGGGGTACTTCTCAGGATTTCTTCTCAGCTCTTTCCATGGGATGGATAGAGGGTCCAGATTCGAGAAATCCTCCAGATAGACGCGAGTCGCGAAAGGAGGTCGACTGTCATGGCGATACGTTGCCTGAGGCTCAGACATTCCAGAAAAATACTCGGTTGTTGTAAATTTGGCTTCCATAGACCTCCCCCACTACGCTTGACGAACCCCCAACCCGCAAACGAAAAATGACATCATTGACTACGCATTGAAAGAGACCCTTCATGGACCTCCCTCTGAAAGAGAAAATTGAACGCCTTGAGAAGCTGATCGAGATGGACCCCGAGGACGCTACGGGCCTCTTCATGCTCGGTAAACTCTATATCGACGATCAGAATTACCAGAAGGCTGCAGAGGCGCTCGAGAAGTGTATTTCTGTAAAGCCTGACTACTCGGCCGCGTGGAAACTATGCGGTGACAGTTATCGTAAAGTCGACAACATGGACAAAGCGAAGGAAATTTACCAGCAAGGTATCGAAGTGGCCGATGAACGGGGAGATCTCCAGACCGTTCGAGAAATGAAGGCTCTCTTGAAGGCGATTTCCTGAATGAAAGCCCTCAAGCGACCCGATCAGCCACTCGTTTCTGTTGTTGTACCATGCTTCAATGAATCTGAGTCTTTGCCTGAACTAACGAAACGTCTGGTCAAGGTCTCGAAGGCTCTTTCCGAAGAGATGGAGATTATTTATTGTGACGATGGAAGCAGAGACGAAACCTGGACACTGATTCGGACTCTATCAGAAAAACACTCGGAAATTCGTGGAATACGCCTTTCCCGAAACTTTGGTCATCAGGCCTGCCTGACCGCCGGCCTCGACAAGTGCCAAGGTGATGTCATCATCATGATGGACGCCGATCTTCAAGATCCGCCTGAGCTGATTCCCAAAATGCTTAAGAAATGGAAAGGTGGGGCTGATATTGTCTATGCCGTTCGTAAGAAACGTCGAGGCGAAGGTTTCTTCAAAAAACTCACGGCGGCTCTCTTTTATCGAATCCTCAGAGTATGTACACAGATAAGTATTCCCGTAGATACGGGTGATTTCAGACTGATAGACAGAAGTGCACTCAACGGGCTTCTGGAGATGCGGGAGAATAGCCGATTTCTTAGAGGAATGTTTGCCTGGGTGGGCTATCGCCAGGAGCCGATCTACTATATCAGGCAGGAACGCTTCGGAGGAGAGACAAAGTATCCGTTGCGAAAGATGATCAGCTTCGCTTTGGATGCTTTAACCAGCTTTTCGAAAATGCCATTACGAATGGCTGTCTGGCTTGGATTGATCACTGCATTGCTCGCAATGGTCTATGCAGTCATGGTGATCTTTGACAAGCTTTCGGGCGGCACCGTACCTGGTTGGACTTCGACTACCGCAAGTGTCCTTTTTTTGGGTGCCGTGCAGCTTATCACTATTGGCGTCCTCGGTGAATACGTCGCACGGATTTTTGACGAGGTAAAGCAACGTCCACTCTACCTGGTGAAAGAAGACACAGAAGACCAAACCGTCATCGAAGAGGTCGGATCCAAAGAACCATCATGACCTCAGAACCTTTGAAAGTTCATTTCACATCTGATCTGCCATTGAAAGCTGAACAGCGAAACGCCATTGGCGCGATGCTTCTGCGTACTTCACTCCTGATAGACATTTCAGGAGAAGAGTCCTCTGATATACATTTACACTGGGGTTCCGCACGAACCAAGTCTGGAAGAGGAGCTCATGTTGTTATCGGCGCACTGAATGAAGGAGATGAGCAGCTTTTCCATACACAGCGGCTAGACTTCTTCAAGAAATGGGAGAATGAGAGCTCAAGAAGCCTGGAACATTGGGTAACCCCGCGGAAGTCAGGAATAACGTTAAATCTCGATGTGATTACATTGACACTGAATACTCTTGGGAGGGCAGACGAGACTCATGGGAAAAAGGATCAGCACTGTCGTCCGGCTCCTGAGTCAAACCCTGCCTTTGAACATGGGCTTCTGGATGTTCCCTGGCTTGATCAACTTTGCTATCGGTTTGGTGATCTTTTGTTGAAGTCTCTAAACCGTGCAAGGGATTCTCAACCCCGGTGGTACTACTGCCCTACCTTAGATATAGACTCGCAAGGGATGTTTCAGGGAAGAGGTCTTTTGCGCTCTCTGAGAGAAATGCATCGGAAGTCAAAGGTTCTTTTCTTCAGAGGCCTTAGTAAAGCAATACTCTGTAAACTCCGCCTTTCAAGAGATCCTCATCTTGGAACACGGGAAATTGCTGAAGCTCTTGAAGGGTTAAAGATACCGGCAACTATATTTGTCCAAACGCACAAGAAACATCGACTTGATAACTATACATTGAGATTTCGAAGTCAGATGGCGCGTGAGTTAAGAGGAATCGTTCGAAACGATTTTCATGACTTTGGCCTTCACAGCAGCTATGCGACATACGATTCGGAGAAGTCTTTCTACGTTGCACAGGTTAAGAGACTGCAAAGAGTTCTGAAGAAGAAAATCCATCTTCATCGGGCTCACTATTTACGACATACAGAGTCCGGCCTTTATCCGGGGGAAGATGTCATAGACAGCTCCCTGGGCTATGGTTCTCGTTCAGGGTTCCGTCACGGGACAGCCTTCCCATTTCGACAATCAAAGAGTCAGATTCAGGCTCCACCCTGTGTGATGGATACGACATTGAGATATTATGAAAAGTTGGATTCTGGTGATGACCAGGGCTACAGACGAGTATGTGAGCTCATGAAAACCGTTCAAAGAACTGGTGGCCTCTTCATCCCCATCTGGCACCCTAACAACATGGAGGACCTTCTCTGGCCGGGGTGGAAGGATCTCTTCTTCGACATGTGCTATGAAGCGATAAATCAGAAAGCGAGATTCCAAAGCCTTGCGGCCTGTGCAACAGGTATGCAGGCTGTTGCGGACAGAATCAGTGAAGATCTTGAAAGGTATTCTAAATGAGTGAGAAAGAAACTTTAGTTCACGAAAGTGCGATCGTCGACCAGCCTTGCGACCTGGGGAGAGGTACAAACGTCTGGCACAACAGTCATATTCGTGAAGGGGTTTCCATCGGAAAAAATTGTAACATCGGCATGAACGTTTATATTGATCGAAATGTGAAGATTGGCGACCTCTGCAAAGTACAGAACAACGTTTCTATTTACGAAGGTGTGATTCTGGAAGACGAGGTTTTCTGTGGCCCCAGCTGTGTCTTTACAAATGTGATCAATCCACGAGCAGCGGTCAGCCGTAAGCACGAATTCAAAGAAACACGCATCAAGCGCGGTGCAACCATCGGCGCCAATGCAACCATTGTATGCGGTCTGACAATTGGGCGGTGGTGCTTGATTGGCGCTGGAGCACTGGTACGCGAAAACCTTCCGGATTTCTCTCTGGCAGTTGGTGTTCCCGCCAGAAGAATCGGCTGGGTTGGCGTAAGAGGAGAAACTCTTCCAAACCTGCTTGTGGGTGAGATCTATACATGCCCTGTCACAGGAATCAGATACCAGTTGGAATCAGTCAGCAAGTTGACAATGCTCACACCAGAGTCGGAAGTACGCTATGAGTGATCCGATACGAGTTGCCCATTGTGGTCTCGGAAAATGGGGACCGAATATCCTTCGTAATTTACTCGAGCTTGAGGAGTTCGATGTCACAACACTCTGTGATACAGACGAGTCGAGGCTGAAAGAATTCAGCACACGCGTTCCCGGAGCATCGATTCATATCAAGCTTGATAATGTACTTCAACACGAGGATGTCGATGCAGTCGTTCTGGCCACCCCAGCAGGCTTACATGCTGATCAAGTTACGAAATGCCTGAAGGCAGGGAAGCATGTTTTCGTTGAGAAACCACTCGCGCTCACATTGGACAAGGCGACGGAACTGACCAGACTGGCGAGAGAGTGTAAACGAACCTTGATGGTCGGCCATACCTTTCTTTTCAACCCCTCTGTCTTAAAAGTTAAAGAGCAGCTGGATTCAGGCAAACTTGGAAACCCTCAGTTTATTCTTGCTCAACGGATGTCTCTCGGCAGAATCCGAGAAGATTGCAATGCACTCTGGAACCTCGCGCCTCATGACATCTCTATACTTCTATACTGGCTCGACAAGCTCCCTTCCAAAGTGTGCGCACAAGGGGTAGCCTTCCATCAGGGACATAAGCAAGAGGACATTGCCTTGTGTACACTTGAATTTCCCGGGCCAGTGCTCGCCTCGGTTCAGGTCAGCTGGCTGAACCCAATTAAAGTGAGACAAATGACCATTGTTGGTTCAGAGTCCATGCTTATCTACGACGACGTGAACACAAAGAATCCAGTGACGATCTATCACCAGCGCGCCGAGGAAGTACCTGCAGATATACAGGAGGGTGGTCTCGACAGGTTTTTTCTTGAAATCAAGCCTGGTAAGTCCAATCCGCTGACGGTTGAATGGAGAGAGCCTCTCAGTGTAGAGCTTGGCCACTTTTACGAATGCATTCAATCAGGGAAAACGCCGATCGGATCGGGCACTGATGCCCTGAGAATAACGAGCGTCCTGGAGGCTCTTGATCAGTCACTGAAACAGAGCGGGAAGTACGTCGTTCCGGAGAAAACATGGTGACAAGATCGATCCCTTTTCTGAATCTGAAGAAAATCCATGAGGACATGGCCGGTGAACTTGATGAAGCGATCGCTACAGTTCGCGCACATGGGATGTTCATCAATGGACCTGAGGTAGAGGAGTTCGAGAAAAGATGGGCAGAGTATTGCAAGGTACCGGCTTCTGCGGGAGCAGCAAATGGTACTTCCTCGCTTCACGCCATCCTTTCATGTGCGGATATTGGCCCTGGCGACGAAGTCATCCTACCTTCGCACACTTTCATCGCCACTGCTGAGAGTGTGGTTCAGGCTGGTGCTACTCCTATATTTGCTGAAATCAACCCTGACACATGGCTGATTGATCCAAGTGATGTTGAGAAAAGAGTGACCAGTAAGACGAAGGCAATCATCCCGGTTCACCTCTACGGCGCTCCAGCCCCTATGGATGAGTTGAACGCACTGGCATGCGATAAGGAGCTGCTGGTGATTGAAGATGCTGCTCAGGCTCATGGCGCACTATACAAAGGCAAAAAGGCCGGAGCCCTTGGATATGCTGCTTCATTCAGTTTTTTTCCCGGAAAAAACCTGGGAGCTTTTGGTGATGCCGGAGGAATAACATCGATCGATGAAGAGTTCGTCCACAAAACCAAACTCTATGTAAACCATGGCCGAGAAGGCAAGTTCCAGCACGACTATATGGGTACGAATTACAGGCTGGATACGTTGCAGGCGGCGATCTTAATCAGGAAACTCGCGCACCTTGATCACTGGCTGCAAAAACGCAGAGCTGTTGCGATGAAATACGGAGAAATCCTCTCTTCGGACGAATACAAAAAATTGCCTCTCTCACGTCAAAGACTGGTCGATGAGACGGATTCGGCATGGCACCTCTATGTCATTAAGGTGAAAGACCGAGAGTTAACAAGGAATAGATTGAAGGAAAGAGGTATTCAAACCGGTGTCCACTACCCGATACCTGTCCACCTCCAACCGTCTATGGCACAGTGGAGTGAAGGAAGTGGATCGCTGCCGGTGACGGAAGAAGTGGCTTCCGGTATTCTGAGTTTGCCGATGTGTCCGACAATGAGCGAGGGTGATGTTGTGTACGTGTGCGAGTCGCTTAAAGAAATCCTGCGATAAAATAATGAGGCCTGACTGTCTATCAGTCAGGCCAGCTTTGTCTTCTGTTTATCCCTTAACTTCGATCTTTACGGAACTTGGCTTGTCTGGGACAGCTTTTGGAAGAGTGACCGTTAAGACACCAAGTCTCATGGAAGCTTCGATCTTTTCGGGATCAATCTTCACAGGAATCTTGAGCGACTTGTTGAATTCACCGAATCCTCGATGGGCCTGCCTGGTCTTTGCACCTTCCTGTTTCTCAGGCCTGGTTCGTTCTCCTGAGACCTCAAGGCGCTGTTCTTCGAAAGAGAGCTCGACCTCATCCCGTTGAAGTCCTGGCAGATCAACACAAACGATAACCGCTTCCGAGGTTTCCAGGATGTCAACCTCTGGGTCAAAGGCGTCTTTTCTCGCCTTGGTGGACTTTTCTTCGGAGCTGCCAAAGGTAGAATCGAGTTCTTTGACAACGTCGTCGAGAGCCTGACCAAAGGCCTGTTGAAGGTGAGAGGCGGCTTTGCGCGCTTCTCCCCAGGGAAAGTCATCTGATTTATTCCAACTGTATTTTCGATGCGTCATAGGTGTTACCTCCTGTATAAGATACACACGATTCGCTCGTTCATTCATTGAATCAGAAGAATTTAGTGCATAAAACGTTCCGAATGTCAGCCAAAACCGGAATCAGAGGCTTTCAGGAAGACTCTGGCACAAACGATTGGGTTAGCAGAAGGGCAGGAAAGCGACGCGAACTTCGTTTGGTAGGTCCACCAAATGATAATCCTTTGAGTCTACAAACATCAGGATTTGCTTCCCTTTTCCTAAAATTTCTTTGCTTTGATTGACAATTTCATGTTCAAGGGTAACGAATTTCCGATTAAAGCCGGCGACACGGATACGCACGGTGATGATATCAAACTCACGAGCTTCCATCTGGAACTTATGCTCAATCTGTCTGGTCAAAATGTAAAAGGGCGTGTCGTTGAGGTCGAAGTCAGGCATGCAGTGCTCAAAGAACATTTCACGCACTTTGCCTACGAACAGAACATAGTTTCCAAAGTAGACGTTCCCGACAGAGTTTGTATCTGAGTAAGTCATCATAAATGAGTGCACATACCATTTACCTTCGGCGTGACCTCTTGCATGCTTGAATGCTGCGTCTTCATCGCTAATGGGAGGTGCAGCAATATTTCCATCACCTTCGACGGGGTTAATCGCAGAGATAATATTCGCCAATGCTTCTGCAGCTGTTGGTTCGATCTTTTGTATAGCTGTTTTAAACCGATCGCCTGTCTTCGGGTCGAGACGACTGATGGCTGTCTGAAGGGCAGTGATGGCGCGGTCTGCAGCCATCCCGGACACGCTGGTTGTTGGTATATCATCAGTTGAATCTGGACGAGGTAGCGCCCGCTGTATATCATCGACAACGACACGTCCTGAAATGGTGACGAAACCATAAATAATCGGGAGCAGTGCTCCAAGTGCCATTAAATACCAATATTGCTCAAAATACCCGACACCAAAAAGACCGAGTGAGAAGGCTGAAACAGCGAACAGGGTCACTTGTGTGAAATTCGTAAACTCTGGTCTGTACGCAGTTCGGAAAATAAAGACAATGCTGTAACATAGAGAGAATGAGCCATAAAAGCACATGAAGTACTCTAGCTCGAAATTCAGGGGAACAGCTGCAAGAGCAACCAGAACAGCAAGAATCATTGGAATTACAGGAGAAGCCATCACGTCTTCTGGGATGATAGAGAGAATGATATGCTCGCTCTTCGAAACCAGCTTCTTCATATACCACTTAAGAGAGACATAGCCGCTGTCCAATGTTGAAATGATACAAAGGAAGATAAAACCAACGTATGAAACTTTCAGCATCGAGCCTATGATAGATGCATTCTCCACGAAGAAGAAATTCACAATTGCATTTTTTGCGTGAAAAATCCCATCTTTCGACGGCAGAATAATCTCATCACCACCAACTGCATAGACAGAGAGCGCCACAGTACCATGGAAAAGAAGTATCCCAAGGAAGATGAGTCCGCCGAAAATATACGAACGACGAATACTTGTTGTCTCACGATGTATTTGTATAGCGCGATGCCATTGTTGAACATCTAACCAGGGACCTACAAGAAACCCTGCAAGAATGGGTATCCAGAAGCCGAGATATTGGAATGAGACAGCTGATGTCTTTCCATCGGCAATTTTCCAGCTTAATCCCTCAGAGTTCAGAAAAGAGTAAAATCCCAAGAAAACTCCAAGCATACAGAGAAGAATTACGATAAACATGATAAAGTGCGACCACTTGATCTTACCGATACCGAATTGCTCTCCAAGAACGAGTGCTGCTCCAAGAACGATTAAGACACCAAGGGCCATGTTCAGCGCGATCATATCGAACAAGTAACTGAAAATCGCGAAGAATGTGAGGGAAATGGCTGTCAATTGATAGGCGAGGATCACATACCTCATGCTATGGGAGGTCTTGAGGAAATGGTCTTCAAACGCCTTCGCGGAACCCTGTCTCATGGCAATGCGTTGAGTCAGACCACCGAAAAGCATCAGGCCTATTGCGTTGGGAATAGCGAACCCCAGCAGACCGGGAAAACCGAACTGGATGGCCATCTGGACCGAGAAGAAGAGCCCTAGCCCCCAGGTCCAGGAAAGTGCGATCGAAATTCCCCAGACAAGGGCTTTCAGGTTTTCACGAACGAATGTCACTGTGAGGTCAATTGCCTCCCGCAGGTTGGAGTCATTCAGGCGCTTGTCATCAGCAGCCCTTTGAGCAAAACGCTACTCGCGCTTGAGTTACACGAACAAGTGAGAAATGACCTTCCAGGTCCGCTGCGGATAAAAACCCTGAAAACTAACGTTTCGTCAAATGCCTCAAATCTGGATAAGAGGTTGATTCTGGCCTTGCTGCGATTGACGCCAATTGAACTCATCGGCAAAATCTCGCCCTTGAATTGCATCTATCCTACCTTAAATAGAAAGAATTACTGTCAAGATCTATGAGCTCTAACACATTGCCCTACCAGCCTGTCTCAGGCCTGAACCCATCTGATAAAGTTGACTCGATTTACCACCTGCAGTCTGTTGACCAGCGCCTGAAGAAAAATGGCGAACCATTCTACATGCTGCAGCTTGCCGATTCTACAGGAACGATTAATTGTGTGATGTGGGACAATCATGCTGAGCTGATCAATGCAGTCATTAAGGTGGATGATTTTGTACATGTTTTTGGCGATGTTGGAGAGTACAATGGAAAACCACAGTTAACCGTAAAGAGGATTGCCCTCATCGAGGACGAAAACGTTGACCTGTCCTTCTTTCTCCCTGTCTCCCCAAAAGATAGAGGAGAGATGGAAAAAGAACTCGATCAATGGATCGATAAGGTTCAAAACCCCGAATGTCAGAAGCTGCTGCAGGTCATGTTTGGCAATTCAAAGCTTCGTGAGCTCTATTGTCAGGCGCCTGCTGCTGCTAGAATTCATCAGGCGTATGTCCATGGTCTCCTGGAACATACACTGAATGTGATGAAACTGGCTGATGGAATAGCAAATATTTACGAGCCTGTGAATCGAGATATACTGATTACAGGAACTCTGTTGCATGATATCGGGAAGATTCGCGAGCTCGATTGGAAACGTACCATCTCCTATACAACAGAAGGAAGGCTGCTTGGTCATATCCCTATGGGTGCCTCCATGGTTGATGCATCGATCAATCAAATTAGAAAACAGAGTGGTTTTGACGCGAATCTTCAGTACCAGATAATACACCTGATTCTCAGCCATCATGGCAAGCAGGAGTGGGGATCGCCCGTGACACCAAAAACGCGCGAGGCACTTGTGCTTCATTACGCAGACCATGCAGAAGCCTATATGTCTACATTTGTAACGGAAGTAGACAAGGCGACAGAGAAGGGTGAAGCCTGGACGAATTACAGTCGTATGTTTGAATCATACCTCTATACAGGTGAGAATACGATGAACGGACAGTCAGCACCTGGGGGCGATGCCCCACCAGCGAATGGTCCTGTTCAAACAGACGATCCGGGATCCTGATAAACAAGTTATGAACAGGAAGAAGCGAAAAAACCCTATCCGAAAGGGAGCCAGACAATTGGCTTCTCGGATGAGGTTTCGCGCTGGTGGCAAACCCCTGCTTAGACGACGTATCAATTTTGCTTTGAAGACCATAGGTGCAGGAGTGGGCTATGCAGCCCTCATAGAACCACATCTTCTGGAGACAACGCAGGTTGAGATACCCATCAAAGATATGCCTTCATCTTTGGAAGGTTATCGAATTGCTCATCTGACAGATATACACTACAATTTCGTCTCGGGAAAAAATTATTTAGAACGCGTTATCGAAAGAACGATCCAACTCGACCCAGACCTTGTTGCCCTGACCGGTGACTTTATTACTCATAACCCGCAAAGCATTGAAAAGTGCATGAAGATCCTTGCAGAACTTAACCCACCAGACGGTTGTTGGGTTGTGAGAGGAAACCACGACTATCGCATCCCTCTTCAAAAACTAAGAGAAGTTACAGAATCACATGGATTTCACCTTCTGGAAAACGAAGGGCGGACAATCGTCCCGCAGCGACATCGTTATCACTATTCGAAAAACCAGAAGAAAGAAGGATACTTGAATATAGCAGGGGTTGGGGATTTATGGGAAGGTGAGTGCCTTCCCGGTAAATCCCTCGAACATACGACCAAAGGGTACCCGACGATTCTGCTCGCCCATCACGGGCAAGCTGCAAACCTTCTTACGAAGGATCATCGAGTGGACATCATTCTTTCAGGGCATACCCATGGTGGGCAAATCAGAACTTTAGGAAGAGAATTCTCGTTATTCACAAGCGGCGACCAACAATACGTGAAGGGTTTGATTCAAACCCCTCACGCTCCTGTCTATATCAGCAGAGGGGTGGGCACAAGCGCCTTAAGATTCCGATGGAACTGTCGACCGGAAATCGCTCTGATTCTCTTGCATGGTCAATAAATTGAAAGACGCGAAGCAGGGATCAGTGAAGACATCTGACAAGAAACTTAAAGTCGTGCAACTGTGCGCAGTGGACTTCACTGTTCGTCAGTTTATCTCGCCCTTGATCTTAGCTCTCATGCAGCAAGGTCATCATGTCAGTTGTGTATGTTCATTGGGGCCCCACTGGCAAGAGCTTGAAGATCAGGGCATCCAAATGGTTCCCATCTCGATTGCAAGAAGCGCCAACCCCTTCAAAGCCTTTAAGAGTATCATTGCCGTTACGAAATATCTCCGGGAAGAGCGCCCCGATATCCTTCATGTTCATACGCCTGTTGCCTCGTTTGTTGGAAGAATTGCCGGCCGCTTAAGTGGCGTACCCTTCGTCATCTATACTGCTCATGGTTTCTATTTTCACGATTCGATGCCATTTTTCAAAAAAGCGTTCCACATCACACTGGAACGTTTCTTTGCAAAATTGACGGATCTCATACTTTGTGTCAGCCGTGAAGATACGAAGACCGCTATGATGCTCGATTTCATCCATCCAAATCGCCTCTATACGGTGTCAAACGGAGCGAACCCAAAGAGATTCAGACCTCAGACAAATGCGCGACAAGAGTTCCGGAAAACTCTAGGTATAAATGATTCTGAAGTTGTAATTCTATACATGGGAAGAATGGTTCGCGAGAAAGGGATCCTGGAACTTCTGGAAGCGTTTTCGAATCTAACGAAGAAAGGCAGAAAGGCAAAGCTCATTCTTGCTGGAACGATTGTCGTCAGCGAACATGACAACGCAATGAATGAGATCCGAGAGCTGATCACTCGTCATCAAATCGAAGATGACGTCATCATGCCTGGCTTTTGCGACAACGCTGAAAACTACATGCAGGCCTCAGACATTTTCTGCCTCCCGAGTTGGCGTGAAGGGTTACCGGTAAGTCTTATAGAAGCGATGATGACAGAGCTCCCATGTGTCACGACGGATATACGAGGTTGTCGAGAGCTAATTGAAGATGGACGATTCGGCTTCACTGTTCCACCAAAAGACAGCACTGCACTTGAGGAAGCTTTGGTGTGGCTTATCGAACACCCGGAGGAGTCTCGCAAAATGGGGCAAGAAGCAAGAAAGCATGCTTTGAAAAATCATCATGAGGATTCAATTCTTCACAAACAGTGTCTATATTACAAACGCATCGCCAGGATGCTTGCTCGATGAAGCGGATCCTCATCTTAGGCGCAACGGGACACACGGGTGTATACCTGACAAAGAAGCTCTGTCAGCTCTATGATGAGGTCAGTTTCCTTTCGCGTAGAGAAGAATCCGACCCAATCGTCCAAGGCCTCTGTAAATCGGGAGCCAGGTATATTCATGGTAACCTCGCGAAAAGATGGACTCTCTGGGAAGCAACAGAAGGCATCGACACACTGATATCACTTGTGCATATCCGCGAGAGCAGAGGATGCCTTCAGGCATGTGCAAGAAACAACGTTGCCCACTATATCCAAACAAGCAGCACCAGGGCTTTGAGCGTCTTTCACGGTCACCCTTCTGTAGATGAAGTCCAGGACTCTGAAAAACACATTCTTGAAAGCGATATCAAGACGACAATCATCAGGCCAACTATGATATACGGTGGCAAAAGAGACAATAACATCCAGCGTATGATGGATTGGTTTGGTAAACACCGCTGGGCTTTAATCCCAGGAGGTGGTGAGAATTATATACAGCCAGTCTTTGTTACGGACCTGGTAGAAGCAATCGCTAATTCGGCGACAGCCCCTCCCGCTTACAGAATCTTGAACTGCGGCGGTGGAGACAGGATCAAAGTGCGTGATGTCATGGAACAGGTCTGTCGAGTGAGGCGAAATTCAACACCAAAGATTATTAACGCCCCATGGAACCTCTGCGAAAAACTAGCCTCATTTCACGCCCACTTGACCAATAATTGGTCTTACCTGGAAACCGTTGACAGGAGTCTCGAGGACAGGGTTCTGAGCAAGAATGATATAGAGGTTTTGATCGGTCGCGAACCCCTTACTTTCGAAGAAGGACTCGCGGAAAAGCTCAAACTTCTAAAAGGAGAGCCCTGAGGCATCATCAGCTTCAGGGCTCTTGAAAGTTTCTGTGTTAACTCGAATGATTAACGGCTGCCGCGCAGAGGACGCTTGGCAGGAATGCCTTCTTTGCGAGGAAAGCGGTCCGGTGTCAGACCTGTCTTTTCACTCCAGAGAGCATGCCGGCGAGGTGCGCCAGGTCCTGCATTGTAGGGCTTGGAATCAATACTTCCTCCGCCAAGTTTGCTCAGGGCGAAGTCAGCTTCTTTCACTTCGTCAGATGGGTTGCTGCCTTTGAAAGTCAGAAAATACCCCTCAAGGGTGAGGAAAGGAAGGCACAATTCGAGAGAAATAGGCAAAGGTGCGAGGGCACGGCTGGTAACAAGATCAAATCGCTCTCTCCACTCAAGCTCGTGAGCATGTGATTCAGCACGACCTTCAAGAATCATCGTATTTTCGAGCCCGAGTTCATCGATGGCGTCTTTAAGGAATTCGATGCGTTTTTTCTGAGACTCGAGCAGGACAATCTTTGAATCAGGCCAGAGAACGGCGTATACGATGCCGGGGATTCCGGCGCCGCTGCCAACATCGAGAAGCTCTTCAGGCGGCTCGGAGAGGTAATCAACAGGTGCATTTTCGAGAGGTGCGAGTGCATCGCCGATCACATGAACGGCAATGTCGTTGGGGTCGCGAATGCCTGTCAGATTAGCTTCGCGGGTGCGCTGTTTGAGAAGTTCGACAAACTTGGAATAAGTTTCGAGGAGCTGGTCCTCACGTCCATTGGCATAAGGCTCAATGATTTCTGCGAGAAATGACTGTAGTTGTGTGATCATAAGGATACCACCGGTGCGGGTTGAAAGCGGAGTCGTAGCTGCGCCAGCAAACCCTGGATTAGGATTTTGGAATTAAAGGTAGAACTGCCTGCGCGCCGTTCCTCAAAAAGGATTGGCACTTCTGAAACACGAGCGTCGAGCGCTCTTGAAGCAACGAGAACTTCCTGAACGATGGCCGGACCATTGGATTGAACCTGATCCCAATCGATTCTTTCCAGCACCCAACGTTTGAAGACTCGGTAACCTGAGGTGCAGTCACGCACCTTCAGACCCAGAATCAAACGGATGTACATATTTGCCAGATAGGTGATCAGAGTTCTAATTCCCTGACGTCCAGTTTCTCCCCCTCCGGTCACGAGTCTGCTTCCGATGACCACGTCGGCTTGACGGGTTTTCTTCAGCATGGGTCGAATAAACCGAGGGTGATGTGACCAATCTGCATCCATTTCTACAATAAGATCGGCTCCCAATTCAAGAGCCTTTTTGAAACCAGCGACCCCGGCGCTTCCGCGACCTCGGTCGTGAGTTCGATGTAGTAAATGGACACGCGAATTGGTTTGGCTCAATTCTTCGACAAGTTTCCAGGTTCCATCGGGAGAATCATCGTCAATAACGAGAACTTCCATATAGCGAGACGTCTTGAGCAGGGACTTGATGAGCGGGAGAATATTGTCAGCTTCATTATAAGTTGGAAGAGTCGTGATGATTTTCATTAGGACGACTTGTCGTAAAGTCCAGCGCCCTTCTAGAGTTCTGAAGGTTGCCAGCTGCTTCAGTTACGGGGCGCAAGACAAAGTACAGTTGAGGGGTCATTTGCAAGGGAAAAATCTTGCCCCGCCCCGCCCCCATAGGTTCACCTGACAATTAATAGACTATCCAAGATCCTGTGAATTTCGTTAAATTCTCCGCGCACACGCTCCAAAACTCCCCTCACAAGTTCCCCTCGTCGCTACTCCCCATCTCCATCCCATCAGGAAAATACTCTTTCCACCTTGATGTTACACGGTCCGCAATCTCGCGGGAAACGAACACTTCATCAGGATACCACGGCTTCACTCTCGCATCTATCACCACAGGACCATGATAGGAAATATGCGATCTGATCACTTCTGTCTTCCTTGCGTGAATATCGTGAGCAGGCTCGAAACGGGTAAAAACTGTCCACAAAAATCGACTGACTGAAGAGACACACTTCTTCGCATTGTCACAGAGAATCACAAGTGGCCAGTCTGAGATCGACTTCATGCGGGCCAGCTTGCCCGGATAATCTGGATCCTCTTCATAAGAAGCACTCTCAACCACAAGCGCCCCTGGACAGAACACCTGGACGTCTCGCCACGTGGGAGGTGGCTTGCTCGTGAACTCTTGCGGCAACTCACGCACGGGATCACCCAACCCTACAATGACACCTTTGCTACCCTTATTCACTTCAGGACCAGTGTAGTCGAGGGTATCCATTGAAAGGTGGCTGAAAATGTAAAGATCCGTTTCCCATCGAACACGCTCCAAAACATACATCAGCAGCTTTCGAAAATCTTTCAAATCCTGCTCCTTATCGGTCAGAAGCAAAAACTTTGTAAGCGATAGCTGCCCTTCACCGAGTATCCTGAAAGCGGACTGGAGTGCCTCGCGTCCATAGCGATCTTTCACAACCGCAGCTGCCAGGCTGTGAAAACCTGTTTCCCCGTAAGACCAGAGATCTTTAACCGAAGGCATGACGAGAGGAAAGAGCGGGCTCAAGAGCTCCTGCAGGTAGTCCCCGATGTAAAAGTCTTCCTGCCTTGGCTTGCCCACGACGGTTGCCGGATAGATCGCATTCTTTCTGTGATAGATCGCTTTGCATTGGAAGACCGGGTAATCGTGTTTGAGGGAATAATAACCATAATGATCACCGAAGGGCCCTTCGGGACGACGTTTCCCGGGAGGAACTTTACCGGCAAGAGCAAACTCAGACTCAGCAATCAGCGGATGAGGACCTGCCGGATTGCTCGTGAGTGGCAACCTCTGGCCAAGTAGCAGTGAGGCCAAGAGCATCTCTGGTACATCCTCCGGAAGGGGTGCGATCGCTGAAAGAATAAGTGCGGGAGGACCACCGATAAAGATTGTCGCAGGAAGTGACTTCTTTTTCTGCTCTGCTTTCCAATAGTGAAAACCTCCGCCCTTACCGATTTGCCAATGGATACCTGTTTCCCGATCATTATACCGCTGGATTCGGTACATTCCCAGGTTTCCTTTTCCGGACTCAGGATCTTCTGTATAGACAAGAGGGAGTGTTACGAAATGTCCACCATCTTCCGGCCAAAGCTTCAGAAGAGGTAACTCACTAAGCATTGGTGGTCGTTGCAGCACGTCCTTAATGGGACCTTCTTTCCCACGACGAAAGCCTATTTTAAGACCCTGCCAGGCCAGATGCTTAAAAGGCCAAAGCTTTTTCGGGGTTGGAGGGAGAGCTTCCATGGCCATGCGGGCTGCATCACGAACAAATTTCGTCGGACGCGTACCGAAGGCCCGCTCCGTCCGCTCGATTGTGCCGAACATGTTGGTGAGAACAGGAAACTGGGACCCTTTGACGTTTGTGAAGAGGAGTGCAGGCCCACCTGCAGCGATGACTCGACGGTGGATTTCAGCGATCTCTTCGTTTGTGGAAACAGGTGCCTCCACAACGGCCAGCTGATCCTCCTTGCGGAGGATCTCAACGAACTGGTGGATATTCTTAACAGGCGCTTCTGACATCATTATTCGGTGAGTTGCAAGAACCTGGCCCGGCAAATTGTCTATGCAGCTTTTTTCAATGCTAGTCGAAGATAAAACTCAAGTAATAGAAAGACCAGGAGCGTTCCCGAAAGTGCGCCAGCAATCACAATGGTAAAGAGCAGTCGGTTCGGAGCGATCATCACCTCAGGCTTAACCGGCCTCGAAAGAATGATAAAGTCTCCCTTATTTTCCGGGTTAAGTGGATCAGGAAGCAGAACACTGTCGGCCGATGCGTTCTTGACAATCTCTCGCGCTTCGGCCAGTTTTTCCCGGGTGATAAGTAAATCATCCCTCAAATCATTTAACTTCACTGACCACTCTATCTTCTCCTGCGATGCAGCGTCTATACGCTCATTCAGCATGACTTCTTTTTCTTCGTAGCGGTCTGCTTTTTGTCTCAGGCTTTCAACTTCCTGGTGCTCCTCACCATGGAGGGAGATTGCCTCCGCCAGCTCCTCTTCAACTCGTTGCTGTTTCTGGAGTATCCCTTCAGACCCATCGCCCTCAGATCCATAAAGCATGTCCTGAGCAACAGCAAGTTTCCTCGTTGCCTCGGAGAGACGAATCTTAGCTTCTTCCTCAGCCTGCTGCCAGGAGCGGAGCCCTTCTTCGTAAGTTTTCACCTTATCAGAGAAAGTGGTGATAATCTCCTCCGCTTCCTGGTAGCGAAGTGCCCCATACTTGTCTAACGCTTTTGCAAGCCATGTCGTGGCAAGAAAATAAGTGAATTCAGGATTTGCCTGCTCGGTAGTCAGGCGGATCACAGGAGAGAATTCGGCCACGACGGCTGTTTCTCTGGTCATGATCACATCTACCTTGAACCGACCCTTCAGATGCTCAAATCCAGATTGAGGGAATTCGGGAAATTCCTCCCGAGCAGCCTGAATGACTTCTCTCAGCAATTCATCATTTCTGAAAATATCTTCGTAAATCGGAGCTTCTGCAGGCTCCATCTGCGGCCCCCGGCGCAATTCTGACGGGGCGGTACGCGTTTGAAGAAGGGCTGTCGTTTGGAAAATCTCTCCACCATATTTGTACATGATGACATAACCCAGTACGAAGAACAGGGGTAATGCTATAAGTATCAGATACCTGCGTCTCCAGAAGTGAAGAATGAACTCCTCGACACTGAACGGTGCATCGGCTGGCGTCTGATTCATGCGATATGACTTTCCTTCGACAGGTAAACTCCCATGACGCTTTCCACGAGGCGCCTTTGGGTCAAGTACACACTTGAGATTTATAGAAGGCGAAGGCCCAGCTTCTTCCAGCCCGGTTTCCCAGAAGCTTTGATGAAAGAAGAGGAAGCAGGTTGAAGTTCAGGGAGGTTCCACAGTGAACAGGACGATGAAGCATCGAAAAAAATCAACAGGGAGGAGCAAGTATCCGCCAGTGAACCCAGGAGATTCCTTCTCGAAGCAGAGGACTTATGAGAAATCCGGGCTAGATAGGCTTGCGTTCCCGTAACCTGATTTCCGAACCTCCTGTGGAACGAATCCCCGCCGGAGCCTTTGAAGGTTTCGACTCGAAATCAAAGAGAATTCACTGTGCCATTATCTTCTGTCTCCAAACTGACCTTCCACTCAACCAACAAAATATCACCGAAAGTCGATCTTCGCGAAGCCCTGCTTCAAGGTCAGGCCCCTGATAAGGGGCTGTACATGCCAGACACCTTCCCCACTCTAAGCGAGCAGGAATTGGAATCGTTCCGCGATGCCTCTTATCCTGAAATTGCCACGGAAATTCTCTGGAAGTTCGCCGAAGGCATTATCAGCAAAGAGAAGCTTTCCGAGCTGTGTCATGATGCCTATGACTATGAGGTTCCTTTAGAGCATGTTTATGATCGCGTGCATGTTATGAGACTCGACCGGGGACCGACTGCCTCTTTCAAGGACTTTGCCGCCAGAATGATGGCCCGATTGATCGGCACTTTTATTAAAGAAGACAACTCCGAACTCTTGATCCTTACAGCGACGAGCGGAGATACAGGATCGGCGGTAGCGAGCGCCTTTCATGGAATTGAAGGCATTGAAGTCTGTGTCCTTTTTCCCAAAGGCGAGGTTTCCGACCGCCAGCGAAAACAAATGACAACCCTCGGAGGGAATATACAGTCGATTTGTGTTGAGGGAAAATTCGACGATTGCCAGGCCATGGTCAAACGGGCCTTTGCTGACCCAGATTTGAAAAACTTCAACCTTTCCTCGGCCAACTCTATTAACATTGGAAGACTCCTTCCACAGTCCGTTTACTATGTCTACGCATGGAGTCGCCTAACGCAGACTCCGGGTGAAGACCTTGTCATTGTCGTCCCCTCAGGGAATTTCGGCAATATGATGGGATCTGTCTTCGCCCGCCAGATGGGTATATCAGTCAAAAAGATTGTTGTTCCAGTGAACGCAAACGATGAAGTCCCCACTTACTTAAAGACTGATAATTACCAGAAGATCGTTCCTTCACTTGCCTGCCTGTCCAACGCAATGAATGTAGGACACCCCAGCAACCTCGCACGCCTTGTCGAGCTATACGGAGGACATATAGATGAAGTTGGGGGTGTTGTGAAACAACCTGACATGAACAGAATGAGGAAAGACATCTTCTCCTCTTCTGTTTCTGACGAAGAGACGCGGCTCGCCATTAAGGACGCCTGGAGCAAACACCAGTTACTTCTTGAACCTCATGGAGCCGTTGGCTGGAAAGGATTCCAGGATTACATTCAGGCGGAACCACTCGATGGCTCTCCTGCTGTGATTGTTGAAACGGCACATCCGGCAAAATTCCCGGATGCTGTAGAAGAAACAATTCAGGTAACTCCTGACGTTCCACCCTCTCTTTCACGTCTCGAAAGACTGGAAGAGCAATACCACTCTCTTCCCGGGGACTATGACGCATTTAAAGAGCACTTGAAGAGCGTCTATACAAAATAAATCAAGTACTCCCAAACCGGCTCAATCATCAATCAAGGTGAATTGGTGGCATCGGGCAATCAAGGGACTCTGCAAGGGCTCGAAGAAGTTCTGCTTCGGCAACTGTCAACTTTCCATCCATTGTCACGACCTCGGTCGCCGACTTAAGCAGCTTTCTTTTAATCTCTGGAGCGCTCTCTTCAAGTCTGTCCAGCGACCTGTTGATATTCTGAATCTGGCATTGCTCCACTTGCAGAAGCTTCCACCCCTTTGCCTCCTCACCTAGGTGTGTCGTGCCCTTTATGAAAGCTTCTTTCGCCACCTGCGACCTTTCCGTACCACAGTGTGCGAGACTGCTCAGAACCATCTGAAAATCACCCACGACAGGTCCCATTGAGTAATACTGAGCGCCTTTGCGCCCTTTCAATCTTTCCTTTGGATCCAAAGCTTTGCGCAGTAGTTTACCAGCTGCGAGTTCAAACAGAGTTGTTTTTCCATCTAAATGAATGAGATGATCAACCATTCGGATAAAATTCTCACCTTCTTTCGTATTCAACTGGCGAAGTGCAGGAAGACAGATGTCTAAGAGAGGAAGGCGAGCTCTGAGGTCTATACCAGAAAGAAGTGGAAGCAATTTATCGATGGATGATTCAGCCTGCTTTGACAAACGCCTTCTCAGCTCGTGAAGACCCGTTCTCTGAAATTCTTCGTCTTCACCCAGAAACAACGCATAGACGAGTGCTCTAGCAGAATTCTTGCCCCGAGTCGCTTCGCGGATTTCAGCTGGAATGCCATCAAGAAGCTTTTTGGCAAACCCGATTCTTTCCGGCGTGATTCTTCCAATCTCGTTGATCAGGCCCGCAGCGAGGACAGGCTGAGCCAACGGCGGAGCATTTCCCGAGCTGGCTCCGGGCGGCGAATGATCTCCCACTCCCGGCGGAAGAATGGACCGCCCCTCGCCTAAAGGAAGTGGAACAGACTTTGGCTTGGAAACAGCAGGTTTCTCGAAAGCGGATCGCTTTCGTGAGGGTTTCGTATCTAATTGATAGTGAGATGCGTTCAAGTCCGCAGAAAGACCATCAATCACAGGATAATCTCCGTCAAAGGAAGGGTCTATCGCGCGAATCCGATCAGTCAACTTGGGGTGAGTTGAGAGCATGTCCCCGAACATACTCGCCAGACCATGACTCAACGCATCTCCAAAGAAGAAGTGACTGATTTCTTCGGCGTGATCATTTCTGATAAACGACCCAACGTCCAGCCCACCAATTTTCTTCAAGGCGCCGGCAATCCCTTTCGGATACCTGGTATACTGAATCGCTGAAGCATCTGCCAGGAACTCGCGCTGTCGCGATACTGCAGACTTGATCAATCGACCGAAGAAGAGACCGATCGCCCCGACCGCAAAAATGGCAAATCCCAAAACAATTAGAAACAATGCTCCACCGTCACGATCACGGCCCCGGCGAGAACTGTAAGATGACCCCACAGCACCGTAAGCTCCCGCCCTCATCAGCGCCCCTCCGATAATGCTGATATGAAGGAGACCGTGCAGCACCCCCGTCAGCTTGATATTCAATCGCATGTCCCCGTTCACAATGTGACTGAATTCGTGGGCGATGACACCTTGCAATTCGTCGCGAGAGAGAAGTTTGATTCCTCCGGCAGTAACCCCGATTGCCGCATCATTTTGCGTAAAGCCGGCCGCAAAGGCGTTGATAGAATTCTCCCTGGGCAGAATATAAACCTCTGGCATCGGGCACCCTGAAGCGATCGACATTTCTTCAACGATATTGAGCAATTTCCGCTGGTCGGGATCTTTCGTATCCGGTGAGACCGAGGAACCTCCAAGAAGCCTTGCGACAACTCCACCTCCCTGGCGCAGCTCAAAGATCTTGAACAGAGTCCCCCCGCCAATAATTAGAATCACGCTGCCACTGACCACAGCGAGGATCTTCGGGTTCAAGAAGAAAGAGAGGGGGTTCTTCTGGGCTGCTGCTCCTCCAAACTGAATCATAATGGCCGTCGTGACCACGATGTGAAGGGTAACGATAATCAGGACCACAGCGATGAAGAAGAGTATCACGAGGAGCCCGGTTTTCTTGATCGCCTTTTCCTGATTGTGAAAGAAATCTGCTGTTTGAGTCTGTGCCATAAGAATTATTTCAAATCTTTAATTATCAATTACAATTACAACGATCCACTTACTTCATTCAAACCGGAGGAAATTTGTCGGGCAAGGGAAGAGGATTTATTCCAGGGCAAAACAATTTAACGATTCGACAAATCAGAGGCAAATTGCACCCCCTTTCAGCTTAAACGTTTTTGACTGGCAAATATACCCCTTTCGGACAGCAAGCCTCCACAATCTCCAGAAAAACTGACAAAAGTTGTATAGACGATAGAACGAAAACTCAGATACAATTATATTTGTATGCACACCGACCAAGGATGATCATACATGCAAAATCGCTCAAGATTATCGCCTATTCATCGCTTGCCGGGTACTACTATATTTGTAACTTATCTATATGTATACATTATGTATATCTAGCTATTGACATCAATATAATCACCCCCTATTCCGAGGTTGCACATTCGAAATTAATATTCCTCGGAGGAACCACACATGAAATGTGTCAAACTGATTGCCGTCTGGGCAGCACTGATGGTGCTTGCCTCGACAGGTGTCTCTTCGGCTCAGGAAATCCGACTTGCTATCGTTACTGTCTTTGAAGACATCAACGATACCAACTCCATTCAGAGCCAAATCGACGAAATTGCGGCAAGTAACTATAATGCCGTTGCCGTCCATGCAAGGTATCGTGGAGATGCGACCTATTTCCCGAATAAGTACGACAACACCTATCCAAACAATGAACCACGAACCAGCGCTGCGGGAAACATCGATGTCATCGAAGAGTTCACCACGCGTGGGCACGCAGCCGGCCTCAAGGTATTTGCCTATGTGAATATCTTCTGTGTCACTGATGGCCAGAACTCAGACTTTCGATCAAACCATGTTCTGAACACAAACCCTGATTGGGTTACCTACCGCAATGCCAACGGCTCCATCGCGCGCCAGTCAACAGCAGATGACCCTGATGGTAAATGGCTCGATCCAGGCATCCCTGCTGTACGCAACTACTCCGCTGATATATGCGGTGACATTATGATGAACTACGATGTCGATGGAATCGTCATTGATCGTATCCGCTACCCCTGGGCGCGTTGGCCAAGAGAAAGCATGGACTTTGGATATCACCCAACGGCCATCGCCAACTTTAACGCTCAATTTGGCAGAAGCGGAACACCTCAGCCCAGTGATTCTGCGTGGATTCAGTTTCGCCGCGATCAGGTCAAGGAAACGGTCCGCGTTATCAATGATCGCATCACAGAAATCGACCCTGCACACATGCTTCTTTCCTTTCCAATCGGAACCCGACGCGAGTCGTTCGACTTCTGCTATCAGGAATGGACCGCATGGCTTGAGGACGAAGTAATTGATGTCTGTTTTCCTCAGATCTACGACAAGAGCAACAGCTCCTTTACAACACGACTCGATGATAACCTGGCAACTTACGACAACAATACGCGCTGGGTGGCTGTTGCCCTCGATGGGTACACCAGTAACGTTGATCTGAGCGGACAAGCAGATATCGCTCGTAACAAGGGGCTGAAAGGTGTGGCTCTTTATAGACACGCAACACTGGCAGGAGCAGGTCAGCTCGGTGAACTGGCACAGACCTTCCCATCACCTGTTGCCTTTCCCTCGATGCCCTGGAAGCCTTCCTCAGGTGAAGTAATCATCGACAACTCTGATTCAGGTTTTACGACAACTGGTTCATGGGGAGTATCGTCATCGCCCGGTTTCTACGGGACAAACTCACTCTATGCATTCACTGGTGGAGCCTCGGCGACAGCCCGCTGGACGCCTTCACTGGGTGAATCAGGTCAGTACGAAGTCTATGCACGCTGGGTAGCGGGATCGAACAGATCATCATCAGCACCCTTCACGATCCAACATTTGGATGGTTCAACAAGCGTGAACGCCAATCAATCCACCAACGGCAGCCAGTGGAACCTTCTCGGCACTTACAATTTCAACGCGGGATCAGGTGGCTATATACAACTTGGCGACCAGACCTCGCAGGGAGTTGTTGTCTCTGCCGATGCGGTCCGTCTGGTTCGCATTGGTGATCTTCCTTCCTCACAGCCTGATGTGATTGTAGACAACACAGACTCTGGCTTTTCTGCTTCCTCGAACTGGTTCAGCAGCTCATATGTTTCCGGTTATCTTGGTTCAAGCTACAGCGCCCGAGCTACTGCTTCAACAGGCGACTCTGCTGCGTGGACAGCGACACTTCCAACAAGCGGCAGCTACGATGTCTATGCACGCTGGACGACAGGAAGCAACCGTGCGACCTCAGCTCCATACTTTGTCTACCACGCAGGTGGATCCACACGAGTGAATCAGAATCAGACTCAGAATAATGGTCAATGGGTTCTGCTGGGCACTTACAATTTCAATGCAGGAACGGCTGTCCGTGTTCGTCTATCCTGCTGGACATCTTCCGGTGATTACGTCATCGCTGATGGCGTGCGTTTCGTGAAGAACTAAAGGCTGTTCTCTCTTTCAGTTTACGAACGCGCAACACCGGTTATTTGCCCCGCTCTTCGAGAGCGGGGCATTTTTGTTTTGAGAAAAACGGTCGTTGGACCCATGCGAATTCATAGCTTGCAGGGTCTGATCCGCCCGAACCCAGTTTTCGGTTTATTCGGCTTTGATACATTATACTTCTTGAAATCTGATTCACATACGACGGCCTGTGATTTCGGGGTGGGTTTGTTTTGAATCCTTCCGCACTCAGACGGGGGTAGGCTCAATGTCGGGTTAATGGTGGGATGATGGAGGGATGATCACGATCATACCTCCGTTGGGCCATCATAGAGCCAACATCAGGCATCATCGAGTGAGGAGGGCGCATGTCGCCTTTTCATGTGATAGAGGAGACTTCCCTGCTCTGATTCGTTCATTAATCCATCGGGATCAGGATTCAGGTTCTCGGTTAGAAGGAGCTTCAGTATTCATGATTAGACAAATGGTGAGCAAGAGGGGTGGAGCTCTGTGCTTGGAAACGCAGGAATAGTGGTGCTATGTCCGGGCTTTCAGGCGCTCAGAGCTAGTTTCTCGCAGCCAGCACAGAATGCCAGCATCTCATGAGCAGCACTTCTGGAAATCACTCTCTCTCTGCTGAACCTCTAAAAGGATTCGAATAAACCGGGAGATCAAAAGTAGAGTCAATTGGGCATGACATCGACGCTAAGAAAGGTTTATACTGTCTAAATCGGCTACTGACAGACCTTCAGATTTCCGACATTCACCCATGAAGTTCTTGCGTCAGGCGCAATACCGCTTGAGGTCGGTCCCAGACCGTTGCTCTAAGCAGCCGGGCGAAATCGGTGGTTGAGGATGTCACCGATAACGGTTGGACAAGAGGACCTGGTAAATAAAGGTATGAGCATTCAGAACATAAATGGCAATGGGACGCCTGAAGAGAACTCCCTGGATACCAAGAAGATACCAAAGGCTGTTATTAAGCGGCTATCGCTCTACAAAAGAGTCTTGAAGACACTGGAATATCAGAGTGTGGAGAAGGTCAGTTCAGCAGATCTGGCAGCCCGGCTGGGACTCAGCCCTGCTCAGGTCCGAAAGGATCTGGCTTTCTTTGGTCAGTTTGGGGTTCCCGGGGTTGGATATTACGTCTCAGAGCTGCAAAAAGAACTGAGGAAGATTCTTGGCAAGGGGAAGAAGATCAGTGTCGCTCTGATCGGAATCGGAAACCTTGGGTCAGCATTGATTTCCTATGGAGGCTTCCAGCAACAGGGAGTGACGATTCGATGGGGCTTCGATATTCACCCTGAGGAAGCGAAAAAGAGAGCAAGTACCGACGTCCCTATCTACCCGATCCAGGATCTTGAGTCGAAGCTTTCTCCAGGAGAGGTGGATATCGCGGTGATTTCTGTGCCCGGTGAGCAGGCGCAAGCCATTGCAGACCGCTTAGTCAAGATTGGCATTCGTGCAATTCTTAATTTCGTGCCGGTCCGTTTGAAGGTACCCGCTGATGTTCAGGTGCGTTATGTGGATCTTTCTTTAGAGCTTGAAAGCCTGAGCTACTATGTAAATGAGCGGAAGTAGGCATGGTTTGGAGCACCGTTCTCGCGCCACTTCCTGTAAGCGCTTTCATCTCGTAACTTAAGTATTGGCAAACCTCTTTCCCAGGAAAATGAAACACCGATGGTGCTTTCTGAGATTCCTTGCGAATTCAAATCTCCCCCTGAAATTCAAAATAAAAACGCGCGATCCAAATGTTGCAAAAATGCCACATTTCCTTTTCAGAAAGGTTTAAGTAGCGATTTATCAGGATTTTAGAAACACCATTTCCTTTTCCGCTTACCTTTTTTGCCTTGCATATTCCCTCGATAAAGTTGCCTTATTGCTCTGTGAATCTACTGTAAGCAGATTCCAGAATTTTATTCTTTAGGAGCTTAGAGAATATGAACCACCTAAATTTGAAGCGAAGTGCTCTGCTACTTGCCTTAGCCGTAAGCGCTTACGGAACGGCAGCCGCCCAGGTGAATACCGTCTCTGTAAACCCTGGCTCAGGGAATGGTACAGATACCTTCAACACAATCGGCGATGCTCTTGCAAGTTTTGCAACGGGCGGACCTAACGTCTCGGTAAACAGTGACGCCACCGATAACGTGATTAATATCGATGCCTTTGGACCTTACGATGAACAATTCGTCAATATCGACAGTGCAACTCTAGGGACGGACAATCTCATCATTCAGGGTTCTAACGGCTCTGATCGCCCCCTTATTCTCGTCCAGCAGTCTGCAGATGGCGCTGACGGGTTGAACATCGAAGGAGCGATGAACTTAACCCTCAACCAGATCATCATTGCTGCATCTGATACAGGTACGGTGATCACTGATGACCTGATCGAAGTTAACGGAACGGATAGTTCTTTAACATTCACAAACTCTGTGATGACTTCTGTCGATCCTTCAGGCACAACAGCCTACAGTTCTTACACTCAGGAATCTGATATTCCTGCGGATCTACTGGACGGCACCAGAGCATTCGACAATACTCTGATCTATGCAGGCGATAACGGGTTTCGCCTTCAGGGTGATGCGGCACCAGGAACAACAACAATTATAGAGGATTCTATTGTTGCTCAGCAGAATACAGACCCGATTGTTTCGTTCTCAGGTGGGCCTGATGCCAACCTTGAAGTTCGCCGGACCACTATTGCAGGTAACGCAAACATAGGTATCCAAATAGCAGAACAGGGTACACTGCTTGTTGAGGATAGCATCATCACGAATAATGGTGGAATCGGAATCGCCTTGTTTGACGGAGTTCCATCGATTACCGTTCATGACACAGAAATCTATAACAACTCTCTTGGAATTTTCGTTTTGAATGGCGTTGCCGCAACATATGATTTCAATGATCTACTCATTTACGATAATGGCTCTTGGGGACTTCAGTGTTTTTCCGACAGCGACCCTGTCTCCGGAATTGCCAACTCCACAATCTATAACAACGGTTCTGCTTCTGCTGCATCGGGTGTGGCTTGGGGTACCGATGGCGGCAACATCGAGTTTCTCGGTGACTCCGCTACGACTTTCCTGATTGATAATTGTACGATCGCGAATCCAGCAGCTCCATCAGATGTTAACATCCGTATCGGCCGTCCTGGCGATTCTGGTTCAGCACCTGTGGTAATTCAGGACTCAGTGATCGCTGGTGGCACAACAGCGGTAGAGATTCTGGATGCTTCAGATGTGACGATTGTCAACAGCGGAATTGTTACTGCTGGTCCTGATGCAACAACGAATGCAGTCATCAACTCTGGTCCAGACGCAGAAACAACCGCGTTCATTACTAACGAAGATCCTGGATTCGCAGATTCAGCGAATGGCGATTTCACTCCATCTAACTTCGACTACGCCGGCATCGGTGACGCAGTCTATGCGTTCGCTGGTACAGAGCAGAATGCTGAGCCGGCATTTGACGCATCTGATGCATTAAACGGCGCCGTAGGCACGATCCTGCTTGGAAATTTCCTGGTAGGTCCAGACGGTGATGACCTGACTGAGTTGACCGACGGAACGAATGCTGGTTTCGGTGGAGCCCTTGAAGGTCTGGCTCGTGATAACCCTGGAAACGGTACTCCTTCGGTTTCAATTGCTTACGACCTAGTAGGCAACAACACCACCGTTGCTGATGTGTCTTCTGTATCTGTTACTTCTGGGTGGCAGGATGGAAGGTCTGCTCATCACTATGACCTCCTCTATACAACAGACTATCCCGTTGATGGTTCTTCTACCTGGTACTCACTGGCGAAAACGGTAACAGCAGTTCCGTTTGGCTCTGCGTACCCAGGTTCAGGTGCTGGTGACTACTGGTACTACCTTTCCAATTTGACAGACGGTGATGACGGTCTCGTAGCAGATGATATCACTGGTCTTCGATTTGATATATACGCAATTGGCAATACTACAAACGCGTATGTTGATCCATACGGATCCGCTGATCCTCTTGATGTAGATGGTAGCGGTTCCGGACCCAGCCCTGCTGCTGAAGGTGCGTGGATCCGCGAGATCGACGTAGACTTCACAACAACAACACCTGTTGGTGACTGGATGATTCTCGATCAATAAATCGAGGCCAACAGTTCCTTAAAAAAAATAATCACCCCTCCATAGCGGAGGGGTGATTTCATTTTGCAGGACTTCAAAAAAAGAGCCCGACAGAATGGATTTTCTGTCGGGTTCTGTACAGTTTATTGATGTTGAGCGATGAGCCTACTGATTCATGGAATCCAGGAATTCAGCATTGTTCTCTGTTTTCTTCATGCGTTGCAGGAGGAAATCCATCGCTTCAACGGTGTTCAGCTCGTTGAGGATTTTTCGAAGCAGCCACACACGCTGGAGTTCGCTCTCGGTTAGGAGAAGCTCTTCCTTACGTGTTCCTGAGGTCATGATATCGATGGCGGGATAAATACGACGGTCGGAGAGTTTACGGTCGAGTTTGATCTCACTGTTGCCGGTGCCTTTGAATTCCTCGAAAATAACATCGTCCATCTTGCTGCCTGTTTCCACGAGGGCGGTGGCGATAATTGTGAGTGAGCCGCCTTCCTCGATATTCCTGGCAGCGCCGAAGAAACGCTTGGGCTTGTGAAGAGCGTTTGCGTCGAGACCACCGGAGAGAACCTTCCCAGAAGGAGGAGCAACGGTGTTGTAGGCCCTTGCAAGACGTGTGATCGAATCAAGAAGGATAACAACGTTACGCCCGTGCTCAACAAGCCTCTTGGCCTTCTCAATCACCATCTCTGCCACTTGAACGTGACGGTCAGCAGGCTCGTCAAAAGTTGAGCTGATCACTTCACCATCAACGGTACGTTCCATATCGGTAACTTCTTCTGGTCGTTCGTCGATGAGAAGCACGATCAGGAAGGTGTCAGGATGATTGGCAGTGATGGCATTTGCGATGTCCTGCATCATAACCGTCTTACCGGTTCTTGGTGGAGCAACGATGAGAGCGCGCTGTCCCATTCCGAGGGGCGTCAGGAGGTCCATGACGCGGGTGGTGAGTTTCCTCTGTTTGGTTTCCATCTTCAGACGCTCATCAGGATAGAGAGGCGTCAGGTTATCGAAAAGAATCTTTTCTTTAGCGGTTTGTGGATCGACGTCGTTAATCTTTTCAACCTTAAGGAGGGCGAAGTATTTTTCGCCGTCTTTTGGAGGTCTCACGCTTCCGACAACGGTGTCACCTTTTCGGAGTCCAAATCGTCGAATCTGCGAGGGAGAGACATAGATATCGTCAGGTCCCCAGAGATAGTTATACTGTGCGGATCGCAGGAATCCAAAGCCGCCGTCTGGAAGAATCTCAAGGACGCCGTTTGCTTTAATTCCGTCTTCGCCACTGGTGCTGTGTCGAAGGATCTGGAAGATGAGGTCCTGCTTTCTCATCCCCGCTGCATTGTCGACTCCTGAATCCATGGCGAGTTTTGCAAGCTCTGACATGGACATTCTCTTGAGTTTGCTGAGGTCGCTGACAGTCATCAGCTTCCGAGATTTTTTCTTCTTCGGGGACTTAGAGTCACCCTCCTCTGGGCTTTCATCTTCATCAGCCTCCGGGAGGGCCTCGAGAACCTCATCTCGGCCTTCCAGGTCATGATAATAATCTTCCTGAACTCCAGGGGGTAAAGGCTGCGAGCCTGAGCCATTGGAGGCGTTCGAGCGCTTTCTTCTTCTGGGGCGGTTGGTCTTTGTCTGCGAGTTACTTGGGCTCGAATTGGAAGTCTTCTTCCTTCTCATTCAGTGGATCTCCTCATTTGTGATCTTGAAGTGTCATATGTTTTTGGGGTTTAGGTGTGATAATGGTCAGTATTATTTGAATTTGGGATGTTTTCTGAGCTGTTGGATAAGTTCTTCAACTTGCTGCTGGGTTTCTTCCCGGGTACCAGAGTTATCAATGACATAGTCTGCCTTGCTGATTTTTTCATCTTGAGGGAGCTGAGTCTTTAATCTCTGCTGGATTTGTGAAGAGGTCATACCTCTGTCTTTGATCAGTCTCTGTTCTCGCACTGTTTCATCAATGGAGACGACCAGAACAGCGTCGCAGAGCGTATCGGCTCGTGTTTCGTAGAGCAGAGGGACATCCAGGACAACGAACGGATCATGTCGATATTGTTGAATCAGTTCTTCTTCTCTCTCTCGAACTTTCGGGTGGATGATAATTTCCAGGGATTTGCGTTTATCCGGTTGGGAAAAGACCAGTTCTGCGAGTTTGAGGCGATTCAGAGAGCCGTCAGGGAGGAGGTACTCGTTACCAAATTCTCTCGAGATTTGTTGGAGGGCTTCGCTCCCAGGTTGAACAACCTCTCTTGCTATTTGATCAGCACAAATGATCCTGGCCTGATAGCGGGAGAGCAGTGAAGACACGTAAGACTTCCCACTTCCCAGAGAGCCGGTCAAGCCGAGAATGAAGCTCATGGGGCAAACTCTTGGATAAATCTCTGAGAGAGCTGGTTTAAGACGAAATCCTCAACGAGAGGGTTTTCAGGAGGAAAGTTGACGCTTCGCTCGGCTGATTCATAAATGCCCTTGGGATCAAGTACCCTGATGCTTCCGCTGCCAGGTTGAACATTATCGAAGTAATAGTGACCATCTGAATCCGTCAGTCGGGTAATCCCTTGAATCGTCACACGTATATCTGAGAGAGGCTGGCTTTGTGGATTCGTAATCCGACCTCGAACGATGGCAGCCGCCTGAAGATTAAATGTCCCGAGATCATGGGCAGAACCAACATCAAGGTCGAAACCACTCTCGGTTTGAGAGGCGTAGCCAGATTTGGAAAAGTTTAGACTGAACGACCCGGAAGGGATACCGGAAATTTGAAATTCTCCCCCGCTATCAGTATAGCCGCTGGGGTTGTATTGATTCAGAGGATGATCCGATGGAGAACCGGGAGGAGCGATGGCACGGATCTCTACTCCTTCAAGAGAGTATGATGAACGAGCGTCTATCACTTTTCCGTAGATGCTCAGGCCTCCGCCCTCCAGAGTAATAACGCCAACACTAAGTTCCTGCCCAACCGGAATATACTGATCACTAATGGTCTTCGAGCCATAGCCATCGACGGCCACTGTTAAGGTCAGGTCACCATAGATAAGATGATCGATGAAATACTGTCCCGTGGAAGATTGATAAGCTCGGTCTCTAAAACCGCAGCGAGTTAATTCACGATAGCCTTCATATCCCCTCTGGCCATAATTGGCGACATCGACACCAACGATACAGCTGGTTATTGGCTGACCAGCCTGGTCCTCTAGAGAGAAGCGAACTCCCTGTCCCAGATCGTAGAGCAAGACAATCTGTTCGCCTCCGGACTCTGCAAAAGGATGAACCTGATCGACGGTCATGAAGTTATCTCCGCGAAGCAGTGACCCGTTAGTAAAGATGGCATACTGTCCTGCGGGAACATCATCGAGCACGAATCCACCCCGTGAATCTGTACTGGTGGTCTTACGATAATTAGATCGATTCTGAACGGTGATACTATGATTTCTCATAGGAGTTCCGAGTTCGTCATAGATAATACCAAAAATTCGTCCTGGTTTTTTCTCGTCTTCCGATTCAAGCGTAACTTGACCAATATCGGCAACACCCTGTCCAGGGACAGTAAAGTCCCCGTTGAATGGTACAAAACCTTCCGATGATACAGTGATCGCGGTTTCTCCTGGTTCGAGATAAGTTAACACGAATGCTCCAGACGAATCAGTGACGACCTCTGGAAGTGATATGCTGAACCTGTCAAGAATACCTCGACCTGTTGGAAAGCCGCTCTGTACTTTTACAGAAGCCCCCTCTACTGGATTCGTTTCTGAATCAACAACAAGGCCTGAAAGGCCACCTCCCAGAGTCAGGACAACAGAAACATTACCCTGTTCTCCCTGTTGGTTAAGGGCGAATGAATCGCTGTAAGCTGGGACATAACCTGACTTGTAGACGCCTGCTCGTGCAGTTGAAACGTTCAATCCATCGGGAACAGATATTTCGAAGACCCCATCTGGGGATGTATATACTTCACCCAGTTGCCGCAAAGGATCGTGATAGATAGAACCGCTGAAGAGTCCAACTCGAGCGGCTGAAACCGGACCTCCATTCTCTGATAGAACGACACCTGCAATCGTCGTGGATTGCTCGAGCTCAATTTCTTCGTAGAGCCCACCGGCAGAAAAATCATCCTCAAGAAAAATTGATTTTTCGCCGGGCAGGAAGCCTTCGGCACGTGCAATGAGCTTATAGGACCCTGGATCAAGAGGGAAAAGCTGATAGGCACCTTCGTTTGTACCATTAACAGAACCGATAATCCGGGAGTTTTGCCAGACCTCGACGGAAGCGCCTGGAACAGGTTCACCATTAGAAGCACGAACGACTCTGCCTGTAACCGGGGGCAATTGGGGTACAATGAAGTCTTCCGACAGGCGCCTCTCATTCTCTTCAAGACTAAATGTTCTACGGTTGTTTGGAGAAGCTGGATCAGTCAGGTAGAGTGTATAGGCGCCTGGTTCCAGATTGGTAAAGACATAATAGCCTGTATTGTTCGTTGTCGCATCAAATGACATGCTTCGATCTGTATTAAACAGGTTGAGTCGTGCGTCGACGACTGGGTTCTCTCCTCGAACAACTGTGCCAGCAACTGTTGCGCGAACCATCTCAACCTCGTCACCCTCATTCCCATCCTCGCCTTCAATATATTCCCCGTTATCCACACCTTCGCTCGCTTCAGAGGTGGACTCCCCTACGCCTTCCTGAGTGGCTGCTGCTACCTGCTCCTTCGAAAGGTGGAGAGTACCAGAGGTTACTTCCGAACCACTTTCACCGGGAAGAGTTATCCCGTCTGTATATGCACCTGACTGTGACGAACTGGTCACCCTGTCCCCTTTTCCTGGTTCTTCCGGGAAAGAGGAAGGGCTACTACTCTTCGACGCTGGGGCGTTGGTTGATTTCTCAGGAGATGCAAAGGAGGCACCATTGTCTGAGACCCCTTGCAATTCGGAATTCGATGATTGAGACGAAGAGGCTCCGTGCGTACTTCTAGAGCCATCGACTATCAGTTCTTCCTGTGACGCTTTTCCTTGTTTTCCTGAGTCAAGATTCAGATGGTCTCGAAATATGAGTATACCAAGGACCGCTATAAGAACAGCCCCAAGGATAACCATGTATAGACCCTGATTCTTCATGTGATTTTAGAAGCTTAAAATACCTTTCCAGGCTACTTGGCGACAGCCCAGTTTTCCCCCGTCGATACGTCAACCTCAAGTGGGACATCCAGCGGTAAGGCAGAAAGCATTTCTTCTTTCACCAGCAATGAGACCTGTTCTTTTTCTTCTATTGGTGCGTCGAAAATGAGTTCATCATGAACTTGCAGGACCATTTTGGCCTTTAGTTTCTCAGATTGAAGACGTTGATGAACCTTTATCATTGCGAGTTTGATCATGTCAGCACTTGTTCCCTGAATCGGAGTATTAACTGCTATTCTTTCTGCCATGGAACGTTGATTGAAGTTTCTCGCATTGATGTTTGGGATAAACCTTCTTCGGCCTGTCAGCGTTCGAACAAAGCCTGTTTTCTTGACTGTCTCTTTAGTTGATTCTATGAAATCTTTCACGCCGGAATAAACGGTAAAGTATTCTTCGATGAAGGATTTGGCTTCAGTTCGAGAAATACCCTGGTCTCTTGCCAGACGGTAGTCTGACATCCCGTATATAATACCAAAGTTTATCGCTTTTGCCTGATTTCGCATTTCTTTTGAAACTTCATTTTCGGAAATCTTGAAGATTCTGCTGGCTGCCAGAGTGTGGATGTCTGCTCCAGAGTTGAAAGCCTCCAGAAGAGTTTTATCTCCGCTGAGGTGTGCAAGGATTCTCAATTCAATCTGCGAATAATCTGCTGCAACGAACAACCAGTCTTTGTTTCGAGGGACAAATCCTTCCCTGATTTTTCTTCCGTGCTCGGTTCTAACGGGTATATTCTGGAGATTAGGATTGGAGCTGGAAAGTCTTCCCGTTGCTGTAACTGCCTGCTGGTAGCTTGTGTGGACTCTTCCAGTTTTCGCGTGGACAAGATTGGGAAGAGGCTCAATATAGGTGGATCTCAACTTGTCGATCTGCCTGTACTCGAGCAGGGCTTCCGGGAGAGGATGTTCTGATTTGAGCGCTTCCAGGACACTGACATCTGTGCTGTAACTTCCTGACTTTCCTTTCTTTGTTGGTGTAAGTCCAATTTCATTGAAGAGAACTTCTCCAACCTGTTTTGGAGAATTAATCTTAAATTTTCGACCTGCAATCTCGTATATCTTGTCGGTTAGATTCTGAAGCTCTTCATCTGCTTCAATTGAGAGCTTTTTGAAATGCTCTTTGTCAATACGTACCCCCTCGAGCTCCATTGAGGCAAGAACTTCAATGAGAGGAACTTCAATAGAATGGTAGACGTAATTGAGCTCTCCTTTTTCGATTTCACGGTAGAGCTTTTCGTGAAGCTGTTTTGTACAATCGGCATCCTGAGCGGCATAGTTGGCCGTATCTTCGATAGATACTGAAGACATGGTTACGAGGTCATCATTCTCTCCGATAAGCTCACTGATTTCCGTCATTTTGATCCCAAGCTTGGACAATGATAGATCTTTAAGACGTAAAGATCCTGTCGAGTCAGGATTGATCAGGTATCCTTCAAGGAGAGTATCGCCACCGACAGATATATCGTCAAAGCCATAGGCCTTGAGAATTTTCCAATCAAAGAGCCAATTATGGGCTATCCAGGTCTTACTATGCTTTGAGGAAAGAAATGGACCCAGCCCTTTCAAGACTTCTTCTTTGCTCAACTGCTTCGACCCTTCGTGGTGGCCAAGTGGGATATAGATCGCCTGATCTTTTTTCCAGGAGATGGAGATCCCAACTAACTCCGCATAGAAGGGGTCAAGACCGGATGTTTCTGTATCAATGGCGAGGAGCTCAGCTTTTTCGATCTCCTTGAGTGCCTTATCGAACTTCGCTTTTGTATCTACGATGCTATAGTCAACGACTCGTTCAGCGACATCTGCACCACCCATCTCAGCGATGAAGTTATTGAAATCCATTTCCTGGAAAAATTCTCGGAGCTCGTTGGATGGCTGGTAGCTCCATTTATAGTCTTCCCAGTTGAAGTTCTCGATAAGATCCGTTTTTAGAGTGGCCAGCTGAAGAGATAGACGGGCATCATCAGCATAGGTTTGCAGGTTCTCTGAGAGTTTCTTCCCTTTAACATTGGTTGCGTTTTCAAGGATACCATCAAGGTCTCCAAATTCCGTTAAGAGCTTGGCAGCGCCCTTTTTACCAACTCCTGGCACGCCAGGAATATTATCAGCTTTATCTCCCATCAAACCAAGATAGGCTGCGACCTGGTTAGGTTGAACGCCTAACTTTTCGAAAACGCCTTTCTCGTCAAGAAGCTCTGTTTTCTGAAGGTGTTCCCGGTAGACCATAATTCCCGGCTGGACGATCTGTAGCATATCTTTATCAGAAGAGCAGATCAGTGCTTCTCCATCTTCCTTGGCCTTAACGGCAAGAGAGGCCATCACATCATCTGCTTCATATTTATCGATCTCGATAGTCGGTACTTTCATGTGCTCAAGCATGACCCTGATCTTCTTATCCTGTTCTATAAGATCAGGAGGAGTGGGAGGACGGTTTGCTTTGTACTCCTGGTAGTCCTCTTTGCGAAACGAATCACCAGGAGGATCGAAAACTACGACGACATGTTCGAAATCCAGTTTCTTCATTAGACGGAAGAACATATTGGCGAATCCGTAGATCGCCGATGTGGGCTCTCCCTTACTGTTGGTTAAGGTGTCGCGTATAGCGTGATAGGCCTTAAAGACGTTTGAATGGCCATCAATAATAATCAATTTTTTTGGCTTATGCGCCATGAAGTGCTACCTGTATGTCGATGAATTGAGGAGAGTCATGAAAAAACGACCTTGGGAAGGTTCCCAAGGTCGTCGTCTGATTTCAAGTGGTAGTAGCAGGATGTGAGAAAAGTTTAATCTTTCACAACCGAGCCTGTCAGGAAGATAAGGAGCGTAATCTTATCTTCATCCTTCTGGATTCTTTCGAAGAGATACTTCCCGATGAAAGGAATGTCTCTTAGAATTGGGACGCCTGATTCAAGATCAGAAACGCGTTCACTTCTCCAGCCACCGAGAACGACTGTACCACCGTCGCGGATTCGAGCACGAGTTGTAAGCTCTTTCCTTAGAGTACCGATTTCGTTCGTGACGAACCCTCGAGGAATTGCTGTCGCAGGGGTCAATGCATTCTGTGCTTCACCTTCGAGGTTAACAATCTGGCCAACGTTCTGATCGAAATCCTCAATGACCACATCGATTCCGAGCGTGATGTTTCCGCGTCTTGTCACAGTGGGCTCAACGCTGACATCTACCGGTGTAAGGTTAGCAACAGGGATGATGTTTGTGTCATCGTTACCTGATGTGGTTTGGGTCGTATCAGGAGCTGCGAGTCCAAAGTTGCGCTCAATAATGAAGTCCGCTGTTTCAGTGTTGAGAACCGTTACTGTTGGACCATTCACAACATTGATGACGCCCTTAGATTCAAGCAGGCGAAGCGAGAAAGAAATCGGTGAATTACCATTATTCACGATATAGTTGAACACTGTCGCACCCTTGAGAAGGTTAGACGAATCAATGCTTTCAAGGGCAGGTTCAAAGACGCTGGTATATTCATCTCTATCTTGAGCGAAGCGTGAATTTAGAATGGAATCACTCAGGTTAAATCCATTTGAAAGATCAGCAATGACGAACTCAGGTTTAATCTCTTTCGCCTTATTCATGATCACTTCAACAAACTTGATTTCTATACTAACCTGAAGTGTTGGGATATCCAGGGTGCGAATCCAGAACTCAACTTCACGAAGTTCCTCGATGTTTTCATACTGAACAAAGAGTGCGTTCAGGTTTTCAATATCAACAATTGAGAGACCTGTTTCTTCTTCAATTTCTTCACGCTGTTCTTCGACATCTTCATCAGCAACGTTGTCCTGAAAACCGCCCGTTCCCTCTTGAGGAACATACCTGACGGTAAGGCGTGCGCGACCTTCTCCTGGAGTACTTGAGGGACGAACATCTTCAGCAACGATTTCAAAGTCGTCAACGAACTCAGAACGGAACTCTTCGAGAGTGATATCCTGACTGTCGACTCCGGTGCGTACGAAGAGCTCGACATCGTCATCGTTTTCATCGCCAGCATCGTTTTCATTAACGCGGATCACACGAACCTGGATAACGTTGCCACCGCCGAAATCGAAGTCGTTAACGTCTTCAACACTCAAGGACTTGGTTATCTCTTCGCCATCTGACGCGGTTGAAGATCCCTGTGAACCATCAATACCGAGGAAGGCTTCAATCTGTCCGCGTAGCTCATTGGCAGAAGCATGGTCGAGGAAATAAATCTTAGACCGACGGAGTGAGCGAATCTGTGGCAAACTCTCGATGTAGTTCTGAACTTTCTGGAGGCGGTCTGGGTAGTCAACGATGGTCAGCTGTTTCGTAGCTGGATCGTACCAGATGCGGCGACCTTCACGCTCTGCTTTGCGTCGACCTTCCTGTGCATAGAGGAGTGTTTCAACGACCTGTCGAACCTGATCGGTGAAAGACTGAATGAGATCTGGATTATCTTCAAACTCAATCGCAGGTGTCAGGTTGAACGAAGCCACACTAAGTTCATCCTGGTAGAATCTTGTGAGGAAGTTTTGATCGAGGAGAATCTCACGAACACGCTGAATATTCTCGGGAGAATCTTTAACGATCAGCGTGCTGCCTTCAAGAATGAGTTTTCTTTCCGTATTAAAGGGAGCATCATCATCAACTGAGAGGATCGCATCCAGTAGAGCTTTAATTTCTGGTCCACGAGTCTCATCGATCTCGAAACTATCCCAGATCAGCTGTACCTGTTGCTGATCCTTCAGTGATTCCAGGAGCTTACGTACCTTATCCAGGTTCGCTTCAGAATCTGTGACGACGAGGAAATTTTTTCTTGGGTCTGTATAGACTTCCTGTCCCTCGATGACGGGCTCGCCAGTCGGTCCATAAAGCAATCGACCAATGACACCGTCTTCTATCAGCGTGTTTACCATGTTTAGCTGATTTGGGAGAAGTACGAAAACTTCTGTACGCAAATCAGGCTCGATGATCACCGTATCAGAACCAGGCTCTCTTCTCCAGCGAAGTCCGATTGGCAGGAGAACAGAATCAAGAACCTGGTAGAGAGGTTCATCTTCGAAAGCAGCTTCGATTTTCGCATTCACCTCGCCAGCGATGACGAAGTCGATACCAGACAGAAGTCTCAAGTTCTGGAGGAACTGGGCCAGACTTGTTGGCTCAAGAGTACGAATCGGAATCAGAGTACTCATCTTATCGAGTGCTGCTGCTTCTGCCTCTTCAAACTCTTCGCTGGCTGCCTTATCGGCAAGTAGCGCATTATATTCTTCTTCTGTATTTTCAAGGTAGGTGTCGGGCTTCGTATAGGAAGGATCGATTTCCTTCGCATCAAGCCAGCGGCGGCGGGCTGTTGTCAGGTCACCATTTTCATAAGCTGTCAGGCCATCTTTGTAAGCTGCTTCGGCTTGTTCGCGGCGCTGCTTCGCAACTTCTTTTTCCTGACGTTCCTGCTGCTTACGTAATTCTTCCTGGCGCTTTGCTTCTGCCTCAGCTTTTTGAGCAGCTTCTTTTCTCTCAGCTTCTTCTTTAGCCTGACGGGCCTCTTCAGCTGCTTGACGCCTCTCTTCTTCGGCTTTTTCACGAGCTTCTCTAGCTTCGCGCTCTTTTTCGGCTGCTTCCTGTCTTGCAGCTTCTTCTTCAGCCGCTTTTCGGCGTGCTGCCTCAGCAGCATCCTGACTTTGAGTATTTGCCTGTGCTACCTCGCGAGGTGCACTTTCTCTCTCCCGCTTCGCAGCTGTGGTCTGCTGTGTAGCGGATGAGCTTGATTCAGACTGCTGTGTATTTCGGGCGACCTGTGTTGTTTCTTCAACGACAGGTTCTTTTTCTGAGGAGCTTTCAGCGGCTTTTTCCATTTTTTGCTGCGCTGCAGCTTCAGCTCTTCTCTTTGCTTCCGCTTCTTCACGTGCTTTTGCTTGAGCTATTTCTTTTCTTTTTGCTTCTTCAGCAGCCTTCTTTTCTGCTTCCTGGCGAGCTTTTTCTCGTGCCTCAGCTACAGCTTTCGCTTCTTCTGCCTGGGCGGCAGCTAAGCGATCCTGAGCCCTTGAAAGACCTTTACTCGCATCGCGATTATCAGGGTCCTTCGTCTGTACTGCCTTGAAGGCTGCGATCGCTTCCTCGTAGTTCTCGGCATTCATGAGGCGATCAGCAGTTTTCAGGTCTTGCTCAATCTCTCTTTCGAGGCGCTCTTCTGCGAATTCCTTTTCATCCTCCGCGATCTCACTCATCAATTTATTCGCGTCGCGGTTGTTCTTATCGAGCTGGTAGACGTTGCTGACGGTTTTTCGTGCTTCATCAAAGCGGTTCGCCTTGAGCTGTTCTTCTGCAACGTCGAGATATCTTTCTATCTCTTCTTCATTTTGTTCAGCGATGTACTCAGATTCTTCCTTCTCAATTTTCAATTTAAGCTTATTGAGATCCTGATCGAAGAGTCCTTCTGAGATATCTCTAGCTCCGGCCTCCAGGCGCTTAGCAGCTTCAAAGTTATTTTCTTTCATCGCTCGCTTTGAGGCTTTAATGCGCTTCTCAACCTCATCTTCAATCTGGTCGCGGCGATACTCTGCTTTATCTTCTTCAACTTCCTGCTTCAGCTCGAGAGCGTCTTCATTCTTTGGATCAATTTCGAGAGCCTTTGAAATCTGCTGCAACGCAGGATCAAACTTTTCGTCATCCAGAAGGTCTTCTGCAGTATCAAGGAGTTGTTCGATTTGTTCTTCTCGAGCTTCTTCCTCAGCTTCTCGTTCAGCCTCGCGGAGGTCTGCCGCAAGTTTATCGAGTCCAGGAGCCTTCGAATCTACTGACTTCGCTTTTTCAAAGTACTCGCGAGCAGCAGCTAGATTATCGTCTTTAAGTTCCTCACGGGATTTCTCGATAAGTGCTTTCGCTTTTTCTTGAGCGGAGGCGGACTTATCTTCTTCTGCAAGAGGAGCTTTTTGGCTGTTATCTGCCAGAAGTGGGGATGGCGAGATACAGGAGAATCCCAAAAGGAGAGTACCAGGTAATACAACCCGATTGATTATTTGCATCATGGGACGCGCAAAGCTTTGCCGATTCATAAGGCGGACCTATCTCCTTGGTTTATCACTACCAAGACAAGTTTCTGCTTCAGAGGCCTCCGAGGAGACGCATCAGCGCAAAACGTGTCAAGGCAACAAATTCCCTAAACTGTGGGCTATGAGCCCTATTTCAAACCCCTAAGTGGGGGTAAAGATCACAATCAGGAAGAATCTGCACTATCTCCCGAAGAGGGGGAAAGTAATTCTTCGATCTGATTTTTAAGCGCCCTCGCATCTACATGGTTTGGATCCTGTTGAAGAATCTCGTCCAGTTTACTGCGGGCTGCCTCATAATTCTGCTGACGGAAATCGCGCTCCGCCTCTTGATACCGCTGATTCAATTCACGTGCTGACTCAACCTGCTCATCAACTGACTTCTTGCTGAACATGTTTCTTCGGATCAGGCGAGTCATCTCAGGATCTTCCTGGATAGACTTACTCGTCGAAACGAACCGATCTCTTACGCGCTCAACTGCTTCAACATAGTTTTCCTGCGCTTCGTAATTCTCACCATCTACAGGTAGTTTTGCTGTGAAAGACTTTATCTGCCTGTCTGGGGGTGGGGGGACAGTATATCCACTCTCCGAGAGAAACAAATAAGATGTAGCAATCAAGATCGCGACAAGAACACCCAGAACCGTCAGGTCAAGGCGTGCCAGAAGTTTCTTGCCGATTTCGTTAAGTTGATCCTTCATCGTTACTATCGCCGTTAAAGCGGAAAACTTTCTCCCGCTGGATTATGGCCTTCTCCCCCTGCCTCGTCCTGTATTTCCAGGATTCGCGTTAGGTCCACCGAACTGGCTCGGAATTCCGAAAGCACCAGGATTGTTTCCTCCCCCAACAGGGGTAGGTGTCGGTGTTGGAGTAATGTCCAAATGATTAATCTTATCACTCACTACCATCTTAATCAGGAAGGTTGTAGGTGGTGTCACCCCTCCTTCTGCGACGGGGGGAGTGTTCACATCTTCGATTGTCGGGTTATCTTTCTCAGCACCCAGATCTTCAAGACGATCTGTAAATTGTGCCTTCAACGCCTCTGTAAATCGAGCAGCATCTACCGAGACTTCACTTTGACCTGAGATCGAAATTTCACCTGCATGATCCATGCGAATATCAAGTATTAAAACCCCGGGAGGCTTTACCTCAGATACTTCAGCCAGAAATTCGAGCCAGTAGTCGCGTTGACCAAAAGACTTATCCAGCTTTAAATAGAGCTCGGCCACCGCATCATGTGACTTCTGGGCATCGTCAAATTGCTTAGACTGCGACTGATCACGAACCATGGCGCCTCTTAGACTCTCAGCTTCTTTCCGATAGGTCTCAGAATACTGTTTTCCAGCTCTCGAGGAAACAGCGATAATTCCAATCAGCACAACGAACATTACCACCGTGATGCGATAAGGAAAATCACGGATGATTTTTCTGTCTTCAGGAAGAAAATCGACCAGAAGCGGGGCAACCCCGAGACCCTGCAGGGCAAGTCCAATAGAAACGTAATAGATATTCGCCGACCCAAGAGAGTCAGGCCACTCGAGAGGCGACTCCTCCGGCGGACTGTCCACGAGCGTCACTGGCATAGTGAGCTTCTCTTCAAGATAATCACTCATCCCGGGCAAGAGAGACTGCCCCCCAGAGAGGAGAATCGAATCGATCGCCATCCCATCTGGCTGCGTGATATAGAAATCCAGAGACCGCCTGATTTCTGTAATCATCTTGTCAGCTGCTTCTGTCACAGCCTCAGATGCTTCTGTGTTTATGTGGGAATCTTCTTCATAGTCGAAGTTAAAGGTCATCAACTGTGTGGCTGATGCCTTAATTCTCTCAGCATCGCCAAAACTTTCAACGTCACACGCTTTTTGAATCGCTTCGGTCATGCGGTTCCCGCCGTGAGGCATGATCGTCCTATTGAAAGGAATCAGACCCGCCCAGCCCGATTGACCAACTGCAAGGTCAACGCAGGTCGCGCCGATATTAATGTAAGCCTTAACTTCTTCGAACGAAAACTCTTCGTCCCCAAATTCTGCATCTTCCTGAATGGTGGGCATTTCATCATCAGGATCTTCTGGAACCTCTTCGGGCTCTGCCTGCTTTTTCTTGCCAAAGGGAAGAGAGAAAGATTTCTTCTTGGGAGCGTCAGCCTCTTGAGCAGGCTTCGCTTTTCCTCCCCCTCCTTTGAGCTCCAGCAACTTTTGAAAGCCTTCTTTATCGGACCCGATCACCTGCTGGGCGTTAAAGAGAGCAAAAGAGGAAACGCCCACGGCGATAGCCGTCAGCCCCGTCTTATTAACGGTCTGCATGAAGGCGCGCGCTTCGTCTGTGCGAACAGCAGAGAGAAGAACTTCAACTTCTCCCTCTTCCTCGATGTCTCGATATTCGTATTGAAGGATTGTCTTATCCAGCGGAAAGGGAATCTGCTGGCGAGCCTCGTACTGGATGATTCTTGCGAGTCTTTCCTCAGTGGTCTTTGGAAGACGAAATCTCTTGGTGAAGAATTTGTCGCCAGAAATGGCGAAAACAGCCTTCTTCGTTGAGAAGCGGCCTTTCTTGAGCAGATCCTTCGTTGTCGCGACCAGAGCCTGTCTCAGATCATCCGATGACATCCCCGGGAAAGCTCCCGTAGGAGCAGACTCTGCCTTGATCACTCGTGGGCCATCTTTACCCATCGAGATTTCGACAATTTTTACGGTGTGGAAGCCGAGATCAACTCCAAGGCATTGCTTCAGACGAGCCATATGGCGCTATGCAATCCTTCCAAGAATCGTGGTTTCGTGGGCAATAAGGAGAGCACTCTCTAAGTGAATGAGGCGCAACGTGAATTTCATCTATTCCATTCCCCTCGCTACTTCCCACACTCTGATGGACCAAATACACAATTAAACTTATCCGAAAACCACGGTCCAGACTCTGATAAATGGAATAAATACAGATCGGGAGAATTGTTTATCTGGTTCATCATATGGCGTATATGAGGCCTTGTTCATCGTTGTAGGGTCAATGTCTTTCCGTCTGATATGAAAAGTTTTATTCAGTCCTGAATCATTGAGTTGAAAGCATTTTTCACACTCTCAACATCGATAATTTCTACCCCTTTATTCATCTCCATCCCCAGTTTTTCCCCATCAAGCCAGTCACCGGGACCTCCATGAATGTATCTGATTCTTTCCTTGTTCTCAGAAAGCTCGAATTCACCCCATCTATGAACCTGCGTCATCCCGAACAGAATGATTGAAGGACATCCAACCGCTTTCGCGAGATGGGCGGGGCCCGAATCGCAGCCGATAAACATCCGAGCCCTGGAAGCAAGCTCTGCCAGCTCAACTGAGTTCAAAAAACCACCCAGATGAACAGCCTTCACCTTCAGAAATTCAGCTTCCAGTTCAATTCGTGAATGACGTGATCCTATAACGATAACTCCCAGCCCCTCAGACCTCGCATGGTCGGCAATCGCCAGAAACTTCTCGGGCGACCAAAACTTCTCCCCCACCTCCGACTCAACATGCATCAAGACGAAATCGAAGCTACCGACACATTCGTGGATAATCTCATCAACTCTCCCCGATCCTTTCGACAATCTTAAAACGGGCTCACAACAGCGTGCCTTCAGCCCCAAAGGCTGAAGAAAATCCAAGAGCGCAACCACCTCGTGTTTCTTCCAGTTCTTCTCAATCTTCACCGACACAAGATCTCCCCATAATTGCCGATCGAATCCATTGTCGAAACTCCAGGAAATTACAGGTAACTGAAGATTCAAGAAGAAACCCAACGGATTTAGCCCATGACAATAAATCACCATCAGGCAGTCGAGATGGAGACTCGACAAGAATGACTTCAAGCATAGCCCGGCTTTCAGTGATTCGCCCCGGGCTTCTGCAGGGATCCTGATAATTCTGAGAGCCGATCCCTCAAAATGCTGCTCGAGAAGCGGTGCCAGAGTATCACCTGTCAAGATGGTAACTTCCCACGAACCAGTGCTTTCAAGTGACTCGAGCAGAGGGAGGGACAAGATGCCATCTCCCATCTTGTCGTAGAGTACAACACCTAACGATTTCGGTTTTTCGTCAATTTGGGGGTGCTTGAGAATGTCCCTTAGAAGCGGCCGAGCCGCAGTCTGGACGAGGGACCCAGTCAGTCTACCGACCGCCTTCAGATACCCAAGCAGCCTCGAAGTGGTTGAGACCCCTTGATTATGATCACGGGTTGCATAATCAAGGAAAGCCCATTGCCGCGCAAGCCAGGTCCGCCTGACGGCCCACGCTTCTTCGAGAGGGATACCCGTCTCTAGAGACTCTTGAACAGCCCCGAGAGGCGAAAACACGATATCATTGGTGGCAGATGGAACTTCCTCCCTTAGCTTCTCTCTGTTCCAGTGCCCCCTTCCATCCTGCCTTGCTCTTTCAAGGTTGCGCTCCCAGTCGATCCGGTTCCTGTCGATATGATGCCAGATGATGCTCTTTTGATTCACCCCAACTGAAATACCAGCGCGCCTCAGTGACCGCCAGAACTCAGCGTCTTCGCGGCTGTATTCATAGTTCCATGTCTCTGTGGATTGATTCCGCTTAAGTTCGCGGAAGGGGAAGCGTTCCCCAAGACTCCGATGAAAAAGAATGTTGGATGTGGTTGGTATTTCAAGCCTGCCGGCCAGTTCTGAGAGATAAATTGGCGAATGACAGCCGATAGTCCACGACAAACCGGGGTGAAACCAGACAGGGATTTCCAACTCATCAGCCGGTATGACGATACCACCACAAGCTTTCCAACCCTGACTGATGCACGACTGAGCCAGCTGACTGAGCCAGAAAGGATCTGCCTCGCAGTCATCATCGGTAAAAGCGATCCATTCGGAGCTCGCACCCTGAAAGCCTATATTACGTGCCTCGGAGAAGCTCCCTCCAGCCCCATCCAAAACCTTGAGGACAAATGAGAACGCTGCGGAATCGAGAAACTCTCTTGTGCCATCTTCGGATCCATTATCAACCACGATGACTTCAGCAGGAGTCAGCTCCCCTTGTTCGAGGGAATGAAGACACCTTTTGAGAGCATCAAGACGATTAGAAGTTAATATGACGACGGAGATCTCAAGCATGTGGTCAACTTACAGTGGGACATTCAGGAGTAAACGAAAATAGGCAGGAACGAATTCTCTCCTTGGCGCTAAGGTTCAAGTCTCTGACTATTCATCCATATGCAACAGGAGTTATAAACTGTGAAGATTGCACTCGCCTCTGATCATGCTGGGTTTCCGCTCAAACAGCATGTGATTGAATTACTGGAAAAGCTTGGACATAAGTATACGGACTTTGGCTGCCGTTCCGAGGCTTCGGCTGATGTATCAGATCATGTTGAGCCAGCTGCCGTTGCCGTTGCCGAGGGAAAAGTGGATCGCGGAGTCTTTATAGACGGAGCAGGTTACCCATCCGGAGTTGTGGCAAATATGGTTCATGGTGTTTATGCTGCCGTCTGCCATGATCTGACCGGAGCACGACTTTCCCGGGAACACGGGGGCTGCAATGTCCTTTGCCTGGGTGCGATGCTCACAGGACAGCTTACCGCTACACAGATGATCGAGGCTTTTCTGACAACCAACCCACTCGGCGGAAAATATGAAGCCCGCCGGAACAAGGTTGAGGAATTATCCGTCAAGCACCGGCGCCTCCCAACTGACAAGATAAGACAGATCATCGCCCCTGATGACATTAAAAGGGCACTCGAGAAAAAAGAATCTCTGCTCTTGAACGAGAAAACCGTATTAACCCCTGGTGTCTTAGACCTGGCTGCATCGATTAAAGGTTGAACTCCTACATGCAGCGACACCCGTCAGCCTTGAAGCATCAAAGTATCAGCAGGAACTCCCTTTTCGACTCCGGGTCACAGATCCTCATTATCATTTCGAGTCTCCTGACTGGCATCTTTGTCGCCCGTGCTTTAGGCGACTCAGGGAGAGGCGTCTATATACTTACGACAAGTTTTGCTCTGGGACTGCTTTTCTCATTCTTCAACATAGGCTTTGAGCGCATCGCTTCTGTCACTTCTGCAAAATCTCCAGAAGACACAGGAAAGATCCTTTGCTCTCTTTTCATTGTCACTTCGGCACTTCTTCTTCTCTTTGCCATATTCTCAGGCAATGTGTTCAACGCTATACAACTCCTTCTCCCCAGCATCGCAGAAAGCCATCTTGTCTTCCTCCTTCTTGGCATTGCTTTTCAGCCACTCTACTTCGGGTGCCAGGGAATCATGACGGGCCTTGGCGAGGTAAGACTGAGAGCTCAGTGGGACCTTGCAACAAACCTCACTCAGCATTTGTTGATCATTCTCATTTTACTCGTGCCTGATCGTTCCAATATAGAAGAAACAATCTTTCTTCTCATAGCCTCTTACTACCTGACAATGCTGGCAGGTTCACTGCTTCTGTCAGGCCTCATCCTTCGATATAAATCGCCATTTGGCCTGCCAAATAAGGAGTTGTTGAGGGAATTCGGACGCCTTGGTTCCTGGTTGTATATCGGAAATATCGGGTCAACATTCTCACAAAAGATAGACCAGTTTTTTGTGGCCAGATTGGAGCCAACACTTGCACTTTTTGGCATCTACACACTTGCAACTTCTCTTGCCAACCGCACTAGAATTGTTCCCCAGGCGCTCGTCCGCAGCGCCTGGTCGCAAGTATGCAGCCTTCCAGAAAAAGATGCGAGTTTACTTGTAGCTCGATGCTTCAGACAGACCTTCTATATAAGCATCGCCTTTCTTTTACTGGCTGCAATTTTTGCCCCACTTATTCCTGTGATATACGGAACGGCGTTTGCACCCGCAATTCTTCCCTGTCTGATATATTTGACAGGACGTGCCTTTCACAACGCATCCTGGACACTCGCCATGTGGTTCACGGGGCATCGAGCTCAGCCAAAAACAACGGTTATTGCTAACTGGTTTGTTCTTCCCGTTCAGTTGCTCCTGCTGCTCCTGGCAATGCAGACAGGGACTCTCGAAGCTATCGCTTTTTCAACCCTGCTCACTTACTTTTTTCTTCTCATGACCTTTATGTATTTCTTTCTCAGGGATCAGAAATACATTGTCATGCGTGATCTCTTCATCATCCAAAGCGGTGACATTCAATCCTGGAAAAAATTATTCAGGAAGAAGAAGTAATTGTATGGCGGATCGAGTATTAGGCAGGAACGGGTGAGCGAGATACTCATAACCTTCGAGCAGCCGATCGACCTCGAAATCGAGATCTCTTGGATCGACGGACGACGTTCTCAATAACTCTTTCTGGTCCTTATGTACAAGTAACTGTTCGTGATCTTTTGCAAAGTGATAGACAAGACGATCTCGCGCAAAGCTTGTCAGAAGCCAAAGAGACTCTTCAAGGCCGCCCTGTTTATTAATTCTGGCGGCAGAACCGGGAACAGCAGCTTCGCCAAATCTGTCTATCTGCAGACGCGCCTCAAAGACCTCTCGCCTCTTATCCAACAACTTTTGCTCAAGAATCTGAAGAGCAACTCCCGGAGCGCCTTCACTCAGGGTCGCAGCAATTTCAGCAAGGCTTCGCTCCAGGTTCTCTTCTTCTCTCAACTTTTCGATGAGCAGATCTTCCGGGAGCGGAGACATCGGAAGAACAGAACAACGGGACCGAATCGTCGGAAGAACTGATGTCAGCCGGTCCGCCACCAGTATCATCACCAGATAGCTTGGGGGCTCTTCAAGAATTTTGAGGATAGAGTTTCCACCCTCAGCAGTGATCGTATCTGCACCAAAGATTAAGACGACTCGATAATGACCTTCAATGGGCGACACTGAAGCTATCTTCTGGAGATTACGAATCTGATCAACCACGATGCCCCGCCGGTTCCCCGCCGGTTCAATGATCGTCAAATCGAAATGACCAATATTGGTCTGGTTAAAATCTTTGTCGTATTCGGGAGGGTAGGAGGACTCGACCAAGCGGCAGATTCGGCGATAGCTTTCACCTGGGTCTAATTGATCGACTTCTGGCTCGGTAACTTGAGGGAAAGGCGCTGATACAGCATCAGGTTCGTCAGTTCGCGAAGATAGCGTGTTGTCTATATCAGGCTCGGGGCTTTCCTCTCCAAACATGTCTGGAGTCAGAGTATCTTCAACTTCACCTTCATCATCTTCTCCGAAGAGATCCTCACCATCAGCTGACTTTTGCATCCTCGGTGGAGCCGATGCAGAAACAGCTCGACTATCGTAAGGAGCGCCAGCATTCAGGATGATTTTTGCAAACGCGAGAGCGAGTGACCTCTTACCAATCGAAGAGGGCCCACTGAGCAGAAGTGCGTGTGGCAACCGTCCAATAGAGAGCATTCTTGGCACATAACTTTTAACATGCCCGTGTCCCCAGATAGATTCCAGAGTATGTTTCTCAGGTGAGATCAAATTCTTTTATCCTGCTCGACGAATCCCCATTTTTTTTCCATTCGCAGCAACTGACAATTTCTTTGAGGGCCTTTCATAGTGACCCGAGATATCTACAATCGACTCGGAACCAAGAATCATCTTTCTGGCAATACCGTACTTTACCAACTCATCGGCCGTCACGTATTTCTCATCCTTTATCCATCTGCGCAAGGTAGACTTTTTGAGGGGCAGATATTCTGCCAGCCAGTCTTCCATGGTTCTCGAAACACGCTTGAACTCTTTAGCCCAGGCCTCTGCACCTGAAAGACGGGCAGAATCCTCACTCGACCATTTCATCGGATGGAAGAGAACAGAAGTGTGCGGAGCAACAATACGAGTCTCGCAGGCCGCAAAGATCATCAAGGCTGAGCTACTGCAATCTGCCAGCACAACCCCTTCACACTTGAGTCGTTTATATTTAATCAAGGTCGAAATTCCAAGACCGGCGTAAACGCTCCCGCCGCAGGAATTGATAATCAACCTTGCGTGAGAACCATCCGGGAGCCGCATCAGCTCTTCAATTAGCTCTTTCTCGCACTTTTCAACTTCATCCAGAACTGTGAATTGGGGGATGGTCTGTGCTCTTGCCATGGTGTTTCATCCTGTTTCTTTCATTCCCTGCAACAGCCGCAACCTCGTGTATAGACACCCCCAATGCAAGGGGATTTTTACTAGGCTTAAAAGGAGAAAACGGAGACCCAGATGGGCCTCCGTATAAGTTAGCAATCCAGTTGTTAGTGAATCAGGTACTCGCAGAGAGCGCCGGCTCTTCTTCCTCTTCGTTCGCTTTGACTTTTGTTACCTGGAACTTCACTTCATCATCTTTCCACTCTGCCAGCAGCTCACAATTCTCAGGAATTTCTCCAGAAATCAGTGAATAACTGAGGGGATCTTCAATGTGACGCTGAATGACGCGACGCAGAGGTCGTGCTCCATATTCCGGATCGTAACCTTCTTCGGAAAGCTTCTCTTTAACGCTGTCACTCAGGACGAGAGTGATATTCTTTTCTTCGAGACGCTTGTTAACTCTCAGCATCATGATATCCAGAATCTGAAAGATATCTTCCTGGGTGAGAGGATGGAATACGATGATTTCATCCAGGCGGTTGATGAATTCAGGGTTAAAGACCTTTTTCACATCGGTCATGACCTTGTCCTTCATGGAGCGATAATCACTGCCCGGATCTTCATCCACGCCAAATCCCATAGACTTCGCTTGTTTCAATCTCTTTGTTCCCACATTCGATGTAAGGATCAGAACGGTGTTGCGGAAATTGACAACGTGCCCCCAGCTGTCAGTAAGACGACCATCGTCAAAAACCTGCAGAAGTAGACTGAACACATCAGGATGAGCTTTTTCAATTTCGTCGAGGAGAACCACAGAATAGGGTCGCTGACGCACTTTTTCCGTTAGCTGGCCACCTTCTTCGTAACCGACGTATCCGGGAGGCGCCCCCATAAGACGACTAACGGAGTACTTCTCCATATACTCGGACATATCAATACGCACCAGTGCATCTTCTTCGCCGAAAAGAAACTCAGCAAGAGACTTTGCGAGCTCGGTTTTTCCAACACCAGTTGGACCAAGGAAAAGAAAACAGCCTGCTGGTCTTGCAGGGTCTTTCAATCCTGATCGAGAGCGACGTATAGCTTTGCTGACGCTTTCAATTGCTTCTTTCTGAGAAATCACGCGTCCACCAAGCTCGTCTTCCATACGAATGAGCTTTTTGCTTTCCTCCTCTTCGAGGCGCACGATGGGGATACCCGTCCATTTAGAGACGATATATGCCACGTCGTCCGAAGAGATGGTCTTCATTGTTTCTTTATTCTTCTGCTCGGTCCATTCTTCGAGCAGCTTATCTTTTTCTTCTTTTTTCGAATCGCGCTTTTCTTTGAGCTCTTTGCATTTTTCAAATTCCTGCTGATGCTTAAGCTCTCTCAGCTCTTCTTCCAGATCATTAATTTCTTTTTCCAGTTCACGAATCATCGGAGGTTTAACATTCGCCATAAGGCGAGCACGAGACCCGGCTTCGTCTATCACATCGATAGCTTTATCGGGAAGAAATCGATCCGTTACATACCGCTCTGAAAGGCTGACAGAAGATTCGAGCGCTTCGTCGCTGATGATCACATTATGGTGGGATTCGTAGCGAGGGCGAAGGCCCTTAAGAATCTGAACTGTTTGATCAGAAGTTGGCTGGTTGATAATAATACTCTGGAAGCGACGTTCAAGAGCGCCGTCTTTCTCGATATACTTTCTGTATTCTTCGAGAGTGGTCGCGCCGATACACTGTATTTCACCCCGACTGAGAGCAGGCTTTAACATATTCGAGGCGTCAATAGCGCCTTCGGCAGCGCCAGCACCAACAAGCGTGTGGAGCTCATCAATGAAGATCAATACATCGCGATTACGACGTATTTCCTGCATGATCGCCTTCAAACGCTCCTCAAACTGACCACGATACTTCGTCCCTGCGACAATCGCTGCAAGATCAAGAGAAAGCAGCCTTTTATCCTGCAGGAGTTCCGGGATGTCTTCGCTGACTATACGCTGGGCAAGTCCTTCAACGATCGCTGTCTTACCAACACCCGGCTCACCGAGAAGAATCGGGTTGTTCTTTGTACGTCTACACAAGATCTGAAGGATGCGCTCCACCTCATCCTCACGGCCAATAACCGGATCCAGTTTACCCTCGCGGGCAAGCTGAGTTAAGTCACGGCCAAACGTATCCAGCGCTGGAGTCTTGCTTTTTTCTCCACTGTCTGACTTTGTGCTGCCAGATTTAGTTGCTGCTCCGGCACTTGACCCTTCGATCAGGTTCAACACTTCCCGCTTGGTCTTGTTGAAATCTACGCTGAATTGTTTCAACACACGTGCTGCAAGTGTTGTTTCCTCTTTAATGAGCGCGAGTAAGAGATGCTCTGTGCCAATCCAGTTATGCTTCAGCTGTTTCGCAATTTGTCGTGCTGCTTCAATAACCTTTTTCGCTTCGACATTCTGGGGGAAGATGCCAACGGTTGGACCTTTTCCAACTTCCAGCATTCTTTCCAGCTCGAGTTTAAGGTCATCCAGATCTACTTCCATATTTAGAAGCGTCTGGACGGCTAGGCCTTCACCTTTGCGAATGATACCGAGGAGGAAATGTTCAGGTCCGATGTAATCGTGGCCGAGTCGGCCAGCCTCGTTTCGAGACTGACGCATGACTTCTTTCCATCCTGGAGTAAATGGCGTATCGTTAAGGGGCATAATGTCAGGTCCTCCTGATCTTTCTTCTACTCTGTTCGAGGTTATTATGTACAAACGTCATGTAATCATTACCGCTTCTTAATCTTTCCAATCTTCCCTCACTATTGAAGCATAGTGCCTCTGAGTGTGTTCGTCAATTGCTGCTCGAATGTAAATTGACTGAACCTTCCCGCTTAATTCAGGTTACTCAAATAGTTTCGAATGAGCTCAGCTCTGATAGAATCTCTCTCTGTTGGCTCATCGGAAGCTCCGTGACGAAAAATCAGATGTCCTGGTTGAATCTCAAGAATAAGCTGATTGAGCTTCTCATGGGTGAGGCCAGGAAAGAAGTTGCCCTCGATGCCAAGCCGTAAACGACTGATTAGTTTCATCGCTTCCGTTGAGTCAATTTTTCGCGCATGGGTCAGAACTCCAAAACTTCTCCAGATTGAATCTAGAATCCCTACGCTTCCTGAGGAAAGGAGCAAGGATCGGGCCTCCGATTCTTGAGAAATCAGCTTTGAAACAACCTCCGTCAAACGCTCTTCGATTTCCTGTACAGACATCCCAAGTGTCACTTCATTGCTGATTTGGTAATAGTCACCTACGTTCTCAGAATTCTCGCCGTGAAATCCGCGGACTGTCAGTCCGATTTCGGGCAAACCCTTCAGCGACTTCTCAAGCTCACGACTCGTCGTTAAGCCCGGTAAATGCATCATAGCGCTGACTCGCAGTCCCGATCCAACATTTGTTGGACATGCGGTCAGAAACCCATAGCGATCATGCCTGCTCAGCGAAAGGACCCGTGCAATGTGCTCATGCACTTCGCCCAGACGCTTCTGGACCTTTTCAATCTGAAAACCCGTTTCCAGGCACTGTATCCTCAAGTGATCTTCTTCATTGATGAGAATCGATGACTTCAAATCTCTACTGACAAAAACCGTTCGATGAGCTCCACCTCGCTCCATCTCTCTACTGATCAGTCGAGCTTCTTTCAAATAGGCCCGGCCATTTACATCAACATCCGCAACCTCAAGTCGGAGGTAATCATCAAAGTAATCGACAGATTCGAGCGCCCGGCAAATTTCCTGATTGATAGCATCCAGCATGTGCGGCTCCGCGTGGGGGGCGAAGGGAAAGTTCGCCAGATTTCTTGCATAGCGTGCGCGCGACGTAACAACCACCTGATGAAACGGTGCAGAGGACGCGAACCAGTCCGCCTCAGATGAAGTTAACTCAGGGGGGAGGGTCATAAATTACGTGATTTCCTTACAAACATACGTGTGATTTTTGATGATCGTTCAGCCTTTACTGATATTATTTCTCAGCTCTGCGATCTTGTCTCTTAACAGTGCCGCCTGATCAAAATCTTCCTTATCGATCGCTTCGTTTAACTCGGCCTCAAGAGTCCGAAGCTGACTTTGTGCTTTGCGAAGCCCCTCGTCAGTCTTCTTCTCTTCCGAAAGATGTTCTGTCGCACCATGTATTTTTCGAATATCTCGTTCCAGCTTTTCACCGAATTCATTATAGCATTCGGGACAGCCGAGCATCAGCGTCTTGCGATAAACGGTGTAATCAAGACCGCATGATGTGCACATCAGTCCACTATCCGCACTGGCCGGTCGAGCTGCCGCGCCAGTGGCCTCATGCTTCTGGATCAGCTCCTGCAACAGGTTTTCAACACTCAACTGCTTTTGCGTATTCTTGAGAATCTTGGCGTGGTGAGGGCTGATCTCTGCAGCACACTGAGAACAGACATTGTACTCCTCGTGCACTCCATTCACAATCTTCGTTATCTTGATGACAACTTCATTCTGCTGACATTTTTCGCACAGCATTTCTGTGTAATTCCTTCCACCGGCGAGATCACTAAATATTGTGATCGAACCCGATTCCGTTAAAGTAGACTCTAGGCCACCTTGAATGTGTTGGGCAACAAGACATCACATATTTCGAAAAAAACTCGTTTCCCATTGCTGAACAAGGCAACTTGGATACCTGATAGAGCTTTGGCAGCTCAAAAACATCATCCTGAGAGCGCAGTAGCTTGGACCTTTCACCTCCTGAAAACGCCCCGGAACCTGTGAAACTTCTCAAAGCGGGCCAGGGATTTCTCCAGCCTGACATCTGGATCGTCAGTTTAGATGATCATCCCGTGATCTGGAAAACCTGGGGGCGACGCCCCTCCTGGGAGAAACGAACTTTCGGCCGATGGCTTGCAAAACGCGAGAATCGAGTTATTATCGCGCTGCAGGATCTGGCAGGATTCCCCTCATCACTTCGACAACCCCATCCCTGGACCATCGCCATGACCCTGCTTGATGCGGAACCGGTGCCGGAAATCAAAGGAGAAGAGTCCCTCAACTCTGAGTATTTCGCCCAGCTCGAAGAGATGCTGGCAACCATGCATCATCGGGGCATTAACCATGGCGACCTTCGAAGAAAAAACCTTCTGAGAGCTCCCGGCGATCCTTCTTCTCCCCGTATTGTTGACTTCACACAGTGCCTTTACTTCTCTCCCCCGCAGGGCTTCATCAAGAAGAAGATCTTTGAGCAGGCGATTCGTATAGACCGTGTTACTTTTCTGAAGCTGAAACATTGGTACCTTGGGAGCGAAGCACTCTCTGAAGAAGAGCATCAAGAACGGAAAGCCCGCCCCTGGCACCTCAGACTGGGAAGAACCCTGCGAAAGAAAGTGTATAGACCAATCAAACATCTTCGACAAGGAAAGAAACGCACAAGCGAGGAAAAGAAAAGGATGAAGGATGAAGGATGAAGGATGAACTTGACTTATTATAGACAGAAAAAAATATGTCAAGTTATGAATATACACGTAAATCAGAACAGGTTCAAGGACATTGGCAGTTAAACGACCTGGAAACCTGATATCAGAAGGACAGACCACAATGAAAATTCCCTACATGAATTATCGACCTTGCTTTCCTCCCTCTACAGTTAAAATGTCAACGTCTGCCGGAACGAGACATCTGGTTTCATCCATCATACTTCATCCTTCATCCTTTTAAAATGCTGAATTTCTTCAAGAAAAAACGCTCCCTTGATCAGCTCGGTAAAGATCTCAAGCCAACACTCGGCACCCGAGATGAAGCTCAGATTACAAAGCTCTTTGATGAGATTATCGCCTACCAGAAGAAAAACCCTGAAACAGTTGAGGCACATCTTGGATGGGGCATCCTGGTGGCCTGCGAATTCAAATTAAACTGCGTAGGGAAGTATTTACAATGGTTCCTTCAGAACCACCCGAACTCAATCCTCCCGGTGAAGATCGAGTATGCAGATTATCTGGCCGCGACGGGAGAACACGACGGTGCCACACATCTTGCCCGTGAATATCTGGCACTGATAGAAGCAAAAGGAAGCCTTAACGAATCCATCAACACTTTTCCCAATATCCAACGTGGAGTCAGTAAAGCCTTCCTTTTGCTTACTGCTGCCTATACAACGGTGGGAGCTCGTTCATACAGCAAACGCATCCTCGAATTCGCAGGGAAGCTTCCCCTCGATTCCACCTATTTGAAGCACTACGGGATTGAACTCCAACGACTCGACGATGAACTCGCCCAGCCGACGAATGAGGGAATAGATAGAACCTGGGAAGACTTCTTTCAAACCGGGAAAAATGCCGACACACTCTTCAATCTATGCAAGCTCAAGAAGTGCGAGATTCTAGCGGATCGAGTCGATCTTCTTGAGGCCAATTTCCGTATTAATTCCAATTACGCGGTGGAAGCAGAAGAGAGACTCATGCTGATATACGAGGTGGAATTAAACGATGGGAAGAAGACGCGTGTCTTGGAAAGCATGAAGCCCACCTCTTAATATTTCTAACCTGATCAACCGAACTCAGAGTCTTTAGAGAATAAGAGCTGACTCGATGGTGTTTGCCTCGGTTTCAAGTATCATTAATATACACATCAATGGCCACAAAACGGCAATGGCATGGAATCTCAATAGTAGTCCGAAAAACCGATGCTTGATTTCAGTCATCTTTCCTGCAAAGGTATAAGCCAAAGAAAGGCTCAGAACTTATATGATACATCATCATAAGAGCAAAATGGCTTTGCTGGGCTCGAGTCTACGGGCCATCGAGGCCATTGATAAGTTCAATCGCGACTACCTGTTTGTGGCACCAGACTGGGCAGAATCGGCTCCGAAGGAGAATCATCTTCCATATGTGGCATGGAATTTCGAAAGACTGAATGAGCGTTCAGGTGAAACTGCTGGGCTTCCCCACGACGAAGGTGTGGAAGTTGCCTTATCACTTCATAAATAAACAGAGAATCATACGTCTTGCGAGTATCACGACTTGAAAGCATCCATGGAACAGAAAGTGCAAAGCGCGTTGCGTTCGAGAACCATTATGGCAATAATTTCTTCTTCGGCGATGATCCCCGCCAAATGCGTGAATTATCAGCCAAACAGCGCGAGCTTGATTTCTACGTCTAGTCACCCGCTGTACGAATGAGACATCATGACTGCAAACCGCTCAGCGCTACACATGAATTTGTTCAGCGCTTGATCGATTGATCGAAAGGACCCCTGGTTGTCTGCTACTCATCAAGAACAACTGCAAGCACTCATAGAAGAGTTTGAGACGCATCTGACGCGACTCGCAGAATCGAAGAATTTTGCAAAGACTTCTCACATAGGTCCCGTATTGGACCTGGCGGGTCGTCTCTTGCATACTCCAGGGGGTGCCAGCTACTTACTGGAAAAAGCGGAAGAGTATGATAAATCAGGCCTCTTCGAAGGAACAGATTGGGCATCACCTGAACACTTAAAACCCTCGCTGGTTTCAGCAACACTTATCTCGGCGCCCTCGCAAACCGTTGTTCTGGAATTAATCAGCGAGATTCGACTACTAGCGATCGCAGAAGGTATATACGACCATCCTCACTTCTCGGCTCAGGATGCCCGCTCTTTTCTCAACCGAGTCATGGCACTCAATCCTGACTTTACGTTCCAGCGCATGACTGAAGCGATGCGTGAACACCGTCTTCGGGGAGCCCTCGAAGTTTTTGCCCTGCTCGTCGAACGCATTGGATACGAGGAGATTCTGGAAAGTGTTATTGAGGAAGCATGGCTGGTTCTTCGACAGCGACCCATCATGGTTGATCAGGTCAAAGCCATGATTACACACATGTCTGTCGTCCTTGTGAATTCAGAGACTTCAGCGCCCAAGGGTGCGTGGCGTCTTGTGAGTGCTCTTTTCGGACCAACCCATGCCACCGAAACAGACCCTGGTATAGACGTTTACAGTGATAGACTCGCCTCGATGGATGTCACGATGCTTCAGTCCGAGGCGAGCGGCTTTGCACGCGCGATGCATGATACCGGACTTGTTTCACCTTACCATCCCGTCTTCCTTCATTTTCTGGTCGAAAATAACCCCTCCATGCTTCCGGCTGCGCTTGGACTCAGCAGCACCGGAACAGATGTCTTACTTACCTTCCGAGATCTGGTGCATACACTGATCAAGAAGGCTGTTACCATTGCGACACCACAGGCTGCCTATGGCCTCACACGACTGCTTGAACGAGGAGTTCTATACTCTCACGCTGTGGCCCCCGCTCTGTGGCGGCAAATACAGTTAAAGGCGCGCTCAGACGTACGGGAACTCGTTTCAGCTGCATATGGGAATGCTGTCGACCCCGAGGTACATTTACTGGCTGGACTTTTATGTATGTTGGGCTGCCCGCTCGGAGTGGGCCAGGGCCAGAACCCAACCTGTCAATCCGCCCGTGCTCTTTCCATGTGGGCCTACAACGACCCCGATTACCTGATGCAACTCTTAATCTGGGCCGCCCGTGATGGGGAAATCTCGATGCATTTTGAGGGCGAAAGAATTCGGTCTGTACAAATTGGGGAAGGTCTGGCTGGAACCTTAAGCCAGGACCTGGACCCGGTTTCGTTAGTTCTTGTTCCACACCTTGACCGTATATACATTGAGATGGGACGTAAGACCGTCTCCCGTGGCGAAGACTCGCACAAATGGATAAACCCTGAATTCCATGGCTGGTGGGTGGGGAACGACTTTGCCATCGCTGTTGACGTCGCTACCGGGAAGGTCACTCAACACGAAGACTTTATCCGTCGTTTTTTTACTTCCTTTCACCCCTTTTACAATAACAATCAGCCGGTGATCCACCCACAGCCTGCTGGCATCGCCGCGACCGACTCGCAGGGACGCTTTGTTGGGTGGCACGCCATTACCATCGTCCGCGTCGCGCTCGATCACGAAGGAAACATGCGTGTCTATTTCTTCAATCCGAACAACAACAGCAGACAGGATTGGGGTCAGGGAGTCATGGTCTCCACCGAAGGCAGCGGCGAGTATTTTGGTGAGTCATCGCTCATCTTTCCCGAATTCGCCTCGAGGTTGTATATCTTCCACTATGACGAAAACGAGCTCGGCGAGCTTGCAGATGTGCCCCAGGAAAAAATCGCGGCTGTCAAAGAAATGGCGGAAAAAAGCTGGGCGGCGTTGAAGCTGGGGTGAATCGGGAGGAGAAGACCGGTTGAAGCCGGCTGACGCAACCTTTCCGCAATTTAACGCCTGAGATAGAAGCCTGCGATCAAGAAGGGCGAGAAGGACGAAAGAATGAACAAAGGTTTTATCCATTCAGGGTTTGGCGGGATCTTACCGGATATCGAGATAGAGACAAGTATGATGATCGTTCCGATTATGAGGGAAGAAATAAAGGAAGTCATCTTTCCCCTGATCGTCCCCATGCCCATGAGCTGACTCCCGATCACGGAAAATGCAATTCCAACGAAAATACCAATGGTAGCACCGGCAACGTATGAATCCTCAACCGGCCCGAATGCATATACTCCCCAGACAAGGCCTGGAGGAACGCCAACGATGGGTGCAACAATGAGTGAGCGAAAACCGAAGCGCACCATATCTTTTCTGGTTATCTCTTTATGTCGTAGGAGAATATCGATCATGGTTTGTGAATTACAGTGTGGTAGAGATCCATGGGCAATGTCTTTCCTGTAAAGAGGACCAGCAATCGTACGTTGCTGGTGAATGAGGTTATGCGCGAGAAACCGTTGAAAGGGTTATTGACGTTTGAGAAGACCTTGTCCGCAGGTTGGAATCTGTCGCTCGTCTAAAGCTTCACTTCGTTCGGAGAAAGTTTATGATGAGTGCCAATTCCATCAACGCGAGCAAGCAAGGCTTGCTCGTGACAAACCTGCAGAAAGCCTGCAGCACTCCAGATTCATTCATCTATACGAACAAGATTGGCATTCTCACGTACCACGATAATCTTCACTTTCAACAGCAACTCATCCTTCGCCTCTCTCCGAGGTTTGCGAGGTTTTAGTCGAGCCTGGTACTTTAGTGCCAGGTCCAAGACCCCTCCAACCTGAGAACCGTATCAACGGTTTCGGTGTAGTAATGTGCGGGCCCGTCCGAGGTAGCTCTGCCTAAGGTTGCAGCAAGTCACCGACCAAGGAATTTCGAATGCGTTTGACCGCTATTTTGTATAGCTCTGATTTGACTAAACTTACAAGCTCAAGGCAAGCGCGATGAGGAGTCTACGTCAAATGTATAGCTGCCCGTGCTTTGCGATGGTTTGCGGTGCTTTGCGTGGGCAATGATCCGCCTTCGTTGAAACTTCGGCGGGACACGCATTGTAGTGACATGATGAGTTAGAGGACCAGGGCTGGGGAACAATTCTCGCACTCACACTTTGCCATCTATAAAGGCTGCTCTCGCAAGTTCAACTTCTTCGTGAAGACCGAGGCTGCATAGATCTCTCCTCTGGGTTCTCACTTCCTGAATCACGCTTAGCTTATCTCCGAAAGCGGTACAAACATACCCCATTGGATCGTAGAGAAATACCAAGATAAATCCGAGCAGAATAACATTCAGTGAAGGGTATGAAATGAGAAGCAGAATATCCTCATTAATTTCCGAAAATGCAACGGATATAAATGGAGCCCCAGAAAGGGACAAGTAGAGAAACATTATCATAAACATCCAAGGTTTTGCGAAGCTCCTTCTGCGGTTCGATTCAAGCTCAGTAATTCGCCACAATCTAAGCTTGCGAAACTTGATATATATAGAAATTAGCAGTACTACCAACAGAAAGCATATCAGGCAATCTAGAATCATAAAAAGGTGAAAGACATCAAGGAACAGGTCAACAGACTTCCAAAATACAATCATCCTGGCGACCGAAAGAGAGGTTCCAATAAGTACAAGGAACACAAACAATCGTCGAATTAAAGTGGTCGATTTGAGGTAGTGGTTACACCGTTCTTCCATCAGAGTTGACCTACAAATAGAATTTCTGCTGGAACAAATAGTCCAAAAGCCAATTTAGGAATCCTCCGGTCGTGTCTGCTACCCAGTCTGTTGTATTGCAAAACCAATAAACTGAGTTAAACATAGGCTGTTGCCATGTATAGCATGCACATCCTTGAATTTCAAAGCCAACCCCGGCACCAATTTCACCTTCCAAACCACAGTAACCTCCATCCTTTGTAAAAGTGGCGGAACCGGCTCCACAGAGAACTTTGCGCCCTCCCCCACCTTGGCAATTTCGTTGGAATTATGATGGAACCCTTCGCGCCTAGTATAGGCGCTGCCCCAAAGACCCGTTTCCAAATTAGACATGAGATTACCAAACGTATCCTGATGGTAGACCGAGTGAGCGCTGTACCGGTACTTCCCATCGTGGCGATGAGCGACCCCACCTGATCGCCATAAAACCAGCGGTCAGTTTTGGAATAAGACCGCTCACGTCAAAAGTCCGATTACGAGAGATGTGGGCTCATGCATATCGTAACAAGTTAATATCGCAGCATCCTCTGAGGGCAATCAGAGTCTTGCGGAACAAGAAAGAGGATTTGTTGAACCCATTCAGGGTTCTTTCTTGTGGAGGAACTCTACCCCAGGGCGTCGTTGCACTTGCCCTGGGGTATCGCATGTCACAGCCCTTCAGGCTGTTTTCAATTGAGCCTATTAAGGTCGCGAGAGGGCGTACCCTCTAAAGTTGCCAAGTCGAGAAAGAGCACAATTTGAATGTCAGATTTTGACAGTGGATAGACGAACAAATTACCGCCGCAATGTCGTGTGCTGTGCTCCGCCGTCATGCCATCAGACTAAGGAAGGTTGCGTTTTTACAACCACGGAAGGTCTCGGATGAACACGGATTAGAACGGTTCTCTTTTCCTCCGATCTTTGCGAGGCTTTAGTCCAGCCTGGTACTCTAGGGCCAGGACTGAGGCCGGGGAATTTCTTCCCATCGATCACCTTCGCTCATCCTCATTCTACTTACACACAGGTTAGAATCCGCGGCTCGTCTAAAGCCTCACTTCGTTCGGAGAGAGTTTATGATGAGTGCCACTTCCATCAACGCGAGCAAGCAAGGCTTGCTCGTGACAAAGCTGCAGAAAGTCTGCAGCACTCCAGATTCTTTCATCTATACGAACAAGATTGGCATCCTCACGTACCACGATATTCTTCACATTCAATAGCAACTCATCCTTCGCCTCTCTCCGAGCTTTGCGAGGCATTAGTCGAGCCTGGTACTTTAGTGCCAGGTCTGGAACCCTTCCGACCCCACAACCGTTTCAACGGTTTCCCTCTTTCAATTTAATGAAGTATACTTCGAGTCAGGGCCTCGAAGCTTAAAGCGGCGTTAAGACCGCCGCACTCCATAGGCGGAGTCCGAAGCCAGGAAGTTTCTTCCTTCCGACCACCTTCTCTCGTCCTCATCTATTTCCGTTCTCCTTTTCCCCAGCCGATCTCTTCATCCTTCATCCTTCATCATTCATCCCTCATCCTTCATAATTCATCCTTTTACCCATCTTCCTTGTTCCCTCCTGCATTCATCCTGCTTCTATCCTGCTTTCGAATGCAGGTTGTAAGCAGCTGGCAAGCAGCTCGTAAGCAGCTATCTCGGGACTTGAGACTCCATCGCTCCTCCAAAAATTCACGAGACATATCACCGCTTCCGACCCATCATTTCCCTCGAAAACAAGAGGATGAGAGGTCTTTCATTCCAATTTCGCGGACGGCCTCACTCCTCATCACCCTTGACGGAGCTCTTTTTCCTGTTGGAGATTAGAGCAGGCTCGATGGTTGCAATCCTCACCAGACCTTGTTAGGTTCTTATGAGTTGCTGCACTTAACCGGCGCTGAGATGGCGCAAAGTCACCAAATTCAGAGAGATGTCTTCAATGCACATAGCCTTTATTACAGCCTATGATCCCGACAGCCCCTATCAGGTCAGCCTTCCCCCGCTGGGGATTGGTTATCTCTCTTCCTGGGCCAAACAGCACTGCTGGTTCGCAGAAACCAGCTTTCACCATACCGCAGAAGAACTAATCGACGCCAAGCCGGACATCGTCGCCGTTTCCTCAACCACAGAAAACTTTCATCATGCAACTGCCATGGCTCGCCAGATCAAGGAAGCTACCGGTAAACCCGTTATCCTTGGTGGGATGCATATTACGAGTCTTCCTCACGTCTTGCCTGACCCCTATGATCTGGGCGTGATCGGTGAAGGCGAAAATACCTTTGTTGATATTCTAAACCTCTATAACGAGGTGAAGAACCCCGGACCTTCTGATTTTGCGAAGCTCAAGGGGGTTTGCTACAATGAGAATGGCAAGGTCGCCATCACCCCCGGCCAGGAACTGATCCGTAAGCTGGATGAGCTCCCCTACCCGGACCGAGACCTCATCGACAAAGGCTGGAAAGTGCCCAGCTGGGAAACCGTTCACCTGGTTTCAAGTCGCGGCTGTCCTTACAAGTGCTCTTTTTGCTCGAGCTCTCTCCACTGGAAACGCTTCCGTTTCTTCAGCCCCGAATATGTTGCTGATGAAATCGAGTATCTGCGTAACCGTTACAACCCACAAGAGTTGCACTTCTTCGACGATCTTTTTGTCGGACATATCGGTCGCTGGCGCGAGGTTGTTAAGCTTTTCAGAGAACGTAAAATTCATGAAGGCATCCGCTTTCGTGCTTATGCTCGCGTTGACTTGATCACCGAGCAAATGGCGGAAGAATTTGCCGAATTGAACTTCCTGAAGATCGACTTCGGCATCGAATCGAATTCAGAACCGATCCTTAAGTTTCTGACAAAAACACGCGTGACACCGGAAGTAAACCAGCGTGCCCTCGACGCAATGCACGCAAATGGCATAGGCGTTGGTGGAAACTTCATCATCGGCTGTCCTCCTGATACTAAAGAAACCATTCAGGAAAGCTACGATTTTGCCGAGAAGAATCGCGATATACTCGAATCCTGTTCAGTGGGACCTCTTCAGGCTCTTCCAGGAACGCCCATCTGGAACTTGGCTAAGATGAAGGGGCTGGTAAACGACGACATGGACTGGTCGCGCCTCGGCGTCTGCTATGACAAGGATCGCTTCGAGCGCTTCCCCTACATGGGCGAGAATATAGACCGTGATGAGTTCTGGGATATCTGGACAAAGTTCCACAACCTGGCCAAAGAGATTAATTACGTGGGTCAGCTGAGACGCATGAATTACCAGAACGGCTTGAAGCACGACCAGATCATGAAGCTTGAGCAGGAGCTGAGCACTCTGAAGGGTTCACGTCTTGTTCGCTGGGCGAATAAGCTCCGTAATATCAAGCAAGGCGTTCTCGGCAGCCCGAAAGAAGCGATGTCCAAAGCAGCGCTTTAATCGGCTTCTTAATTTTCTGACGAACCGATATATACAAAATAAAGATTCTGCCCTGGCCAGTGAGTCGTGAACTCGCCGACGACCATCTCTTCCCTGCTGTAACCTGATTTCTCAAATGCTTCGACGGGATTCCCCAACGAGACATAACAGGAATAATCGCCAGTATACTGACTAACTGGTTTGCCTTCCTGCATTGGAATAACTTCGTATTCAGCAGAAGCATAACGTTCAAGAAGCTCCGCAACTCTTCCTGGTCCGACTACCACACGATCACACAAGCCACTCTTAGATATAGTATCAGCAAGAGTATCCCAGGTGCGCTTCTGACGAAATCGATAGTAATCAACGAGCCACCAAGATTGAAGGCCGACAAGCAGCAGTAGAAGACACGATGAGGCGAAGCGAACAGGCTTCTTGTTGGTGAGCAATGATGAAACGGAAAGTAGAATGAAGAGCGGGAGTGCAATGATGAGGTATCGTTGACCGTAGTAAACAACGCCACGTAAGAAGGAGAGGAGTAGAGGAAAGACAAAAAGTATAAAGAAGCCAATAAGCACCATGTATAAGACCATGGGGCGCCTTTCACCTCGGGGGACGCGCAGCAAGGCAATCGCCCCTGCAATCAATAGCGTATAGACAATACACAACCCTGCGAGCAGCGGACCCAACCCATACGGCAGCCAATGCGGTCCGAGCATCTGCGCCTTGGGAGCATCGACAAGTGCATGCAAAACCGTAATCGAACCGGGTAGCCAGGAGGTCCCCTCTCCTGAAGTAAACCTCATCATTGCAAAAATAACGACGGGAAGAATAAAGAGCCAGGTAGATACGACCGGTAGCAGCAGTCTCTTCAGCCCTTTACTGGGTGAACCAACTATCTTGAAAAAGTATATGTGAGAAAGTAGCGCAATGGGTAGAAGCAAGAGAGAATAATAGTGTGTCAGGCTGGCAAGGAGGAGAGCGAAGCCTTGAAGAAACAGGAGGAAAGGAACTCGCCGTTCGTCCAGTTTCTGACAACTGTACGCTTCAACTGTCATCCATAGAAACAAGACAACAAAAAACACCTGCATCGCATAAGGCCGGGCCTCCTGACTATACCATATATGAAAAGGTGAGATTGAAAGTAGAGCGACCCCTATCATCGTTGGAAGAAGTGCGCCTTGAAAACTTCGCCGCAAAAACAGAAAGAAGAGGGGGATTGTTGCGATGCCGAAGAGCGCAGATGGAAGTCGCAGAGAAAAGTCTGAGAGCTCTGGCGTATAGATGAAGTGGATTAGTAAGAAGTAAAGCGGAGGGTGAGGATCTGAGGCACCGAGGTAGGAAAAGAATTCTGAAAGCGTTCCCTGAGAGGCTGTTTTGAGTGTATACAGTTCATCGGCCCAGAGCGATTCTTCTGCAAGGCCGTATAAGCGAAGGAAGGCTCCGAGGAAGACCAGCAGAACAAGAGTGAGAGTCGCGTATTTCCGCTCCATAAAGGCCAGTTACAATCCTCGGTAATTAAAAACTTATATCTGATCAAATGTTTCAGGAAATTTGCAGCGACTGATCGCATCGTCGAAACTGATGAGTCCTTGCAGGTAAAGGTTCTTCAGGCATTTGTCCATGCTGATCATTCCCAGGTCGGAGCTTGTCTGTACAAGGGTCATGAGCTGCTCTGTTTTGCCTGTGCGGACGGTCTTTCTGACGGCTGGCGTAGCCATCAGAATTTCGTAGGCAAGAGCCCGCCCTTTTTGCCCAGGAATCGGTATCAACTGCTGGGCAACGATAGCCATCAGCGTATTCGCCAATTGGATACGAACCTGTTCCTGGTGATGAGGAGGAAACACATCGATAATACGATCAACTGTCTGTACGGCATCAGGAGTGTGAAGAGTTGTGAAGACCATGTGTCCTGTTTCAGCGGCCATAAGAGCTGTCTGTATAGTTTCCAGATCACGCATCTCACCCACGACAATCACGTCGGGATCCTGACGCAGAACATGACGCAGTGCTGCTGAGAAGCTGTGCGTGTCACTTGTCAACTCACGCTGTTTCACAACGGCGCGTCTATTCGTATGTACATACTCAATGGGATCCTCGATGGTCACGATCATACAATTCTTCTCGTGATTAATCTGATCCACGATTCCTGCGAGTGTTGTCGTCTTACCACTTCCTGTAGGCCCTGTTACAATAACAAGTCCACTATTCTTTCGAGCAAGATTTTCGATAGAAGTTGGCAGGCCAAGCTGACGGATTGGTTTGATCACATCATTTACAACACGAAAGGCTGCTTCCATGGTTCCTCGTTGCTTATGGACATTGACACGAAATCGCCCGGTTCCTTCGAACTCGAGGCTGAGGTCCAACTCCAGGTTCTCTTCAAATCGGTGACGTTGTTCCGGAGTTAACATGCCGTATACCAGCTTGGTGCACGTTTCCTTTGATAGTGCGGGAGAGTCCATCGGAGTTAATCGACCGTCTATACGCAGGATGGGTGGCATGTTACGCGTCAGGTGAAGATCACTAGCCCCGAGGCGAACAGCTTCAGCGAGCATTGATTCAAGATCGGACCGTGAGAAAGACGCCCCTGGAGCTGCAGGGCGCGGCGCAACATGGTTGGTAGAGGCAGAAGCCTTTTGCTGACTCTCTGGTGGGGACGGATCCTGAGTCTGGTTTGGAGGAGTTGATGGGGGTCTTCCTGCTCGAGGCAGGATTCTCTTCTTTTGAGAGGAAGGGTCTTGTTGTCCGGAGGGATCGTGCTGGGTCATGTGGCTCGGCTCTTTTTTGTGTGGATTGCTGCAGTCGGGATCTTCTGAGAGATTAGTTAGAGGAAAGTTTATGGTGGGTCCACTCAGAAAGCATTCTATTTTGGGACTCGGGCGGAGCGTGTTCTCGCCAAAACCTGAAATTTGCAGGTGGCTCTCTTCGACACTTCACGGGGTTATTCTGGTGCAAGAGTGTACGTCAGTCGCCATTTCCCGGCGCAACTTTTATACAATTTCTAAAAAAGAGGGTTTTTAGCCTGCTTTTTTATCCTCTACTTGTTACATAATCGTGACAAAGTGGCATTACGTGGATGAATTCTTGAGCTTTGACTGCTCCAATCAAAATTTTTAGTAGGTTTTCGCGCTACAAAGGGGAAATTATATCTTCTCAGTTGCCTGAGATGGCCTGTTGGTTGCACTAACTCCGGCGAGCGGGAACGAGACTTTCCCGCAAATTTAATAAAAGAGGAGACATTAGTCTCATGTTTAGAAAGATTGATAGTTATGACACTATCAATGAGCAGAAGAATCAGGAATACGATTTCCATCCAGCCGGCATCCCCGTGCTGACTGCTCTGTACGCCCCTCAGGTATTTGCGGCAGACGCCCTTTATACTTATCTGAGTGACGTTCTTTCACGTCGAAACTTCATCCGCCTAGGATATCGCATAGCAGGTAAAGACCCCCAACACTACGAACTTCGCGAACGCATCGAAAAGATTCTGGAGACGGAACTCCCAATCTCCAGCTCTGATGCCCCCCAACTGTACGCTGAAGTTCAGAAGTATAAATGGCTGGAGGCTGAGCGTGCTGGTCGCGACATCTGGCGGGAGAAATCACCAAAAGACCCTGATGCCATCGCTGTGAAAGAGTGGTTTCGTCAGTATTTTGGTGCCTGGTATCTGGCTCACAAGCAAGCTCAACGAGCCAGCTAAACCGCAAATCTTCAACTCTGACTCGTCTCAAGTCACCTCTCCGCAGCTGCGGAGAGGTTCTTTTTTTGCCCATGAAACCTTATTTGGAGGGTTTGAGAAGAATTTTCCTTTCGCCGCAGGCGGCTGATTCCCAACAAATGAAGCTGTTGCCAAGTCATATGTTCAGCGACTGAAGTCGCGAACTTTCTTTTCTCAACGAGGAAGATCGAGTGCGATTAAGCGAAAAACGGATCAGACAGCTTTCGAAGAAAATTGCCCGTGATATGATGATGAAGGGCTCTGTGAAATGTAATAAGGGTCCGGGACAGGTGGCGGACGTTGTTGCTCGAGTTTTGCTGGAGCAGAGAGATGTCGAAGAAGCAATCGAGCGGGAAGCTCGGGAACTGGTATCACGGCAGAAGAACCTTCCTCCACCAGGAACGGGGGAATACCAGGCAGCTTATCAAAAAGCAAAGCAACAGGTTGCTGCCAGACGGGGAATTAAATACTAAGTGTTTTTCAGGTTCCAGATCCAGAATATTGATCTTTCTCAGATGTAATGTGAGAAAAGAGACGTGGTAGACTAGTAGTTAAGAACAAAATGGCGGACCCTTTGTCCGCTCGTTAAATACTCCTAAGGAGCACGAAATGAAGTTTGATAATTCATGGTCGAAGAGCAAAGTTGGAATGTCGATGCTTTTGGCCGCATCTATGGCAACTCCAGCTGCTGTTCTGGCCGAAGTGGACTTTCCAGCACTGGTCCCTGATAGTGCCCTCATGAGTGTCTGGACAAAAGATTTTCCAGCCATGAAGGGGAACGCGGAGAAGAGTCCCATTGGTGAACTTTGGGGCGACGAAGAAATGAGCCCGGTCCGCACATGGGCGATGAACCAGATGACCGAGGCCATGAGCGAAACATTTGAAGATGGCTCAGAGGAAGGAACAAAGTTTTTCGAATCGATTAAAGGGGGCGTTGGTTTTTATATCGAACCGGACCCAACCTCAGGCTCGATGGAAAACCCGAACTTTGTCGGTGTTCTCGAAACCGACGAAGAAGGCCTTCCATTTTTTCAGGATCAGATGGCAAAACTGGGTGATCAGTATGAGCAGGTCGAAAAAGACTCTTTCGAAGCTTCCGGTGTGACTGTCTATTCTATTACAGGCACTCGAACCGAAGAAGGCGATCATGGGATGGACACAATCACGGAGTCTGTTCAATATGCCTTCATGGATAATTTCTTTATCTACGGCGAGGGTGAAAGTGGTGAGAGTATCAAGGGACTGATTAACCGTCTTTCGACATCTGATGATACAAATACCATTTCAACGAATGAACGCTTCCGCCAGTTTCGCGAAGAGCTGTCTCTTGATGTAAACGACCTTAATCTATACGTTAATACTGGCAAGATCATCAACGAATTGAGCAAGACCTGGGTCTCTGAAGCTTCACCGGAAATGGCTCCCATGATTGGTGGCCTTTTACCCAAGACAGGGCTTTTTGATTTTGAATCTCTCTTCGTCACTTCAAGGCTACTTTCTACCGGAGCAGAAATCGATCTTTCTATTCTAACTCCAAATGAACTGTCGGGTCTTGTAGATGCCGTTGCCGGCGCTGATTCGATCAATCTGGAAACATTAAGCCTCGCTCCGTCAGACGCCCTGGGAGTTTCCGCCTTCGCCCTCGACCTGGGTGTTGTCTACGACACAATCATGACGCTTTTGCAGGAGGGTGCACCTCAGTTTGCTCCTTTAGCAAACATGTATATCATGCAGTATGAAAGTCAGACCGGCGTTCAGTTCATGAATGGCCTTATACGTAACATCGGCGGAGAGCACCTGATCGTTCAAAGTGAACTAAGTGATGATGTTAAAGCTCTTCTCGGCGATGATGCCGCTGCTCTCCAGGAAGGATTCACATTCTTTCTGAACTTTAAAGATGGTGAGCTTGCCTCAAACACCATCAATGGTCTTCTTGAGTTCTTTAAGAATCAGCCGGGAATGGGAGCTGCTCTCACCACGGAAGAGAAAGATGGTGTCACCATCATTAACTTTGATGACGGCAGCGCTGAAGTCGATCCTGTCAAACCTCGGGTTGCCTTTAACAATCAAATGCTGATCGTTACGAACTCCCAGATTCAGCTTCAGAATGCCATACGAGCGTTGAACGGTTCATTGGCGAACCCGATCACCGGCACGGAAGGTCTTCAGGCTGTTCTCAGTGAAGTGACGAAAGAAGACCTGATCAGTTTCAGCTATACACCGATTGGTGCGATTGAAAACAGCCTCGAGAACCTGAAGATGATCATGGAATCGGGAATTATAGACGGTGGATCTGAAGGCTTCACACCTGATATGCTTCCGGACCCTGAGCTGATTAAAGAATATCTTGGTGATACCTATAATACAATTAAGGTGAAGCCAGGAATCATCCGCAGCGAGATCCGCTACGAGTCATCGCCTGAGTGAACGAAGCTGTAAATACGAAGTAGGTTTGTAAAAAGAAAACTGCTCTTCCCATTCAGGAAGAGCAGTTTTTATTTTGTGTTCGGTGAGGGGCATCCTGATCAGTAGATCCGATGCGGGAAGAATTCAGCAGGCGAGGGCGTCGTCGACTTGCGCGAGCAAGTTCTCCAGTCTTTTGACGGCCTGTCTCTGAGTCTTCAGTTCTTCGTGCAGTCGCTGTGCATCGTCGAGCATTGCATCAGCCAGTGAGAGCTCAAATGCGAACTGAAAAGCTGCCATAGAAGCTATCTTGGATGGAGACGCGGCTCCACCGTAGCTTTCCTGCATCTTTTCAAGAGAATCGGTCACTTTGTCCGCTGCTCTCTCGATGTGAGGAACTTCATCCGTCTTAGCATTCAGACGGAACTCATGTCCACCCACGCGAATTTTGACGATGCTTTCTTCACTGGCCATTGGTAGCCATCTCCACAGACTCAAGCACTGCCTCTGTCTCTTCAATCTGAGACATCAGTCCCATGAGACGATCTTTCGTTTCAGATTCGCGTGTGACAGATGCTTCAAGTCGCTGCTTGAGCTCGGTGAGCTCGCTCTGGACTTCGCTGCTTCCCTGGAGTTCTTTTTCCAGTTCTTCGATGCGAATTTCCAATTCAAGGGAGCGTTCCTGCTCTGCTTTAAAGGCTTGTTCTTTTTCGGCGACGACAGACTGGAGGTTGTCGATTTCGCCTTGGGCTTTTTTGGCTTCTTCGAGCTGCTGTGTGAGTGAATCAGCTTCGCTGGTTTTTTCACCGAGATACCATTCAAGTTCCTCGATGCGTTTGGTGCTGGTTTCTGAGGAGTTGCTGGCTTCAGCGAGTTTTTGCTCAAGCTGCTGAACCTGTGGTTCGAGCTCGCCGACTTTGGCCTCGAGTCGATCCCGATCAGCGCTGTGAATTCTCAGGCTATCGTTTTCTTTTTCGAGTTCAGAGCAGCGACCGCGAGCGGCTTTCAGTTCTGAGATGAGCTTGGAGATACCGGTTTCAAGCCGGTCAAGGACTTCGTTCTTCATGAATACCCTCCGCAGGGTGTAGCGCTTGCGAAACAACGGAAAGGAACACGCAAAGCGCCCGAATGTGGATTTCTGTGGTCACGATCATGTGACGACGATCCAATCACCTCTTATGTGATGCCCAACAGTGTCAACTTCAAAAGTCTGAAATTTGAAAGAGAATATATCTCTCAGTTGACGACAAATATTCCACATGTATAGTCTTAACTTATTACACAGCAAGACCGCATACCATCGACGGAGATCTCCTTGTGGAACCATCACGTGAAACTCTTCCCGTATCCCCGGACTCAGAACCGATCCAGCAGAAAGCTGCCACGGTCAGAACATTTCTCTTCGCGGTGGCTAGTGACAAAGGGCCAAGGCTTCTTGCTTTTCGAACAAGTAATGTCCTGGTAGGAAGGCTACCCGATAATCATCTCTCGCTGAACCATGGAAGCGTTTCACGGCGCCATGCCAAGATATCTGTCACCAACCAAGGTGTCTTTATCGAAGACATGGGAAGTCAGAACGGGACAACACTGAATGGGACCAGCTTGAAAGGTCAGTCAAACCTTCGGCCGGGAGATATCCTCCGTATCGGGCATGTACCTCTTTATTATTTTGGTTTCGTTAACCCTGATCGACCTCCCCAGCTGGAACTTGTCGACGCCAGCATTGCGGTGAATCCACTTCTGCCAAATCTCAGTTAAGAGCTCTAAAACCGATATATGTGTGGAATCCTTGGTGCTGTACTCCGTGTAGACGAAAATCTTCCACACTTTGAGGAGGCGCTCGATTCAATCGCACATCGAGGTCCCGATGATGCCGGGGAATACCATGAGGGGAGATATCATCTCGGCCACAGACGCCTGTCGATTCTCGATCCCTCCCCCGCTGGACATCAGCCCTTTGTTTCACCTTGCGGGAATATCATACTTGTCTATAATGGAGAATGTTACAACCACTTGCAGCTCAGGAAAGAGTTGGGTTCTGTTCACTGGAAATCGCAGTGCGATACCGAAACCCTGCTCCACCTCTACCTGAAGTACGGCCCGGACTTCATTTCCAGAGTAGACGGCATGTTTGCTCTCGCGATTGCTGACAAGAGGTCGGGAAAAGTCTATCTATACCGTGACCGATTCGGAGAAAAGCCACTTTATTACACATCGAACTCAAAAGGTTTCTTTTTTTCATCGGAGTTAAAAGCATTAAAGATGATGGTTCCATCGAACCACTCCATCAATACCAAGGCCCTTAATGACTTCTTCCTTTTCAATTATATCCCTGAGCCCGAAACGGTCTACGACGGTATTTACAAAGTCCCTCCAGCATCCTGTATTCTTTTCAAGGAGGGACTACTCAAGAATTACAGATTCTGGAAACTTAAAACAAATCCAGAATATAGACGACTTTGTTCGGAAGAAGTATACGAAACTTTTGAAGGTCTCGTAGAATCAGAAGTCTCCAAAGCCTCCTTATCAGATGTTCCTGTTGGTGTCTTTCTTTCAGGCGGGATTGACAGCACATTAGTAACAACGGCGCTGCAGAGATCTAGCTCAAGTAAAGTTTCTACTTTCACAATTGGCTTTAACGAAGGAGAATACGATGAGAGTAAAAAAGCGAAACAGATTGCCGATTACCTGGGTACAAATCATCATGAATATATACTTGAATCGAATGATTTTGCGAAGCTGATTCCACAGCTCCCCGGAATATGGGATGAGCCATTCGCTGACGCTTCCATGCTACCCACTCTTCTCCTGGCACAATTCACATCAAAGACTGTCAAGGTTGCCCTGACAGGTGATGGCGGAGATGAAACACATCTCGGCTATGACCGTTACCGATGGGCAAATCAGGTTGCGAGACACCATGGGAAACTTCCGCACTCGCTTCGACTTTTTGCCGCTTCACTTCTCCGTCTATACCCAGGCTACCGTTCAACTGTCGTGTCGAGAGGTTTAAGGTACTCAGACCCATCACTCATCTACCCTTATACTTTTATCGGCTGGAATGACCACTTTCGAAGAAACCTCCTTCGAAAAAACACGAAGAACTATCAGTTTGAGAAGCAGGCAGTCTGCATCTGGAACAGGAAACTCAGCTCTGTTCCACTTCCAAGAAGAGCGGGTTTCACAGACCTGAACCACTATCTTCCTGGGGACTTGCTTGTGAAGGTTGACCGGGCTGCCATGTCTGCATCGCTGGAAACTCGCTGCCCGCTCCTTTCCCATCACCTCGTGGAGTTCTTGTACTCCGTTCGTTTGAAATTCGTTCATGACACCAACCGCCCTAAACCTCTGATGAGAAGATGGCTTTCTGATTATTTGCCCAAGAAGCTCTGGAGTACTCCTAAAAAGGGCTTTGCCGTTCCGTTGAAACACTGGTTTCGAGGCCCCTGGCGAGAACTCCTTCATGACTCACTTTGTGAAGTGGAACTGGCAAAGCACGATCTTTTTGACAAACGGTATGTGGCGCGGCTATTGTCTGAACATCAGGATGAGAAGGCCAATCATGAGAGGCAGCTCTGGGCGCTCCTTATGTTTCAACACTGGTACAATCGATGGATCAAAGAAGGGTGACTCCCGTGGCTATACCAAGAGCATTGCATTTGACCACACTCAATGATGGCGGAGGCACGGAGAGAAACGTGGAACGACTGGTCGAAGCTGTTGATGAGTTCGAGAGTCTTTCTGTGGAGAAGCTCGCAGGACACCCTGTGGCGACAAGAAAACTGCCGCAGGCAATTAAGAAACTCAGAGGGCTGGGGCCAGATGTCGTATTCTGCTACGGTGCAACGGCCCACATGCTGGCTTCAACAGCGTGGCCCAAAAAGTCAGAAATGCCGATCATTGGCAATATCCGCTGTACAACAGACTTTATAGGAAAGCGCAGGCCACTCTTACCGATATTGGATCGTCGTGTAAGTTTCTGGATCAGCAACTCGCAATCAGGACTGGAAAAAAGAAAAGGGCGGGTTATATACAATGGAATTTCTGTTCCTGAGGATGAGACGCCACTCTTCGCCGACCTTCCGCGCCCTGTTTATGGAGTCCTTGGAAGAGGGCACCCCAAAAAAGGGCACCACTTTCTTCTGGATATCTGGGCACAGTTAAAACCTGAAGGTACACTGATTTTTGCGGGCAGCCTGCCGCCAGAGCTTGAACAGAGGGCACGCTCTCAAAAAGTGCTCACACCTGGATTTGTCGAGTCCGGACCTTTTCTCAAAAGCCTTGATCTACTACTTCTCCCGAGCCAGGCAGAAGGTTTTCCAACAGTTGTTCTAGAAGCAATGATTCGCAAAGTCCCTGTGCTCTCCACTCCGGTAGGTGCATTACCTGAAGCCATTGAGAGCGATAAGGACGGGTATCTGCGGAAAAGAAAAGACTGGCTGAACTTCTTGAAGGATATCGACTGGAACGAAGCAAAAGAGGTTGGTGAACGTGGATACGAGACCGCCTTGCATAGATTCTCGTTTGAAAGAATGAAGCAGGAATTTATTGAAGCCGCACAGGCCGCTGTTAAGAAGCGGATGCGAAAGACAGGCCGGCGCTCAGTCTATCTCTGATCTCATTAAGGATAACTTCCCCTCGCTTTCGGGGGAGAGAATCATCTCCGACACATCCCGCTGAACTTCAATCGACTTCCCGTTATAGTCAGGGTGCAGTACATTGATTCGATCAAACTGATCTGCAGGTAGATCAATCACGTTATTCGAGATCGTATAATGATGATAATAATTGTCTGCTACTCTGATAATGGCCTCCTCGATGAGTCTCCCGTCCGCCCCTTCAAGCAGCAATGTCACTTTCCGTATATTCTCTGGCGACTTGGGGCGAAGAGTTATTGTGGGGCTTGAAATTGGATCAAAACGGGTGGTCCAGTATTGATCTTTCCATACATAGTGATCTCCTGGGGCATTCCTTGCCGCAGCATTGAGATAGACAATCCCTTCGGAGTTCGACTCAGTATAGAGGTCACGTCTTCTCTGACCAAAATAGGAAGCACTTTCGACAGGCCCTTCTTCTGCCTTCACCCACACACGTTTCCCATTAGCGGACAGGTCTTCTTTGAGCCTCGAAAGGTCCTCCTCATTGAGCTTAATCGGCAATCTCCAACCGGAATCTACGAGATCTGAGCCGACGAATGAACTTCGGAAACTAAGTTCTCCCTTTGGGCTCTGGAGAAGGGCCTCTCTCGGTAGCAGCGTAAACACAATGGCAAGTGCAGGATCTTTGTAATAGACGAAGGAGTCCAGCGCGTTATCGTTCCATCTTACATCAACGCTGGAAGGATCGAGGAGGTCTTTACCATTCACCTGCGAATTCTTATCAATCATAATCAGGGTCTGTATATTCAACCCCTCAACGATCCGATTGGTCACGGCAAGAGAAGGAGAAGTATTGGCATCAACCATCAGGACCGCCCGCATCCGCTGGTTGATATCAGGGCTCTCTGCTGGTTTTCTTTGTTTGCCACAGCTTAAAATGAGCATACAGCTCAGAAAAACAGTAAGACTTGTCAAGTGCTTCAAAGGGATCATTTGCTGCTCAGGCCTGCCTCCACATAATTAAGCTTCCACTCATCATTTTCTTTGTAGAATTCGAGTATCGCTTTCTCAACTTCAGCGCCATCTGGTCTGAGTTGTTTTGATGAAAAGGCGAGGTTGGGATAGAGACTGTGACTGGCTTTCCAGCTATACAGCAATATCACGCTAGCTTCGTCGTCAGCCCCATTAATTTCTGCTTCCATCGATTCAACGTTTATATCAATCCAGTTATAACGTTCAATGACATCACTCACGAGTTTCTGCAAATCTGTGTGTCCCAATTGTCCGGTTAAACCCTGGTACTCTGCAATGACTGTCTCAGATACGTGGGGAAGGTCTTCTTCTGGATCACCGTTTTCAATATAGTCAATCATATCGTAGACGGCGTTTTCAACATCATGGCCCCCTCGCGTTCCACCCAGGAAAACGAATCCAATGACTCCAAGGCAAAGGACCACAGACAATCCTAAGAGAGCAATTCGTACCCTGGGGTTTCTCAGGTCCATGAGCGTCAGCTCTTGCTCAGTTCGTCCAGGAGGTAGCTCTTCACCTTATCGATACTGATACGAACCTGCTCCATGCTGTCACGTTCACGGATTGTCACTTGCTGATCTTCGAGACTTTCAACATCAACGGTCACGCAGAAAGGGGTTCCTATCTCGTCCTGGCGTCTATATAGTTTACCAATGGCACCTGTGTCGTCGTAACAGCAATGAAAGGACTTCTTCAGATCTTTGGCAAGATTCTTCGCCATATCAACAAGCTCAGGTCGGTTTTTAAGGAGCGGAAAGACGGCGGCTTTGAATGGAGCCAGAGACCGGTGCAGCTTCAGAACAACGCGTTTGTCGTTCTTTACCTTCTCTTCTGTATATGCTTCCGTAATGAATGCAAGTACCGAACGGTCAACACCTGCTGATGGTTCAATCACGTAAGGAAGATAATGTTCATTCAGCTCAGGGTCAAAGTATCGGAGGTCCTTCCCGCTATACTCCTGATGCTGTTTCAAGTCATAGTCCGTTCTATTAGCGACGCCTTCCAGCTCTTGCCAGCCGTTGGGGAAGAGATACTCGATGTCACCTGTCCCTTTGGCATAGTGCGCAAGTTCGTCTGGATCCTGCATACGAATGCGTAACCTCTCTGGATTGAGGCCCAGTTTGTAATACCAGTTCATCCGCGCATCCATCCAGTGCTGGTGCCAGTCGTCATCGGTCATCTCTCCCTCTTTACAGAGGTGACCCGGTTTGCAGAAGAACTCAATTTCCATCTGCTCAAATTCACGGGTTCGAAAAATGAAATTACGTGGAGTGATCTCATTCCTGAAGGACTTTCCAACCTGTGCAATACCGAAAGGGACTTTACGTCTCATGGAAGCCTGAACATTCGCAAAGTTGACGAATATTCCCTGGGCTGTTTCTGGTCGGAGATATACTTTGGCCGCGCTGTCCAGTACAGGTCCGCACTGGGTTGTAAGCATCAGGTTGAAGTCGCGAGGCTCTGTCAGCTTGCCGCCATCATCCGGTGAAAACTTGCCTGTTGTTTCACTTCCTTCAACTTCCTGAAGCTTCACACGTCGATCCTCCAGCTTCAGTGACTTCTCCCAGTAATTCTTGTAGAACTCTTTCGCCTTCTTCTTGGTGGGAGCCCAGATCTCAGCTTTTTCAATCTGCTTTTCCTCTCCATCTGTCACATCGATCAGATGGTAAGCGGTGCATGTACTTTCTTCGATGTGGTCGGCACGGTAACGTTTCCTGGATGGCCCGAGGGAATCAGCCAGTGGATCGCTGAAAGTATCAACGTGACCTGAGGCTTCCCACGTTCTCGGGTTCATCAGAATCGCAGCGTCCACTCCTTCCATATCATCACGTTCGTGAACCATCGCGTTCCACCAGGCGTCTCGAACATTCTTTTTCAATTCAACCCCAACAGGTCCATAATCAAAAGTACCTGCAAGCCCCTCATAGATCTCCGATCCGGGGAAGATAATCCCGCGTCGTTTACAAAGAGAAACGATCGTATCGAGAGTCACACTTGCGCGTTCAGCATTTTCAGCCATGATTCATGATTCCTGTCGTGGTTAATACTCTGCCACACTCAAATGGAATAGCAGGAGCCGTGAAACCTAGGAACCGAACCTCGGCGGCGTGAAGCGGAAAATGACCTCTTTTCCCAACTCAGCGAGAAGAGAACTTGCGTCCACCCTCTCCTGTGGACACTTTCCCAGTTACGATTGGGAGAAAGATGCCTTTAAAATGCGTGCTCTGATTGTCGCAACCTACAACGAATCGCTTAATGCTCCTCGATTAATAGAGGAAATTCGCGAATACCAGCCGGATTTGCAGATTATCGTGGTGGATGACAATTCTCCCGACAATACAGCTGGAATTCTCAATGACCTCGGGGATGGGAACCTCCGAGTCATAGTGCGAAAGAAGGAAAAGGGCTATGGCACTGCGGTTTGTCGAGGGCTGAGAGAAGCCCTGAAAATGGGGGCAACGAAGGTTGCAACCATGGATGCAGACTTCTCTCACGAGCCAAAGGAGCTCTCCCACATGTTTGAGGCGCTCGAAGTAGCCGATGTTGCTATTGGCTCGCGCTATGTCGACGGGGTGCGCGTCATTAACTGGAAGATTAAACGACTTCTCCTCAGCCTCTTCGCGAATTTTTACGTACGAACTATTCTTGGACTCAAAGTGAACGATTGCACATCAGGTTATCGGGCTTATCGCCGTGAAATACTCAAAGAGATGAACCTGAAAAAGATCGACAGTAACGGCTATTCTTTTCTTGTGGAAATGCTTTGGAAGGCGAAACGCAGAAAAGGAAAAATCAAGGAAGTTCCCATCGTTTTTGTCGAACGACGCGAAGGCGAGTCAAAGATGGACGGCTCTGTCATCTGGGAAAGCGTCTGGATGCCATTTCGCCTGAGATTGTTTAAGTGACGCTCATTAAAATTGCCTGAAGTACCGCTTTGCATCCTCTGGCATTTTGTGCGGCACCCAATAGCTCTCCTTCTTTTGATCTTTTCTGAAGAGCAAGGGATCATGGGAGAATAAACGAAGGACAAAACCCGCTGGCGTAAAGACGCCATAGTATATAACAATCAGTATAACAAATGAAACGACTCGACCGATCGGATAAGTAATACAGCTGAGAGCAATCCAGACAGGCTTCAAGGCTTTCGGCAGGAGTACCCCTAAAGCAACAGCCAGAAGCGAAAGTGCCATGAGTGTATAGGCAATATTCTTGTCGTCCCAGTGCTTCCAGACGAACAAGGCAGCAATCGCCAGAAGTATATAAGAAAACTGACGAAGTTTCTTATCATCGGGATTCCAGTCAATCTTGACGATCTGGCTCATCGTTAGTCGACCCCTGTCTTGCTGAGATATTCCTGGATTTTGTCCTGATCAACGTTTTTCTGCTCTTCCTTGAGAAGGACGAAATTCTCCATCACCAGCACATCCATCTGAGTCGCGAGAAAACAACGATAAGCATTTTCGGGAGAATTCACAATCGGCTCTCCTCTAACATTGAAACTTGTATTAATCAGGAGTGGACAACCAGTCAACTCATAGAATTTCTGGATCAACCGACGATACATGGGGTTTGAATCCTTACCTACTGTCTGTATCCTGGCAGAGTAATCAACATGAGTGATGGCAGGAATCTCTGAGCGTTGAACCTTGAGTCGATCAAGACCTTTCAGAGCATTAGCCTCGCTTGATATATCCACGCGTCTATCATCCTTCACTGCATCAACAAGAAGCATATACGGACTCTGGTAACCTTCGGGAACATCGAAGAACTCGTGCACATGCTCCTCCAGAACACTTGGAGCGAAAGGCCGGAATGACTCACGAAACTTAATCTTCAGGTTCATCACGGACTGCATATCCCGAGAACGCGGGTCCCCGAGAATAGATCTGCCTCCCAACGCCCTCGGGCCGAACTCCAACGGGCCATTCATCCAGCCAACAACCTTACCTTCTTTGATCAGATGGGCAACGTCCTCGATCAATTCGTCATCTTCCAGCTTCTTATAGACAGCTTCCTCAGAGTTGAGAAAATTCTCAATATCAGTATTTGTATAGGAAGGACCCAGTCTCGAGCCTTTTTGCGAATCCCAAGTACCCACTTTCCGCTCTTTCTTCAGAAGCTGATTCCAAACGAAAAGAGCAGCACCCAAGGCTCCACCTGCATCACCAGCGGCTGGTTGAATCCATAAATTCTTGAAAGGTCCTTCTCTCAGGATACGTCCATTTGCCACACAATTGAGTGCCACTCCCCCGGCCATACACAAGTTATCAATGCCCGTTTCCTTGTGCAGCCAGATCGTGATTTTCAGAAGTATTTCCTCCGTTACTTTCTGAATACTCGCGGCCAGATCCATTTCTCGTTGTGTTAGAGGCGACTCTGGTTTCCTGGGAGGCCCTCCAAAAAGGCTTTCAAACTTCTGGTTCGTCATGGCCTCGCCACCCACGTAGTCGAAATAGTCCATATTCAACAGGAAGGAACCATCTTCTTTCAGGTCGATCAAATGATCTTTAATCTTTTCTGTATATACAGGATCACCATAAGGTGCCAGCCCCATCAACTTATACTCACCAGAGTTCACTTTGAATCCGCAGAAATACGTAAAGGCAGAGTATAGCAACCCTATCGAATGTGGGAAATTAATGGTATTCAGGAGCTCAATTCTGCTCCCGCGACCGACACCGGTGCTCGTGGTAGCCCACTCGCCGACTCCATCAAGAGTCAATATAGCTGCTTCCTCAAACGGGCTGGGGAAGAAGGCGCTGGCAGCATGACTCTCATGGTGCTCAAGATAGACAAATCTTTTCTTATACTTATTCTCAAGAGCCTCTCTCATTTCCTTGCCAAGATAGAGCTTTTGATGAAGCCACAGAGGCATCGCGATCTTGAATGTCTTAAAGCCTTTCGGGGAAACACCGAGATACGATTCCAGAAGCCTTTCAAACTTAATGAGTGGCTTCTCATAGAAAGCGACATAGTCTATCTGGTCTCCTGAGATACCGGCCTTCTCAAGACAGAAGGTAATCGCATTCTTCGGAAAGTCAAAATCGTGTTTAATCCGCGTGAAAGCTTCTTCCTGCGCGGCGGCGACAATCTCGCCATCTACAACAAGAGCTGCGGAAGAGTCATGATAGAAGGCCGATATGCCAAGAATTGTCGTCACAAAGATTCTTTCCGTGAACCGTCAAATTGGGCGGTAGCTGAACAGCCCAAGGGGAGGAGGGACAAGAAAAAGAAAAGCAAGCTGACCGAATTGATGCGTCAACTTGCTTTTCAAGACTTTAAGTTGGGGGTGTACGTACGTATTTAGACGACAGGCTCTTCCTCAACGTCAGATGTATGTGCCATCATCTTCACGCGAAGCTCATCGGGATAGTGACTTCTTTGTAGAGCTACTTCACCGGTAACATCTCCTCGTTTGTAAAGAGAGAACAGGAAGTCGTCCATACTCATCATGCCCAGCTTTTGAGAAATCTGAATCTGAGAATAGAGGCGGTTCGTCTTATGCTCGCGAATCAAGGCGGCCACGGCGGGAACGTTGTGAAGGATTTCGTAGGCTGCGCGTCGTCCTTTACCTGAAGCGTGAGGGACTAGGGTCTGTGCAATGATCGTTTCCAGAGCAACCGAAAGTACGGAACGTACCTGCTCCTGCTGGTTGGCAGGGAAAGCATCGATCATACGGTCGACCGTAGATGATGCGTCGATGGTATGGAGTGTACCGAAAACCAAGTGACCTGTTTCCGCCGCATGCAGACCTGCTTCCATGGTTTCAAGGTCACGCATTTCCCCCACGAGTATCACGTCGGGGTCCTGACGAAGGGCGCCGCGCAAGGCATAAGCGAAAGAGGGCGTATCCACGTGAATTTCCCGGTGACTGACAATCGCTTTTTTGTGTGGGTGTATATATTCAATAGGATCTTCAATCGTGATAATGTGTACATAACGATTTTGATTGATAAAGTCGATCATCGTAGCCAGCGTTGTTGTTTTTCCCGAACCAGTAGGTCCTGTTACAATACACAAACCTCGGTGAGAATAGAGAACTTTAGTAATCGATTCTTTCGGAAGACCGAGGACTTCAAAGGGGAGAAGTCGAGAAGGAATCAGACGCATAACGATGCTGATATTTCCGCGCATTCTGAAAATTGCGACTCGAAATCGAGCCTGATCGGAATAGGAGTAGGCAAAGTCGCAGGAGCCATGCTCTTGAAGCATCTGCTGGTAACGGGGTGGCGTGATCTCACGCATCAATCGCTCAGAATCGTCACCCGTTAAAATATCCGGGTCGAGAACATCAAGTGTTCCTCCCAATCGCATCACTGGCTGCTTGCCAACAGAGATATGCAAGTCAGATGCATCACGCTCAACAACGAGCTTCAGCATCTCATTTATGTCCATCGCCATCTGATAGGATCCTTCCTTATTATCTATTTCATCGCCGAATGGCTGAGTTTGCCGATCAAAGATCCCCATTCCTTAAACGCATGTCAATGTCAGCCTCAAGAGTTTGACCGTAAAGTACTCAAAAGGTAGAGCAGCCACATAATTAGCGTTGGGATATTGATCAGAGCGGTGATCACGAGTAACCCTGCCCCGATGTTCGGATCGCCTGGCACAGAACGCGAACTCTCCACAAACCCCATGATCAAATAATTCAAGACCGCGATTAAGAGAAGGCTTCCGGGAAAGCAGGTCAGAATGATGGCAACTTTTTTGAGCCAGTAATCCTTCATCACACTCCCAATACAGACCCCTTGAAGATGACGAAACCCGCGATGCTTTCAGGTATATCTATTTACACGAATGATTCAGAACAGGTGCCAGTCCTGAACGGAAGTTTGCCCACCCTTCTTGTTAAGCACAAGAGGACCGTGCGTCGTTTTCTTACCGTATATATCAATATCTTCCAGGTAATAGGCGCGTTCACCCGAACCGTAATAATAGGGCTCTGGATCTGAAAAAGTGTAAGTAGCCCCTCCGAAAGTATCTGCGAGAGCCGGAACCATGGATTCGGTGATCAAACCACCACGATACCATTTATCACCGAGTTTTTCTCCTCGGTAAATGTTAAACCCGATATTATCAATTTCATTGGCCGTCTCCCAGCTTAGGAGTGGCTGAGCACCATCTGAAGAAATATTCACGAAAAAAGAAACAAGATCCACAGAAAGAATCGGGTTTTGCTGTGGGGAAAGAAAACCACCATAAAGATCAGTTGAGCCATTGTTAGAATAGCCTGCTTCAGGCTGCCCTACGATACTTGTGATGGTTATCCCACCGCTTGAGCTGGTTCCACCGGGCTCGAAGGTACTACCGCTAATCGTCAGCTGGGCGGTTCCAATAGCCGTTAAACTAATAAGTGAAACAGATAATAGATGACGCAGAGCAGTGGAGTTCATGGATTCAGGCTTTTCCTTTGTATCATAGGTACACTTGGTCTCTATGCTGTCACGGGTTACGTCAAGACCAGATCATCCTCAATTGATGAATTATCCGTTTCACGGATTAAAGTCTGCTCGGGCGTAGATCGCACCAATTCCAGAGTTGATGGGAGTTGAAGCCGTTGCGCTGTTTGAAGAGACCGCAGTGGAATCCACGAAGATCGTGTCTCCATTATCCTGGACAATACGTAACTTGATAACAGCTCCATCAGGAACATTGGTTGTTGAAATCTGAATTTCTACTGGATCGTTAACAGTGTCCGGAATGACGACATCGGGCATCGTCAGACTTCCACTTGCATTTCCAGGCACCGCTTCCCCGCCGATGCTCGTAATGGTAATCGTCGGTAATAGCCCTGGAGGAAGACTGACAATAGTGGGAACAGAAACCGCCGGCGATGGGTCAGAGTTAGGAATGATTGAACCTGAAGCATCGAAAGCTTCGATGCGGATAAGCCCATCGCCTCCAGCGCCCGAGCCAGTCCCACCTCGGGCGAAGAGACTTCCTGAGCCTGAAACCGTGTTGGCCATGAGGCGAATGGCTCCACCGGCGCCTCCTCCTGCCCCATTGATGGTGGCAAAGTCACCACCACCTCCGTTTCCTCCATCAGCATCAATTTCACCTGAAACGCTGATCGTGGTTGAACTTGCAATACAGATTGCGCCGCCACCAGCGCCGCCTCCTGGCCCGTCTCTCGTATCGTTAATATTACTTCTCATGTTACCGCCGCTGCCTCCAGAACCGGCTGTAAGAGTTATTAATCTTGAGTCGCCATAGGTAGGTGCAGCAGGGCTTCCGTTTTCAAAGCCTATTGCCCCCTGGGTAAAATGACTGCCGCCATTGCCGCCTTTGCCTTGTGCATTCGAAGCATTGAAATTATCTGCCGGTGCGGCTCCTCCGCCGGGACCTGCACCGGAGGTCCCTCTGTTGGTTCCCCCTTTAGCCTGGGCAATTCCACCTCGTCCTCCGGCAAATCCCCCTGCTGTACCCAAGGCTTCAGAGCCAGTTGCCCCAGCATTCGTCGCGCTGCCTTGCAATCCGTTTTCCCCGCTGATATCAATTGTTCCGCTGATCGTGACCGCCCCACTGGCCAGAAAAATGACCGGCGTATTGGTTGTATTTGGAAGGAGAGTCAACGTCACGCCATTGTCTATATTAATAGTCGTGTAATTATGCACACCATCTTCCTGAATCTGAAGATCCGTATTTTCAGTAATATTTAAAGCGCCGTCTGCCTCATCGCTTCCGCTATCGAATTGAGCAGATGCAACTATCGGAAATGCCAACGAGCAGGCCATCAAGGTAAGGGGGAGTAATCTCATGAATATAGACCTTTCTATTCGGTTACTTGTCTATCAAAACTGGGATTGGTCAATACATTGGTGCTATTCTCTATAACGAACGATTCAACCGCCTCTGCGGTAAAATCTCGGAAATAAGAAGGAGAAGGATACGCCAGGGCCTCATTCGCTTCGAACTCCTGCTCGTCAAATTCTCTAAAGTACGAAGGAGACGCGGAGAGCAATGTGGTATTTGGCTGGAAATCGTCCTCAGTATATGCCCGAAAATAACTGACGAAGTCAGTGGATGTATTCTGTTCACCCACATTCTCTTCTGTATAGAGCTCCTGCCTCCAATAGCTTACGACAACGGTCTGGCTGCTGGAAATAATCGAAATAGGCGATTCTCGACCTTCGACAATATCAATGACATAGAGGAGATCGGCTGCGTTGACCTCCGAATCATTGTTCGCATCGCCCAGAAGAGTTTCCCGAGCATTTAATTCCTCTGTCTGATCAAGCAGGTTCTCAAGCGCCTGAACATCCGCGGCATCGAAGAGATCGTCCTCATTCAAATCACCGTAGAAAGGGGGCAGCCCGACCTGCGACCACCCGGATGTGGCTAAACTCCCAAGGAACAGGAGCATGAGAGTATTTGTAATCATACGCTTTCGCATCGACAACCCTGGAGTGTTTATCTTAACGATAATCAGACACGATCAGGATATTTGCGCAAGTCTAATTGTAACCCTTTGAAATTTGTCACAACCTGAAACCTGGAAACAAAATGTGTCTTCCAAGAATCGAGCGAAATCAATTCACAAATATCCATTTGTAGTCTTGATGATCTTCGGAAGTTTATTATTTATCTGCTCGTTTATCTGGCCTTGGAGACTTCATGGGGTGGGAATGGCGATGTTGCTCATAGGGACCGCATGCTACCTCTATCATTATCAGATGGCTAAACTATATGGCAAGGACTGGCAAGAAAAGTTGTGATCATCAGAAGTTACATTATTGAGATTACCAGACAGCTGATCGTTGTGTCAGGTCTACTTCTTATTCCATGCATCCTCTTTGGAGAACTCACCTGGGCACCATACCTATCAATGGGAATCGGCATTTCCTTTCTTGTCTATCACTTCGCGTTTCGGGATCCGCACTATATCGGATCGATCGAAGAGACGCTAAAAAGGAGATCAGACGATCATGGAAAGGCATTTCGATCATTCGCCTCTGCTACGAATGTTCCTGATGACTTCGCCTGTGAATTTCTCAACTGGTTGACAGAAGGATTCGACCTCAGCCCGGGTCGATTAAGAGCGAAAGATAGAATCGACTTCGATCTGAAGGGACAAGAACGTATAGATTACCTGTCAGATTTGCGTCGATGGATCAAAGAGTCACTCGAGTTCAGCCAAGAAGAAGATCCATATCGATTCCTAAGAAAAATCAGGAAAAAGGAAACCACATTGGGTGACCAATGCAATATTCCCACCATTCATACCGCGGCAGCGGTTGGAGGACATAGCCCACAGTTGGACCGATAAGGTTCTACTGTGGGTCAGATTGAACAAAACCCGGGAACCCCGGCAGGGGTTCGACAAGACACCCACACCAAAATCCTGCGCTTACTCCCGCCATCGAGCAACCATGCAACCTCCTTCGTAGCACCTTGGAACCATTCCAGTGGTTCCATCATGCATCGAACATGCATCGATACTGGTTCGAACCCAGGCAGGTTGAAGCCTTATTCAGCCTGACGAGAACATTCTGTACACGGTTACGCGAAAGTGACTTCCTAAGAGGCGTTGCCTCGCATGAGAGAAGTTAAACGATGGAAAACCACTGAGACATGGAGCCACGGAGTTTTGATCAAAGAGATGTAGATCTAGCGTCTATTTGGAACTAGAGATCTGGTACGCGAACTTGAGACCTCGCTCGGATGCGCCAAGGCGCAGAGAATGGAGATACCGTCAAATTCGCATGCAGAGTCTTTCACCAACAAAACCTGAGAGCAATAAAACAACCATCAGTGAAGTTTCTGAAGCATTGAAAAAACCTGTAGTCTCGTGCATTTATGATTCATAAAGAAGATATCAATATATACGCTCTTCTCTGCGTCTTTGCGCCTCCGCGGGATGCTAAACCCCAACACTAGCCTTCCTGTACTCATCGATATTGGCAAAGTGACTTTTCCCCGAAATGCACATTCCTTGTTAACGAACAAAGTGCTCACCTCAGTGCCTCTGAGACTCTTTGATAAGCCTCACCCTGCGCTCACTTGTTTTTCCCCTTGGCGCGGTCGTCGTCCTCTTCTTTGATGGGTTCGGTCAGATCGCAGGCCCCAAAAGGATAATGAATTTTGAAAAAGCTCTCTATCGTCATCCCCATTTACAATGAAATAGAACTCCTTCCCGTGGTGCTCGATCGTGTTCGAGCCGTGGATTACCAACTGGACGTGGAACTGATCCTGGTGGATGACTTCTCGAAAGATGGAACAAGAGAGTGGTTGAAAGAAAACCAGGAGAACCAGCCCGACACCAAGGTTCTCTATCATAAGCGGAATATCGGCAAAGGGGCTGCTCTACGAACAGGTTTCAAGCAAGCAACCGGGGATATTATCGTGGTTCAGGACGCCGACATGGAATACGATCCTGCGGAAATCCCCGATATCATCCAGCCGATCATCGATCACCGCTGTAAGGTGTCTTATGGATCACGATTCCTTGGTCGAACACCTACCGGGATGCGGCTGCCCAATTATGTGGCGAACCGGCTTTTAGCGCTGATGGTCATTCTCATGTTCTTTCAGGTCATCACCGATGAGGCGACCGCTTATAAGGCTTTCGAGGCGAAGCTGCTGAAACAAATTCCGCTGAAATGCAAGCGCTTTGAGTTCTGCCCGGAGGTCACAGCCAAGATTCTTCTTCGCGGAGAACGTATCCATGAGGTCCCCGTGACCTTCTTTGCTCGCACCTTTGAAGAAGGAAAAAAGATCGGTCTGAAGGACTTCTTTGAAGCTGTGTGGACACTTCTTCGCTGTCGCTTTAAACTTATGTAATCATGAGTTGGAGTTTTACCTCGACCTGACATGCCGTCAGTCGTAGGCACAACTCTCTCAAGCAGGACCAGTCCCTTCGCGAGGAAGTCTCAATTGCCCGGCAGGCAGACAGAACAGAATCAGGATCAGAAGAATTTCCTTCAAACGCTGCACCATCTTGGATGGTCTCTGACAGCGCTTGAAGACCCACTGCCTTTGCCCCTGGGAACGAAGAAGAAACCAAAGGCTTCCTGGCAGGCAGCGCCCACTCCTGACGGACAGACATTGCTTCTCATCTGGCTTGATGGGCCGATGGGCAGCCTTCGTGAGACTTTCGAACGCTACGAGGATTTCAGTCTCCTTCACTGTCAGATTCGTGCTGCCATGAAGGAAGCGAACCTCGTGACCCGTCATGTGGTCCTTATAGACACGGAAGAACATGTTCAGATTATCGATATGGCGCAGGAAGATATCCTGATTGATGCAAAGGGAGAAGAGGAGCTGACCGGGCGTGTGTATCCGTTGCTCAGTACAACAGCTCTCTCGAGAGGCTCCCTCGCAGGCTTTCCTCGAAAGAGTCTTTCGCAGCGAGCAAAAGAGTTGGAAGACTGGACCAAGCACTGGACCAATCGACTTGGCGCTCAAATGGGAAGTAACTTTGAAACGATGAAGCAGTTTTTCTTCTGGCTTCACCTGAGCCGACTTGCAGAGATTCTCCGTCTGACCTCTCCGAGGAAAGTTCCCTACTCGGACTACGCGCTGGCGAAGACACCTCCTTCTCCTGCTCGATATATAACATCCCTGTTCAAGCCTCTTTCCGATAACTGGAATTTACTCCAGGGTTCATCCCTTAAGTCTATTTCCGTCATTGTGGATCTGGCTAACAAATCAGGGCAGCTCGAAGAGTGCCTGAAGAGCTATGCCCACCTTTCCAGCTCGAAGTTTTCGGCGCAAGTTTTCGGTGAAGCATTCGCCGATGAAGAACTTCGCCTGGTAAGTTGGCGTCAGTCTTTGATATCTGTCGAGGAACGTCGCGCCGAAGATCCGTCCGAATGGCTTTCTCAACCGATCGACATCAATCTGGACGCACAGGGATTCGGTTTTGTTCTCAAGCAGTTTGATGTCATCACAGAGGATCTGCGTCGCCTCGCGCGAGAGCAGGCTGTTTCCCGTGAGCGGGGTGAGAGACCCGGACTGCAGATGGATGTGTTCGGAAGCGAACCGCCGGAGATCCAGGAAGAAGAAACGCCCCGTCTGGCGCTTCAACTGGCTCTCCGTATACACACGACCCGAAGATCAAGACTTGATCTTGCAAGGCTGATTCTACTGGCCCATTCTGCAGAGTGGCACGCGAAGCTGCGCCGACCCGAGCCTATCTTCCCGATTCCTCAATTACAGCTGAAGGAAGAGAAGAAGAAGGATGTCTATCTGGAACCGCCAGACGCCTCAATGAATTAAGGCGAATTCAGAAGATTGACTGTTCCCCTTGCCGGTGCTTTTAATGTATTGAACTCCGCCGATATGACGCGGAAGCTCATCGCAGAATGCCGCGATCGCTTCTTCCGCAGCATAACGCAGCGTATAGCTGGTATGGACCACGTTCGGATTTAGCCCGTTCTGAGCATATCCAGGACTCCCTCGCCGGATAATATATTCACCGAGCTTTTTCTCCCGATTAGGGCCGTCATAGATCTCCCCCTCGATCTGAATGAAGGATTGTCCTAATTCGAAACCGATCAGGTAGCGAAGAAACCCATTCCCCTTTTTAATATCTGTCACATGACTTGTGACCGTAATGACGCGGTGGTCTTCAATGATATCGTCTGACTTTCGAAATGCATATCGGGCTCGGGTAGGATGCGGGTAAGATCTTAACAGGTATCGATAGAATCGTTCACGAACTGTGAAGAGAATCTTATCAACGTCTTCCCCGCTTTCTTTCCCCACATGCTCGGTTTCCCAAGTTGTTTCAGGTATAACGAAGACAACGGCTTTTGTCGTATACTCATCGTTATTCTGATGAGAAACATACTGAACATCAGGATGGGGCTCAAAGGTATCATCTTCTGATTGTATATAGTTGACGGGCCCAGCAAGTTCGCGATCCACCTTCAGCTGGAACCATGATTCCTGAACAGCGTCCTGACCGCGGAATGTCATACCGATCAATTGGCCTGTTTTGATGCGCGCCATGCATCCCGTTGCGAAAAGCAGTGGGAGAAGAACTCCTAAGAGTTTGATGGTTCTGGAGACCTCTATCAAGGTTTGGGGATTGAGCTTCATGAATAGTTATTCGTCTGGACAGATTAGGGTTAGAGTGCTCTTCAAAAGTCCTGCTTCTTATATACTGGCTGCGAGTAGTATCGTTGAATGTCTGAAAGCCTCAAAACAGCGTCGCTCATCCTGCGCTTTCATTCATCCAGATCCACCACCCTTGCTCACCAACGATCTGATCATCACTTTTGAACATCACTCTAGAAATAAAAAGACCGGGGAACAAGGCTTGCCACCTGTTACCCCGGCTGCCGCTCCGGTAGGAAACATCCCGTTCCGAAGACTTGGGCAAAGAGGGGTGACCCCGTGGGGTCAGACCCTCTTGCGGGAAATTTGTTTGCCTGGTCAGTTGGCGCTTGCCAGGGATTCACGCTGTACGGGCAGCTTTTCGGGGAGAATCACGATAACCGCCCGGCGGTTTTCGCGACGTCCTTCTGCCGTGGCATTGGACGAGACCGGGCGGAATTCGCCGTAGCTTGTCGCACTAATATTTGCTGGATCCATTCCGTGAGCATTAACAAGCTCATGGAGAATGGTGAGAGACCTTGCGGCTCCCAGTTCCCAGTTGGAGCGCCATCCAGAATGAATGATGGGCTGGTTATCCGTATGTCCTTCAATGAGCAGCTCGCGATTAGGGAACTTCTCATTCAAGATACCGGCAACTTTTCCAAGAAGCTCAGAGCCACCAACGCTCAGGTCGGAACTTCCAGGACGATACAGGAGAGAGTTAACAATGGTCATGGTCAGACCACGGTTCGTTTCTTCAAGTTCTACGTTCATGTTGGCGAGCTCACCTCGGAGCTCGTCGATGGCTTCCTTCTTACCGTTCAGTGAGGTTTTGAGGGTTGTAACTTCTCCTTCGAGATCGGAGAGTTTCATCTCACGGTCTTGAAGGGCTTTCTTTAACTCAGCAAGAGCCTGCTCTTTACTCGTTTTCTCCTGCTTGAGTTGTGACACTAGGTCCTCGTTCCCCTGAACTAGACCACGAAGACGCTCAGCTTCTTCAACGAGACGCTGATTGTCTGTTTCGAGGATATCCTTCTGCCTCATGAGATCGTTGATCTCTTTGGCTAATTGATCTCTTTCATCTTCAGCGCGATTAAGCTGAATCTGAAGCTCATCATTGTTACGGTTATCTGCACGAGCGGCTGCCAGCTCGTTTTCAAGCGCACCGATCTGACCGCGAAGTGCTTCCAGTTCGGCCAGTTGATCCTGAGAAGGGGAAGTTCCACGCAGACCTGCGAGTTCCGCTTCCTTTTCTGTCAATGATGCGCGCAGGTTTTCAAGCTCACGCGCCATATCTTCTTCCGTGACCTGATCGTAGGCATCGCCGACGAGACCACCAATGGCTGCACCAGAGGAACCTCCGACGACGGCACCTGTTGTTGGACCTGCAGGCACCCAGTTATTTCCAATAACGGCACCAGCAACGCCACCAGCGAGACCGCCACCGGCGCTGACCTTCTGTGCTGTTGTACAACCTGACATCATGATCGCGCCAAGCCCGAGCGCAGAGCAGATTGAAACAATCTTGAGGGACTTCTTCATCGATAATACTCCTTTTTTCACAAACTAGACCCCAGCGGGAAGAGAGGGAACCTCTTAGAAATCTTTCCCTCAAGTTTAGAGAGCCCAAGTAAAGATTCCATCCATCAAATGACGAGGAGGGCCCAACAACATCAAGTAAAAAACAACGAATCTGAAGGAAATTATTCCAGAAGGAACTTCAGGCAAATGTCCCTTGAATCAGGAACACAAAATAGCCACTCTACCTTACCCTCTACGGAGCCAGTCACCCACCTTAAGACCCACACAGAACAGTTATGGCAAAAAATAAAACAAAGAAGAAAGCCTCTCTTCAGGATCAGATAAAGGATCGAAAAAAAGAGACCGGTTCGCCGAAAAAGGACCCCTCTCTTTTCTCTACTCCCTGGTTCTATGCGCGACTCGTCCTCGTACTGGTTCTGGGCTATGGTCTGTACCAGGGTGGAGTTATCATGAGGGATTATCTGGAATCAGACTATCTCTCTCAAACAGGCCTCGCCTTATCGCAGAATACCGTCAGCAAAGTGAGAGGTATTGAGAATCTTCGCCGAGCGGAAAAACTCGCCCCGGAACATCCCGTTGCCCAGTTCCGGCTCGCTAACGCTTTTCTGAGAGAGGAGAGCCCCAAGCTCAACAAGCAGGGTTACCGGGCCATCAACTATGAGAACCTCAAGTTAGCGCTGGATCTCCTGGCGGAATCCGAAGACTCGTATTACAAAGCTCCTTTATCTGTTCTGAGAAAGGCACAAACGGCAGGAATTCTAAGCGAAAGCTTTCGCCAGATGGGGGAAGGTGAAACCTCAAAGCAATTTGCAGCAATCGCCAGCAACAACTTCTATCAGTATTACCGTATACACGACCGGCCAGAGCTAACTCCTAGAATTTTCTATCGACTGGCGATGGAGTTTTCGATGGAGCACAGCAAGCCTCAGCTGGTTTTAACTCACTACGATAACTATCTATATCATTACGGGTTGGATAGAATCAATGACCCGCAGATATTTCTTCTGGCAGCTCGTGCCCGTTATATTATGGGAGAAACGGCCCTGGCGATTTCAGATCTGGCCATTTTGCTTGAGATGGACGAAGACAATGTTGAGGGATTATCACTGCTGCAAACCATCGCGTTACAAAGCGGTTATCAGGAGGAGGCAGCGAGTCTTCTTCGCTGGCTTCAGAACGAAGGCAAGCTCGGCCTGAAGGGAAGAGGCCTGCTGGCAAGAATTGAAAAAGTGAGTTGAGAGAAGTGGTACGGGGTCTGGGACTCGAACCCAGGACCAACGGCTTAAAAGGCCGCTGCTCTACCGACTGAGCTAACCCCGCACGGCGCGCACAAATTCTTGAAGAACCCGTTGCGCGGGCGAAGAGAAAAAGAGCCTCACCCCCGCTGGGTCAAGCACGAAAATACTCCCACTTGGAAAAAGATGCGTCGTTGGGTTCAAAGTCCCTGAAATCGGGCTACTAAGACCCTTTACGAAACTTCGATTTCCGCCCCGGCTTCTGTCACAGCCCAGAAACTATTTCTCTCTGGAAAATTCAACTTTCAGTGTCTCAGAATTCATATCACGATGCGAGTGGATGGCAGCAAGAACGGGAGGGTTACAAAATGCCAGACGGATTTCGCCGCTCTGTTCAGAGACAGGTCCATCTGTGTGTGAAATACCAGCAAGGGATCTCAATCCATCAACAAATCTCTGATGAAGCTTTTTCTCGGGAGGAGAGATTTCGAGGCGCTCCTCTCCATTTCGTTCGGCGGCAATGCTCATGGCAGTTGCTTTGTACTTGATGGTCAGCTCAGATATTTTCATCGAGCAACAGGCGGTGAAGAGCGATTGTATAGCCTCGACAGCATCATTGGCCTCATCGAGAGGACACGCGGGCTCGTCATCGCGAACTGTGGAAAGAAGAATCTCTCTCACTTCATCCTGGGCAAACTGGGTAAGCTGATCATTGAATGTACAAAAGTCGTCATCGCCCAGTGTATAGAACTCATCGATTCCTATCTGTATATCTGATGGAGTCCAGCTATGGAGCTCTATATGCTTACCGGTTAGGTCTGAGAGCCTGGAAATCAGATTTCTATCCGCATCAGCCCGTACAGCAACGTGAAGCTTGTCTCCATGCGAAAAGTGAAGGGGAAGAACATCATAGCGCACGGCGAGAAGTCTTGGGAGCGCCGCCATCAATTTAATCTTTTGTTCTGGATCAGGTTTATCAGTGGGAACTGTGTCGTGTTCTCCAGCAATCTCAGGGTCCATGTCAGAATCCAGAGCTTTGTGATACTTCAGCGTCTCTCGCTGTCTTGGAAAGGTTCGAAGGATTTCTTCAATGGCCTGTCGAGCCTCGTATTGAACCTTTTCATCGTGATCAAACTCCTCGACTTCGTCCAGTCGCTCCAGAGCCTGAACAGCCTGGCACCATCCAAGCGCAAGGGCCGATGATCGGCGAATCTCCGAGACCTCGCTGTTTAAGAAGTCAATGAGAAGAGGAATAGCTTCTTTTTCACTAATCTTTCCAAGGAGATCCACCAGCACACAAAGCTCCTCGGTCTCCTCGGCGCGTTTCAGAAAATTCATCAGTGGTTGTAATACATCTTCTGCTTCTCTGAGTAGCTCGCCGAACAGCTCGTCTCTATCGCGCCCCTCTTTCATCATTGCCAACTTTTCGAACTGATGGTCGTAAGGGGATTGATAATCTGGCATAGATCGTTCTCTCTTGATAAGACCTGGATGAATGATGAAGGCATTAAGCCTGAATTCAGAAAGTCAGTCTAGCAGTAATACCTGCGGGAATGCAATCAGTCCGTCGCTTCGAGTGTACCTAAAATAGTTCCTAGACTCTCTCGCTGGGATTTAACCTCATCGATCGGTCCGGTCAAACGACAATAAAGAGTTCCCTTTGAGCCTCCTTCGATAATCATCCCCATCAGGGCGTAGCCATCTTCGGGATCAGGAGCAGGGGCCATCGGACCCATTGCCGATGGAGCATAGGTTCCCTCCAGATAAATCGATGAAACCTTCAGACCATTAATATCTGTCTCTTCCACGATGGCTGAATCCATGGGGTTACTTCCATCGGGTTTCTTGATTTGTCCTGCCCAGCGATCAAAATTGTCTTCAACCGAACCGCCTCCGCTCTCACCGAAATAGAAAACGACGAACTCCCCATCGTTACCGAAAGCAAATTGAAAAGCGCGCATTTGGGAAGCAGACTCTTCACGTTTCCAGTCAGCAGGAATAGCAAATGAAACACCCGGCGCGCGCACGAGTGCCAGTTGAGGTTCCTCATCATCTGCCGAGGGAAGCGGCACCGTTACATCACGAGAATCTGCACCTTTCGGAGAGAGTGTGCTGGCAATATACTCGATAATCTCTTCCTGCTCGTGTATGAGTCCGTGAGGGCCTGTAAGACGGAGAAAGAGCGTTCCCTCCGGACCTTCCTCGATAATCAATCCATCCAGCATCCAGTCATCCCTCGGTTCGGGCGTTGGAGCCCCGGGACCCATGGCGCTCGGTGCATACCGTCCCTCCAGCATGATCCGGGAAACTCGTAGTGCTTTCACGTTCGGGTCCATGGTGAAATCGATCACCGGGGTGTTTCTCCCTTGTGATGGAGTAAATTGGCCAGCCCAGCGCTGGACATTCTGAATCATGTTTCCACCCTGACCCGGTCCAAACGCAAACAACACAAGATTAGCATCCTCACCACCCTTGCTGGAGGGGATGCGGAACTCTGCCAGGCGCATGGAGGAGGAAGGTGGCGTGCTTTCCCAGCTCCTGGGAAGCTGAACATTGATCCCCGCAAATTCTCGCGTCACCATTTCAATATCGATGCTGTCGCGGGTGAAATCCACCGGCGTCGGAGGGGGAACGAGACCATCGGTCGGTACATCTTCCATAGTGGGATGACCCTGTGGCATGGCCTCGAGGGGAGATTTAGGAACGGGAGGGATCTCTTCTTCCGCTTCTGTCACGTAGAGCACTTTTTGCTCATCGCAGGAGCTCAAGATCAAAGGTGTGAGAATGAGAGCTGCTGCAAGGGTGCTGGTCTTCAGGGTGCGCAAGGCTGTTCCTGGGGTCATCTAAATCATCTCCATGTGTGAAAGAGGCGCATTGATTCACGCGGTTCTATTGCCTTTCACAACCCAGAGCAAACGAAGAGCCCGGTTCGTCGGTCTTGAAAGATACACTAGCGTCCAAAGGACTTACCCACCTAGAATTACCTTACCTTATCATGCTACCGGGAAAAGCCATCGTTCATGCCCAGAATACTTGTCATCGAAGACGACCCATCGTTCGGAAAGCGCCTCGCAAAGAACCTGGACCTTGATGGGTTCGAGGCTGAACTTGCGGAAGGGGGCGACGAAGGTCTTCGCAAACTCGCCGAAAACAAATATGACGGTGTCCTGTGTGATATCAAGATGCCCGGGTTGAATGGCCTCGAATTGCTCAGTCGTGTGCGCGAAGGCAAAGAGCCCGATATCGAGGAAAGTCTGCCCATTATCATGCTCACATCCATCGCCAATGTTGAGACCGCGGTGGACGCGATGCGACGTGGTGCCTCGGATTACCTGACGAAAGAATCGGGGCGTGGCGAGATTGTCATGCGCCTGCGTCGTGCCTTGCAGCAGAAGGAGCTCGCAGAAGAAAATGTTCGTCTCAAAGAAACCATCGCGAAAACCGACGAGTTCAGCGAGATGGTGGGGAACTCCAGCCTCATGGAACAGATCAAGTCGGACATCGCTGAGGTAGCACCGACCGACGCCACCGTTCTTCTTCTTGGTGAAACCGGAGTCGGAAAGGAATTGGTAGCTCGTGCCATTCACCGCAGCAGTGGACGAACCGGACCCTTTATAGACATCAACGCAGCGCTTCTTCCCGATGATACAACTTTCCAAAGTGAGCTCTTCGGCCATGAGAAGGGCGCCTTCACTGACGCCCAATCCCTCAAAAAGGGCAAGCTGGAGCTCGCTGATAATGGGACTCTTTTCCTGGATGAGATTGGTGAGGTCTCGCAAGCTGTCCAGGCCAAGCTATTACGCGTCCTGGAGACCATGACTTTCACCCGGCTCGGTGGTACAAAAGAATTACAAGTTAACGTGCGTGTGGTCGTCGCAACCAACCGCGAGCTGAAACAACGTGTCGAAGAAGGCGCCTTCCGGTCTGATCTATATTACCGGTTGAACGTGTTCCCTATCCAACTCGCTCCTCTTCGTGACAGACATGAAGATATACATCCCTTAACCCAGTATTTTCTTCGCAGGTTTGCAGAAAAGTACGGTCGTCCCGTCCCCTTCATCGAGGCAGGTGCTCTTCAAGAACTTCAGTCTTATGACTGGCCGGGGAACATCCGTGAACTGAGAAATATCTGTGAACGGCTTGTCATTCGAGCCCGTGGCTCTGACACGATCACCAAAGAGGACATCGCCAACTGCGGCCTCAGTATCAAAACAGGCGTCGATCAGGTCGTTCAGATTCCGAGAGAAGGCCTCGACATGGACGAGGTCGAAAAACAATTAGTTATCGAAGCGCTGAAGAGAACTGACTGGAGCCAAACAGATGCGGCAAAGCTCCTGAATATCTCCGTCGATCGCATGAACAACCGCGTGAAGAAATGGAATCTGAAGCATACATCCTGGCGGAAAAACAAGTCACGATGAAGATCTGTGTCTATTGCGGTTCATCATTTGCCGAGGACGAAGAGCTCAATGGTCTCGCCAAAAACATTGGAAGAGATATCGGCAAGAATCAGGACACACTGGTCTATGGCGGAGCAAACGTGGGTCTGATGAAGCTGGTCGCTGATGGTTGTCTCGAGGCAGGGGGTAAAGTCATCGGCGTGATGAGCGAAGACCTGAAATCGCGAGAAATTGATCATCCCAATTTAACAGAATTGATCTATACGAAGAACCTCAGTGAACGAAAAATGATGCTGATGACATTATCTGATGCATTCCTGACTCTTCCTGGAGGGCTGGGCACCCTTGATGAACTCTTTGAAACCTGGACCATGAAACAGATTGGTGTGGTTCAAAATCCTATCGGGCTGCTGGATTACCATGGCCATTTTGACGCTCTTCTTGAACACCTTCAACATTGTATCAAAGCGGGGTTTGTCAGAGAGAGTGCTATACACAACCTGATTATTGAAGATGAGTGGTCGGTGCTTTATCAAAAACTCAAAGACTCAGTCAGCAAGTGATCCTTTAGCCTAAGCGATCGCCTGGTTTGAGATGCTCAGAATCATCGGGGGAAACGAGGATCACCGGCCCCCCTCCCCCACCTGAATACACACCCAGCGTCAAGACTTCACTCTTGAACCCGGCAATGCGTTTCGGAGGAAAGTTGACGACCGCCAGAATTAGCTTCCCTTCAAGTTCTTCCGCTGTGTAAGCCTCGGTAATTTGTGCACTGGAGTTCTTCATGCCAATCTCCGGACCAAAATCTATCTTGAGCCGATAAGCTGGCCGTCTTGCTTTTTCAAGTGGAACCGCTGAGTTAACTCTCCCCACACGTATATCGACTTTCATAAAGTCATCGAAACTAATCTCACTCATCATTGAAACCATTTTCTTGAAGGAATGAATTCCCTCAGCATTCTGTTGCCCTCTTTATAAAGACGTGTTGGAGAGGGGTCAATTGAGCTGAAGAGGCAAAATGCCTCGACAGGAGAGAATATGAAACACGTCGCAGCTTTTATCATCGGAACGGTACTGTTAACCAGTTCCTGTGCGCACAAAGAAATGCTCCCTCAAAAAGAGGAAGTGGAAAGTCGAGTGAGTGAAATGACAGCAGATACGGAAATCTTTACCGAAGAAGGGCTTTTCCCGGAAGGCATTGAAGGTCCGGCTGTGGCCCCCGACGGAACGATCTTCCTCGTAAACTTCGGTCGACTCGGCACCATTGGCAAAGTAACACCTGACGGCGAGTGCTCTCTCTTTGTTGAGCTCCCCAACGGCAGTGTCGCCAACGGCATTCGCTTCGACAGCAATGAGATGATGTATCTCGCTGATTGGAAGAACCACAATGTCCTGAAGCTCGACCCTCAGACCGCCGAGGTGAGCGTCTATGCTCATGAACCAAAGATGAACCAGCCCAACGATGTTGCCATCGACTCAAGGGACCGTATATATTGCTCAGATCCTAATTGGGGTGACGAGACAGGAAATATCTGGCGAGTTGACACCGATGGCACCGTGACTCTCCTCGAAGAGAACATGGGAACGACGAACGGCATTGAAGTCTCCCCCGACGACAAGTACCTTTACGTCAATGAGTCTGTTCAAAAGCGAGTCTGGAGATACGATCTCGCCGCCGATGGCAGCGTTAGCAACAAGAAGCTCATTCATGAATTCCCCGATCACGGTCTCGATGGGATGCGCTGTGATGTGAACGGAAATGTCTGGGTCACGCGCTATGCAGGAGGCAAAGTTGTCAAGATGTCTCCAGAAGGTGAAATATTGAGAGAAGTTAAGCTTCACGGTGAACGCCCCACAAATATCGCCTTTGGCGGACCTGATGGCATGACGTGCTACGTGACTCTCCAGGATAAAGGAAACATTGAAACCTTTCGCGCTGATGCTCCGGGGCGAGCATTTGCTCTCAGACAAAGTCGACAGAAATAATTCTATAAACTCAACTATACACTACCGAGGTACCTATGACACACCCTCTTAACATCGACCTGAAAAACTTCCCCATCCGGGAGAATCTTGTCTATATTAATCATGCTGGAACATCTCCGATCACAAAACCTGCGGCAGATATGTTCAAGCTCTTCGCCGATGAAGTCTCTGGCTACGCCAGCGCCATTTATGATAATTGGACCGAGCGCACCAATGCTGCACGTACCAACGTTGGCAGACTACTTAATTGTAAAGAGAGTGAAGTCGCATTTCTAAAGAGCACCACGCAGGGACTAAACCTGGTGGCAGCAGGTCTCGACTGGAAGCCCGGCGACGTGGTCGTTGCAGAAGAAAGAACCTTCCCCGCCAACTGGCTTGCGTGGAACAACGTTGCGCGTAAATACGGTGCCGAAGTCAAAATCTGGCCAGAGCGAGATAATCTGCGCTATGAGCCCGAAGACCTCGAAGCGATCCTGAGAGAAGGGAACGTCAAGCTGGTTGCTTCAACCAGCGCCAACTTCTCTACCGGATTTCGTCAGGATCTGAAAGCAGTGGGAGCGCTGTGCCGTCAATACGGAGCTCTCCATTGTACTGACGCCATCCAGACGCTCGGTGCGTTTCCTCTCGATGTGGACGAATGCAACATCGACTTTCTGGCAGCTGACTCTCACAAATGGCTACTGGGCCCCGAGGGTGCTGCCATCTTCTATTGCCGCGAAGAACACATCAACAAGATCGACGAAGATTTGATTGGCTGGCTGGGTCGTTGTGACTTTATTAACTTCGACGACCTGGAGGCAAAGCCCGACGTAACAGCTCGCCGCTTTGAGGAGGGCGCGCCAAACATTGCGGGCACGCTCGCCATGGGAGAAAGCCTGAAGCTCTTGCTCGATATCGGTATAGATCGCATCATGGAGCATAACCTCTCGCTTTGCGACCAGCTGATCGCCGGTATGTCAGAACTCGGCTGGGATGTAGTTGCTCAAAAGGACAAAGCTTCCAGAGCCTCTATCGTCGCGTCGCGCAAAGAAGGCGTGGATGCTAAAGAGATCGTGCCTCAGCTATGGAAAGAGGGTAAAGTCTGGGCAGCCGCCCGACGAGGCTTCCTGCGTCTATCGCCCCATCTCTACCAGACAGAAAAAGAAATGCAACAGATCCTGGAGACAGTGGCGAAGGTGTCGTGAGGGGCTATCTTACCCAAGTTTTGATTTGGCGAAACGTTACCTGCCTTCAAGTCTTTGGAGCCTTCACAAGTTCTTGGATTTGTGAAAAGGTGTCTATGCGCTTCCCGATTCTAAGCTGAGTGAATACCAATCTCTGGGTGAGGCAACAAAGCGATGAACCTCAAATTGCGGAACCTATGATCTTGCTCGTCAGCTTCTCATGTATTAAACTCACACTCCGTGCCTCCGTGTCTCAGTGGTGAACCTTGTAAAATTGTGGGTTGTTCAAATGATATTCACTTCGCAGTGGAAGCTCTTCGCCTTATGTAAATATAGAACGCATGCGTTCATTGGTGTTCACCACGAAGGCACGGAGACACAGAGGAGAAAAGAATCCCTTCATCATAAGACGCGACGGACAATCCCATCTTTAAGAACAGGAACATTAAAGTTACTCAGGAGCCCAACCTGAGTTGATCTAAGCCGTGGAGCCGATGATCTTCTTCGTCAGCTTCTCATTTATTGAACTCACACTCCGTGGCTCCGTGTCTCAGTGGTGAATCTTGCAAGAATTTGGATGATTCAAATGAAATTCACCTCGTACTAGAAGCTCTTCACCTTATGCAAATATATAACCTCCGCGTTCATTGATGTTCACCACGAAGGCACGGAGACACAGAGAAAAAAAGAACCTCTTCATCACAAGACACGACGGACAATCCCTTCTTTAAGATCAGGAACATTGAAGTTACTCAGGAGCCCAAACTGAATTGATCTAAGTCGCGGAACCTGGAATTCTCTTCGTCAATTTTTCGTTGATTGAACCCGTCCTCCGTGCCTCCGTGTCTCAGTGGTGAACATTGTAAAATTACGGGTCATTCAAATGAAAACTTCGAACTGGAAGCCCTTCACCCTATGCAAATATAGAACCTCTGCGTTCATTGTTGTTCACCACGAAGGCACGGAGACACAGAGAAAAAAAAGAATCTCTTCATCACAAGACACGACGGACAATCCCTTCTTTCAGAACAGGAACATTGAAGTTACTCAGGAGCCCAACCTGAGTTGATCTAAGCCGTGGAGCCGATGATCTTCTTCGTCAGCTTCTCATTTATTGAACTCACACTCCGTGGCTCCGTGTCTCAGTGGTGAACACTGCAAAATTGTGGGTTGTTCAGTTGAGTTTCACTTCGTATTAGAAGCTCTTAACCTTATATAAATATAGAACCGATGCGTTCATTGATGTTCACCACGAAGGCACGGAGACACAGAGGAAAAAAGAACCTCTTCATCACAAGACACGACGGACAATCCCTTCTTTCAGAACAGGAACATTGAAGTTGATGAGGAGCCCAACCTTAATCGATCTCAATCGAAGGTAGGTCAAGAGTTGTGCTTCATGAATAGGGAGAACTGACTTTGCAGATTTAATTTCAACGATCACCTCGTTCTCAACCAATAGATCGAGGCGATAACCACAATCTACTTCTAGACCTTTATATATAACAGGAAATTCAATCTGTCTCTCAAAAGCGACTCCTGAGATTTCCAACTCCTTGCAAAGACAGGCTTCATAGGCGCTTTCCAACAATCCAGGACCTAATGTGCGATGAACCTCAATTGCGGAACCTATGATCTTGTTCGTCAGCTTCTCATTTATTAAACTCACACTCTGTGCCTCCCTGTCTCAGTGGTGAACCTTAAGTGAACATCATTCGAGGAAAGCGGTTCAAGAATCTCTCTTAGATTATTTTGATGCGAGAGAGATGTATAAGCTTTGGTAATCAGGTCAAGCTGAGCCTAGGAATCATTTGTGAAATCAAAGCCAAAGACATTCTGAGTTCCACGACAACTCTTAAAAAGGATAGAGAATAAGTGCACGTCGTTTTCAAAGTTAGTCACCACGAAGGCACGGAGACACGGAGAATAAGACCTGCGTCTATCACCACACCTCTATCAGACAGAGAAAGAAATGCAGAAGGTCCTCGAAAGAGTGGCGAAGGTGTTGTGAGGGGCAGAACCCTTTAGGTTGATTTGCTCCGAAGTTTAACCATTTCCTGTTGTCCACTCAGTTACTTGATTTTGGTCTACAAGACCATCAGTAAATATAGCTGAACGACAGAACGTATGAAGTTTTTTACTACATCCAGTAGGAAACTTCCCGCGTCTATTGCCTGAAAGAAATAATTCCATTAGGCTGAGTTGACAGTTCATCTTTTCTGCTAACAACTTATTTGAAACATGATTCTAACATCTGAAGCCGAGTGCGCTTACGTCCAAGCTATGATTCGTGGCGTCAGTTGGTCGAACTAAGATGGAATTTCTGTCAAGGAGTGGAGACTTATGAGAACGACTTGTATTTGCTTAAGAGGAGCAGTGCTATTCTGCTCAATGGTAACATCGATCTGCATACTAACAATCCAAGGCGCTGCAGATACTTTCTCAATGCCGAAAGCACTAGGCGTTCCCAGAAGCCAAGAGCCTCTCAGTTTGGATTTCGATTCCGATGGCGATAATGATCTAGTATTCATTGCTACGGATGGAATATCCACCTGGTATGAAAACAGACGTACAGAGCCCACGGATCCATTCGTCTATCGGGGGACTATTCCATCACTTGCCTCAGAGAGGAAGAAGTCTCGATTCTATGACATTGATGGGGATGGCAACAAAGATCATGTGAAGATGATCAACTACAGTACTACTGAAGAAAGCACGCCGATTGACGGAATATTCTGGCAGAAGAACAGACTTAATACACCGTCTCAGGATTTCGGACCTCTACAGCTCCTGGCAGAAACATCCGACACTATCAACGAGTATTCCTTGGCTGACTTGGATGAAAATGGCCAGATAGATTTGGTGTATACATCTGAGCAGAAGCTATCAATCCTCCTTGATCCAATTTCCCAAGTGAATCCCAAGCGAAAAGATTTGACGCTTCCCAGCCAAGTAAAGGGTAGCATTGAAATTCATGACTTTGACTCTGATGGAGATCTGGACATCCTCCTGGCAGAGCTAGACGATACGGGAGTTTTGATATTTTCTAATACGTTAAATAATGGAGATCTTGACTTCGAAGAAGGTCCTTTCTTTTCGATAGAAAATGATTATCTCTACAATAACACGATACATATTGCCGACTTAGACAATGACTCACTCCCCGACCTCATAGTCTCACAAATTTCACGATGGTTTTTACTTTCGCACTACGATCAGGTTGGTGTCTATAGGAACATCAGTAGTGCTGATGAAATTACTTTTTCTGAAGGATTTACCGTCCCGGAAACGCCTTCGCACTCTGTTGTTTTTCCGACGAATATAGATTCTGATCCAGAACTGGAATTACTCATCAAAGGCAGCAAACTGAAGTACATGGATAACTTATCGAATGACAGTACTTTGGAGTTCACGCCGCCAATGGACCTGGAGGACAAACCAGATTCAATCGAAGACTATTTGACATCTGACTTTGACAATGATGGGGATTCAGATTTCTTATTCTCACTTTCGGAAGATAAATGGTCTGTCTATCAGACAATTCCCTCAGAAGCGGATGTCGAGTTATCAAAATTAGACGAACTGGATTGGCAACCTCAGTATATCAACTTTCTTCTTGTTGATGATTTTGATCGGGATCAAATAGATGAAATTGTCCTTTACTCATCCCCTTCAAATTCCACCCGACGGTATACAAAAGTATTTGAAGAAGGATTCAAAGGAAAGGAAGCTCCTGAAGTTATCATCGACTCAAACTGGGGGGATTCTAACAGATATGTATCGTTTCAGCACGCTGATCTAGACCTTGATGGTGATTTGGACATAATAACAGCTGATGGAACTGGGCTTCTTGATCTACACGAGAATCGCCTGAACGAATCCTCTCAGGACTTTGCTCCTCCGCTCCTGATTGAAGAGAACTCTCACATTTCACACGTAGTCAGTATTGCTGATTTTGACGGAGACCTTGATGACGACATCTTCTACCTTCCAACACTTGGATCAGATTCCGTCCATCTCATAGAGAATACCATGGTCGAGTCAGAGACACCCTTTGCTGGAACGCGAGAGGTTTTCGACTTTCGCTCGACAAACTCTCCAGGCGTATACAGCTTTAATTATTATATAGGACCTGTGGATCTTCGCGGCGACGGAAAATCAGACATTCTCATGCGAACGGATGAGGGAGAACTGATCAGATTTTTGAATCCATTAAACTCCGGTGATGATCTATATACGTCCCGAGATTCAATCGGAGTCATTGGGAATGAAACAAGTCAAGTTCAGACTCACGACATCGACTCTGATGGTGATCAGGATATTATCTTCAATAGTAAAGAAGGCTTAGCCTATTTTGCCACGAATCCGAATGAGTCTGGGGTCTCATTTTCAGAAGCCAGTTTTTTGTTTAAAGATGCCTCCATTCGTGTAGAGTCATGGAGGTTTGCTGATTTTGACAATGACGGGCTTGACGACATGGTCGCCGTCTATACTGAAAGTGGAAGCAACGAATTCACACTGGGATGGTTCAAGAACGACCTTGATTCACCTGCTCAGAGTTTCGCTTCCCCTGAAATTATAGAATGCAATATTCCTTTAGATTCCAGCTTCGAGGCCGAATTCGTCGATTTTGAAGCAGGTGACCTTGATGGTGATGGCGACCTCGATCTGGTTGTCGAATTTTACGGTGGCCTTCAGCTAGCCTGGTACGAGAATACAAATACAGCATTCAGGTTCCATGAACAGAATGACTGGACACTCGTTGGCCCATCAGGTTTTGACCCAGTTGATGGATTACACAGCCCGACAGAATCCTTCCTGAGCCTGACTTCCCGAACAAATCTCAACAGCTTTGGATTCTGGAAATCCCCTCTCATTTTACCGGACATTGCAAACAGTGCCGACCAGGTCGTTTATGCCTCATGGGATGTTGCAACATACCTTGATCATCCAGCTGTTTTACCAACCCTACGCTTACGCGCATCGTCTAGCGATTTTCGAAAAAGTGATCTCCTATTGATCGCTTCGACAGGCAACGCTGAGCTTTCACCAAAGTATTACACTCAACCTTATATACAATTGTTCAGTTCGCTCAACGATACTCCCGAGTACCACTTCAACTTTGAACTAATGAACTTTGATTCAAACAATATCTCAGAAGCAACTTTCTACCTTGATTCATTTTCGGTAAATACATTTTCAGCTTCGAAACTTCAGAACGAACAATTACTACTCGACGAAAACTTTATCGCCGAGCCCCTCGCCATGGAAGATTGGCAACCCCTTGTTATCCCTGATGGAGGAACTCTCAGTGCACCTGCATACTTCGAAAAGAACAGAGGTCTGCAAATTCGTGGGCTTAACTCTGAAAACGACCCTGTTCCTCTCGCAATCTTCGGGGCCTGGACTAAAGAAACGGATATTGAACTAGTTAAAAACAAACTCTACCGTATTGAATTTACTGTGGGAACCAATGCGTTTCCCTCCGAATCATACCAGCTTCCGACGATGCGTTTGAGACTCAACGACTCAAGCCTTAAGTTGGCAAACCTGACAAACCTCGAGTCCACTTCTAATTCCAGTCACTTACCGCACAAAGGAAATTCCATAGCCTATACGATGTGGACTTATATACCATCAAGTCTCGATGGCAATACGTTAAACCTTTCGTTTGACTATCTTTTCGTTCAGTCGGATGCAGCCTTCCAAAATGGCCCGACGCTTAACGTCTCACTGGAGGGTGTAAAGATTCTTGTCTATGACGCGCCATCTCAGATTTCTCCTTGAGTTAAGAGTTTCGCCTTTGAAGCGAATCTTCTGGTGTCCGAACATCAATGAATTCGTACTCATCTTCGAATGTAACGCTCTTCTTGTTGAGGATTGCATCCTGAATCATGTTGATAACCTCCATGTATAGAATGAGCGTTTCATTGGCATAGTTGTCATGAACACTATCACTCTCCCACTTCTCAAGGTGACTGACTGGGTCTTCGTGAATGTGATTGAACTGATAGTGAGAAAAGGAATAAATCGCCCACGTTTTACCAGGCCGACGCACGCAAACATCTATCATATTTGAATGATGATGGGGGTCATAGAGCCTTTCAAACTCTCGCACTTCAGGGAGACTTTGAATTTCCTCAATTTGAGACCAGAAGGCGTCCGTTAACTCCAGATCATCTATCCTGAACACTTCTTCTCCATCATCGACATCATCCATCAGAATTGTTCCATCGGACCAGATGCTAACCTGTTGAATTGAGTCGTAACCTGTAAACTGATCAAAACCGGGGAGACGCGGAAACTCCTTGGCCTTGTACCCCACATCAGCTCGAACCCTGAAACTTATTAATGCAGGCATCTTGTCATTGAGCCTTGCCATGTGATATGTTTCCCGCCTTGGTGGCCACTCGATGTCGATTTCTCCCGACGTTAGCTGTTCCAGAGTGTAGCTTGTTGATTTACCAGATTTCTTTGTATCCACCCGAGTAGGCTTGTAATAAATGATTGTACCATCTGGCAACCTTGAAATTTCTCGGGGTAGAGCTATGCAATGAGTGAAAACCAGTAGAAGAACTAGAATTCTATATATATTTACTTTCTTATTCATAATGAATTCTCGATGGCCTTTCAGTCTTAAGGAGAGTTTTGAACTCATTTTCTGTAATTGCACCTGTTTGGTATTCAATGTATTTCCTACCCAACACTTTACTTTCGTACTCAGTCTCTACATAATATCTGCAGTCGTACAACCCGTTTGCAGATACTAATAGAGAAAACCCTGAAATTCGTTTTTGGTCCATAAGACCTATCAGTGTTGAAAGGTTAGGAGGAAGTGCTCCTCCTTGTTCACACCAATCTTTGAGATATAGACTATAGATACTGTCAATTGTGGAAAACTCACAGGCTGCTTCTTGAGCATATGCTTCACACTCCCATATAGCAATTTGTTCATCAGTTGCAGTCGTCGGAGCAACAACAGCCTTACAAAGCGGAGGAAAATATTGTGGAGTGCAACCACCACTTTCGCAATCTGTAGAGTAATGATTGTCATAGTGGTATTTTTCATGCACGAAAGCACAATCAGCATACGTGAGTTCCTTACCAGTGTAGTCACATGCCGTGAAATATCTAGACCCCTCCTCAGTTATGCAGCAGAAACCGTGAGCATTCACTGTGCCCGGTTCTACAGTAGAAAAGAATTGCTCTTTCGCGACATCACAACATGTGAAAGGTGTCGGATCGTTAGGCCAGAGGTCTAAACAATTGGGGACACCATCTCCATCATCATCATTCTCATCTCCTGGACTAGGATCACACCCACATGGGCCAGGGGGGTTATCACTCGTATAGTCTGGATTCGTGATACAAGGATCATCACAGTTTCTTTCACCATCCATATCCCAGTCCTCGTAACTCATGTCTAAGCACCCACAATCAGGATCATTTGGTTTTGTGGTGTTGAAATTTGGGTTGTCTGGACAAGGGTCAGAACAATTAGGGTCACCATCTCCGTCGTCGTCACCTGGATCAGAACAATCATCAATCGGACAAGTGCTATACTCATTCGCTTCACCCGCACCAGAGAACCCCGCGACCCTAAATCCTGCTTTATCAACGCAAGGCGTCGGGGTTGGCTCCGGGGTTTTCGTCACCGTCGGAGTCGGAGTTGAAGACCCAGTCGGATCAGGCGTTGGGGTCGGGTCGGGGGTAGGGACTGGCGTTTCATCTGGTGTTGGGGTTGGGTTGACTGGGGTTGGAGTCGGTGTGTCCGGTATCGGTGTGGGCGTTATCACGGGCGGAGTTGGACTTGGTCCAGTTGGAGGCGTGGGACTCGGATCCGTGCCTGGTGTCGGTGTGGGAGTAATGGGAATGGGTGTAGGAGATGGACCAGAAGTTGGAGTCGGGTCAGGACAAGGAATGACATTCTCATTTTTATCAGTACAGGGAGTTGGGTCAGGTGTTGGAGTCGGGTCGCAAGGAACTACTACTCCACTCTCTTTATCTACGCAAGGCGATGGGGATGGTGTAGGACTTGGTGTCGGCGTTGGTGTTGGAACAGGTGTTTCGCAAGGAGGTCCTGGGATAAACTCCTGCGTTGAGGAGTCGTAATACTGAATGCAACAACCGTCAGGACCTTCCTCAACACAAATAAGGCTGCCTCCTTCGCAAGTTGAAACCGGAGTCAAGCTTCCGTCAGATTCAACACGAAGAACGCAAATCAATGTTGTTACCCCATCGACGACGCATGAATCACAAATACAGTCTTCTTCACAGGGGCAAGGAACTATATTCTCGGCTTTATCATAACATGGCTGTGCCTGTGTGGTATTGACAACGGTCAAACAAAGACACGTCAAAAAGAGCAATAGTACAACTGGAGGAATGCCTCCCATCCTTAAAAGGAACATCTTTAATTGCCAATCCTTATTAGAAGTAACTGCAGATAATGGCGTGAGTTATTGTGTTGAGAGACCCAGTTTGTATTCGACCTGAGGTGTCACCATATCATACCATGCATGGTACTTTGAACGACATATCTCTCTAAGGCGTGTTCCTTCTTCTGAATTACCCAGAGCCTCTTGTGCGAATGCTTCATATATATAGCTGTATCCAAAGATATTAAATAAAGGATATGGATCAGATTCTTTCCAACCACTTGCGCGGAGAATACGGGCTGCATCAATACAATCTTGATAGTCACCATTTCGGAAGTAGGAAAAGATTAACCATGTCTGAGCGGTACAAAGTTGGCGGTCTGGGTTCCAGGTTGTACCCGCCGGTGGATTATAGGCCATCCAATGATTTAAGTAGGCGTTTGTCAGATCTATACAGGTTTGAAAATCCAATTCAAAGTAATAGGTTTCAAGATGCATCAATTCGGCGATAGCCTGAGTTGCTGGCTTCACGTCGGGATCTGTGAAGATCTCCTCGCAGACTTGACGACAATTCGAGAAGCAGGTGGCTTCTTCTTGAAAGGTGGCAAGTTCTCCGAACTCGCCCTTTCCTTTTTCCATCCAAAGTCCTGCCAGTTGCAATTTTGAATAGAGGCGGTCCTGTTTATCTGAGGCCTGTGCTGCAATCTGCTCATGGACATCCATCGAATTCTGACGGTCTCCAAGTGCATGGTGCAGCATAGCATCCCTCGTTGAGGCCTCGACTGCTGTATCATGATCCGCCTGGATCTCACCGTTGGCGATCTTTTCGAAATACTCAAGCGCCTTCCGGGGTTGTCCCGCTTTGTGCTCAAGGTACCCAAGGCGCATGGTTGCCTCACAGTGGTCTTTCTTTGAAACAGGGACAATCCCTTCATGAATCGCAAGAAACTCATCCTTTGCCTCACTCATGTTACCATCTTTTATATGCAGGTAGCCCAGACGCTTGGTCATGTGCCCTTTATTCATGCCAACAGCAGTGGTTCGAGCTTCTCGAGCTTTTTGTATAGCCACTGCGACCTTGTTTTCTTTCGCAAGCTGCAGGACCTCTCTATCCGCTATATCCGTTTCAGCGGAAACCGTAAAATCGACGACCTCCAGCTGTTCAACTTTAGCAGGTATATGAACGGACTTTTTATCTACCTCATCGGCGAAGACACCACCTGAGATCGCCACAAGCATAGCTATACCAACATACTTTTTCATAAGTATCATTCCTCGCAAATTAAAGAATCCCCTACTGAATGACAGTGAGGGCCGAACCCTTCTCCTGCCGCAGTTCATAAAATTTTGGGATTTATTTCGCTCTTTTTTGAAAGCAGAAAGACTCAAACCTGTTTTTTTTTTTTTGAGTCAACCATTAAGTATATACTTTTTCACTTTCTCAAAGTGAGACAGTATCTAGACAGGGAAGACCTCATTTCTTGTTTATTTCTGTCTAAGTCTCGATCCTAGAGAACAACTATATTTGTACGGATCTTCCATCTTTACCCGATAAACCCCGTTCCACCTTTGTAGTAACCTGCCTGCGACCTGCATCGGAATGCAGGTTGTAAGCAACTCGCAAGCAGCTCGCATGCAGGTAGTTCGGGTCTTAACAGGTTTTGCAGGGGGGAGAGCGAGTTTTGTCCAACCCCACCCGGGGTTGTGGTAATCTGTATCAACAACAACCCACAGTAGCCATCGCGTTGCTCGGCAACTGTGGGCTATGTCCTCGAACCGCTACCGCGGTATTGAGTGATTCTTGGAAAGACGCTACGAAGCCCCTATAAAACCAAACTCAGGACCTTGTAATCTACCTCATGCTTGGGGTCCTAGAGGCTGAGAACCCCTCTCGTGGATTTCCAGGAGGAATCCCTTCATTCCCTGATAGATCGTTTATTACGATGGTAGCGGTATGGAGTGATTTTTATAACGACCCAACAAAGCCACTATAAAGTCAGACTCAGGGCGTGGTCATGTACCTTATCCTCGGGGACCAAGACTCTGAAACCGCCGCTTGTGGATTTCCAGGAGGAATCCCTGCATTCTCTGATAGATCGATTATTACGATGGTAGCGGTATGGAGTGATTTTTATAACGACCCAACAAAGCCACTATAAAGTCAGACTCAGGGCGTGGTCATGTACCTTATCCTCGGGGACCAAGACTCTGAAACCGCCGCTTGTGGATTTCCAGGAGGAATCCCTGTATTCCCTGATTGATCGATTATTACCGCGGTAGCGGTTAGAGGGCATAGCCCATAGTTGGCCCGAAAAGGGCCTACTATGGGTAGGATAGAATGTATAGAAGAACCCCGGGAGGGGTTCGACACATCTTGTCTTGATTTTGTCCAACCCCTCCTGGGGTGGTGGTAATCTTTATCAACAACAACCCACAGTAGCCATCACGTTGTTCGGCAACTGTGGGCTATATCCTCTAATCGCTGCCGCGGTATGGAATTGTTTTTGGATAGATGATGTAGAGGAGATTGGCTGCACTTTGAATTACGATGCTATTCAAACTCTTCTGTATCCTCAACGGCTTGTTGATCCACCCCGCTCTTGCGCATGAGATCGAAGATTAAACTTTGATCGTTCACCATAATCATGTTATGGTCGCCGCCTTCGATAGGATGGAAGACTGTATAGTCAGAAAAGGCTGCGGCAAGATCCTCACCCATACTGTAGGGGATCACCTGGTCATCAGTTCCATGGATAATATCAAAGTGCGCATGCGGGTTGGCGTCGATAATCTCTTTCATGCGAGGGTAGTTGTCGTAGCGATGATGCAGCAGCATACAAAGTGGCCAGCCCACCATCCTCTTTGCCATGTCGTAGGTACTGGAAAAAGGCGAGATGAGGATATAGTTGTCTATCTCGGGGAAGCTGGCGCCGAGAATCAGCGCGTTGGCGGCTCCCAGGGAATGACCCAGCACATAGAGTCGGTCAACGAGTTCACTCTCTTCGAGTTCCAGGTGCGCAGCCAGAGCAGTAACGGCGGATTCAAAGCTCTCCTTGTTTCGTTTCGGAGCAGCTCGTCCTTCTGATTCCCCGTACCCCGGTATATCAACAAGATAGAAGGCTGTATCGCTATCCGCGAAGTCCTCTGCAAAGTAGAGCCAATCGAGAGCGATGGTTCCGTTTCCTGAAAGGACGATCCAAATCTTTGCAGGCAATTCGTCGATTTCAGAATTCGGTGGAATATAGTAGGCAACCTGATATCCCTGAGTGGTATAATAGGTAATGGATTCCCCGATCTGCTCGACCTTCATTTTCTGGAAGGGTTCATGGGCTCTGGGCATGTAGAGCAGGTGTCTCTGGAAGACCAGAAGGGCCAGAATAAGGAGGATCAGAACGTTAAGAAAGGTAATCATAACGCTTTTAAGGGCTTTTTTCCAGGTTTTCTTTTTCTCATCGCTCATAATTGATAACAGAGAACTTACTGTTCGTTTGTCGAGCCCAGAGTGCTGGTTCAACGCGGATTGCTGTGAATGCGTGTCGGCTCAGCCATGTTTTTATTGCACAGTGAAACTTTCTTGACGAAAGAGATTGACTAATGCTCAGCCATTCCCGGATACTGGAATGTGAGGTAAGAGAATATATTAATCAATAGTAGTTCTCAAACCGAACGCGACACAGAGAAGTAGAGAGCTCTAAAGATGGAAAACGCAATTTTGAGGACCCTCACAAGACTTGGGTCCGTCACTTCGGGACAATCGCCTCTTATCGAGAAGGATATGGCGCGACTTGGCCTTCATGATGTCAGTACATATCTCGTCTCGCAAGAATTGCTCAGTCACCGCGATATGCAGATCGTGAAGGAGATTGCATCGGGAAGGTTTACAGAAGGTTTCCGGCAGTTCGCTTCCCTTCCTACTCCTGATGATTTTGAAGACCTGTTTCGAGCACCGGGTGGTATATATGAGCGCGACCATGACTTGCCGCCTCCTGATCAACGACGGGGAGATGAAAACGAAGACTTCATCGAGGGGCTGATTGAGAAGGTTTTTCATCAACCTGCTCCACCAGAAACTGTGGCTACGTCAGCCTTTGCGAAGGAGGAAAGAAAGGAGGATGGCACAGGACCGGTTCAGGAACTTATGCGAGAGATTTCTGTACGAACAATTCAAAGTGAACTCCCGCTTGTTTCGCGCTATCGGTTCTTTCAGAAGATTGAAGATGCTGCCTACGAATCGATCTACCTCGCGCTGGACCTTGAACGCGACCAGTTGGTTCGTGCCCGAGTTGCAGTAACACCTAAATCCAAGGAGTATCGGCTGCGTCAGGAGCGGGCAATCCTCCTCCTCATGGAGATTGTAAACGATCATCTGATTGAGATTATAGATTTTCACCAGGACGACGAACTGACCATCACCATCGAATCTTACCATTCTGGTGGTACGCTTGAGCACCTTGTAAGAGGAATGGGTTCCCTGAATGAACAAGTGACATTGGAATTTGCCCATCAGATCGTTGAAGGATTGGCCTGTGCCCACCAGGCATCACTGCTCCATGGCGATCTCAATCCTCGCCAGATCCAGATTGAACCGATGGCTTTCATCCCGAAAATCTCAGGCTTTTCAAGAAGGTCATTCCGCTCGTTAATTGATGGATTCAATGGACAGTCCGCACAACTGCGATGGGAATCAGAGTTTGCAGCTCCGGAAATATACTCTTCTGATAAGACGGCGCGGATGGCATCGGACTTCTATTCGCTTGGTGCGATCATGTACTTTTGCCTGACGGGAAACCCGCCTGTTTCTCGAGTTGGAGGGCGCGGCAATGTGGATTCGCCCGACTTCAGAATCGCTCCCCTGGCATCTGTTTGCGAGCATATTTCTGACCGCACGTGCCAGCTGATCGACCAGCTCCTTGATAAAGACATGACACGTCGACCTTCCAACTATCAGGATCTTATGGCGATGATCCAGGATTGTCTCGACAGCTCGCTGGATGTGCTTTCTGAAACCCGTAAGCTTAAAACGCCCAAACGTCATGATCAGGAAAGGTTTTCCGTTCCTACTCATTGACCACCCTGATGCCCCCGCCTGATCATCTCCGGATTCCCGGAGGTGATTTTCTATTTTGAAGTTTGCTGTTTGCGCTCCTTTAACACCTGATCCTTCCCGTACCCTTGCGGTGATTTCTTCTCATCGGGCAAAGTATATCGAATGTGGCCCTCAAATGTTCCTGCAGCAGGATATCGACTGGTGCAGGAGACTCAAGGATTTGCTCAAGTCAACAAATGTCCAGCTGAACTCCGTTCATCTGCCTTTTCGAGAAGGCTATGATTTATCCGTGATAGACAACACGTCTCAAGAATTTCGCCACCTTGAAGATATACTCTATAAGGGTGCGACGGCAGGGGCGAAGGTTTTCATTCTGCATCCGGGTGGACCCTGTCGAACCTCGGAGATAGACAGGCGTCTGAAAACTGCTGCTGCGAACCTCCAGACTCTTTCGAAGAATGCGGAAGAGCTGAACGTTCAAATCGCCGTAGAGAACCTTCCTCCAGGATATCTCGGTGCAGAAAGTCAGCACATTCTGCAACTCTTCGAAGAAGTAGACTCCGAGAAGCTCGGTGTCTGCTTTGACACCGGTCATGCGCATCTATGCAACAACTTCGCCGGGCAACTTCGAGAGTTGTCTGATCAGATTATTCATTTTCACATCCATGACAATAACGGAAAGGGTGACCAGCACTTACCCCCTCCTTACGGAACCATCGATTGGACAGCCTTCTATGCAGTGTTCTCCGAGTTGGGCTTCACGCGTCCGCTTACGCTTGAGTGTTCTCCGTGGGGCGATGAGCTTCCACCGGAAGGTCATGGACTGGAAAGTGATTATAGTATTCTTCTCGATCAATCACGGGAATTCTTTCAGCATCTGAGGAAGCGCCATGAGCTTCAAAGAGCCCAAACTCTTCGTACATTTACTCCACATGCTGGAGAAATGCAGCTCTAGAATGATCTTGAGAAGCAATGGTTAGATAGATGGTGAGCGAGAGGTATGGATCTGAGTGCTTGGAAACGCAGTCATCGTGGTGCTATTTCAAGGCTTTCAGGCGCTGAGAGCTACTGCTCGCAGCCAGCACATTATGAGCAGGACTTCTGAAGACCACTCGGGATCTCCTGCGCAATTGACGACTCAAAGCGCATTACCGTAGACAACGGGTCCCCGGCTGTACCATAGAACCGCTGGGGATGAAGAATGATAGAACAGGAAAGAAGTTGGAAAAGCCGATTTCACAACGCAAAGCAACGCCACACTTCGACGATCTTCCACACCCGGATGATGTAAAGACGATCGCTGTACGTCTGACGAACTGGGTGGGCGACTGCGTGATGAATACACCTTTTCTAGGTCGTTTGAGGGAGACGTTTCCGAAGGCTCATATCGTTTGTCTAGGCAGAAAGAACGTTGTTGGACTGTTTCGTCATCACCCCTGGGTTGACGAGATCTGGGAGATTAACGATTCTCAAAAACGCGGTTTTCACGAGGCGGCTTCCCGTCTCAGAAAGCTGAAAGCTGACGTTGGCTTCTTACTTCCTAATTCTATACGAACAGCAGCGCTCTTTGCAGCGGGCAAAGTTAAGATACGCGTCGGCTATAATCGTGACCTGCGGCGATATCTTCTCACACACCCGGTGACACTGCGTCCCGAGGACCTTGCCGTTCACGAAGTTAAATATTACCTGCGCCTACTCCATCTCTGGCAGGATAAATCGTTGGATCCTCTTCCTTTGAAACTGGAAGTGACTGAAGAAGAGAAGGACTCGATGCGTTCTTTTCTTGAGAGCAAGGGGATGAGCGACGACAAGATGATCGTTGGTGTCAACCCAGCTGCGCTATACGGCTCAGCTAAACGCTGGTTACCTGACCGCTATGCGCAGGTTGGTCGTCACTTTGTCGATAAATACGGTGCCCATGTTGTTGTAACAGGACTACCGGAAGAGCGTGGAGTCGCCGAGGTTGTCTGCAAAGAAGGTGGGCCAGGATTCTACAACGCAGCGGGTGAAATGTCTCTCAGAGAACTGATGGCTTTTCTCAACCGCTGTAATCTCTATTTCACCAACGACAGTGGTGCTATGCACATTGCCGCAGCATTGTATACACCTCTCATTGCTGTTTTTGGGAGTACCGATTGGGTAACCACCGCTCCGTTGGGAGAGTTTTCAAGAATCGTGCGCGTTGAGACTCCGTGCGCTCCCTGTATTCTGCGCCATTGTCCCATCGACCACCGTTGCATGACCGGAGTCACCGCAGAAATGGTGATTGAAGAGTCCGAGAGGCTTTTGAAAGATGTCGAAACCAGCAAGGAGCTCGTGTAATTCTTACGCCTCAAAATTCAGAATCATTCCTTTTCATTTTCTGTCGCTGGCCGGAACCCGGCACTGTGAAAACCCGACTGGCAAAAGGGGTTGGCGATGAAGAAGCATCACGCGTATACAGCCATCTCTTAAAGTTTCAGTGTCATGAGCTGCAACCTTCCACAGAAACTCCTGAATTTCGGCCCTATCTTTACGCAACGCCTGTTGAGAAATTAGGACAGCTCGTCTATTGGGCCAACCAGGGGTTGTCTATGCCGATTGATGGCATGCCTCAACCTGAGGGGCCTCTGGAAGATCGACTTGAGCACGCCTGCCACTGGGCCTTTGAAAAACTCAAAGCAAAGAAACTTCTGCTCGCAGGGTCTGATTGTCCGTACTTGAAGAAGGACCATATTCTGGAAACGATCAAGCTCCTGGACAGCAAGGATGCTGTATTTGGCCCAGCGACCGACGGAGGCTTTTATCTTAGTGGCATATCGAAATACACTGAAGGCATGTTCAAAGGGATTGAGTATTCAGATTCCAGGACTCTGAAGAGGCTTACAGAAAAGATGGAATCGCACGGCTACTCCGTCGACCTGGACTCACTCCCCGAGCTTTCAGATATAGACACAAAAGAAGATTGGGACAAGCTTGACTCGGAACTGAAAGAAAAACTTCAGAAGTTCTACTGACCCATAATCATGCCGGCGGCATCCAGGTTGAGATTCCCCGAAAGACTCTGCGTCATGGCATCAAGGAAACCCTGCTGGAACTCAGCCTTGTTTGGGATCTCTTTGATATCCAACTGAGCGATGGAATTGTTACCCTTCGTACCAACAGCTATACTGTCGAGGAGCTGAAGAAGGTTTTCTGCCTCCTGCTGCTGCATGGGATCAACGGAGTTATTCAGCATCGAGGTCGCCTGTGCCTGACCCAACATGATCGCCTGCTCGAGAAACTTCTGAGCCATCGTTGCCATCGAATCGGATGAAAAGGAACTGTGCAATTCTACGCGAGGGACGCCTCCGGGCTGGAGTGACAAAATCATTCCCTTCGACCGGGCATAGGGCCCAAGAACCATGTTCAGCATGGGATCTTCGCTGACAACCTGGCCAAGAACTTCCCCATTCATGTAGAGTAACAGATCATTTCTGGAACCGTTCAGCGTTCTGAAGACTGATTGAAAGGTGCTGTCACCTCCGGTGAGTCCCGAATTGTTCTTTGAAATCGTTGAATACTGGCTCAACCACGATTTGTCCGAGGTTAGAATCAGGAGATTCTGCACAGGATTCTGGGCGTAAATCACCTTCTTGGAAGATTTAGAAGGGAGTGTAATGAAATTTTCCCCATCGTTTTTCTTGGCTCCAAAAGATTTCAGAACTTCGGCAGATTGAGCCGTAGAGAAATTTCCGGTGATAACAACATATTCGGCCACCGGGTCGTATCCAGCGCCATTGACAAGTCCGACAGAAATTCGCTGGAAGCGTTTGGAGAAATCAGGATCCAGTGACATGCGGAAACCTGCCTCTGCTGCATTCTTCGATGGCGTCTTACGGCCGAGGCTGTAGCCTTCCATCTGGCTCTTGAATCTCTGCTGAACCTCGCCAAAGGGCACCAGGCTGAAGAGGGAATCGGGATTACCGAAAGCGGTCTGGTCGATGGAAATCACAATATCGGCGTTTGCCGGGAGCAAACGCAGGGCTGAACTGGCAGAAGCTTGCTCAGGCGCTGTAACAAACAGGGAGAGAACAAGAGCGATGAGGAGAGCGAGCGGGGAAGTGTTAGTTGTTACCATGAGCGGAAGGATCCTCCGGGAGATCATGCTCTGCCATGACCCCGTGTTGCGCTGAATGGCAAGGGACAATTGGAGCTTATGCAGATTTTTGGTAAGTTTTGTTGCTCCTTTCGGAACTGCCCTTGACCGTTTCCGCCGAGATTCGAAAGTGTTTCCTCGCTCAATAAGAGCAGAATTAAGCAGGAGTACTAGCCCCTATGTCAGGCCATAGTAAATGGCATTCGATTAAGCATAAGAAAGCCATCATCGACGCGAAGAGAGGTAAGCTCTTTACGCGTGTTATTAAAGAACTACAGGTAGCCGCCCGTCTGGGTGGAAGTGATATTGATTCAAACCCTCGACTTCGAACGGCAATTCAGTCCGCAAAAGACGTGAACATGCCCAAGGACACCATGGAGCGCGCTATCAAGAAAGGCGCCGGTGAACTGGGGGGCGACGCGCTCGAGGAAATCACCTACGAGGGTTATGGCCCTGGTGGCGTTGCCGTGATGATTAAAGTGACCACGGACAACAAGAACAGGACGGCTGCGGAAGTCCGCCATGCCTTTTCAAAGCATAATGGGAACCTTGGCCAGTCTGGCTGCGTGAGTTATCTCTTCGAGAAGAAGGGTCTCATTGACGTTGAAGAGGGTGATGAGGATCAGGTTATGGAAGCTGCTCTCGACGCAGGCGCTCTTGACGTGGAAAATCAGGGGGAAGGTTACTTTCTTGTCGAGACCGATCCCGACCAGGTTCAGGAAGTTCGTGAAGCGATGGAAGCCAAAGGCGTTAAGGTCACTTCCAGTGGGGTAAAACTCATCCCCAGCAATACCGTCAAGCTGGAAGGGAAAGAGCTCGAACAGTGTCAGAAACTCATCGAAACCCTCGATGACAATGATGACGCGACTGAAGTTTCGAGTAACCTCGACGCTCCGGAAGAGTAAGTTCAAGAATACTGCTCCCTTCGAAGGCTTTTCGAAGGGAGTCACCTTCATTGATTGGTCCTTCTTTAATGTCACTGACAACGTATATCGATGATTTCCCGAAGCAGCATGTCCTTGTGGTTGGGGATCTCATCCTCGATCATTATATACATGGATCTGTTTCGCGCACGTCTCCCGAGGCTCCCGTTCCCATTATCAATCACGGGGAAGAAGAGTGGCTACCCGGTGGTGCGGCAAACGTTGCAGCAAACATCTGCTCGCTTGGAGCAAAGGCTTCCCTCATCGGATTGTGCGGAAAAGACCCCATTGGTGAACACCTTGAATCGCTTCTGACCGCTGAAGAAGGTTTGAAACCTGTTCTTATCAAGGATTCTTCCAGGCCCACAACATTGAAGACAAGGTATGTGTCACAGGGTCAGCAGATGCTGCGTCATGACCGTGAAGTCTCCTCGCCTGCATCGGAGTCAGTTGAGAGCAAACTCCTCAAGGCCATCGAGAAGACCATCAAGAAATGTTCTGGAGTCATCCTTTCCGACTACGGCAAAGGCACGCTGACCGACCGGGTCTTGAAAGAAACGATTCGACTTGCCAAAGAACACAACCTGAAGGTCCTGGTCGATCCTAAAGGAAACAACTATCGAAAGTATGAAGGGGCAACACTGCTCACGCCAAACCAGAAGGAAGCATCAGAGGCGAGTGGCCTGCGTATAGACAGCGACGACTCGACCGCAAAAGCGGCTGCCATCATCCAGAAAACGGTCAAAGGTGAAGTGGTGGTCATCACACGAGGCCCTGCTGGGATCTCTGTTTTCCCAAGAAAAGGCAAGGCAACACATATACCCGCGCGAGCAAGAGAAGTCTTCGATGTGACCGGCGCAGGGGACACCGTGATCTCTACCATGGGACTTTCTTTGTTCTCAGGTGCGACTTTCCCAGAAGCTGCAACTCTTGGTAATCATGGAGCAGGAATTGTCGTTGGTATAGCAGGAGTTGCCTGTGTTACCGCTGCTGGACTTCGCGCTGCCTGCATGGAAGAGGACGACATCTCAGCTTTCAAATATGTCCCTCCCTCTGAACTCAAACGAGTTACCCGCTCTTTGAAGAAAAATGGCCGACGCATTGCCTTTACTAATGGTTTCTTTGACCTCCTCCACCATGGGCATATACGCTTGCTTGAGGAGGCAAAAAAGATGGGAGACTGTCTCATCGTTGCTTTGAACAGTGATGAGTCAACGCGACGTCTTAAAGGTGCTCCCCGTCCGATCCTGAGTCTGAACGAACGTATCAAGCTATTGGCCTCCTTTCCTGCTGTTGACTATATCACTTCTTTTGATGAAGATACCCCCCAGAAACTTCTGAAGCTTTTGCAGCCTGACATTCTGGTCAAAGGTGGAGAAAAAGGTGCTGAGATTTCAGATATCGTTGGATATGAGATTGTTGAAGCCTACGGAGGCAAGGTTCACTATGTCTGGCTTAAAGACGATGAACCTCGGATACGCAAAATCCTCGAACGTGCCATGCCATCGACTGAATCAGATGAGAGTAACTAAGTTATGAGTATAGATGCAAACATTGAGGCGATTCTGAAAGGACATCGCTCGGTTCTTGATGAATTCGAGAAGTCCTGCCTGCCAGCGCTCGAAGGCTCGGCAAAGGCGATGATCAACACCCTGGATCAGGGGAACACGATCTTCATCTGCGGAAACGGTGGCAGTGCTGCGGACAGTCAACATTTCGCTGCTGAACTGGTCGGCCTTTTCCAGGACAGAAAGCGCCGGGCCCTTCCTTCCATTGCGCTCACAACAGATACCTCTGCTCTAACCTCCATCGGCAACGACCTTGGCTTTCGGGACATTTTTTCCCGACAGATCGAAGGTCTTGGACGTCCGGGAGACCTCCTTGTAGGGATATCGACAAGCGGGAGATCAGAGAACGTTCTCGCTGCCATGGAGACCAGCTATCGCGTCGGCATGACCTGTGTCGGTCTTTGCGGTGCGGATGGTTCCGCCATGGCGCCTTACTCAACACAAGTCGTTGCTGTACCCAGTCAGGTCACAGCAAGAACTCAGGAAATGCATATTATGGTTATCCATAGCTGGTGCGAACTGATAGACAAACACTTCTCAAGTAATTGAGATCGAAAAGAAACTCATGAGCGATCAGAAAAACAAATTTGTAGATTATGTAAAGATCCACGTGAAAGCCGGAGATGGCGGTCATGGGTGTATTTCTTTTCTACGCGAACGTGGCCGACCCTTTGGTGGTCCTGCTGGTGGTGATGGCGGCCGTGGCGGAAGTATTTATCTCGAAGCAGACCCGGACATGGCAACGCTGCTCGACTTCAAAATGAAACCCTCCTGGGTTGCCAAGAGAGGCCAACATGGTCAGGGTAAAAACTGCGCAGGAAGAAGCGCAGATGATATTACCTTGAAAGTCCCTCGAGGCACCTCTGTTATAGACGCGAAAACGGGTGAGGAACTTGGTGACCTGACCAAAGGTGGTCAGCGCCTGCGCATTGCAAGAGGAGGCGATGGAGGCCGAGGCAATCAGCACTTCGCTACACCTAAGATGAAGGCTCCCCGTAAGGCAGAAGATGGATGGCCCGGCGAAGAAAGGAACCTGATACTTGAACTCAAAGTCATTGCTGATGTCGGTCTTGTTGGTCTTCCAAACGCTGGTAAGTCAACTCTCTTAGCTGCAATGACAAGTGCAACACCCCGTATAGCTGATTACCCTTTCACAACACTCTCCCCGAACCTTGGTGTGTTTCTCTCTTCGGATTATCAGACACGTATATCTGTTGCGGATGTACCAGGACTGATTGAGGGAGCTCACACAGGTGCCGGGCTCGGTGATCGCTTTCTCCGCCATCTCAAGCGCACGCAAACCCTCGTGCATTTGATCGGACCTGAAAGCGGGGAAACCGGCGGCGGCGATCTGACCATGGCAAACGCCGACCCTGAGAATCTCTACTACGCCTATAAACTTGTAGAAGACGAACTCGCCCAGTATTCAGAGGAGCTTCTGGAGAAACCCCGTATTGTCTGTCTTTCGAAAATTGACCTGCTCCAAGATGAGGAAATTGAGCTGATTCTTGAATACTTCAAAGAAAAGGGGATCGAGCTTATGCAGGTATCCTCTCAGTCTGGGAAGCACCTGGATGATTTAAAGCTGGAAATTGAAAAGAACTGTCATTTTGAACAACCTACGGAAGAGTCTGAAGAGACATGATCAATACAACATCACTTTCTATGCGTTTATATACGATTTTTGCCTTACTCACCCCCTTGTTCCTGACCGGCTGCCTTGGAAACCTTGTCCCCTCATTCGACCCTCAGTCTGAAGTCCAGGGCGACGATATACGCCTTGCCATCCAAGAGGAAGAATCCAATCCCCATGCCTACTACATGCTAGGTCGAGAGGCTTTTGAGGAAGAACATTACCAGGAAGCCATCAAGTACTTCAAGAAAGCTATCGCCTATCAGCAGGATTATGAAGAGGCCTATTACGGTTTCGTTCTAAGTTTATTGAAGCAGGAAAAATGGAAGGCTGCCCGACAAGAGCTCGCTGTCATGACAGGGCAGTTTGGAGAGTCAGCGAGAACCTGTACACTGCAGGCTCAAGCTGAGTATGAACTGGGTGAACTTGCACGCTCAGAGGCCTTCGCAAATAAGGCCGTTCAATTAAATTCAAATGAAGCGAACGCCCTGATCATCCTGGGCAGGATTGCTTACAGTCGTGCTGACTATCAGGAAGCACTTTCTCTTTGGGGAAGAGCGATTGAGGCGAAGCCTTCAGTCAGGTCGGAAATTGATCCTCTCTATACCGACTTGAAAAAATACGTCGCTCGTTATTCAAAGTAATTCTGTCAGAAAATTGCTGGAAGACACCACTGGCCACAAGTCTCTATACCAGTGTGCTATTTCTTTTTGCTCGAGCTCGAGCTTTGCCTGACGAAGTGCTAGCGCAGACTCCATGAGCTCAGGGTTATTTTTCTTCGACCACTCGCTCATGGCGAGTCGGATCTCCTTCTCAAGCTCCAGGTAGTCAGATAGATTCCCTATGGTATCATGTGCATCGCTGACCGTTTGTGTATACTCTTCTATGTGCTCAGACTTCTCGAAGTCCTCGATCTTGACAATAATTTCCAGAACGAATCGAAGTTTCTTATTCCTGACGCGGAAGGCATGGAGCGCCGCATCAGTTTGATCGTATCGCAGTTGCTCACGAAACTCAAACCAGGGAACGGCAACCTGCTTAACGGATTTCCTGAGGAAGTCCAAATCAACCTTGTCGATCTTTTTTGAAACCAGCTTGCGCATATTGATAGCCAGCTCGCGCATCGCGATGCGAGTGTCGGCACCCAGAGCCCCTGATGCGTCCCACCGAACATTTTCCTCAAAACTCTGACGCCGTTCCGCGAGCCGCTCGTCAAGAGTCGTTTCCGCATAGGAGGCATCCTCATTAATCTTTGCGGCCTGTGATAGACATTTCCGTGTAACATCAAGATCGCGCAAATCACCGAGTCGTTTCTGCCACTTTCTAAGATCGCTCAGGTTTTTCCCAAGATCCGACTGGTCCTTCCGGTCCACACCCATGAAGAGTGCGTATCCCATCAGGCGATTAACAGCGGTGCGCTGACGATGTGGAGCAAGGGTGTTTCCCGGCTCCTGGTGAAGCTTCCACAATGAATCAAAGAGCTGTATCTGCCCTGCGATTTCATTCTCGATTAAATTCTTCAGTTGTTCTGTATAATCACTCATCCTGATCTCCAACCTTTGAGACTTAAGCTTAATCAAAAGGAGCTCAGGGCGATAGGGAAAACTGACGTAGGACATTGCAACACTATAACGTTGAATTCAGCAGAATTAGCAGGGTCTTCGTCTCAGGATTCCACAAACCTTTTCTCTTCCATGGAATGTTGACAATTTTCACCCGGAAATAACATCCATGCCAGCCTGTTTCTTCTGGCATAGTATTTTCCCTCCCCATGATAGCGCAAAATCTGAGACTGGAACAGCAAGTGCAGCTGTTAGTTAGTGTTCGTTACAAATCTTGTTCAAAAGGAGGACAATTATGTTAACGTATAACAAACGAAAAAATACAAAATCTCGTATGATATCTATCCTCTGCGCAGGATTACCTACCATGCTTTTGGCTTCACCGTTGCCAGCTGCATATACTAACACTTCTGAAACAATCAAAGACTCAGAAATTACATCCAAAGTATATAGTGAGTTCCGCGATGATGACGCGATTGCTGTCACGACTGTCTATGTCAGGGCAGAAGATGGTGTTGTACACCTGACGGGTAACGTGAATAATATTCTCGCGAAAGATAGAGCCGTCGAAACAGCTCAGACCATTCGTGGAGTCAAATCGGTCGTAGATCAACTGAATGTCTATGACAGTGGGAGGAAGGATAGTGCCATTCAGACAGACATTTACGCGGCACTGACCACGAACCCCGCCACCGAATCATGGGACATTGATGTCGATGTCGCTGAGGGATTTGTCACTCTATCAGGCGAAGCAAACTCGTATGAGGAGCGCCAGCTTGCTCGTGAGGTGATTGCCGGTGTTAAAGGCGTTCGCGGAGTGACCAATGAGATCGATATTGTGTATAAGGAAAGCAGGCCAGATACAGAAATTGCCGCTGAAATCAGGGAAGACTTTGAGCTGGATTCCTTAATTAATGAGGACAGCATCACCGTAATTGTCGATGATGGCGTTGTGAAAATCGATGGGAAAGTCAATAGTGCTGCCGAGAAGCGCTATGTGAAAACCGAAGCCTGGACCGCCAATGTGGAAAAGGTAGACACAACAGAACTAAGAGTCAGTGATGGGTCAGAGAAAGACATGACCAAAGATAATGTCTATCGTGACCTGTCAGATACTGAACTTCGCGATGCTGTACTAAATGCAATCGAGGAAGATCCTCGTATCGACAGAAATGAACTCACAGTTATCGCGGAAGATGGTGTCGTGACACTCGTTGGTACAGTTCCGACAATCTCAGCCAAGAGAGCTGCTGCCTCGGATGCTCGGAACACGGTTGGTGTCTGGAGAGTCAAAAACGACATCATGGTGAACCCTATTGAAATCACTGACGACGTGTTGGAACAGGAAGTCAGCGAAGCCATCGCGCGTGATCCATACCTCGAGAGCTTCGATATCGAACCCAATGCAGAGAATGGCGTCGTCACGTTAAGAGGCGAAGTAGACACGCTTTTTGAAAAAGCTCATTCAGATGATATCGTAGCTGATGTCTCGGGTGTTCTGATGGTCGACAACAACCTCACAGTCGACGACGACTATGGCGTACTTACCTACGAGCCTTATGTGGACATGCCGTGGTACACTTACGACTATACGTGGTACACTTACCCTACTCCGTCAGTGGGACTTGAATCGGATTGGGAGATTCATGAGGATATCGAGAGTGAGCTCTGGTGGAGTCCATTCGTCGATTCATCCGACGTCGAAGTTCAAGTTGAGGATGGCGTTGCGATCCTCACCGGTACTGTCGACTCCTGGTCTGAATGGAGAGCAGCCCGTGAAAATGCTCTTGAGGGTGGAGCGACCAGCGTCAGCAACAAGTTGAATGTTGACTATGGTCCCGATTATTACCGCCTTGATGGTGGAGGATAATGAGCTTCAGAGAATAAAAACCCCACACTCCTTTCCAGCCTGATTTCGTGTTGCAGATAATACTTTAATCAGGTGTCTCCCGAGCCAACCCGGCTCGGGAGATTTTGTTGTTTTACCCCCGGGTTCGAACCAGTATCGATGCATGTTCGATGCATGATGGAACCATTGGAATGGGTCGAAGGTGCTTCGAAGGAGGATGCAAGGTTGGTGGATGGCGCGGGTGAAGGCGTGATTTTGCTTTGGGTGTTTTGTCGAACCCCTGCCGGGGTTCCGGGGTTTAATTGAATCTGACCCACAGTAGGACCTCATCGGTCCAACTGTGGGCTATATCCTCTAACCGCTGCCGCGGTATGATTGGAAGGATTTCTCAGTCATTATTGATAGTATGAAATGTATGTAGTCGATGAGCTAAGCACTGGCCGAATGAGAGCAGAATACCTGTCCACATGGTCAGCTGTGAACTCTGGAGCGACATTCCAAAGTCATGCAGCAAGTCATTGTCAGGTACTGCCGGTGATCGTGTTCGTGTTCGTAATCGTTACTCAATAATTCGAGTTATATCCTCTCACCGCTGCCGCGGTATGATTGGAAGGATATCTCAGCCATTATTGATAGTATGAGATGTATGTAGTGGATGAGCTAAGCACTGGCCGAATGAGAGCAGAATACCTGTCCACATGGTCAGCTGTGACTCTGGAGCGACATTCCAAAGTCCTGCAGCAAGTCGTTGTCAGGTACTGCCTGTGATCGTGATCGTTATTCAATAATTCGAGTTATATCCTCTAACCGCTGCCGCGGTATGATTGGAAGGATATCTCAGCCATTATTGATAGTATGAAATGTATGTAGTCGAAAAGGTCCGAAAGAGAGAAGATGATCGGTAGTTAAATCGCTCTGCCGCGGGCGAGGAAGTCTTTCACGACGGGGTTGTCGGTTTCACGAAACTCATCTGCTGTACCCGACATGATGATCTTGTGATCGTGAAGCAGGTGGAGTTTCTTACCAATACTGAAGGCACTGACCAGATCATGCGTTACGACTATACACGTGGCGCCCGTTTCTTTGTTCACTTTTTCAATTACTTCGTCGATGGTTTCGCTAATAGGAGGATCGAGACCAGCGGTTGGCTCGTCGAAAAGAAGGCAGTCAGCTTCCTGAAGAAGTCCTCGTGCGATGGCAACGCGCTTTCTCTGTCCGCCGGAAAGTGTGGCAACGTTCTGATTTTCTTTTCCTTCCATCCCAACCATTTTCAGTTTCTCTGAGACACGACGCATCACGTCTTTGAGGTCTTTCCCCTTCACCTCGAGCTCGGGCAGCGCCACATTCTCGCCCACATTCAGGGACTGAAGCATTCCTCCGTTTTGAAAAACCATCCCGAAACGCATCCGAATCCCATACATTTCACGTTCGTTAAGCCTGGTGATATCTTTTCCATCGATAAGAATCTGCCCCTTGTCGGGTTTAAGCAGGCCAACGAGATGCTTGAGCAGCACGCTTTTTCCCTCGCCGGAGCGGCCCATGATAATCACGAGATCGCCCTGTTCAATGGTGAGATTCAGGCCATTGTAGATTTTAAGGGACCCGAAGGACTTATGGAGATCAATAATTTCGATTTTCATAGTTTAAGGAAACGCAGGTCAAAGTCCTTCTAAATCATCTGGTTCTCTTGAGAACCTTTATGGATGGCCATCGGCTGCACTGGAGCAACCGTAAAGCCAAAGAAACCATTTGAGTGCGTTCAAGAGCTTCGCTTTAGTTGGAGCAGCAATTTTGTCACAGAAAACAAGATCCCGTTTTGGGAGTCTTATTACGATCTACCAGGAGACCGCCCCTCAGCATGAGCCTCTCAATGAACTCAACCAGTGCCAAACCTTCTCAGTTACTGTATCGGGCCCGCGCCCTCTTTTTACCTGTCATGGCAGTTTGCCTCTTTCTGACAGGATGCTCCATGAGCAATCGACCTCAGGTGCTTGAAGACGTACCAATCCCGAACGGCGGAAAAATGAGCGAACGCGTGTGGGATGCAGCTGATGATCAGCCTGAAAGCCGTCCGGTTTCTTACTCAAACTCGACAATGTGGCTTTTGCCTCTTAACTTTTCGACACGGCAGTTCACGGTACAGTCGGACAGAGAAACGGCCCATTACCGGAACGTGACCTGGAACGACCTCGGACCGATGATCTTCACTCTTCCTCTCCGTATTCGCGTGGCCGATTATATTTATAAGAGAGGGACCGAGCGTCCCGTTGCCAGTCGTGGAGTCGTGATGACGCCGTTCTGGGTTCAAAAGTTCGATAAGGGTGATTTTGGAGATGATAAAGAATTCTATGGTTTTGGTGTTCCTCTCCTTTTTGCCACGCTCGGCCTGAAAGATGGTGAAACACTGAATACGAAATTCTTCAGCAGTCTTTGGTCGCTTGGACCGTTCATGTTCAAGATGGAGAATACCGTTGGTCGTACATACCAGAAGCAATACCTGGCAGCTCCGCTGCTGTTCGGTTCCTGGGGTGGGTTACTCTGGATCGACATTGATTTTCTGCGCGAGATAGACGGCGACACCAATCAGCGCATCGTTGCCCACGGACCGTTACTGGGCCTTCTTGGTTTCTGGTACCAGAAATCTGATAAGATTTATGTAACCTCTGCCGAGGATGTCGCCAATGACCGAGCCGAAGAAGAAGGCGAAGTAAAGATTGTTGGAGAAGAAGCTCAGCGACTGATTCTGGGTGGTCTGCTTTGGCAGGACTCGATGGATTGGGATGCGAACGACGAGCTGACAGATGCGCGCCACGGACCGCTTTGGACAATGTTTGGCTGGGGCAAAAAAGACGGAAGAAATACGCTTCGCTTATTCTGGATTCCCATTAAACTCTAGTTGAGCGCAAGAAGTCATCTAGACAGACCATGAGGAGGGGCAGGGCCATTTCAATTCTTAGAACGACCAGAGAATACTGGAAGAGCTGGCGGAATATCGATGACAATCCGCTGGTGGTCTATTCACGCCCCTCTCAACGATCTGTTATTCATCGCTTCATCTATTTCCTGATCTTACTCTGCTATCTGGCCGCTATTGGCGGACTTGCTTTCTCCGCATTCAACCTCCAGCAGTATAATGAGAGTGATCTCGAACGACTGGCAATGGCCTTCTTTCTGATGCCCCTTGCCTTGCCTGTCATTGCACTGATCTTTGTTCCGAAGTGGCGAAGTTTTGAGCGTCTGCAGGATCTGCACCTGAGTATGATGACGCGGAGTGATCTTGTACTTGGCTTTCTCTACTGGCCGTTGAAGATAACGGCCAGGTATATTCTGATAACCTGTCTCATCGTCGTTGTCTATGCGTCGCTTGCCAAAGGAGCAGTAAATGAATTAAAGGATCTGCTCTCTGTGTTTGGCCTGATCGTCTTTTACGCGCTCGAACAAATCCTGTTTGTGCTTTTGGCAGTTGGCCTGTGGGTGAACTCTCCCAAGCCGAGCTGGGCAACCCCGATCAGAGCATACTTCCTCTTTGCTGCCCTTCAACTCTTTGTTTTCGCTCCCACTCAGATCTTTTTCAGAAGGGACTGGGAGGAGAGTATTTCTCTTCCGATTTTTCTCTGTGTTGTCGCCTTGATTTTTTTCGGACCTGGGATTTATACCCTGCTTTCCAATACATCACAAAAGATTATGGCCATCGTGGCACCTCAGGATTACTTGAAGGCAAGCTGGTCCGCCCGTGATAAATATACGAATCAATCCGGGATATTGAAGAAACGCAAACTGACGATGAAGCTCTTCAAAGATCATCTGCCTATCTATATGATGGAGGGACTGGCGCTCACTATTTGTGCCATACTGGTGTTCATACGATCCCTCTCTGGAGCGGATATAACAATCCAGACGATTTATCCTGCGATTGGTCAATTTGGGTTGTTCTCGATCATGATCATTGCCGTCTTTGCACTTTTGAGGAAATTTCTGCCTGAGCGTTTCGAGTATGCGACGATATCAGGAAAGATGTTGTCTTCACTGCTGGTCCATGCGGTACCCGCAGTTCTGGCGGGAGTCGTGTTCGTCCTTCTTTTGACAGGAAAAGTTTATATCGACGAGCAGAATGCGCCTCCTCAGCGTCTTTTTTCTAATATCCTGGGCGCCCTCGTTATCGGAGCAATGATCCTGGTTGGCTGGACCCTGAGTGTAGTCAGCATCATAGCGTTTCTTGCAGACAGAAAACTTCGCATATATACATCACTGGTCATTCTTTTTGGATTTGGATTTCTTTATTACAAGACAGGTGGCTCATCTCAGTCAGCGAGTTATGAACTTCCAAGCTACCTGCTGATCTCTCTGGTAATCTTCGTCTTCTATGTCAATATCATGATACAGTTCATTTTTAACCGTGAGGTCAAGCACCTGCCAGCAGGTACACTTTCCACGGACAAGGATGCAAAACCGGGCGACATCATCATCCCCGATGGCACCTTTAAGATTTAGCCTTCTTCAAATCGACCCAGCAGCAGTAGAATTCGAACAGCTTGTCACCCAAAAAGGTCTCGACCCGCAGTGGGAGCTGCAAGAGTCTATCATCTCGAAATTACGGAATGAAAGCTCTTCTCCATGATTGCCGACAAGAAAGTTGTTGTTGTTTTCCCCGCTTACAACGCTGCCAGAACACTGGAAAAAACGTATAAAGATATCGATTTCAACATTGTCGACGAAACGATTCTCGTTGATGATGCGTCGCGTGATAATACGGCCGATGTTGCCCAGAAACTAGGAATCAGAACCATTGTTCACCGAAAGAATCGTGGCTATGGTGGCAACCAGAAGACCTGTTACCGGGAAGCGCTTCAGCTTGGTGCCGACATTGTCGTTATGGTGCATCCCGACTACCAGTACTCCCCAAGGCTGATCGAAGCGATGGGAGCCATGATTTCAAGTGGGCATTTTGATGTGGTTCTTGGCTCACGGATCCTGGGCAAGACCGCTCTTAAAGGGGGCATGCCCATCTATAAGTATATTTTCAATCGCTTCCTGACGCTGTCGCAGAACCTGTTGATGGGACAAAAGCTGTCCGAGTACCATACAGGATATCGTGCCTTCAGCAAAGAGGTTCTTGAGGCCCTGGATTTTGAAAGTTATGATGACGACTTCATTTTCGACAACCAGATGCTTGCACAGGCACTCTTCTTCCAGTGGCGAATCGGCGAGCTCAGCTGCCCAACGCGCTATTTTGCTGAAGCTTCGAGTATCAACTTTAAGAGAAGCTGTGAGTATGGACTCGGTGTGATCCAGACTTCCATATCCTGTTTTCTTGCGAATCTGGGGTTTCGCTATACGCGCCTCTTCCCTTCTCGCATCCCAGCTAAACGCCGTGGTCCCGGGACAGCAGAGTGACAGAAGAGGGTTCCGTCAATCGCCCATGCTGGTGCGGCGGCAAAGAAGCTGCACTGCTGACCGAAATTACGATGAACCAGGATCGTTTCCCACTTGTACGCTGCAATAAGTGCGGTGTCTATGCACTATACCCCGCGCCAGATGATCAGACTCTTTTGAAGTACTACTCGTCGGAATACTACGGCAAATCACGGGAGAAATTCGCTGGACCCATTGCCAGAATGGTTTCGCACTTTCAGGGAGGCAGGGCTCGATCGGTTAGTCGGATAGTCAAGCCTGGCGGGAAAATCCTGGACGTCGGCTGTGGGAATGGTGGTTTTCTTCTTCAAATGAAGAGCCGTGGTTATGAAGTAGAGGGCACTGAGTGGACAGAACAAAGTGCACAGAGAATTCCTCAGAAATCAAAGATTCCTGTGCATACCGGTGATTTGCTCGATCTTGATCTTCCTGAAAAAGAGTATGATGCTATCACTGCCTGGCATGTCTTCGAACATCTGAGAAAACCAAACGAAACTCTGGAAAAAATTCGATTACTTCTTAAACCAGGAGGCTATTTCATTCTCTCCCTGCCGAACCATGAAAGCTGGCAGGCCGAGAACTTTGGACGGCACTGGTTTCATCTCGACCCTCCAAGACACCTGCACGGCTTCGGTCCGAAGTCCTTGAAAGTTCTTTTGAGAAAACACAGATTTAAAACAAGGCGTCTATCAACGTGGTCGTTAGAGCAAAACCCCTATGGATATATCCAGAGCATGTTAAACGCCTGGGGCTATCCAACTAACAGGGCTTATGACGTTTTGAAGCGGACCAGCCGGGAAAAGTTTTCGAACCAGTTACTGGACTTATTTCTGGTTGGAATGCTTGTTTTGCCTGCTGCCGTTGAAACAGGAATCAGCAGCATAACAGGACGCGGAGCCACGATGATGCTTGTCACGCAGCTCCCAGGTGGCCGTTCGGACCTTAACGATACTTGATTTCCATGGAGAAAGAGATGATCTCTTCTTGATTCCGCTTCTATTTCAGAGGAAGGTCGTTTTCAGTTGGTAAGATCACGGACAGCTGTGGCGGGACATAAATTGAGAAGCTCAGGGTAAGGTCATTGTCTTCCTTTAATGATATTCCAAAAGCCTATACAGGTGTTATCCACGTCCACACGAAGAAAAGCGGGGCTGGTGAAGGTACTCTTGAAGAGGTCCTGACAGCTGCACGTAAGAACGATGTCGATTTCGTGGTTCTTACGGATAACAATACGCTTGGATATCTTCATGACGAGGAGGAAGGCTGGCATGATGAAGTTCTCATCCTTTGTGGCGAATATGTTTCCATCAAAGAAGCTCAGTTCCTCGCATTTGAATTGCGAGAGGAGATAGCTGGCGCTGACACCCTCGAAGAAGCACTCGAAAAGATACATAAACAATCTGGAGTTACAACGGCGCTTCACCATCTGCTGCCCACGGCTGCAGAAAAAGAATCTTCATGGCCTGCTCCACCCCTTCCGATTGAACAGGCCGATCTGTTGGAACTCTGGTCGTTCATGGATGATTTCCTTTCCTCTTCCAATGCGCGCAATATGATGAAACAGATCAGTCGACCTGAGCATATGCTCAAGGGTCCTGCTCGCCGCCTGTTCTGGATGTGGGATCGAGAACTGGAAAAGCGACAGATTCCCGCAATCGGAGGTTTGGGTATTCAGCCTCGCAAGGATCCTCTTCTCGACTGGAAAGAGGTCTTTTCTTATGATCTATCTTTTCAGACGATCTGTACATGTATCCAGGTTCCTGATTTACCAAAGATCTGGGTAAGAGCGCGGGATCTCGTCTGGAACGCATTAAGGGAAGGTCGTTCATTTATTGTCAACCGAGCCGTTGAAAGTGAGAAGGGATTCCACTTTGAATATGTGGATGAAGCAGGAAAGAAAAGTTTCATGGGAAGCACCGTCTCGTACCATGCGAATGGACGTTTCCGTGTGTCCATCTGCCGTGAAGGGAATATAGTGCTTCGTCACAACGGCCAGCCACTCTACTGGGGAACAGCTGAGAATATAGACTTCCCTAATGCTGGACCAGGCAGTTATCGCGTTGAGGTCTATATCAAGAGAAGACTTTGGATTGTCAGTAACCCCATTCGATTGAGCGATGAAGATGGTGTTATGCAGCCTACAGTAAGCGACGTTACCTGAGGACAACCCTCATTGAGAGTATTTTGTGTCTATTCGAATAATAACAGGCTATTCCGGATCTGGAAAGACCGCTATCTGTCTCAACGAGATCGCCGATAAGTGTCGCAAAGACCCTTTCGGGCCTCCGATTTTCATCATTGTTCCCGAACAGGCGTCGTACGAAACAGAAAGAGCCCTGCTCTCAGTCCCTGGTTTCAATGGCTATACACGAGCTCAGGTGCTGAGCTTCACACGTCTCGGAGAGTTTCTCTTTGCTCACGAACCTGCAGGCGAACTTCCAGCTGTTACAAGCTCTCACAGACCACTAATCGCTCTCTACCTTAAATGGAAATTGCAGAAAGAAGAGGACCTCGATCTTCTTCAAATGACCGGTATCGACGAGACTCTTGATGCTTTCCTGAGAGAATGTGCTCAGTATGGTCTGGATCATGACCGCTTCGAAGAGATGCTTGCCTATACAGAATCATCCACCGAGTTCTCCAGCTTGCAAGATAAGCTATCACAGCTGAAAAAGGTCTTCGACGCCTCCCGCGAGTTGATTAAAGAACGCTTTGAAGATCCTTCTGACACCATGAAGCGCCTTACCAGGCAGATTGAGACGAGTGATCTGCTCACAGGAGCTGAGATATATATAGACAGCTTTGTCGATTTCACTCCGCCGGAAGAACAACTGGTAACAACATTGGCTGGAAAGTGTCAGAAGCTTTCGCTTCTTCTCACTATGAGACCTATTGGGTCTAAACAGGAGTTCGAGAAATCACGCTCGCTTGCCAGGCACGTGGTCTTCCAGACCTGCGAAGAAACCCTCGAGAATATCTATGACCAGCTTCTCAAAGAAGGAACAAAGATAGACGAGTGGCTTCCATGCGATAACCAAAACCTTCCTCGCTTTAACAGTGCAGATCTCGCTCACCTGGCCCAAAACTTCTATTCTTTTCCAGATGGAGAGCCACAGAAAGTAAATGCCATAGAAAGGGAGGTTGTCGAAACAAAACGTGATGAAGCACGAAGAGCAGCTGAGGTTGCCCTCAACTGGATCTATACAAAGAAGTGGAATCCGTCTGATGTAGCCATATTGGTGCGTAGTATTGACACCTATGCAAATTCTCTTTCCGAGTCTCTTGGTTCGCTTTCGCTCCCCTACTTTATCGACAGGTCTGAGCCATTAACCATCCACCCTCTGCTGGTGGGGATTCAATGTCTGGTTCGACTCCTGACACATCCTGATGATATAGATGCTCTCATTCGTCTTGGTAAGTCAGGTTTCCTCGACCTTGAAAGAAGTCACCTGGATTACCTGCAGCGTATACAACTCGAGTTTCCTCGCACCTCAGAAGAGTGGTATGGCTCAAAGAAATGGAGAATCAGACAGAATCGCAACTTTTTCGAAGATGATGACGGCTCGGTTCTTGACACGCAAGACGAGGAACTACCTGAAAAGGTAGAAGAAACAAGACAGAAACTTGCAGCTGTGGCTTCTGAATTTCAGAGGAATACAAGAGAGAAATTCTCACCGCAGTCTCTCTTCCACGATTTTCTTAATCAAATATATATCTTTCTCGAACAGACTCTGGATTACGGGGCACTCAATGAGAAGGACCAGAATGTACTCGAACAGGTTGGAAAAGTTCTCTGCGACCTCGACGACATTCTTGGCAATGAATACCTGACCATTGAGCCTTCCTGTGAGCTTCTTCTGAAAGGGCTTTCACAATTAGCTGAGCCTCGCATACCTCCATTATTAAACCAGATATTTGTTGGTCAGATGGACAGATCTCGTCTGCCGCCCGTGAAAGGAGTGATTCTTCTTGGCCTGAACGAAGGAGAAACTCCTGCCCTCGCAACGAACCGGACAGTATTAAACGACGCTGAGCGCGAGTACTTGAGAGCTGCTGGGTTCAAGTTCAGCAACAGCAGTCAACGACGGTATGATCGAGAGATATACATCGCCTACAAGGCTTTTACGGCTGCGTCTGAAGCCCTTCACTTGATGCGCCATCGCACCGATGAAAATGGAGGCGTCCGGAATCCCTCTCTCTTCTGGTCGGATCTAGACAGAAAGTTTAAGCTACCACCCCCGAAGGAACTTCCTGCCTATCGCCCCCTGGAATCATGCTGGAGACCACGTGAAGTTGCTTCGAATCTCTTGCACGGACTACGACAGGAAAAGGACGCCAAGGCAGCCCGCGATAGCGACGGACGTTTCCTCCTGAATCCTGCGTTCGGCAATGAAGCAGTCAGGGAGATGGAGACAGTGATAGATGCCTATATGTGGAAGAACAAGGCCAGCCTGTCCCCTCAAATACTTAGGGACTTCTACAGCGACGGACTCTCCGTCAGTACAACAGAACTAGAGACTCGAGCCAACTGTCCATTCAAGCATTTTGTGAGCTTTATGCTTCGCCCGAGTTACGTTGACGAAATTGAGTTTAATCGCAAGGACGCAGGTAATTTTGCTCACGCCTGTTTGAAGAACTTCACGGAGTTGATTCGGGAGGCTTTAAAAGAAGGAAGACTACTTGATGCGCTTCCTGTCGAGGACCTCATTGACGATGCCCTCGAAGGACCTCAGAAAAAGATCGAGAGATTTGGTATCGTGCGAAGACCCTCGGGCCGCTACCTCCTCAATAGACTGACGGAGCAGGTTAAAGACTGCATGCGTTGGTTAGTACTCTTCTATACAGAGTATGCATTCCAACCCATTGGGGAAGAACTGTCCTTTGGCAAAGGCAGGAACAAGGCCCTTCCGCCTCTGAAACTGCCAGGTAATCTCAAGAATGGACTCAGCGTTCATATCCGAGGGCAGATTGATCGTCTTGATCAGGATGGCGATGAAGCTCTCATTGTCGACTACAAACTGCGAGAAAAGAAATTTGATTTTGATAAATGGATCAGCGAAGAGAACCTTCAGCTTCCTATCTATATCCTCACAATTATGGAATCAAAGTCGGACCTCACTCCTGTTGGTGGGATGTATGTCCCTATTCTGGAAGATCGTAAGACCAAAGTGAGTACGCCTCTTGGAAAAACTCGCTCGATGAAAGGCCTTGCGAAAGTCTCATACTTCAAAAATCGAGGTTTAACAAAATTCAAACAGATGGATTTCATTCAGGGCTCAAACGGAGATCCCGAGGAAAAGAATCGCAGTTGGGGGAGTTTGATCAAAGATGATCATTTCGAGTATATATTGAGGAAAACATGGAAGCAGATTCGCAACCTGGCAGAGGGAATCGTCAGTGGCAATATCGCAGTACAGCCAACTCGCCATGGTACAGATTCTGCCTGCTCTTTTTGTGACCACCGGTCGATCTGCGGTATCGATCCGATGCTTAACTACTATCGAGATTTTCCGAAATATAGTCGAGAAGGGATCCTGAACGAGATAGATGCTTCGCTTAACGATCCTGAGGGAAATGGGAAGGATAAAGCATAGATAAATGTATACACCTGAACAACAGCGTTGTCTTGATATCACAGATAGAAATATTATCGTTTCAGCCGGTGCCGGTACAGGAAAGACCCATACGCTGATAGGTCGGATTTTTGAGTTGATGACCCGGGATGAGAACCCGGTGGAAATCGATCAACTCATGGTTGTTACTTTTACCCGTGCTGCTGCCTCCGAAATGAAAGTTCGCCTGGAGAAATCCCTGCATGCGGCTGTCTCCTCAGGTGATTTAAGTAAGAAACAGGAAAAGCACCTGCGCCAGCAGATGTACCTTCTTCCTCGTGCACGCATAAGCACTCTCCATTCATTCTGTCTAGACCTGATCACAAGTCACTCCCGTGAAGCGAGGATATCTCCTGGCTTTGACCTTATGAGTGAACAGGAAGATCGTCTTTTACATCACCAGTTCCTGAAGGACAAGATCGACGAAGTGCTCTCCCGGCCAGAAGAAGATGCAACTCGATCCGTTGTTACTCGAGTGCTCGACCAGCTGGATACCTTCACAGGACCAGATCAACTCCGGCAGCAGATCTACCAGCTACAGGTGTTTCTGTCTACGATGCCTAATCCGGAGTTCTTTGTCGAAGAAGCCACAGATGCATACTTTGACAATGAACCCTCTGCTCTGGCTATGAAACTTTCAGAAGAATTCCTCAGGAATAAGCTCGAAGATATTCTGTCAGAGTACGAGGCTTTTCGACCAGACACTTCGGACTGGCAGGTCAAGACTAAGGAAGATTACTTCGCCTTCAGAGGGTTTCTCAAGCAACTCAGAGACTGTATAGAATCTGATTCTATCCAAGAGAATTACGTAAACTTCCTGAAGGGCTACGAAGTCCCCAGATACCCCAGCGGAAAGAAGACTCAAGAAGAAGATAATTACAAGGTAATAAGAAAGAGTCTACAGTCAGACCTGAAGAAGCTACCTCAAGCGGAAGACCTGCTGATCACAGAAAAAGGAATGGAGCGATGGAATGCGGGGAAGGAAATCTGTCATGTAATATTGAAAGATTGCGCTCTCCGCTGGCTGAATGAGCTGTATCAAACATATATAGATTCCCGCCGCATCAACTTTTCTCTTCTCGAACACCTTGCTCTGAAGATCCTCTCTCCAAATGGGGAACCCTCAACGGTGGCTCAGTCCTATCAACGCCAGTTTGAGTATATCCTGGTCGACGAATTCCAGGACATCAATGCCACTCAACAACGAGTTATTTCCAGTGTGGCACGTCCTCCAGAAAATGGGAACCTCTTTATTGTTGGGGATATTAAGCAGTCTATCTATCGATTCAGACGAGCAGACCCCAGTATCTTTCTTGGGATTTATGACAAGGCGCGAAAAGATTCTGATGAAGGAAAGAAGCCCGAGTGGACGGGTATCAACCTGACCAGGAACTTCCGTAGCAATCCGAGTCTCTTGCTGGAGATGAACAGGCTCTTCGTTGAGACTCTACGAGAAGATGTGGTGGGTATTGACTATACGGACGGACATGAGTTTATCCCTGGAGGAGATGAAAAGGCCCTGCCAACACAGGTTCATCTGTCTCTCTTCAAGAAAGAAATGCCTCCAAAGGAGGAGCACGGAGATTCAAGTACCGATGCGGAAGAGGATCAGGAGGATGACTATACAGAAGAGGCAAAGTATATCGCAAAAGTAATTCGCGAGAAAGGTCCTCCCTGGAACCAATATGCTATTCTCTTGCGTTCAGCAGTCGGGTCTGTTGTCCAACTGGCAGAAGCGTTGAAGGAATACGATATACCCTTTTTCACGGAATCCAAACTGGGTTTCCTAACCGCCGTTGAGATTCTCGAGTTCCAGGGGCTTCTCAAGTTCATCAACAACCCCTATGATGACCAGGCCTGCCTGTCCGCACTGAGAGGTCCCGCCTTCCGATTGAGCGAAGAGGATATCTTTGCGCTTCGAATAGAGAGCAAAAAAGATTACTTTATTGATATTGTCCGCAATCTCGCCGTCTCCAATCCCGATCATCAAACAAGACCTCTGGCGATCCTCAGTCAGTTAGAAAAATGGCAGGAAGCGTCTTCAAGAGCTTCCATGGGACAGTTTCTGCAAAACCTGATAGACGAAATCCACTTGCTGGATTCTGCGATGGTTCGTCCCGCAGGCGAACAACGAGAGCGCAACCTTCTTCAGATCCTTCAGTATGCCTATCAGTTTGACCAGTTTCAGGTGAAAGGGCTGGACCAGTTTCTTTCTTTCCTGGACGAGCTCCTCGAAGAAGGAGAAGATTTTGCCACTCCCACACCTCCTTCGGGCGACCAGGATGTCGTACGGATTATGTCTATCCACAAGTCTAAAGGACTTGAGTTTCCCGTTGTCATCTATCCCTTCCTTGGCAAGGAATTCAATAAGCGTGATGCTCAGAAGCCATTTCTTCTCGATGAAAGCAGCGGCATCGCGACAAAGTATCTCCTTAAAGATGATCCAGAGAACGAAAAGCCACTTCCTTATCAGATACTCCAATCCACGATTTCCGAAAAGTCATTGGCCGAAGAACTCCGCCTGATTTACGTTGCTTTAACAAGAGCAGAGTGCCAGGTCTATATGTCAGCTACGCTGAAATCTCCGGCAAAAAAGCTGGCGGAAGTGTCTGAGATAAAGAGTTCCTCAGACAAACGGCTTCGTTATTTGAAGAATGCCAAGTGCCCCGGTGACGTTATTCTGACTGGCATCGCCCCAAGAATTCCAGCACTCCCGGATAATCTGGACACCGACCCTTTTCATCATCAAGTTAATGAGTTTCGACTGAATGTCTATCCGGATGAAAGCTATCTTGACCAGTTTGAGCAACAGGAGAGCGAACAGGTAGACCTGTTCTCTGGTTTTGATACTTCACCTTATCTGGAAGCTCTTCACCGCATTAAGGAACACGACTCGAATGTTTCGTTTCTTTCCGCTCGTGCCAAGATCTCGGTAAGTGAGGTCAAGAGAGCATTCGAGGCGGAGCGTGATTCTGAAACACCTCCGTTCCGAATTTCTTCACAATCAAAAGACTCTACCCCTGATTGGATTCCTTCACGGTTTTTACGCCAGGAAAAGAAGAAAGGCGCTGAGCGGGGTCAGGCAATCCATCGGTTTCTGGCACTTTGTGATATTCATGAAATTGCCTATGGCAGACGACGACTATCAGAGGAACTGGATCGACTTATCAACGAGAGCCTTCTGACGGAAGAACAAGGAAAGATGATAGATCTCTATGCGCTCCAATGGTTCTTCAATGGAGATCTTGGCAAACGCCTGCGGGTTGAATCAGCACGACTTCACCGAGAACGAGCTTTCACAATTTCTTTAAAAGGCGAAGAAATTGAAGGGGCCCCTGCCCACCAGCATCTTATCTTTCAAGGTGTTGTGGACGTACTATTTCAAGAGGATAACTCCTGGGTTATCGTTGACTACAAGACAGATTATTGCGGAGAGAACCTCGAACGTCTTCCAAGTCTGAAGGAGAGTTATTCGACTCAGCTTCAGCTATATCAATTACTTGTAGAACGAACTCTCGGCCAACCCGTTAAAGAATGCTGGTTAAGCTTTCTTCACCCGAAAGAAAACTATGCTGTCCCGAGACTGGAAGAAGCTAAGATACCTTGGGAGGAAATTGTGAGAAGCGGTGTCTATATTTCCACTGAGCCCAATAGGAGTTCCCAACAGGGAAACTTCAAACAAAGAAATATTTAAGACGCCCGTTTTCAATTGAAAGGGATTTCCTCCAGAGTATTAGAACTAACACTCCTCTGTGGAAAAGCATTGCGAAATATCCCGAGTATTGCTCATTTCGAACCCAAGGAGAGCTTTATGTTTCTGAAACGTGCCTTTTCTATCTTCTGCCTTCTGATTTGTACTTCTGCTCTGGCCCAGGAAAAAAACAATGAAGAAGCCGATGCCTCATCAAGTAAGATCTCTGAGGCAGTGGACGCTCCCGCCGGAATGATCTGGATTCCTGGAGGGAAATTTACCATGGGAACAGATGATCCGCGCTCCTTCCCAAACGAACGCCCTGCCTTTTGCGTCGAGGTTGATGGCTTTTACATGGACATTACCCCGGTAACTAACAAGCAATTTAAGAAGTTCGTCGAAGACACAGGCTACAAAACGATCGCTGAAAGAGCAATTGACTGGGAGGAGCTCAAAAAGCAGCTGCCTCCAGATACACCGAAGCCGGACGATTCGTTTCTGGCACCGGGGTCTCTTGTCTATACTCCCCCGAATCACCCTGTCCCAACGAACGACATGTCAGGCTGGTGGACCTGGACAACCGGAGCCGACTGGAAACACCCTGAAGGACCTGGGTCAAATCTCGCTGGCAAGGACGACCACCCGGTTGTTCATGTTTCCTGGGACGATGCTGTTGCCTACGCAAAATGGGCAGGCAAACGTCTTCCTACAGAAGCTGAATGGGAGTTTGCCTCAAGAGGAGGAAGTGAAGGTACGCGGTATTACTGGGGAGATGAATTTCAGCCTGGTGGTCAGTTTATGGCCAATACCTTTCAGGGCGAATTCCCTCATGCACCGACTGTAGAAGATGGCTACCCTGACACATCTCCCGTCATGTCGTTCCCTGCGAATGGATACGGACTGTACGACATGGCCGGAAATGTCTGGGAATGGACAAGTGATCTATACAACGCAGCCTCACACAAAATGGCATCAGAAGAGGGAGATTGTTTAAGTAATCCTCAGGGACCAGAGAAAAGCTGGGACCCGAATGAACCCTACGCAACAAAGCGCGTTGTCAAAGGGGGATCTTACCTTTGCCATGTGTCATACTGCGAGAGCTACCGCCCGACAGCCCGGCGCGGTACAACTCCCGACACAGGAAGCAGCCACACTGGCTTTCGACTTGTCAAAGATGCTGAGTGATGCAACCATATAAATGGTATATATTATGAATCTTTAAGAGGATGTATCGATGTCAAACTTAGCGAGAAGAACTTTCGAACCATCAGGTGACAAATTATCAATTATTGGGTTCGGTGGAATCATTGTGATGAACGCCGAGAAAGAAGAATCAAAAAATTGTGTGGCAGAGGCCATTGATCTTGGAGTCAATTACTTCGACATAGCTCCCGCGTATGGGAATGCTGAGGAACGGCTTGGACCAGCTCTCAAGCCCTACGTGAATGATGTCTTCCTGGCCTGTAAAACAGGTCATCGCGATGCAAAGAACGCAGAAAATGATCTAACAAATTCCCTCAAAGTTCTTCATCGAGACTATTTCAATCTCTATCAACTTCACGCCATTACCGATGTAGAAAAGGACGTAAAAGCTGTCTTTGCTAAAGACGGCGCCATGTCTTACTTGATGAAGGCAAAAGAGAAGGGCCTGATCAAGCACCTTGGCTTTTCGGCTCATTCGGTTGAGGCCGTTTTTGCCGCGCTGGAAGAGTACCCCTTCGACTCTGTTCTTTTCCCGATTAACTATACAACCTATTCTCAATGCAACTTTGGTCCCCAGGTCCTCGAAGAAGCTTCGAAGAGAGGCATGGGACGTCTCGCGCTGAAAGCTATGGCACGAGGAAAATGGCAGGATGGTACTGAAGACAAGAAGAAGTCGCATCCCAAACTCTGGTACGAACCAGTGACGGAGCAGCGTCAAATCGAGCTTGCTCTGCGCTATACACTTAGCCAGAACGTCACTGCTGCCCTGCCTCCAGGGCAGATGGATCTTTTCCGGAAAGCAGTAAGTGTTGCGCAGGAATTTAAGCCTGTGACTGAGCAAGAGGTTCAAGAGCTAGATGAGATCCTGGGCAACCGGGAGCCACTCTTTGAAAAAGTTGAGAGCTGACTCAGAGGAAGCTCACAACCATTTACTGGCCGACGGGTATCATCAGTAAAGGTGCTTCGTCAGGCCGTGTACTGACCGTGTTCATTCGGAGCATTATACAGTTCCGTAGAAGCTGAAAAGCTTCTTTCGTTTGTCTATCTGATCGATCTATATAATACCAGTAGCCGTCGAAAAAGACTGCTGAAGCATATCCTTCGGGCTCCTCTTCAGAAATGCGAATGGACATTGTTTCTCTCAACCAGCCATTTCCCAAATCAGGAGTAGTAAATCCCTGGCTCTCGTGCTCTTGAGGAATGTCAACGGCCTGACCCATCACTGTGACGACTTCGTCAAGAGTCGGCGTAGATATAAAGATGCCTTGTGCGCCACTTTCGTAACGCCTCAAGTAAAGCGGAATTAAAATACGAGATTCACGGTCATCAGGAAGATCCAGCTTCAAAAGTTCCGCCATGCGCTTCACCTCGTTCCAGTCCGTCTCAGTCCGAGGAATGAATTCGAAGGCAACCTGGTTTGATTGAATCTGCACAAGAGAAAGAATGCCATCGTCAAGCTGACGCTCGATCATAGTTGCCAATTGTTGGAATTCAGCCTGATCATAGGTAGACAGGTTACCCCAGTACATCGGGCTTCGAATCCCGTTAATTTGAGAAGTCAGAAGTGTAAAGGCAAGCTTTCTATCCAGAGAGCTATTGAGTAAGAGCGTATAGATATCTATCGGAATAGGAGTGAGAAGAATCTGGAGGTAGTCCTGACCTCTCACGGGCACATAGGAAATTGTCGGGTTTTCTTCATAAACAACTCCCCCACTAAATGGAACGAGGTTTCCTGCGAAGTTTGAGGTCGGACCAATGCCCAGCTGGACATCTGCCGAAGATGCAAAACTGATATTCGCATTAATGCTGGAAACGCGGACGAGAGAGAACGTCTCATTGTAACGTCGTTTAATGACGCTGAGGAGTATCTGCTGGTCATCGGTACGACCCAGCGCCTCAGCATAGAGAAGTCGACCAGAACTGAGGCTGTTTACCCCAGTCTGTCCCCGTTTCCCCAGCTGCGAATTCGAAGGAATGCAGGAAGAAAGAACGAAAATGAGTGTGAAAACAAAGAAAGATGGGAGAGACTTAACCATGAATCGCGCGGGGATCCTTTAGAAGGCTTAAATGCAGATCTTTTTCTTCATGGGCAAAGTCTCAGAACATCAAAACGATGTAAAGAGGGATCGGGAGAGTAACGTAATTTCCGGCTAGAGTAATCTTCTCTGACCTGCTAATGGACGGATCGAGGCATCATATCATGTAGCCAACCTAATGGGCTGAATATGAGATAGTAAACCATGATGAGCGCCCAGTAGAGAGAGCTCAGCCACCATTGAGAGATTTTTCCACTCTGCATGAATAGGACTGTATAGCCGGAGTAGATGAACCAGGCAAGAATGAGGACATTTCCTGCGATGAATTGTGTAACGAGATCATAGACTCTGAAATAATAGTATGGTTCCCTGTCTGCCCCCTCCAAAACGATGAATATTGAGGAGGAAGTAAGTAAGATCAGAGCGATGATCAAACTTTTTGCTTGGTTCATATCTTATGCTCCATGATTCAGGTTATCTCTTGAGCCATACATGACTGCTCGATTATCGGAGTTGGAGTGTTTGTTCCCTCACTGTTGTGGACACCACAATTGATTCTCATTCAATCGACTTCCATTCCTAGCGATTTCATGAATTCCAATTCTGCAGTAAACCCCCAGGCCTTCGCAAATTCGATATATGTGATTTCCTTTAGGTCACCATCGGGAAGCTCAGCAAGAAACTGGAGATTTACAGGAGCCCCTTTCTTGATGAGATAAAAGCGCAACCCTCTTCCCCAGTTGTTAATGTCTGAATCTACTCCGTATTTATCTAAATCAAAGCAAGCATCGAAGAGGGTCCTTGCACGAAGAGGATCTAGCATTTCTTCTAGATAGCCTGATTCGATAAAATACGGAAAAGCCTTGTATGTAATTCGGTAAGAATATGTATATCTCAACAACATTTGAGGTGCGATCTCTGATACAGCCCCTTTTGGAACACCAAGTGTATTCAAATGATAGCTCAAATCATATGATTCCGTCGGATCAAGAAACTCCATTCCTGTATTCGAACTTGCTGCAAGGCCATCCAGTATGAAGAAGAGAGAGTCCAGTAGTTGTTCCTTACTTTCATAGCAGCAGAACATACCAGCGAATAGATCCGTAAACCTCTTATCTCGTCGATATAATATCGCTGCGAGCCAGTGGAAATTGTATTCTTCATGAGGCCATCCCGGTGGTATGAAGTTAACCAGGATCGGATCTTTGATTTCCCAGGCCCAGCTGGACTCCGGTTTCTGACCTTCATCCACGAATATCTTATAGGATTTCAATAGGGTCCTGGTATAGTCGAATCGACCTTTCAAGATGCATATATATAGCCTGAGATGATACTTTTCTGCATTTGTTAGATCTCTTCTGTTCCAAGCTCCAAGAACTTCTACGAGAGTTTTGAAACCAAGCGAGTCTCCATACTTGATGATTTCTATTATTTTGTCAAAGTATTGATTCAAGAGCTTCTCTTTTGAACCTTCTCAGTTTATTTATTCTAAGGTATTAAAGATAAGCTAGCTTATTGTTTTCTTCTTTTGGAAGTTCTGAAATCCAATATATACAAAACAAGCCGCTCTATCAGTACCAATTTACCACTAATACAATCCAACATCCCATCCGCAATCCAGCTCTCATGAAAAGAAACCCCCTTCTCATCAAGAGGGACTTCCGGAAAGTTGTTCCAGATGGAGACCATCAGCTGAGAATAAGGTAGATGAATACCCATAAATTGCTCCTCTTCCTCAACCTACTCTATGCGAAGTATGGAATCAATGTGAGCATGTGTGTTCTCGATGGTGAGATCAACGAGAGAATGAATGATAGGGGATTGAGCGGTGTGAGCGTGGTGGGCCCGCAGAGACTTGAACTCTGAACCTACGGATTATGAGTCCGTTGCTCTAACCAGTTGAGCTACAGGCCCACGTGAGGGGCAACAAGCTGCCCAGACCCCTGAGCCGAATCAACAGGTATTTTCGCGATAATCGGGCGCTGAGACTGATCGATGCGGAGCAAAATCCCGTCAAGTCCCTCCGAACGCAGTGAGACTTTAGCCGAGCCGCGGGTTTTAACCTGCGGACACCGTGATTTAGAATATTCATAACCGTTTCAACGGTTTACCCACAGGAAACGGTTAAAACCGTTCGCTGAGATTAATCGCACCTCCGTCCTGGCACTGAAGTACCAGGCTCGACCAAAGCCTCGCTAACTCTCTGAAGAAGGTGCGGAATTCATGTTCACCCTTCGGAGCTCTTCTGATGGGCCCTTGAGAACGCTGAGGCAATCGAGACCATTGCATCCGTGTTTAGAGCCTGGTCTTGAGGAGGTGACTCATGAAGGTGGTCGTGGACGTAACCAGCACAGCGACAATCGAAACACTGATCCGACTCAGGACCGATTACGACCACGAACACGTCCACCGGCTTCGCCTGATCACGATCTGATACAAGGTTCTGGAGGAACACTCAAGCAGGTTTGAGTTCATTTTCTCTGAGCGGAGCGAGGCTTTAGACGAGCCTCGGGTTTGAACCCGAGGTTGTGAAAAGTCCCGACCCGATAACCGTTTCAACGGTTTACCGACAGGAAACTGTAAGCGCAGTTGCAGGAAAGCTCCTTATGTTCGTCCAGCCTTATGCAACGGATCAGGAGATCTGCACTCCCAGAATTTCGTGTTTTCGTGGCCAGATTCCTCGGTAAAAACGCGCTTCCAGCCCCCTCCCGGGACGATGCCGGAGCGATGTCGGAGCGATGCAGGTCCGATGGGCATCGGACCGAGAACGTCCCGGCATTGTACCGGCATCACTCCTATCGCTCTGGAGAGCAGATGATGCTTTCGAAAATTGAGATCGATTTTGACGGTTTACCTGCCAGAAACTGCTAGATCAGTTACCAGCCTCGACTCATGCCTCTCTCCCGGCTTCGCTAATGTCTCGTCGGACAGTTCGCTGGGAGAGTTTAGACAATGTAGAGTCGACCGGTGACGGGAAGAATTACCTCGGACGAACTTACCGCCTGTGTCCTTGAATCCATCTCGTCATTGTCAGGTTATATTTCGGAGAGCTTTCAGATGATCGCTCAAAGGTTTCGTCCCCAGCCTTGGGTCGATCATGCGTTGATCATAAATAAAGTCGTCCGTCTTCTGGACTTGCCAGGACTCCGCCCTCTGTCTGGCCAGCGCTTCGACGATTTCAAAGAAGCTCCAGCCACGATTTGAATCTAAGAGAAACAGTCCTCCGTCATCGAAGGTCGCGGCTTTCATGAGTCCGTCACAGGTGTCCATCAGGAAGGAGCAGGCAGGAAGCCATTCGCTGCTGGCTTTGATATTTCCGTTTTCAAGATGCTGATGATGAAGAAAATCGAGCATGTTGTTGCTGCCAGGTCCATTACCGATCTGCCAGCCAAGGCGCACGATGGAAACGTTTGGATTCTGGTGCATCAGCCGTTCCTCGGTCTGGCGCTTTTCCCTGCCGTAGCCTTCCTCTTCATCCGCTGGGGTATCAAGGCGGTAGGGTCCGGGGTTATTGCTGGTATAGACCATTACAGAACTTGTATAGACCATCTTAATACCGTGCTGTCGACAGATCCAGGCAAGCTCGCTTGGCCAGTGGTAATTGACGATCCAGCTCTCGTTCTCCCGTCCGGTAGGTTTGCTGGCAACGGCAAGATGATAGACAACGTCGGGCTCTTGCTCTTTGATGAATTCTTCCATCAAGGAATACTCATCAATAGCAGTTTCAGCTCGGTTCCAGGGCACGACTGTCCACCCTTTAGTTGCTAAATGCAGAGTCAGAGCTTTCCCTACCGTTCCGTTCGCGCCTGTGATGATTGCTTTCATAGAAAACACCTGTTAATATCAATGATTAGAATTTGCTTCAACTTGTCAGCTTTTCTCAATCATAGGAGGTTATTAATCTGATTGAGTTGATGAGCGCAACTTTCTTGTTGAGAGATGAGGCAAAACGAGAGGACAATACGCTTCAATCGGTACCTATCCTACCTTTAGGGTTCTTGCTCATGACTTTCATGAAACTTCTACTTTCTCTTTCTGTGTTCATTCTCTCAACTGGCTGTATTGTCGTACAACCAGAGGGAGACTCGGACAATGATTATAACCGGAATCGTTATGATGATAATCGAAACAGCTACGAAAATAACGATAACAATCGGAAACAAGAGAGCAAGAAATCGAGCTATACAAACTATAGCTTACCTGCAGTGATCAATATCCAGGGTGACAGCTATCTCCGTAAAGGCACTGAAAGGTCCTCAGGTAGTGGCTTTATGTATGAAGGCACCTGGTATGAAAGATCCAACAGTTACTCCAAAGGTGTGGAATTTGTTGAAAGCAGCGACACTGGCAAGAAGGGATTCTGGCAAAGCAGTAAGTACTGGGTTTCTCCGAAAGATGCAAACAGTGGGTCTTCCAGTGGCGATGTTGCGGAGAAGCCTGATCCATCACAAAATCTTCCTGGGATCATTAATATTGAGGGGCAGACCTATGAATTGAAAGGAAAAGGAAAACAGTCTGGTAGCGGATTCGAGTTCGACGGGCACTGGTACGCTCGATCTAATGATTCGAAGAATGGAGTAGAGTTCCGGGCTACAGGCGATACCTCTAAGCGTGGGTTCTGGCAAAACAGCAAGTACTGGACGCGTGATTAGATCTGTGGAGAACCAAACTTCCAATATGCTGATGAGAGTCAAATAACAGGTGAACTGAACCTTCACGCAAGAGATTGACCTTTATTAAGGGTAAGATCATGAGATATTTAAGCTTTCTTACAGCTCTCCTGCTCCTTGTTCCCATAACAAGCTGCGCCGTTGAGCCCTATTCCTACCAGGGCGATTACCACCAGCAGGACTATGGTCACAGCAGCTACTATGGTCCCCAGGATCAAGGTCAGTATTATCGTCCGTCAGCACACCACTATGACAACTATTACCTCCCTCCTGTTATTAATATTCAAGGTGAGACATATATTAAACGAGGTTCCCGCCGGACTTCAGACAGCGGCTTCTTCTACCGCGAGGTATGGTATGAGCGCTCGTATCGCTATCATCCCGGTGAACACTTCGTAGTGAGCAGCAAGGCGGGTGGAGACGGATTCTGGCAACACAGCAAGTTCTGGATTCCTGCGCACTATTCTCGACCAGATTACCGCCCAACGCCACCGGGATACTACCGTCCTGATTATGGTCACCCCGACTACAATCGACCCGATTATGATCGTCCTGACTACACAAACAATCGGTTGCCGCAGGTTATTAATATTCAAGGTGACACGTATATAAGAAGAGACTCACGACAAACATCTGAGAGTGGTTTCTATTATCAGGGAATCTGGTACGAAAGGTCTTACAGGTATCAACGAGGAGTAACCTTTGTTGAGACAAAGGACAGAAACCAGACAGGCTTCTGGCAGGATAGTAAGTATTGGGTTCCTGCGGGGAGTTCGTATTCACGTCCGCCTGAGTATCAGCGTCCGAGCAACGATCGTCCAACCTACGAACGTCCTCAGCGGCCGGACAGACCTGACAGGCCTCAACCAGGGATTGAGAAACCGGATCCCTCTCAACGCCCTCCTGCGATCATCAACATACAAGGAGAGACATATATACTCCAAGGTAGAGGCCGACAGTCAGGCAGTGGGTTTGAATTCAATGGAAACTGGTATGCACGCTCAAACGATGGAAAGAGTGGTGTTGAATATCGAGCGACCGGCGATCGTTCAAAGCCAGGTTTCTGGCAGCATGGGAAATACTGGACCCGCTGACTCGAGTGACCTTCGGAAGTCCTGTTCACTGAATGCTGGCTGCAAGCAGTAGCTCTGAGCGCCTGAAAGCCTCGAAATAGCACCACTACGAAGGCGTTCCCAGGCAGACAGATCTACTCCTCTCACTCACCATCTATCTAACCATTACTTCCGAAGCTTACTCTAGAGCGGAATCTTTCCGGGCTCTGCTTTCTCAAACTTGATTTGCTTCAGGCCTATCAAAGTTTCTGAATCACTTTTCCTGGATAGCCTGACACGGTTGATCCCGTAGTAGAGCAATCCAGTGGGTATTTTCACAAAGCGCACCTGGCTCTCCTGTTGCGGATCGAACTTCAAGAGGCCCAAGGCCTCATTGTTAACTGCCAGTTCGAAGGTAATTGGGGCTGCCTGTTCGAGGGTGCTGAGCTCGATCTTCAAGAGATTCCAACTGCGGTCGTCTACAGGAAGAGCAACATAGTGATGCTTTCCAATCATATTGCTTACATAAGTTCCATCATTGATATCCCAACCGATCAATTCAAAATTGTATAGTGAGTTTCGTGACTGAAAAATCTCCTGAGTCCATCCTCGAGCGTGGTAATGGAGATGCCTCGGAATCCGGAAAGCCGTCCAGCTCAAGAGGAAGATATACATGGCAAGACAGAGACCCATGGAGCAAACAAAGAAAGGTCTTCGATACCGGGCATAGACCTGCCCTTCACCAGTGACAGGTGGAATAAGAGCAAGCAGGAATAGCGGGGATACAAATGTATAGAAATAGGGGATCGTGGAAAAGTGAAGAAACAGAAACATGGAGGCAGCGCTATAGAGAAGAAGCTGTCGATCTGTCCTGAGCTTCACCCATGCAAGCCCATACAGAGCAAGTTGCAAGAGCAGGGCGATTTTCATGCTCCAGCTTTCTATACCCATTGTATGGAGAACTTGAGAAAAGCCGAAACCGTACCGAAGCTTTGGATCACCGATGATCAGAAGATCGACAAGCTCGCCATAGGCCCTGACCATTCCCGGCAGGGAGGCATCAAAGTCTATAAGAATAAAAGGAAGCATCAGTAGGATGAAAGGAAGAGATAGGATCGTGAACTCAAGAATCCGTTCCTTTATCGGTCTCGAATGTTGCATGAAAAGATAAATAGTATAGACAGGTCCGACAAAAATCATAAAGGGTCGCGAAATCAGAGCAAGACCGAAAAAGAGCGCTCCCGTCTTCCGAAATCCATGAAGATGGGCGAAGCCCCAGGCTACGAGAAAGAACCAGAATCCTGCGACGTGCATGGCCGAGAAATATTCCTGAAACGCCCAGCTGTGAAAAATAAAAAATGGAATCATGACTGGGACAATCAGCAGAAGAAGATTCCAGGATTTCCGACTGTTGAGATAAACCCAAGCTCCGTTCAGCAGGAGAAGAAGGATTGATCCCGCAAGACCAAAGTATTGCCAAATGCGTATATCGACACCCAGTAGGTAGGGAACGGAAAAAGGAAGCCAGAATCCCTCTGGATAGGTGAGCCAGGAGATCCAGTGCCCAACCTGATAATACTGGTGCGGAAACTCCCCTTTATCCCAAAACGCCCTGAGCCCACTCTCTACAAGAAGAAGCATGTCTCCATGCATCGGGAAGATGGGATCGAACCAGACCAGACGCTGAAGACCTCTTACCTGATAGACAAAGTATGGGATAAAGAGTAAGACGAGAAGAACAAGTCCTCCCGTGTAGAGCCACTTATTACTTTTGTCCTCTACCTCTGAATCAGGGTCCTGTGCTTCCGGTTTTTCAAGCAACAGGTAGGCAAAAAGAAAGATTATATTCAGCAGAGCAAAGATCGAGAAGAGAGGCCAGATGAGCTCGGGACGATCATCTCGAAAACGTAAAGAGTGTTGCAGGGTGATGATCGACCAGGGAGCAGCAGCCACCATCAAGTAGAAGAACTTTGATAGTTGTATCCTCAAAACAATCCCTCTCGTCTATCTTGCCCATATTCCCCAGTCAGTAGACGCGAGAAGGAGCAGAGGTCCAAGGGGAAAGTCGCTATTGTGTGGCAAGAATTATGGTCGTCCCAGTCTAACAGATTGCCTTCTGGCTCCCCACGTTCCGTGACGTTCTTCGAAAAGGCCATGAATCTTTTCGCTGCAATTTGAGCACCTTCCGTTCTTTAGATTCCACTCTCCAAGCTCATACCAGTCTCGTTCAATTAACAGTGAACCGCATCCGGGACAATATGTTGAAGAGGCCTCTCCATCATGGACGTTGCCGACGTAGACATATTTCAGTCCGGTCTGAAGAGCAATTTCTCTCGCTCGCAACAGGGTTGCATGAGGAGTTCGCTCAATGTCTCTCATCTTGAAATCGGGGTGAAAGGCGGTGAAGTGCTGAGGAATATACGGACCAAGATGCTTAAGAATCCAGCAGGACATTTTCCTGATTTCTTCATCTGAATCATTCAACCCCGGAATGATTAAGGTCGTCACTTCAAACCAGACCTTTGATGATTTCAGAAACTTTAAGGTCTCAAGAACGGATTCGAGTTCAGCAAAACAGACCTTGTTGTAGAAATCCTGACTGAATGCTTTTAGGTCAACATTGACGGCATCCATGTTCTCGAAAAATTCGCATCGCGCCTCAGAAGATATATAACCAGCAGTTACAGCCACGGTCTTGATATCTTTTTTTCGGCACTCCCGTGCTATATCAATGGCATACTCAGCAAAGATGACCGGATCATTATAGGTAAATGCAACGGACCGGCAGCCGAGTTCTTTAGCTTTGCGTGCAATCAATTCGGGAGATGCCTCATCCATCAACCGATCCATCTCTCTTGACTTACTGATATCATGATTCTGACAGAACCGACACCCAAGATTACAGCCCGCTGTGCCAAAAGACAAGACACTAGTACCTGGTAGAAAGTGATTAAGAGGTTTTTTCTCAATGGGGTCTATACAGAATCCGCTACTGCGTCCGTATGTTGTCAATACAAGTTGATCTTTTACATTGGCGCGAACGAAACAGAACCCCCGCTTTCCTTCTCCGATTTTGCATTCCCGTGGACAGAGATAACAGAGGATTCGGCCATCATCCAGACGTCTCCACCATTTGGTTTCCGTTTTTCCCATAGCAGACCTCCATCATCACTTTGCTGCTTCATGAAACTGATCGGCTGCAAACCGAAAGAGTTGAACGGGCTCCTCAGGGTCGATAGAACCTTTCCTGTAAAGACTGGAAACCTGATCAGAAGGTGTCCGTATAGACTCAATACCCGGAAGAAGTACAGCACGCTTTCCACTGTCTGCAATCATCAGAGCTCCGAAACGGTCCGGGCGAAGCTCTTCCTCAGGATCAGCGACTGGCTCTGCACTGTAGAGCACGCTGACTTCGTAGACGAATTCCGAAAGATCGTCCTTTTCCGTAATCCGACCAAAGGCACTATAGCGAGCTGTAGCAATGGCGCGATCGATAATCTGCTCTGGAAGGTTGGGTTTCGTGGGTTCCATAATCCCAATACATCCTCTCAGCTCTCCATTCTTCTTCCAGACAGTTACAAAAGCACCGTGTTTCCTGGCCAGATAACCATCCGGGCTACCAGGATAGGAAACCATGTTTGAATCCTTAACGTACGCTTCCAGGGCGTTTCTTGCAAGTTCGGGTAACACCCTGCCTTCTATCACCGCAGGACTGTCTTCAGCTTCCCAGAGCACGGCCGTTGTATACCCCACGCCGAAAGGTCCTTCATAAGAGAGTATATCACGTCGGGAGAGGTTCCACTCGAGTGCAGAAAGCGCGATCGTCGTCGTCTCTGATACATCCTGTCCTGCGTTCTTCACAAGATTAGATTCGATAGACAGAAGGGCATGATGATCACCTTCTTTTAAGGACTCGACAAACTTGTGATCAAAGATTTTACCGTCGGGATGAAACCCTGCGGGTGCATTTTCCTTCAATCGGTGGCTCATATCTCCGCTGGCAATCAGAGCTATACGTTTACCAGATTGCTCTGCTACGGAACGGAGAAGAGCGCCGAGCTGTATATGCTCTTTATCAGAGAAGTTTGAAAGAGAGAGTACACAAAGCTTTCCCCGGTATCCGGCGTCTTCTAGAAACCACGCAGGAACCAGAGTGCCATGGTCCAGTTCGCTGTTAGGAAGTTGATTGACGGAAACTTCCCCTTGTTCTGCCTTCTCAAGGATTCTCTCGGTGAGATCCATATCATTCTCAAAACCCAGGTTTATTTCTGGTCGTCCAAACGCTGAGAAGTCGCCCTTCAGTCTTTCATTCTGAAAGATTCCAAAGGATCGAGACAGCCGTGGTGCATGAGGGCTGATGACGATACAGGTGTCTATCTGGCATTGGACGAGTCGACCCGAGAGATCTTTCATGGCATTGATCGTTTTTTCGACAGCAACCGAGCGCTCACCAGCGATCTCAGGAACGATAATCGGAGGATGCGGTACAAGACCAACGAAGGCGAAAGGAGATGATACAACGCCTTTTAATAGAGGTTGAGCGGTCGTTTTCAGTGTCATCTGAGGGGCCTCCATTTCTGGTTACATAGCAACACAAAGCCGTGCGAATTGCACGGAAAAAATGGAGCACTGCGAAACAAGAGGATATCAGACTTTTGAGCTCTTTCGGAAATCTTTAACCTTAGAACTTAGCGGCAGCCTCAACCTGAACACATTCATGTTCTTGAGAGAGGCTTCAAGATCAAGCTCTCCGCCATGAGCTCTGGCAATCTCGCGGGCGAGGCTCAGCCCAAGTCCCGACCCTTCTGACCTCTCCTTTCCTGGCTTTTGGACCTTATAAAATCGGTCAAAAATCCGTTCTGAATCTTCAGGATCAATCTGGGGACCAGAGTTGACGACACGAAGCACACCCATGCCGTCCTTCTCGCGAAGCTTAAACCGTATATAACCATCAGGCTTATTATAACGCATCGCGTTGGAGGCAAGGTTCAACAAGACCTGCATCAGGAGCGACTTGTCAGCTGTCACAACAACATCTGTCTCAACATCAACGCGAATTTTCATTTCAGGACGAATAATCTGAAGGTCCTCGGCGATCGACTCAACGGTTTCCTTGAGGTTGATTTCGTGGAGGTATAGATCAAGATTGGCCTCATCAAACCGGGCAAGGAGCAAGAGCTTCTCGGTCGTATTTTTGATACGGTTGACTTCCTCCATGAGTCCGCTGAGCACCTGCTGCGTATCGGAGCCGGTTTCCTGTTCTCTGATGACCTGATCCAGCCTTGCCTGGAGAATCGAGAGAGGAGTCCGCAGTTCATGCGCGACGCTTCCGGAGAGAGATTTCATCTCATTAAGACGATGCTGATGTTCTTCCAGGAAGTTCGCAAGCTGGGCCTCAACGAGGTCGTATGGATCGTAGAGTTTCTTGTTCCCAGTTCGCTCAAGGTAAGCTGACTGCGACACGGGGAGCATCCTCATAATGCGCTGAGCCCTCTTTCGATTCAGTTCCGTCAAAATGAAACCTGCTAGAATTGACGTAACGATAAGGAACATGATCGAAGCTTCATAGGCTTTAGAACCTGCTGAGGAAAGAAGCTGGTTCGACATGGGAACGAAAACATCAAATTGGAGTAGACCTTCGGTATAACGGAGAGTTGCTTTCGGAGAGTATATACTTGGATGATTCTCCCATTGCCGACTCTGAACGAACCCGACAGAGTCTCGGAAACTGTTCTGCAAAGCCAGAAGCCAGGAGTCAGTATTTTCTGAGGGCTCGAAACCTTCGTCATAGACGGTGTCGCTCGAAAATATTGAAGAGAGATCTTCCTCCAGCTGATCTAAATCTTCATCTGAGATGCCCGACGGAGATTCACGAACTCCCTGCTGCGATTCTGAAGTGAGAATCATTTGATCAGGACTGCTGATCGTAGCGATATATCCAAACGACCTGCCCTCTGCAAGACTCCGTAATTGCCTTGAGAATTCATCTCCGCTGTAGGAGTTGAGTAGAGCTTTCGCAACGTCTTGAGCAAATTGATCTGATTCTGCGTTTAAGGCGCTATTGATTACATTGTGGTAAGTGTATTTGTTGACAAAGAATGTACCGAGAAGAATAAAGAAGAGCAATAGAAGCAGTTCATAGAACTGAGTCTGTTGCCACGGCCAGGGCCAGGAAAGCCTTCTCTTTTTCTCTTTTCTTCCTGGAGACTGCTTCATTAATCTTTCCTGACTCGATAGCCGACACCACGAATGGTTTCGATCAGTTCCTTCACATCGGCTTCTTCAAGCTTCTCTCTAATTCTCTTAATATAGACATCAACAAGATTTGTCTTTGGGTCAAAGTGAAGTCCCCACACGTGCTCGAGCAATTGAACTCGGGTGTGGATCGTTCCAGGATTGCGGGTCATGAATTCCAGGAGATTGAACTCCCTTGTTGTTAAACGAAGATCGATACCCTTAACTTTCACTTCGTGCTTAATCAGATCAATTTCAACTTCATGCACTTTTCTTTCTGTTTCCGGAAGTCCTGCGGTGCGTCTGAGCAAGGCCTTCACTCTCGCGACAAGCTCTTCCACATAGAACGGCTTAGCCAGATAATCATCAGCGCCCGTATCGAGCCCTTTAACTTTATCTTCGATGGAAGCTCGCGCGGTAAGCATCAATACAGGGGTGTGAATCTCTGCCTCGCGTATCTCGCGGAGCAGCTCTACTCCACTTTTCCCGGGTAACATCCAATCAAGAAGAATAACATCAAAAGTAGAGAACGACAATCTTTCGCTGGCGAGATTACCATCATCGCAGGTTTCTACAGAAATACCGGCTGCGACGAGGGATTCCTCGACGACCTTCGAGATTTTTTCTTCATCTTCTACTACAAACGCTTTCATCGAGGTTTTTGTATGTTTTTGCCGTTCAAAATTTGTCTGACTCACTCAGAGTCTATTGTATGGTTCTTATTTTCCGTTGATATTCTACTTCTTGAGCCCTTCGATCCTGAAATTAAATTATATGTTATAGTTTAGGTCTATGAAAAAGAATACGATTATCAATGGGAAACAACCTCTTGAAGATTCCGAGCTAGCTCTGCGAAATCACCCACTTGACGTTCTTCATGCGTCTGAGGAAGGTGGTGACCGATGAGCCTCGAATTTATATTACAGAACCTCCTGACACCGCCCATTCTCTTCTTCGCTCTGGGCATGCTGGCTGTACTTTTAAAGTCGGATCTGGAAATACCTCAGCCGTTTCCAAAAATCCTGTCTCTCTACCTTCTCTTTGCGATCGGGTTCAAAGGAGGCGTCGAGCTATCCCACAGCGGTATAGACATGAAAGTCTTTCTGACTCTGGGGAGCGCTATTCTCCTGTCGGTTATCGTTCCTGTTTATACTTTCTTCATTCTGAGAATGAAGCTCAGCGTTTCAAATGCAGCAGCCATCGCCGCCACTTATGGTTCCATTAGTGCTGTCACATTCATTACCGGTGCTTCGTTCCTTAATGCGAATGAAGTCAGCTATGGCGGTTATATGATTGCTGCCATGGCGCTGATGGAGAGCCCGGCTATTATCATCGGCGTTCTTCTGAAGAAGCTGAACAGTAAGACGGATGATGATCAGGAGAACGGTACAGACTGGGGCGAGCTCCTGCGTGATTCGTTTTTCAACGGATCTGTTTTTCTTCTGACAGGAAGTCTTGTCATCGGAATCATAACCGGTGACGAAGGGTGGAAGACTGTAGAACCGCTTGCTGGCGATCTGTTCAAAGGTGTTCTTTGCCTCTTTCTTCTGGATATGGGAATCGTCGCTACACGGCGTATCGGAGTCATCAAAAAAGCCGGTGGATTTATTCTTGGCTTCTCTGTTCTGATTCCTCTGGTGAACGCAGCGTTCTCGATTCTTATTGGATACGCGCTGAAGCTTGGCGTCGGAGATGTCTTCATGCTGACGCTTCTCGGTGCCAGTGCTTCGTATATCGCCGTTCCTGCTGCGATGAGGCTCGCTGTCCCTAAAGCCGACCCGAGCTATTATGTCACTATGGCACTGGGCTTGACGTTCCCATTCAATATCGTCATAGGAATACCACTCTATTATGGGGTCATTCAATGGATCTGGGGCTAAAGTAAAATGAAACCTGTTAAACGCATCGAGATCGTTACTGTATCAGTTGAGAAAGACAGCCTTCTCTCGAAGCTCCAGAAGGCTGGTGTCAGCGGCTACACGATGATCAAGCGTGTTGAAGGTTTCGGAGACCGAGGCAAGCGGGAAGCCGATGAACTAACGGATGTCTTTACAAACGTCTATGTCCTGATTATGTGCGAGGAAGAGGAAGTGGAAAGAATCACGGAAGTAGTCAGGCCTATTCTGCGAAAGTTCGGTGGAGTCTGCCTGATTTCCGATGCAATGAGTCTTAAGTCTTAGAATGGTTGCCAGAATTAATTTCCGAATAGATGGTGAGCGAGAGTGGACCATTCAGTATTCTGAAAACATAGGAATAGTGGTGCTTTTCCAAGGCTTTCGAGATGCTGAAGGGAGTGCTCGCAGCCAGCCTGTATCGGACTGACAGACACTCAAGTGCCTCTACAAGTCCTGATCAGAGACCTTCCTGCAGATATAGAAGACGTGCGGGTAAGGAAGTATATCCATCATTTCATGGATCTTCACTTCAAAGCCAAGCTTTGTGAGAATCGCCTCGAGCTCTTCTTTATAGTAATAGTTTACCGGGCAGTTGAAATCCATCAGCTTATCAAGCAACCAGGTGAACAGAGCCTTCCATGCAGGTCGGCCTTCAACTTCCTTGATCAGCAAGACGCCGTTATCGCTCAGAATTTCATAGGCCTCAGTCAGGACGCGGTCCGCCTCCTCAAGAGGCAGGTGATGCAGCAGATCCAGAATTATAATCGCATCGACGGATTGTTCAAATGTATAGTCATGGACATTCATCGCCGAGAAGTTCGTCTGCTTTGATAACCCCAGTTTTCTGGCCGCCCGTCGAGCCATGGAAATACGATCTTTGCTCAGATCAAAAGAGATGAGGCTTCTCTTCTTACTCATTAAAGCAAAGTAAAGACTGAACAAACCAAACCCACATCCAATATCAAGGATGCGACCTTTAAGGGGCATGTATTGCTCAATTTCCTGAAGCATCCTCAGGTTAATGATCTGAAAGCGGATCTTACAATAGGCCCTGACAATAAAGCTCTCGTAAGAATCGATGACAAGACTCTTCATCTTTTGCCCGCGTGAATGCCTAGAGTGCCCGTGATACTTCTGACGGGCTCCATTATCTTGTCTATAAGGTAATCTCATCCAAACCCTCTTTTGAACGTATCTATTCAGCCGAACCATATTCCGGACTCTTGCTGAAGTACCTCCTTAAAATTAAGACTCCCCAGTTATCTCAAGGACAACCGGGGAGGCAATGAAAGGTTTATTTCTCAGTGGAAATCAGATGTGAATCGCCAGATCATCAGAGGCAGCAGCGGCTTCCATGATCGCTTCACTGAGTGTTGGGTGAGCGTGAACTGTATGGTGCAGATCGTCTTCGGTAGCCTCCAGAGACTTCGCAAGTCCAAGCTCAGCAATCAGCTCGGTCGCTTCACTTCCAACAATGTGAGCTCCCAGAATTTCGCCATACTTCTTACCGAAGATCACTTTCACCATGCCTTCAGGTTCGCCAGCAGCGACGGCCTTACCTGATGCCGTGAAGGGAAACTTACCCACTTTGTACTCGATCTTCTTTTCTTTGACCTGATCTTCCGTCATTCCAACACTGGCAACCTGAGGCTGACAGTAAGTACATCCTGGAATGTTTGAATAATCAATCGGGTGAGATTTCTCTCCGGCGAGAGCGTTCACACAGTGTATAGCTTCTGCAGAAGCAACGTGCGCCAGCCATGGTGGGCCAATCACATCACCTATCGCATAGACGCCGGCCACGTTTGTTTTCAAATTTTCATCAACCTTGATATGGTTCTTTTCAATCTTAACACCAACTTCATCAAGACCAAGGTTTTCAACGTTTCCAGTTACGCCAACGGCCATCAATGTTTTGTCGCCTTCGACAGTTTCTGACTTGCCGCCCTTCTTATAGGTAACTTTTGTACCGTTCTTAGTCTTCTCGACTTTTTCAACGGCTGCGCCTGTAATGATCTCTACACCGCGCTTCTTGAACTCTTTCGCAACGATCTTACTTGATTCTGCATCCTCTACGGGAAGCACCCGATCAAGGTATTCGATCACTGTCACTTTTGTTCCAAGAACGCTGTAGAAGTAGGCAAACTCCATCCCGATAGCACCGGCACCAACCACAACGAGCGACTTTGGGACTTCCTTCAATGACATGGCTTCTTTACTGGTGATGATGCTCTCGCGGTCGATCTCAACACCGGGCAGACTCTTTGGACGTGCGCCCGTTGCAATGATGATATGTTTGGCAGAAATCGTTTCTTTTCCACCATCTTTCTTGGTGACTTCGATTTTGCCACCCTTCTTGAGCTTAGCTTCGCCGGCGATCGGGGTAACCTTGTTCTTCTTCATGAGGAAGTCGATGCCCGAAGACATGCGATCGGCAACTCCGCGGCTGCGCTTGATGATACGATCAAAGTCAAAGCTGACGTTATCCGCTTTGATCCCCCACTCGCCTGAGTCATTCTTGATCTTATCGAAGATTTCAGCGTTCTTGAGAAGAGCTTTCGTGGGAATGCAGCCCCAGTTCAAACAGATGCCGCCGAGCTTATCGCGCTCAACAACTGCGGTTTTCATCTTTAGCTGAGCGGCACGAATTGCGGCAACATAGCCACCAGGTCCGCCACCAATTACTACGACATCGTATGAAGCTGCCATATTCTTTTTCTCCGTTACTACTTACGTTTTTAAGTGTTTCCATGATCAGGAAAAGGGAAGGCGGTTCGACCCAACCGCGCAACCGGGGGAAACTCCTAGGCCTCACTCGACGGTGGGTCAAGAGAGAGTGGAGTGTATCGCTGCAAACCCATTGTGTCAGAAAATCTATGAATCTTGAAGGCAGAATGGTCCTGAACAGCCCCTCACTGCTCCTCTTTCTCTTCCTTGACTTCCTCTTTCTTCTTTTCCTGCTTCTGCTCCGAATCTTTTCCTTCCAGAACAGAATCCGCCAGATCGTTGCTTGCTTTGCGGAGCTGACCAACTCCATGACCGAAGAGTCCCATCAGCTTGGGCAGGTTTCGTGGACCGAAAATGATGAGCACCATCACCAGAATGATGACAAGTTCCCACCATCCAGGAAGCCACATGGCGAGCGTTTGAAGTGTCGAATGATGCAAAAAAGTCAGATCCATGTTTCCTCGCAACGTCAGTTAAACCGGTGTTTACTGATGAAGATGACTGAACTTCTGCCTCAAGGACCTTCGATGTCGAGGTAAAAGGCTTGGATTCCCGCCAAATCTGCTCACAAGAGATCAAAAGATGAACCACGCCTCCTGATCTGACTGGAATGAGGAGAGGTTGACTGCTCCAGGGGTTGGAGAGAAGGCATCGGCTCCCCCCGTATTATCCCAGTCCGCAGTGCTGTCTGAGTCAGAACTTAACGCATCACGACCCAGGCTTTGAAAACTGGAAGAGGCGTTCAATGTCCCAGGGAATGTTTCTCCATAGGGAACCACACCTGCCTCCGTGCTCTCATTCCCTTCGAAATCCAGCCATGCAACGTAGTCCGAAGAAACACCGTACTGATCGACCAGTGACAGAGCGCCGCCACGACTCGGATCCCAGGGAAGATTAAACCCAAGAATAAGATCTGCGCCGATTGAACTGCTTCCGGGAGGGTTTGCCTTTCCTTCATCAGAGATGAGAAAGTACTCCTCAGCGCCGATCATCGTTCCCGGTGGAAATGTATAGGAAACCACAAGGTCATCCGAATCATAGATAAGAAGGGAATAACCATCAAGAGATCGCAGGGTATTCGTCAGATTATATATCTCTATAAAGTCGTCATCGCCGAGGAAGATTTCATTAATGAGCAACCCTGGAAGAATATCAAAAAAGGCCGTATCCTGAAAGAATTGCAGGTTGGGGTCTGGACCGAACTCATCACTGCTGTTCTCTGGTAGAGTATTCGGACTTGCATATCCCGCATCGCTTGCTGTTCCCGCAGCAAAACGGATCTGGCTGATCTCTGGACTTCCCAGGGAGTTAAGGGGGATCGCAATTTCAATCGCATCATTCCCAATGATCGTCACGCCTGATGCAGGATTAGGATCTATACCGCTTAGTCCTGTTGAAAAAGCCACTGCAATATTCGGCGAGAACTCAAACTCGGAAAAAGAGCCACCAAGTCCGTCTGTACCGAGTGTATAACCGAATCCAGTCGAAGGATCGGTCATTCCTATAACAGCATCGAAGGCAGTCCCTTCGAAGACAAGTCCACCGCCAATTTCGAACGCGGCATTGCTGATATCGCTTCGAAGTCCGTCAGAGAAGTCGTTCAGATCATTTCTTATATTGATGGCGCCCTCTGCACTCCCAGGGTTGATATCCATGTAGAGAAAGGTGGCGTTCGCTGCATTGTCATTGGCTTCTCCAAAGAACTCTCCTCGAAGAAGTGTATAGAGAGTGTTACCAACAAGCCTTGCTCGCATTTCTGTCAACGTTCCATCCGCCCCGAAATCTGCGGGAACCGTCCCCCGCGTAAACTGTGCGTTAGCGGCAGACACAGCAATCGGCTCCATCGTGAGCGTATCATTTGCATTTCCATCGATAGCGAAACGCGTCGGAGGAGGAAGCATCGGGACGCCCGTGATGTTGAATTGAGAAGATGCCTCTGTGACAATTCCTGTTCCATTGGGTCCCGTTGAGGCAACAACCCGGACAGGAAACGTACCTGCGAAAATAGACAGGGCGTTGGGGTCGATCACATCTCTAAACGCATAGCTATCCACATCTTTCCCTTCAGAAAAGGTTCCGGGAGAGGGGTTCACGACTGTTCCAAGAAGCACCTGTTCATTATTCCGCTCCATGAAAACCTGTGCATGAGCGGCAAGATTGTCATTAAAGAGGCCTTCAACAGTCAGGCTTGTTGGGTTGTCCACATTGGTTCCCGGCGGAGCCGGGTAAGTGATTTCAACGGATGGTCCAGGAGTGTCGAGCTCGACAAAAGTATTAGCGATGGTAGTATTAGGCGTCTCCTGTATATTCGTCAGTTCCACCTTTGCTGTAAATGTATGAGAACCGGTTCCGTACCCTCGCCAGACAAATCGAAACTCATCAAACTCATCCCCAAAGGCCTGGTCGTTCTGTACAAGCCTTCCAACGGGAGGGAGTAGCCCACCATCGAAAGGAACAGCAACGATCGGCGTTTTGTCATCAATCTGAAGACTGACTTTAAAGTCGTTGGGAAAGCTGATATTGGTTCCCTGACCATCGATATCCTGAGTCTTCACTCGAACAACAAAGTCGTTGGGATAGGCGGCTGAGTTTATGGAACCTGGAACCCCCTCAAAGTTTGCTGCACCACCGTCGGGGTTACTGTCTACGCCAAGAAGAATCTGAGGAAAAGGTATATCTACATTAATATTATTGTGACGAACAACGGAATAATTCCCTGTTTCTTCAAAGGCGACCGTGGCGAACTCAATGTCGCCGGGCACGAGACCATCAAGGACATAACGCCACTCGAGCCGGTCATGCTTTCTGGCCAGATTTCCACCGTTGGCCAGATCCTTAATCTGTTCATCGGTAAGAGCAGGGTTAAAGTTCTCAATCACATGCAGTGCATTGACCGTATGATCGACTCCCATTACAATCTCATAGGTTTCGCTGGTTATATCCTGGTCACCTGTCTGTGTTGGAAACAGAAGTTCCTGTTCGGGTGGAAGTCTGTCCAGATAGACAACCTTCTTCTGCAGATCAAAGACTGGCTCTGTACCCTGTGATCGACTGAGAAATGCCACGGTTTCAATATATGTGTATCCTTCTTTAAGCACTGTGGCGTCGATAGAGGCTGTGTAAGTCGTTGGCTGATCTTCAGTGATTGAACCACGTTGCTGGCTGGCGGGAAAATTTTCAAACCCTGCAAAGAGACCGTTTGCATTACGGCTATTGTCACCATCTATATCAAGTTCTCCGAAGTTTACCTTCACGAGAGCGTTATCACTGGGCGTGAGTTCTGAGGCGTCCACATAAAGAAAAACTTCAATCGTGTCTTCACTGACAACCTGCAGTGGGGTCAGACGCCGTACCGCCTGTCTGCGCCCATCATCGGGATCGGGGCCGATCACGAAATCTGTATTCTCGATTGTTAATATAGAGGGAGGTGCCGGTGGACCATAAACAACATAGCCTAGACCGTGACTGTCACCGCCGTTGCTGCTTCCGTTGCGTGGAACACGAATCGTTGTGACACCGTTAGGGCCAACAGTCACCTGGTCGAAAATATCATCAAAAGGATCAACGGCTATATTTGTCGCGTTCCCTGTAACTTCAACGAGCACCGTCCCTTCGGCAAATCCTGTATTGATTGTTCGCTCATCAAAACCTCCATCGCCGCGATCATTAAGACCAACAATCGCGTTGCTGAATCGTTCGTAGATATAAACATTATCATCAATCCAGCGGGTACTGTGAGCTCCTCGTATATACTCCTTATTAACATTCATCAGATTAACAAGGGTTGGCCCGAAGTTACCCAGTGCATCCCCTCGCCCATCTTTGGGGAAATCTCTATTATCGCCAAACTCCTTCGCATTGTAGTAAATGGAAGGAAATCCGGTACGCGTCAGGACATGAGCGTGGGCGACATTCCCCAGACCAGAGAAAGCACCTGCTCCAGTGACATCGTGGTTGTCAGCAAACATGACCCCAAGCGTGCCATCATTGGCATTCCCATCGTTGCCATCAAAGGAAGCAAACTCGAGGTTGCGCATATCACCGAATCCTCCCCCGCCAAACACACTGTCCATGGCAAAGTAGAGAGGAAAGTCCAGCGTGTCTCTGTTTCCATAGCCGTCTTTACGGACATAGGCGGCCAGAGCACCGAAGTCCCCTGTGAAGTTTTCTCCAAAACTAAAGGGGGTAAACGGAGAACCATCGATCTGATTTCTACCGATATTAAGAAGCGAATCATCATAGTCGATGAAGTTATTATTAGCAAAAAAGAACGTAGGAATGTGCTTTGTCGCGTCAAGACGGTAGCCGTCGACTCCCTTTACCTCTACCATATACTTGATATATCTGTATAGAAGGTCCTTAGCATTCTCGGGATAGGGATCGCCGGCTAGAGGGTTATCGAGATTAAACCCCGAGGGTGATTTCCTGTCTCCTGAAGTATCTCCCAAAGACGCTGGACTGAGTGGATCTGTGTCCGGGTAAAAGGCACGGTTAGATTCCCGCGGCGTTTCGTTAGGAATGTTCTGTGGATCGCCCGGATTGACAGGATGACGAATGAACTGGTGATTTTTTTCCTGGGCGATATCGATGAGCCCTGCCAGACGGCCATTCAGATCTCCCCCTTCAAAGACTCCATGAAAGTCTCCGTCTATATCCTCCGGGAGTGTTGTTACGAATCCTGGATAGCCTCCATTAGCCTCGAACTCAAAGGTTGAGGCATCCCTGAAACCATTGTGGTTCAGAATACTATCGATAACAAGTCCAACGCCTGCCCGGTCGAGCTCGGAGGAAAGCTGATCGAAACCTTGTTCTGTCCCGTAGAGGGTCTGGTTAAAGGGACGTCCCAGGTTAAACCGGTCGTAGACATCATAGCCAACAGAGAAGCCTCCGCTGTCAGCGAGCCCGGGAGGTGGAACCCAGATCTGGTCGTAGCCCGCCATGAAGATGTCCGGGGTGCGTCGCTCGATGGTCTCCCACCGACTTTCAAAGTATTGGAGAATCACTTCTGAGTGGGCGGGCCTGACGGATGCCAGAGTGACCATGAGAAATGAGACGAGACTGAAGGGTTTGAAGAGCCTTTGACTGATCATTGGTTCGTATGTGTTCTCTCGTTTACGGATCGATTGGATAGAGTGGAGATCCCCTCCACGCTCCAATGTTGTTACCGGCTGGAAGATCAGAAATAAAGAGAAAAGTACAAATTTGCACAATCAAATCGTACAGAAGCTTTATTTGTTGTGCAAAGAATGTGCAAATACATGTAGAAAGTATGGGTTTAGAGCTATATCAATCAACGACTCTGCTCACATGAAGTCATAAATTGTAGCTCCTCATCCCACTAAAGACGTGGCGACGCAGAAAGGAGATTACAGCTTTGCCTGGATGCATCATTCCTCGAAACGATGAACGGTGATCAGCCAATTCTGCCGAGAACGACTCTCTACTGTCTTCGGGTAACTTTGATCGGGTGGTCGCTTTAAAGGCTTATCCACATCCAGACTGACTCACGTCCTTTTACCATACCGTAACTCCACCCCTCATCCATCTGCAGTCATCGTTTCACTCCCTTCTCTACTTACTCTACACTAAACATATCCAGCTCAACAGGCAGCGAGCCATCTGGGTCGACGATCAACTGGTTAAAGAGAAGGTGAGCTGTTTGTGGGGTGCTGGACGAAGTGGATACGCGAAAGTTGAAGGAGTCAGGTGTGCCTGATGTGGTATGGGTAAGCCCGGCCTGACTATAAGTAGCAACAACCCCTGTAAGATCTGTCACAATGACATCGTAGATCGTTGTGCTTTGATAGGTATATTCGACACGGACCGGTGAGGTGCATGGTATTCCCGTATCGTGCGCTCCACCAACAATCCAGTTGCTGGCATTTGAAGCAATGACGCCGGTAAGCGTCGAGCTGCCATCCTGAAGATAACAGCCAATGTTATCAACATTCGACATTTCTGTGGATATCGCCTGCATGTCCCAGAAAATTTTCCCCGTCGAAGCAGATGGGAAGGTTCCTGTCCAGGCTCGTGACATGACGAAGCCGAGACCCGTACCCGTGTCTGGTGCGGCTTCCATGACCCAGCATCGAGAGCTGGTATTCAATAGCGCCGACCCGCTGTACGTCGTCGCCTCTGCTGCATCGGTACTGATCAATCCATCAATTGAGAGGAAGGACACTGCCCAGGCACTGAAGCCGGTTCCTCCATTATCTCCAGAGATGAAATCTGTATTGTAGGCTGTGTCAGATGCGTCATCGGTAAAATCCTGTGCGGATGCGATTCCAACTGAACAGATGGTAAAAAGTCCGAGAACCAGACATTTGGTTGGCTTCATGGTGGAATAAATCTCCTGTAGTTTTGGGGGAAGTGCAGAGGGACTAGCTTCCAAGAGAAGTAAGTTAGAGTTAAAGTGGCAAGGAAAAGACCGGTTAAAGGATTAAAATAGAGCCTCGACCCAGAGCATTGGCCAATAATCGAAGGACTATCGATGCTGGTTCGAACCATTCCAGTGGTTCGACAATGCATCGAACATGCATCGATAGTGCATGCATCCCCGCCTCGCTCCAATTAAACGTTCTTTGAATTAATCCTGGAAAATGCGGAATCCTCTTTGACTTGCACCGAAGAGCTGTGGACCTTTCTCCCGCCTCACTAAAGGCAATCAATTCTTCGGAATACCTTTTTTTCGACGACAGGACCAATCCTCCCTATTATGCGCACCCCTGATAAGATTAGAAACCTCGCTATTATTGCCCACATCGACCATGGAAAAACCACGCTGATCGACTCGATCTTTCGCTCAGCTCAGCTTTTCCGTGAGAATGCCCGTGTGGAAGAACGCGTGATGGATAACAACGAGCTGGAAAAGGAACGTGGCATCACAATCCGTTCGAAGCCCTGCTCGGTTACGTGGAAGGATTATCTGATCAATATCATTGATACTCCTGGTCACGCGGATTTCTCCGGCGAGGTAGAGCGCGTTCTCTCCATGGTAGATTCAGTTCTTCTCCTGGTTGATGCGAACGAAGGCCCTATGCCCCAGACAAGATACGTTCTGATGCGCGCCTTGAAGCTGGGATTTCGTCCCATCGTGATTGTGAACAAGGTGGATCGTCCCCAGGCGAACCCTCAAGATGCTTTGAACAAGACATTTGATCTTTTCATCGAATTGGGCGCTGACGATGACCAGATTGAGTTCCCGGTTCTTTACGGCTCGGGTCTCGATGGCTGGCTGGTTCGCGATCTCGAAAAAGAGAAGCACGAAGGGATGGAAGCGCTTTTCGAAACAATCGCCGAGCATGTTCCTCCTCCAGAGGTTGATCTGGAAGCTCCTTTCCGCATGCAGGTTTCGAGTCTTGCCTGGAGTGATTATATTGGACGCATCGGGTGTGGTCGCGTCCTTCAGGGGACCCACAAAGTAAACAACCACCTGGTCCGTACCTGTGTTCGCTGGAAGAGCTTTTCTGAGCAGAACCGTGATTGGGAAGTGGTCAAATCCGAAAATACAAGATCCACACACCTATGGGTGACTGATGGGCTTGAACGCGCCCAGGTTGAAGAGGTTTCTGCCGGCGATATTGTCTGGTTTGCCGGTCCTCAGGATATCTTCATCGGAGATACATTCAGTTCTCCAGAAATCGCAGAGCCAGCCCTTAGACCTCTTGAAATTGAAGAACCCACGGTTTCGATGTTCTTTCTGGTTAACAGTGGTCCTTTCGCCGGTAAGGAAGGAAACGCTGTCACACTTCGTCAGATCCGCGACAGGCTTGACCGAGAACTGAAGACCAATATCGCCCTTAAAGTAGAGGATATTGGCCGCGCTGACGGACTGAAGGTTTCTGGTCGAGGCGAGCTGCATCTTGGCATCCTTATCGAAGAAATGCGACGCGAAGGGATGGAGTTCTGCGTGTCGCGCCCGGAAGTGATCACGCATCATGACGAAAACGGCGACCTGATGGAGCCTCATGAGAAACTGGTGATTGATGTACCTGAAGATTACCAGGGAGTTGTGATCGAGAAGATCTCGAACCGTAAAGGTGACCTTCAGTCGATGGAGAACACAGGGACAGGTGTTTGCCGCCTTGAGTTTGAAATCCCTACTCGTGGCCTGATTGGCTACCGCAGTGAGTTTCTGACAGACACACGTGGTCTTGGAATTATGGCGTCGCGCTTCATCGGTTATTCACCCTGGAAGGGTGAGGTGCTTTCGCGCGGTCACGGTTCCATGGTTGCAACCGATACGGGAGAAGCAACGACCTATAGTCTGGAGAACCTTCAGACTCGCGGCCAGCTGTTTATCGCCCCGATGGAAAAGGTCTATGAGGGAATGATTATCGGTGAGAACTCGCGCCCAGATGATCTCCCCTGCAAGCCAACGAAGAAAAAAGAAATTACGAACCACCGTTCCTCGACCAAGACCATCGACGCCAAGCTTGATGTTCCTAAGCGTATGACTCTTGATCAGGCGCTGGAATGGATTGCGGACGATGAACTTGTCGAAGTGACACCAGAGAGTACACGCATTCGCAAAACGCTGCTGAACGCAGAAGACCGGAGAAAAGCCGATAAGAAGAAGGCTTCCCTTTCTGCTAAATAGAGTCCCGAAAAAGTCAGTCACTTCAGTGCTGTACTCTGAGGATTAGACTTGAGTTGGGTCTCCGTTAGTGCCCTGATTGCGTTATCTAGTCAGAACAAACAGGGGGATCGAACGATTTCTCAGCAAGAAAGCACAGGTGGAAATATCAGCGAACGTGTTCGTTCCGTATTTGCACAGCACAATTATGATTTACTTGGGGAACTGGGACGCGGAGGCATGGGCGTGGTCTACCTCGCTCAGCATAAGAAGCTGGGCCGACGGGTAGCCATCAAGACCCTAACCCCGGACCGCCAGACGAAGGAAAACAGTCTGAGGCGATTCGAACGCGAAGCGAAGTCTTTTGCTTCCATTCGTCATCCTCATATCGCCAACCTTTACGAATTTGAAGACCAGGGACCTATTCAGTTCCTGGCTCTTGAATATATTGAGGGGACCGACCTTGAGAAGGAGCGCCGCAAGAAACGCGACTGGACTCCTAAAGAGGTTGCCCAGATCATTCGTAATCTTGCAGATGCGCTCGCCCACAGTCACGAAAAAGGAATTCTCCATCGCGACATCAAACCTGGAAACATTCTGATCGAGCGCAATACGGAACGTGTTGTCTTGACAGACTTTGGTCTGGCAAAAGGTGAGATGGATGATACATTGACCGCGACCGGATTTGCCGTAGGTACACCAGCATATATGGCTCCGGAGCAGATCACCGACCAGTTCGGCATTAAGCCCGATGGCAGAGCAGATATATTCGCTCTCGGTACGGTAGCTTACGAAATGCTGACGAAGACACATCCGTTCCTTGCGGCTGATGACCTGAGCACCATGAGAAACATTGTGAAGGGGTCAGCATCTCCTCTACAAGAGATAGACAAGAAATTACCGGGCGGCCTTTGCCGTATCATTCAACGGATGATCATTCGTGATCCGCGTGAGAGAATGCCGGATGCAAAAACTCTGGCCGAGGAGCTTGATTACTGGCTGAAGAATGCTGACAAGCCAGAAGGGATGCTTTCGACGGTTGCGGCGGCTGGTTCGAGTAGCTCTGCAGCAAACAAACAGCCTTCAAAACAGCCTTCAAAACAGCCTTCTATCCAGCTTCAGCCATCGGGCAAGCCTTCTTCCGGGAACCAGAAAACGCCAGGTTCCAGCGGTGGCATGAATCAGAAGACACTTCTACTCCTTCTTGCTCTGGCAGCCTTTGTTGCTTTGGTCATAGGTATCGGAATCGGTGTGATTTTGATGAACCGGTGATTCCTGAAGAATTCTTATTTGTTTGAAAGAAAAAGCCTCAGTTTTGCTGAGGCTTTCTTTCATTCCTGGAACTAAAATGTGACAACATTTCTCAGAGAGTCTTATACTTGAGTTTATTATTCACTCCTAGCATTCATCTTCATATCAGGATGTGCTCTACAAATGCTCAGGGTGGAGGGGTTTTTCCAGATGGGTTTATTTCTCGAGGGAAAAGGGTCAAGATAGAGCATCTTCATATTTGACCTTCCGGGACGCAGATTATGTACTCGGTAAAGTTCCTAAGAAGAGGCATGGGTCTCTTCGACAGGATAAGAGCGTCCGCCCTCAACAATAGAGACAGACTCAGCTTGGAAACCGATGAGAACCAAGGAGATTCAATTTAAAGTCTAATGCTTTTTAATTCCTGGCTGTTCGTTCTATATGCGCCTCTTGTCTACCTGCTTTATTATCTTCTGCCCCATAAAGGGCAGAACAGAATGCTCTTAATAGCGAGCTATCTCTTTTACTCTGCCTGGGACCCTCGCTTCATTGCACTTTTATTCTTTTCCACGACGATCGATTATTTCATCGCGCTCCGTCTCGACAAAGAGGAAGACACACGCAAAAGGAAACTCTATCTCCTTGTAAGTTGTATAGTCAACCTGACGGTCCTTGGTTTTTTCAAGTACTTCAACTTTTTCATCGAAAATTTAGAAGCGCTGGTCAACTCCATGGGTGCCAATGCTGAAATGCTCCGCCTGGACCTGGTACTTCCCGTTGGTATTTCCTTCTATACCTTTCAAACCATTGGGTACACGGCTGATATATATCAAAGGAAAATCAAACCAGAGAAAGACTTTCTGGATTATGCTCTTTTCGTTTCTTTCTTCCCGCAACTCGTTGCTGGGCCCATCGAGCGTGCTTCGCAACTTATCCCTCAACTGACGAAAAAGCGCGTTGTTACGGTACAATGCATCCGAGTTGGCCTCTGGCTGATTCTACTTGGATACTTCAAGAAGGTTGTAGTAGCTGACAACATTGCATTCTCGATCGACCGCATTTTAGGAGGAGAAGAACCTCCTTCAGGAACAACCGTACTATTCTGTATGTACGGTTTTGCGGTTCAGGCCTATTGCGATTTTTCCGGATATTCTGACATTGCAAGAGGTCTCGCTAAACTGATGGGAGTTGATATAGTCCTGAACTTCAACCTTCCACTTATTGCAAGAAACCCGTCTGATTTCTGGCGTCGCTGGCACATCAGTCTTTCCTTCTGGCTGCGCGATTACGTCTATATACCGATGGGAGGAAATCGTTGCCACTTCCTGAGAGCGAATTTCAATATTATCTTTGTTTTCCTGTTGAGTGGATTGTGGCACGGACCAACCTGGATGTGGGTTCTCTGGGGATTCTATTGCGGTATTCTGACGGTCATCTTTCGTACCTGGGTAGCCATCTTGAAGCTGCCAACATTACCAGGAAAAGTTGGAGACATCATAACAAGAATCTTCTACTTTCATGTTACCTGTATTGGTTTCCTTTTGATTCGAGCACAAGAGATTCAAGTATGGCTCACTCTTCTTAAGCAGATGATCTTTGATTTCACCGTTGAGTACGAGGTGGGAAATATCATGTTTCCTGTTCTCTTTTTTGGAGGCTTTCTCGCAATCATTGAATGTATCGTTAAGAATGCGGACGATCCTATTAACTCGCCGGGTTGGCGTCAGGGGGTTGGAATCATCTTAGTCTCACTGATGATTCTCGGACTCGTTGCTCTTTCACCCCCAGCAGGTGAAGCCTTCATCTACTTCCAATTCTAAAGGTTGAGATCATGAAAGAGGAAAAACAAGACATAGGTCCAGTTTACGGAACCCCGGAAGATCAGGATCCAGCAACGCTCAAGGTCATTGGTAAGAACCTTCATTGGGTATTTGTACCTTTGGCTGTTCTTCTTATCTTTGAATTATGTTTCCGTACCTCACTGTACTCAATATCATTTGGCTGGCAGACGGCAGAGGAAGAGGCGGGGCGAAACAAGATCTCCTATGTTTTTATTGGAACTTCCAGAACGGCAGCGGGTATAGACAGTGAACTTTTCACGGAAATCATGACAGACAGGCTGGATCGCTGGATCTACGGACAAAACCACGGTGCCGGCGGTGTAAGGATCATCAACCACTATATGGGATTGAGGAATCTGATTCTTGAGAAACCAGAGAAGATGAGAGGAAGCACGGTCTTTATTGAAGCCCCTGGCGGACTCCCTGAATATATGTACTATACTGATGAATGGACGCACCCTACCTACGAGATGCTGATCGCCCCCAATATGCGATGGGAAGATGTCCCGGATCTGATGCAGTCGGAAATGACTCTCAGTGAAAAGGCAGGAGCAGTTATTCGTATGGTATTCTACCCATGGAGAACCTTTGCCCGAAAATACGCCATCAGAGAAGATATTATGCGCTGGGGAGGCATTAAGTGTCGTCAACTTGCCTTTCAGATCGCCGGGCGCGACGTTGTCAAAGAAGAGTCAGAGCTTGATATACAACTGCGTGGAGGTGTCAAAGCTGATGCTGATGTTCGTGACCGCGCCGATCAATTCTTCAATGAGTATTATGAAAGAGAGCGATTCAATATTGAGCGTCCATGGAATCGCTGGGAAGAAACGGTCATTGCTGACATCGTGGATCTTGTTAATATTAATTCCGGAACGGTTGTCTTTTATCACGTTCCCCAAAATAGCCGATATATAAATGAGATTTACGGAACAGAGCAAAGAGATAAAGATCGTGAATCATTTGAGTCATTCTGCAAAAGAAACGGCTGCATCGTGATTAAGCCGGATTATGATTACGATGATTCATTCTTCCCGGACAACTTCCATCTTGGCGTTCAAGAATCAAAGGACTTTACGCGTGCTCTCGCTGAGGAGTTTATGATAGAAGTTCTTGATATAGACCCGGAGAAACCTGAAGGGGATAGCGAAAAAGTATCTCCAGCGACTGAGGAAACCGAAGAGTCTTAAATTCCAGAAAGAAATGAAGACTCTGATATCTCCACTTGAAATCCTGGCTATTGGTTCTGGATGGGTAGCCGGATACTGAAGGTCGAACCATAACCGAGTTCACTATGGACAAAAATACGTCCATGGATGGCGTTAATCAACAGGCGGGACACGGCCAATCCGAGACCAAGACCTTCGTGCCCACGCGTCAGAGAATTGTCCACCTGGTAGAATTGGTCGAAGATACGCTTTAAGTGTTCTTCAGGTATACCAACACCCTCATCACAAACTTCTATACAACATTCACCCTGTTCAATCCTGATCCTGACTTCAACCTTGGATCCATCTGTCGAAAACTTCATGGCGTTGTCTATCAGGTGAAAGAAAATACGTCCAAGGGCACGCTCATCGGCAAGAACCGTGGGGACATCACACTCAACAACAGGGACGACCTCCACTTGCATTTCGCGACGACGCTGCTCAAGCCTTGGTAGAGTATCGGTCAGGACAACCAGTGGGTTAATTGGGGAGATCTTCACATCCACGGCACCCTCTGCCTCGATCTCAGCAAGCTCAATGAGGTCGTTCACAAGATGAATCAGATGGCCTGTGTTTTTCTGCACGCGCTTCAGAAGGCTGCGTTGATTCTCGTTAATCTCCCCGACTCGTTCATCAACAATCAGATCAACAAAACCCGATAGGGCTGTGAGAGGGGTACGGAGCTCATGAGAGATGATCGAAAGAAAGTTCGACTTCATCTGATCGAGCTGCATGAGATCGCTGTTGGCCTGGCCCAGGTCTGAACGGGCTTCAACATTCTCAAGGGCGATCGCCCCCTGTTTCCCAAAGCGTTCCAGATCAGCAAGGTCTTCCGGCGTAAACTCTTGCTCCTCTTGCAGATGCTTATCGATGACGAGGAGTGCGCGGAGTCCTTTCATGGTGATGAGAGGAACAACGGCAAAATCCTCTGTCAGAAGTTGTTGAAGATCCTCAGGAATTTGATCTCTATGCTCAGAGAGCTTGAAGGCTCTTGCACGTCGCCACTTTTGTGCATCTTCCAGAATCCCCCCGCTCTTTCCCTTGATATATGTTACCCCGGTTTCAGGGTCAGGACAGGGATAGACAAGGTTTTCCAGCTTGGCGGTAAACTCATTCTCAGGATTGAGTTTCTGAAACATCACGATCCATGGAGCCGTTGCTGCCAGAGAGTCCATCTCTGCCTCGCGCAAGACTTTGTCATCGGGTTTCTTGGAACCAAGATGTGCTTCCTCAAAATGCTCCAGGTAATCTTCTTCTTCTTTCAATTCCTGCAAGAGCTTATTGTAGGACTCTTTACTGTCATGAAAGATCGCGTATTTTCCTCTTAGGGCAAAGTTGTAGTTGTCGAATTCGAAATAGAGCACACGCGAATACCCTAACCCAGTTGGCGAGACGTACCCGGCAATGAGAATCGATGCGAGATCCTCAATACTTTGTGTTGCTGTTAACGCCGTCGATAGGCGTGTAACCCAGTTTACCTGATTACGTAGCCTTTCGAGCTGCCGTTCTTCCGATTGGGAGAGCGTCATATTCTGGTTTAACCGCCTTTTATGATTCCTTGGAAGAGTCTCGTCGATACTTGGTCATCGTGAGGATAGTCCCAGATCCTGGTGGATAGTGGTAATCAACCTCATCCATGAAGTTTCGAATGATGAGATTCCCAAGTCCGCCTCCGCCACCTTTCTCAGCGAACTCTTCCACAGAGGAGCAACCGGGAGGGCGATTATTCATCCCCACCCCATGATCGATAATACTGATCTTGAGAAACTGATCCCCGACAATGATTCGCAGTTGCATGAAGTAGTCAGGTGGATCTTTCTCTACAGCTTTCTGGTCGGTGTTTTCTGATTCTTGTGTGCGGGGTTCGTAGGCATGCTCAACAACGTTTGCACATGCTTCGTCCACGGCCATTTCAATCTGATCTATCTGTTCTTCTGTGAAGTTGAGGTCTTTTGCAACAGCAGTCGTCATCGAGCGCACCATGGAAAGGACCCGTGTTTCGACAGGGCAGCAAATTTCAATCGCAAGCTTGTCCAGAGGCTCTTTGGTCATCGATGGGCCTGACAGCCTTTCGGGAATCTAATCTTTTCCTTAGGTTCGTGTCTTTGCCTTTCAAGGTCTTGAGGGAGGTTGTCGTGATGCTCAAGCTTTCGCTTACGATTGAGAGATCGCTGACTTTACTTCCTCTTCCGACTGCACGATCTTAAAAATATTCGTGAACCCAAGTGTTCTGAAAACACGAAAAACTTTATCGGTGGGCTTCAGCAGAACAAGCTCGCCATCCTGTTGTCTGAGTCGATGTGTAAGACCCATCAGAGCGCTGATTCCTGCGCTGGAGATGTAGGTGAGGTTCTCGAGATCAACGACGAGATTGACCACTCCTTCATCCAGAAGGTTGTGAAGGCTTTTCTCGAAACCGACTACAGTGTGACTGTCGAGACAACCGATCAAGTCGACACGTCTAACGGCCGAGTTCTCGTCAGATGGGTGGATAACTAAGTCGTAGTTTTTCAACACGGGGGCTCCTGAAAATCGTTAGGCAGTCGATGCTTTAAAGTCGATGGGATGGATCTGTGCTGTCTGTCCACCATCTTTCCATCCAATGATTACTAAGGTAATATCATCATGCTGAGGCAGTCCTCTAGTAAAATCTTCAATGTCGGTGACAATTCTGTCGACCATTCGATCGGGATCATCTGATTCAGAGGATCGAAGAACCTGATGAAAACGATCTTCACCGTATTCTTCCTGTTTCCCGTTCATGGCCTCGACCACGCCATCCGTGTAGAGAACGACTGCTTCTCCCTGGGCGAGGTTGATGGTCGCTTCTTCTGTCACCTCAAAGATTTCACCCGACAACAATCCAAGGGCGATACCCTCAGGCATAAATGTTAATAGGTCCTCACCTTGCATACTGCAACAGATAACTGGCTCGTGGCCGGCACGGCAGAAACGGAATTCTCCTGAGCGCGTATTCAAGACACCGTAGGTCATTGTGATGAATACACTTTCCTTCGTGTCATGGGCGACTTCTTCATTTACCTTCCGGAGAACTTCTTTCGGGGAAAGTGACATGCGAGCTTCTGCACGAAGGGTTGCCCGGACGGAAGCCATGACGAGAGCACCGGGAATTCCTTTCCCTGAAACATCTCCCACAGCGATTCCTACATGTTCATCATCGATGGGGATGTAGTCATAATAATCGCCTCCGACTTCGAGTGCGGGACGATAGAATTCGCTGATCTGTACTTTGTCCAGCTCAGGTCGTTCCCGAGGTAAAAGCAGCGACTGAAATGTGCGGGCGAGTTCAAGTTCCTGCTCCAGTCGTTGCTGGTCAGCCTGCACTTTGTATAGACGCACCATGTCCAGAGTAACTGCTGCCTGATCAGTGATCGCCATAGTAATGTGCTGATCATTTTCCCCAAAACGTCCGCCCTCCTTCTTGTTAACGAGAGCGAGGATTCCAAGCACCTCTTGCCGAATAATGATCGGTACCGCGAGAAAGTCTCTGACCTCTACGCCGGTAGCCAGGATCTCCTTAAAGCGGGGGTCGGACTTCACGTCTGAAACGAGTACAGGCTTTCCGTCCTCGGCAATCCGCCCAATGACGCCTTCTCCCACGGGAATTCGAATCTTCTTTACCATGTCTGCCATGTATTTGCGCTTCACGAAAACCTTTTCGCTGGGGGCTCTTTTCATTGGAGGAAAGAAACCGCGGACAACATGAGCTTTCATCACTTCTGGGTTTTTATGATCACGTACATACAAACAGGCTGCATCTGAATGCGTCGCCTCTTGTGCAAAATCAACGACCATTTCCATGGCACGGGTGGTATCGATGTCCTGCGTGAGATTGCTCCCTATGCGATCCAGGAAATCAAATATAGTGGCGTTTTCGGTCTCAAGAGTCTGAAGGACATCTTCGAGAGAGAGGATGCGTCTGCGCATCGCATAGATAGCGAAGCAGGCGGCTAAGAAGAGAAGAAAAAGAAAGGGTACCATATTTCCCTGGTCGATTACGTTGAAGGAAATCCTGACGGTTCAACCATGCAACGATGATGGTTTGTAAGCCGTCCCCCCTGCAGCCTCAATACAAGTTTGGTGCTTTTGTTGAATATTGTCTCGACAAATTAATAAACCACGGCTTTGAAGAGAAAGAAAAGAAGATCCTCTTCTACCGTAAAAAAAGAAAAGCAGGGAGCAGGAAAACCATCCTACCCCCTGTTTGAATCGATTCCAGTGGAAGGTCTGGACTAGACGATAATATTGACGAGTCTTCCAGGAACAACGATAACTTTTCGGACTTCTTTGCCGTCAATGCTCTGCTTCACCTTTTCATTTTCAAGAGCGATTTTTTCGAGGTCTTCCTTGCTGGCCGTTCGTGCAACGACTGCCCGGTCTTTGATCTTACCCTTCACCTGGAGAACGATTTCAACTTCATCCATCTTTGTCAGAGCTTCATCGTATTCAGGAAACTGGCCAATCTCCCAGATGCTCTTCTTGTTTCCAAGTGCCTCACACCAGACTTCGTCGGCGAAGTAAGGCGCAAAGGGCGCCAGGCAAAGGATAATCGCTTCCTTAATTTCCTGGCTGGTCTTATCCGCAGATTTCGCCTCGTTAAAGAGCTCCATGATCGCGGCGATAGCCGTGTTATAGTTATGGTCGTCTATATCACCTTGGACCTTCTTGATCATCTGATTTTTTTTGACCAACAGGCTTTTCGGCAATTCAGATTCGTCCACAACTGGTTGAGTCTTTTCAAAATACCACGCGTGGAGGCGGTTCAGGAAGCGGCGCATCCCCTGTATATCTTTATCGCGGAAGTCGCCTCCTTGTAGATAAGGTCCAAGGAACATGAGATATAGACGTAGAGTATCAGTTCCATATTTCTCAACATATTCGTCAGGATTGATCACATTACCCCATTTCTTGGACATCTTCTTGCCATCTTTGATGATCAATCCATGAGCACGAAATCTCTTGAATGGTTCTGCGGGGTCCTTTAGAACCTCCTCCATGGTCAATACCCCTGCCTTTTCAAGGGCCATACAAATGAATCGGGTATACATGAGGTGAAGAACGGCGTGCTCATTGCCGCCGATATAAATATCCACGGGAAGCCACTTCTTAATGAGCTCAGGGTCGAAGGGCTGATTATCATCATTAGACGAAACATATCGAAGGTAGTACCAGGCGGAGTCGAGAAAGTTGTCCATCACGTCAGTTTCGCGACGACCGGGGCGTCCGTCAGGTAGAGTTGTATTGTACCACTCAGGAATATTAGCAAGAGGCCCCTTGCCGTCTCCCTTAGGACGAAAGTCTTTTGTCTCGGGAAGAGTAATTGGAAGCTGATCTTCAGGGACCGGGTGAGGATTGCCTTCTTCATCATATATAATAGGAATAGGTGGACCCCAGTAACGCTGACGACTTATGCCCCAGTCTCGAAGACGGAATGTTGTCTTAGCTTCGCCAAGACCTTTTGACTGCAACCAGTCGTTGGTCTTCTTCTTAGAATCCTTAACGCTCAACCCGTTGATATCCAGATCACCGTTAGAAGAATTGACCAACTTTCCTTCACCCGACCAGCAGGCCTTACCAGCCAGAACAGCCTCGCGAATTTCTTTCTGACCTTCCTTGGTCTTCAGTAAGGCCTCCCCGTTTTCAATACCAGAGAGATCTGACGCCTGTCCGCTTTTAACGTCAGGGTCTAGAATGCATATCACGGGGAGATTAAATTTCTGAGCAAAGGCGAAGTCGCGATGGTCGCCACAAGGTACAGCCATGATAGCTCCTGTACCATAACCCATGAGAACATAATCCGAGATATAGACAGGGATTTCTTCTCCGGTAAGGGGGTTCCTTGCCTTGGCACCTGTATCGACTCCGGTCTTTTCCTTGTCATCACTGGTGCGCTCTTCTTCTGTTTTTTCTGCAATCGTTCTCCGATATTCTTCAACGGCGGACTTTTGCCCCGGCTGCGTAATCTGATCGACGAGCGGGTGCTCAGGAGCCAATACCATGTAGGTCGCCCCGAAGAGAGTGTCGGGTCGTGTTGTAAAGACACGGATCTTCTGGCCGCCCGTATCTCCCTCTATCGGTGAAGTAATTTCAAAGTCTACTTCGGCGCCTTCCGATCTACCGATCCAGGTTTTCTGGGCGATCTTTGTCTTTTCAGACCAGTCAAGCCAGTCGTGGTTTTTGTCGAGTCGGTCGGCAAACTCCGTGATGCGGAAAAACCAGCAGGGCATTTCCTTACGCTCGACCATGGTCTCTGAATGGCGCTCACAGGTTCCATCGGGGTTCACCTGTTCATCAGAAATCACGGTCCCACATTCTGGGCAGAAATTCACTTCCTTCTCATCCCGATAAGCCAGCCCTGCCTTATAGAGCTGGAGGAAAACCCACTGAGTCCATTTATAATATTCCGGAGATGTTGTATCGACGGTGCGGTTCCAGTCGAACATGAACCCCATCATCTTCAGCTGCCGCGTGAAGTTATCGATGTTGGAAGGAATGAGCTCTGTCGGGTGACGATTCACCTTCATCGCGAAGTTTTCAGAGTGAATCCCAAAGGCATCGAATCCGATAGGTTCGAAAACATCATACCCCCTGAGGCGACGATGACGACCGTAGACATCGGCTCCTGTGAAAGCGTAAACATTTCCCACATGGAGTCCTTCTGCACTTGGATACGGAAACATCATGAGAACATAATACGGATTCTTTGCTCCCTTTAAATCGATCTCGTTTACATTCTGTGTTTCCCAATACTTCTGCCAGCGCGACTCAACTACCACTGGATCATAAACATGTTCTGACATACCAGTCTGCCTTCCGAAAAGATCACGTAAGAGCGGACAGACTTTTCCCTCCTTTTGCCGTGAGGCAAGGCGAAGGTTTAATCTGCATGCCCCCAAACACTCTAAATTGATACTTTCTGCTGTTTTTCATATACCCGTCTTGATTCACTGCCATCATCAAACGATATTTCTAACGAATTGAATTCTTTTGATCAGGAGATCACCATATTATGAAACGGTCTTATCTCTCTGGAGGAGCGCTCATCGCGGCTCTTGCTTTGAACACTTCCTGCAAAGCCCCAGAAAACCCAGAGCAGGCATCCTCCAGTGGCAGTCAGGTTGACAAGACGCTCACCATCAATCTGGGAGGCGAGCCTGAAACTCTTGATCCAACATTGAATACGAGCGCAATCGGTGGACATGTGATGAGAGGTCTCTTCGACGGCCTGGTAATTCTCGATGAGGATTGCCAGCCTATGCCAGGTGCAGCCGAAAGCTGGGAGGCGAACGAAGACTTCACTCGATTCACTTTCAACCTCAGAAAAGATGGCAAATGGCACAACGGCGACCCTGTTACGGCGGACGATTATGTCTACGGAATTCAACGCATACTAACGCCTAAAATCGCTGCTGAATATGCCAAAATGGTTCTTGGGTTCATCAAGGATGCTGATGCGTACTACCAAGCAGGTGGACTGAATAGCAGCATGGAGTTTACTTCGGTTCGAGCTGAGGACGACTATACACTGGTCTATGAACTTGCTAACCCGACTCCGTTTTTCCTCACCGTTGTTGACCATACGGCGTGGTATCCCATCCACCGGGGAACAGTCGAGAACAACGGAGAAGCCTGGAGTATCAAACCTGAAACCTACAATGGAAACGGGGCCTTCCGCCTCGCTGAATACCGGTCTCGTGATACAATTACTCTCGAGCGCGTTCCTGACTACTGGGACGCTGAGAATGTTTTCTGGGAGAATGTAGACTTCAAAATGATCGAAGAATTGCCTACTGAAACACAGGCGTTCCGCACCGGAGAGATAGATGTCACAAACAAGATCTCACTACCCGAAATCGAATATTGGAAATCCCAGCCCGAATGGAATATGACAACTACCTTTGGTACCTATTACCTCTCCTTCAACACGACGACCCCACCGCTGGATGATGTCTATATGCGAAAAGCACTGGTCAAGGCGATCGACCGTGAGCTGATTGTTGATCGTGTGCTTGGTCGCGGCGAAGTTGTCAGTCAGGGCATTATTCCTGAGAACCTCAGCTCGCCCCAGGGTGGCACCTATCGAGAGCAGGCAGGAGACCTGATGGGAACGTTCGATATCGAGGAAGCACGAAAACTTTTCGAACAGTCGAAGTACACTGCAGAGGACTTCCCGAAAACGATCTATACCTACGATACGGCAGACGATCATAAAATTATTGCTGAACAGCTTCAAGCCATGTGGAAAGAGGCTTTTGATATTGATATCGAACTTCAGAATGTCGAGTGGGGAGTCCGACTCGAAAAAGGGAACACCGGTGATTTCCAGATTCTTAGAAACGGGTGGTACGGTGATTACCTCGATGCAATGACGTTCCTTGAACTCTATGTCACAGGAAACCAGTTTAACAGGCCCCGGCACAACGATGAACGGTATAACAATCTTGTAGAACAGGCCCGCGCGGAAGGTGACTCTGCAGCTCGAGAAGAACTTCTCATTAAGGCAGAGAAAATCCTCATCGAAGAGAACATGCCGATCGCACCGCTCTTCACCTATGCTCAACCGATTCTGGTACAGAAAGATATTATGGGGCTTGTACGAAATGCTGTTGGCAATATTGACTATAGACGTGCCTACAGGATAGAAGTCACTGACTGATTGAAAGAAGCACGTTCCAGTTTCGTATAGATACAAAAAAGGTCCCCTGCCAGATGATGACAGGGGACCTTGACGTTTCATTGAATTTGACTCGAAGAAGTTACTTCTTCTTACGCTTAGCAGAGGCTTTCTTTTCAGCTTTGCGTGGGTTATTGATCGCTGCCTGAGCTGCTGCGAAAAGAGCGATTGGTACTCGGAAAGGTGAGCAGCTGACATAGTCCATGCCCACCGCGTGGCAGAATGCAACTGAGTCAGGATCGCCACCGTGTTCTCCGCATATACCAACCTTGAGGTTGGGGCGAGTCTTACGGCCTTTCTCGATACCGATACGAACGAGCTCACCAACACCAGACTGGTCGATACTCTGGAAAGGATCTTCTGGAAGAATTTTCTTGTCCAGATAGTCAGGGAGGAAAGTTCCGATGTCATCGCGTGAGAAACCAAAGGTGGTCTGCGTGAGATCATTTGTTCCAAAGCTGAAGAACTCACCATGCTCAGCGATCTGATCAGCTGTCAGAGCAGCGCGAGGAAGCTCGATCATTGTACCAACCTGATAGTTGAACTTCACTTTCTTTTCCTTCATGACAGCCTTGGCAACTTCGTGAACAACAGCTGCCTGGTTCGCAAGCTCTGTCGCCTGACCAACAAGAGGAATCATCACTTCAGGTGCCACCTTGATCTTCTTCTTCACGCATTCAGCGGCGGCTTCGAAGATCGCGCGTGACTGCATTTCAGTGATTTCAGGATAAGTAATCCCCAGACGACATCCGCGGTGACCAAGCATCGGGTTGAGCTCGTGGAGGTCGTGGATGCGTTCCTGAAGCTCGTGAGCTGTGATCTTGAGCTCGTGTGCAAGCTCTTCGATCTGCCCTGGCTCGCCAGGAGTGAACTCGTGCAGTGGAGGATCCAGCAGACGGATCGTTACAGGAAGCCCCTTCATTGCTTTGAAGATTTCCAGGAAGTCTTTTCTCTGATAAGGAAGAAGCTTCATAATCGCCTTGTAGCGATCATCGTGGTTCTTGGCCACGATCATCTGACGGACAGCTTTAATTCGCTTGGCATCAAAGAACATGTGCTCAGTACGACAAAGGCCGATACCTTCAGCACCGAGGACTCTCGCATAGGCGGAATCCTTGCCCGAGTCAGCGTTCGTGCGAACATTAATCTGACGATACTTGTTAGCAAGCTGCATGATGGACTTGTAGTACTTGTTCTTTTCAGGGTTAGGCGAATCAAGCTGGAGGTGTCCTGAATAGACAGTACCCTTAGTTCCGTTAAGCGTGATGAAATCGCCTTCTTTGTATGTCTTTCCGCCAACAGTCATCTTGCGGTTAGCTGTGTCGATCTTGAGCTCACCACAACCAACGATACAGCATTTACCCCATCCGCGAGCAACAAGAGCAGCGTGACTTGTCATACCACCCTTTGCGGTGAGGATCGCCTCGGCAGCGTGCATACCAGCAACGTCTTCAGGAGAAGTTTCAGCACGAACGAGGATAACTTTTTTTCCTTTTTCTGCCCAGACTTCAGCAGCATCTGCTGTAAAGACAATCTGTCCTGTCGCGCCACCAGGGCCTGCAGGAAGACCTTTTGCAATCGCTGTGGCTTTCAATTCCGCTGAAGGGTTTACAGAGGGAAGAAGAAGCTCGTTAAGCTGCATGGGCTTGACACGCATCAAAGCTGTCTTTTCGTCGATCAGCTTTTCTTTCAGCATCTCAACAGCCATGCGGACGGCTGATATACCGTTTCTCTTACCAACACGGCACTGAAGCATCCAGAGTTTGCCTTCCTGGATGGTGAACTCGATATCGAGCATATCTTTGAAATGCTTCTCGAGCTTCAGGCGAATGGCGTTAAGCTCTTTGAAGGACTTATTATCCATGCGCTCGAGAGACTTTGAAAGGTCGCCCTTCGCTTCACGCTTCTTGAGAATTGGAGAAGGCGTTCTTGTACCAGCAACGACGTCTTCACCCTGAGCATTCACAAGATACTCACCGTAGAATTCATTTTCACCGGTGGCAGGGTTTCTGGTGAAGGCAACACCCGTTGAAGAAGTCTCTCCAAGGTTACCGAAAACCATCGCCTGAACGTTAACAGCTGTTCCCCATTCTTCGGGAATCTTCTCAATGCGGCGATAATCCTTAGCGCGCTTTCCGTTCCATGACAGGAAGACCGCTTCTATACCACCCTTAAGCTGAGCCATTGCATCGTCAGGGAATGGCTTTTTAAGAACTTCCTTAACCTTTTTCTTGAAAGCTGTTGCAAGTTCTTTGAGGTCTTCTGCGCTGAGATCGGTATCTTCTTTTGCACCGACTTTGGCTTTCTTCTCTTCAAGAATATGCTCAAGTTTAACGCGGATGCCTTCGCCATCTTTAGGCTCAATGCCTTTGGCTTTTTCCATCACAACGTCAGCGTACATGGTGATCAAACGACGATAAGCATCATAAACAAAACGCTCGTTAGACCTTTCGATCAGCCCAGGAATTGTTTTTTCTGTGAGGCCGATGTTGAGAACCGTGTCCATCATGCCCGGCATCGAGCTGCGCGCGCCAGAACGTACAGAAAGCAGCAGAGGGTTCTTTGGATCCCCGAACTTGCTCTTCATCGCCTTTTCGACTTTTTTGATGTTCTTTTCGACCTGATTCATCAGGTCTGTAGGATACTTGCGTTTATTATCGTAGTAATGAACGCAAACCTCCGTGGTGATTGTGAAGCCGGCAGGGACTGGAATGCCAAGGCAGCTCATTTCGGCGAGGTTGGCACCCTTTCCACCAAGCAGCTCACGCATTTTGCCTGTGCCGTCAGCTTTGCCGTCTCCGAAGTAATAAACATACTTCTTAGGACTCATCGGATTCTCCTGTTTGTTGAGAGATTATAAGTGACCAGACTATACAAAAAATTCTGGATGACTAAGTTTGAAGGAACCGCTCGGCTTGAGGAACTCTTGCCACTAATAGAAATTTGATGATGTACAAATCGAGGAAATAAAAAATTCATGCGGTTCCAGAAATTCCGGAATTAGGGGGAAAACGCCGCAAAGCCTTTTGTAGTGGCACCGCGGTTGTCAACGATTTCCCACAACAACACCCAATCCTTCACTCTAAATTCAATTTATTCAGCGAAAGCTCAAGAATCAGACTTACTTCTCGTCTTCATCGACAAGCTCACGAAGCTTCTTCCAGTACTTATTAAAGTGTCGGTAAAATGAATTCACTCGAGCATATGTCTTTGCATCGACAGCAGGATTGCCAATTAACTCTTCGCCGGGCTTCACATCTCTTGCAACGATCGACGAACCGGCAATCTTCGCACCATCGCCAATTTTCAAGTGATCACGGACTCCTGTCTTTCCACCAATCATCACTCCACGGCCTATCTTGACGGAACCAGCAATGCCTACCTGAGAAACTATCACGCAGTCCGAACCAATCACGACATTGTGGGCGATCTGGACAAGATTATCTATCTTCGTGCGTGCGCCAATTCGCGTTTCGTCGAGAAAAGCACGATCAACTGCGACGTTGGCCCCAATCTCTACATCGTCCTCGAGAACAACTTTTCCAACCTGAGGGATCTTTTTCAGCCGTCCGTCCACAAGCTCGAAACGGAATCCATCTGCGCCCAGCACTGTGCCACTATGAATGCGAACACGCTGCCCGAGCTCTGAGCGATCCAGAACTTTCACACCCGGAGAGAGCCAGCTGCCATCACCCACGACGCAGTCCTCGCCGATAAACGTACCAGATTCGATGCGGACGCGATCGCCAATGACCGAACCTTTTTCGATCACAACGGCCGCACCAATGTATGTCTCTTTCCCAACCTTGACGCCATCAGCTATCACTGCAGAAGGGTGCTGGAAAGAGGTGCGTTCCGGCTCAGGATAAAAGTGAGCCATGAGCTTCAAGACCGACGACAACACATCATCCACTTCGATGAGCACAGGGTGAGACGCTTTACTCCCCTTCGAAACGATGACCGCTCCCGCTTTCGAGGCTTCTGCCATTTGTGAACGATAAGACTGCTGAACGAAAGTAATCTCGTCCTCAGTCGCGTTCTCAAGGCTGCCCATTCCTGTGATCACTTTGTCCGCTACTTCATTTGGGACAGAAGCATTGATGAGCTCGCAGATTTCTTTGATCGTTATCGGGTGAGTAGACACTGAGTTTCGTAAACTTCCAATCGATGGTTTGCTTTCATGTTCATTCAGAACACAAGACTCACTCTCAGTGAGCCCCCTCGTGTGGCAAGAGTGTTCTTTTCTTTCTCCTGCTGATCAAGAGTCCAGAAGCTCTTCTGCCTGAAGGAAATCGTAGTACTTACCCCGCTTTGCAAGCAGCTCTTCGTGGCCTCCGCGCTCTATCACCGCGCCTTCTTCCATCACCAGGATCTCGTCGGCAGCGCGCACCGTGGAAAGGCGGTGTGCGATAACAAGCACCGTGCGATTTTCCATGAGCTTCTCAATGGCCGACTGAACGATTCTCTCCGACTCATTATCGAGGGCGCTGGTTGCTTCATCCAGAATAAGGATGGGAGAATTCGCCAGGAGAGCGCGCGCAATTGTCAACCTCTGGCGCTGCCCCCCGGAAAGCCTTCCGCCGCGCTCACCCACGATCGTATCATAACCGCGGGGAAGCTCCTGGATGAATTCATCGGCATAAGCGGCTTTTGCGGCTTCCTGCACTTCTTCATCTGATGCATCGGGCTGCCCATAGCGAATGTTTTCCGCAACCGATGAATTAAACAGAATTGTCTCTTGAGAAACAACGGCTATCTGACTTCGCAGCGAATCCAGAGTGACGTCTCGAACATCATGCCCGTCTATAAGGACTTTACCCTGCTGTATATCATAGAAACGCGGGAGTAACCTGGCGATGGTAGACTTTCCCGCACCGGTTCTTCCCACGAGAGCAATCCTCTGTCCCTTGCGGATTTCCAGACTGAAGTTTTTGAGAACAAAAGGTGTGTCCTTGGTATAGGCGAAGTCCACGTTCTGGAGTTCGATCTTCTCCGAAAACTTCGGGAGAACCTCAGCATCAGGTTTCTCTTTAATCTCCAGGTCTTTGTCTATCACTTCAAATATACGCTCAGCACTCGCCAGCGACTTCTGAAGCTTAATAAACGTATTTGAGAGTCGTTTGATAGGCGGATAGAATCGCGTCAGGAACAGGAGATAAGCCATAAACTCTGCTGGTTCCATGTTCGCATTGTCGCTCTTCAGGATCAGGTAGGCGCCAAGACAAAGAACAATTGCCATGGCAACCGAGGCGAAAACCTCAACAAAAGGTTCACTGTAAAGTCGGTATTTTTCACGGCGAATCTGTCGTTTGGCGAATTGACGACTGAGCTTCTTAAACCTGCGCAACTCCCTCTTCTCAGCGGTAAATGCCTTAACAATCATCAGACCCTGGATGACTTCCTGCGTATAGCTGAGAATCTTAGCGTCTTCTTCCTCGTCCTTTTTGCCCATGTGACGCAGCTTCTTGCCCAGATAACTGACCGGCAGAATCAGGGTCGGAACACCAACGATCGCTATCAGCGTCAGCTGCCAGTTCAGAAAAAGCATTGCGATGAAAATGAAGAAAATACTGAAAGGCTGCAGGATCACATTACTGATCATATTCGTATAGACCAGACGAACAGCTCGCAGGTCGTTGTTCATACGGGCGATCAAATCACCGCTCGAAAATGCGGCGAAATCTGGAAGGTTCATATCCAGACATTTATTATACAAATGAACCCTCAAGTTCATGATCGCGAGAAAGAAGTATTTCTGGAGAATATATTTAGAAAGAAAATCCAGGAGGCTTTTCAACACAGTGATGCCCACCAGAAGGAGAGCCATCATATAGATCGCTTTTTCTTTCGAGTCTAGAATCCACTCGTTCCATTTGTATCGTATCTGATACTTACGGGCATTCACATACCCGTCAAAGCGATCAACAAAGGTTTCACCATTCTCCCACTTTTCCCATTGCTCATCAATATCAAGCAGGATCTCCTGAACCTCTTCCTTATCCTTTTCACCTTCAAGAATAACCTGAAGGACAGGAATAACGGCGAGAATATTGCCGGCGGCGAGGAAGCCCGCGAAAACACCAATCGTTAGAGCAATAATGATCTTCGTGCGATAGGGCTGAGCATAGGTCAGCACCCGCTTAACAACCTGAAAATCATCCCACTGAAAGCGGCGACGCCTCTTGTTTCGTTTTTTGTCTTTCGGGTTAAAAGGTGATTCGGCTTCGGTCACAGGCGATCTTATTCTCATCAAGATAACGCCCAGTCCGAATGAACGAAACTGGGAGTCGATGGGGTTCAGTCATTTATCGCGCTTATGAAAGCCGGTCATGAGGAAGGCGGTCAAGGATCATACGAACTCGACCGCCTCAAACCGATTAAGAGGGTTTATGAAAGTTAAGATTATTTATTTCTTGGATCATCAATGGGAGGAATATTCAGGTTGGGCGTCTTGGGCTTTGGAAGGTCTGGTTTGAATTGAGAAGCCGGGTCTGTATCAATAGGAGCGCTGTCGTCGTCATCTTCCTCTTCTGCCTTCTCGCTGGCTTTTCGATGTTCATCAGAAGCCACGTTTGCGGTCATAATGGACTGACGCACCTGATCGCTGATGTCGCTCAAGGCCCCTGGAGTATGAGGCATCAAGATGGTTGTCGCTCGGCTTGCCACTCCAATATCCTTCAGCGTATCGAAATATTGAGTCATGAGAACCAGCTGCATCACATCGTTGCTCGTGGCACCCGGAACACCTTTCTGGAACTCTTCTACTGATTCGCGAAGACCATCGACGATGGCTCGACGTTGACCGGCGATCCCTTCGCCCTGCAGAATTTTTGACTCAGCTTCACCCTGAGCCTGCTTCACTTTCAGGATACGCTCAGCTTCGCCTCGTTCTTCAGCTGCTTTTCGAAGACGCTGCGCTGCGTTAATCTCATTCATGGCGTTTTTGACTTTAGGATCAGGATCGATGTCATTCACCAGAGCTCTAACGATACCGTAACCGTATTGAGTCATTGTTTCTTCCAGACCTGACTTCACGGCATTGGCGATCGTGTCCTTTTCCTGGAAGACTTCATCCAGCTTCATGGAAGGAACGGCTGAGCGCACCTCATCGAAAACGTAGGATTCAATCTGCATCACAGGATTCGAGAGTCGATAGAACGCTTCTTTAACACGATCAGGCATCACGAAGTACTGTACGGCGATGAGTAGTCGAACAAAGACGTCGTCCTGTGTTTTCGTTTCAACGGAGACTTGCAGCTCCATAATTCTAAGGGAAACACGACCGGCAACTTTCTCCCAGGGAAGTTTAAAGTGGAGTCCAGGCTCGCAAATGCGGGTAAATCGCCCAAGATTTTCCACGATGGCGGCAGTTTGTTGGCGAACAATGAAGAAGAACAGCATGATTCTGGTCCCCGAAAAGGAAGATAATTTTGTTTCTCAGTGATCTTACACCTGAGAAGAACAGATATTCAAGGGAGTGTGAATCAAAACTTTGGAGGTAGAGGGAATGAGGACTGAAATACCGCTAATGCGTGATCGAAGAGATGTAAGGAGGAAATGCCGAGGACAATCTACCTTCTACCCTGTCCTGCCCCTTCCTGGCACTGCATTGTTGTCGTTCAACGTTGCCGTTGTCCTTGTCAGCCGTTCCCCGGGTACTTTCGGGGACAACGAAACAGAGGGCGGGGAAATATATAGAGAGAGTCATCTTAAGACCAGGTCTTGATACACCCTACCGCGGGAGCGGTTAGAGGTCATAGCCCACAGTTGCCGAGCAACGCGAAGGCTACTGTGGGTTAAACACCCAGGACAGCACAACCCCGGCAGGGGTTGGACAAAACCCAAACAGAACATGTGGAACCCCTCCCAGGCTTCTTATATACATTCTACCCTACCCATAGTAGGCCCTGTTCGGGCCAACCATGGACTATGGCCTCCAACCGCTACCGCGGTAATGATAGATCTATCAGGGAAGACAGGGATTCCTCGAGGAATTTCACAAATGACGGTTTTCAGAATCTCGGACCGTGAGCAAATCGAGGCTTCAGCTGAGACGCGGGTTTTAACCTGCGGAAATGATCAAAAAAGGACCTGCCAACCGTTTTAACGGTTTCGAATCAGGGAAACTGTTAAGACAGTTGTAGGTAATTCTTCGCGGAATCACCTGGCACTAAAGTATCAGGCTCGGCTAAAGTCTCGCTTCGCTCGGAGGCTGAGGTACGTGGTAACATCCTGTATCTGACTTTAAGGGGAGACTTCACATCGTCTTTCCAAAAACAACGCCTTACCGCGGCGGCGGTTAGAGGTCATAGCCCACAGTTGCCGAGCAACGCGAAGGCTACTGTGGGTTAAACACCCAGGGCACCACAACCCTGAGATATGCCCTAAAGTTGTGGATGACATTTGAGAGAGAAGAGTGCACCCGTTGA